>NZ_FXZC01000013.1 GCF_900169275.1 Brevibacterium casei CIP 102111 | reverse complement strand
CATTCAGCGATTAACTACCGACCGCCCGTCGAGGTCCATTCCGAATGGATCAACCAGTCCGGGACAGAACCCGCGGCTGCTTAGGAAACCAAGAATAGGAGCCTCTACGAAACCCGGGGCTTGACAGAGTGTTTCTTCGAGCGCCTGGCGGTGCGCGTCCTGGATGCGGCCCTGTAGCTCGGGACCGGCCAGTGCCCAGAGAGCGGACACGGACTTCGGTGGGGAGAAGGTCAGGTCGAAGCCGGCCACGCCCTCGCGTTCAGTCTTGGCCGGACGACCGGCCGGTGTGACCGCGCCATTGGGTGTGGAATGTGTCTTCATCAGTGGCCGACCGAGCGGACGACCGGACACGGGGTCTTCCTGGTCCTGGTAGAGCGACCGGGCATGAGATTCGGTCACTTGCTGACCGACGGACAGTCCGGTCAGTCCGTCGAGACCTCTACCGAGCCATGTGCCCGGAGGGGCTTTGGCCTCGGTGTAGTAAGCGGTCATGTCGCGGGTCAGACCGTCGCCGGTCGCGGCATGTTCGAGGTAGTAGTTGATGGACATCTTCGAGATGGACACGGTCATGAGAGGTCTCCTTCGGTCACGGTCAGTCGGTCGGACACGGACCGGTCTGGCCGGTCAACGGTCACAAGATCAGCGGTCATTGTCCGGCCCGTCGGCGGCGGTCACGTCCGGTCTGCCAGGTCGCCCACATGCGGACAATCTCTCGGTCACCGGCGGACAGGGTGGTTGTCTTGGCCGACTTCGCGAGACGACCGGCCAGTGTGTCCCACGCCTCGATGACCGGACGGAAACGTTGCCGGTCACGGGCGAGGTCATTGAGCCGCTCGACGGCCTTGTTATAGTCGGACACCAGCGCGGCGTACCGCTCACGCAATTCAGTGTGTTGACCGGTCAGTGCCTGGTGACGGTCGGTGACCGTGGCCAATCGCTTCTGCAGGTCCACGATCTGCTGGGCGGCGATTTCGAGGTCTGTCCGGTTATTCTGATTTGAGGCGGCAGCTTCGAGATCGGCGGTCACCGATGCCAGTCGGTCACGTGTGGCCACGAGGGTGCGGACGCGGTCGATGATCGCTCGTTGGGCGTGGCGTTCGCGTTTGCGGTGCTTGACCGCTTGGCGACGCATCTTCGTCCGGGTGGTCTCGATGCGTTCGCGCGCGGCCGCGAGCCGTGATTCGAGCCGGTCTTCACGTGCTCGAGATTCATTGAGTCGGCGTCTTAGGTCAGCAACCTGGCTGGTGTTTGCACGCTGGCGGGCACGACGCTTTTTCGATCGTTCCCGACACCGGTCAGAACAGTAGCGACGTTTGCTTCCGCCAAGAGCGGCGATCTCGCGAGTGCATTCAGCACAGATACGCGTGGTTGAGCTCATGTCGGTGGTTCTGCCGCAGCGGCGTGGAGCGTTTGTCATCGGGGACGGAAATGTCCCCGGTATGCACCTTGGTGCCAGAGGTGTGAGAGTTCTTCGGGGAGGCGGCGCGGGAGATGCGCGGAGGGCGTATGTGTGTGTTTGCGGTGGGGTTGCTTGGTGTTGTGGAGCGAGTTTGGAGAGGATGAGATTGTTAGTTGGTGTTGCCGAGGAATATTGGGAGGTTTTGAGGATGAGTCAGGCATTGAGGATTGATCCGACGATGATTGAGACGTATTCGGCGATGCTGTTCATTGATCGTTCGGAACTGTTCGGGGCAGACACCCCCGAACAACGCGTTCGTCCCGCCGGAAGCCGGAGGACAGGCTGTGCCCATCTCGGAGAAGATTGGAGCGGATGTCAGTGACCGGTTCAACGTCGACTTCTTCGTCGATGGCCATTCGATTGGCGGCTTTGAGTTCAACGACGCCCACCAAGACGAATGGTGGACGAAGGTCCACGAGGTAGGCGAGCTCACCGTGGTCAGCTGCCGCGACACGAACACTCTGGTCCACGCACCCACATGGGGCGAGGGCATGGCAGCTCTGATAGCCGATGAGGCGAAGATCGTGCGAATGCCGCTCGTCGTCCGCGCGTATGAGAACGGCGTGGGCACCAGCGCGCCGGGACAATAAGAGAATCTCGGACCCTCTCCCCCACAAGAACGCAGCTCCACGCAGGGCACCCAATTCGGAAGCCATGAACCTCGGTCACGAAGTACAGAACGCAACCACGCCGCCCAGCGCGGCAGGATTTCATCAGTAAGGCCGGTCACCACAGTCAGCGTGTGGGGACCGGCCTCTCTCAACCACGGCACCAACCAGGGTGCCGGAGCCGATGAACGCAGCGTTAGTTCACGCCTGGTCCGTCGGATCCAGGAGGTTCGACCGAAGGGGCAATCATGGTCGGATCAGTGGGCGAAACAGTTTTGCTGGCCTCAGGGGCTGTATCCCATCCGCGTTGTGACGTCCACTGGTGACACCGAGGGTGTGCGGGGTTGAGGGCTGGTGCCAGTAGTGTGCCGACGAGCTTTTCGGCTGCGTGAACGTCTTCGAGTCCCTGGCAAGCTGGCACACCCTTTGTCATCTGTGAGTATCGTGCACTCCACCCGTCGGGGACTTTGAATTGAGCGGGGATCGGTTCACGTCGAGCCGTGAAGCGTGCTTCTATCGCTGCTCGCATTTTGTCGACATCAACTGATTGTGTGCGCGCGATGACGACGAGATCCACGAGGTCCTTGGTCCTCGTGCTCGGTCGACCGTTGAAGCGAAGCATGGTGGCACTGGCCTTATCGGCGATCTGATCTGCCAGTGGATAAAGACGGTAGGGGGCTGTCGGCAATCCCCTTGATGGCATGACTCTGGAGGCTGGATCAATCACTTCCGTCCTGCCGATCAGACCGTCCTCGACGACCAAGTCAACAGGAATCGTGTGGATGAGCTTCAACGTCTGAGCATCACGCATCTCGAATGTGATTCGTCGCCCTGTGACATCGGGTTGCACGTCACGTTCGACGATGGGGCGACTGTCGCGGTGGTGGATCACTGCATGGTCGCCGATGTCGTTGAACGCGGCTTCGATCAGTGCTCGTTCGGCATCGTCGATCGACATGGCCGAGGTAGTGAGATCCACGTCTTTGGTGGCTCTAGTGTCGGGGACTCGGGCGAGCATGCCAGAACCACCTTTGAGCACCCAGCGGTTTCCCTGCGATTCATCGAACACGCGAGAGAGGAACCGGTCGAAGTAGGCGCCGCGAATGAGGGCGTGAAAGTCTCGTCCTTGCTCTTTCGAAATTGTCCTCGCCGCTGCTTTGATCGCCTTGTCGGTGGCCGTCCAGGTCGAGTAGCCGGAATCTGTCATGCGGCGACTCTATCGGCGTTCGGCCCGATGTAGTCGAGGAGTGCCGCTCCGTCGCCTCGGGAGAATCCATGAATGTGGGCATGTCGCCCAAGAAGAGCCACCAGACGCTCAGGCCTCACAATCCTCCCCAGTCGACGGGCATCCCTGTAGGCATCCCCAATCAGTGACAGATCTGCACCTTGATCTGGTCCCGCCAGATCCGCCAGGGTGGCCTCGATAGTCAGGACCGGAATCGAGTCAACATAGTCGACATCAATCGGCTCGACTGTCCGCCTCCGAAGCCGCACGTCATCGATTCGAGTGAACCGACGGGCAGTGACGATGAAGTCAAAGCCGCGAGGCCAGAAGTCACCGATGTCGTGGAGCTCAGCGGCATTCTCTCCCGCCACAATGACCGGTGGTACACCGTCGCTTCCGTGACGGTCGCCCTGGCTGACGGCGAGCCACCGCCAGAACGTCGGATCGGAGAGCTGCCCAGGGGCAGCTTCGAACCGGTAGATTCCATGTTCAACTCGCTCCAGGACTCCAGCGTCAGCCATCGACTTCAGCTGCGTATTCGACACCCCTACGTCGTGGGCCTGCCGAGAGGTCACGAACCCGTTGTAGTCGTAGGCCACGGGACTAAGCGCGGCAACCACTTGATAGCTCATGACATCAATAATACCAGCCAGAAGCATTAATGATGCTCCAGGCTGGTGGAAGTGTGCCGATAGAGAGTGCTGTAGTGCGATCAGGTCAGGCTGGGACCTGTGCTGCGCGCCGGTGGGTGAGGCGGCTGAGCGGATAGTGCGCTGAGGTGCGCGTCGGAGGCGACGGGGTTGCCTGGCCCTTCGGGGTCGGTCGGAGCGTCTTCGAGTGGAGTGACGGGCCCGAAGAATCCATGCGGAGTCTCTGGGGTGAATTGTTCGACTGAAATAGTTGAGCCGAGGACACTTTCTTCTTCGAGACGGAGGCCGGGGGTCGCACAAGGGGCAGCCTCGCCAGGGTCGAGGATCTCGATCTTGTGCTCCAGGGGCGTATCAGTACCAGCGTCGTTGAAGTACTCTTGCGTCACTTCAGCGGCGTAGCCACTCTTGACTGCGATCTGAGCAAGCTTTCGATGGGCATCCCAGTCTCCAGTTTCGAGGTGGTGGCCGGCGGCGGCCAGCGTCGCACGGTTGTACGTGCGTTCGGATAGCGGATCCGCTGTGGGGGCAGGGGCCGGGTTTGAGTCGGTGGTGCGGCGTTCTTGATCCATAGCTTTGGCCTTTTCGATGATCTGTTCGTCTCGGATTCGAGCGGCTTGGCCTGCGTCGGTGTTCTGGTAGGACGTGGTACCTGCTCCGTCTTCGGCGAGAGCGACGACGAACTGGGTTTCGTCGCCGTCGAAGAGACGGTGGTCGAATTCCTCGTTATTGAGCAGTTTAGTTGCGATTCGGTCGTGGATTGCTCTGTAGTCGTCGAGCGACATATCGCTGTCAGCGATGTGGTCCATCATCCGAGGATCGTTGCGTACTTGGACTTCGAAGTCGCGGATCCCATCGAGGACGAGGATGCGCAAGGCGTGGTTCTCGGCTCCGGCGAATGTGGTGAACCCACTCATTGTTCTTCTCCTGGTCTCGGAAGTCTGTGCACGGGTTTCGTATCGCAGGCAGTCGTGTGTTGATCACTGCACATTCGGACGATTAGTCGTTGGACAGGCACTGGTCCGTGTCGGAGGCGACGAAGTTGCTGGGGTCCTCGAACTCGTAGCCGGTGACTACAGGGCGTCCATCGTCGTCTCCCATGGTGATGGAGTATTTGCGTGGTCCTTCGATGACGGGTTCGTGCGTTTCAGACACCCAGGCCCAGCAGACTTCGACTTCGAAGGAGTTGGATCCTGTGCCTTCGTAGATGTCGATGGGCCACGAGTACGATTCGGCATCGTTGTCAGCGGCTTCAAACCACTTGGGGGTATAGGTCGGGCGTTCTGGCTCGGTGATGGAGTCAGCGAGTGACTTCGACATTAGTTGGTGCGTGCGGTTGAACCCAGAATGCGGGGTGTCTTTGCTTGCGTGCCAGGTGGTCGTCGCGGTGGCGAATTGCAGTGCCGCGGCGTCTGATTCGAGGTTGTCACTCTTGATTTTTTTCGGGTCGGTGATGTCGTCACGAGACAGCGCTTCGACTTCATCTCGAGTCGGCAGCGGTGGAACGACAGCCTTCTTCGGTCCGGTGTCCATCTCTTCGACGATTTCGTAGTCGTGTGGATCTTCGTTGATGGACTTGAGCCATCGGTAGAAGTCGTCGCGGCCCTGATCGGCGTTGTCGGGGTAGAGGAAGAGGTGGATGCCGAAGTCGTGGTCACCGTCCTCGGATTCTCCCTGGTAGGCGCGGTACGTCATAGTCTCGCGTGGCAGTTCGTCGAGGATCGGCCAGTCTGCGCGAAGTTTTTCCGATTCGCGGAGGTACTTCTCGGTGGCGTCCTCCTGCTGGTCGAGGTCTCCTTCTTCTCGGAGTGTCTTCTCGGCTTCATCGGTTTGAGGCACTAGGCCGATGAACGAACTGACCTGCTTTCCATTGATCGATTCGACGATGGTGTCATCAGCGAACCCGTCAGCGGATGCGGTGATGCTCAGAGAGTCTTCCTTGGTTTCGACGGGGAAGGTCTTGCCTGATTTGCGTGTGCCGAACGACTCACCGTTGATGGTGATCTCCACGGTGTGCGGCTGTGAGGTGATGGTGACGAGTACCTTGGTGGGTTTGGACATGAAGTACCAGACCGCTCCGGCGACGACGAGGGCGACGACGGCGAAGATGGTAATGATGATGGTGAGTGAGTGCTTGTAGTTCATGATTATCCTTTGACCAGTCGGGCGGCGGTGTAGGAGCCGAAGCCGTAGGTGTCCTGCCCACTGGGAGGGCGAGTGTAGAGGCTGGCGGCTAGTGAGGTGTTTGCTGGTCCACTGCGTCGCTTGCCGCTGTAGATGTAGATGTGGCCAGGGGTGATCATGATGTCACCGGCCTTGAGGTCGCCCTCGGACTTCGGCTTGAACGTCTTGTACTTGTCCGACTGTTTCAGGTAGGGAAGCTGGACGTCGGTGGTGCCGCGCAGTGGGAATTTCTTATCCGCCCCAGACGCTCGCATGACGGTGGCGACGTAGACTCCGCAGTCGGTGAAGAAGGCTGTGGTGACTGATTTGTTGTACTTTTGTGAGGCTTTGACGTATTCCGGTTTTGCTGCGTCCTCACCGTGGCGAGCGGCCGTACTACGGGGCAGTTGGACTCGTTTATCCCAGGCGAGGTGTTTCGCGGTCTTGAGGATGTCTCCGCCGCCTCCGGCTCCACTATCGCCGGGATCTTCACAGTCGGTGGTGTAGTCGCCTTTGGCGGCCTTGGTGATGTTCTCGACGTAATTGCGGGTTTCCTCGATCTTGTTGATCTTGTTCATGTCGTAGTCGAGTTCCTTCACCTTGCCGGGGCCAGCGTTGTACGCAGCCAGGGTGAGCTCTACCAGGTTTTTGTCGCCCTTGGCGTGGTCTTTGACGAGGTTCTTCAGGTGCTTCATGTATCGCCCCTGGGCGGCGATGGCGTCCTTGGGGTTGAACGGATCGCCACCATTACCGAATTCTTTCCACGTTTCGGGCATGAACTGGGCAAGTCCCTTTGCTCCGACGGGGCTGACGGCTTTCGGGTCCCAGTTCGATTCGGCTTTGAGTTGGGCGGCGATGATGCCAACGGAGAGGCCTGATTCCTTGGCGGCGGCATCTACGTAGTCTTGGTACTCGTCGGGGACGACGACAGCCGAGGAATTGCCGCCGCCCGGTGTGCAGGTCGGTTCCTCGGCTGCTGAAGCGTCCTCGCTCGGGGCGGTGAGCAGTCCGAGCACGAGGACGATGAGCAGGATGATCGCCGTAGCGAAGACCACAGCGGCCCCAAGGAGTGTGGGGATCAGCTTACGAACGATCATGCTGGTGAAACCTCCATTTCAGTGGCAGGTGAGGCTACGGACTACTTCTTGGTCCGACGGTTAAAGGCGATCACGCCGAGGCCGGCTGCGGTGAGAATGACCAATCCGCCGATAACGAGACCGATGACCAGTCCATTGGGTGAGCTGGTCGCTGACGAGTCAGGCTGGGAGCCGGAGTCGGTGGTGACGGTTCGGTCATCGTCTGATGACGGAGTCGGGGCAGGTTCGCTGCTGTCTGATTCGGACGGTTCGTCGTTGGGTTCGTCTTCGTTGGTCAGTCCGAGGTCATCACCTGGTTGCTGTGGCGTTTCGGTGTCATCGCCGGGACCGGTTGGTAGCTCGGGTACGTCGACTGGGTCATTCGGTGCAGGCTTGTCGAGGTTGGAATCGTCGGCATTGCCCTCGGCTTTGTCTTTGGAGTCAGCAGGTTCTTTGCCTCCGTCTGCCTTGGTCTTGCCATCGTCACCGTCGTTAGCCCCGTCATCGGCGTGGCCCTCGTCGGCGTTGTCGTTCGGGCCGTCTGCGCCGGAGCCAGCATTGGCGCCGGTTCCGCCAGCGTCGGTTGTGGCGTCGTTGCTGTCGCCGGGGTCGTCCGTTGCTGAGTCGGAGTCGGAAGCGTCGTTCCCCGGGCCGTTTGCGGAAGCGGATGCGTCTTGATCGGTGCCGTCGGCACCATCATTGCTAGAGGCATTGGCCTGCGTGCTGTCGTCGTCATCGGACCCATGCGAGTCAGCCTGTGAAGAGCCACCACTCGCGGTTCCTTCTGACGTTCCGTTATCGCCCGATTTGTCATCGTCGCCGTCTGACTGCGAGGTCCCGTCTCGACCGGTGTCCGAGTTCGCGGTGTCGGCGGCGTTGGATTCTGATGACCCGGTGTCGTCGGTGGTCGCGTTGGAATCGGCAGGGTTGTCGATGGTTCCTCCCCCGGTGATGGTGACCCGGCCGGCGACCCAGTTGTCAAGCCCCGGGTTTCGTAGAGGCTCCTATTCTTGGTTTCCTAAGCAGCCGCGGGTTCTGTCCCGGACTGGTTGATCCATTCGGAATGGACCTCGACGGGCGGTCGGTAGTTAATCGCTGAATGC
>NZ_FXZC01000012.1 GCF_900169275.1 Brevibacterium casei CIP 102111 | reverse complement strand
GACCTCCGCGGCTGGATCAAAGCATGGAACGAGAACCCGAAACCCTTCATCTGGACCAAGACCGCCGACGAGATTCTCACCTCCATCGGACGACTTCTACAACGAATCAACGGCGCGGGACACTAGCTCGTCTTCTTCGCCGGCTGGGCGAAGATCGAGGCCGGGAAGGCGCCTGCCTGGGCGAAGACCTTGACCAGGGTGCGGCTCGGGGACACGAGTGCGGCGATCTGCTCGTCGCTCAGCCGCGCCCACGCTGCGGTCACGGTGCCGTCGGTGAGAATCTCGATCTCCTCTTTGAGCTGTCGTCCCGCGTCGGTGATCTCCGGCAGCGGGTACCCGCGCTCGTCCGTGCCGAGGGTGATCAGCCCCGCCTCGGCGAGGCTCTCCTGCGCCGACTGCCAGGCCTCGTCGCTCCACCCTCGGGTCTTCTGTGCCGCCCGCGGTCTGAAACCCGCACCCGTGGCGACGTCGAGGAGGAGCGCCTCGATGCCGGAGACGCCCGCAGTGACGAGGGCGGCGACGTGACCGTCGCCGCGGAACTCGCGCAGCACCGTCGCGGTGTCCCACAGAGCTTCGAAAGCAGTCGCCGGGGTGTGGGCGTCGACGGCGTCGGCCGTCGCGGCGGCGAGCGCCCGCCCGGAGAAGTCGAGGTCCGCCCGCACCGGGGTCAGTGCCGTCGTGAGTTCGGTGGCCGCCTCGGTGAGCAGGGCGATGTCGTCCCGGGAACCGAAGAGCTCCTCGAAGTAGAGGGAGACGGCGTCGAAGCGGGCGGAGACCATGACGTCGGGCGAGACGACGTCCCACACGCGGGGAACGATGGTGGCGATGAACTCGGGCGAGTAGTTGGAGAAGGTCCCGGCGACGACCCCTGCCGTGACGCGGCCCATCGGGGCCGATCGGGCGGCCATATTCGCCTCGACCCCGGGTTCGAGGCCGAGCTCGGCAAACGAGCGGCCCACGGTCTCGGAGAAGTAGATAGACGAGTGGAACGAGTTGAGACGGGCTGAGAGAGTCCTGATGTTCTGCGTGCGAGTCGAGTCCATGACCCCATCCTAGGCGTGCGCGATGGAACAATGGAGGCCATGACGACCCGCGAGTACGCCCGCCCCCGCAGCCGCCGCAGAACCCTCATCGTCTCCGGGATCGTCGTCGTCCTCACCCTCATCGTCGGCGCGATCGCCGCCGACAGGATCGTCGACAGTCTCACCGAACAGCGCATCGCCGAGGGCCTGAAGTCCTACGGTGAGACCGAGGTGGACGTCGAGGGCTTCCCTGTCCTCACCCAGCTCGCCGCCGGCCGTCTCGATGCGGTGCGCGTGACCGCGGCCAAGGCCACCTACGAGGGCATCGACTTCACGAACGTCGACGCGAAGCTCTTCGACGTCCCCACCGACTCCTCGCGTCCGGTCGGCACGGTCGACGCCGAAGCGACGATCCCGCTGACGACGATCGACCGGTTGGCGAAGGAGAAGGCGTCTCTGCCTGACGGGATGGCGTTCGACAGCAGTGCCAGCGGGCTCGTCCTCACGGGTTCCCTGCTCGGTCAGGACGTGCGCATCGGCATCGACACCCGTGCGGAGGCGAGGCGGATCCTCGTCTCGGCGACGACGCTGCAGCTCGGCTCCGCGCAGGTCGACCTCTCGACCCTTCCCGGGTTCCTCACCTCGGCGATCTCCGACATCGTCATCGACCTCGAGACCCTGCCCGCGGGACTCGAGCTCACCGACATCAAACCCGCCGACGACGGCTTGCGGGTCAGCCTCCACGGCTCCGGGGTCATGCTGCGCTGAGGCGCTCACTCCTCTGTGGGCTCGGTCCGCTCTTTGGGCACGAGCATCCGGTAGCCGGACCAGACGATGTCGACGAGCACGACGATGGTCCAGATGCGTGAGACCGACCCGACCAGCCTCTGCAGCTGCGAGCCCTCGGCGTTCCACGTCAGCAGGGTCGTCACCGAGGTCCCTCCCGTGATCACCTCCCACGGCCAGCTCTGGGCGACGACGGCGAAGACGATCTGCGCGACGGCGTAGATGCCGAGGTGGACGGCTAGGGTGGTGGCGGTTCTCTTCATGGCTAGGCTCAGCCCCTTTCCCTGATCATGGTGCTGTGGTGGTGGAGTGTGCTCGGGTGCTGTCGCGAGGGCTGCGAAGGACCGGAGGCTGCGCCGGCCGAGGACGCCGGAGACGACGAGGAGGAGCCCCGCCCCGATCGTCGCGACCTCCCACAGTCCCGCTCCGAAGAGGAGACCGGCGGCGAGGGCACCTGCTGCAGAGCCGAGGAGGTCCGCGCTCTGGTACCACCCGAATCCGCGACCCGCGTGCCCACCGGAGACCTCGGCGACGAGACGTTCGAGCAGGGGGACGAGCAGCGAGAAGCACAGGGCGGAGAGGATCCAGAGCACCGCGAGGGCCACAGGGCCGGGTCGGGCGACCAGTGCCGCGGCGAACACGGCGGAGCAGCCGAGACCGACGAGCAGGATCCGGTGCGGAGGCACCCGGCGGACACGTCGGTGCAACGGCTTCGGGGCGATGCTGAGCACGATCGCCCCGGGCAGATAGACGAGCGCGATCGCGCCGAGGTCGAAGCCGAGCTGCCCGATGAGGTGGAGGATAAGGAGGAGGGAGACGATGCCTTCGGCGAAGGCGACGACGCCGGCGAGGACGAGGATTCCGCGTAGGGACCGCAACAGGTTCCGGGCGTCGACCGGCGTGAGGGGTCTCGCGACGAGGCGGTCAGTGCCGGTGAGCCGGCCGGAGCCGGTGAGGGCAGTGAGCGCGAGGAGGACACCGGCGACGAGGCACGAGGCCGCGCAGGCGAGGAACATCGCCTGTGCTCCGGCGATCTGGAACAGCGGGATGCCGGCGAGAAAGGCGATCCACGCGCCGGAGGACTCGCTCTCCATAAGTGCGGCGAAGCGGTCGTCTCCGGAGTCGATGCGTGAGGCGATGTGGGCGCGGACCGCCACCCAGAAGTACGCGCCGCCGAGGCCGCCGAGAACAGCGGCGGCGAAGGCCGGGGGCACGGTGGTCGCGGCGGCGTAGAGGCCGAAGGAGAGCGCACCGCATCCCGCCCCGGCAGCCGCGAGCAGAAGCGTGCCCCGCTCACTCCCTGCGCGGTCGACGAGGACACCGGCCACCGGCCTCACGAGGAGGGAGACGAGGAACTGAACGGCGAGCAGTGCTCCGGTCTGGGCGGGGGTGGCACCGAGGATCTGGGCGGTGGCGAGCGGGAGAACGAATTCGAGGAGTTCGGCCGGTCCGCTGAAGAAGCCGGCCGCGCTCTGCACTCGCGGCTGCCGGGTGGAGGTCTCGGGTGTCCCGGCGCCCCCGGGCTGCTCGCCGCCCCCGGGCTGCCGGTTCGTCGACGTGTGCGGTGAGTCCATGACCTCAGGCTAGGAACGCGACCTCGACCAGCGCGTCAGGACAAAGTCGCATTCGGGCATGCGACTTTGGGATGATCCGCACCGGGGTGTGCCTCATTAGACTCAGACCATGTCGTCGACGAGGCCCTCCCCCAGGCACATCCGCGTGCCGGGGCTGCCGAGCGTCGATCTCGAGGACCTCGTCACCGCGATCGTGCTCAGCAGCATCGGCATCCTCTTCATCGTCCTCGGCCCCCGCGACCGGTGGTTCGCCATCGACATCGTCCCCGAAGCCGTCGCGCTGCCGGTCCTCGTGCTCTGCGGGTTCGTCGGCACGCTCTTCGCCTCCCGTGTGCTCGTCTCGACGGTGAGCATCCTCGCAGGCCTCGGCGTCGACCTCCTTTCCGGTGGGCACAACTTCGCCCTGTGGCTGATCTTCCAGCTCGTCTTCGCCCTCGTCGGCCACGCTCCGCGGCCGGTCGCGAAGACCGTGTCCCTGGTTGCCGGGGCGGTCCCTGTTGTCACCGGGCTCATTGCCTTCGCTCTCGGCGCGGAGGTGTCCGCGGCCTTCCAGTTCTCCCTGCTCGCCGCGCTCATCGTCTTCCTGCCCGCCCTGTGGGCGAGCAGCGTCCGTGAGCACCGGAACACCGCCGAGGCCCAACGCGCCCGAGCCGAGGCCGAACGTTCCCGGGCCGATGCGCAGACGCAGATGGCCGTCCTCGCCCACCGCACCGCCGAGGTGAGCGCTCGGCTCGCCGAACAGAAGGTGCGCGCCGCTGCCGCCGAGGACCTCCACGACCTCGTCGCCGGGCACATCTCTGCGATCGCGCTGCAGTCCCAGGCCGCGCTCGCGACCGGCGACGAAGCGGTGCGCGCGCGGGTGCTCACCACCGTCCACGCCTCCGCCGACCGGGCGCTCAGCGAGCTGCGACGGATGATCGACGTGCTCAGCGCCGACACCGACACCACGGATCCGGCGGCCTCGGTGTCCGAGACGCTCGCTCTCGCCCGCGGTCTCGGCGTGAGCGTCACCGGGGAGGAGAGCCTGCGCCTGCTCGACGGCGCCGAGGAGGAGGCGCTGCGCCCGGTCTTCGCAGAACTCCTCGCCAACGTCGTCAAACACGCCGACCCCCGGACGCTGACGATCACTGCGGAGCAGCCCGGCACGTTCGTCGTCGCCAACCCGGTCTCCGCACCGGATGCCACGGGTCCCGGGCCCGGCGGCACCGGGCGGGGACTGGAGAACATCGTCCGCCGTCTCCACCGCCTCGGCGGCACGGCGGACTTCGCGCTCACGGCGGGAGAGTTCCGCGCCGTCATCGTCCTGCCCGCGCACCCACGGGCGGGCACGACCGCCTCGGCGGGGAATGAGGAGGAGAACCCATGACGACCGTCCTCATCGCCGATGACCACGGCGCTGTGCGGGCAGGTATCCGCATGGTGCTCGAGACCTCACCGGAGATCACCGTCGTCGGGGAGGCCGCCGATGGTGCGGTCGCCGTGAGCATGGCGGGGGCGCTGCGGCCCGACATCGTCCTCATGGATGTGCGCATGCCCGTCCTCGACGGGGTCGCTGCGGCACGCGCGCTGCGGGGCACGGGGCCTGCGGTGCTCATGCTCACGTCCTTCGGACTCGACGATGTCATCCTCGCGGCGCTGCGTGCCGGTGCCGCCGGCTTCCTCCTCAAGAACGCCTCGGCCGAGGAACTCATCGACGCGGTGCTCCGGGCCGCGGCCGGGGACACCGTGCTCTCACCCGAGGTCACCGCGAGCGTCGTCGCGATGCTCTCGACGCTGCCGGCTGAACCTGCGGGGCAGGAGTCCGAGCCGTCCGCCCTGCCCGACGATCTCACCGACCGTGAACTCGAGGTCCTCGCGGGGATCGCCGAGGGGAAGAACAACCGGACGCTGGCCCGGGAGTTCGGGATCTCCGAGGCGACGGTGAAGACCCATGTCTCCCGGGTGCTCACGAAGCTCGGCGTCGAGTCCCGGGTCCAGGCGGCGCTGCGGTACACCTCGGCGAGATAGGACCCGGGAACCACCGGTCCGCGGGCCGCCGACCGAACCGAGCCTCCCAAGCTGCGTCGGACGCGTTTGCCAGGACCGACTCAGTCTGTGAGTCTACGATCGGTGCTGACCATCACATCTGTGAACCACACCTGTGAAGAAGGGCGCCACCATGGCTTTCGACAAGTTCCTCAACAAGGCGAAGAACCTCGCCAACGACCCCAAGGTCCGTGAGAAGCTCAACTCCGAGAAGATGGAGAAGTTCAGCGATCAGGTGCTCGACAAGGCGGCAGGTGCCGCGGATTCGCTGACGAAGGGCAAGTACAGCGACAAGATCAAGGGTGCCCGCGACGCCGCCGACCGTGCGATCGGCACCGATGGACGCAACCCGGGAACGCGTCCTGACTTCCGCTCCGGACCCGGTCCGGATGTCCGCCCGGGAGACCCCGGCTCGGACCGTCCGCAGACGCACCGACCCGACGGGTCCGTCGATCCGCGGGACCCCCGCAACCGGCCCGACGCCTCCTGAGACGCTGAGCGCTCCTGAGGCGCTGATCTCTCGTCAGACGCTGAGCGTTCGGCCCGGGTCTCAGGGCTGACCCGTTCCCCCGCCCCCGCACGGTCCGTCCGTGCGGGGGCGTCGTGCATTCCCGGGCCCGCCTGGTCCGGGGTGGGCGATCCCACACTGCCGGGACGCACCAGTGTGTGAGAATGGCAGTCGGGTCGCAGCCCTCGCGGACCCCGAACCGACGACAGGAGGTGCCATGCGATCACCGATCCCCGATTTCCTCGACGCGTCGCTCGAGC
Source organism: Brevibacterium casei CIP 102111 (assembly GCF_900169275.1). Classification (GTDB taxonomy): domain Bacteria; phylum Actinomycetota; class Actinomycetes; order Actinomycetales; family Brevibacteriaceae; genus Brevibacterium; species Brevibacterium casei. The sequence goes on along the minus strand of NZ_FXZC01000012.1, from coordinate 19,858 downwards.
GTCATCGCTACGATCTCAGCGGCGCCACCGCCGACTACATCCCCGACCTCGCATCCGCCGACCCGACGAAGCTCGCGATCTGCATCTCCACCCTCGACGGGGTCGAATACGACTCGGGGGACGCGGACTTCGAGTTCTCGATCCAGTCGATGTCGAAGCCCTTCATCTACGGTCTCGCGCTCGAAGCGCTCGGTCTGCCGGCGGTCCTCGACAAGGTCGGCGTCGAACCCACGGGTGAGGCCTTCAACGAGCTCTCCCTCGACAAGTCCTCGGGTAAGCCGCTCAACCCGATGATCAACGCCGGGGCGCTCACCGTCCACGCCCTCCTCGGCGGGAAGGACGCCACCTTGGCCGAGCGCACGGAGATCGTCCGCGCCGGTCTCTCGCGCTTCGCCGGACGCCAGCTGCGCATCGACGAGCACATCGCGGACGGTGAACTCGGTGAGGCGTACCGCAACATCGCGATCGCGAACATGCTCCGCTCCTACGGGGTCATCACCGACGACCCCGACGAGGTGGTCCACGGCTACATCAACCAGTGCTCAGTCCTCGTCAGCGTCAAGGACTTGGCGATCATGGCGGCAACCTTGGCCGGGGGCGGCACGAACCCGCTCACGGGCGAGCAGGTGCTCTCGCCGCGTGTCAACCGGCAGGTGCTCGGAGTGATGATGACGTGCGGGATGTACGACGCCGCCGGTGACTGGATGACCGAGGTCGGGGTGCCTGCCAAGAGCGGCGTCTCCGGCGGGCTCTTCGGCGTCCTGCCCGGTCAGCTCGGCATCGCGACGTTCTCGCCCCGGCTCGATCGGCACGGCACGAGTGTGCGCGGGGCGAAGATCTTCCGTTCGCTCTCGGCCGACCTCGGCCTCCACATCATGAATGCGCCCGAACCGGCACGCTCGATCATCCGCCGCGACCGCCGCTTCGTCGACGCGAAGGGCGACATGGTCCGCATCGTCAGCCTCCAGGGCCTCATCCAGTGGGCCGGGGCGGAGAACGTCATGCGGGAGATCGCCGCGCCCGATGACGCCGTCGACGTCTTCGCCCTCGACATGCGCCGGGTGTATTCGATCAACGAGGTGGCCCGCCGGATGATCGTCGAAGCGCTGCGTCGGCTCGAGGGCGAGGGCAAGCGCGTCGTCCTCCTCGACCCCGAGGACACGATGGGATGCGCCGGAAGCGGTTCGGCACTGCCCGATGTCGAGATCGTCGACTCCCCGAAGGAGCTGCGCAACCTCGACCTGCGCGGTCTGCGGCGAGTCCGCGACGACTTCGCCGATCGGACCTCGTAGACGCTGCGGGTCGGCGGGCCTCGACTGCGTGGGAGGCCGTACTCGTGGGGTGCCTCGCTCACGCGCACGGGCCGACCGCCCCTGTTTGCTAAGGTAAACCTAACCGAACGCGAACGAAAGGTCTCCGATGACGACTGACGCCCCTGCCCGCACGAAGCGACCCGAACGCCCGCAGGCGATCCTCACGGTCACCGCGACCGAGGCGGTCACGCCCAATCTCATCCGCATCACCGCGGGCGGTGAGGGCTTCGACGCGATCAGGGACAACGACGCCACGGACAAGTACGTCAAGATCATCTTCGCCGACCCCGCGCACGGACTCACCCCGCCCTACGATCTCGCCGAACTGCGCGAGCACTCCCCCGAGAGGCTGCCGCGCAACCGCACGTACACGGTGCGCGAGATGGACAGGGAGAATCGGCAGCTGACGATCGACTTCGTCGTCCACGGAGACGAGGGCATCGCCGGCCCGTGGGCGCGGACCGCGGCCCCGGGTGACACGCTCGTGGCGATGGGGGCCGGCGGCGCCTACCGACCCGACCCGGACGCTCCCTGGCACCTGCTCATCGCCGACCACACGGCGATCCCCGCGGTGAGTTCCGCGCTCGAGGAGATGGACGCTGCGGCGACCGGACACATCATCGCGAATGTCCCCCACGCCGAGGACCGTCTGCTGCCCGAGGTTCCCGCAGGGATGACGATGACCTGGGTCGATGACGACGAGGCGCTCATCGCCGCCGTCCGCGACCTCGACTGGGCTGAGGGAACCCCACAGGTCTTCGCCCACGGGGAGCGGGAGACGATCAAGGCGATCCGCCGCATCCTCAAGGAGCGCGAGGTTCCCCGCGAGTCGCTGTCGATCTCGGCCTACTGGGCGCGCGGACGCGCGGAGGACCAGTTCCAGGCCGAGAAGCGCGAGCCCATCGGTCAGATCGACTGATCCGCTGGGCGTCTCCGCGGGGACGCCCAGCGACGTCCTCGCCGGGACGTCGGCTCAGCGTCTCCGAGTGACGAGGAAGGCGACGACGCCGAGGGCGATGAGCCCGGCCGCGACCCCGCCGATGAGAAGGTACTGACCGAGGTCGGCACCGGTGCGCGGCAGCGATCCGGCGTTCTCATCGTCGGCGGCGGCGGATCCCTCAGACCCTGCCGAGACACCGCCGGCGCTGCCGCCCTTCGGGTCAGAGTCCTTCGCATCGGAGTCGTTCGCACCGGACCCGCGCGAATCGGCCGTGTCGGCATCCGCGCCGGTGCCCGCGTCCGCGTCATCGCTCGCCCTCGCATCACTGCCATCGCCGGCATCGGCGTCTGCCCTCGAACCGGCGTCCGCCTCGGCGCCAGCATTCTCATCGGCCCCCACACCTCCGTCAGCCTCGGCCCCGGCACCTCCGTCAGCGTCGGCCCGGGCATCCGAATCGCCGCCGCCTTCGGTGAGGTCGTCGACCGAGTAGAGGCTCGTCGTGCCGGAGACCTCGTTGCCGATGACGAGCGCGGCCTCCCCGGTCGGGGACTCCCCCGCGCTGAGGAACGTGATGCCCTCAGGGCCGAGATCGCCGGCCTTCGAGAGCAGGCCTGCCGGATCCGCGGCACCGTCGATCTCATCCTCGACGGAGACGGAGAAGTCGCGGTTGTTGAAGTAGGTCGCGAACTCCGGGCTCTGCGGGTCGCTGAGGTCGTAGACGGCGATGCCGCCGATGCGCTCGAAGCCGACGAACGCGTACGTCGTCTCCCCCACCTGGCCGATCGTCAGCGCCTCGGGCTCGGGTCCTTTGTCGTCGCTGCGGCCCTCGAGGTTGGATTCGGTGTGGTTGGAGTTGAAGAACTGCGGGATCGCCTTCGCGGTCATCTGCTCGAACTCATCGCCGGAGTCGGCGACGAGCGTGCCGTCGGTCGTCCAGATCGAGAACGACCGGCCTCCGAACGCGTAGAGCTCCTCATAGCAGCTCCCGTCCTCGCTCAGTCCGAGGTCGGTGATGACGTTGAGGCGACCCAGTTCGTCATCCCCGAGGCTGTCGGCCAACGGCGAGGTCTCGCACACGGGGGCGAGGCCGTCGCCGCCGAGATCCTTGACCCTGGCCGCGTCGACGAAGTCGCCCCACTCACGGGAGTCGCCTTCGTTCGCGGTGACGAGGTAGTCGGTGCCGCCGGCGGAGAACGTCGAGACGGTGTCGGGCATATACGCGCCCTTGAGCCCGGGGTAGGTCGCGATGTTCACCATCGGGGCGTCCTTCGGATCCCTGTCGGAGGGGTCAAGACCGTTGCCGGCCTTGCCGTAGTCCTTGAAGCCGAGGGGCATGATCCGCTCGACTTCCCCGGCGGCGATGTCGACGACGGCGATCGCGTTCGCCTCCTGCAGGGTCGCGTACGCCTTGCCGCCTGCGACGGTGATGTACTCGGGTTCGAGGTTGCGGGAGACCGGAAGGTCGCCCTCGGGGTTGGGGCCGAAGACCCGCACACCCTCAGGCAGGGTCTTCGACCCGCCCTCCTCGAACTCCCGGAAGTCGGCGGTCCGCACATCCGCCTCGGTGGGGGCGGCCACCTCGGCGGGGAGGTCGACGATGCCCACCGACCCTTCCGGATCGGTCGAGAAGTCACCGGCCGGCTCGCCCTCGTTCGCCACCAGGGCCTGCTTGCCGTCGGGGGTGATCGTCACCATGTCCGGCAGGGATCCGACGCCCACCGTTCCGAGCACCGTCGCCGAGGTGGTCCTCGCGTCGAAGAACATCAGTGACCCGGGCTTCGTCTTGTCCTCGTTCTCCAGCGCGATGACGCCGAGGCCGTCCTCACGGATCGCGATCGAGTTCGCGGTGCCCGAACCGGTGATCTCGCCGACCTTGGCCGGGTTCTTCGGATCAGAGGCGTCGATGATGTCGACGCTCGCGGCCTGCGCGTTGACGGTGAAGACGGTGTTGCCGTGGACGGCGGTGATCTCGGCTGCGGACTCGTCGAACTGTCCGGTCTCGTACGCGCCGAGGTAGCCGAGCGCGACCTGCGCGCCCGGCGCCGAGGTGGTGATCGGCTCCGGCACCTCTCCCGCTTGTGCCGGGGTGCCGCCTGTGACGTTCAGCCCGGCGCTCAGGCCGGTGGTGAGGAGGAGGGCGGTGAGGGCGGCGGTGACTGTCTTCGTTGTCGTCATCGGTTCTCCGAGTCGAGGCGGCGCGGACGATTCGTGTCCGCCTACTCCATATATATGGAGAGAGGTGACGGTGCCCGGAACCGGAGGTGGCGCGTGCGTGAACGCGTGGCGTCGGCGGCGCGCCGCTCGGTGCGGCGGGGGTCGGTCGCCTGCGGCCGGGGTCGGTCGCCTGCGGCTCAGCTCAGGCCGAGGTCGTCGACGACCGAGGCGACCCTGCGCTTGTCCTCGGTGCTCAGTCCCTTGAGCGGTGCCGGGAGGCAGTCGCCGGTGACGAGGCCGAGGTGCTCGGCGATCGCGGCCCCGACTCGGAGGCTGCCGCCGTGGGCGGCAAAGAGATCCCACAGCGGTTGGAGGAGGACGGCGAGTTCGCGGGCGCGTTCGACCTCGCCTGCCTGGATGGCGCGGGTGATCGCGAGCATCGGGGCGGGGATCGTCCCGCCGATCGCTGAGAACCATGCGTCGCAGCCGGCGATGAGTCCCTCCGCGCCGTATGCGTCGACGGAGACGCCGATGGCGACCCGGCCGCCGGTGGCCTGCCGAATTCCTGCCACCCGTTCCTGCCAGTCGGCGGGGCTGAGCGGCAGTCCGGGGATCTTGATCGCCGCGATGCCCTCGATCTCGGACAGACGGGCGTAGAGCTCGGTGGTGAAGGTGAAGCGGGTGGTGGTGGGGTTGTCATAGACGATGACGGGCAGACCACTCGCCGAGGTGACCGCCCGGAAGAGCTCGACGACTTCGGTCTCGGTGAGCGGATGGTAGCTCACGGGGGCGAGGAGAAGCGCTGCGGCACCGGCCGCTGCGGCGGCTTCGGCATTGGTGAGGACATCACGCGTGCTCAGCGCCCCGATGCCGATGGTCACCGGGATGCCGTCGGCACGGTCGACGGTCAGGCGGGCCACCTCGGCGCGGTCCTCGGGACTGAAGTAGGGCCCGCATCCGATCGAGCCGAGCGGGGCGATCGAGTCGACGCCGGCGGCGACGAGGCGGTCGATGAGCCCAGCGAAGGCATCCTCGTCGAGGCGTCCGTCTCGGACCGGGGTGAGCGGGAAGGCACTGAGTCCGGTGAAGGGTGAGGGGGCGGGCAACGGCATGGGCACTGCCTCGGTGCATGTCGCGACGTCGGTCATCTGCTGTCCTTGTCGTCCCGGAGGAAGCGGTCGAGGGTGGGGAACGCCGGCCTGGCACTCGGGTCGGTGACGGCGTACGCTCCGACGGCGTTCGCGATGCTCAGCGCCGCCTCGGCGGGGATCCCTGCGCGCAGGGCGATGGTCAGGGCTGCACAGAACGCATCCCCGGCACCGACGGTGCTCACCGGGGTGACGCGGCGGGCGGGGGCGTGGGCGATCTGGTCGCCGCGGGAGAAGAGGGCAGAGCCCTTAGCCCCGGAGGTCACGGCGACCGAGCGGGCGGAGCGCAGCTGCGGAAGCGCGGCGTACTCGGATTCGTTGACGATGATGAGGTCGGCACGGTCGATCACCTCGGCGGGCAGAGGCAGGGCGGGGGCGGCGTTGACGACGAAGAACCCGCGCACGGTGCGGGCGAGCGCGGACACGACGGTCATCGGGATCTCGAGCTGGGCGAGCACGGTGTCGTCGGCGAAGTCGTGGCCGCCGATGCTCACGTGGGCGTTCGCGCCTTCGCAGACGGCGATCGTGTTCTCACCGTGGGCGTCGACGGTGATGAGCGCCGTTCCGGTCTCGGCGTCGACCTCGGCGATGGAGTCGACGGTCACACCGGCCTGCCGCAGGGCGGCGATCATCTCGGTCCCCGTCGGGTCGGTGCCGACGGCCCCGATCATCCGGGTTCGGGCGCCGAGGCGGGCGGCCGCGGCGGCCGTGTTCGCGCCCTTTCCGCCGGGGCTGCGCGTGAGGGTGCCGCCGCCGACGGTCTCTCCGGGGCCGGGCAGGCGCTCAGTTGTCGCGGTGATGTCGGCGTTGATGCTGCCGACGACGGTGAGGGGGATGGCGAAGGCGGACACACCTCACTCTAACGCGCACCGCGTCCGCCGGCTGGGAAGCCGTGGTGCCGTATATTCGGGCCATGGCTGAGAACTCGACGTCACGGACCATCCCACCCCGACGGTATTCGGCGGGAGCGTGGGCGAGCGGGGCGGCGCAGGCGGTCATCGTCGTCATGTGCCTGCTCTACCTGTTCACGAACGCGCTGTGGGCGCTCATCGCCTGGGAGTGCGTGACGCTGGGCTACCTCGTCGTCGGGCTCATCGTCGTGTGGAGGGGCCGACTGCCCGAGACGGGTGACCGAGAGGAGGCCCGCGTGGTCGCGAAGTGGCTGTGGATCCCGCCGCTGCTGGCCGCGATCGTCGGCGTCCAGGCGGCGATCACCGCGATGGTCAACCAGGGGTCGGGAGAGGCCGGCTCCGAGAAGACGGCGCTCCTCTTCGCGGCGAGCGTGGGCATCATCCTCTCGTGGCTCATGCTCCACATCGCGTTCGCGGAGATCTATGAGGTCACCGAGGCGGCCAACGACGAGCAGGAGCTGCGGTTCCCGACGACGACCACACCCTCGACGCTCGACTACCTCTACTTCTCGTACACGATCGGCACGTCGTTCGCGACCTCGGACGTCGAGGTCTGCGGGGTGCCCGCACGCCGGATCGTCCTCCTCCACAGCATCGCCGCGTTCTTCTACAACGCCCTCGTCGTCGCCGTCGCCTTCCAGGTCCTCCAGAACCTCATCGCCCAGGGGTGAGCCGTGGGCGATATCCCAGGCGCGGGTCAGGCGACGAAGACGCAGAAGGGGTGTCCGGCGGGGTCGGCGAAGACGTAGAGCGGTTCGTCGGGATCGTCGGTGCGGTCGAGGAGGATGCGGGCTCCGAGCGCCTCGGCGCGCTCCCGGTGGGTCTCCAGCGCCTCGGCATCGGGGACGGTGAAGTCGAGGTGCAGCTGCATGGGCACGTCCGGGTCGGGCCACGTGGTGGGCGTGAGTTCGTCGACCTGCTGGATCGCGAGCGTCCGGTTGCCGGCCGCGTCGACGAGGACGAGCCAGTCGGCATCGTCGGGATTGCCGTCGGTCGGCGGTTCGTCGCCGATGCGGTAGTGCAGTCCGAGGTACTGCCGGTAGAACTCGGCCAGGTCGCGGGGGTCCTCGGCGTCGAGGACGGTGTGGAGCAGGCGCGGGAATTCGGTCATCCCTCACCTTAACGCCGCGACATGAGCCCTGAGTCGATGGCGTGGGCAGGAACCACACCACTCGCAGCCCAGTTGTGGTCGAAGAACCGAGGGAAATCAGCCGATTCAGCGAAAATCCCTCGGTTCTTCGACCACAAAGGGTTGGTGGGGCGGGCGCCTGACACGGCAGAAGCCCCGCGATCCTTGATTTCTCAAGGATCGCGGGGCTTCTCGATCGGGGTCCCTGAGTAGTACGTTCGGCAACTCCGCCCCCAAGACAAAAACCCTGGTCAACCGCCTAGACCGTGGGGTCTACGAGGTCTCTCGACGTCCCCAGGATACCGCTCCGAAGGATGGTCGTGGCCCTGTTGCGAGCACTGTCGAGACGGCTCAAACTTTTCTGACCGACTCCGAGGTGGACGCCCTCGTCGGCGACTACCTGGCCGGGATGAGAGTCAAGACGCTCGCTGAGAGGTAAAACATCCACCGCGCCACGGTGTTCTCGCACCTGCGTCGTCGCAACGTGCCGAGTCGACGACCGGGGCTGGGCATCGACGAGAAGGCCGAGGCGGTGCGCCTCGCCCGAGCGGGCGTCTCGATGCGGGCCATCGGTCGCCGGATGGGCGTGGACCGTAAGGCCGTGCGGGCTGCACTGGTCGAGGCTGGACTCATCGTGGACGAGGCGAGCGATGACTCGTAGCTGCGGTTCCAAGTTGCTGATCCGTCGGTAGCGCTCGGCGCACCTCGTCGGTAACGAGCGCCGAGAGGAACCGATGATGACCAGCTTTAGTGAGGTCGCGAATGACGAGCGCACCGCGACGTTGGTGCTGTCCATGCTCATCGAACCCAATGACCCGGTGACAGGACGCATCTTGTCCAGGCTCGGAGCAGTCGAGACGCTTTGGCTCGCTGAGCGCGACGGCGCGGTGGTGGGGCTGAGCCCTGTGGACGCGCCGGTCTGGAAAGCGGTTCAGGCTCCGTTCGTCAGGCGAATCACTTGCGAAATGCCTACGTGGGGTCCAGTCTGGTACCAGAACGACGTAGCTCTACCGCGCGTTCGCGCGTCGAACAAACATCGGCAGTGGAGTTATAGCGACTCAGCTTAAATGGGGGGAGTGAGATGGTGACCTCATGTGCGGACCTGCGCATCGCTCAGCAGATGGATCCGCGCTCGATGTCGGTCGATCCGTCCCGAGAGGGCGACGAGTACGTTCCTGAGGCGAACCTGCCAGGCATCGACTCGGAGTCCATCGAGCTGGGTGGGCGGCCAGCCGCTCACCGTCCGCGCGGTCAGCGGCCCAGTCCGCGACCGCCGGCGCGAAGTGGTTCACCGCCGGACGGCCCCCACGGGCAATTCATGCGGCTGGTGGGAGTGTCGCCCGGCATCGACAGCGACAGCATCACCACCAGCTGCGACCTGGGCGTACTGCGGGTGGCGATGCCCATCGAGCAGCCCGCCGTCCGGAAAGATCCCCCTGAAGCAGCCTGCTTCCTGACTCTGGGCACTCAGCCCTGCGCCTGCGCCGATCCTGGCGCGCTCTCTGGCGACCCCTGAAACGTGTCTCACGTGACAAGAAAGGAACAACCATCATGGCCAAGGCAGTAGGAATCGATCTGGGAACCACGAACTCCGTTATCGCCGTCTGGGAGAACGGCGAGGAGAAGGTCATCCCGAACGCGGAGGGAGCCCGCACTACCCCGTCGGTGGTCGCTTTCACCGAGGACGGTGAACGGCTGGTGGGGCAGCTTGCCCGCCGGCAGAGCATCCTCAACCCGAAGGGCACCATCTCGTCCGCCAAGCGGTTCATCGGCCGGTCCTTCGACGAGATCAAGGAGGAAGCCAACGCCGTCGGCTTCGACATCGTGGAAGGCCCCAACGGCGAAGCACGGTTCAACATCCGCGGCAAGCAGTACGCGCCGGAGGAGATCAGCGCCCAGGTGCTGCGCAAGCTCGTCGACGACGCCAGCAAGTTCCTCGGTGAGAAGGTGACCGAGGCCGTCATCACCGTTCCCGCCTACTTCAACGACGCCCAACGCACCGCGACCAAGGACGCCGGACGCATCGCCGGGCTCGAGGTGCTGCGCATCATCAACGAGCCCACCGCCGCCGCACTGGCGTACGGAATGGACAAGAAGAACCACGAGACCCTCCTGGTGTTCGACCTCGGTGGCGGCACGTTCGATGTCAGCCTCCTCGACGTGGGCGACGGGGTCGTCGAAGTGCGATCCACCGCCGGTGACACCCACCTGGGCGGCGACGACTTCGACCGCCGGCTGGTGGACTACTTTGCCGACGAGTTCAAGAACGAGAACGGCATCGACCTGCGCAACGACCCGCAGGCGCTGCAGCGACTGTTCGAGGCGGCCGAGAAGGCGAAGGTCGAGCTCAGCTCGGTGTCCCAGACCCAGGTTAGCCTGCCCTTCATCACCGCCGACGCCAGCGGACCCAAGCACCTCACTATGACCGTGAAGCGGTCCAAGTTCGAAGACCTCACCGCTGACCTCGTTGAGCGGTGCCTCGGTCCGGTGCGTCAGGCGATGGCCGACGCGAAGATCAGCGAGAACGATATCGACGAGGTCATCCTCGTGGGCGGTTCCACCCGCATCCCCGCTGTCCAAGCGCTCGTCAAGCGGCTCACCGGCGGCAAGGAGCCGAACATGACGGTGAACCCCGATGAGGTGGTCGCTGTCGGCGCCGCCATCCAGGCGGGCGTCCTCAAGGGCGACGTCGACGACGTGCTGCTGCTGGATGTCACCCCGCTGTCGCTGGGTGTGGAGACCCGCGGTGGCGTGATGACGAAGATCATCGAACGCAACACCACCATCCCCGCCCGACGCAGCGAGGTGTTCTCCACGGCCGAAGACAACCAGCCGTCGGTGGAGATCGTCGTCCTGCAGGGCGAGCGGGAGAACGCCGCAGACAACCGGGTGCTGGGCCGGTTCCAGCTCACCGGCATTCGGCCCGCTCCGCGCGGTGAAGCGCAGGTCGAGGTCACCTTCGACATCGACGCGAACGGCATCCTGAACGTGACGGCGAAGGACAAGGACACCGGCACCGAGCAGGGCATCACCATCAGCGACACCTCGAATCTGGACCAGGGCGAGATCGACCGGATGATTAAGGAAGCCGAGCAGCACCGTGCTGACGACCAGGCGCTGCGCCAGGCCGTGGACGCCCGCAACGAGCTGGACTCCGCCGCATACCAGGTCGAGCGGGTACTGCGCGAGCTCGGCGACGCCGCACCGGCGCACGAGCGTGCCCGCGCGGAGCTGCTCATCACGCAGGCCCGCGAGGCAGTGCAGAACAACGTCGGCGAGCAGGAAGCGAAAGAGCGCACCGGCGAGCTGCTGCAGCTTGCGCAGTCCCTTGCTGCGGCCCGCGCGAACGCCAGCCACGCTGAGCAGCCCGCTCAGGACGACGACGACGTCGTCGACGCCGAATTCGACAAGTAGCACGGAGGGAGGATCGCAATGGTCGAGGAGCAGAACGAGGACACGCGGGCCGTGGACCTGCTGAACGACGACCTCACCGACGTGTCCCCGGAGGAGATCCGCGCCGCGCAAGCAGCGGTCGCCGCCCAGTTGGAGACGGCCGAGGACCGGTGGCGCCGGGCGGCGGCGGACTACGACAACCTCCGCAAACGGATGGCGCGCGAGATCCAGACCGTCCGCGAGCAGGAGCGGCGGCACACCGCCAAAGCCTTCTTGCCCGTTGTCGACGGGCTGGACCGGGCGCTCAGCTTCGGGGTGGACCTTGACGAGGGCGTTCTGGGTGGCATGCAGGCCGTCCGGGCGCAGGCCGCTGATGCGTTGCGCGCACTCGGGTACCCCGAGATTGTCATCGACGGTGCGGAGTTCGACCCGCAGCTGCACGAGGCGGTCTCGGTCGTCGAGGATGCCAGCGTCCCGCCGCGCAGCATCCTCGCCGTCACTCGCCCCGGGTTCGGAACGCCTGAGCGGATGCTGCGACCGGCTGCGGTCGTGGTCACCCGCAGGCCGGAAGAGGAGTAGGACATGGCGGAGGATCTCTACAGCGCGCTGGGGGTCTCCCGGTCGGCGGATCAGAAGGAGATCCGCCGCGCCTACCGGGAGAAGGCCCGCAAGTTCCACCCGGACGTCAACAAGACCCCGGGGGCGGAGGAAACCTTCAAACGGATCAGTGAAGCCCACGATGTGCTGTCGGACCCGGAAACCCGCTCACAGTACGACCGGTTCGGTGAGAACTTCCGGCAGTACGCCGCCGCGGACGCGGCTCGCTCCTCCGAGCAGCCGCGCGGCAGCGGCGGCACCCGATACACGTGGAGCGGGGGCGGCGCGCAGAGCGTGAACTGGGAGGACCTCTTCGGGGGCGGCTTCGGTGGATTCGGTCGCGGCGCCGACCACAACGCGGAGTTGGAGATCACCGTCGAGGAGGCCTACCGGGGCGGGCGGCGCACCGTGCAGGTCGCGTCCCCGTACGGCGGCGCGCAGGAGTACACCATCGACATCCCAGCGGGCGCTGTCGACGGGCAGCGGCTGCGGATCGCGGGTGCAGGCGGAGCGGGCGCCGACGGACAGGATGGGGACCTGCTGGTCACGCTGCGCGTGAAGGACAGTAAGCGGTACCGGCTCAGCGGCGCGGACATCGAAACGGACCTTCCCATCTCACCGTGGGAGGCGGCGCTGGGCGCGGATGTCAGAGTGCCCACCCCCGGCGGCCCGGTCACCGTGCACGTTCCGCCCGGCTCGTCCACTGGCAGGCGGCTCCGCCTGCGCGGGCAGGGGATGCCCCGCAGAGGACAGCCGGGAGACCTGTATGCGCGGGTGAAGGTCGTCGTTCCCCGCACTCTCAGCAAGAAGGAGAAGGAGCTGTTCGAACAGCTCCGTGACGAATCGTCGTTTGATGCCAGGAGAGGATCATGACCTCACATCACCTGCCCGTCCGTGTCGCCCGGGTCGACCTGGCGGCGACCGCGGTGGCCGCAGGTATCCACCCGGATACGCTGCGGAAGTTCGTCGAGCTGGGGCTGGTCACCGCCCACGTCGACACCAGCGGCCGGCTGTGGTTCGCCCGTACCGTCCCCGCCCGCGTGCGCACCATCGTGCGTCTGCACTCCGATCTTGCCGTGAACTACGCCGGCATCGCACTCGTGCTCGATCTGCTCGCCCGCATCGAGCAGCTCGAGCAGCACCGGACCATCCGACTTGAAGGAGACACCCCATGGACATGAACTCACTCACTCAGAAGTCGCAGGAAGCGCTCACCTCGGCCCAGAGCATCGCGGTCCAGGCCGGTCAGATCGAGACGGATGAGGAGCATCTCCTGCTCGCACTGCTGCAGCAGGAGGAGGGGCTGGTTCCCCGACTGCTGCAGACAGCGGGTGCTGACGTGGAAGCGGTACGCGCCGACGTCGAAGCGGAGATCGCCCGCAAGCCCAGCGTCTCCGGGTCCTCCCCGCAGACCGGTCAGGTCTACGTGAGCCGCAGCCTCACGTCCACCCTGGAACAAGCGGAGCGGGAGGCAAAGCGGCTGAAAGACTCTTACATCTCCGTGGAGCATCTCGTTCTGGCCCTCGCCGACGACTCCTCCAACCGTGCCGCGTCCCGCGTGCTGCGCGGGCACGGTGTCACCCGGGAGAGCTTCCTCAGCGCGCTCACCAAGATCCGCGGCAACCAGCACGTCAACTCCGCCACCCCCGAGCAGACGTACGAAGCGTTGGAGAAGTACGGCCGTGACCTGGTCGCTGACGCCCGGTTGGGCAAGCTTGACCCGGTCATCGGGCGTGATGCGGAAATCCGCCGGGTCATCCAAATCCTCTCCCGCAAGACCAAGAACAACCCCGTCCTCATCGGCGAGCCCGGTGTCGGAAAGACCGCCATCGTGGAGGGCCTTGCCCAGCGGATCTTGAGTGAGGACGTGCCCGAGGGCCTTCGCGACAAGACCGTGTTCTCGCTGGACCTCTCTGCCCTGGTCGCCGGCGCGAAGTACCGGGGCGAGTTCGAGGAGCGAATGAAGGCAGTCCTGGCGGAGGTGAAGGCAGGGGAGGGACGCATCCTGCTGTTCATCGACGAGCTGCACACCCTGGTGGGGGCGGGAGCAACCGAAGGGGCGATGGACGCCGGCAACATGCTCAAGCCGATGCTCGCCCGCGGCGAGCTGCACCTCATCGGTGCCACCACCCTCGATGAGTACCGCAAGCACATCGAGAAGGACGCGGCCCTGGAACGCCGGTTCCAGACGGTGATGGTCGAGGAGCCTGACGTGGAGGACGCGATCTCCATCCTCCGCGGCCTGCGCGAACGGCTGGAGGTCTTCCACGGTGTCCGCATCCAGGACAGCGCACTGGTCGCTGCCGCCGTGCTGTCCCACCGGTACATCTCCGACCGGTTCCTGCCCGACAAGGCCATCGACCTCATCGACGAAGCCTGCGCGCGACTGCGAACCGAGATCGACTCAATGCCCGCTGAGCTCGACGAGCTGACCCGGCGGGTGACCCGCCTGGAGATCGAGGAAGCGGCGCTGTCGAAGGAAACGGACACTGCCAGCAAGAACCGGCTGGAGGAGCTGCGCCGGGAACTGACCGACCTGAAGGCGGAGGCGGACTCCAAGCGCGCCCAGTGGGAGGCGGAGCGTCAAGCGATCCGCAAGGTCCAGGAGCTGCGCGGTGAGCTGGAGCGGCTGCGGCGGGAGGCGGAGGAAGCTGAGCGCTCCTACGACCTCAACCGTGCCGCTGAACTGCGGTACGGGGCTCTCGCTGACGCGGAACGACGCCTGCACGCCGAGGAGGAGCGTCTCACCTCCAAACAAGGCCAGCAGCGGCTGCTGCGGGAGGTGGTCACCGAGGACGAGATCGCCGAGATCGTCGCAGCGTGGACGGGGATCCCCGTGGCCCGGCTGCAGGAAGGTGAACGCAACAAGATCCTCACCCTGGACGCCACCCTCAAGGAGCGGGTGGTCGGTCAGGATGAGGCCATCACGCTCGTCAGCGACGCGATTATCCGTGCCCGCTCCGGCATCCGCGACCCGCGCCGGCCCATCGGCTCGTTCATCTTCCTCGGCCCCACCGGAGTGGGAAAGACCGAACTGGCCAAAGCGCTCGCGCAAGCACTGTTCGACAGCGAGTCGGCGATGGTCCGGCTGGACATGAGCGAGTACCAGGAACGTCACACCGTCAGCCGGCTCGTCGGTGCACCTCCCGGGTATGTCGGGTACGACGAGGGAGGGCAGCTGACTGAGGCGGTGCGCCGCCACCCGTACAGCGTGGTCCTTCTCGACGAGATCGAGAAAGCGCACCCGGACGTGTTCAACACGCTGCTGCAGGTCCTCGACGACGGCCGTATCACCGACAGCCAGGGACGCACCGTCGACTTCCGCAACACCATCATCATCATGACCTCCAACATCGGTGCCCATCACCTGTTGGGCTCCGATGGCGGCGCGATCCCCGACGACGTGCGAAACAATGTGCTCGCTGAGTTGCGTGCCCACTTCCGTCCCGAGTTCCTCAACCGGGTGGATGACATCGTGGTGTTCTCGCCGCTGGGTCGTGAACAGATCCACGACATTGTGGAGCTGCAGTTCACCGACCTGCGCTCCCGGCTGGCTGAGCGTCAGATTCGCATCGAGCTGACGCCCGCGGCACGCCAGCTCATCGCCGACCGCGGCTACGACCCTGTGTACGGTGCGCGTCCGCTGCGACGCTACATCAGCCATGAGATCGAGACCCGGCTGGGTCGTGCCCTGCTGAGCGGCCAGGTGATGGACGGGTCGTCGGTCACGCTGGATGTGCAGGACGGCGACCTCGTCTTCAACATCGAAGCGCCCGTCGAAGAGGATGACGCGGCGTGAGCGCGATTGTGACCTGCCCCAACTGCGGGAAGAAGAACCGTGTCCCCGCCGCCGCGTCGGGGTACCCGCGCTGCGGCGCCTGCAAGAGCGTCGTGCCGTGGATCGTCGATGCGGGCGATGCGGACTTCGCCGAGGTGGTCGAGAAGGCCCCGCAAGTGGTGCTCGTGGACTTGTGGGCGACCTGGTGCGGACCGTGCCGGATGGTCAGCCCTGCCCTCGAAAAGGTCGCCACGGAACGTGCCGGCGAGCTCAAGCTGGTGAAAGTGGACGTGGACGCCGCGCCGGAGACGGCCCGCAAGTTCTCCGTCCAGACGGTGCCGACCCTGCTCATCCTCAACCAAGGGAACGTGCTCTCCCGCCAATCCGGAGCCGCCCCGCCGGACGTGCTGCTGCGCTGGGTGGACGAGGCGCTGCAGAAGAAGGCTGGCTCGGCCGGCGGTGCCCCATGAGACACGTCGACCCACACGTCCCGCTCATCCCCCCCGGTCCGTCCCCGGACACCCGGGTCATGTGAGGACTGCGTGGCGGCCGGCACGCCCTGGCTGCACCTGCGGATGTGTCGCACCTGCGGGAAGGTCGGGTGCTGCTACTCCTCCCCGATGCGGCACGCTCGCGCGCATGCGCTCACGGCAGGGCACCCCATCGTGCGGTCGCTGGAGCTGGGGGAGAACTGGAGCTGGTGCTATGTGGACGAAGCGTATCTATGAGTGACACGCCCGCCGCCAACCGCCGCCAGGACGCTCAGGCCGAGACGCCTGACACCATCGGCGCCTTCCCGCGGCTCAGCGACGAGCAGATCGCGGTGCTGCTCGTACGAGGGCAGCGCCGCACACTCACCGACGGGGAGGTTCTCATCCAGCCCGGCGAGCACCCGTCCTCCCTCTATGTCGTCCTGGAAGGGCACCTGCTGATGGCGGACACCGAACCTGTGGCGGATCCGCGCCACTCCGATGAGCCCTTGGCGGTCGGGGTGCACGGCCGCGGCCGGTTCGTGGGGGATGTCGGGCTGCTGGAAGGACAGCCGTCTTTCGTGTTCGTCTCCGCCATCGGCGCCGCCGAGGTGGTGGAGGTGCCCGTCGATGAGCTGGAGGCCATCGTCACCTCGGACCCGCTGTTGGGTGAGATCATCCTGCGGGCCTACCTCATCCGCCGCTCCCTGGCCATCGGGGCGGGAGCGGGCCTGCGGATCGTCGGCTCCTGCTTCTCCCCGCAGACCCGGGATCTGCTGGACTTCATCGCACGAAACCAGCTGCCCCACCGGCTGGTGGACCTGGATGAGGACGAGAAAGCGGAGCGACTGGTTCGCCAGCTCGGCGCCACCGTCGCCGACTTCCCGCTGGTGATCCTCGGCGGCTCACGCACCGTCCTGGATGCCACCCCGGCACGGCTTGCCGAAGAGTTGGGGATGCGCCCGCCCGCCCCACCGGCCACCTGCAATGTGGTGGTCGTCGGCGGTGAGCCGGCTGGTCTTGCCGCGGCGGTGTACGCAGCCTCCGATGGGTTGTCGGTCTACCTGTGCGACGCGGTCGCCACCGGCGGGCAGGCGGGAACGTCAGCGAAGATCGAGAACTATCTGGGGTTTCCCGCCGGAATCTCCGCCACTGAGCTCGCCGACCGCAGCCTCCTGCAAGTGCGCAAGTTCGGTGCCACGTTGGACATCCCGACCACGGTCCAGGAGGTCGTGGAGGATGAGGACCGCTTCCGGGTGATCTTCGAAGATGGCAGGGAGGTCACCTCGGATGTGGTGGTCCTTGCCACCGGGGTGCGATACCGCTCGCTTCCCGCCGCGGGGCTGGACCGGTTCCAGACCTCGAACGTGTTCTACGCGGCAACAGCGCAGGAAGCGAAGATGTGCGTAGACACACCTGTCGCTGTTGTCGGCGGCGGCAACTCCGCCGGCCAGGCCGCGCTGTTTCTTGCCCGCACGTCCTCCCGTGTGCACCTTGTGGTGCGCGCCGCGGACCTGGGAGCGGGAATGTCCAGGTACCTGGTGGACCAGATCCAACATCACCCCCGTATCAACGTGTTGCTGTCCTCGGAGGTCGTGGAAGCACACGGCGGCAACCGTTTGGAAGCGATCACAGTCCGTCACGGTGACGTGCTGGAGAAGCTCCCGGTGGGGCACGTGTTCGTCTTCGTCGGCGCCGCTCCGGCGACGACGGTATTGAAGGTCGATGTGGCACGCGATCCTGACGGGTACATCCTCACCGGCGCGGAGGCGGAGCTGGCCGGCGCGCGGACGGAAGGAAGCCCCCGCTTCTCTTTGGAGACCACCATCCCCGGGGTCTTCGCTATCGGCGATGTACGGCACGGGTCTGTGAGGCGAATGACCTCGGCTGTGGGTGAGGGCGCCAGTGTGGTCCGGCAGATCCACGAGTGACTGAACGAGGGTCGTCACAGTCGGGTGTGCGCAGGAGCTCCGACATCCAGGGACACCTGATGCCGCAAGCCTCCCCGAACCCGGCAGCCGTGGGAGAACCCGCGGATCCTCCGGTGGCCCATGCGGGCGTAGCGGGCGAGATCCGCTCGACGTTGCGTCGGATGAGGTGGTTTCGCCGCATGCCGGTGCTGCATATCGCCGAGGAACGCGGCGAGGGCCCGACGGTGCTGCTGCTGCACGGTATCGCGTCCTCGTCGGTGACGTTTCACCACGTGATCCCGCTGCTCGAGCGCACCCACCGGTGCATCGCCATCGACCTGCTCGGCTTCGGCGAGTCGCCGGCGCCGGAGTGGGCCGATTACACCCTGGCCGACCATGTCGCCGCTCTCGAGCGGACGGTCGCGTCGCTGCGGCTGCGCGAGCCGTTCACTGTGGTCGGGCATTCCATGGGCGCCCTCATCGGCGCCCGGTACGCCGCCCGGCGGCAAAAGCGAGTCGCGAAGCTCGTGATGGTCAGCCCACCTATCTATCTCGCACCCCATGAAATAGGGGACGTCATCGAGCGGGCCCGGATGGACTTCTACCTTCGGCTCTACGAGTACCTCCGCACGAACCGGGAGTTCACCCTCCGGCACGCTGCGCTGGTACAGCGGCTGCTGCCCATCCCCAAAGCTGTAGATATCACTGAACGCAACTGGGAGCCATTCGTCAAGTCGTTGCAGCACTCCATCGAGTCACAGACCACTCTCAGCGACATCGCCCATGTCAAAGCCCCCATCGACGTCATCATGGGCGACCTCGACGAGTTCCGCTCCGAAGCCGTGCTGCGCATCGTGGAGCGGATGATGGGGGTCACCGTTCGGCGTGTGCGGGCAACGAACCACCTCATCGGCAAGCGCCTCGCGCGAGTCGTCGCCGAGGCGGTGACAGCATGACGATTTCGCCCAAGAAAGCAGATTCTTGGTACGAGAAATAACCAGATGAAAGGGTCAAAAACGATGGCGCTCCCGCGTGGAGAGTGCTAATTTAAAGGCATCGTGATAGACCCGAGGACCCGCATACGGAAAGGAGATGATTCATCATGGCAATGTCGTTCGATTTTGAGCGAGCTCGACCGCCTCGCGTCCGGCCTGCTTCAGTCCCGTCCGGGACCGCGTGTGATGCCGGTAGACCTGTACCGTGAAGCTGACCGTTACATTCTCACCGCCGACCTGCCCGGGGTCGATTCGGAGTCGGTAGACATCGACGTCGACGGTCAGCTGCTGACCATCCGCGCCCAGCGCACTGCACCCCACACCGAGGGAGCCAAGTGGCTCGTTCAGGAGCGACCGGCGGGTACCTACCTCCGCCAGTTCAGCATCGGTGAGGGTGTGGACTCGGCGAACATCTCCGCCTCGTACGACAACGGCGTGCTGAGCCTGGTCATCCCGGTCAGCGAGAAAGCCAAGCCGCGCAAGATTCATGTCCTGAGTCAGCACTCGCCTCAGGAGTAACGCCCGGCCGGAGACCCATCGACGAGCCAGAGTTAGCTTCTCGTTCGCAGCACGCGCCGAAAGCAAACAGGGGCGACCTTTCCCTGATGCCGAACGGCGCAACACCCGGCTTCGCAAGACCGGAAGACGGGCGTGCACCCAGCCTTCTGGTCTTAGCACGGTGATTCATCCAGTTTTCACTAAAGGAGTACGCCCATGACCAGCCCCGAGGCCCCTCGCAACAACCCTCCGGAACAGGACGCTAGTGAGCCCCCGTTCACCAATGACCCCCGCTGGAAACAAACGATCGCGCGGTTCTCTGACTACGCCAGTGCGCAGGCAGCGGTTGACCGTCTTTCCGACGCCGGCTTCGCTGTGGAACGAGTGGCGATCGTGGGGCTCGACGTTCGTGTCGTCGAGCATGTACTCGGTCGCTTGACAGGAGGAAAGGCTGCGCTACGGGGCGCAGGCGTTGGAGCATGGTTCGGTGTTCTGCTAGTGTCCTGCGCCTTAAATTCGGTCTGTAAGTTGTAGGATTGGAGTATGGCGCGAACTGGACGACCCAAGGCCGAACTGATCCTGACGGATGAGGAGCGGGAGCAGCTTGAGCGCTGGACTCGGC
>NZ_FXZC01000002.1 GCF_900169275.1 Brevibacterium casei CIP 102111 | reverse complement strand
CGCACGACCTGCTCAGGCGTGTGCCGCTTCCTCGTGTTCGTCATGATGAGACCAGTCTTCCTGCCCGCAGCAGCGAGCATCAAGACGACTCACACAACGACTGGACCTACATCCCGGGGTCAGCCCACGCGCATCCACCGCGCAGTTCGAATGCATGAGACTCGGAGAGTAGACCCGCCGCAGCGCCCGGAATTGCTTATCGACGCCGATGCCGCGTGATTCCCTGACCATGTTCCACAGGCTCAGCAGCATTGGTGCGCCGATTACTCCGATCACGAGCGGAATGATCGACCCAAGGAGTGCCGTTGCGAATACGCCTGTCATGCTCCCGAATAGGAGGCCGCAGAACGTGTACCGGTGAAGAACGATCCGGTCACCGATCACGACGACCTTGTTCTCAAGTGAGTCAGTGAAGTTGACCAAGTTCACCGGCTGAGTGTTCAGCAGTGCGATCTTGTCTATCCAACCGCGTGGCATCACGACCACGGCATCATCTGCTCCGAGGGAGATGAAGAAGCGGGGGCGTTCCTTTGATGCTCGGCGGACAGCTCGTCCGGTCAGCTTGGGTAGGCGGTCCATGGTCATGACCGGTCACCCGTGATCATGCTCAGGTTCTTGACTGCCTTCCGCATGGAACCGGCAGTATCCCGGTCAGTCAGCACTGACCGGACACTTGGTCCGCTGCTGTCCATTGCGGTCAGTAGGTCGGTCAGCACGGCGACCGTGTCCGCGACGTCCTGACCGAGGTCCGTGATCTGCTCCAACTCGAACTGGTCACTGTTGGCCAGACCGGTCGCGAATGCCTGCTCAAGGAGTTTGGACTTCTTCTTGACCAGGGGCAGAGGTGCCCGTGTGCCTGCGTGCAGTTCGTGGACCACCCGGACAATGTGTGCCCCGGACAGGCGAGCGTCCGTGCCGGTCATGGTGACCGTGATCGGCTCGATTCCCAGGTCTGATGCCAGCCGGTCAGTGTCCGGCTCCTGACCGGTCAAGCGCCATGACTCTTCGACAATGACCTCGGCATCCACGATGTCCTCTGTCCGGTCAGCCGGGGGAGTCGGACGTTGAGGCTGGTAAGACTTGCCGTCCAGACCGATGACCGGGGCAGGAACGGCAGATGAATCACTTGGCTCACCTGTGCGGGCCGCGTCCTCAGGTGTTTCATTTGAAACACCTGCATCCCGCAGACGGCGGTACACCGTAGGGTGACTAATATCGACCGCTGATGCGATCCCTCGAGTGCTCATCCCTGCTGCCCGAAGCTCGGAGATCACTTGTTCTTCAAGGTCCTTCGGCGGACGCAAGCTGACATCTCTAAACTCATTGTCGAGGTAGTCCTGCCAGGAGTCGTACCCGAGCGCCAGCCAAATTCGTCCCTGCCACGCGGTGGAGATCTTGACCTGTAGCGATCCGTAGTCACTTCGCAGTTCGTCTGTAAGCTCGCGTGCCTCGGCTTCAGAGAATTTTGATTCCAGTGCGAGGGCCATCATGCACCTACCGGCTTCGGGTCGCCATTAGGAGCGAACGGGTCGTCCTCTGTACCTTCGAGCAAAGTTGCAATCGGAATATCCCACGCTTGCGCCAGCCGCAGCAGATCCCCGATCCGCCAGTCTGTATCGCCGGTCATGCGTTTCGACACTGAACGCTGACTTGTGTTCAGAATCTGAGCAACGTCACCTTGTTTGAGTTCTCTTCGGCCCATCTCGGCGAGCACGTTAGCTCGCACCTGTCGTGTATATCTCATGGTGCCACCGTATACACATAGGTTCTACCGGTCAAGGAAATGTAGATCTATAGGTTCTCAGCGTGTCGCCATATCGTTTACATTGTGCCGCTTTCGATCTACGCTGGACTCATGACTATTGGAGAGCTTCAGTTGACTGAGAACGAGAGAGTCGGACGCGAAGTTGCCGCGTGGATGACGCGGTACAACCTGCGACAGGCGGACATCGCCGAGATTCTCGGATTTGCCCAGAGGAATGTGTCGAAGCGGATTCGCGGCGAGATGCCCTTCCGGATCGATGAGCTGCTTGCCATCGCCCGGTACATGGGCATTTCGCTTTCGCAGCTGCTGGGGGAGGGCATTGTGAATGAGAAGAACCCCCAGCCAGTTGAACTGACTGAGGGTTCTGCCACTTTGGTGGCGGGGGGAGGATTTGAACCTCCGACCTCCGGGTTATGAGCCCGGCGAGCTACCGAACTGCTCCACCCCGCGGCGTGGTCTCCACATTACACGAGCGTAATTCCCGGAGCAAAATCCTGGACAAGTGACCTTTGCCACACGGTAACCTGGGGTTCACCCGAACCGCAGATCCTGAGAGGATGCCGGGCGGGCGCGGGGGCGATGATGCCAAGGCGGGTCCGGTGCGACTGTGCACAGAAGGCCCGTCGAGCAGAGGGCCTCCGCGCGCAGGGCTTGCATCTGGTTGAAGTCTCAATTATAGTCACTGACGTACTTCAAATTTCAATCAAAAGGAGGACAGGCACATGACCGCACTTCCCAACGGACTCACCCCCGGAACGTGGAACATCGACCCGAACCACTCGGAGTTCACCTTCACCGCCCGGCACGCGGGTGTCTCGAAGGTCCGCGGCAACTTCGAGACGATCGCCGGGACCGTCCAGGTCGGTGAGACCCTCGAGGACAGCTCGGTCACCGCTGAAGCGGTCGTCGACTCGATCAACACCCGCAACGCCCAGCGTGACCAGCACCTGAAGACGAGCGACTTCTTCGCTGCCGATCAGCATCCGAAGCTCACCTTCACCTCGACCGGCATCAAGGCCGAGTCGGGCGACGAGTTCGCGCTCGAAGGCGACCTCACGATGCGCGGAGTGACGAAGCGCGTGACCTTCGACAGCGAGTTCAACGGCGTCGCCACCGATCCGAACGGCAACCAGCTCGCCGGGCTCTCGGCTGAGGCGACGGTCGATCGCAAGGAGTTCGGCATGGAGTTCAGCGCCGTGCTCGGCGGCGGCGAGCTGCTCGTGTCCGACAAGATCAAGATCGCCCTCGACCTTGAGCTCACCAAGGCCTGATCGCCCGGTACTCACACCATTCTGTCCGGACACAGGTGTGCGCCTGTGTCCGGACGACCCCACAGCGGGCCGCTCTCTCCGAGCGGCCCGCTGTCGCGTGTCCCGAGGGCCCAGCGGTATCAGCCGAATCGGCCGGGGAGCCGGCGTTGCCCGGGCACCAGCCGTGTCAGCAGAAGAGGCGGCGCCGCCCAGGCGCCAGCCGCATCAGCCGGCGAGCAGCCGCGGATCGGCGGCGACCGCCTCGGCGAGGGAGCGGAACCGTCGGGCCCCTTCGGCGACGTCGGCCGGTGACTTGCAGAACGAGTACCGGATGGCGCTCCGGTAGGCCTCGGACGCGGTCGAGTCCGGCCGGCACAGGGCCGGGACGGGAATGCCGACGAGCCCGTGCCTGCGGGCGAGGAGATCATTGAGGGCGAACGCGTCGAGATCGGTGAGCGCAGAGAAGTCGACGACGGTGAAGTATCCGGCGGCCGGATCCGAGGCCCGGGCACCGGGCACGCTCGCACATGCGGCGACGAGCACCTCGGCTCGCTCGCGCAGGGACCGGCGATTGCCCGCGACGAAATCGTCGTCCGAGTCCAGCAGACGGGCGAGGCCGACCTGCATCGGCCCACCGCCGGTGAACGTGAGGAACTGCTTGACGGCCTGGATCGCCTCCCGCACCTCCGGTGCGGCGATGACCCAGCCGATCTTCCACCCGGTGATGTTCCAGCTCTTGCCCGCTGAGGAGACCGTGACGACTCGGGCAGGGTCGGCTGCGGCCACGGCCGGAGGGATGTGCGCACTCTCGTCGAGGACCAGCTGCTCGTAGACCTCGTCGGTGAGCACCCACGCATCCGCGGTCTCGGCGGCGCGGACGATTCGCGCGGAGTCCTCAGCGGAGAAGACGAATCCCGTGGGATTGTGCGGAGTGTTGACGATGACGAGCGCCGCACCGTCGGCCATCGCGGCCTCGAACGCCTCCCAGTCGGGTCGGAATCCGCTCTCGGTCTGGAGCACAGGCACGGTGACGAACTCACCGCCGGCCGCCGCGACCGCAGCCGGGTAGGCGTCGTAGTACGGTTCGAACGTCACGACCCGGCCTCCCGGGGGGACGAGGGCGAGGATCGCCGCGGTCAGCCCCTCCGTGGCCCCACACGTGACGAGCACCTCCTCGGCGGCGACCGGATGGCCGAAGTCCTTCGCCCGTCGGCGCGCGATCGCCTCGCGGAGGATCGGGTGTCCCTGCCCGGGGGCGTACTGGTTGAAGCCCTCGCGCATGGTCTCGGCCGTCGCCTCGATGAGCGACGCCGGCGCATCCGTGCCCGGAGCACCCTGGCCGAGGTTGACCGCCCCCGTCGCCGCCGCCAGCTGCGTCATCTGGCCGTAGATCGTCTCCGAGAGCTCCCCGTCGGCACCGACGAGTCCTGCCGCGTCCGCCATCTCGTGCCAGAGCATCGCGCGGGAGAGATCCGGCCTCATTCTGCGACCTCGGGGGCGACGCGGCCGAGGGCGTCGAGCACCCGCTCGTGGAGGCGCCCGTTCGTCGCGACGGCGTTGCCGCCGAAGACCCCGGGCACCCCGGCGGTGTTCGTGAAGGTGCCCCCGGCCTCGAGGACGATCGGAGCGAGTGCCCCCATGTCGTAGAGGGCGAGCTCCGGTTCGCAGGCGATGTCGACGGCGCCCTCGGCGACGAGCATGTACGAGTAGAAGTCCCCGTAGCCGCGCGTGCGCCACACGGCATCGGTGAGGGCGATGAACTCGTCGCGGACCCCGAGATCGCGCCAGGCGCTCAGCGAGGCGAAGGAGAGGGAGGCGTCGCCGAGGTCGTCGACCCGCGAGACCTCGATGCGCCGGTCCGGACCGCCGGGACCCCGTGCGAAGGCACCCTGTCCCGCTGCCGCCCACCAGCGACGGGAGAGCGCGGGGGCGGAGACGACGCCGAGGAGGGGCCGCTGACCCTCGTAGAGGGAGATGAGGGTGGCCCACACGGGCACTCCGCGGACGTAGTTCTTCGTCCCGTCGATGGGATCGATGATCCATCGCCGGTCCGAGGTCCCGTGGGATCCGAACTCCTCGCCGAGGACGCTGTCGTCGGGACGGGTGACGGCGAGGCGGTCGACGAGCGCTGATTCGACGGCCCGATCGCACTCCGTGACGGGGGTGAGGTCCGGCTTCGTCTCGATCGTGAAGTCCTGGGCGATGAAGCGGGAGAGGCTCAGCGAATCGGCGAGGTCGGCGAGGTCGAGCGCGAGGTCGAGGTCGTTCATCCTCCCACTCTAACCAGCGTTGGCGAGCAGCCTCCGCAGCGACTCCAGCCGTGAGACCCCTCCGGGGCCGGCCTTCCCGGACTCCACCCACGCATCGAGCCGGCAGCCGGGCGCATCGGCGAGGTGGGTGCACCCGCGCGGGCACTCGGTCGTCGCCTCGACGAGTTCGGGGAACGCGGCCAGCAGGCCGTCGCGGTCGACGTGCGCGAGGCCGAAGCTGCGCACGCCTGGGGTGTCGATGAGCCAGCCGCCGGTTGTCAGGGGCAGGCACACCGCCGAGGAGGAGGTGTGGCGACCGCGTCCGGTGACGTCGTTGACGTCGCCGGTGGCCCGGTCGGCGGTGGGAACGAGGGCGTTCGTCAGCGTCGACTTCCCGACGCCGGAGTGGCCGACGAGGACGCTGATATGACCGGCTAGCCGCTCGGCGACCGCGTCGTCGGCGAGGCTGCCGTCGGAGCGCAGCCCCGAGGAGACGATGTCGACCTCGGCCGCGGAGAAGCGGCGGGCGATGTCGTCGGCGGGAGCGAGATCCGTCTTCGTGACGATGATGAGGGGGGTGATGCCGGCGTCGATGGCCGCGGTCAGGGCCCGGTCGATGAGGCCGTAGGACGGTTCGGGGTCGACGGTGGCGGTGACGATGCCCATGAGGTCGACGTTGGCGACGATGACCCGTTCGGTGGGGTCCGTGTCGTCGGCGCTGCGACGCAGCAGGGTCCGCCGCTCGGTGATCTCGACGAGCCTGGCCAGTGTGCCATCGCGCCCCGTGGTGTCGCCGACGATGCGCACGATGTCGCCGGGGACGACGGCCACCCTGCGCAGGTTGGAGGCCCGCACCGCGGTGACGGTGCGGCCGTCGGCGTCGAAGTCCCCGTCGGCGTCGGCGAGGACGACCCGGTAGCGGCCGCGGTCGACGGCTGTGACGAGGCCGTCGACGGCTGACTCGTGACTGGGACGGTGCTTCGTCCGCGGACGCGAGCCGCGCCGGTTCGGCCTGGGCCGGTAGTCCTCATCGCGGAAGATGCGCGCCATCTCAGGCCTCGGCGGCGAGCATGGCTTCCCAGAGGCCCGCGAACTCCGGCAGGGTCTTCGCGACCGTGCCGACGTCCTCGATGACGATGTCCTCGGCGGCCAGGGCGAGGACCGCCCCGGCCATGACCATGCGATGGTCGTGGTAGGTGTGCCACGTGCCCGCGCGCAGCCGCGCCCCGGTGATCGTCAGGGCGTCGGGCCTCTCATCGACGTCGACGCCGAGCGCGCCGAGCTCCGCGGACAGCGCTGCGAGTCTGTCGGTCTCATGCCCGCGCAGGTGGCCGATTCCCCGCAGGTGCGACGTCCCGGGGGCGAGTGCGGCCAGCGCCGCAACGACCGGGGTGAGCTCGCCGACGGCTGAGAGGTCGAGGTCGACGGGGGAGAGCCGCTGGGGTCCCAGGATTCGCAGACCACGGCGATCGAGATCGACCTCCGCGCCGAACGCCTCGGCGATGCGGCGGAAGTCGTCACCGGCCTGCGTCGTGTGGGCCGGCCAGCCGGGCACCGTGACGGTGCCCCCGGTGGCGAGTGCCGCGGCGAGAAAGGCTGCGGCGTTGGAGAGGTCGGGTTCGACGACGACGTCGAGCCCGCGCGGCAGGCCCGGTTCGACGATCCAGTGCTCGGGCTCCGGTTCGGTGACGTCGACTCCGGCATCGGCGAGAACCTCGAGGGTCATGTCGATGTGGGCCCGGCTGGGCACACTGTCACCCCGGTTGCTCAGGTCGAGGCCGAGCGGCATCGCCGCCGCGGCGAGGAGGAGACCCGAGACGAACTGGCTCGAGGTCCCCGCGGCGATCTCGAGATGCCCCCCGCGCAGCTCGGACCCCGCATGGATCGTCAGGGGCAGCGAGTCGTCGACCGCGGTGATGGACGCGCCGAGGCGGGTGAGGGAGTCGATCGTGACGTCCATCGGCCGTGCCCGGGCCTGCTCATCCCCGTCGATGACCACCTCACGGCCGGTGGCCGCGGCGATCGGGGGGACGAAGCGCATGACGGTCCCCGCGAGACCGCAGTCGATCGCCACCGGTTCTCCACCGGCAGTGAAGTCGATCGGGGTGACGTGGAGGTCGTCGCCGGACTCCGTGATCTCCGCGCCGAGGCTGCGCAGGGCGCCGACCATGAGCTCGGTGTCACGGCTGCGCAGCCACCCGCGGATGATCGACTCGGAATCCGCAAGCGCGGCAAGGACGAGATAGCGGTTGGTCAGCGACTTCGACCCGGGAACCGTGACGACGGCGTCGAGGGCCTCGGGAGCGCGGGGAGGCCGCCAGTCGCCCACGGCTGACGGGGGAGGCTCAGTCGACGCCAAGGGCACTCATTGCCTGCTTCGACGTGTTCTCGACCGAGGACCAGAGGTCTTCGGCTGCGTGCTGGGTGCGCCACCACAGTCCGGGCTTGCCGGCGGTGTCGACGCTGGCAAGCAGGGCGCCGCCGAGCATCGAGGTCCGGGTGAGGGTGCGCTCGAGGCGGGTGCGCTTCTCCTCCTTCGACGTCGCCTTCTCCGCGGCGATGCGCTCCCCGACGGTGTCGAGGAGGTAGGTGCCGACGAGGATCGAGGCGCTCAGGCGCGGGAAACGACCGATGGCGAGCAGGGAACCGGCAGCGACCTGCGCGGCACCGGTGGCGCGGGCGATCGTCGTCGCATCGAGCGGGATCTCCACGCGCTTGCGGGCCTGGGCGAGCAGCGGCGCGATCGAGGCTGCGGCTGCCTCAGGGCGGCGGAGACGGTCGACGCCGTTGCTGATGTAGCCGGCGGCGAGCATGGGCCTTGCGAGAAGTCGAATCGGGGACACAGGGTTCCTTCCTGAGGCTGTCGGGCATCTCACCCGCAAGCATAGCCGAAAGGGAATATCGGAACCGCGCGACGGCGTTGACCGTACACGATGTCGTCGGCATGTCAGGTCCGACGACGGCAACGACCGACCGCTCGCCGGGATCCACGCGACCTGGGTGCGCGGTGGGAGAGCGCCGAGGACGAGGAGGAGTCAGTGAGTGCCACTGCCGTGCTGGAGAGAACGGGCGTACCATTGACGGTGATGACCGAATCAGTCAGAGAAGCCACCGAGACCGAGACCGACGCACAGCGCTCGGCTCGTTTCGAGCGCGACGCCCTCGAGTACCTCAACCAGCTCTACGCGGCGGCTCTGCGGATGACCCGCAACCCCGCCGACGCCGAGGATCTCGTGCAGGAGGCGTACGCGAAGGCCTACGCAGCTTTCCACCAGTACACCCCGGGGACCAACCTCAAGGCGTGGCTCTACCGGATCCTCACGAACACCTTCATCAACAACTACCGCAAGAAGCAGCGGCAGCCGCAGGAGCACGGCAGCGAGGACATCGAGGACTGGCAGATCGCCCAGGCCGCGAGCCACACCTCCTCCGAGGGGCGGTCGGCCGAACTCGAAGCCCTCGATCACCTGCCCGACTCCGACGTCAAGGATGCGCTCTCCGCCCTGCCTGAGGACTTCCGGATGGTCGTCTACTATGCCGACGTCGAAGGCCTGCCGTACAAGGAGATCGCTGAGATCATGGACACCCCGATCGGCACAGTGATGTCGCGACTCCATCGTGGACGCAGACAGCTGCGCGAGATGCTCTCCGAGTATGCCGCCGAGCGCGGCTTCGGCAAGCGCGAAGGAGGGGAGAAATGACCGACGGAGACTGCTGTGAGAGCATGCGGGCCGAATCGCTCATGCGCATCTACCACTACCTCGACGGGGAGCTGACGACGACCGAGATCCGTGAGATCTCGATCCACCTCGAGCACTGCCCGGCCTGCCACGACGAATACGAGATCGAAGCGATGCTCAAAGAGGTCGTGCGGCGGTCGTGCGGCCGCGAGGAGGCCCCGCTGGGACTCAAGGAGAAGATCCGGCGGAGGATCGCAGTCGAGCAGGTGCGCTGGCAGCGCTGAGGCCTGGAGCAGACAGAAGGCGGGGAGAGTCGGATGACTCTCCCCGCCTTCTCTGTGCACCCGCGGTGCACGGTGGATCAGCTGTTCGGACGCTTGCCGTGGTTGGCATTCGAACGACGGCGATCGCGACGCTTGCGGCCTCGCTTGCTCATGGCAGTTCTCCTTCGATTGGACGGTTCATTGTTTCACGCCTGTGGACCGAGGGCCAAGTTCACCCGTCGTCTCCGAGCACGTCGCGCACGCCCAGCCACGGGAACCATCCGCGGTGGAGGACAAGCCACGCGAGCAGCCCGTAGCCCTCCTGAGCCGGCAGCCGGTCGTGCGAGGACGCGAGCTCCCGCTGCCAGACCGGATGGCCGAGCAGGGGGGTGTAGGTGTCGACGTAGGGGATGCCGCGGCGTTTGGCGACATCGGAGAAGCTCGTATTCAGCTCGGCGATGGCCCGGTTGCGATCCGTTCCGTGATCGGGCGGAGGACCGATGACGAAGGCCGAGACCTTCCGCGCCAGCGCCTCGTCGAGGACGTTGGCGACGTCGAGTCTGGCGCGGGCCACCGAGCGACCGGTATCGAGGTCGCCGGAGCCGAGTGCGAGCACGAGCCGATTGTCGGCACCGTCGGAGAAGCGCAGCGCCGCCTCCGACATCGCACGGGAATGGAGGCCTGCGGAATCCTCATGGCCGACGGCCAGAGGGTAGACCCGCATGCCCGGCAGACTCGGCAGGGTCCGTGCGGTCACCCTGCCGACCCATCCGAGACCGCGGCCATCGCCGTGGCCGGCGACCAAGGGGCCGCCGACCACGGCGATCGTCGTCGAGGTCTCGGAGCTCACCGCTGCAGCACCCTGCCGACGACCTCTTCCTGCTGGAGCTCGTGGACGTGCTTGAGTCCCGTCGCCGTCGACGCCGAAGC
Source organism: Brevibacterium casei CIP 102111 (assembly GCF_900169275.1). Classification (GTDB taxonomy): domain Bacteria; phylum Actinomycetota; class Actinomycetes; order Actinomycetales; family Brevibacteriaceae; genus Brevibacterium; species Brevibacterium casei. The sequence continues at coordinate 687,357 of NZ_FXZC01000002.1, read as the reverse complement.
GGGTCGGGCGACGAGGGTGAGGTCACGACCGCCGAGGAGCGGGGTGAGGTTGAGGGCCATGAACGGCCACGCGCCCTGGTTCTCCGGCTCCTCCTGCGCCCAGACGAGCTTGACATCGGCCGGGTACCGGTCGAGGATCGCGGTGATCGCGTCCTCGTCGAGCGGGTAGAGCTGCTCGACGCGCACGAGAGCGGTCGTGTCGTCGCCGTTCTTCTCGCGCTGGGCGAGCAGCTCCCAGTAGAGCTTGCCGGAGACGAGGACGACCTTCTCGACCTTCGACGGATCGATGCTCGGGTCGTCGATGACGGCTTCGAACTTCCCGGAGGTGAAGTCCTCCGGCGAGTTCGCCGCCGCCTTGAGGCGCAGCATCGACTTCGGGGTGAAGACGATGAGCGGGCGCTTGTTCGGGGTCAGCGCGTGCCGGCGCAGCAGGTGGAAGTACGAGGCGCCGCTGGAGGGGAACGCGACGGTCATGTTCGACTCCGCGCACAGCTGCAGGTAGCGCTCGATGCGCGCCGAGGAGTGGTCGGGTCCCTGTCCCTCGTACCCGTGGGGCAGGAGCATGACGACACCGGAGTTCTGCTGCCACTTCTGCTCGGACGAGGAGACGAACTCGTCGATGACCGACTGGGCGCCCTGCGCGAAGTCGCCGAACTGCGCCTCCCACGCCACGAGGGCGTCCTTGCGCTCGACGGAGTAGCCGTACTCGAAGCCGACGGCCGCGTACTCGCTCAGCAGCGAGTCGTAGACGTAGAACCGCGCCTGGTCGTCGCTGATGTTCTGCAGAGGCGTCCACTCGTTGCCGTTGACGGAGTCGATGAGCACCGAGTGGCGCTGGACGAAGGTGCCGCGGCGCGAATCCTGCCCGGCCAGCCGCACCGGGATGCCCTCGATGAGCAGCGAGCCGAAGGCGAGCAGCTCCGCGAAGCCCCAGTCGATGCCGCCGTGCATGGCCATCTCCCGGCGCTTCTCGAGCAGCGCGCGCAGCTTCTTGTGCACCGTGAAGCCCTCGGGCACGTCGACGAATGCGTCGCCGATGCGCTTGAGGGTCTCGGGGCTGATCGCCGTCGAGACGTCGTTGAGGGCCTCGATGTCGCTCGGTCGGTGCGGGGCGTTGAACGCGCTGCCCTTGCCCGACCCGGATTCGGCGGCCTTCGTCTCGGCGAACGCGGACTCCAGCTTCGACTGGTAGTCCTTGAGCGCCTCGGCGGCCTCCTCATCCGTGATGCACTTCCTGCCGACGAGGGACTCGGTGTAGAGCTTGCGCACCGACCCCTTCTTCTCGATGAGGGAGTACATGAGCGGCTGGGTCATCGACGGGTCGTCGCCCTCGTTGTGTCCGCGACGGCGGTAGGAGACGAGGTCGATGACGACATCGCGATTGAATTCCTGGCGGTACTCGAACGCGAGACGGGCCGCCCGGACGACGGCTTCGGGGTCATCGCCGTTGACATGGAGGATCGGGGCGTTGATCGACTTCGCGATGTCGGTGCAGTAGAACGACGAACGCGCCGAGGCGGGCGGAGTCGTGAACCCGACCTGGTTGTTGATGATGATGTGGATCGTCCCGCCGGTGCGGTAGCCGCGCAGCTCGGAGAGGTTGAGCGTCTCGGCGACGACACCCTGACCCGCGAACGCGGCGTCACCGTGGACGAGGACGGGAAGCACGGAGAAGCCTGCCTCTCCCTGGTCGATGACGTCCTGCTTCGCGCGCACGATGCCCTCGAGGACGGGATCGACCGTCTCGAGGTGGCTGGGGTTCGCTGCGACGTAGACGTTCGTCGAGTTGCCCGAGGGCGAGGTGAACGAGCCCTGCGTGCCGAGGTGGTACTTGACGTCGCCGGAGCCCTGGACGCTGTCGGGAGACATGGTGCCGTCGAACTCCCGGAACATCTGCGCATAGGACTTGCCCGCGATGTTCGTGAGCACGTTGAGGCGACCGCGGTGGGCCATGCCGATCGCAACCTCTTCGAGTCCGGCGTCCGCGGACTGGTTGAGGACCTCGTCGAGGAGGACGATGGCCGACTCGCTGCCCTCGAGGCTGAAGCGCTTCTGTCCGATGTACTTCGTCTGCAGGAACGTCTCGAACGCCTCGGCGGCATTGAGACGGCCGAGGATGTGCCCCTGCTCGGCGCGGGTGAGCTCCTGGTGGGGGACCTCGATCTTCGCCTGGAACCAGCGGCGCTGGAGCGGATCGGCGATGTGCATGTACTCGAAGCCGATGGTCCGGCAGTAGCTCTCCCGGAGCAGACCGAGGATGTTGCGGAAGGGCATCATCGGCTTCGCGCCGAAACCGCCGGTGGGGAACTCGCGTTCGAGGTCCCAGAGGGTCAGTCCGTGCTGGTTGATGTCGAGGTCGGGATGCGAACGCTGGCGGTAGACGAGCGGATCGATGTTGGCCATGAGGTGGCCGCGCGTCCGGTAGGCGTCGATGAGTTCGATGACACGGGCGGTCTTGTTGACGTCGTCCTGGTCCTCGGCGGAGACGTCGGGAACCCAGCGCACGGGTTCGTAGGGCAGGCGCAGCGATTCGAAGACGTCGTCGTAGAAGCCGTCCTCACCGAGCAGGTATCCGTGGACGAGCTTGAGGAACTCGCCCGAGCCGGCTCCCTGGATGACGCGGTGGTCGTAGGTCGAGGTGAGCGTGAGCACCTTCGAGACGGCGAGGTCGTTGATCGTGCGCTGGCTCGCGCCCTGGAACTCGGCCGGGTAGTCGAGCGCACCGACTCCGATGATCGCGCCCTGCCCCTTGGTCAGGCGGGGGATCGAGTGGACGGTGCCGATGCCGCCGGGGTTCGTCAGCGACACCGTCGTGCCGGCGAAGTCGTCAGCGGTGAGCTTGCCCTTGCGGGCCTTGTCGACGAGGCCGTCGTAGGCGTCGACGAACTGCCGGAAGGTCAGCGTCTCGGCCTTCTTGACGTTGGGCACGAGCAGTGAGCGGGTGCCGTCCTTCTTCGGGACGTCGATGGCGAGGCCGAAGTTGACGTGCGCCGGCGAGACCATCGCGGGCTTGCCGTCGCGGACGTCGTAGGAGACGTTCATCGACGGGAAGTTCTTCAGGGCGCGGATGACGGCGAAGCCGATGAGGTGGGTGAACGAGACCTTGCCGCCGCGGGTGCGCTTGAGGTGCGAGTTGATGACGATGCGGTTGTCGATGAGCGCCTTCGCCGGCAGGGCGCGCACCGAGGTCGCCGTCGGCATCTCGAGCGACTCGTCCATGTTCTTGGCGATGAGCTTGGCGGGTCCGCGCAGAGGGGTGACGGTCTCCTCCGGGGCGGGCTTCGGCTCGACGTCCTTCGTCGTCACCTTCGGCACCGACTTCGACTCCGCCTTGAGCGTCTCCGTCTCGGCCGAGGACGGGGAGACGCCGCGCGAGGTCTCCTTCGCGGCCGGGACCGAATCCGGGCGAGCCGCGGTTCCCGCGTCCTCGGCCTGCGGCGACCCCTTCGCCTGGGGAGCCGACTTCGCCTCGGTCTTGCCCTGCGGCTCGTCGGCCGCCTTCTTCTGCGGGGCATCCCCACCGGATGCGGAATCCGCAGCCTTCGTCGTCTGCGCTCCGTCCGTCTTCTCGTACTGGTCGAAGAACGGCCACCAGGACTTGTCTACAGAGTTCTTGTCTGACTTGTACTGTTCGTACAGTTCCTCGACCAACCACTCGTTCGATCCGAAGTCGTCGACGGTGCGGTTCGGAGTATTGACGGACACGGCGCTGATCGCCTACTTCCTGTTCACGAATTGCTGCAATACGACACATACCAGCCTAACGCGATGTGCTCCGCTGTGTGCACATGGGGGACAATAGTGTCATGCGTTTCATTTCACACCAACCGGATCACGATCTCACGTATTCCGACGTGTTCCTTGTCCCCAACTCCTCGTCGCTGACCTCGCGCTTCGATGTCGACCTCACGACCACCGATCCGACAGGGTCCCCGACCCCCATCGTGGCCGCGAACATGACGGCCGTGTCCGGGCGACGGATGGCGGAGACGATGGCCCGCCGAGGCGGCCTGGCAGTCCTGCCGCAGGACATCCCGCTCACCGCCGCCGAGGACACGATCCGCTGGGTGAAGAGCCGGGACCGGGTCTTCGAGTCGGCGCTTCGGTTCTCCGCCGAGGACACCGTCCTCTCCGCCCTCCACGTGCTCGGCAAGCGCGCCCACGGTCTCGGTGCCGTCGTCGACGATGCCGGTCGGCTCGTCGGGGTCATCGACGCCGCCGACCTGCGTGATGTCGATCGCTTCACCGCGGTGGGCGAACTCGTCCAGACCTCCCCGCAGGTCATCCGGGCCGACGAGATCGACTGGGAGGACCAGGAAGCCCTCGCACAGCTGTTCGAGACGATGAACGAGGCGCGCACCGCCTACGCCGCGGTCGTCGATGACGCGGGCGTCCTCCTCGGGGCGCTCACCCCGAAGTCGCTGCTGCGGTCGTCGATCTACACGCCGAACCTCGACGACGAGGGACGCCTCAAGATCGCCACGGCGATCGGCGTCAACGGCAACGCCGTCGAACGGGCGAGCGCGCTCGTGGAGGCCGGAGCCGACACTCTCGTCATCGACACCGCCCACGGCCACCAGGCGAAGATGCTCGACGTCCTCACGGCCGTCGCGGACGCCGACCTCGGTGTGCCCATCGTCGCCGGCAACGTCGTCACCGCCGACGGGGTCCGCGACCTCGTCTCGGCCGGTGCGCAGATCGTCAAGGTCGGCGTCGGTCCGGGAGCGATGTGCACGACGCGGATGATGACAGCGGTGGGACGCCCGCAGTTCTCGGCCGTGCGCGAATGCGCCGAAGCGGCCGCCGAGCTCGGTGCCCACGTCTGGGCCGACGGGGGAGTGCGCTACCCCCGTGACGTCGCGCTCGCACTCGCCGCCGGGGCCTCCCAGGTGATGATCGGCTCGTGGTTCGCCGGCACGCACGAATCCCCGGGCGACCTCCTCGTCGACGGCGAGGGGCGGAAGTACAAGGAGAGCTTCGGCATGGCCTCGGCCCGCGCGGTGGCCAACCGGACGCGCACTGAGTCGGCGTTCTCGCGCGCCCGCAAGGGACTGTTCGAGGAGGGCATCTCCTCGTCGACGATGTACATCGATCCGGCGTCCCCGGGCGTCGAGGACCTCCTCGACTCGATCACCTCCGGGGTGCGCAGCTCATTCACCTACGCCGGAGCCGCGGATCTCGAGGAATTCGCCGATCGGGCGAGCGTGGGCGTGCAGAGTACGGCGGGCTACGAAGAAGGTCGACCTGTGAGCGGAAGTTGGTAGGATCGTCGCATGCAGAGTGACAGTCCCCGCCGGCGGGAAGCCGGCGACCCAGACGATGACCCCCGACCCGTGAGGGTCAGCGGAGACATCGAGACTCTCACCCCGCCCCTGCATGAGGGGGCGCACCGCTGATGGAGTGGCTGTTCCTCGCCCTCGCCCTCCTGCTCATCGCCGGCACGGGCATCTTCGTCGCAGCGGAGTTCTCCCTCCTCACCCTCGACCGCCACACGGCCGACCGAGCCGTCGCCGACGGCGTCGTCGGGGCGAAGACGCTGCGGCAGTCGATGACGCACCTGTCCACGCAGCTCTCCGCCGCGCAGGTCGGCATCACGATCACCACTCTGCTCACGGGCTACCTCATGGAGCCGTCGCTGGGCAGACTGCTCTCCCCGGTCTTCGAGACCTGGGGACTGAGCCCGGGCCTGTCGGAGCCGCTCGCGCTCACCATCGCCCTCATCGTCTCGACGGTGCTGTCGATGATCTTCGGCGAACTCGTTCCGAAGAACCTCGCGATCGCAGTGCCCTTGGCCACCGGGCGCATCGCCGCGCCGATCCAGTACGCGTTCTCCGTCGTGCTCCGCCCGCTCATCGCCGCACTCAACGGCACGGCGAACAAGATCCTGCTCGCCATGGGGATCGAACCGCAGGAGGAGGGCTCTGTCGGGCGCTCCCCGGACGAGCTCACCTCGCTCGTGCGCCACTCCGCCGAGGAGGGCGTCCTCGACGAGCAGACCGCCGGTCTGCTCGAGCGCACCCTGAGCTTCTCCGAGCGCACCGCCGAGGACGTCATGACGCCGCGCACACGGATGTCCTCGGTGGTCAAGGACACCACCGCCCGGCAGATCATCGAGCAGGCGCGTGAGACCGGCTACTCCCGGTTCCCCGTCGCCGGCGAGGACAAGGACCACATCGTCGGCGTCGTCCACGTCAAACAGGCCTTCGCCGTTCCCGTGGCCAACCGCGATGACGCGTACGCGGGAGGGCTGATGACAGAGGTCACGGAGATCCCCGAGACGCTGCGCCTCGACCCGCTGCTCATGGAGCTGCGCGGCAAGGGCATGCAGCTGGCCGTCGTCGTCGACGAGTTCGGCGGCACCGCCGGTGTCGTCACCCTCGAGGACGTCGTCGAGGAACTCGTCGGAGAGGTCGCCGACGAGCACGACAGGATGCGGGTGGCCGCCCGGCCCGCCCGCGACGGCTCGTGGATCGTGCCCGGTCAGCTGCGCCCCGACGAGATCGAGACGACGATCGGGCTGACGATCCCGGAGGACCCCGACTACGAGACCGTCGCCGGCTTCGTCCTCAAGGAGCTTGGTCGGATCCCGGTGCCCGGAGACGAGGTGCGCACGCCCGACGCGCTCATCAGGGTCGAGCGCATGCACGGCCGGCGCATCGAACGCCTCCGGGTGGTGCTGCGCGCCACCGACCACGCACTCTACGAGCAGGAAGGCGGTGCGGCATGAGCGCTGACTGGTTCGGACTCGTCTGGCTCGTCGTCCTGCTGCTCGGCAACTCGTTCTTCGTCGCCGCCGAGTTCGCCATCGTCGCCGCCAAGCGCTCACAGGTCGAGCCCAAGGCCGCCGAGGGCTCCGCCGCCGCGCGCACGGCCCTCTATGCGATGGAGCACGTCTCGCTCATGCTCGCGATCTGCCAGCTCGGCATCACTGTGTGCTCGCTGCTGCTCGGCAACGTCTCTGAGCCGGCGATCCACCATCTGCTCTCCGGGCCACTCGAGGGCCTCGGCATCCCGGCGAGCCTCTCGTCGACGATCTCGTTCATCCTCTCCCTCGGCATCGTCACCTACCTCCATGTCGTCATCGGCGAGATGGTGCCGAAGAACATCGCCCTGGCCACCTCGGGGCGTGCCGTGATGCTGCTCGCTCCGCCGCTGGTGTTCCTCTCCCGCGTCTTCGGCTTCGTCATCCGACCGCTCAACGGACTCGCCAACGCCGTGCTCCGCCTCATCGGCATCGAACCTCGTGACGAGGTCAACGAGGCCTACACGATCGAGCAGGTCGAGTCGATCGTCGCCGAGTCGAAGCGCGAGGGCCTGCTCAGCGACGACATCGGACTGCTCAAGGGAGCGCTCGAGTTCAGCGACAAGACCGCCGCCGACATCATGGTGCCGATGTCCGAACTCGTGACGATCAGCGAGAGCGTGACTCCCGACGAGCTCGTCACCCTCGTCGGCCGCACGGGATATTCGCGGTACTTCGTCGTCGACGATGACGGGTATCCGGAGAACTACCTCCACATCAAGGACGTCCTCTACGCCGATCGGGACACCGAGCCGGTGCCGGCGAAGCGGTTCCGCCCGCTCTTCACCGTGCGCGCCGACGACGAGGTCGAGGAGGCGCTCGCGCAGATGCAGAAGGTCGGCATCCACGTCGCCCGGGTCCTCTCGGCCGACGACGAGGTGCTCGGCGTCCTCTTCCTCGAGGACGTCCTCGAGGAGCTCGTCGGCGAGGTCCAGGACGCGATGCAGCGCGGTCGCGCGAACGGCTGAGGTGAGTTCGCCCACATTCGCACGCCCCAACGGTGATCCCGGTCTCCCGAACGGCGTGGCCTGTGTAACGGAATGTAACGATCGATGTGCGCCAGGTCACGGATCAGCGGTGCTCCGACACGCCTGCCCCGTACGTTCTGCGAGGTCAGGGCCGAAACGTTGCAGAGACATGACTTTCTGTAACAATGCCGTTATAGTGTTGTGACATAAGCTTTTCGGCCGCCTGCCCGACCGCGGGCGTGCAGCACAGCAGACGACAGTTCGGAGTGATATGTCGAGTGACACCTCGACCGTGGAGGCGCCTGTGCGCCGACGCGATCTACGCAAGCAGCACGCCTCCTCGAGCGTTCCCTCTCTCCTCTCCCGGCGCACCGCCGACACGACCCCGCAGACGCGGGAATCCGCATCTCAGCCTCAGTCCCAGCCCCTCTCGCCCCGGCGAGCGGCGATGGCCGCTGAGGCTGCGGCGCAGGCGGGTTCGCCCAGGCGTGCGGCCCTGGCCGCCGAACGCGCCTCGGGAAGCGTCGCCGCCTTCGCGGGCAACCGCGGCTCCGACGGCTCCCTGCTCCGCTCCGTCCGCCGCAAGCGGGTGACCACCGCCTCGGCGCTGGCGACCGTCTCGGTCACCGGCACCGCTATCGCGGCCGTGATGATCGCCGGCAACATGGGCGGCCAGGAGGTCAAGGTCGATGAGACCGCGGCCGCGGCCCCGGCGCGTGCGATCAACGCGGAATCGGTCTCCGCGGACATTCCCGCGACCGACGAGAAGACGAGCATCGAGATCGGCGCTCCCAGCGCCAAGCAGAACAAGGCCGAGGCCGCGTCCCGTGCGATCGAGAAGTCGGTCCTGCCCGGCTGCTCCGGTGAGGCTCCGAAGGGCTCACCCTCGAACGGCGAGCTGCCCGACGAATGGCTGTGCGGCATCGGCGTCGGCGACCACAGGCTGCGCTCGGACGCCGCTGTCGCCTTCGCCGAGATGAACGCCGCGTTCAAGAAGGACACCGGCAAGGACCTCGGCATCACGGACTCGTACCGTGACATGGCCGGGCAGATCTCGGTCGCGGCCCGCAAGCCGGGTTTCGCCGCCCGCCCGGGCACCTCCAACCACGGCTGGGGTCTCGCGCTCGACCTCGACACCTCGAACTACGACTGGCTCGCCGCCAACGCCGGCAAGTACGGCTGGGAGAACCCGGACTGGGCCAAGGCCAACTCGTACGAGCTGTGGCACTGGGAGTACGTGCCCGGCCGCAAAGGCATGAAGGGCTCCTGAGTCCCGCCCCGCTGCGCCGTCCGACACGATCGGGCGGCGTTTTGGGTTCGGATCCCAGTCGGTGATAGCATGACATGCGTTGCCCGCGTAGCTCAGCGGATAGAGCGTCTGCCTCCGGAGCAGAAGGTCGTAGGTTCGAATCCTGTCGCGGGCACAGTGATCCGCCCATCTCCCACGTCGAGATGGGCGGTTCGTCTATCCCGCGCCGACCGCGATCACGAGGACAGTGATGTCGACTCCTTCCCCCGCGCCGAGCAGCTCTGACGAGGCGGTGCTGCGCGCCCGTCACCTGCGCAAGAGCTTCGGCCGCGACGAGACCGCGGTGACTGCGCTCGACGACATCAGCGTCGACTTCGACTCCGGGCGCTTCACCGCCATCATGGGCCCCTCCGGGTCGGGCAAGTCGACGTTCATGCATGTGCTCGCCGGCCTCGACCGCGTCGACTCGGGGGAGATCCTCATGCGCGGCGAGGACATCACCGGACTCGACGACCGGCAGCTGACCCAGCTGCGCCGCGACCGCGTCGGCTTCATCTTCCAGGCCTTCAACCTCGTCCCCACCCTCGATGCCGACCAGAACATCGATCTGCCGGTCTCGCTCGCCCGCGGCTCCGTCGACGAGGCGTGGAAGGCGGAGATCGTCGAGCGCCTCGGCATCGGCGACCGACTCCGGCACCGCCCCCACGAGCTCTCCGGCGGCCAGCAGCAGCGCGTCGCCGTCGCCCGTGCCCTGCTGACGAAGCCCGATGTCGTCTTCGCCGACGAGCCGACGGGCAACCTCGACTCCCTCTCCGGCGCCGAGGTGCTCGACCTCCTCCATGCCGCCGCTGCCCAATACGGTCAGACGATCATCATGGTCACCCACGACCCCGTCGCCGCCGCCCACGCCGATCGGGTGGTGCTGCTCAAGGACGGTCGTGTGGGCGGTGAGATCGCCGACCCGACGACGGAGACAGTCGTCACCGCCCTGAGCGAGCTGAGCGCGCGATGATCTCCGTGGCCTTCGCCCAGATCCGCGCCCATTGGGCGCGGTTCGCAGCGATCGGTCTCGGCATCGCGCTCGCTGCGGGATTCGTCTCGGCCACCCTCATCATCAACACCTCGCTGCAGGAGAGCCTGCGGGAGGGGATCGGACAGTCGTTCTCCCGGGCCGGAGTCGTCGTCATGCCCGTCACCGGAGCCGCGATCGACCCGCCTGAGGTCGCCGCGGTGACGGAGTCGCTGGCGGGGGTGCCCGGGGTGAGTGCGGTCGAGGTCACCGCCAGCGCCGTCGCCTCGGCGCGCGGCGGCGGAATCGCCGACACCGACTTCGCCGTCACCCCCGCGCCGGGAGATCCCCGACTCGACACGTTCTCCGTCGTCGAGGGATCCCGTCCGCAGGAGCCCACGGACGTCGTCGTCGACACGGCGACGGCTGCCGACCTCGGCGTCGGTGTCGGAGACACCCTGCGGTTCACCACGGCGACCGCCCGGATCGACACCGACACCGATTCGATGCCCGTCTACCGCGGACCGCGGCACTCGGCCACGGACTTCACCGTCGTCGGCATCGCGGAGATGGGCGACGACCCCACCTTCGTCGGCATGCCCCGGGCCCTGACGACGGGGGCGAGCTACCGCGAGCACTTCGCCCGCTCCGGTGACGTCGCCGCCATCCAGCTCGGTCTGTCCTCCGATGCCGACCCGGAAACGGTGCGCTCTGCGATCGAGACCCGCATCGCCGATTCCGTCCTCCGCGACAGGATGGAGACGATGACCGTCGACGAGGCGGTCGACCGCCGGGTCGCGGAGTTCTCCGAGGGCAGCGACTTCATCGCATGGATGCTGCTCGGCTGTGCGGGCATCTCCGTCCTCGTCGCCGTCCTCGTCGTCTCGAACACGTTCTCGGTCATCGTCGCCGGTCGTCGCCGCGAACTCGCCCTGCTCCGCTGCATCGGCGCCTCCCGCCGACAGCTCTACGGCTCGGTCCTCGTCGAAGGCGTGTTCGTCGGACTCCTCGGCTCGCTCCTCGGGGTCATCGCCGGGATCGGGGTGAGCGCCCTGCTCGTTGCCGTCGCCACCCGGGTCTGGAAGGACGAGTTCGCCTACGTCTCGCTCACGGTGCCGGCCTGGACGCTGCTGGCCGGCGTCGTCGTCGGCGTCCTCCTCACCGTGGCGGCGACGATCCGGCCGGCACGCAGCGCGATCGCGGTGACCCCGCTCGAGGCGCTGCAGCCCTTCGACGTCCCCAGCGCTCCGACCTCGCAGTCGCGGGCGCGTGTCCTCTCCGGGTGGGGGAGCATCGTCATCGGCACCCTCGCCGTCGTCCTCGCTCTCGTCTTCGCCGTCGACTCGCCCGTCTGGATCCTCGTCGGCGCCCTCGGCGGCATCCTCGTCGTCGTCGGACTCGTCCTCGGCTCAGGCCAGATCATCCCGCCCGTGGTCTCGTGGATCGGCGACCTCGTCGTCACCCCGTGGGGTCTGCCGGGCCAACTGGCCACGCTCAACACGCTGCGCAACCGCCGCCGCACCGGGTCGACAGCCGCGGCGCTGGTCATCGGCGTCACGCTCGTCTCCACTCTCGTCGTCGGCGGCATGTCGACGAAGGCGACGTTCGGGGCGGGCCTCGAACAGCACTTCCCCGTCGACGTCGCCGTCAACCTCGGCACCGCCGCCGATCAGGACGTCATCGAGGAGATCCGCGACATCGACGGCGTCGCCACGGCGGTGCTCGCGTACCACGGGTCCGTCGTCGACGACGATGCCGAGCTCTACATCGTCGATCCGAGCTCGCTCTCGGCCCTCCTCGGCGAGTCGGCGCCCCCGGTGGTCGCCGGGCGGGTGACGGTGCCTGAGAACTACCCGGGGCAGTCGGTGCAGGTGCAGGGGCTGACGACGGCGACGCTGCCGGTCGAGAAGTCGGGGGAGTCGAGCCGGGCCTACTTCACGACCGCTGACGTCGGCAACAGGATCGGCATCTCCGCGGCGTCGACGGCTGTGCTCATCACCCTGGCCCCCGACCAGAGCGGCTCCGACGTCCTGCGCATCCGGCAGCAGGTCGCCGAGGCACTCGACGTCGCCACCGACGAGGTCATCGGTTCGGCGGTCGAACGCGGGCTCTTCGCCCAGGTCATCGACGTGCTCCTCCTCACGGCCGTCGGCGTCCTCCTCATCGCCGTCCTCATCGCCCTCATCGGGGTCTCGAACACGATCAGCCTCTCGGTCATCGAACGCCGACGGGAGAACTCGCTGCTGCGCGCCCTCGGCCTCAGCCTCGCGCAGCTGCGCGCTCTGCTCGCCTTCGAAGCGGTCCTCATCTCCGTCGTCGCCGCGCTCATCGGGCTCGGCCTCGGCGGGGCCCTGGGCATCGTCGCGACCCGACTCATCACCGTCGACTTCTCATCGGCATTCGTCGTCGACTGGTCGATCCCCGCCTCGCTCGGCATCCTCGCCGTCGCCGTCATCGCCGGGATCCTCTCGGCGCTGGCCCCGGCCGGTCGCGCCGCACGGCTGTCCCCGGTCGAAGGGCTCAAGCAGGAGACCTGACCCTGCCGGTAGCCGGGCACGGCCTCAGTGGTAGAAAGGCACACATGAGACCAGCGTGGACGTCGGGGATCATCCTCACCGGTATCGTCGTCGCCGCATTCAACCTTCGGCCCGGTGTCACCGGACTGTCCCCGCTGCTCGAGACGATGGGCGGCGAGATCCGCCTCGGCGGGACGTTCCTCGCCGTCATCGGCATGCTCCCGCCGCTGCTCTACGGGCTCTGCGGGTTCCTCGCCCCGCGCCTCATCACCCGCTTCTCCGCGATGACGATGACCGTGGCGGCGATGGCCATGATCACCCTCGGACTCGGGGTCCGCGCCCTCGTCTCCGACCCCGGCCTCTTCCTCGCCCTCAGCGTCCTCGCGCTGGCGGGCATGGGGCTGGGCAACGTCGTCGTGCCCCCGATCGTCAAGGCGTACTTCCCGGACCGGGTCGCGTTCGTCTCCACCGTCCACGTCGGTCTCCTCCAGCTCGGGACCTTCGTGCCCCCGCTCGTCGCCGTCCCGCTCGCCCGCGAACTCGGCTGGCGCGGCTCGCTGCTCGTCTGGGTCGCCTGCGCCGGCCTCGCAGTCGCCGTGTGGGGTGTCATCGCCGCGTGCCGTCCCGCCCCGCAGACCGAGGTGAGAGCCGCATCCGTGGGCGGCCGGGAGCTGCGCCGGCTGCTCTCGACCCCGCGGGCCTGGGCGCTGATGACGATGACGGGCATGACCTCGTTCAACAACTTCATCCTCTTCACGTGGCTGCCTCCGCTGCTCACCCGCGCAGGCTTCGACTCCGCGTTCGCCGGAGCCATGCTCGCCCTCGTCACCGCGATCCCGCTCGTCCTCGGCTTCGTCCTCCCGGCAATGGCCGCCAGGCTGCGCTCCTCGGCCGCGATAGTCGTCGCCTTCTGCCTCAGCCTCGCCGCAGGCTACCTCGGCCTCTGGCTCGCCCCGCAGGCGGCCCCGGTGCTGTGGACCGTGCTGCTCGGCATCGGCATCTCCACGTTCCCGCTCGCGCTCACCCTCATCACCCTGCGCTCGCGCGGCCCCGAGGCTTCGGCGGCGCTGTCCGGATTCGTCCAGGGCGGCGGCTACCTGCTCGCCGCGACGGGTCCCCTGCTCTTCGGCCTCCTGGTGGGAGCCGGAGGGAGTCTGTGGCCCGCCTTCGTCCTCGTCCTCGCCTCCGTCGGGATCAAACTCGCCGTCACCGTCCCCGCCACCCGGGCCGGCCATATCTGAGCCGGGCGATTCGGTGCGCGGATCGCGTGCCGAGTACGCTTGACGAGTGACCCCGGAACAGCTGCGCACCGTCCTCGCCGAGGCGGCGGCCGACGCCGCCCGGACTGCGCATCCGGCCGATGGTGCGGTGCTGCGTCGTGCCGACGGCAGAACCCCCGGTCACTGGCATTCGAACCTCGCCCTGCGCACCGCGGCTCGCCTCGACGGAGCCGACGCCCATGACGTCGCCGAGCAGTTCGCCGAGGCGCTTCGCCGCCATCCCGACATCGCGGCGGTGACCGTGTCGGGTCCGGGCTTCCTCGGCATCGAGGTGACCGCGGCGAGCCTCCTCGCCGCCGTCTGCGCGATCATCGCCGAGCAGATCGCTGATGCGGAACCGGGCGCTGACGCAGTCCCCGCCGCTGACGCACACACATCCGCCGACGACGGGGATCCGGCACCCGAGGTCCCCGACGGTCCGGCCCGCGCCCTCGACGACGATCCCGTCCACCTCATCCGCCGCAGCCACGCCCACGGCCGCCGACTGCTCCGCAATGCAGCCGCCGCCGGAGTCCCCGGCGGATGCCCGCGCACCGCCGCCAGGGGCGACGTCCGAGTGGGGGAGGCCCGACCGGACTCAGCCGAGATCGTCGGCGCCGAGACCCTCGACACCGGCGAGCGGAGCCTGCTCGTCCACGTCACCGAGGCGGCAGACACCCTCGCGCGCACGCGGGACCCGGCGGCGCTGACCGCAACGCTCGCCGACCTCGCCCACGCCTACCTCGACTGGGCGGCGAGTCACACGCTCGTCCCCACTCTCGACGCCGACATCACCGCCGTCCACGCCGCCCGGGCCGTGCTCGTCGATGCTGTGACCACCGTCCTCGCCCGAGGACTGAGACTGCTGGGCGTGCGCGCCCCGGAGAGGATGTAGATGCCCGCTCACATCGCAGGCCCCCTGCACGCGACGCCCGCCCCCGTGTGGCTGCCCTATCCCGACGACGTCAACGCCGTCATGCCGAGCCTGTGGTCGGACAACGTCGCCAAGGACTCAGACGGCGTCCTCACCGTCGCCGGTCACCCCGTGACCGACCTCGCCGAACGCTTCGGCACGCCGACATTCGTCTTCGACGTCGACGACTTCGTCTCCCGCGCAGAGCTCTTCCGTCAGGCGTACTCGGCCGCATTCGCCCCGGAGCACGGGCTCGCCGGCGCCGACGTCTTCTACGCGGGCAAGGCGTTCCTCTGCACGGCGGTGGCCCGGTGGGTGCACGAGGCCGGACTGGGACTCGACACGTGCTCGCTCGGAGAGATGATGATCGCCCGCGCCGCCGGAGTCCCCGGGGCGAGCGTGGGCCTGCACGGGAACAACAAGTCCGTCGCCGAACTCGAGTACGCCCTCGACTACGGGGTGGGACGGATCATCGTCGACAGCCTCGACGAGATCGACCGTCTCGAGACCATCGCCGCGGCCAAGGGCGTCGTCGCGCCGGTGATGCTGCGCGTCACCGTCGGCGTCGAAGCCCATACCCACGACTTCATCGCCACCGCCCACGAGGACCAGAAGTTCGGCCTCTCCGTGTCCGCGGGCAAGGCGAGCGCCGCCGCCGCGCGCGTCGTCGACTCCGCCCACCTCCGCCTCGACGGGCTCCACTCGCACATCGGCTCCCAGATCTTCGACATCTCCGGCTTCCAGGTCGCCGCCGCCCGCGTGCTTGCCCTGCGCGCCGAGATCATGGCCACCCACGGCGTCGACCTCCCCGAGGTCGACCTCGGCGGCGGCTTCGGGATCCGCTACACCTCGCAGGACACGCCGATCCCCGTCGCTGAGATGGCCTCCGAACTCGCCGCCGTCGTCGCCAAGGAGTGCCGCGGACTGGGCACGAACGTCCCGCGGATCTCGATCGAGCCGGGCCGGGCGATCGTCTCGCCCGCGGTGTTCACGCTCTACCGCGTCGGCACCGTCAAGGAGGTCGTCACCGACGAAGGTGTGCGCACCTACGTCGCCGTCGACGGCGGGATGAGCGACAACATTCGGACAGCTCTCTACGACGCCGACTATTCGTGTACCTTGGCAAATCGGAACTCGCCCGCCGCTCCCGTCGTCGTCCGCGTCGTCGGCATGCACTGCGAGTCCGGCGACGTCATCGTCCGTGACGAGTACATGGGCGGTGACGTGGCACCCGGCGACCTCGTCGCCGTTCCCGGCACCGGCGCCTACTGTCGGTCACTGTCGAGCAATTACAATCATGTCACTCGGCCGGGGGTGCTCGCCGTGACACGGGATAGGGTGGAGTGGATCGTCACCCCGGAGACGTACTCGCAGCTCTTCGCGAGCGACCCGGGGATGGCGGACCCGACCACCGACGGGAAGAATCCTGATCCGGCAGAGCGCTGAGATCACCTGCGAACCACCGAGAACCACTGAGAACAGAGAGTGAGCCATGCAGCCTTTGAAAGTCGCCATGCTCGGATGCGGAGTCGTCGGCTCGGAAGTCGCCGCCCGACTCCAGTCGCGGGCTGAGGCGCTCGAGGAGCGCATCGGCGCTCCGCTCGTGCTCACCGCGGTCGTCGTCCGCGACCCGGACAAGGAGCGGCCCGGTGTCGATGCGAGCGTGCTCACCACCGACGCCGAGGCGGCGATCGACGGTGCGGACATCGTCATCGAGCTCATGGGCGGCATCGAGCCCGCGAAGACGCTCATCACCCGTGCACTCGCCCAGGGCTCGTCCGTCGTCACCGCGAACAAGGCGCTGCTCGCCGCCGCCTACGGCGAACTCATGGCCTCCGCCGACGACTCCGAGGTCCGCCTCGAGCACGAAGCGGCCGTGGCCGGAGCGATCCCGATCATCCGCCCCGTCGGCGACTCGCTCGCGGGAGACCGGATCGATCGGATCATGGGCATCGTCAACGGCACGACGAACTACATCCTCGACCAGATGGACTCGCAGGGCTGGGACTTCGACGCAGCCCTGGCCTCGGCGCAGGAGCTCGGATACGCCGAAGCCGACCCGACAGCGGACATCGGCGGTCACGATGCCGCTGCCAAGGCCGCGATCCTCTCCTCCCTCGCCTTCCACGCACCGGTGACGATCGACGACGTCCACGTCGAGGGCATCACCGGCATCACCGCGGAGATGGTCGAGACGGCGAAGGACCAGGGCTTCGTCATCAAGCTGCTCGCCGTGTGCGAACGCGTCACGGACTCACCGGCCGGTGCGGGACTCTCCGCGCGGGTCTACCCGGCGCTGCTGCCGCGCATCCACCCGCTCGCCTCCGTCCACGGAGCGTTCAACGCCGTGTTCGTCGAGGCCGAGGCCGCAGGGTCGCTGATGTTCTACGGCCAGGGGGCCGGGGGAGCCCCGACCGCCTCGGCGGTGCTCGGCGACGTCGTCTCCGTCGCCCGGCGCAAGGTGCTCGGCGGGCGCGGACAGTACGAACGCCCCTTCCACCCCGAACGCAGGGTGCTGCCGATCTCGGCCATCACCACCCGCTACCACATCACCCTCGACGTCGTCGACCGTCCCGGCGTGCTCGCCGCGGTCTCCGAGGTCTTCGCCGACGAGGGTGCGTCGATCGAGCTCATGCGCCAGACCATCGGCGAGGTCGACGATGAGGGGATCCAGCACGCGAAGCTCGTGCTGGCCACCCATGAGAACACCGACGCTGCGCTCTCACGCACGGTCGACCGCCTCGGCGACCTCGACGTGGTGCGCGCAGTCGCCTCCGTCATCCGGGCGGAGGGCCAGTGAGCGAGACGAAGGACCAGACCCCTGTGACGAACAGCCAGTACCCCCGCCACCAGTGGCAGGGCGTCATCGACGAATACCGCAGCCTGCTCGACATCGCCGCCGACATCCCGTCTGTCACCCTCGGAGAGGGCGGAACTCCGCTCATCCGCGCGCAGAAGCTCAGTGCGATGACCGGCGCCGAGGTGTGGGTCAAGTACGAAGGCCTCAACCCGACCGGATCGTTCAAGGACCGCGGGATGACGATGGCGATCACGAAGGCGAAGGCGCACGGGGCGAAGGCCGTGATCTGCGCATCGACGGGCAACACCTCCGCCTCGGCGGCCGCGTACGCGACGAAGGCGGGCCTCACGTGCGCCGTGCTCGTGCCCGCGGGCAGGATCGCGCCGGGGAAGATGAGCCAGGCCGTCGCCCACGGGGCGACGCTGCTCGAGGTCGACGGGAACTTCGACGACTGCCTCACCCTGTGCCGGAAGCTCTCCGAGTCCTACCCCGTCCACCTCGTCAACTCCGTCAACCCCGACCGCATCGAGGGCCAGAAGACGGCGTCCTTCGAGGTCGTCGACGTCCTCGGCGACGCCCCCGACATCCACGTCCTGCCCGTCGGCAACGCCGGCAACATCACCGCGTACTGGAAGGGCTACCACCAGTACCACGGGATCGGCGTCTCGACGCGCCTGCCGCAGATGTGGGGCTTCCAGGCCGCCGGAGCGGCCCCGCTCGTCCTCGGCCACCCCGTGACCGATCCGGACACGATCGCCACGGCGATCCGCATCGGCAACCCCGCCAGCTGGGATCGGGCGATCGAGGCCCGCGACGCCTCGGGCGGACTCATCGACTCGGTCACCGACGAGGAGATCCTCGCCGCGCACAAGGTCCTCTCGCGTGAGGAGGGGATCTTCGTCGAACCCGGGTCGGCCGCCTCGGTGGCGGGTCTGCTCAAGATGTCGGAGGCGGGCGGGGTCCCGGCCGGCGCACGGATCGCCGTCACCGTCACCGGCCACGGTCTCAAGGACCCGAGCTGGGCGCTGCACACCGCTGACGGGTCGGAGATCGAACCGGTGCGCGTGCCGGTCGACGCCGTCAGCGCCGCCCGCGCACTCGGGCTTGAGGACGAGTGATCCGGCGTCTGCGGATCGAGGTGCCGGCGACCTCGGCGAACCTCGGCCCCGGCTACGACTCGTTCGGCCTCGCCCTCGGCCTCGTCGACACCCTCGAACTCACCGTCCACGACGCCCCGGTCGATCCGACCGCCGTCGTCACGATCACCGGGGAGAGCGCCGCCGAGCTGCCCCGGGACGGTTCCCATCTCATCGTCTCAGTCCTCCGCGAGGTGCTCGCCGAGATCGCCCCGGACGCCCACGCGGAGCTGCTGCCGAGGATCACGCTCGAATGCACCAACCGGATTCCGCATTCTAGGGGACTGGGGTCCTCGGCAGCGGCCGTGGTCGCGGGCATCGCCCTGGCCGGCAGGCTCGCCGAGGCGGCCGGAGGGCGGGGGCTGACCCCGGAGGAGATCCTCGAGCGCGCCGCCGTGATCGAGGGGCATCCCGACAACGCGGCGCCGGCGATCTTCGGGGGACTGACGATCTCCCTCTCGGATCCCGCGCGGGCATGGAACGTCCCCGTGCGCACGCTGTCTGCGGTCACAGTTCTCGTGCCCGAGGAGCGGCTGGACACGCTCACCGCCCGCGGCGCCATCCCCGCGGTCGTCGACCATGCCGTCGCCGCGGAGAACGCTGCGCGCACGGGCCTGTTCGTCCATGCGCTCACCGAGGACCGGGACGCCCTGTTCGACGCGACCGTCGATCGCCTCCACCAGGAGGCCCGCCGATCGGCCTACCCGGGCTCGATGGACCTCGTCGACGCCCTGCGCTCCCGCGGGATCCCCGCGGTGATCTCCGGAGCCGGGCCGACCGTGCTCGCGCTCACCGAATCCGTTCCCGCCGAGGCGGTCCCGCCCGGCGTGCGCATCCTCACCGTCGACATCGATGAGGAGGGCTGCCGCATCGCCGACGTCGTGTGAGACACGACACAGAACTCGCGTGAGACGGGATTCGCAAGATCGGCTCGCTGCGGGTAGACTGAACGGTGTTCCTCCGATGAGCGGACTTCCGCGGCAGTCGCCGCGGACTCCACATCGATTCTTCTGGAACATCTCCTGCTCAGTCTTTAGCAGGACGACTTTCACAATGCACCGTCAAGGGTGTTTCCGTCGCCGTGGGACTACGGCTCTTGCCGCACGGCCGAATGAGGGAGAAGGACCTTCGTGTCTGAAACCACAACCCCGGATTCCACACCGCGCACCGGCAGTCTGACCGCTCTGCGCCTTCCCCAGCTGCAGGAGATGGCAGCCGGAATGGGAATCAAAGGATACCGTCGACTTCGCAAGGGCGAACTCATCGACGCCATCAACAACCAGGGCGGCTCGAACGCGCCCGCCGCCGACTCGGCTCCGGCCGAGACCACCGAGGACGCCAAGCGCTCCCGCCGTCCCGCGCGCCGCAGCGCCGCCTCCGCCTCTCGCGCGGATCAGCAGACCGAGGACGCGCAGTCCGCCGAGGCGACCGCCCCCGAGGCCCGCACCGAGACCGAGACCCAGGCGCCCGAGGGCGACGAGCAGGGTCAGGACCGCCAGCGCAGCCGCCGGAGCCGTTCGCGCTCCCGCGGCGGTGACGCCGAGGCCGAGACGCAGTCCGCCGAGGCGCGTGACGATTCCGCTGAGCGCGGAAACCGTCGAGGCCGCCGCGGTGACGACGACCGCCGCGGCGACGACCGCAAGGGCGACCGCGACAACGACCGCCGGGACAACGACCGCCGGGGCGAGGACCGCAAGGGCGACCGTGACAACGACCGCAAGGGCGAGCGGGGCGGCAATGACCGTCGCGGCCGTCAGGGCGAGGGCGATGACCGCGGCGACGACCGCGGCAATCGCAACGACCGTCGTGACAACGACCGGCGCGACAACGACCGTCGCAACCGCGACGATGACGAGCGCGGCGGCCGCCGCGGTCGCGGACGGGATCGCAAGCGCCGCGGACGCGGCGGCGATGAGCCGGAGATCCGCAGCGACGACGTCCTCATCCCCGTCGGCGGCATCCTCGACGTCCACGACAACTACGCCTTCCTCCGCACCTCGGGCTACCTGCCCGGGCCCAACGACGTCTACGTCTCGGCCTCGATGGTGCGCAAGAACGGTCTGCGCAAGGGCGACGCCGTCGCCGGCGCGATCCGTCAGCCGCGGGAGAACGAGCGCGGGGGCAAGCGTGAGAAGTTCGACGCCCTCGTCCGCCTCGACTCGGTCAACGGACTGAGCGTCGACGATGCGAAGGGCCGCGTCGAGTTCTCGAAGCTCACGCCCCTCTACCCGCAGGAGCGTCTGCGCCTCGAGACCACCTCGAAGCTCCAGTCGACGCGCCTCATCGATCTCGTCACGCCGATCGGCAAGGGCCAGCGCGGCCTCATCGTCGCCCCGCCCAAGGCCGGCAAGACGACGATCATGCAGCAGGTCGCCAACGCGATCACGGAGAACAATCCGGAAGTCCACCTCATGGTCGTCCTCGTCGACGAACGCCCCGAAGAGGTCACGGACATGCAGCGCGCCGTCAAGGGCGAGGTCATCGCCTCGACCTTCGACCGTCCCGCCGACGACCACACGACGATCGCCGAACTCGCCATCGAGCGCGCCAAGCGCCTCGTCGAGATGGGCTCCGACGTCGTCGTCCTCCTCGACAACATCACGCGCCTGGGCCGGGCGTACAACATCGCGCAGCCGGCCTCGGGCCGCATCCTCTCCGGTGGTGTCGACGCGAACGCGCTCTACCCGCCGAAGAAGTTCTTCGGCGCCGCCCGCAACATCGAAGGCGGCGGCTCCCTGACGATCCTCGCCACCGCGCTCGTCGAGACGGGCTCGAAGATGGACGAGGTGATCTTCGAGGAGTTCAAGGGCACCGGCAATATGGAGCTGCGTCTGTCCCGCCAGCTCGCGGACAAGCGCATCTTCCCGGCCGTCGACGTCAACGCCTCGTCGACGCGTCGCGAGGAGATGCTCATGACGCCGGAGGAGACCAAGGTGATGTGGCGCCTGCGCCGCCTCCTCTCGGGTCTCGAGCAGCAGCAGGCCGTCGAACTCCTCATGTCCA
This sequence comes from Brevibacterium casei CIP 102111, assembly GCF_900169275.1. GTDB lineage: Bacteria > Actinomycetota > Actinomycetes > Actinomycetales > Brevibacteriaceae > Brevibacterium > Brevibacterium casei. The sequence continues at coordinate 665,702 of NZ_FXZC01000002.1, read as the reverse complement.
AGCTCAAGGAGACCGGCTCGAACGCCGAGTTCCTCATGCAGGTGCAGAAGACGACGCCGCTGCCGAAGTCCTCGACCGACGAACACTGAGATGACTGACAGCCTCAGGGCCAGTGTGAGCATGCTCGTCGACGAGCATGCGAGGCTGTCCGAGGAGCTCTCCGACCCGGCCGTGCACGCTGATGCCGGCCGGGCCCGGAAGCTCACCCGCAGGTACTCCGAACTCGACCGCATCGTCGCCGCCGCCAAGCGCGTCGATGCCCTCGGCGACGACCTCGCCGCCGCCGAGGAGCTCAGCGCCGAGGATCCCGACCTTGCCGCCGAGGCCGAGCGCCTGCGCACCGAGCAGGCCGAGGCCGAGGCCGAACTCCGCGATCTCCTCGTTCCCCGCGACCCCGACGACGCCCGTGACGCGATCGTCGAGATCAAGGCGGGGGAGGGCGGCGACGAGTCCGCGCTCTTCGCCGGGGACCTGCTGCGGATGTACCAGCGCTGGATCGACTCCCACGGCTGGTCCTCGCAGATCCTCACCGCCACGCACTCCGACCTCGGCGGCTACAAGGACGTCACCCTCGCCGTCAAGGCCGGCGACGACGGCGCCTACGGGTGGCTGAAGTTCGAAGGCGGCGTCCACCGGGTCCAGCGCGTGCCCGTCACGGAGTCCCAGGGACGCATCCACACCTCGGCGGCGGGAGTCCTCGTCTTCCCCGAGGTCGACGAGCCCGAAGAGGTCCGCCTCGAGGAGAACGAGCTGCGCATCGACGTCTACCGGTCCTCGGGACCGGGCGGGCAGTCGGTGAACACGACCGATTCGGCCGTGCGCATCACCCACCTGCCCACGGGCATCACCGCGAGCTGCCAGAACGAGAAGTCGCAGCTGCAGAACAAGGAGGCGGCCCTGCGGATGCTGCGCGCCCGGATCCTGGCCAAGCAGGCCGAGGAGGCGGCGGCGGAGGCCGCTGACATCCGCCGTTCGCAGGTGCGCACCGTCGACCGCTCCGAGCGGATCCGGACGTACAACTTCCCGGAGAACCGCATCACCGACCACCGCACCGGCTTCAAGGCGTACAACCTCGATCAGGTCCTCGCCGGGGACCTCGACCCCGTCGTCGGCTCGAACCGCGACGCCGACCGTGCCGCACGACTCGATGCCCTGGGAGACTGAGCTGGACCCGAGCACCCGCGCGGTCGAACAGGACGTTCCCACCCTGCTCAGGGCAGGAGTGCGCGTCCTCACCGAGGCCGGCGTCCCCTCGCCGGACGCCGATGCCGCCGCGCTGCTCGCCCATGCGTGGGAGGTCGACGAGACAGACCTCTCCCGCAGGCGCCTCTTCTCAGACGCCGTGCCGGCCGAGGTCGCCGCCGGTTTCGCCCGCCTCGTCGCCGAACGCGCGCGCCGCATCCCGCTCCAGCACCTCACCGGAGTCGCCCACTTCCGCCGCCTGAGCCTGCGGGTCGGTCCCGGCGTCTTCGTCCCCCGACCGGAGACCGAACTCCTCGTCACCGAGGTCCTCGATCACCTCGCGCACGGCGACGATGGGGCACCCCCGCTCGTCGTCGACCTCTGCTCGGGCTCGGGAGCGATCGCCCTGTCCGTCGCGCTCGAACACCCCGGGGTCCGCGTCATCGGCATCGAACGTGAGGCTCCCGCGCTGTCGTGGTCGCAGTCGAATCTCGTCGATTTCGACCTCGGCGCCTCGACCGTCGACCTCCTCGCCGGGGACGCGACGACGGTGGCAGTCGATCACCCGGAACTCGCCGGCACCGTCGACGTCGTCGTGACGAACCCGCCGTATGTCCCCGACGCCGCCGTTCCCCGCGATCCCGAGGTCCGCGATCACGATCCCGCGGCCGCTCTCTACGGGGGCGCCTCGGGACTCGAGCTGCCCGCCCTCCTCATCGCGCAGGCGGTGGTGCTGCTGCGGCCGGGCGGTCTCTTCGTCATGGAGCACGCCGAGGACCAGGGGGCCGGGGTGCGCGAGATCGTCGCCGGCACGCCGGGGCTGAGCGGGGCGGCCACGTTCCCGGACTACACTGGACGCGACCGCTATACGGTGGCCCGTCGCGACTCCGCGGCGTCCCCGATGAGAAACGGAGAATGAGTGTCCCGTCGATTCGACGTCACCCAGGCCGACATCCGCGACCTCGTCCTCGACGAGTGCGCCCGCGTGGTCGAGGCGGGGAACCTCCTCGTCATCCCCACCGACACGGTCTACGGGATCGCAGCCGATGCCTTCAACGCCTCCGCCGTCGCGGCCCTGCTCGCCGCGAAGGGACGCGGACGGGACATGCCGCCTCCGGTGCTCGTGCCGAGGTCGGAGACAGTATTCGGACTCGTCGACGGCGTCGATGAGACCGTGCTCGCGCTCACCGCGCGGTTCTGGCCGGGACCGCTGACGATCATCGCCGCGGCTCAGCCCTCCCTCGACTGGGATCTCGGGGAGACCCACGGCACCGTCGCCGTGCGCATGCCCGACGACGAGCACGCCCTCGCCCTGCTCTCGCGCACCGGTCCGCTCGCGGTCTCGAGCGCGAACCTCTCCGGCAGACCCGCGGCGACGACCGCCGACGAGGCCCAGGACATGCTCGGCACCGACGTCGAGATCTACCTCGACGGGGGAGAGCGCACCTCCGGTCAGTCGTCGACGATCGTCGACCTCTCCGGGGACGTCCCCCGCATCGTCCGCCGGGGACCGATCAGCGCCGAGGAGCTGCGCGAGATCATCCCCGACCTTGCTGACCTGGACGGCTGAGTGCGCGCCTACCTCTTCATCCTCGTCGTCTCCGCACTGGTGGCGTACCTGCTCACGCCCATGGTCCGGAGAGTCGCCGAACGAGGACTGATCTTCTCGCCCCTGCGCGAACGCGACGTCCACTCCGTTCCCACGCCGAGGCTGGGCGGGGTCGCGATGTTCGGTGCTGTCGTCGTCGGCCTCGTCTTCGCCTCCCAGACTCCGTTCCTCGCCCGGATCTTCGTGGACATGGGGCCGATCATCGGCGTGGCGGGCGCCGCGGCGCTGCTGTGCATCCTCGGCGTCATCGACGACATCTGGGACCTGCACTGGATCACGAAGCTCGCCGGGCAGGCGCTGGCCGCCGGCTTCATGGCGATCAACGGCGTCGCCCTGCTCTCGATCCCCTTCGGCGGAGTGATCATCGGCTCTCCGCGGATGTCGATCATCATCACCATCCTCGTCGTCCTCGTGACGATCAACGCCGTGAACTTCGTCGACGGCCTCGACGGTCTCGCCGCGGGCGTCGTTGCGATCGGCGGCAGCGCGTTCTTCATCTACTCGTACTGGCTGGCCACCGACGCCTCGCCGGACTCGTACGCGAACCTCGCCTCGCTCATCATCGCCATCCTCGTCGGTGCGTGCCTCGGTTTCCTCCCGCACAACTTCAATCCCGCCCGCATCTTCATGGGCGATTCGGGGTCGATGCTCATCGGACTCCTGCTGGCCGCCTCGACGATCCGGGTCACCGGTCAGGTCGATCCCGCGCTCATCGGCCAGGAGCGCGTCTTCGCGACGTACCTGCCGATCATCCTTCCCGTCGCCGTGATGTTCCTGCCGCTGCTCGACCTCGGCCTCGCCGTCGTGCGCAGGCTCATGGCAGGACAGTCGCCGTTCTCCGCCGATGCCAAGCACCTCCACCACCGGATGCTCCGGCTCGGCCACTCACACGCCCGGGCCGTCCTCATCCTCTACACGTGGACGGCGCTCATCGCCTTCGGCTCGGTCATGCTCCTCCTCGTGCCGGCGCTGCTCGTCATCGCGATCATCGGCACGCTCTTCGCCATCACCCTCGTCTTCACGTTCTACCCGCTGCGGATCCGCCGCCATGCCCGAGAGGAGATCTCGTGACCGATCGACAGCCTGCAGAGGAGACCGCGGTCCAGGCCGCCTGGACCCGCGTGTGGAGGACGATGCTCATCCGCGGGGCGATCCTCGTCGCCGTCGTCGCGGCAGGCGGCATGGGCATCGGATGGCTCGTCGCCGGACCCCGCGGCTTCGCCGGAGGAGCGGTCGGCGGGGGACTGGCAGCGATCTTCATCATCGTCACCCTCGTCATCATGTACGTCGGGCGCAATATGGGCCTGACCGCGATCGCCGGCTTCCTCGGCATGGGCTTCCTCTTCAAGGCGTTCGTCTTCATGATCGTCATCTGGCGGCTCAAGGACGCGGCGTGGCTCGACGGCACGGTGGCGTTCGCGACGATCGTCGTCGCCGTCATCGGATCCTCGCTCGTCGAAGCGCTCACTGTCGTCAGAGGCCGTGTGCCCTACGTCGATCCCGAGGCGGGCACGGGCCGCTGAACACCGGCGACAGGGGGCTGCCAGGGTTCGCACAGCGCAGATCCATGGATTTGTCGGCGCTCTCTACCATTGGTAGAGTAGTTCCGGTGCTGGAGCCGTGTCGCTCCATGTCGCTCCTGAACCGCTCGCCGCGCACTCATCGCGCAGCCGAAGGCCAGGCCATCTTGGGCCAATGACCATGGGAGAGAAACATAAACGTGGGTACACTCAACGCCGCGCAGACAATGATCCAAGCCGCTGAAGGCGGTTTCAAGGCCCCTTCCATGGCGGAGTTCTTTCCCGCACCGTTCGCCTTCGTCGGTACGCCGTTCGAGATGAACCGCGTGATGCTCATCCGCATCCTCGCGACGATCGCCGTCGTCGTCGTCCTCGCGATCTGGGCGAAGCGGATGAAGCTCATCCCGGGCCGCTTCCAGTCGGCCATGGAGCTCGCGATGGAGTTCGTCACCGTCGGCATCGCCGAGGACACGATGGGCAAGGAGAAGGCGAAGAAGTTCATGCCGCTCATCGTGGCGATCTTCTTCGGCGTCCTCTTCTGGAACGTCACGAAGCTCATTCCGTTCCTCAACATGCCCGCCTCCGGCGTCATCGGTCTGCCGATCGTGCTCACCGCAGTCGTCTACATCACCTACCACTGGGCGGGCATCGCGCAGAAGGGCCTCGGCGGCTACCTCAAGGACGCGCTCATCCTTCCGGGCGTTCCGTGGCCGATGCACATCCTCCTCATCCCGATCGAGTTCATCACGAAGTTCGTCACGCAGCCGTTCACGCTCGCGATCCGACTCTTCGCGAACATGATGGTCGGCCACCTCCTCCTCGTCCTCTGCTTCTCCGCGACGAGCTTCTTCCTCTTCGACGCGAGCAACGGCTTCCAGTTCTTCGCGATCCTCACCTTCGCCGGCGGATTCTTCGTCTTCCTCCTTGAGATGCTGGTCGTCGTCCTCCAGGCCTACATCTTCGCCCTGCTCTCGTGCGTGTACATCAACGCCGCCATCTCGGACGACCACTGAGTCGTCCCTCTGAGTCTGTAACCCAGGTGTTACAAGGTCGGGCCAACCCCCCGACCGCCATATGAAAGGAAAAGCATCCTATGGATATGCTCGCTGAAGTCAACGGCAGTATCGCCACCGTCGGATACGGCCTCGCCGCCATCGGCCCCGGTATCGGCGTCGGCATCGTCATCGGCAAGACCATCGAGGGAACCGCTCGCCAGCCCGAGATGGCCGGCACGCTCCGCGGAAACATGTTCCTCGGTATCGCCCTGATCGAGGCGCTGGCCCTCATCGGCATCGCCACCCCGTTCTTCCTGCCCTGATCCGACAGATCCGAAGAGGACTAAACGATGACTCCGGTACAAATCGTTGCAGCGTCTGAGAATCCGCTTCTCCCCGCGCTGTATGACATCGTCTGGAGTGCCGTCTGTCTGCTGATCGTCTTCCTGGTTGTCTGGAAGTACGTCCTCCCCGCCTTCAACAAGACCCTCGACGAGCGCGCTGCGCGCATCCAGGGTGGCATTGAGAAGGCTGAGAAGGTGCAGGCCGAAGCCGATCAGGCTCTGGCCGAATATCAGAAGCAGCTCGCCGACGGTCGTGCGGAAGCCGCACGGCTGCGCGCCGAGGCTCAGGAAGAGGGCGCCCAGATCATCGCCGAGATGAAGGCCCAGGCTCACAGCGAGGCTGACCGCATCATCGCGCAGGCACAGACGCAGATCGATGCCGAACGCCAGTCGGCCATGGTGCAGCTGCGCTCCGAGGTGGGTACGCTCGCCACGGATCTCGCATCGCGCATCGTCGGCGAATCGCTCACCGATGACCAGCGCTCCGCTGGCGTCGTCGATCGCTTCATCGCCGATCTCGAAACGCAGTCGTCCGGCCAGCCGGTCAAGGGGGCGTGATGCTCCAGTCGAGCAGAGTCTCCCTGCAGGCCGTTCTCGAAGCGGCGAACGCTGAGATCTCGGGCGGCAACGCACGCGAGATCGGGCAGTCGCTGCTCGGCGTCGTCGGCGTCCTCGCCGACAACCTCGGCCTGCGCAAGGCACTCGCGGACTCCTCGGAGCCCGCGGAGAAGAAGCAGGGTCTGCTGCAGGCCGTGTTCGGCGCTCAGATCCCCGAGGCGGCGCTGCGCATCGCCTCGGTGGCCGTGTCTCAGCGCTGGGCGCGCACGCAGGACTTCGTCACCAGCCTCGAGGTCGCCGGCGTCACGGCGATCGCCGCGGCTGCGCAGGAGGTCGGCCAGCTCGGTCAGGTCGAAGAGGAGCTCTTCCGCTTCGCCCGACTCCTCGAGTCCGACCATGAGCTCGCCCGCGCACTCGACTCCGATGCCGGTGCCGACGCGAAGCGCGCCCTCGTGGCCGATCTGCTCGCAGGTCGGGCCGAGCCCGACACGGTCACCCTCGTCGACCACGCTGCGGTGCACCCTCGCGGACTTCGCGTGGCGATCGCGCTCGACCACTTCAGCGACATCCTCGCCGCTCGCCAGCAGCGTTCCGTCGCCGAGGTCACCGTGGCCGCGCCGCTGAGCCAGCAGCAGACCGAGCGTCTCGCCGCTGCTCTGGCGAAGAACTACGGTCGCGAACTCGTCCTCAACGTCCAGGTCGATCCCGAGGTCATCGGGGGCGTCCGGGTGCAGGTGGGCGACGAGGTGATGAATTCGACCATTGCGGATCGCCTCGCAGAGGTCCAGCGCAAACTCGCAAGCTGATTCGCCAGCCGGCAGATCCGGCGGCACAGGCGGCCCCCCGGTCGCCGGACACACGTTCTGAGTAAAGGAAGCAGGGAAACCACAATGGCGGAACTGACAATTCGCCCGGAGGAGATCCGGGACGCTCTGGGGAAGTTCGTTGAGTCGTACAACCCCGAGAGCTCGGAGAAGACCGAGGTCGGCAAGGTCGTCACCGCTGGTGACGGCATCGCCCACGTCTCGGGTCTGCCGGGCACCATGGCCAACGAGCTCCTCCGGTTCGAAGACGGCACTCTGGGTCTGGCCCAGAACCTCGACGAGCGCGAGATCGGCGTCGTCGTCCTCGGCGACTTCGCAGGCATCGCCGAGGAGCAGGACGTCTACCGCACCGGTGAGGTCCTCTCGATCCCCGTCGGCGACGGCTACCTCGGCCGCGTCGTCGACCCGCTCGGTCGTCCGCTCGACGGCCTCGGTGAGGTCGAGACCGAAGGACGTCGTGAGCTCGAGCTCCAGGCGCCGGGCGTCATGGACCGCCAGGAAGTCCGCCAGCCGCTCCAGACCGGATACAAGGCCGTCGACGCCATGATCCCGATCGGCCGCGGTCAGCGTCAGCTCATCATCGGCGACCGCAAGACCGGTAAGACCGCTCTGGCGATCGACACGATCATCAACCAGCGTGACGCCTGGGCCACCGGCGACCCCTCGCAGCAGGTCCGCTGCATCTACGTCGCCGTCGGCCAGAAGGGCTCGACCGTCGCCAACGTCCGCCGCGCTCTCGAAGAGAACGGCGCGCTCGAGTACACGACGATCGTCTCCGCTCCGGCGTCCGACCCGGCCGGCTTCAAGTACCTCGCCCCCTACTCCGGTTCGGCCATAGGCCAGCACTGGATGTACAACGGCAAGCACGTCCTCATCGTCTTCGACGACCTCTCGAAGCAGGCCGAGGCCTACCGCGCCGTCTCCCTCCTGCTCCGCCGCCCGCCGGGCCGCGAAGCCTACCCGGGTGACGTCTTCTACCTTCACTCGCGCCTCCTCGAGCGCTGTGCGAAGCTCTCCGACGCCCTTGGTGCCGGATCGATGACCGGTCTGCCGATCATCGAGACCAAGGCCAACGACGTCGGCGCGTTCATCCCGACCAACGTCATCTCGATCACCGACGGACAGATCTTCCTCCAGTCGGATCTGTTCAACTCCGGTCAGCGTCCCGCTGTCGACGTCGGCGTCTCGGTCTCCCGAGTCGGCGGTGCCGCGCAGACCAAGGCGCTCAAGAGCGTCTCCGGTACGCTCAAGCTCTCGCTCGCGCAGTACCGTTCGCTCGAGGCGTTCGCGATGTTCGCCTCCGACCTCGACGATGCGACCAAGCGCGACCTCGCCCGCGGCGCTCGGCTCATGGAGCTGCTCAAGCAGCCCCAGTACTCGCCGATGCCGTTCGAGAAGCAGACCGTGTCGATCTTCGCCGGCACCAACGGCTACCTCGACGATATCGCCGTCGACGACGTCCTGCGCTGGGAGGCCGAACTGCTCGACACCCTCGAACGCAAGACCGAGATCCTCACGGTCATCCGCGAGACCAAGAAGCTCGAGGACGACGTCCGCGAGCAGCTCGAGAAGGCGCTCAAGGAGTTCAACGAGAACTGGGTCGCCGACGAGAACCAGGGTTCGCGCGCGGGCACCGAGGACTCGTCCGTGGCCTCGTCCGATGAGGTCGAGCAGGAGCAGATCGTTCGGCAGAAGCGTTGAGGCGCGTCTGTAACGGCGAAAGGAAGAACTGATGGGAGCCCAGCAGAGGGTCTTCAAACAGAAGATCCGCTCGACTCAGTCCTTGAGGAAGATCTTCAAGGCCATGGAGCTCATCGCCGCGTCCCGGATCCAGAAGGCGATCGCGCGTTCGCAGGCGGCCAGCCCGTATGCCAACGCGCTGACCCGCGCCGTCTCGGCTGTCGCCAGCGAGTCCGACGTCGATCATGTGCTCACGACGGAACCGGACCATGTCACCCGCGCGGCGGTGCTCGTCATCGGTCCGGACCGGGGCTTCGCCGGAGCCTATTCCGCCAACCTCATCCGTGAGGCCGAAGAGCTCGTGCGGCTGTTGGGCCAGGAGGGCAAAGAGGTCGCACTCTTCACGGTCGGCGGCAAGGCTGAGAGCTACTACACGTTCCGTGATCGTCCGATCGTCGAGGCCTGGACCGGGTTCTCCGAGAACCCGACCGCCGAAGACGCCCGGAGGATCGGCGAAGCGCTGCTCAAGGCGTTCGAGGCGGATGCCGACAACGGCGGAGTGCAGGAGATCTACATGGTCTTCACGCGGTTCGTCTCCTCGGTCAAGCACGACCCGGAGTACCGGCGTCTGCTGCCCCTCGAGGTCGTCGACGCCGACGAGGCGACCACCTCGGCGACTGCGTCGGGATCCTCAGGTGCGGGCAGCATGCCGCTCTACGAGTTCGAGCCGAGCGCGGAGGCCGTCCTCGACGCCCTCCTGCCGCGGTACATCGACTCGCGGATCCTCTCGGCGCTGCTCTCGGCCTCGGCCTCGGAGCAGGCATCGCGTCAGGCGGCGATGAAGACGGCGACGGACAACGCCGACGACCTCATCAAGACCTACACCCGGCTGGCCAACACGGCCCGTCAGGCGGAAATCACCCAGGAACTCACCGAGATCGTCGGTGGGGCCGACGCCCTTGCGGCATCGGCAGCCGGCGACTGACCGGTACGAGCAGAGAAGAAAGAGACCATGACTGCCACAGTTACGGATAACTCCCCGGCACAGGGCACAGCCCTCGGTCGCATTTCCCGGGTCATCGGCCCGGTCGTCGACGTCGAGTTCCCGCTCGATTCCGTGCCGGAGATCTACAACGCCCTGACCACGACCGTGGAACTCGCCGAGGGAACGCGCAAGCTCACCTTCGAGACCAGCCTCCACCTCGGCAACGGCATCGTCCGCGCCGTCTCCCTGCAGCCGACCGATGGACTCGTCCGCGGCCAGGAGGTCACCGACACCGGTTCGCCGATCACGGTGCCCGTCGGCGACGTCACCAAGGGGCACGTGTGGAACACGACCGGCGACTGCCTCAACCTCGCCGAGGGTGAGACGCTCGACATCAAGGCGCGCTGGCCGATCCACCGTCCGGCTCCGGCCTTCGACGAACTCGAGTCGAAGCAGGAGGTCCTCGAGACCGGCATCAAGAGCATCGACCTGCTCACCCCGTACGTCCAGGGTGGGAAGATCGGCCTCTTCGGCGGCGCGGGTGTGGGCAAGACCGTCCTCATCCAGGAGATGATCTACCGCATCGCGCACAATCACTCGGGCACCTCGGTGTTCGCCGGTGTCGGTGAGCGCACCCGTGAGGGCAACGACCTCATCTTCGAGATGGACGAAGCCGGCGTCTTCGGTGACACCGCTCTCGTCTTCGGTCAGATGGACGAGCCGCCGGGCACGCGTCTGCGCGTCGCGCTGGCCGGGCTGACGATGGCGGAGTACTTCCGCGATGTCGAGAACCAGGATGTCCTCCTGTTCATCGACAACATCTTCCGCTTCACCCAGGCCGGCTCCGAGGTCTCGACCCTGCTGGGTCGCATGCCCTCGGCCGTGGGCTACCAGCCCAACCTCGCCGACGAGATGGGTGTGCTCCAGGAGCGCATCACCTCGACGCGCGGTCACTCGATCACCTCGATGCAGGCGATCTACGTCCCGGCCGACGACTACACCGACCCGGCTCCGGCGACGACCTTCGCCCACCTCGATGCGACGACCGAGCTCAACCGCGACATCGCCTCGCGCGGTCTCTACCCCGCGATCGACCCGCTGACCTCGTCCTCGCGCATCCTCGACCCGCTCGTCGTGGGTGAGGAGCACTACCGCGTGGCCAACGAGGTCAAGGCGATCCTGCAGAAGAACAAGGAGCTGCAGGACATCATCGCCATCCTCGGCGTCGACGAGCTCTCGGAAGAGGACAAGCTCGTCGTCCACCGTGCGCGTCGCATCGAGCAGTTCCTGTCGCAGAACACGTACACCGCTGAGAAGTTCACCGGTGTTCCGGGTTCGACCGTTCCCGTCGCCGACACCGTCGCGGGCTTCGCGAAGATCGTCTCCGGCGAGGTCGACTACATCCCGGAGCAGTGCTTCTTCAACGTCGGCGGCATGGACGATGTCATGCGCAACTACGAAGAAATGCAGAAGAAGTAAGCCATGGCTGTCCTCGATGTCAACGTCGTCGCAGCCGACCAGGAGGTGTGGGTCGGCGAGGCCAAGCGCGTCGTCGCCCGCACCCTGGAAGGCGAGATCGGCATCCTGCCTGGTCACGAACCCGTTCTCGGTGTCGTGGCCGATGGTGAGGCGAGGATTCTCACGACCTCGGATCAGACGATCCGGGTCCAGGCCGATGGGGGCTTTCTCTCGGTCGAGAACAATCGCGTCATCATCGCGGCTGATCAGGCCGAACTTCTCTGAACAGTCAATTACACTTGGCAAACGTGAACCCTTCTGTCCTGCTGATCGTTCTGCTCTCGTTGGTGGGACTGGCGCTTGCCCTCATCGTCGTCGTGACGATCAGGCGCAGGTCGATCTCCAAGCTGTCAGGTGCGTTCGACTGCTCCATCAACGTGGGCGAGGAATCCAGTTCCCGCCCACGTTGGCGTTTGGGCGTCGCGGTGTTCGCCGTGTCCTCCCTGGACTGGTATCCCGTGTTCGCCCTCAACCGGCGCGCGGCCGTGAGACTGCCGCGCGCCGATCTCGACATCCTCGTCCGACGCAAACCGACGTCGGGGGAGCAGTACTCCGTCCTTCCCGATGCCGTCGTCGTCGACTGCTCCTACGGGAAGGCGAACGGGAGACCGCGCTCGGTCTCCCTGGCGATGGACACCGAGTCCCTGTCGACGATGGCCTCGTGGCTCGAGTCCTCGCCGCCCGGCTTCAATCCGACGATGGGACGGTTCACCTGATGGAAGTCCTCCGCCTGACCGGTCCGACGCAGCTGCGCGGCACCGTCGACGTCAGGGGCGCGAAGAACAGCGTCCTCAAGCTCATGGCGGCGAGCCTGCTCGCTGTGGGACGCACGACGATCACCAACGTTCCCGCGATCCTCGACGTGAGGATCATGGTCGAACTCCTCAGCCGCCTCGGCTGCACCGTCGACTACGATGCCGACGCCGGCACCGTGAGCATCGACGTCCCCGCCGCGGTGGGGATCCAGGCCGACTACGAACTCGTCCGCGCGATGCGGGCCTCGATCTCCGTCCTCGGCCCGCTGACCGCGCGGATGCGCGCCGCCCACGTCGCCCTGCCCGGCGGCGATGCGATCGGCTCGCGCGGTCTCGACATGCACCAGGCCGGGCTCGAGGCGCTCGGCGCCCAGGTCCGCCTCGACCACGGCTACTTCGTCGCCGAGGCCCCGACGGGGCTGACCGGCACGGACATCGCGCTCGACTTCCCGTCGGTGGGTGCCACCGAGAACCTCGTCATGGCGGCAACCCTGGCGCAGGGGACGACGACGATCGCCAACGCCGCGAAGGAACCGGAGATCGTCGACATCTGCCTCATGCTCGTCCAGATGGGTGCCCGGATCGAGGGCATCGGGACGGCGGAGCTCACCATCACCGGTGTCGACGAACTGCGTCCCGTCGACCACCGCACGGTCGGGGACCGGATCGTCGCCGGAACCTACGCCTTCGCCGCCGCGCTGAGCGCCGGCGACGTCGTCGTGCGGGGTGTCGGACTCGAGATCATGCCCAATGTCGCCATCAAACTCCGCGATGCCGGCGCGACGGTCGACGACCTCGGCGAGGTCGAACTCGGCGACGGGACGCTCGGGCGCGCGTTCCGCGTCGTCGGGCCGCAGCGTCCGCACGCGATCAGGGTCGCGACGATGCCGTTCCCCGGCTTCCCGACCGACCTCCAACCCTTCGTCATCGCGCTCAACTCCGTCTCCGACGGCGTCGGCCTGCTCTCGGAGAACCTCTTCGAGGCCCGGTGGCGTTTCGTCCAGGAGGTCGCCCGCCTCGGTGCGAAGGTCCGGATCGACGGCAACCACGCCCTGGTCACGGGGGTCGAGGAGCTCTCCGGCGCCGAGGTGGAGGCCTCGGACATCCGCGCCGGTGCCGGGCTCGTCCTCGCCGGGCTCAGGGCCTCCGGCGTCACCGAGGTCTCCGGCGTCGACCACATCGACCGCGGCTACGAGGGCTTCGTCGACAAGCTCCGGGCGCTCGGCGCCGACGTCGAGCGCGTCACCCGCGCCGACGGTCTCAGCTTCGACTGAGCGGGGTCACCCGGGGCAGCGACTCACGTGGCGGCGACTGACGTGGCGGCGACTGAGCGCCCGCGAACGGGCCGCCTGTCACAGCTTCGACTGAGCGCCCACTCGCTCGGTCGCCCGTCGTTCAAGCCCTTCAGCACTTTTCGACACTCCCAGCACTTCCGCACGCTCACTCCAGGCTCAGCGCGGATCGCCGGTGTTGCACGACTGGCTATCCGCGCTGCGCCTGGACCGACACCACCCGGGCGCTCACTCCAGGCTGAGCGCGGATCGCCGGTGTTGCACGACTGGCTATCCGCGCTGCGCCTGGACCGACACCACCGGCGTACTCGTGCCGGTTGACTGTCCACAGGTGCGTTCGATGCTCAGTGGTTATCCACAGGGCGTTTTGAGCCTCTTGCGGTCCGGATGCCTTCTCGTCCATCCTCGATTGCATGTTTGCGTGCTTGGAGACTTCGGATCTGGTGGCGGCAGGCTGGAACAGCCATCAGATCAGATCTGCCGTCGATTGCTGCCTGCGGCGACTCCGGCGGGGACGATACGTTGTCACGCGTGCGTGCGACAATCCGTCGCACGCCTTCGTCGCAGCGATCGCGGAGGCGGAGGAGACCGCGTTGCCCCATGAGACCGCGGGGATGCTCAAGCGCGGAGAGGATCTGAGGATTCTCGTCCGGTCATTCGTCCCCGATCTGCCGCACGACGCAGTGTTCTCCCATCGCAGTGCACTGCTCGTCCACGGCCTGCCCGTGCCGTATGTCGATAAGGGTGAGGTGTACGTCGAGGTCGCGAGCCCGCGCAGCTCGGTCCGCCAGAGGGATCTCGTGGTCCGTCGACGGGCCCTGCAGCCCGACACCATGGAAATCGTCGAAGGGATTCCGGTGACGACGGTGGTGCAGACGCTCCTCGATGTCGCCAGGGATTGTCCGTTGGCGTTCGCCGTGGCTGTTGCGGATGCCGCGGTGCACTTGGGGCGGGTGACTCTCGAGGAGTTCCGAGCGCACCAGGCGGCGCATCCTGTGCGGACCCGCCAGTCGCGGATCACAGCGGTGCTGGAGAACATCGACGGACGGCGTGAAACGGTGGCGGAGTCGATCTGCGCCGTTCGATTCGTCGAGTATTCGATACCGGGGTTCGAGCCGCAACTCGTCGTCTGCGACGCCGATGGTCGCTTCCTCGCTCGGTCCGACTTCGGCAACGAGGCGGTCAAGGTCATTGCCGAGTTCGATGGCGCCGGCAAGTACTACATCGATGACGGTGATCCGCACCGAGCCTTCGAACGCGAACGGAAGCGGGAATACGCTCTGCGGAACAAGGGGTGGATGGTCTTCCGCATTCGATGGGCCGATCTCTTCAGCGCAGACCTCTTCCTCAGGATCAAAGAGGCGGTGCGGATCCGCGAGACGGAGATCGCCGCTCGAGACCGACTCGCAGGCCCGATGCAAGGCGCGCAGTGAGGGCGATCCAGTCGTCAGTCAAGGGGCAGCGCGGATAGCAGGCGATGCTCGGCCGGCTATCCGCGCTGCGCCTTGACCGAGCGATGGCGCGGGCCGGGAGAGGAGACGCGTGTTCAGAAGAGGCGGGTCTCCGGATCGTCCATCCCGCGCAGCGCATCGTAGTCGAGGACGACGCAGCGGATGCCGCGGTCCTCAGCTAGAGTGCGTGCCTGCGGTTTGATCTCCTGCGCGGCGAAGACGCCGGTGACGGGGGAGAGGAGCGGATCTCGGTTCATCAGTTCGAGGTAGCGGGTGAGCTGTTCGACGCCGTCGATGTCGCCCCGCCGTTTGATCTCAACGGCCACCGACTTCTGGGTCGCATCGCGGGCGAGGATGTCGACCGGACCGATCGCCGTCATGAATTCGCGGCGGACGAGGCTGTATCCCGTGCCGAGAGTATGGATGTGTTCGGCGAGGAGTTCCTGGAGATGCGCTTCGACTCCGTCCTTGACGAGACCGGGATCGACGCCGAGGTCGTGGCTCGTGTCCGAGAGCACCTCAGTGATCGAGATGACGAGTCGGTCGCCGGTCTTCGTCTGCGAGACCGTCCAGATCTCGCTCAGACCTGCTTCGGCCTGCTCGTCGGTCGGCTCGGCCACCTGGACGGCGCACGGGGGGGTCATCCAGTTGAGCGGCTTGTACGACCCGCCGTCGGAGTGGATGAGGATCGACCCGTCGGACTTGAGCATGATGAGACGGGTGGCCAGGGGCAGATGCGCGGTCAGACGACCGGCATAATCGACAGAGCATTCAGCTATCACGAGACGCACGCGTCCCAGACTACGTGAGAGAATCGCCCCATGCCACGTTCGAACTCCTCGCGTCGCAGGAACAAATGGAGCGCACCCGCGCGCGACCTCACCGAGTCCGTGGGCGGTCTGCGGGTGAGCCGCGACCTGCCCGACGGAACCTGGTCGATCCAGCGTGTGGCCGCCAACTCCAGCGGCAAGGTCTACGTGTGCCCGGGCTGCGGACAGCAGGTCTCTGCGGCCACCGCGCACATCGTCGCCTGGCGTCAGGAGGCCTCCCACGGCGTCGACATCGGCGTCGACTCTCGTCGGCACTGGCACTCGAGGTGCTTCGAGCGGTTCCGCTGACACGCAACTCCGCTGACACGGAACTCCGCTGACACAGAACTCGGCTGACACGGAACGGGGCCCGCTCTGGTGAGCGGACCCCGTTCTCTTCAGTCGGTGAGGGCCTCATCAGCGGAGCGCGTCCGGCGGTACAGCAAGTCGTGCGCGGCCGAATGCGCTCAGCGCCTGAGCATCGTCAGCGCAGTGAGTTACGCGACCGTGCGGCCTTGGAGTTGGCCGGACGGTTTCCACCCTGACCGGAGCCGCCGGACTTCGGCGAACCCGAGACCTGCGCATCGATCGCGATCGTCTCGGCGTCGGTCGCGCCGTTGGGCAGATCCTCGGAGACAGTCTCGGACGCCTCGGTCTCCACCGAATCCTCCGCGTTCTCCGACTGCTCTGCAGCGGCATCCGCCGACTTCGCACCGGAGTTCTGGGAACCTGTGCCCTGCGCCGTCTGGGCGTCCGCCTCGGCGGCTCCCGTCTTCGAGGCACCGGACTTCCCGCCGTCGGCAGCCGACTTCTCGGCCGCCTCCTCGGCGGAATCGGCGGCGATGAGGTCGGCGAGAGCCTCCCCATCGGCGATCTGCTCGGTCGCGTGCGTGGCCGCTTCCGCCTTCGCGGGATCGACGGCGTCGCCGCCCATCACACCGGGCATCGCGAAGAGCGAACGGAGCTGGTCGAGCTGAGCTGTGATCGTCTTGCGCTGCTTGGTGAGCAGGTCGACCTGGGACTGCGCGGACTGGACGTTGCGCTTGGCTTCGGCGGCCGATTCCTCGATCGTCGCCTCGGCGGTGGCCCGAGCCTCGGAGATGAGCGTCTGTGCGCGGGCCTTGCCGTCGGCGATGATCTCATCGGCCTTCGTCACGGCCTCGGCGCGGGTCGTCTCGGCGCGCTCCGCGGCGGCCTTGGCATCCGCGTCGGCCTTCGCCGCGCGCGCCTGCGCCTCGTCGATGAGCTTCCGGTTCTCCGCCTGGGCGGCGTCGTAGCGCTTCTTGCGCTCGGCTTCTGCCTCCTGACGCTTCGTGGCGAGTTCGACGTCGAGGTCGTTCGCGGACTTCTTCGAGGCCTCGTCGCGGGACTTCGCGGCCGCGAGCAGTTCGTCGGCCTGAGCCTGGGCTGCGGCGATCGTCTCATCGGCCTGGGTCTTCGCCTCGGCGCGGAGGTCGGTCGCCTCCTTCTCGGCGGCGGCGCGCAGCTCCGCGAGTTCGTGCTCGAGGCTTTCGCGGGCCTCCTTCGACGCGGCGTCGTTGGCCTCCTTCGACTGCGCCGCCTCGCGTTCGGCGGTGGCCTTGAGCTCGGCCGCGCGCTTCTCTGCGGACTTCACGGCCTCCTCGGCGCGCAGCTCGGCGGAGCTGATGATCGCGTCGGCCTCGGACCGGGCGTTGTTGAGGGTGTCATTGCTCTCGGTGTGCATGCGCGCACGAGCAGACGCCGCCTCGGCGCGGGCCTTGTTCCGGATCGTCTCCGCATCCGAGTTCGCCTGGGCGAGGGTCTCCCGGGCCTGGGACTCGGCGATCTTGAGGAGGTGGTCGATGCGGCTTCCGGGGGGACCGGCCGCCTCGGCGTTCTCATTGGCGGCCTTCTTCAGCTGAGCCTTCGCCTCGGACAGCTCGCCGGCGATCTGGAGCTTCGCGCGATCGGCGTTGATGACCTGACTGCGCGCATCCGACAGCGCCTTCCGCACGGATTCGATCTCCGTGCGCAGCTGCTGCAGTCGGGAATCGACTTCGCTCTTCTCGTACCCGCGCATCGCTGTGCGGAATTCTTCGGTGGGCGTCACTGAAGCTGACTCCTGTCATGTCAAGGGGATCTGGTCATGCCTGCGCGGTCCCTACTCTATCGGACTCAAGATGAGTGTTGGGTCCGAATCCCCCTGCGGGCGACCGCCTCGGCGACCCCGGTGACGGAGGCCGCATCGGCCTCGACTACCCTGTACTCAACAGCTCTCCGCTGCACGCGTCCCGCTGTTCGCGGAGCCACAGTCCTTCGAGGAGGAAACATGACTGAAGCAGTGATCGTCTCCGGTGCCCGCACCCCGTTCGGGCGGCTCCAGGGAGCGCTCGGAACGCAGACGGCGGTGAACCTCGGTGCCGCAGCGATCAAGGGAGCCCTCGAGAAGGCGGGCATCTCCGGAGACCAGGTCGACTACGTCATCATGGGCCAGGTGCTCCAGGCCGGCCTCGGTCAGGGTCCGGCCCGACAGGCCGCCGCCGAGGCGGGGATCCCCATGAGCGTTCCCGCGATCACGATCAACAAGCTCTGCCTCTCCGGCATCAACGCGATCACCCAGGCCGCACAGCTCGTGCGCGCCGGCGAGTACGACGTCGTCGTCGCCGGCGGGCAGGAGTCGATGACGCTTGCCCCGCACCTGCTCGAGAAGTCCCGCGCCGGATACAAGTACGGTGACGTCGTCGCCAAGGACCACATGGACTACGACGGTCTCTGGGACGCCTTCACCGACCAGGCCATGGGCGGACTGACCGAAGAGGCCAACAAGGGCGAGTCCGAGTTCTCCCGTGAGGAGCAGGACGCCTTCGCCGCGCAGTCGCATCATCGGGCTGCCGCCGGCTGGGAGAAGGGCGCGTTCGAGGACGAGGTCGTGCCCGTGACTATCCGCACCCGCAAGGGCGACGTCACCGTCGACACCGACGAGGGCGTGCGCCCGGACACGACGGTCGAATCGATGGCGAAGCTGCGCCCGGCCTTCCGCAAGGACGGGGCGATTACCGCGGGCAACGCCTCGCAGATCTCCGACGGCGCGGCCGCTGTCGTCGTCATGTCTCGGGAGAAGGCTGAGGAGCTCGGTGCGCCGATCCTCGCTGAGATCCGCGCCCACGGCTGGACGGCAGGACCCGACTCGACCCTCCAGCACCAGCCCTCGCAGGCGATCCGCAAGGCCGCCGAGTCCGAAGGCGTGGCCGCTGACTCCTTCGACCTCTACGAGATCAACGAAGCGTTCGCCGCCGTCGGCCTCGCGAGCACGAAGGACCTCGGCATCGATCCGGAGAAGGTCAACGTCAACGGGGGAGCGATCGCCCTCGGGCATCCGATCGGGGCCTCCGGCGCCCGCATCGTCCTCACCCTTGCCCTCGAACTCCAGCGCCGAGGCGGCGGCACGGGTGTCGCTGCCCTCTGCGGTGGCGGCGGCCAGGGTGATTCGCTCATCATCACCGTTCCCGAACAGGGCTGAGTCCAGGGGAGGAGGAACCGCCATGCTGCTCGCATTCTCTGTCGCCCCCAGCGGCGGCGAAGGCCCCGACGGCTCGGTCCATGAGGCCGTGGCCGCGGCTGTCGAAGTCGTTCGCGAATCCGGGCTGCCGAACCGCACGACGAGCATGTTCACCGAGATCGAAGGGAACTGGGACGAGGTCTTCGATGTCGTCCGTCGTGCCACCGAGGCGGTCGCGCCGTTCGGGTCCCGGATCTCGCTCGTCATCAAGGCCGATATCCGTCCCGGGCACGAGGGAGAGATCGAGGGAAAGGTCGACCGCCTCGAGCAGGCGATCGACGCGCGGCGGAGAAACGACGCCTGACGCAGAAAAAGCAGTGACGCAGATCTCAGATGGGTCTATCCTCGTCTCAAGGACGAAGGAGGATGACCCATGAAGAATGGATCCGCGTATTTCACCACTGCCACTGCTCTGACCATGATCGCCCTGCTCGGGTTCATGATCGCAGGATTCTTCCCCGTCGCGGCCGAGGTCGCGTTCGGCGTCGAAGCCGCCGCGGTCATCCTCGCGCTCACGGGCGTCGTCATCCTCGCGATCATCACGGTCCGCAAGGCGCTTGAGAAGGCCGGCAGCACCCACTGACCCCGGTCGTCTCCGACGGCCCCGCTCCGACCCCGGCCACATGGCCGGACTGGTCGGTGCGGGGCTGCTTTCGTCTGCCCGCTGCCCATCGGTTACGATGTGTGGGCCTCCGTAGCTCAGTCGGATAGAGCAACCGCCTTCTAAGCGGTAGGTCGCGGGTTCGAGCCCCGCCGGGGGCGCAGTGCGCAGGCAATTGAACCCCGTCACGGCGTGCCTGGTGGTGCTCAGCTGTGAAAACGTGGAAAGTGGATGCGTGATGACAGACAGCGGAAATGCCGTGACGCCACCGGTGGGCGGAGCACTGAGCGATATCGCGAAGAAGATCTCCGAGACCCGGTTCACCCTGCAGACCGACGACGCGGCAGACGGCCGCCGACTGCTTGGATCCCTGAGCTCGGAGATGGGCGATTTCATCCTCCCGCGGATCAACCGCGCGCCGGCTCCTTTCCTCATCGCCGTCGGCGGTTCGACGGGGGCGGGGAAGTCGACACTGGTCAACTCGCTCATCGGCCGCACCGTCAGCCCCGCAGGCGTGCGTCGTCCCACGACCGCCAACCCGATCGTCATCCACAACCCGGCCGATGCGAAGCACTTCGAGACCGCGACGTTCCTCGGCGATCTGCCCCGCAGCTCCGACCCGGAGACGACGTCCCCGGCGCTCGTGCTCATCCCCGACGCCGACATCGCGCCGGGCACCGCCGTCCTCGACTGCCCCGACATCGACTCGATCGCCGAGTCCAACCGCGACCTCGCCCGCCGCATCCTCATGTGCGCCGACCTCTGGCTCTTCGTCACCACCGCCAACCGCTACGCCGACGCGGCTCCCTGGGCGCTCCTGCGCGAAGCCGCCGCCCGCAGCACCTCGGTCGCGCTCGTCCTCGACCGCGTTCCCCCCGAGGCGAACCGCGAAGTCCGGCACCACCTCTCCCACCTCCTCTCCGAGGCGGGGCTCGCGCAGTCACCGATCTTCTCTGTCGCCGAACTCCCGCTCGAGGACGGCCGGCTTCCGCACGCCGCTGTCTATCCGATCCAGTCGTGGATCCGCGAGGTCAGTGCCGAGTCCGAGTCCCGCGGGCGAATCCGTCGCCGCACGCTGTCCGGTGCGATCGCCTCCCTGCCCGGCCGGGTCGATGCCCTCGCCGAGGCGGCCCAATCCCAGGAGGACGCCCACGCCCACCTCGAGCGGATCGTCGATGAGCGCTTCCGCTCCGCCCACGAATCGCTGGCGACCGTCGTCACCGACGGCCGGATCCTCCACGGCGCCGTCAACGCCCGCTGGCAGGACTTCGTCGGCACGGGTCAGCTCTTCCGCGGACTCGAGCCCACGATGGCGCGGATGCGCGACCGCATCTCCGCGGCGGTGACCGGCAAGCACGACGCCGCCGCCCCGCTCCACATCGCAATCCTCCGGAGTGCGGCGATCACGCTGCGCGAGGCCGCCGTCGACGTCGTCGACGTCGTCGCCGACGACTGGCGGCGCACACCGGCAGGCGAGGCCCTCGTCACCTCCGAGCCGGCGCTGCGCGAACCCACCAGCGAACTCGAGGATCGAGTGAAAGCCGCGGTGAGCGGGTGGTCGAACGATGTCAACGCCCTCGTCCGGGACATCGGCCAAGGGAAGAAGTCGAAGGCTCGTATCCTCTCGTTCGGCGTCAGCGGGGTCTGCGCCGTCCTCGAGTACGCGACCTTCTGGGACCCGGCGCACACCTCGTCGAACGACAGTGCCTCACGGTCGGGCGCCGGAGTGGCACTGAGCCTGGCCGGAACGATCTTCGGCGAACAGGAGGCCGTCGACATCATCGGCTCGATCCGCGACCGCTTCCTCACCGCGGCCGCCGGCATCATCGGCGACTGCCGCACCCCATTCGACCAAGCACTACGACTGACAGCGGTTCCCACCAGGCAGTCCGGAGCCCTCCGCACTGCCGGTGCCCGCCTCGAGGAGGCACTGTGAACGATTCGGCCCAGTCCGAGATCCGCCGGCTCGCCGACGGTATCCGCCACGCGCTGGCGCTCGAGGACGACAGGATCAGCCCCGACGTGCGGGCCGATGCCTCCAGCCTGCTCGAGAGGGCCGACGACCGACTCGACCTCGGCGAGGACTTCACCGTCGTCGCCTTCGCCGGGTCGACCGGCTCGGGCAAGTCGTCGTTGTTCAACGCCGTGGCAGGCCTCGACATCGCCCGCGTCGGCGTGCGCAGGCCCACGACCTCGCGCCCGACGGCATGCGTCTGGGGCGAGGGCGGACAGGACATCCTCAATTGGCTGCGGGTCCCCGAGCGGAGTCGGACATGGCGCGAATCGGCGCTCGACGGCGACGACCAGCGCCGTCTCCACGGACTCATCCTCCTCGACCTGCCCGACCACGACTCCACGGCCGTCGAGCACCGGGTCGAGTCCGACCGCCTCGTCGGCCTCGTCGACGTCGTCTTCTGGGTCGTCGACCCGCAGAAGTACGCTGACTTCTCCCTCCACTCCGAGTACCTGACCAAGCTCGCCGAGAACAGTTCGAACATGGTCGTCGTCCTCAACCAGGTCGACAAGCTCAGCGTCGAGGAGCAGAAGGCCGCAGCCGCCCATCTGCGCCAGCTGCTCAACGAGGACGGACTCACCGACACCGAGGTGCGCCTGTCCTCTGCCGTGACCCGGGAGGGCATCCCGGAGATCCGGTCGATCCTCGCCGACACCCTCGACTCCAAGCAGGCAGCCGCCGAACGCCTCCTCTCCGACATGCAGGCGATGGCGCGGCGCATCCGCGCCGAACTCGGCGAGCCAGTGGCCACCCCCGACGAACTTCCGGGAGCATCGCACCTCGTCGAGACGATGTCGGAGGCTGCCGGTGTCGAGGCCGTCGCACAGACAGTCCACGACGACTACATCCGACGCGCCTACCGGCGCACCGGATACCCGCTGTTCGCGTGGATGCAACGCAACGCCCCCGACCCGCTCGGCGCGAAGCACGGTCTGACCCGCGACGAACTCATCCGCGCCTCCGTCCCGGCGACGAGCAAGACGCAGAGCTCGCAGGTCCGCCTCATGGCCCACGACCTCATCACCGAATCCGTCTCGACGCTGCCTCGGCC
This sequence comes from Brevibacterium casei CIP 102111, assembly GCF_900169275.1. GTDB lineage: Bacteria > Actinomycetota > Actinomycetes > Actinomycetales > Brevibacteriaceae > Brevibacterium > Brevibacterium casei. The sequence goes on along the minus strand of NZ_FXZC01000002.1, from coordinate 642,994 downwards.
ATGGCAGACCGCGGCCGCGGAAGCGGAACGGGCAAGCACGAACCAGCTCGCCGACACCCTCGACTCGGCCGTCACGGCTGTGGATATCGAGCGGCGGACGCCGGGGTGGTGGGCGGTTGCCAACGCCCTGCAGATCATCTTCTTCCTCGCCACGATCATCGGCGCCCTCGGCCTCATTGTCGTCGCCGCGATCGCCGTCGCGACTCCAGGGGCGATCCCGTGGTGGGCGTGGGCGGCCTCGATCGGGGTCCTCGTCCTCGGCATCCTCGGCTCGATCATCACCTCGGTCGTCGCCAAGTCAGCCCGGAACAGAGGGGCAGACGAGGCTGCGGCCGCCGTCGACGCCGACCTGCGCTCGGCGGTCGCGCACGCGGCGCAGAGTTCGTACCTGCAGCCGGTCAATGCGGTCATCGCCACCCATCGCGATGCGTATCAGCGACTCGCCTGACTCATCCTCACAGGCACGCTCACTCGTGTGCTCAGGCCCTGTGGACGCATAACCGTCGTCCACAGGGCCTTTTCGCATGCTCGACAGCTCAGCGTCGGCCGCGCTGTGCTGGAGGGACCCCTGGCGGGAGCGACCAGACAGTTCCCGCCGACCCAGAGCAGAGCGAGGAATGAGCAATGTCGAACATCCCGATCACCGTCTGCGGCACCGTCGCGACGGCCCCACAGGCCCGGACCCTGCCGACCGGACGCCCATGTGCGTCCTTCCGGCTCGCCGTCAACCACTGGCGGGTGGACAAGCAGACCGGTGAGTTCGTCAGCGACACGACCTCGTGGTTCGGCGTCGACTGCTACGGGTGGCTGGCGAGCAACGTGGGCTCCTCGGTCACCCTGGGTATGAGCGTCGTCGTCCAAGGTCACCTGCGCATCCGCGAATGGGAGTCCCAGGAGCGTTCGGGAATCGCTCCGACGATCATCGCCGATCATCTCGGTCCGGACCTCCGCTTCGGAACCGCGAACTACGTCAAGGCCCAGGGAACGGCGTCGGGGAGGCAGTCGGCCCCGGCGCAGGAGGCGGAGGGCTCAGGATCAGGGTGGGACGCACTCCCGCGCGAGAACACAGGGGCTGCCGGCCGCACAGATTCCTTCGAACGCAGCACTGCCGGGAGTACCGACGGAGCGCGCACCGAGACCTCCCGTTACGGCACCGCGTCGTCCGGCTACAGCAACGAAACCTCCGGTTACGGTGCCGAGTCGTCCGAATATGCTGCCGGTGGGTCCGCCGACGATGCCGAGGCAGGGGACAGAGTCGATGCCACGCGGGCAGGCACGTACCCGACGTGGCAGAGCGGCGCACCCGCGGGCGGTGATGACGAATCCGCTGACGGCCATGAGCCGGTGGCAGACGACAGCGACGACTCAGCCGCTCTCGATGACGACGACTCGACCCCGAGCGAGCGCGACGACATCGCCGGTGCGACCGCCGCCGCTGCGGCACCGTTCTGAGCCCCTTGGGGCCGGACTTGACCGGCGCTCCGCCGGGACGCGCACGACAGGACAGTCGCCGGGACGCGGCGAGAGCAGCCGGCCCGTCTCCGGGACGCCGACGACAGGACAGCCGCCGGGACAGACGCCGGGACAGTCGACAGGAAGGACAGTCGCCGGGAGGCAGCGGGTCCGGGCGTCGGTGACGGGAGGGGAGGCGCGATCCGCTAGAGTGGAGGAGTTCGTGTTCGTCCTCACCGAGGTGATCCATGCGTCTCGTTCCCCTCCTGGGTGTCGCAGCCCTCTCCCTCGCCCTCTCAGGGTGCTCCCTGCTCGGATTGGACGACGACGCCGCGCCGACACCCAAGAAGTCGCAGGAGAAGCCTGCCGCCGAAGTCGACAAGGTCCTCAAAGCCGTCGAGCCGCTGACCGGCGACGAAGAGAAGATCCCCTCGACGAAGGAGTTCTTCGACACGATGATCGACGCCGGATACAAGCCCGATCAGCTCGAGGCCACTCTCGACGCCTCGCCGCTGGGCAATGAGGTGCCCTCGAAGGTCTTCGGTGTGAAGACGAAGAAGGGCTGCGTGGTCGGCGAGATCCGCAAGGGCAAAGCCACTGCTGAGCTCATGCCGCCGACCGAGTCGACCGGGGCGTGCCTCCTCGGCGCGGTCGATCGCCCCGAAGGCGTCGATGCTCCCAAGGGCGAACAGCGCGACCAGGACGGCGACGACAACGGCGCCGGCCACATGCCGGGGGAGAACATCACCGGTGACGACGCGGAGACGAACAGCCCCGAGCCCTCTCAGGGATCCTCGGATTCGGGCGGTTCCTCGTCCGGTGGGGGCTCGTCCTCGAGCGGTTCGGAGGGGTCGTCCGAAGGCTCCTCGGAGGGTGATTCGCCCTCGCTCGGCGGAGGCTAGACCAATTGGCACATGGGGTGCCCAACCGATAATCTGGGGCCACTATGGCCGAATTCATTTACACCATGCACAAGGCGCGCAAGGCGCACGGTGACAAAGTCATTCTCGACGACGTGTCGATGTCCTTCTACCCCGGGGCGAAGATCGGCATGGTCGGTCCCAACGGCGCCGGCAAGTCGACGATCCTCAAGATCATGGCCGGCCTCGAACAGCCCTCGAACGGCGAAGCCCGGCTCAGCCCCGGATACACGGTGGGCATCCTCATGCAGGAGCCGCCGCTCAACGAGAACAAGACCGTGCTCGGCAACGTCGAAGAGGGCGTGGGCGAGATCAAGGCCAAGCTCGACCGCTACAACGAGATCTCCGAGGAGATGGCGAATCCCGATGCGGACTTCGACGCCCTCATGGAGGAGATGGGCAAGCTCCAAGAGGCCATCGACGCCGCCGATGCGTGGGATCTCGACTCGCAGCTCGAACAGGCCATGGACGCCCTCCGGTGCCCGCCGCCGGACGCCGACGTCAGCGTCCTCTCCGGTGGTGAGCGCCGTCGCGTGGCCCTGTGCAAGCTTCTCCTCGAGAAGCCGGACCTGCTCCTCCTCGACGAGCCGACGAACCACCTCGACGCGGAGTCGGTGCTCTGGCTCGAGCAGCATCTCAAGACGTATCCCGGCGCCGTCATCGCCATCACCCACGACCGGTACTTCCTCGATCACGTCGCCGAATGGATCGCCGAGGTCGACCGCGGCCACCTCTACCCGTACGAGGGCAACTACTCGACCTACCTCGAGAAGAAGCAGGAGCGCCTGCAGGTCCAGGGCAAGAAGGACGCGAAGCTGGCCAAGCGCCTCAAGGACGAACTCGAATGGGTGCGGTCGAACCCGAAGGCGAAGCAGACGAAGTCGAAGGCACGCCTCGCCCGTTACGAGGAGATGGCAGCCGAGGCCGAGAAGACCCGCAAGCTCGACTTCGAAGAGATCCAGATCCCGGCCGGCCCCCGCCTCGGCGACATCGTCATCGAAGCGAAGGACCTCGAGAAGGGATTCGACGGTCGCCTGCTCATCGACGGTCTGAGCTTCTCGCTGCCGCGCAACGGCATCGTCGGCGTCATCGGACCCAACGGCGTCGGCAAGTCGACGCTGTTCAAGACGATCGTCGGCCTCGAAGAGCTCGACGGGGGAGACCTCAAGGTCGGCGAGACCGTGAAGATCTCCTACGTCGACCAGTCCCGCGGCGGCATCGACCCGGACAAGTCGCTGTGGGAGGTCGTCTCCGACGGCCTCGACTTCATCCAGGTCGGAGCCGTGGAGATGCCCTCGCGTGCCTACGTCTCCGCGTTCGGCTTCAAGGGACCCGATCAGCAGAAGAAGGCCGGCGTCCTCTCCGGCGGTGAGCGCAATCGCCTCAACCTCGCGCTCACCCTCAAGCAGGGCGGCAACCTCCTCCTCCTCGACGAGCCGACGAACGACCTCGACGTCGAGACCCTGAGCTCGCTCGAGAACGCGCTCCTCGAGTTCCCCGGCTGCGCCGTGGTCGTCTCCCACGACCGCTGGTTCCTCGACCGCGTGGCCACCCACATCCTCGCGTGGGAGGGCACCGACGAGGACCCGGCCAAGTGGTACTGGTTCGAGGGCAACTTCGAAGCGTATGAGAAGAACAAGATCGACCGCCTCGGCGAGGAGGCCGCGCGTCCTCACCGGGTCACCCACCGTCGCCTCACGCGCGACTGAGCACTCAGCCGGCGGGAGCGCACCCCGACCGGTACGGCATCGGGCCCCAGCGGAATCCGCTGGGGCCCGATCGCATACCCGGCTCCGCGTCCGTCTGCCGCGCCGGCGCTGGTCAGGTGCACCGCACTGGCGCCGAGGCGGTCAGCCGTTGCGCCTGCGCGCCCGTCGGCCGCACCGGTTCCGGGTGGTCCGTCGCCCTCAGCGGGCGAACGAGTCGAAGATCCGACGCCACAGGCGGTGGAGGAGGCGCAGCACCCAGCGGACGGCGATCGTGCCGAGGATGCCGATGACGAGGGCGAGCAGGGCGACGACGCCGAGGTGGAGGTCCGTGCGATCGCGGAGCATGAGCAGTGCGATCGAAGTGAGAACGAGACAGAGGGCGACGTTGACGAGCCGGCTGAGGATCGAGGAGAGGATCTCGATCATCGCTGTCTTCTCGTCGCTCACGGGGCGTCCTTGACTCGGACCATGCCCTCTTGGGCGACGGTCGCAAGCAGCTCTCCGTCGTGGGAGAAGATGCGCCCGTAGCCGAGTCCGCGACCGCCCCGGGCGGCCGGGGACTCCTGGACGTAGAGCATCCAGTCGTCGACGTGGACGCGTCGATGCCACCACATCGCATGGTCGAGGCTCGCCACCCGCAGGCCCGGGCTGCCCCACGAGAGTCCGTGCCGGCGCAGCACGGGTTCGAGAAGGTTGAAGTCGCTCGCGTAGGCCAAGGCTGCGGCGTTGAGGACAGGGTCATCGCCGAAGTGGGCGCTGGCACGGAACCAGATGTGCTGCTCGGGCAGCTCGGTGTCGATCGTCGTCGCACCCGGAACGCCGAAGGGCTCGACAGGGCGGATGTCGAAAGGACGCCGGTTGAGCCATTCGGTGACCTGGACGGAATCGACGGCGGCGAGGAGTTCGCGCAGGTCGGGGGAGTCCTCGGGCCCCGGGATCCCGGTGGGCATCGTCTCAGAGTGCTCGAAACCCGCCTGCTCCTCCTGGAACGAGGCGATGAGGGAGAGGATGGGCGCATCCTTCTGGTACGCGTGGACGCGCCGGGCGGAGAACGACCGGCCGTCGCGGAGGCGCTCGACACCGAACTCGATCGGCTCGGCGACATCGCCGGCGCGGAGGAAGTACCCGTGCAGGGAGTGGATGAGCCGGTCGGGCGGCAGGGTCGCGGCGGCGGCGACGATGCACTGAGCGAGAACCTGTCCGCCGAAGACCCGCCCGTCGGGCTTGTACTGGCTGGGGCCGACGAAGAGGTCGGATTCCCTCGGCCCGGCATCGGAGTCGAGCCGACGCAGCTGCAGGAGTTCGTGCAGGCGTGCGACGTTCGCCTCGGCAGGTGTCGGTTGGGAATCGCTCACATGGGCCTCCATGGGCAGGGACGGGTGACAACTCCCGATCCTATCGCGGACATCGTCAGGCGATCGAAGATGGCATCATGGACACATGCACAACGGCACCACGAATCCCCTTCTCGACGATTGCACCAGGGTCCTCCTCGAACTGAGATGGGGTGACATGGATGCCTACGGGCACGTCAACAACGTCACCCAGATGCAGCTGCTCGAGGAAGCCCGCGTGCGTGCCCTCGGCTCGCCCACGCAGAGCCGCGACGCTGTCGCCGCCCCCGGTGCCGCCGAGGTGGTCTCTGGCATTCCGATGCCCGAGGTCTTCGGGGCGGCCTCGGCGACGACCGAACTCCTCGTCGTCTCGCACGCCGTCGAGTACCGCAGCCCGATCGGCTACCGTCCCGGCCCGATCGCCGTCGACCTCGTCATCAGCGATGTCAGTCCCGCCTCGGTGACCATCGGCTATGTCGTCGTCGAACCCGACGGTTCGCGGGTCTACACCGTCGCCGAGACCGTCATCGCCTTCGTCGACCGGACCACGGGACGACCCCGCCGCCTCACGGAGGAGGAGGCCGCGGAACTCTCGGGCGTCGTGCGCGAACCGGTCCGACTGCGGAGCCTGCGGCGATGACGACTCTGGAGATCGCCGATGAGATGGCGTTGCGCGACCTCGTCGCGTTCACGTCCCTTGCCCACCGCCTCGACCGGGACGGGGCGATGCGCCTCCAGGTCGTCTCGTCCGTCCTCGTCGTCTCGGTCGCCCCGCTCTACCCCCACGGCATCGGCGACTCGACCCCGCTCGTGCTCGCGATGCGCATGCAGCAGCTGGCCAGCCCGGAACTCGACGGCCTCGACGAGGTCGTCCCCCTCGCCGGCCTCACCGATCGCTTCGCCCGGCAGGACGGCGGCACCGCTGTGCCGCTGCCGCCGACGACGATGCTCGTCTCCTGGGCGGGCATCTCCCCGCCCCGAGGGCCGTGGGAGAACACGGACGCTGTCACCGCGGAACAGCTGAGGTCGGCCGCCGAGGCGGGGATCGCCGAGGTGGGGGAGGGCACCCCCGAGGGCGCGGGCTCCCATGCGGTCAAGGCCCTGCGGGCCTCGGTGTGGTCCCGGCCCATCGAGGCTGCCGGCGGCACGGCCCTGCCGAGCGGGCTCGCGTTCGCGGCCGACGGCCTGCGGTTCGTTCCGCCGGGCGCCGAGGCGGATGTCCCGGTGATGGAGAGCTCAGGATGGCTGCGCCTCGTCACCCCCGGCGGTCACCTGCTCACCCGGAAGGCGGGCTGAGGGATTCGCCCACGCGAGCGGCGGTCACCTGCTCACCCGACGATCGCGATGATGCCGGACCTGTTCAGGCCCCGGTGCTGTTCGTATTCACCATCGCGGTGGCCGCCCGCTGGAAGTAGTCCCAGAAGAGCTCGTCGTAGAGCGGGGGCAGCGCGACCTCGTCGAGGGCCGCGCGCATGGCCCGCAGCCAGCGGTCGCGGGCGTCGAAGTCGATGGGGAACGGGAAGTGGCGCATCCGCAGCCGCGGGTGGCCGCGCTCCTCCTGGTAGGTCGTCGGCCCGCCGAAGTACTGTTCGAGGAACATCTGCAGCCGGTGCTTGGCGCCGGTGAGCTCGTGGCCCTCCGGGTACATCGCGATGAGCGGCTCATCGGCGGCGACGTTGGCGTAGAAGGCGTCGACGAGGCGGGTGAACGTCTCGTGACCGCCGACCGCTGCGAAGATCGTGTCCGCGCTCGTGTCCTGGCTCATCTCCTGCTTCCCGTCCGTGGACCGTCCCCGGTGGAGGTCCCCTTCGCGCCCGCCCCGGCAGCGCCCGCGCCGGCAGCGTGCTGGGCGGCGTCGCCGGTCGAGGCACCATCGTCGTCGGCGGACTCCCGGTGCGACTTCTTCTCGTGCGCGTCGGCGTCGGTGACCGAATCGTCCATCGACTTGATCCGCACGGCCTCGCTCGGGTCGGGCAGGGTGCGGAAGACCGTCTCCTGGGTGATCGGGATGTGGATGCCGCGACGGTCCATCTGCCGCTTGAGCTCGGCGCGGAAGGCGCGCGCGACCTTCCACTGCTGGTTCGGCTTCGTCTTGAGCACGGTGCGGATGACCTGCGATTCGGCCGACAGGGACTCGACGCCCCAGATCTCCGGCGGTTCGAGGATGGCGTCGGCGATCTCCGGGTCCTTCTCGATCTCCTTCGTCGTGTCCTCGATGACCGAGGCGTACGTCGCGACCGTGGTGTTGTAGGCGATGGGGATGTCGAGGACGGCCCGCGCCCAGCCCTGGGACTGGTTGCCGACGCGGAGGATCTCACCGTTGCGCACATGCCACAGGGTGCCGTCGAGGCCGCGGACCTGGGTGGTGCGCAGTCCGACGTCCTCGACGACGCCGATCGCCTCGCCGAGGTCGACCGAGTCGCCGATCCCGTACTGGTCCTCGATGACCATGAAGAACCCGGACAGGTAGTCCTTGACCAGTGCCTGCGCGCCGAAGCCGATCGCGACACCGGCGATGCCGGCCGAGGCGAGGATCGGGCCGACGTTGAAGTTGAGTTCGCTGAGCACGATGAGGCCGGCGACGATCGCGATGACGATCGACGTCACCGAGGAGAGCATCCGCCCCACGGTCTCCGCTCGCTGTGCCCGTCTCTCCCGGATCGTCGCCTGATCGATGCCGGTGAACTGCGACTCCATCGCCGAGGTGGAGAAGCGCGAGTTCGGCTTCGAACTGTCGACGGTGCCTTTGGCCACGCTCGCGGCGAACCGTCGGATGACGATGCGCATGAGGAAGTTGAGCAGCAGGGCGCCGACGATGACGATCGTCACCCGCAGCGGGACGTCGAGGAGGAAGCTCCAGTCGATCTGCGCGGCGGAGAGCAGGGTGGTCTGCAGTGAGTCAGGTGTCATGATGCCATCGACCCTATCGGCTGTTCTTGGACAGGTCCTCAATGTCGCTGGACGTCCGCTGAGCCGCAAGCGCCCGCTCGGCATCGGCGAGGTTCTCCCGCATCAGCCGCAGCAGACCCTTCGGTGCGGCCGGGTGCTCCTCGAGCCAGGTCCGGGCCGCGGCCACGGTCTGCGCACTCGCCGGCGGGAACAGCCGCAGGGTCATCGTCTGCGCCATCTCGAGCGTGCGGGTCTCCCACCAGCCGGAGATCCGCTGGAAATATTCGGTCGCGAAGTCCTGCAGCGGCGCCTCGGCGGGGATGAGCTCCCCGTCACCGGTCTGCAGTCCCATCGCGAACCCGGCCGCAAGCGCTCCGAGCTCCGAGTTCGGCATCTCGATCTCGTCGATCATCCGGGTGAAGGCGCTCGACTTCGCCGCCGAAGTGGCCCGAGCGGCCCGGGCCGTCGCCGCCTGCCGCTGGCCGGTGGCGCTGGGATCGGCGGCGGCCATGTCCGCAATCGCCGATTCGTCGACCGCATCGTGGTTGGACAGGGCGATGAGCAGCTCCCACCTCAGATCGGTGTCGATCGTGATGCCTCCGACCTCCTGCGCGTCGAGCCACGTGCGCAGCGTCTCGATCTGCTCCTCGGACTCCGCATGGCGGATGATCCCGCGGAAGAACTGGAACGCCTGGTCCGTGCCCGCAGGGGCCGTCTCGAAGAGCTCGCCGAGGCGGTCGGCGATGCGCGTGTGGGCTTCCGCGCGCTCGGCCGGGGGCAGGTAGGCCCCGACCGCGGTCTCGAGCTGACGCATCTGCGTGAGCAGGCCCGAGGAGTGGGTGATCGCGGCGAGGTGGCTCAGCAGCGTGTCGATGTAGTCCCGGGCAGGGATCTCTGCATCGCGCACCCCGTCCCACAGCGTGCTGAGCACGAGGAGCTGGGTGAGCGAGTCGTCGAAGTCCGACAGCCGTGCCGTCGCGGTCGCCAAGCTCTCGGCATCGAACCGGACCTTCGCATACGTGAGGTCGGCGTCGTTGACGACGATGACTGCCGGCCGGGGCACACCGACGGCCTCGGGCACGTCCGCCTCGGCGGAGTCGAGGTCGAGGGGGAAGGTGTGAGTGCGCACGAGGCGCCCCTCGCCGTTGTCGGAGTAGAAGCCGATCGCCAGGCGGTGCGGGCGCAGGGACGGCTCCGGCTGTCCTTCGATCGCCCACGGCTTCTGGGTCACCGTGAGCCGCTCGACCACCTCGGCGCCGGAGTCGGCGGAGGGACCGTAGGCCACGTCGGCTTCGATGAGGTTGACCCCGGACTCCTCGAGCCAGAGCTTCGACCATGTCGTGAGGTCGCGCCCGCTCGTCGCCTCGAGTTCGCGCAGCAGGTCGCCCAGCTCCGTGTTCGACCACGCGTGCGTGTCGAAGTAGGTCTTCAGGCCCGCGAAGAACTCGGCGCGGCCGACCCAGGCGACGAGCTGCTTGAGCACCGAGGCGCCCTTGGCGTAGGTGATGCCGTCGAAGTTGACCTCGACGTCGGCGAGGTCCTCGATGGGGGCGACGATGGGGTGGGTGCTCGGCAGCTGGTCCTGCCGGTACGCCCAGGACTTCTCGATCGTCGCGAACGTCGTCCAGGCATCGGAGTACTTCGTCGCCTCGGCCGTGGCCAGCGTCGACATGAACTCGGCGAAGGACTCGTTGAGCCACAGGTCGTTCCACCAGCGCATCGTCACGAGGTCGCCGAACCACATGTGGGCGAGCTCGTGGAGGACGGTGACCGTGCGGCGCTCGACGAGTGCCTCGGTGGGCCGGGAGCGGAAGATGTAGTTCTCGAGGATCGTCACCGCACCGGCGTTCTCCATCGCCCCGGCATTGAACTCGGGGACGAAGAGCTGATCGTACTTCTCGAACGGGTAGGGCACCCCGAACTCGCGTTCGAAGAACTCGAAGCCCGCGCGGGTGACGGCGAAGAGGTTCTCCGCGTCGAGGTGCTCGAAGAGGGACTCACGGCAGTAGAGCCCGAGCGGCACGGGCTGTCCGTCGGAGGAGACGAGCTCGGAGTGGACGCTGCGGTAGGGGCCGGCGACGATCGCGGTGATGTAGGACGAGATCGGGGTGGTCGGGGCGAACTGCCACACGGCCATGTCCTCGGCCGCGGCCTCCTCGGCGTCGAGGTCGGAGAGGATCTCCGCAGGGTCCCCAGGGGTCGGGGTCGGAGAGTTCGAGACGACCGTCCACTGCTCCGGGGCGATGACGGTGAAGGAGAACGGCGCTTTGAGGTCGGGCTGCTCGAAGACCGGGAAGACGCGGCGAGCATCGGGGACCTCGAACTGGGAGTAGAGGTAGACCGCGTCGTCGATGGGGTCGACGAAGCGGTGGAGGCCCTCACCGGTGTTCATGTAGAAGAAGTGCGCGTCGATGACGAGTTCGTTCTCCGCGGCGAGCCCGGCGAGGGTGATGCGGGAGGGGGAGACGACCTCGCCGATCTCGAGGTCGAGCCCGTTGAGCTGGACGCGTTCGACGCTTGCGGTGATCGCGTCGATGAAGGTCTCGGATTCGGGATCGGCGGTGAACCGGATCCGGGACCGGACGCGGAAGGACTCGCCGACCCCGGTGAGGATGAGGGTGTGCTCGTAGCTCTGCACGGTGATGTGGGACGAACGCGACCTGGCTTCTTCACGGGTGAGGTTGTACTGGGGCACTGGCTGGCGACCTCCGCATCGGGTCCGGGTGTGTTTCTCGTCATTCTGTCATGGACGCCCGGTGACGCGGACCCATGGGACGGGTGGGCGCCGACTTGGTAGATTGGCCTCGGAGATCGCGGAGGCCGCTGCGGCCCCCGCCGCCGCTGAGAACGAGGAGTGAGAATGAGCAGAGAGACCCTTGACCTGTGGTTCGACACGGCGTGCCCCTGGGCGTGGATGACCTCCCGGTGGGCCCTCGAGGTCGCGAAGGTCCGCGATGTCGACGTCCGCTTCCACCCGATGAGCCTCAACATCCTCAACCGGGATCGTGAGCTGCCCGAAGACTACCGGGAGCTCATCGACCGCACCCTGGGACCGATGCGCGTGGTCACAGCGGCGATCGCCGAACACGGGGAGGAGATCGCCGAACCGCTCTACACCGCGATCGGCACCCGCATCCACCCCGGTGGGGAGAAGGACTTCGACAAGGCCGTCGCCGAGGCGCTCGCTGAGCTCGATCTTCCGGCCTCCCTGATGGACTACGCCGACCGCGACGACTACGACGCCACCCTGCAGGCCTCCCACGACGAGGCGCTCGCGCTCGTCGGCGACGACGTCGGCACCCCGGTCTGCCGGGTCGCCGGCACCGCGTTCTTCGGTCCCGTCGTCACGCCCGCTCCGAAGGGCGAGGATGCCGGTCGCCTCTTCGACGGCGTCCTCGCCGTCGCCTCGACGCCGGGCTTCTTCGAGCTCAAGCGCACCCGGGACCAGGGTCCCGTCTTCGACTGACGAGACCGCCGCCCAGGGGCGGCGTCCATTTCCCGGGGACTCCCGGGAACCACCGCAGCCCGGACAGCCCGGGACCCGCACCCCGGCCAGGCCGGGAACGAAAGGAACATGATGAAGGTCCACCTCGGAACCGACCACGCTGGGTTCGAGTTCAAGGAGATCCTCAAGGGCCACCTCGGCGAGGCCGGCTATGAGGTCATCGACCACGGTGCGCTCGAGTACGACGCCCTCGATGACTACCCGGCGTTCTGCATCGCCGCCGCCCAGGCTGTCGTCGACGATCGGGCGGCGGGCCTCGACTCGCTCGGCGTCGTCATCGGCGGCTCCGGCAACGGGGAGCAGATGGCGGCCAACCTCGTCACCGGGGCGCGGGCGGCACTGGCCTGGAATCCGGAGATCGCCAAGCTCGCCCGCGAGCACAACGATGCGCAGATCGTCGCCGTCGGAGCCCGCCAGCATTCGGAGGCCGAGGCGCTGGCGATCGTCGATGCCTTCCTCACCACGCCGTTCTCCGGCGACGAGCGGCACTCGCGACGCATCGGCATCATGGCCGCCTACGAGGACGACGGTCAGGCCGGGCTGTGAACATCGCGGGCGCGAGGGCCGGTGTGAGGGGCCGGTCATGAGGATCGAGGGGGCGGTGCTGCGGGAGATGCGGCGCCCGCAGCCCTATGCCGACTCGCGGCCGCTGACGATCGAACCGCTCGACCTCGACGACCCGGGCCCCGGCGAGGTCCGCATCCGGCTCACCGCCGCCGGGGTCTGCCACTCCGACCTCTCCGTCGTCGACGGCAACCGCCCGCGGCCCCTGCCGATGCTCCTCGGTCACGAAGGCGCTGGCGTCGTCGAGGCCCTCGGCGAGGGGGTCGACGACCTCGAGATCGGCGAGCAGGTCGTCACGGTCTTCCTGCCCCGCTGCGGGGTGTGCGCCAACTGCCTCACCGACGGCAAGCTGCCGTGCATCCCCGGCAGCGCGACGAACGCGGCCGGCACCCTGCCCTTCGACGGACACAGGGTTCGCCTCCACGACGAGAAGGGCGCCGAGGTGCTCCACCACCTCGGCGCCTCCGTGTTCGCCACGCACGCCGTCGTCAACCGGGCCTCCCTCGTGCCCGTCGGCGACGATGTGCCCGCCCCGATCGCCGCGGTCCTCGGCTGTGCGGTGCTCACCGGCGGAGGGGCCGTGCTCAACGCGGGAGCCCCCGGACCTGAGGACGAGGTGATGATCGTCGGCCTCGGCGGGGTCGGGATGGCCGCCCTCATCACGGCGCTCTCGATCGAGACCGCCGGCGTCATCGGCGTCGATGCCAACCCCGACAAACTCGAGGCTGCGAAGGAACTCGGAGCCGTCGAGGCGTACACTCCCGAGACCCTGGGGGAGCGGAAGGCCCCGATCGTCATCGAATGCGTCGGTCATCCGCGCGCGTTCGAGACCGCATTCGCGGCCACCGCCGTCGGCGGGACGACGGTCACCGTCGGCCTGCCCTCCCCGGACGCGGAAGCCCGCATCACCCCGGTGACGCTCACCGCCGAGGCCCGCACGGTCGTCGGGTCCTACCTCGGTTCGGCCGTGCCCAGCCGGGACATCCCGATCTACGCGCAGCTGTGGCGGGAGGGGAAGCTGCCGGTCGAGGAGCTCATCTCCGACACCGTTGCGCTCTCCGAGATCAACACGGCCTTCGACGCCCTCGCCGAGGGGCGCGTCATCCGGCAGGTCATCGACTTCACCCGGTGAGTCGACCGGGCATCGACGCCACGGCGTGAGGCGGCAGGTCATCGACGTCACGCGGTGATCCGGACGGGATCATCGCGACGGCGCCGTCAGTCCGGCAGCGGGATCCGGAGGATTCGATCGTCGCCCGGTGCTGGGCTTCCGCGACCGTCCGTGTTGTTCGTGAGCATCCACAGCTGTCCGTCGGGGGTGGTGACGACATCGCGGAGGCGTCCGTACTCGCCCTGGTAGCGGGTGCGGGACTGGGAGAGGTCGGAGACCGGCACTTCGCGCAGAACCTCTCCGCGGAGGTTGGCGATAAGGATCGTGTTTCCGGTGATCGTCATGCCGCTCGGGCTCGCCTCGCCGGTCGACCACTGCTGCACCGGATCGATGTAGTCCGACCCTTCGCCGGGGTCGGCCATGCCCTCGACGTCCGGCCAGCCGTAGTTGCCGCCGGCTTCGATGATGTTGAGCTCGTCCCACGTGTTCTGCCCGAACTCGCTCGAGAACATCCGTCCGGTCTCGTCCCACGCGATGCCCTGCGGGTTGCGGTGGCCGAAGGAGTAGACCGGGGAGCCGGGAAAAGGATTGTCCTCGGGCACCGATCCGTCGGGGTCGAGGCGGAGGATCTTCCCCGACAGCGCCTCGCGGTTCTGCGCGGATTCGCGGTCGCCGGCATCGCCGACCGTCGCGTAGAGCTTGCCGTCGGGGCCGAAGGCGATGCGCCCGCCGTTGTGGTTGCCGGCCTTCGGGATGTCGTCGAGGAGCACCTCGGGGGAGCCGAGGGCGAATGAGCCGGGTTCGCCGTCGAGGGGGAAGCGCACGATCCGGTTGTCCTCGGCCGCGGTGAAGTAGGCGTAGAGGAAGTCCTCGGCTGTCGCGAGGCCGAGCAGACCGCCTTCGCCGGCGGCGGCAACCCCGGGAACGGTCCCGACCTCGCGCGCCTGAGCGGGAGCCGTCTCGGTGAGTTCGAGGATCCGCCCCGAGTCGCGTTCGCTGACGAGCGCGACGTCGCCGGCGAATGCGATCGACCAAGGGGCGGCGAGTCCCTCGACGACGGTCTCCGGTTCGGCGATGTCCGGGGCCCCCGCCGAGGCGGTCGGGTCCGCCGAAGTCGAACCGTCGGCAGGCGCCGATTCGGGGCCATACCCTCGGTCGGAGTTCGGAGTCGTGCAGGCCGACAGGACCAGGGTGAGAGCGGTGGCGAGGGCGGCGCATCGTGTCGGCGCGGTGCTGCCGGAGCGAGAGCGGGTTCTGCTCAGCGCGCCGGTGCGGGGCCGTGTCGTGGAGGTGCGCAACCGTGTCGTGGAGATGAGGGGGCGGGGAGATGCGGACGAAGGCGCCATCGCGGGTCCTTTCCCGGGTGGTCGGAACACCATTGTCGCCGACGAACCCACCGCAGGGCGAGACCCCGGATCGCGACGAGAAGAGCCGTCCGGACCCTCTGGTCCGAACGGCTCACATCGTCGGGATGACAGGATTTGAACCTGCGACCCTCTGTTCCCAAAACAGATGCGCTACCAAGCTGCGCCACATCCCGCGACGGAATCAATCTAATCACACCCGCACAGCCTCTGCCCAATGTCTGCGGCGGTGGGTGAGACACGTCACGAAAGGGCGATTTGGCGGCTGGTGAGGACCTCGGATATAGTCATACTCGCAGCACGGGGATGTAGCTCAATGGTAGAGCCTCAGTCTTCCAAACTGATGGTGCGGGTTCGATTCCCGTCATCCCCTCCACCGCCGGTCGGACCACCTGGTCCGGCCGGTTTCTGCATTCCCGGACGCTCTGCTCTGGTCCGCCGACGCTTCCGCGCGATAGTCTGACGCCCACCCCGGTCACTCGTCGCGGCGGCCCGTGCCGCGCCCGTCGTCTCCTGCAGAGAGGCATCCATGGCCCCCGGATCCGCCCAGCGTCCCCTTGCGCGCCGCCGCGTGCTCACCGGGGCCCTCACCGGAGCCGGGCTCTTCGGCATCGGACTCGCCGCCCCGGGGCTGCCTGCCCGGATCGAGTCCCTGAAGAAGTCCGATCCCGTCCGCTCGGTGGCCGCCGCCTACGTCTCCGACGACGAACGCGCCGCCCTCACCTCTGCGGCCGCCCGCGACCTGCCGCCGCGCTCCCGGGTCCTGCCGGGAACCGGCACCCGTGCGGCCGCCGAACGCGAACGCGACTTTCTCGCCGTCGCCGCGCCGTGGCTCGCGAAGGTTCCCGAGCGCCTCGTCGACCTCGCCGTCTCCGCGCTCCTCGACCTCTGGATCCTCAGCGACGACCTGCCCGGACCGGTGGCGAGCTGGTCAGGGGCGTGGCGCTACATCTGGCCGCGCGACACGGCGTTCGTCGCCGCCGCCCTTGCCGCAGTCGGGCATGCGGAGCTCGCGTGGGGCCAGCTGCGCCACCTCCAGGCCCTCCAGGGTGAGGACGGATGGTTCGCCGCCCGCTACGACCCGGAGACCGGGTCCGTCCCCGACGACCGTGCGCCCCAGCTCGATGCCGTCGGTCTCGTCCTCTGGTCCATCGCCGAGGTGGCCGCCGCCTCAGAACCCGAAACGCCCGCACCGGCGCCGGCGCGCTCACTCTCCGAGCTCGAGCCGATGATCGACCGCTCGGCCACGCTGCTCGACGAGCTCACCGGCAGCGGTCGCACCCTGCCACCCGTCTCACCCGACTACTGGGAGGTCGGGGAGGGCCGGATCACCCTCGGCATCGCCGCGCCCACCCTCATCGGACTCCGCGCTCTCACCTCCCTCGGTGACGCGGGCACGGCCGAGCGCCTCGGCGAGAGGACAGCGGTCGCGGAAGCGTTCGCGGAGACGTTCGCCCGCACCTTCGGCGCCGGAGGACTGCAGCGCTATCCGAGCTCCGGCGGTTTCGACTCCGCGGCGGCTTACCTGCCCGCTGCGGGGATGGGACCCGACCTCGTCGATGCCGCGGCTCTCGACCGGATGGGCGAGCGGCTGCGGCAGCCCGCAGGCGGCATCCGACCGGGGACCGGCTGGATCCTCGACGACGCGAGCTGGACCCCGTCGACCTCCCTGCTCGCCCTCGCGTACGCCCGCCTGGGGGAGCGTGCCCGCGCTGAGGCGGTCCTCGACTGGCTCGCCGGTCATCGGACCGCGTCCGGTTCGCTGCCGGAGAAGGTCGACGGCGAGGGGACTCCGGTCTCCGTGGCGCCGCTGGCATGGACGGCCGCGAACGTCGTCCTCGCCCTCGACGCACTCCGCGGCTGAGTGGGGCTGTCCGCACCGGCGATTGCGCCGGGCGCGAACCCGGGTCCGGCCGCCTCGGCGGGTTTCGTGTTTTGGCGCTCGGGTCAAGTAGGATGGGTGACTGCATTGCGCGGACATGGTCCATGTCCGTCCACTCACCGGTCCCATGGCCCTGCAGGGTTGTGCCGACCCCGAGCATGACTGTCGATTCTGAAAGGTCACACTGTGAAGAGCTCTGTCGAGCAACTCGACCCGACCCGGGTCAAGATCAGCGTGGAAGTCCCTTACGCCGAACTCAAGCCGAGCGTCGACGAGGCCTACAAGACCATCGGTGCCCAGGTCACCGTTCCCGGTTTCCGGCAGGGCAAGATCCCCGCGCGCATCATCGACCAGCGCATCGGACGCCCGACGGTGATCCAGGAAGCGATCAACAACGGACTCGACGGCTTCTACCGTGACGCGGTGGAGGAGAACGACCTCAAGCCGCTCGGCCAGCCCGAGGTCGAGATCTCCGAGGTCCCCGGCCTCGACGGCACCGAGGACGGCGACCTCGTCTTCACCGTCGACGTCGACGTCCGCCCCGAGATCACCCTGCCCGCCTACGACTCGATCACCGTCGAGGTCGACCCCATCGAGGTCACCGACGCCGACGTCGAGAACGAGCTCGAGCAGCTGCGCTCGCGCTTCGGCACCCTCACCGCTGTCGACCGCCCGGCCGCCAAGGATGACTTCGTCACCCTCGACCTCGTCGCGAAGATCGACGACGAGGAGATCGACTCGGCCTCCGATATCTCCTACCAGGTCGGCGCCGGCACGATGCTCGAGGGCATGGACGAGGCCCTCGAAGGCCTCTCCGCCGAGGAGTCGACGACGTTCGAGACGACGTTCGCCGGCGGCGAGCACGAAGGCGAGTCCGGTGCTGTGACCGTCACCCTCAAGGCCGTCAAGGAGCGCGAGCTGCCTGAGGCCGACGATGACTTCGCCCAGCTCGCCAGCGAGTTCGACACGATCGACGAACTCCGTGAGGACCTCAAGGTCCAGGCCGGCAAGCAGAAGGAGTTCGCCCAGGGTGCCGAGGCCCGTGACAAGGTCCTCGAAGCGATCATCGCCGCCGTCGACGTGCCGGTCCCGGCCAAGATCGTCGCCGACGAGGTCGAGCGCCACCTCGAGTCCGAGAACCGGGTCGACGACGACGAGCACCGCGCCGAGGTCACCGAGGAGACCGAGCGCAACCTGCGCACGCAGTTCGTCCTCGACGCCATCGCCGAAGCCGAGAACGTCGAGGTCACCCAGCCCGAGCTCATCGAATACCTCATCTCCGCCTCGCAGCAGTACGGGATGAACCCGAACGAGTTCGCGCAGATGCTCGACAACTCCGGCCAGGTCAACGCCCTCGTCGGCGAGGTCTCCCGGCGCAAGGCGCTCGCGGCGGCACTGGCCGGCGCGGTCGTCAAGGACACCGACGGCAACGTCGTCGACATGGAGGAGTTCACGACTCCCGCCGAGGAGTCCGCTGACGACGCAGCCGACGACGAGGCACCTGCCGCAGACGAGGCGGACGACGCTGAGCAGAAGTGACCACTGACCGCCTCGGCGAGTGAGTGCGACGGCGGGCACGGGGAGACCCGGGCCCGCCGTTTCGTCATTCACACCCCTCGCCGAGGCGGTGGCGGAGTACCCGCGCACACTGGATCACCCCCGTATCACGCTGAGGGCGAACACGGGTGAGCGGGGGGACTAAAAGGGACTGCCGACCAGTTAGAGTCCATAGCAACCGATCACGACCAATCAGGAGAGAAACGTGAGCGCACACGACATGACAGCGCCCGTCGGCCTCGACGCCGGTGGGGGCATGGGCCTCGACGACCACATCTTCAACCGTCTGCTCAAGGAGCGGATCATCTGGCTGGGCTCGGAAGTGCGTGACTCCAACGCCAACGCGATCTGCGCGCAGATGATGCTGCTGGCAGCCGAGGATCCCGACTCCGACATCTGGCTCTACATCAACTCGCCCGGCGGCTCGGTGACTGCGGGCATGGCGATCTACGACACCATGCAGTACATCAAGCCCGACGTCGCGACCGTCGCCATGGGCATGGCTGCCTCGATGGGTCAGTTCCTGCTCTCCTCCGGCGCCAAGGGCAAGCGGTACGCGACCCCGCACGCGCGCATCCTCATGCACCAGCCGCTCGGCGGCATCGGAGGAACGGCCACGGACATCAAGATCCAGGCCGAGCTCATCCTCCACATGAAGAAGCAGATGGCTGAGCTCACCGCCGAGCAGACGGGCAAGTCGCTCGAGCAGATCCTCAAAGACAACGACCGCGACCACTGGTTCACCGCCGAGGAGGCCCTCGAATACGGCTTCATCGACGATGTCGTGACCCAGTCGTCCGAAGTCACCGACAACTGACGGGAAGACAGGGAAGAATGAACTCGATGAATCTCATGCCAGGCGGGGCCGCGGGCCAGATGCCGGTCTCACGGTACGTCATGCCCCAGTTCGAGGAGCGCACGCCCTACGGCTTCAAGCGCCAGGACCCGTACACCAAGCTGTTCGAGGATCGCGTGATCTTCCTCGGCGTGCAGGTCGACGACACGAGCGCCGATGACATCATGGCGCAGCTGCTCGTCCTCGAATCGCAGGACCCCGACCGCGACATCACCCTCTACATCAACTCGCCGGGCGGCTCGTTCACCGCGCTCACCGCGATCTACGACACGATGCAGTACATCAAGCCGGAGATCCAGACGGTGTGCCTCGGCCAGGCAGCCTCGGCCGCGGCAGTGCTGCTCGCCGCGGGCACCCCGGGCAAGCGCCTCGCTCTGCCCAACGCCCGCGTCCTCATCCACCAGCCCTCGATGCAGGGCCAGGGACAGGGGCAGGCCTCGGACATCGAGATCCAGGCCGCCGAGGTGCTGCGGATGCGCCAGTGGCTCGAGCAGACGCTCGCGAACCACTCGAACAAGACGGCCGAGCAGGTCTCGAACGACATCGAACGCGACCTCTTCCTCACCGCCGAGCAGGCGAAGGACTACGGTCTCGTCGACCAGGTGCTCACCTCCCGCAAGGGAGTCTGATTCCCCGCAGGGGAGTCTGACCTCCCGCCGGGGAGTCCGAGCACTCTCGCAGCGGGCCCGGGCGATCACTGATCGCCCGGGCCCGTTCGTCGTCCGCGCACGGTCGGACCATACCGTCCGACCAGGCGTGTCGGCCCCGGGCGCCCGGGACGTGACGACACACCGTGTGACACCGCGCAGGGACTGTGTCAGTGTCATGTGGGAAGCTATTGAGGTACAGGAAACACGAGCGGTAGAGTTGGGGCCAAGTGCCCTGGCGAAAGGTTGTGACAGTGGCTCGCAGTGCGGACGGAGCAGATCTGCTCAAATGCAACTTCTGTGGCAAATCACAGAAGCAGGTTCGGAAGCTCATCGCCGGACCTGGGGTGTACATCTGCGATGAATGCATCGGCCTGTGCAACGAGATCATCGAAGAGGAGCTGAGCGAGTCGACGGCCGACCATGCCGAGCTCGAACTGCCCAAGCCGCGGGAGATCTTCGACTTCCTCCACGAGTACGTCGTCGGACAGGATCCGGCGAAGAAGGCCCTCTCGGTCGCCGTGTACAACCACTACAAGCGCATCCGCGCTCTCCAAGGCAGTGACGATGCGAAGACGCTCGGGTCGTCCGAGTCCGACGTCGAGATCTCGAAGTCGAACATCCTCCTCGTCGGTCCCACCGGGTCCGGCAAGACCTACCTCGCCCAGACTCTCGCGAAGCGTCTCAACGTCCCCTTCGCCGTCGCCGATGCGACCGCGCTCACGGAGGCCGGCTACGTCGGCGAGGACGTCGAGAACATCCTCCTCAAGCTCATCCAGGCCGCGGACTTCGACATCCAGCGCGCCGAGCACGGCATCATCTACATCGACGAGATCGACAAGATCGCCCGCAAGTCCGAGAACCCGTCGATCACCCGTGACGTCTCCGGTGAGGGCGTGCAGCAGGCGCTGCTGAAGATCCTCGAGGGCACGCAGGCCTCCGTGCCGCCGCAGGGCGGACGCAAGCACCCGCACCAGGACTTCCTCCAGATCGACACGACGAACGTCCTCTTCATTGTCGCCGGTGCCTTCGCCGGGATGGAGGAGATCGTCGCCGGTCGCAAGGGCAAGCACGGCATCGGCTTCGGAGCGCTGCTCCAGTCGAAGAACGACGACGAGGACCTCTACGCGGACATCCTGCCCGAGGATCTCCTCAAGTTCGGCCTCATCCCCGAGTTCATCGGTCGCCTCCCTGTCCTCGCCACGGTCTCCAACCTCGACCGCGCAGCACTCATGTCGATCCTCACCGAGCCGAAGAACGCCCTGGTCAAGCAGTATCAGCGGATGTTCGAGTTCGACAACGTCGAGCTCAGCTTCGAGACCGAGGCCCTCGAGGCGATCGCCGACCTCGCGCTCCTGCGCGGCACGGGTGCGCGCGGACTGCGCTCGATCATGGAAGAGGTCCTCCAGCCGATCATGTTCGACGTGCCCTCCCGTGAGGACGTCGCCGAGGTGGTCGTGACCAAGGACGTCGTCGAGAGCAATGTCGCCCCCACCCTCGTTCCTCGGGAAGAGACGCGGACGCGCAAGAAATCTGCCTGAGCGTGTCACGCGCAGATGAAGCTGTTCGCTGACACCAGACCGCTCAGATACGACAACTACCGCCGGCTGTGGCTGGCGAACATCGTCACCGTCCTCGGGGCGCAGATGACCGTTGTCGCGATCCCCGCCCAGATCTTCCACATCACCGGCTCGTCCGGGTACGTGGGTCTGAGCGGGGTCTTCGGTCTCGTTCCCCTCATCGTCTTCGGTCTCTGGGGCGGGTCGCTCGCCGACGTCGTCGATCGGCGCAAGCTCCTCATCGTCTCCACTGCCGGCCTCATCGTCACAAGCGCCCTGCTCGCGGTGCTCGCGATCATCCGGATCGACAATGTGTGGCTGCTGCTGAGCGTCTTCGCACTCCAACAGGCCTTCTTCGGTCTCAACCAGCCGGCGCGAGGGGCGCTGCTGCCGACGATCGTGCCGCTCGCGCTCCTGCCGGCGGCGAATTCGCTCAACATGACGGTCGCGACCCTGGGAGCGGTCGCCGGTCCAGTCATCGGCGGAGCGCTCATCCCGGTCTTCGGGTATCAGATGCTCTACATCCTCGACGCGCTCTTCCTTGCCACCACCCTCTATGCCGTGGTGAAACTGCCCGCGCTCATCCCAGGAAAGCAGCCGGACACGCGCTCCGGGTTCAAGGGCGTCGTCGACGGCTTCCGCTACCTGGGGACGAACACCGTCGTCATGGTCTCCCTCCTGGTCGACGTCATCGCCATGGTCTTCGGGATGCCGCGAGCACTGTTCCCGCAGATCGCGACCGAGACCTTCGGCGGGCCCCCGGAAGGCGGCATCGTCTTCTCCCTCCTCTTCGCCGCACTCGCCGCGGGCAGTGCTCTGGCGGGCATCTTCTCCGGGTGGGTGTCGAAAGTCGAACGCCAAGGCCTCGCGGTCATCGTCGCGATCCTCGTCTGGGGTGCGGCGATAGGGATCTTCGGCTTCTCACTCGAGTTCGCTTCCGGCTTCTGGACGGCGGCTCTCATCGTCGCCCTCTTCGGCCTCGCCCTCGGCGGGGGAGCCGACATCATCTCCGCGGCGTTCCGCTCGACGATGCTCCAGGAGGCGGCGAGCGATGACATGCGCGGACGGATGCAGGGCGTCTTCATCGTCGTCGTCGCCGGTGGCCCGCGGATCGCGGACATCCTCCACGGCTACGCGGCAGAGGCGACGAACACGACGATCGCCTCGGCGGGAGGCGGCATCGCCGTCATCGTCCTCGTCCTCATCTGCGCTGCGGTCTTCCCGGCGTTCCGCCGCTACAGCGTCGACCGCGGGGGACCGGACGACCTTCGCACCGTGGCGTAGCCGACGTCCCCGCGGGGACGTGCGCCTCGGGGTGACGACGCGAGAAGCAACGCTGATGTACAGCGATATCCGAACACGAATCGATGAGAAGGTCGCGGATATATTACGTTCCTGTGGAACCAATGCTGGTGAGATCTCCGCTTTCCTGACAAGCCCGCGGATGTGCGCGATTGTCATGAGACGTCGATATTTCATCAATTCCTTAACAGGGCCGCCAGCAGGCAATGATCGATGTAGCGTCGTTGGTGCATAACACCTCACAAGAAAGGACAGGAATGACACTTCCAAGGACGCTTTTCGCAGCTACGGCAGCAGTTGCCGCACTCTCCCTCGCTATCGGCCCTGCGCACATCGCGTCAGCCGGTCAGCCTACCGGGTGAATCGCTGTCCATGACCGGCACAAAGCGATCAAGGAGGTGAGGTGCGTATGACTCACGATCGGAAGGAATCCCTGTCAAGCGGCGAGCTCAGGAACGAGCACCTCAAGAAGTTCGGGATCAAAGTGCTGGTGCTGATACCGCTCGCTCTGCTCGGATGGCTGCTCGCAATGAACAGCCCCATGGGCGCTGTGGTGCCTGTTCTCATCGTCGTCGGAGGAGCCGTTGTCCTCGCCATTGATGGCGTTCTGAGATACAGGGCGGAAAGGCACTCCGTGCACGGCTGACTGTCCGATACATGCCGCTTGGCACGACAGAGGCGGAGCGAGTCCCACCAGGTTGCTCGTAGTTCGAGCCGGGTGAGCGACCGCCGTGCAGAAGAGGCTGCCTCCCTCACACCTCGGCGAGGGCGGACTCCATGTTCGCGAGCACCCGCGGCCAGCCGGCTCCCATCCCGGTGAACGCCTGCTTGCCCGTCGGGGTGTCGACGTCGAGGCCTGAGTGAGCGAGGTGCAGACGGGTGCCCGTGCCTTCGGGGTGGAGTGTCCAGGTGAGCGTCGAGTCAAGACTGCCCTCGGCGAACGTATGAGCGAAGAGGGTCTCGGGTTCGACTCGGGTGACGGTGCACGGCTGCTGGCCGAAGCCGCCCATATCGAGGGTGAAGGCGTGCCCGACGACGGGCGCGACGTCGCCGAGTGCCCACCACATCGCGAGGATCTCGGGTTCGGTGAGTGCCCGCCACACTGCGTGGGGCGGATGGGTGAGGAACTGATCGACGTCGATCGTGCGTTCGTCGGTCATCGCTGGCCTCCAAGAAGTCGTGAATCTGGGCGACGCGCCACTCGGCGTGGGCGACGTGCGGCGCGCCACTCGGCGTGGGCGACATGCGAAGCATCGGTCGGTGGCGGCGCGCAACGCCGGTCGCGGTCGCTGGCAACGTCAGTCCGAGATCGTACCCCATACGTGCGGCCGCAAAAACAACCCTGGCACACGTAGGATCTGCCGCTAAGGCTCTGACGTGCTGAGCTGCCGAGGCGTTATGCCCCGGCGGGGATGATGTGCGGTTACAGGGATGAATTGTCGGCACACGGTGGATTCGACGGCCGGAGGTTTCGGCGCGGCGCGGCGCGGCGTGGGGAGACAGGCGCGGTGGGGAGCGCGCCGGGGTCGAGGGGAGTGCTGATGATGACCGCGCGGCCGCGGGCGACGGTGCCCGCGGCCCCGCGGTGGGGTGAAGCGACCGTGCGCTCAGGCCTGGGGCGTGTAGACCGCGTTCTCTGCCGGCTGGACGACGACGAAGCCCGGGCCGTGGAAGGCGAGCTGGATCGACTCGCCGGAGCCGCGGCCGAAGAACGATCCGAGGCTGACGTCGGTCTTGATCTGCGGGGCGAGCGAGGAGGACCAGCACACGGCCGACTGCGGGTCGACGAAGGTCGGCTGCTGGGAGGCGTCGAGGACCATCGGGTCGCCCTTGCAGCAGATAGCCGCCGTGCCGGTGCCGCTGAGTTCGAGGTTGAACAGGCCCGATCCGCTGGCGAGCGCGCCGACGCCGCCCTTGATCCGCTTGATCTCCCACGCGAGAGCATCGTCGAAGGCAAGGAGGTTGGCAGTGTTGACGGTGAGCGCATCCTGCTGGCCCTCAAGGGTCATCATGAAGATGTTCGAGGCCTCGCGGGCGAAGAAGACCTCGCCGTTGCCTTCGACGCGCATGACGTTGCCGCCCTCACCGGTCGCGGCCTTCTTCATGAACTGGCCGACCGACTTCGATCCCTGGTGGGAGAAGCGGACGTCGCCCTGGTAGGCGACCATGGCGCCCTTCGTGGCGATCATCGGCGCGTCCGGCGTGATCACGGTCCGCAGCATCTTGCTCGACTGCAGGGTCCAACGGTCGCGGTTCTGCACCTCGGCGTTGCGCTGGGCAAAGAGCTCACTTCTCATCGTCTGTCATGCCTTTCTCACCAGGAGGGACCCAGTGTCCCTTCCTTCGTCGTCTCAATCGTAGAGGGATTCCGCGCCGGTGAGCGGGCGAATGATGTGGTGATTCTGGAACACGGGTGAATTCGGTGCGAACACGACGCAGGGCGGAACCGGGATGGTCCCCGATTCCGCCCTGCGTCCTGGCGTCGGCCCTCAGGCCTGCGGTTCGAACTCGATCGCCGAGATGGTGATCGCGTCCCCGCCGACGTCGGTCGTGAGCGTCTGCACCCGTCCGGCGGCCTTGAGATCGCCCTCCGCCGAGGCGACGGCCCCGGTGATCTGGGCTGGGGCCTCGATCGAGAGGCTGAGCACCGGAGTCTTCTGCGAGACCTTCGCCTCGGTCTTCGCCCTCCGGATCTCGCTGAGCACAGCCGCCACCGAGGTGAGCAGGGCTGGATCGACCGAGCCCATCGGATCGATGAGCTGCTCTCTGCCAGGCCACGGCGCACGGTGGACCGACCCGGTCCGCCACCACGACCAGACCTCTTCGGTGACGAAGGGCATGATCGGCGCGAACAGCCGCAGCAGCACGTCGAGGGCCGTGGCCAGCGTCACGTGGGCGGAGAGCTGATCCTCCTCGGTGCCCGCACCGTACGAGCGGTCCTTGACGAGTTCGACGTAGTCGTCGGTGAACTCCCAGAAGAAGCTCTCGACCTCGCGCAGGGCGTGGGCGTAGTCGTACGCGGCCATGTGCTCGGTGGCACTCGCCGTGACCTCGCCGAGGCGCACGAGCAGCGCCCGATCGAGGTCATGGGTGACCGAACCGACCTGTCCGACGAGTCCGGCGTGGACACCCTGGGCGAGAGCGAACTTCGAGGCGTTGAGCAGCTTCATCGCCAGCCGCCTGCCGATCTGCATCTGCGAGACGTCATAGGCCGTGTCGGCGCCGAGCTTCGCACTCGCCGCCCAGTAGCGCACCGCGTCGGGGCCGAACCCCGGCTTCGCCTCGGCGAGGATGTCGGAGGGGACGACGACGTTGCCCTTCGACTTCGACATCTTCTTCCGGTCGGGGTCGAGGATCCAGCCCGAGAGGCCGGCGTGCCTCCATGGGGCGGCGTCGTTGAGAGAGTTCGCGCGCACGATCGTCGAGAAGAGCCACGTGCGGATGATGTCGTGGGCCTGCGGGCGCAGGTCGAACGGGAAGACGGTCTCGAAGAACTTCTCGTCCCGGCTCCACTTGCCCAGCAGCTGCGGGGTCAGCGACGACGTCGCCCACGTGTCGAGGACATCGGGGTCGGCGGAGAACCCGCCCGGCTGGTCGCGCTGCTCCTCGGTGAAGCCCGCGGGCACCTCGGCGATGGGATCGACCGGCAGCGACTCGGGAACGATCGGGTTCTCGTAGTCGGGTTCACCGGCCTCGTCGAGGCGGTACCACAGGGGGATGGGCACGCCGAAGTAGCGCTGCCGGGACACGAGCCAGTCGCCGTTGAGGTTCTCCACCCAGTTCTCGTACCGCGAGCGCATGAACGCGGGGTGCCAGTCGATCTCCCGCCCGCGGGCGATGAGCTCGTTGCGCAGCTCGGCCGAACGCCCGCCGTTGCGGATGTACCACTGGCGGGAGGTGACGACCTCGAGTGGTTTGTCGCCCTTCTCGTAGAACGGCACCGGGTGGGTGATCGCTTCGATCTCCCCGACGAGGTCGCCGCTGTCCCGGAGCATCTCCGCGATGTCCTTGCGGGCGGTGAACGTCGTCTTGCCCGCGAGCTGCTCGTAGTTGGCCACGGCGTCGGGCTTCGGGGAGGCGGCGATCCACTCGGGCACCTCGAGGCTGAGCCGTCCGGCGCGGTTGACGACG
Source organism: Brevibacterium casei CIP 102111 (assembly GCF_900169275.1). Taxonomy (GTDB): domain Bacteria; phylum Actinomycetota; class Actinomycetes; order Actinomycetales; family Brevibacteriaceae; genus Brevibacterium; species Brevibacterium casei. Next base: position 616,212 of record NZ_FXZC01000002.1, on the reverse strand, counting down.
GCGCGGGTGGGCAGGTCGAGCTCCCGCCACCACGTGACGTCGGTGAGGTCGCCGAAGGTGCAGACCATGGCGATGCCGGTGCCCTTGTCGGACTTCGCGAGCTCGTGCGCCCTGACCTCGACCTCGACGCCGAAGAGGGGAGAGACGAAGGTCGTGCCGAAGTGCGGCTGGTAGCGCTCGTCGTCGGGGTGGGCGACGAGGGCGACGACGGCGGGGATGAGCTCGGGCCGCGAGGTGAGGATGATGATCGGGTCGGCGGAGGTGTCGGCGAGACCGTCAGTGCCCTGCGGGAAGAACCTCACCTTGTGGTAGGCGCCCTCCTTCTCCCGGTCCTCGAGTTCGGCCTGGGCCACGGCGGTGCCGAAGGTGACGTCCCACATCGTCGGGGCATCCTGCGAATACGCATGCCCACCGGCGAGGTCGGCGAGGAAGGCCCGCTGGCTCACGGCACGGGAGGTGTCGTCGATCGTCCGGTACGTGTACTTCCAGTCCACGGACAGGCCGGTGGAGCGGAAGAGGTCCTCGAAGACCTTCTCGTCCTCAGCCGAGAGCTGGTCGCAGAGTTCGATGAAGTTCCGCCGGGACACGCGCACGAAGTCCCGGGAGTTCTTCGCCGGCTTCGCCGGCGGTTCGAAGTCGGCGTCGTAGGGCTGGGAGGGATCGCAGGTGACCCCGTAGTAGTTCTGCACGCGCCGTTCGGTCGGCAGGCCGTTGTCGTCCCAGCCGAGCGGATAGAAGACGTTCTTGCCCTGCATCCGCTGGAAGCGGGCGATGATGTCGGTCTGGGTGTAGGAGAAGACGTGGCCGACGTGGAGGGATCCCGACGCCGTCGGCGGGGGAGTGTCGATCGAGTAGACCTGCTCACGGTCGGTGTCGACGTCGAACGCGTAGACGTCGGACTCGCTCCAGGCGGCATCCCATTTGTCGCGAAGTCCTTCGAGGGCCGGCTTGTCCGGCAGGCTGACTGACTCGTGCGTCGAGTCTCCGTAGGCAGGTGAGTTCATAGTTGTCGATTTTCTCACTCGCACCCCGACTCGCCAAACCGGTCCCGGCCCCCGCACGCGCGCCTGACCGGCATGCGGAGCGGCCCAGCCCCGCGGCAGGAGCAGGTCCGGAGATGAGACGATGGGGACATGGCGACCTTGGACAAGATCGGAACAGAGAATCCGCCGCCCACCTCGACGGGCTGGATGAATCCGGCCCGCGCCTTCGCCATCGTCGCGGTCGTCGCCATCCACTCCCTCGGCACTGTCGTCGAGGAGAACTTCGCCGCACAGGGCCCCGACTGGTGGGTCGCGAACGTCATCGACTCCGCGTGCCGCTGGTCGGTGCCCGTGTTCATCATGATCTCCGGCGCCCTTGCCCTCGACCCCCGTCGCGGCACCGAGCCGCGGAAGTTCCTCTCCAAACGCGTGTGGCGCATCGGCATCCCGCTCGTGTTCTGGACGGTCGTCTACGTCGCCTTCCGACGCTTCTACCTGCTGCCGCCCGATTCGGACTGGAACGCGTTCCTCGCCATCCTCTCCGGCTCACCCTTCGTCCAGCTCTACTTCCTCTACGTCCTCGCCGGGCTCACCCTTCTCACCCCTTTCTTCAGGCTGCTCAGCGTCCACGGCTCGAGGCGCCTCCAATGGGGGACGGGGCTGATCTTCCTCGGCATCGGCATGGTCGACCAGTTCGTGTCGATGATCTTCTCCGTCGGGGAGGCGAACATCGCCACCCGCTTCCTGCCGATGGCCGGCTTCTACATCCTCGGTTGGGTGCTCCGCGACGTCGTGCTCTCCACCCGCGGCGTCGTCTGGGCCTGGGTCGCCTTCGTCGCGGCGACGGCGACGACGGCACTGTGGGCGGGTTTCGGACCCGGTGAGAAGCCGTGGCTCTACCCGTACGAGTACCTGTCCCCGGGCGTCGTCATCGCCTCCCTGGCCGCCTACCTCCTCCTCCACCACTACATGCGCACGGGCTTCCGGTTCCTCCACTGGTTCTACCCGTACTCCTTCGGCGTCTTTCTCCTCCACCCCCTCGTCCTCTATCCCCTGCGCAACGAGATCGGCCTGCCGACGACCGTGCCCGGCGTCCTCGTCCACGCCTTCGTCATGCCCGTCGTCTACACCGTCATCTGCGTCGCGATCACATGGGTGGCGGTGAAGATCCCCGGAGTCCGTGCCGTCTTCGGCGAAGGCGGTCCCCGCAACCCCTCACCACCGCCGAGGCGCTCGGCCTAGTCCCGCACACCGGATCGTCCCAGCCCCGCCCCCGTCACGACTCGTAGACTGGCCCCACAGTCAGTCAGCGAGCACAGAGGAGTGGGAAGAGATGAGCGCACTGCGGGCAGTGGTCACAGGAGCGAGCTCGGGCATCGGCGCGGCCACCGTGCGTGACCTGCGGGAACAGGGTTGGGACGTCGTCGCCGTGGCCAGACGCGAGGACAGGCTCGCCGCCCTGGCCGAGGAGACCGGGGCGAGCATGATCGTCGCCGACCTCACCGACGACGCAGCCGTGGCCGCGATGGCCGCCGAGGTGCTCGCCGGCGGACCCGTCCATGCCCTCGTCGCCAACGCAGGAGCCGCGTACGGCACCGACACCGTCGCTGAGGCCTCGGTCGAGGGGTGGCGGGACATGTTCGACATCAACGTCCTCGGCGTCCTCCGCGTCGTCAAGGCGTTCCTGCCCGCTCTCATCTCATCGGGCCGCGGCGACATCGTCGTCATGTCCTCGACCGCGGGCCATCAGGCCTACGAGGGCGGCGGAGGGTACGTCGCCGCCAAGCACGGCACGCACTCGATCGCCGCGACCCTGCGCCTCGAACTCGCCGGTGAGCCGGTGCGCGTCATCGAGATCGCCCCGGGCATGGTCGCCACCGACGAGTTCACGCTCAAACGCGTCGGGGGAGACGCCGAACGCGCAGGCAAGGTCTACGAAGGGGTCGAGAACCCGCTCACGGCCGAGGACGTCGCCGACGCCGTGGTGTGGACCCTCACCCGACCGCACCACTTCAACGTCGACCTCATGGTCATCCGCCCCATCGCCCAGGCAGCCCAGCACAAGGTCGCCCGGAACAAGGGGCTCTGAGAAGGGAGAGCACACCGCCCACAACGCCGTCTCCGCGCTGCCCGCAGCGCAGTCCGCACCGCCCGCCGGGTGCCCGGCGCCGCACGGCACCCGGCGGGTGGTCCGGGGCTGCGGACAGGGTATAGAATCGGGACTGCGATGATCCGGCCATCACCGGGGAGCATCCGGAAGAACAGCGACTCCGACCGCCTCGGCGGTCGACCTCGCCCATTAGACCCGGACGGTTGGACCCGTCATCGTCCGCCGATGAGCGATCCGCTCGGCGCCGCCCCGCGGTGTGAACGGATAAGCGGGGTGGTACCGCGGCAGTGATGTCGTCCTCGCGGCACGTGACAGCTGCTACGCACAAGGACGCTCATGACGCAACCGCTCTACCCCAAGGTCTCGACCTCCGCATTCGGCCTCAGCGCCTCCCCGAACTTCCCGGAGATCGAGCGCGCCGTGCTCGAGTACTGGAAGCAGGACGACACCTTCCAGGCCTCGATCGACGAGCGCGACCCGGGCGAGAACGGCTCGAACGAGTTCGTCTTCTACGACGGCCCTCCCTTCGCCAACGGCCTGCCCCACTACGGTCACCTCCTCACCGGATACGTCAAGGACGTCGTGCCGCGGTTCCAGACGATGCGGGGGAAGAAGGTCGACCGCCGGTTCGGCTGGGACACCCACGGCCTGCCCGCCGAGCTCGAGGCCGAACGCCAGCTCGGCATCACCGACAAGTCCGAGATCGGCCGGATGGGACTCGCCGCCTTCAACGACGCGTGCCGCGCCTCCGTGCTGCGCTATACGAAGGAGTGGGAGGAGTACGTCACCCGCCAGGGACGCTGGGTCGACTTCGACAACGACTACAAGACGCTCGACGTCAACTACATGGAGAGCGTCATCTGGGCGTTCAAGCAGCTCTGGGACAAGGGCCTCGTCTACGAGGGCTACCGCGTCCTGCCCTACTGCTGGAAGGACCAGACCCCGCTCTCGAGCCACGAGCTGCGGATGGACGACGACGTCTACAAGATGCGTCAGGACCCGGCGGTGACGATCGGGTACAAACTCGTCGACGCCGACGAATGGGTCCTCATCTGGACGACGACCCCGTGGACGGTGCCGTCGAACCAGGCCGTGGCCGTCAACCCGGAGATCCCGCTCGTCGCCGTCGTCGCCGGTGACGACGGTGCGCCCGAACTCCAGGGCAAGACCCTCATCCTCGCCGAGGCGCGCCTGAGCGCCTACGCCCGTGAACTCGGGGAGAACCCGGAGATCCTCCGCACGTTCCCCGCCGGCGAGCTCGTCGGACGCGAGTACGAACCGCCGTTCCCCTACTTCGAGGCGCGCCAGGACGACTACGGGCAGCGGATGCACACGATCCTCTCCGCCGACTTCGTCACCACCGAGGACGGCACCGGCATCGTCCACCAGTCGCCGGCCTTCGGTGAGGAGGACAAGGAGCTCACCGACTCCTACGGCATCCTCGCCGTGCGCCCCGTCGACGACGCGGGCCTCTTCGACTCGACCGTCCCCGACTACGAGGGGCAGCAGGTCTTCGACGCCAATCGCCAGATCATCCGCGACCTGCGAGACCACACCGGCCCGCTCGCCGGCCGCAACGCCCTGCTCGTGCGCCACGAGAGCTACGAGCACTCGTACCCGCACTGCTGGCGCTGCCGCAACCCGCTCATCTACCGGGCCGTGTCGTCCTGGTTCGTCCGCGTCACCGAGTTCAAGGACCGCATGGTCGAACTCAACGAGCAGATCAACTGGGTGCCCGAGAACGTCAAGTACGGCCAGTTCGGCAAGTGGCTCGAGAACGCCCGCGACTGGTCGATCTCGCGCAACCGCTTCTGGGGATCGCCGATCCCGGTGTGGATCTCCGACGATCCCTCCTACCCGCGCACCGACGTCTACGGCTCGCTCGCGGAGATCGAAGCCGACTTCGGCCGCCTCCCGGTCAACGACAGGGGCGAGGTCGACCTCCACCGCCCGTGGGTCGACGACCTCACCCGCCCGAACCCCGACGACCCGACGGGGAAGTCGACGATGCGCCGGATCCCGGAGATCTTCGACGTGTGGTTCGACTCGGGGTCGATGAGCTACGCCCAGGTCCACTACCCGTTCGAGAACGCGGAATGGTTCGACAACCACTTCCCGGCGGACTTCATCGTCGAGTACATCGGCCAGACCCGCGGATGGTTCTACCTCCTCCACGTCCTCGCCACCGCGATCTTCGACCGGCCCGCCTTCCGCAACGTCATCTCCCACGGCATCGTGCTCGGCTCCGACGGGCAGAAGATGTCGAAGTCCCTGCGCAACTACCCCGACGTCAACGAGGTCTTCGACCGCGACGGCTCGGACGCGATGCGCTGGTTCCTCATGGCCTCGTCCATCCTGCGCGGCGGCAACCTCGTCGTCACCGAACAGGGCATCCGCGACGCCGTGCGCCAGGTCGTCCTCCCGCTGTGGAACACATGGCAGTTCTTCGCGACCTACTCCAACACGGCCGACGCCGCGGGGGAGGATGCCGGCGAGGATCGCAGCGGCTACCGCGCGCAGAAGCGCTTCGACTCCTCCCAGGTCCTCGACCGCTACCTGCTCGCGAAGACCCATGACCTCATCGTCGACTTCGCTGCGGCGATGGACGACTTCGACGTGTGGGCGGCCTGCGAGATCGTCCGCAGCTACCTCGACATGCTCACCAACTGGTACGTGCGCCGGTCCCGGCGCCGCTTCTGGGACGGCGGCGCCGAGACGCATGAGACCTTCGACGTCCTCTACACGTGCCTCGAGGCCTTCTGCCGAGTCGCAGCCCCGCTGCTGCCGTTCACGGTCGAGGAGATCTACCGCGGACTCACCGGCAACCGCTCCGTCCACCTCGAGGACTACCCGGATGCCTCCGAGTTCCCGGCCGACGCCGACCTCGTCGCCGCGATGGATCTCACCCGCGACATCAGTTCGACCGCCTCGTCGGTGCGCAAGGCCAACCGCCTGCGGGTGCGCCTGCCGCTCAGCCGCCTCGTCGTCGCCAGCGGCGAGCATCTGGGGTCCGAGTTCACCGCGATCATCGCCGACGAGCTCAACGTCAGGGAGGTCGAATCGCTCGACCTCGCCGAGGCGGAGGCAGCAGGCTTCTCGCTCACCCAGAACCTCGTCGTCAACGCCCGTGCCGCGGGACCGCGTCTGGGCAAGCAGGTCCAGGCCGCGATCAAGGGCTCGAAGACCGGGGACTGGTCGGTCGGCGCAGACGGCACCGTGACGAGCGGGGGAGTCGACCTCGTCGAGGGCGAGTACACGCTCGAGTCGGTGGCCGAATCCGGCTCCGACGGCATGGAGCTCGCCGCCCTCGACTCGGGCTTCCTCGCCCTCGACACCCGGGTCACCCCGGAGCTCGAGGCCGAGGGCGTGGCCCGTGACACCGTGCGCGCGATCCAGGGCATCCGCAAGCAGCTCGACCTCAACGTCGCCGACAGGATCACCGTCGTCATCGAGGCCGAGGACTCCGTCGCCGAGGCGCTCGGCGCCCACCGGGACCTCATCAGCGCAGAGACCCTGGCCACCGGGCTCGACTTCGCGTCCCTCGATGGGGCCGCCGAGGTCTTCGCCCCCGAGGAGCTTCCCTCGGGCACCCGGATCTCGGTGGTGCGGGCATGAGCGCCGACGAGCTCACCCGGGTGTACGCGACCCTGCTCACCCGGGCAGGGGAGACCCAGGTCGAGGTCCGCCTCGACGCGACGAAGCGCGCCGTCGAACTCCTCGGCGACATCCACCGGGCAGCTCCGGTCATCACGGTGACCGGGACGAACGGCAAGACGTCGACGGCGCGGATGATCGATGCGATCCTCACCGCCCACGACCTGCGGGTGGGACGCTTCACCAGCCCCCACCTGCATTCGGTGACCGAGCGGGTCTCCGTCGACGGCCACCCGGTCGCCGATGAGGACTTCGTGCGGATCTTCGACGAGATCGCCCCGTACCTCGACATCGTCGACGCCGAACTCGCCGAGGCGGGCCGGGCGACCCTCACCTACTTCGAGGTGCTCACGATCCTCGCGTTCGCGATCTTCGCCGACGCCCCCGTCGATGTCGTCGTCGCCGAAGTCGGCATGGGAGGGGAGTGGGACTCGACCAACGTCGCCGATGCCGAGGTCTGCGTGTTCACGCGCATCGGCATGGACCATCAGGCGTTCCTCGGCGACACGCTGGCAGAGATCGCCCGGACGAAGGCCGGCATCCTCGACCGCACCGTCGATCCCAGCCCTGCCCCCGAGCCGACCGCCGTCATCGCCCTCCAGGAGGACGAGGCGCTGACCGTCCTCGATGCCGAAGCCGCCGAACGCAGCGTGCCCACCCTCGTCGAGGACCGGAACTTCCGCCTCCTCGAGCGCCAGCGCGCCGTCGACGGCCAGCTCATCACGGTCCAGGGTCTGCGCGACGTCTACTCGGACCTCTTCCTGCCCCTGCACGGGGAGCATCAGGCGCACAACGCCGCCGTCGCCCTCGTCGCCGCGGAGACCTTCCTCGGCGATGAGGACAAACCCCTCGACCGCGACACCGTCGCCGAAGGACTCTCCCATGTCACCTCGCCCGGACGCGCCGAACTCGTGCGCACCGGACCCGCGGTCCTCGTCGACGGCGCGCACAACCCCGACGCCGCAGCGGTGCTCGCCGAGACGATTGCCGAGGCGTTCGACTTCGACTACACCGTCATCGTCCTCGGCATGCTCGCCGACAAGGACGTCCACGGGGTGCTCGAGGCCCTCCACCGGTCTGCGGACGCCTTCGTCGTCACCGCCCCGGTGAGCGACCGGGCCCTCGACATCGACACCCTCGCCGAGGCGGCCCGGGAATGGGTCGACGAGGACGCCGTCCTCACCGCCCCCGACCTCAACGCGGCCCTGATGAAGGCCCTCGACCTCGTCGCCGCCGCCGATGCGGAGCGCCCCGGCGTCGTCGTCACCGGCTCGCTCTACACCGTCGCCGAGGCCCGCCTGCTGCTGGGACGGGAGGAGGCCGAATGAAGTCGAAGTACCCCGTGCTCGCCGGGTCGATCCTCATCTGCGAACTCGTCGTCGTCTACTTCGCGGCACTGACCGCGTACGGACTGACGGTGAAGACCAACGGCACGCTCACACTCACCCAGCTGCTCGTCGGCGCCTCGATCATCGCCGTCGTCGCGATCGTCGCCGTCGTCCTCCTGCCGCGGCAGATCGGGCAGCGCCGCCCCGGGGCGGCGATCGGGTGGCTCGTCCAGGTGCTCCTCGTGGCCACCGGCTTCGTCATTCCGGCGATGTTCTTCGTCGCGGCCATCTTCGTCGCGATGTACGCCGTGGCCGTCTACTGGTCGGCGCGCATCGACCGCGAGGTCGCCGAACGCGCGTGAGCGGTCATCGCCGGGAACCGCCCGGGTACACTGTCCAACGTTGATCTCATCGACCGGAAGGACCGGAATGGAACGCACGCTCATCCTCATCAAGCCCGACGGAGTCGCCCGGGGACTCGTCGGACAGATCCTCTCCCGCATCGAGGCCAAGGGCTACACGATCGATGCGCTGAGCCTGCGCACCGCCACCGCCGAGGAACTCGCCGCCCACTACGCCGAGCATGAGGGCAAGCCGTTCTACCAGCCGCTCGTCGACTTCATGTCCGAGGGCCCGATCGTCTCGATCATCGCCTCCGGGCAGGGCGTCATCCCCGGCTTCCGCTCGCTGGCCGGGGCGACCGACCCGACGGCGGCCGCCCCCGGCACGATCCGCGGCGACCTCGGCCGCGACTGGGGTGAGAAGGTGCAGAAGAACCTCGTCCACGGCTCCGACTCCGAGGAATCGGCCGAGCGCGAGATCGCCATCTGGTTCCCCAACTGAGCCACGCACACGTGCCCCGCAGGTCAGCCGACCTGCGGGGCACGTTGCTGTCTGGGGTCCGAACCTGACCCTCGGCGGCACCGGAGACCGGGCGGCCGCCTCGGCGGGAGGATGGGACTCAGAGAAGCGTCGAGAAGAAGTTCCAGAACTGGACGACGACGCAGAAGGCGATGATGAGCAGCCAGACGACGGCGATCGCGATGTTCTCCTTCGCGAGCACGCGGACGATCGCACTGTCGCGCACGCCGCGACCGAAGCTGCCGGCCAGGGCGTTGTGCGCGGTGACGGCGCAGAACATCGGGATCGTCACGGTCCACACGACCATGCACCACGGGCAGCCGACGCCGATGACGTAGATCGAGGTGTAGAAGAGGAACATGACGAGAGCGACGCCGAGGGCGAGGCCGATGTTGAGCCCGATCATCACCCAGGCGGGGATCCGCGCCTTCGCGACGAGGAGGACGCCGAGGAGGAGCGGGAAGATGAACGCGGCGACGCCGATGAGCTGATTGGGGAAGCCGAAGAGCTGGCTCTGCGGCCACTCCATGACCGAACCGCACGAGAAGAACGGGTTGAGGTCGCACGAGAGCGCCGCTTCGGGGTTCTCGAGCTTCTCGTACTTCTCGACGGCGAGGGCGAAGGAGGCGAGGAAGCCGATGACGGAGCCGACGATGAGGAAGATCCCCAAGGCCGTCGGCCGCAGCACCCACGACCTCGTCGGTGCTGCTGGAGCGATGTCGTCGGCCAGGTCGTCGTCTGCGGGCGCGTGTGCGGTGTTCACCCCTCAAGCATGCCTGGCCGCGGGGTCCGCGGCAAACCGCGCACAGCCCCTCGCACCGCAGATGACAGGAGAAACTGTGACATAATGGTGCGACGGATACTCGCCCTCACACCGGGCGGGAGACGTGCCTCCACCGAGTCGAGGGAACGGCCTCGCAGGTCGACACGAAGATGAGGCAGCATCCTGAGCCAACGCGCTGAGCGCGAGCCCGGGATGACATCCACAGGTTTCGGCCCGACACGGGCCATGCAGGACACCGGTCATCCGTGTGGTGTGGACGGAGGCACCGGTCCAGGAGTGATCATGAACGATTCGACGAACGACAACGGCACATCGGATGCCACTGAGGGCATCCTCGCCGATCTCGCCGATCTGCAGGAGTCCGCGAATGCCGCGCGCAGCGCCGACCACCAGGTCGACGACAAGGTGCGCGAAGAGCTCGACAGCCTCGCCGATGCGGCAGGCTCCCTGCGGGAGAACCCCGACGAGGACGGCGAGGACTCCCGTCCCCGCAGCCGTCGCGGCCCGAAGCGGGCCCGTGAGGCGGTGGCCAACCGTGGGCTCGTCTTCGAGGAGTTCGTCCGCGAGACGGACCGCACCGGGTCGGACGGATCCGAGTCCGACGCCGACGCCGAGGAGGACGCCGCCGATGCACCGGCCCGCCCGCAGGCCCCCGCATTCGATCCCCGCAACCCCTTCGCCGCTCCCGCCGCCCCGCAGCCGGCCGAACCCGCGAGCCGCCCTGCCCCCGCCGTTCCGCAGCACGGCGGCCTGATCTTCCAGGTGCCCCAGGCCGAACTCGCCGAGGTCGTCACGGTCGATGACGACTACGACGATGAGGACGACGACCTCGCCGAGGACCGGGACTCGCGCAGCGACGACGACCGCAGCGACGACGACCGCGGCGACCGGGACGAGGACTCCGAGTCCGGCGGACGGCGCCGTCGCCGCGGCGGCCGCGGCCGCCGCTCGCGCAGCCGCGACGATGACGCCGACGCCCGTGACGACGCTGAGTCCGAGCAGACCGAGGATGAGGACGAGCGTCCCTCCCGGTCGAAGCGCCGTGGCGGCAGGGCGGAGAAGAGCTCCGAGCGTGAGGAGTCCGAGAAGCCGGAGAGGTCCGAGAAGGCCGAGGCGAATGAGGACTCGCCGAAGGACCGGACCGGCGACTCCGACGACGATGACGAGGACGGCGGTTCGCGCCGTCGCCGCCGTCGCCGTTCCCGCTCGCGCGGGTCCGACGGCGACGAGGTCACCTCGCTCAAGGGCTCGACCCGCCTCGAGGCCAAGCGTCAGCGCCGCAAGGAGGGCCGTGAGGCCGGACGCCGTCGCCCGGTCATCACCGAAGCCGAGTTCCTCGCCCGCCGCGAGTCCGTCGATCGCACGATGCTCGTGCGCGAGAGCGGCGACCAGACCCAGCTCGTCGTCGTCGAGGACGGCATCGCCGTCGAGCACTATCTCAAGGAGAACCGCCAGCAGTCCTCGCTCATCGGCAACGTCTACCTCGGCAAGGTCCAGAACGTGCTTCCGAGCATGGAGGCGGCGTTCATCGACATCGGCAAGGGCCGCAACGCTGTGCTCTACGCCGGTGAGGTCAACTGGGACGCCCTCGGCATGGACGGCAAGGCCCGTCGGATCGAGACGGCGCTCAGCCCCGGCGACTCCGTCCTCGTCCAGGTGACGAAGGATCCGGTCGGGCACAAGGGCGCCCGTCTGACGAGTCAGATCTCCCTGCCGGGACGCTTCCTCGTCTACGTGCCCGGGAACTCGATGACCGGCATCTCCCGCAAGCTGCCCGACGTCGAACGCGCCCGCCTGAAGAAGCTGCTCAAAGAGCTCGTCGGCGACTCCAACGGCGTCATCGTCCGCACCGCAGCCGAAGGCGCGACCGACAAGGAACTCAGCCGGGACGTCGAACGCCTGACGAAGCGGTGGGAGACCATCGAGAAGAAGTCGAAGTCGACGAAGGTGCTCGCCCCGCAGCTGCTCTACAGCGAGCCGGACATGATCGTGCGCATCATCCGCGACGTCTTCAACGAGGACTTCAACTCGCTCGTCATCGACGGCGACGGCGCGTGGAACACCATCCACGAGTACGTCGAAGCCGTCGCCCCCGACCTCCTCGACCGGGTCCACCGGTACTCTGAGGACGATGGGATCTTCGACCACTACCGGGTCGAGGAGCAGATCCAGAAGGCGCTCAACCGCACCGTCAACCTGCCCTCGGGCGGTTCGCTCGTCATCGACCGCACCGAGGCGATGACGGTCATCGACGTCAACACCGGAAAGTTCACCGGTGCCGGCGGCAACCTCGAGGAGACCGTGACGAGGAACAACCTCGAAGCCGCCGAGGAGGTCATCCGCCAGCTGCGCCTGCGCGACATCGGCGGCATCATCGTCGTCGACTTCATCGACATGGTCCTCGAATCCAATCGCGACCTCGTCGTGCGCCGTCTCGTCGAATGCCTCGGTCGCGACCGGACGAAGCATCAGGTCGCCGAGGTGACCTCGCTCGGTCTCGTCCAGATGACGCGCAAGCGCATCGGCACCGGTCTGGCCGAGTCGATGGTCTCCGCCGGTGCCGACCTCAGCGGACGCGGGCTGCTCCTGCCCGGTTCGGAGGAGGACGGTTCGAAGGCCCACCGCGGCGGACGATCGTCGAACTCGGAGACCGGCGGCAAGCGCGATCGCAAACGCCGATCGTCGGCGAAGTCGACCGAGACCGAGTCGCAGTCGGATGCGGCGGCCAATGAGGCCTCCCGCTCCGCGGTCGCCGCGATCGCCAAGGCGACCCTGAAGAAGGACGACGAGACCGAGGCGGACGCGCAGCAGCCGTCCGAGGTCTCGGAGTCTCAGCCGAACCGGTCCGAGCGGAAGTCCGAGGGCCGATCGAAGTCGCGGGGACGGAAGCGGTCGACGAAGTCCGAGCGCGACGCCGAGTCGACGAACGACGCGAAGGCCGGGTCCACGGTCGAGGAGGCCCAGCCCGAGCCGCCGACGGAAACCGAGTCGGAGTCGCTCGCACAGTCCGCACCGTCGGCAGCTGAGCCCGAGCAGCCGGCAGGGGAGCTGCCGCTGATGATCGGTGCCGACACCACGACGAAGGTCGCGGTGGCCGCTGAGGAGCCGGCACCTCGGCGCAAGGCTCCGGTGAAGAAGGACAAGCCCGCCGAGACCCCGCAGGAGTCCCTGACGACCTCGTTCGTCATCATCGGCGAGGACTGAGGCCGAACCGCCGACTCCGCACCGTCGGCAATCGGCACCGCGCACAGAGAAGCGCCCCACCAGCAGGTGGGGCGCTTCTCTGTGCGCGGGGATCGAGCCCTGTGGCCTCTGGCGGGGTTCTCAGCTGCCGGGCTGTCGGTTCCTCGTCGTGCTGATCGTCGGCTGCGCCGCCTGGTCTCCGCAGAGGACGATCATGAGGTTCGTGACGAGGTCACTGCGCTCGGCATGGCCGAGCGTGACGATGTCGCGGCGCTCGATCTGCTCGATCGCGGTCTCGACCATCCCGACGGCTCCTTCGACGATGAGCTGGCGGGCGGCGACGACGGCGGTCGCCTGCTGCCTCTGGAGCATCGCGCGGGCGATCTCCGGGGCATAGGCGAGCTGGGTGATCCGCGACTCGATGACCGTCACACCGGCGGAGGCGACGCGCGCGGCGACCTCCTCGGAGAGCTTCGAGGTGATCTCGTCCGCGTTGTCGCGCAGGGACATGCGGCGCGGATCGGAGGAGTCGTAGGCGTACGAGTTCGCAATATGGCGGACGGCGGTCTCGGCCTGGATCGCGACGAACTCCTCGAAGTCGTCGACCTCGAACAGGGCCTGCGCGGTGTCCCTGACCTGCCAGACGACGACGGCGCCGATCTCGATGGGATTGCCGTCGAGGTCGTTGACCTTGAGCGTCGACGTCTCGTGGTTGCGGATGCGCGTCGAGACCTGCTGCTTCGAATAGAGCGGATTGACGAAGCGCAGCCCCGACTGCCGCACGGTTCCGACGTAGCGGCCGTAGAGCTGGAGGACGACGGCATGGCCGGGCGCCACCGAGGTGCATCCCTTGAAGAGGAACATCGAGGCGATGAAGGCGAGGACGCCGAGGACGATGAGGATGACCCCCAGCGGCTGCTGCGCGATCATCAGCCCGAAGCCGATGAGGGCGAGAAGCGCGGCGAGAATGAGCAGTCCGACGGCGGCGACGATCGCGAAGTAGCCGGAGACCCCTCCTGCGGGCCGCTCGCGCACCCGCTCACCCTCGGGAGAGACGATGCGGGTGGGCCGTCCCGGGCCGTCACGCAGGGGTCCGCGATGATCGTTCGGAGCCTCTCCCGCTGGGCCCCGGCCGCGTGGGGGAGTGCCGGGTCCGCGTCCGGGGTCGGTCGGGCCGACCTGCCCGGGACCGGCCTGCCCCGGCGGATGCGGTCGGGGGTCGGAATCGTTCGGGAATGACGGCGGATGGTTCTCTGACATGACGCCAGCTTAGGGCACCGGGGGAGTCTCGAATCATTTGGTGCCACCGAATATGTGACTCACGTAACAGTTCCGTAACTGTCCGGATGACGGACGCGAATTCGCTTGATCCGGCGGCCCCTTTGCGGAACATTGAGGCTTCATGGACAGACTCCTCTTAGCCTCAGACGCCCCCACTTCTCCCGTCGACGACGCCATCAACGCGTGGTTCGATCCGATCGCCACCTGGTTCTCGAGCGTCATCTTCGTTCCCGTGACCATCGGGGAGATCTCCTTCCCGTTCGTCGTCGCGTGGCTCATCATCGGCGCCCTCATCTTCACCCTCTACTTCGGCTTCATCCAGTTCCGCGGCTTCAAGGTCTCCCTCGAGGTCGTCCGCGGCAAGTACTCCTCACCGACCGACCCCGGTGAGGTCACTCACTTCCAGGCGCTGGCCTCGGCACTGTCGGGAACCGTCGGCCTCGGCAACATCGCCGGCGTCGGTGTGGCGGTGGCCCTCGGCGGTCCCGGTGCGACGTTCTGGATGATCATCGCCGGGCTGCTCGGCATGTGCACGAAGTTCGTCGAATGCACCCTCGGTGTGAAGTACCGCGAGATCGACGAGAACGGCGTCGTCCACGGCGGGCCCTTCAAGTACCTGCCCGTCGCGTTCCGCCGCTTCTCCCGCCCCGTGGCGATGACGCTGACCGGCATATTCGCCATCGCCATCCTCATCTTCGGCGTCGTCGGCGGCGGCATGTTCCAGGCCAACCAGACCTTCGCCCAGGTGCGCACCGCGACCGGCGGCGAGGACGGGTTCCTCGGCGGCCCCTTCGCCGGACTGATCTTCGGCATCCTCTTCGCCCTCCTCGTCGGACTCGTCATCCTCGGCGGCATCCGCTCGATCGCGAAGGTCACCGACAAACTCGTCCCCGCGATGGGCATCTTCTACGTCATCTCCTGCCTCCTCGTCCTCGCCATCAACTTCGACACCATCCCGTTGGCGATCGGCGAGATCTTCGAAGGCGCATTCAACCCGCAGGGCATCGCCGGCGGCATCGTCGGCGTCATGATCATCGGCTTCCAGCGCTCCGCCTTCTCGAACGAGGCCGGCATCGGCTCGGCTGCGATCGCCCACTCCGCGGTCAAGACCCGGCGCCCGATCTCCGAGGGCTTCGTCGCCCTCCTCGAACCCTTCATCGACACCGTCGTCATCTGCACCATGACCGCACTGACGATCATCGTCGCCAACCAGCCCTCCTACACCGAATCCATCGGCACCGGCGAGATCGGCGGCGTCACCCTGGCCTCGGACGCGTTCTCGACCGTCGCCTCGTGGTACCCGGTGCTGCTCGCCATTGCCGTCGCTCTCTTCGCGTTCTCCACGCTCATCACCTGGGCCTACTACGGTGAGCGCGCATGGAGCTTCCTCTTCGGACGGGGCAGGGCGACGATCATGGTCTTCCGCGTCCTCGTCTGCGTCTTCGTCGTCATCGGCTGTGTCGCCAGCTTCAGCAAGGTCGTCGAGTTCGCCGACGCGGCACTGTTCATGTGCGCCTTCATCAACATCCTCGGCCTCTACATCCTCATGCCGGTGGTCAAGAAGGAGCTCAAGAAGTACCTCGCCGACCGCAAGGCCGGCACGCTCACCGACCCGGACACCAAGGACGCCGTCCCGGTCGAACAGCCTGCCTGAGCGGTTGCGGCCCTCACCGCGCCCCGGGAACCCGGTCGGGTCCCGGGGCGCAGTGCGTGCGTCGCGGTTAGACTGATCCGGTGACGAACGACACCCGAGCCCAGGACCGACTCCTCGAGCTGCGCGGCAGCATCGACAACATCGACGCCGCCCTCATCCACCTCCTCGCGGAGCGATTCAAACTCACCGAGACCGTCGGGGAGCTCAAGGCCGACCATGGGCTCCCGCCCGCCGACGAGTCCCGTGAGGCCCGACAGGTCGCCCGTCTGCGCCGTCTGGCCGAGGAGTCGCACCTCGATCCCGAGTTCGCCGAGAAGTTCCTCGCGTTCATCGTCGCCGAGGTCATCCATCACCACGAGCGGATCGCCGAGTCCCGCGAGGGCTGAGTCGGCCGACCCGTCAGCGGTTTGCCGAGACGAACCCGGATCGACTAGACTGGATCGTCGGTGCGCGTGTTGCACCACGGCCGGTGATTCCTCTCAATGGGTCTCCTGCGGAAGCGCCGCTTCCGTCAGAGCCAAGGGATCAGCCGCCGTTCGTATGCGAAAGAGCAGAAAGGGTTCGACCATGGTCTACGCCATTGTCCGTGCCGGTGGCCACCAGGAAAAGGTCAGCGTCGGCGACATCATCACAGTCAACCGAATGAAGGCGAAGGCCGGAGACAGCGTCGAGCTCGATGCCGTCCTCTTCGTCGACGGCGATGCGGTCACGACCGATGCCGATGCCCTCTCGAAGATCTCGGTCAGCGCCGAGGTCGTCGATGAACTGCGCGGTCCCAAGATCGTGATCCAGAAGTACAAGAACAAGACCGGTTACAAGAAGCGTCAGGGCCACCGCCAGGACCTCACCCGTCTCAAGATCACGAACATCAAGTAAGAGGAGACATCTGACATGTCAAGCAAAAAGGGAGTCAGCTCGACCCGCAACGGTCGCGACTCGAACCCGCAGTACCTCGGCGTCAAGCGCTTCGGCGGCCAGGTCGTCAAGGCCGGTGAGATCATCGTCCGCCAGCGCGGAACCAAGTTCCACCCCGGCGTCGGCGTCGGCCGCGGCAACGACGACACGCTCTTCGCACTGACGGCGGGCGCCGTCGAATTCGGCAAGCGCAACGGCCGCAAGGTCGTCAACATCGTCGGCGTCTGACCGACGGACAGTGAACGTCTCCCGCTCGGCGGGGGAGCATGAAGGGTGAGTCTCCTGACTCACCCTTCATCTGATATAAGGACATCATGGCCACCGAGTTCATTGACCGTGTCACGGTCCACCTGGCCGCCGGCGACGGCGGAAACGGCTGCACCTCGATCCGGCGGGAGAAGTTCAAGCCCCTCGGCGGCCCCGACGGCGCCAACGGCGGCCGCGGCGGCGACATCACCTTCGTCGTCGACCCGCAGACGACGACGCTGCTTCCTCTGCACCACCGCCCCCACCTCAGGGCCGACGGCGGAGGCATCGGCAAGGGCGACCTCCGCCACGGCGCCGACGGCAAGGACCTCATCGTCCCCGTCCCCGACGGCACCGTGGTCAAGACGCAGTCGGGTGAGGTCCTCGCCGACCTCGTCGGACCCGGCACCGAATTCGTCGCCGCCGCCGGCGGCCGCGGCGGACTCGGCAATGCCGCGCTGGCCTCGACGAAGCGCAAGGCCCCCGGCTTCGCCCTCCTCGGTGAACCCGGAGAGTCCTCGACGCTCGTCCTCGAACTCAAGACCATCGCCGACGTCGCCCTCGTCGGCTATCCCTCGGCGGGGAAGTCGAGCCTCATCGCCGCGCTCTCGGCCGCGAAGCCGAAGATCGCCGACTACCCGTTCACGACGCTCGTGCCCAACCTCGGCGTCGTCGAGGCCGGCGACGTCCGCTACACGATCGCCGACGTCCCCGGGCTCATTCCCGGGGCCTCCGAGGGCAAGGGCCTCGGACTCGAGTTCCTCCGCCACGTCGAACGCTGCGCGGCCCTCGTCCACGTCATCGACATGGCGACGTGGGAGCCCGGTCGGGATCCCGTCTCCGACCTCGAGACCATCGAGTCCGAACTCGCCGCCTACTCCGTCGACCTCGGCGACGGCACGAGCGACCTTCCCCTCTCCGAACGCCCGAAGCTCGTGGCACTGAACAAGGTCGACATCCCCGACGGCCGCGAACTCGCCGACATCGTCCGCCCGGACCTCGAGGCGGCGGGCTACCGCGTCTTCGAGATCTCCGCTGTCAGCCATGCGGGCCTGCGCGAGCTCTCCTTCGCCATGGCCGGCCTCGTCGCCGCTGAACGCGAACGCCGCGCGGAGCTCGAGGCGGTGCCCCAGCGGGTCGTCATCCGACCCAAGGCCGTCGACGACAGGGGCTTCGAGATCCGTTCCGAACGCGACTCCGACGGTCCGGTCTTCCGCGTCCTCGGTGACAAGCCCGAACGCTGGGTCGTCCAGACCGACTTCGCCAACGACGAGGCCGTCGGCTACCTCGCCGACCGGCTCGAGCGCCTCGGCGTCGAAGAGGCGCTGTTCAAGGCCGGTGCGAAGCCCGGCGACACCGTCGTCATCGGCGAGGGCGACGGCGTCGTCTTCGACTGGGATCCCACGAGCGTCGGCAGGGCCGAACTGCTCGGGTCCCGCGGCACCGATCTCCGCCTCGAGGAGGAAGCCCGCGCGAGCCGCAAGGAGCGCAAGGCCGCCTACCACGAACGGCAGGACGCGAAGGCCGCGGTGCGTGCCGAGTTCGAGGCCGAGCGCCTCGCCGAAAGGGCCGCGCGGGCACGCGGCGACGCCGAGCCCAGCGACGACCGATGACCGCGACGACCCGCTCGCAGGAGGCCGGCGCAGCGGTGCGCGCGGACATCGCGGCGGCCAAACGCATCGTCATCAAGGTCGGGTCGTCGTCGCTGACGACGATCGACGGCGGACTCGACGAATCCCGCCTCGTTGCCCTCACCGACGCGATCGCCGCCCACCGGGCCGAAGGCCGCGAGGTCGTCCTCGTCTCCTCCGGTGCGATCGCCGCCGGCCTCGAACCCGTCGGGCTGCGCCGCCGCCCCCGCGACCTCGCCACCCAGCAGGCGGCTGCGGGCGTCGGACAGGGCCTCCTCATGGCCGCCTACACCCGGGCACTGGGCCGCTGGGACCTCGTGCCCTCCCAGGTCCTCCTCTCCGCCGACGACCTCATCCGTCGCACCCGGTACCGCAACGCCCAACGGGCCATCGACAGGCTGCTCACCCTCGGCACGCTGCCGATCGTCAACGAGAACGACGCGGTGGCGACGGAGGAGATCCGGTTCGGCGACAACGACCGGCTCGCCGCCCTCGTCGCCCACCTCTCCCACGCCGACGCCCTCGTCCTCCTCTCCGACGTCGACGCCCTCTACACGGGCCCGCCCCACCTGGACACCTCCTCCCGGATCGGCCATGTCGCCGGTCCTGACGACCTCGGCGGGGTCGCGATCGGGGGAGTGGGCTCGGCCGGCACGGGCACCGGGGGCATGGCGACGAAGGTCGATGCCGCGCTCATGGTCACCGATTCGGGCATTCCCGCCGTCCTCACCTCGGCGGACAGGGTCGGCGAGGTGCTTGCGGGCGGAAACGTCGGCACGGCGTTCTCCGTCACCCACCGTCGCCGCGGCACGCGTCTGCTCTGGCTGCGGCATCTGGCGCGGACCTTCGGCTCGGTGACGATCGACGACGGCGCCGCGACGGCCGTGCGTTCACGCGGGACGAGTCTGCTCGCCGCCGGGGTCGTCGGCGTCGACGGCGAGTTCGAGGCAGGTGACCCTGTCGAGATCCGCAGTCTGAGCGGAGAGACCGTGGCGAGGGGGATGACGAACTTCTCCTCCGCCGAGCTGCCGATGATGTTCGGGCTGACCACAGAGGAACTTGGCACCCGCCTGGGAAGTGACTACCGTAAAGAAGTCATCCATCGCAACGATCTCGTCCTCACCCACGTGAGCGGGAGGAGCTAGTCCATGACCGCAGCAGCCGACATCCACCCCAAGACCGTGCGCGGGGTGACGAGGATCGCGCGGAACGCGAAGGCGGCCGCCGCTCGTCTGGCCACGACCTCGACGGCGGAGAAGGATGCGGCACTGCAGGCGATCGCCGAGGGGCTGCGCGAGTCCTCTGCCCGCATCGTCAAGGCCAACGAGAGCGACCTTGCCAAGGGTGCTGAGAACGGGATGAGCGAATCGCTCCTCGACCGCCTCCGCCTCGACGAGGCGCGGATCGCAGCGATCGCCGATTCCGTCGAGCAGGTCATCGACATCCCCGACCCGGTCGGCACCACGGTCCTCGGGCGCACCCTGCCCAACGGGATCCGGCTCACGCAGTCCCGCGTGCCCATGGGCGTCATCGGTGCGATCTACGAAGCCCGCCCCAACGTCACCGTCGACATCGCCATCCTCGCCCTCAAAGCCGGCAACGCTTCGATCCTGCGCGGAGGCTCGGCAGCGGAGCACACGAACGCCGAACTCGTCTCCGTCCTCCGCCGTGCCGTCGAATCCGTCCGGTTGCCCGCCGACACGATCAGCACGATCGACCAGTACGGACGCGACGGGGCGAGCGTGCTCATGAACTCCCGCGACTACGTCGACCTCCTCATCCCGCGCGGCGGCGCCGAGCTCATCAACACCGTCGTCCAGGATTCGATCGTCCCCGTCATCGAGACCGGGATCGGCAACGTCCACATGTTCATCGACTCCTCGGCGACCGTGAAGACCGCCGTCGACCTCGTCATCAACTCGAAGACGCAGCGCCCGAGTGTGTGCAACTCGCTCGAGACGCTCCTCGTCCACGAGAAGGCCGCGAAGCGGATCCTGCCGAAGCTCCTCGAGCGCCTCGAGGCGGCCGGCGTCGTCGTCCACGCCGACTCCGATGTCGCCGCCCTGGCCCCGCAGTCGATGCGCATCCGCCGCGTCTCCCGGCGGGACTGGGCCAAGGAGTACCTCGACCTCGAACTCGCGGTCAAGCTCGTCTCCGGCATCGACGAGGCCATCGACCACATCCGTGCCTACACCTCCGGACACACCGAGGTGATCGTGACGAAGGACATCGACAACGCGGAGACCTTCGTCACAGCCATCGACGCCGCCGCCGTCGGCGTCAACGTCTCCACCCGGTTCACCGACGGGGGAGAGTTCGGCTTCGGCGCGGAGGTCGGGATCTCGACGCAGAAGCTCCACGCCCGTGGTCCGATGGGCGTCGAGCAGCTGACGACGACGAAGTGGATCATGCAGGGAAACGGGCAGATCCGCGACTGACTTCGCCCATGTCGCTGCACGCGCAGCCGACATGACGTGAGAAACTGATGGGACACCACACCGGTCACCGCCGGTCCGAGACACAAGGAGCACTACCGTGAACGCAACTCTGCTGGCAGCCGCCGAAGAAGCAGCGGCCCACAACGAGCTGCCGATGGAGCCGATCGGCTACGGACTCATCACCCTGGCGATCTTCCTCACGATGGCCGTCGTGGCCCGGTCGTGGAAGGGCATCTCCTACCGCCACTGATATGGCAGATCGCACCCGTCGGGTCGGTGTCATGGGCGGCACCTTCGACCCCATCCACCACGGGCACCTCGTCGCCGCGAGCGAGGTCCAATCGACCTTCGACCTCGACGAGGTGATCTTCGTCCCCACCGGTCGGCCCTATCAGAAGGACGCCCAAGAGGTCACCGATGCCGAGCACCGATACCTCATGACCGTCATCGCCACGGCGTCGAACCCGCGGTTCCGCGTGTCCCGCGTCGACATCGACCGGCCCGGTCCGACGTACACGATCGACACCCTGCGCGACCTCACCGCCAGCCTCGGCGAGGACACGGAGATGTTCTTCATCACCGGCGCAGACGCTTTGGCTCAGATCCTGACGTGGAAGAATGTCGATGAGCTGTTCTCCTTGGCGCACTTCGTCGGGGTCAGCCGACCCGGCCACGAACTGCGCAGCGAGGGACTGCCCGTCGACCGGCTGAGCCTGGCGCAGATCCCGGCGCTGGCGATCTCGTCAACGGACTGCAGACAACGGGTGATGGACGGAGCCCCGGTCTGGTACCTCGTGCCCGACGGCGTGGTGCAGTACATCGCGAAACATGACCTGTACAGGAGTGATAATGGCTGAAGAGCAGTTCACGTCACGGCGTGCCAGGCGCGAAGCCGAGCGTCTGGCCGCCGAACAGGAGTTCGAGGCCAGGTCGACCCCTGCACAGCCGACGGAGACGAACCGGGCCGACCTCCTCACGCCGCCGGAGCGTCCGGTGGAGAAGCCCAAGGCCCCCGCCGAGGTGGTCCAGGACTCCTCCTCGCGCATCGATCCGGCGCCGGCGGAGAAGGTCGCCCACGAACGCGGTGCGCTGGCCTCGGACCACCTCCCGCAGGAACGTCCCCCGGTCAACGCCGCGGATCGCCTCGATCCCCGGCGTGCGCCGCTGCCGCATTTCGAATCCCGTGCCGAGCGCAAACGCTACCTCCGCGAACACGGACTCTCCCTCGACGGTGATCTCTCGACGGGCGCGATCCCCGTCATCGCTGAACCCGAGGAGTCGCAGCCCGACGCGGACGCCCGACCCGTCGAACACGAATCCTTCGACACCGCCGGCTTCGGGGGCACCTCCGACGAGGTGGCCGCACGCGACTTCGAGTCCCCGGTGACCCCGGACTCGGCACCGCGCCCTGCCGCACCCGAGGACGCCCCCGCCCGGCCGACCGGCTCCGCACCTGCGGAGTACACCGTTGCGAAACCCGCCGACGCGCCGGGCAAGGGCACTGCGCCGAACCAGGAGGAGTCGAAGGCTCCCGACGTGAAGGCGGAGAAGGTTCCCGCACCGGGTGAGAAGCCCGCTGCGCAGACCGACGCGACCCCGAACACGCCGGCGGTCAAGCAGGCCGGGACGTCCGCGGCGGCGGAGAAGCCGGCCGCACGGGCGGGCACCGACGCAGAGTCTGCCGCGCCGGCGACACCGTCGAAGACTGCCGACCGTGAGGCGACGACGCGTTCGCGGCGGATGCCGATCGTCCAGCCGCCGGCGACGAAGGGCGTGCGCGTCGTCACCGCCGCCTCGGCGCAGGTGAGCGAGACGACGACGGAGACGGGGGCACGGGAGACCGAGATCACCGAGACCGAGGTCGTCGAGACCGCGACCGCGTCACCGACGTCGACCCCGCGGACCGGGACGACGTCGCCGACCGACGGGGCCGAGACAGCGAAGAAGGACGCGCGGGCGGGTGACGAAGCGGAGTCCGCGCAGTCGGCCGACGACGCCGCCCGGGCGCTGGCCGCGAACCCGGAGACCCGGCCGATGGATGCCGTCCCCGAGGCATGGGCTCTGCCGAACGCCGACTACGAGGACGAAGAGACGGAGAACCCGCCGGGACACCGGATCAAGGCGAGTGCCGTGACCGGTCACGACGGACAGATCCTTGTCGGCGAGGAGCCGTCCAAAGTACCCTTTATCGTGCTGGGCGTGGCGGCGCTCTTCGCCGTCGCCCTCATCGTCATCGCCCTCGTCATGCTGCTCTGACCTCCCGACTGCTCTGACCATCCCGAAAGGACCGCGTGGACACCACCGAACTGCTGAGGACGGCCGCGAAGGCCGCCGATGACAAACTCGGCACCGACATCGTCGCCCTCGACGTCAGCTCGACCCTCTACATCACCGATGCCTTCCTCATCGTCTCCGCCGACAGCGAACGGCAGGTCGGCGCGATCGTCGACGGTGTCGAGGAGGCCCTGCTCAAGGAGCTCGGCCGCAAGCCGCTGCGCCGCGAGGGCCGAGGTTCGGGCGATTGGGTGCTGCTCGACTACGGCGACATCGTCGTCCACGTCTTCTCGTCCGAGCAGCGGGAGTACTACGCCCTCGAGCGTCTGTGGAAGGACGTCCCGGTCATCGACGTCGGACTCGGTGACGAGTCCGGGCAGGCGACCGGGACCGAGGAGACGCCCGGCGAGACCGACGTCCGATGACGAAGACCGTCGTCGTCTGGCGACACGGTCAGACCGACTACAACGTCGCCCGGCGGTTCCAAGGGCAGTCGGACATCGCTCTCAACGCGGTGGGACTCGAACAGGCTGAACGCGCGGCCGTCGCCCTCGCTGAACTCCACCCCGATATCATCGTCTCCTCCGACCTCCTGCGCGCCGCGGCGACCGCAGACCAGCTCGCCGAACGCGTCGGACTGACCGTCAGCCGTGACGCACGGCTGCGTGAGACCTCGTTCGGCGACTGGGAGGGACTGACCCGCGACGAGATCGCCCGGACGTGGCCCGATGAACTCCACGCCTGGATCTCCGGAGCCGACACGCGTCCGCCCGGGGGAGAGACCCGAACCGAATCCGGTCACCGCGTGGCCCGGGCCATCACCGACATCGTCACCGGCACCGATGCCGAGTCGATCGTCATCGTCGCCCACGGTGCCGTGCTGCGCGCCGCCTCCGAGGAGCTGCTCGGGATGAGCGGCACCGGCCGCCTCGCCGTGCTCGGCAACTGCGGCCACGGCGAGTTCGGCTTCACCGGCGACACGTGGGTGCTGCGCCACTGGGGGACCGCAGCGGTCTGAGACGCTCCCGCGCCGACCACCGCTCATCTGCGCGCTGCGTGGACCGTCCTGATGAGGTCGACGAGGGCCGCGGCAGAGGCGTCCCAGGAGAACCGCTGTGACGCCTCCTGTCCCGCCGCAGCCGTCTCTTCCCATGTGCGCGGATCGGTGAGCTCACCGACCGCAGCGGCGATCGACGCCGGATCGTCCTCATCGAAGAAGACCGCGGCATCGCCGGTGATCTCGTGGAAGATCGGGATGTCCGAGACCGCCACCGGCACCCCTTTGGCCATCGCTTCGATGACGGGCAGACCGAATCCTTCCGCGCGGGAGGCCGTGACGAGGGCCGTCGCCTCGGCGAGGAGATCGGCGTACTCCTCATCGCTGACCCCACGGTGGAAGACGACCCTGGCCCGGTCGGGGATGAGGGCTCGCAGCTGCGCCTCTCTGCGCCCCTCGATCCGGCTTGCGATGTGCAGGGTCCAGCCCGGCAGGTGCTCGAGCGCGCGGATGAGCGATTCGACGTTCTTATAGGGCATGAACGAGCCCATGTAGACCAGCGATCTTGCGCCCGCGCGGTTCGTCGTCCGCGGCTCGGTGACACTCACCTCCGCGGCATTCGAGACCACCGTCACCGGGCGGGTCGTGAGGTGGTGGTCGGCGATGAGGGACTTCGTCGTCTCACTCACCGCGGCGATGGCATCGGCCCGGTTGAGCAGCAGTCGCTGGGGAGCGAAGCTGAGATGGTAGAGGCGCCAGAGCAGACGCACAGGGGCGGGAAGATCGGCCGGCGGCAGCGGATGCGAGTAGTAGATGAGGTCGTGGACGGTGAGGATGAGCCCGTAGCGGCGACCCGTCGACCCCATGACCTGCATCGTCGAGAACACGACATCGGCACCGAGCGCATTGAGCCGGCGTGCGATGCCGACCTCGGACGGCGACGTGGGGGAGTTGAGCCGCACCCACCGGCACGGCGGCAGGAGCCCGAGCTGCGCCTCGTCGCTGATGATCGCCGTCACCTCGATGTCCGTGCCCGCGGTGGCCTCGAGCAGAGCGGCGAGCAGGCTGGATCCGTACCGGGAGATGCCGTCGTGGTGGGGGGTCCGGGTGAACCGGGCATCGAAGAAGACGCGGATGGGAGAGGAGGTCTGAAGGCCGTCTGAGTTTTTGCTCATGGAACTCCGAGTCGATAGTCTGAACATTCGAAAGTGAGCGTTCGCCGCGACGAAGGGCCAGTGAGTGAAGGAACCAGCACCTGCGTCCGAAGCCCTGAGGCTCCGGTCATGATCCTAACGATAATCGCCCTCGCCGCCCTCGTCGTCCTCACCCCTCTCCTCACCCGCCTCTTCGGTCGGGCCGCGGGATGGCCGCTGGCTGCGGCCTACCTCGGCGTGGCTGCCCTCTTCACGCCCACTGCCGCCGAGGTGATGGCCGGGTCCGATCCCGAAGCGACGCTTCCGTGGGTGCCGAGTCTCGGCGTCGACCTCGCTCTGCGCGCCGACGGCATCGGCGTGGTCTTCACCTACATCGCCCTCATCATCGGCGCGATCGTCTTCGTCTACTCGACGGCCTACCTGCCCAGGGGAGGAGGGGAGACGAGCTTCTACTGGCTCATGGTCGTCTTCACCTTCTCGATGGTCGCGCTCGTGCTCAGCAACGACCTCATCGTCCTCTTCGTGTGCTGGGAGCTGACTTCGCTCGCCTCGTTCTTCCTCATCGCCCGCTCCGGCTCGCCCGGACAGGCACCGTCCCTGCGCACCCTGCTCATCACCTTCATCGGCGGGCTCACCCTCCTCGTCGCCGTCGGCGTGACGATCGCGGCGACGGGGACGACGAACCTCCACGAGGCCCTCGTCTCCGATGTGTGGGCCACCCAGCCGGCCGTGACGACGCTCGTCGCCGTCCTCGTCGCCGTCGCGGCGATGACGAAGTCCGCGCAGTTCCCGTTCCACTCGTGGCTGCCCGATGCGATGGCCGCCGCCACCCCGGTCTCCGCCTACCTCCATGCGGCAGCTGTGGTCAAGGCAGGCATCTTCCTCATGATGCGCTTCTCGCCCGCCTTCCACGCCACTCCCGCATGGAACGTCATCCTCGTGTCAGCAGGCCTCATCACTGCCTTCATCGGCGGCTGGTTCGCCCTCAACCAGCATGACGTGAAGAAGCTCATGGCGTACTCGACGGTCTCCCAGCTCGGGCTCATCACCGCCGTCATCGGCGTGGGCACCGAGGCCGCGATCGCCGCGGCCGCCCTCCACGTCATCGCCCACGCGCTGTTCAAGTCGGGGCTGTTCATGATGGTCGGCGTCGTCGACCACCTCGCCGGCACCCGTGAGCTCACCCGCATCCCGCGCCTCATCGGCCCGGCTCCGGTCGCCTTCGCCGTCATGGCGCTCGGGTGCGCCTCGATGGCGGGCATCCCGCCGCTGCTCGGATTCGTGTCCAAGGAGTCGCTGTTCACCGCGCTCTTCGAGGTCCCCGGCTCCGGGTGGATGCTCTTCATCATCGCCGTCGCCGCCTCGGTGCTCACCTTCGCCTACTGCGCGAAGACCGTGTGGGGCGCGTTCATCGACGGCAAACCCGTAACGAAGAGCGAGCTCGGGCACTCCTCACCGGTCATGCTCATCGCCGCCGGACTGCCCATCGTCGCCTCCCTGCCGCTGAGCTTCGTCCTCTTCGTCTTCGACACCCCGCTCACCGAGGTCGTCGCCGCCGCGATCCCCGGTGAGCCCGAAGAGGTCCATGTGAAGTTCTGGCATGGATTCACCCCTGAGCTCTTCGCCTCTGCCCTCATCATCGCCATCGGCATCATCCTCATCATCAACCGGTCGAAGGTCTTCGCGTTCTTCCACCGGGCGCGGCTGAGCTTCGACGGCGCCGACGTCATCAACGGCATCGTTGTGGGCCTCATCCGCATCGGCCGCGGGCTGAGCATCGTCGTGCGCCCGATGAACTCGGGACCCTACCTCGCGACGAGCCTCGGCGGACTCGCCCTCATCGCTTTCGTCTCGGTGCCCGTGATCTTCCCGAACCTGCCGCCGCTGCAGGACAACCTGTGGCGGGCCCCCGACGTCGTCCTCCTCGTCCTCATCACCATCGCCGTCCTCGTCGTGTGCACCTCGCACTCGCGCCTGACCACCGTCGTCTCCCTCTCCGCCGTCGGCATCCTCGCGACCGTGCAGATCCTTGCGCTCGGGGCGCCCGACGTCACGCTCACGCAGCTGCTCGTCGAAGCGATGACGATCATCGTCATCATGCTCGTCCTCCAGAAGCTGCCGCGCTCGTTCTGGCGGTACTCGAAGCGCCTCCAGTCCACCCGTGCGCTCTTCGCGATCCTCGTCGGCGCCGCTGTCACCCTGCTCACGCTCACTCTCAACGGGCGCCGGGAGCGGTCGCTGGTGGGCATGTACTACATCGAGAACGCCCCGGAGATCAGCGGCGGGCACAACATCGTCAACACGATCCTCGTCGAGTTCCGAGCCCTCGACACGCTCGGCGAGCTCACCGTCCTCGGCATGGCCGGGATCGCGATCGTCGCCGTGATGTCGACAGTCAAGGACCGCTACATCGACCCTCCGGCGGAGAACATCCCGGAGCCGCCGAGGCGGGCGTGGGTGACCGTGCGGCCGAAAGGCACGAGCGCCTACCGCGGCGTCCACGAAGCGTGGCCCAACGTCATCCCCCTGCAGCTGACGATCAAGGTCCTCGGTCCGCTGCTCGTCGTCACCTCACTGCTCATCTTCTGGCGCGGGCACAACGAGCCCGGAGGCGGCTTCATCGCCGCCCTCATCGGCTCCGCGGTCATCGGGCTGCTCTACATGTCCACAGCCAAGGACCGGGCGATCGGTCCGCCGCGCGCCCCGCTCTACCTCATCGGCGTCGGCATCGGCATCGCCATCCTCACCGGTCTCCTCGGCCTTGTCGTCGCCGGGTCCTTCCTCGAGCCGATGCAGGTCTACATCCTCGGTGAGAAGTACACCTCGTCCCTGCTCTTCGACGTCGGCGTCTACCTCGCCGTCCTCGGGCTCATCCTCCTCTCCTTCAACCTCCTCGGCGTCTCCGACTCCGCGGCGACGCCGGCCGGCGACGATGTGCTCACCGACGGGATCATCCGCCGCGATGTCGAGCGGACCCGCGAACGCGCCGACGAACTCCTCTACGGTGAGCTCAAGGGCCCGATGGAGTCGATCAGGGGTGAGCGTCCCGGCCTCGGCGACCGCATCGCCGCGCGCGGATCCGACCGGAAGGTGAGAGCCTCGACGACGCACATCCTCGACGGAAACGCACCGCTCGACCGCGGTGAAGCCCCGACCACGGCTGAGGGGGAGACCCGATGATCCTGGCCATAACGATCGGCGTCCTCACCGCGGGCGGCGTCTACCTCATGATGCAGCGGTCGATGGTCCGCGGTGTCTTCGGCCTCACCCTGCTCTCGCACGCAGCGAACTTCGTCCTCCTCTCGGCCGGCGTCGGTGCGTGGCGGGTCGAACCGCTCAGCGGCCGCGGCGACCAGAGTCTCGCAGCGGACCCGCTGCCGCAGGCGTTCGTCCTCACCGCCATCGTCATCACCCTGGCGGTGACGATCTTCATGCTCGCCCTCGCCGTGCTCGGCCACGACGACGACCAGAAGCGCGCCCCCGAGACCGGGGAGGTCCGCGAATCGTGAACTCATCGCTCCTGCTCCTCCTCGTCGGCCTTCCGCTGCTCGCCTCGGCGCTCAGCGTCCTCATCACCTCCCGGACCCTCGACCGGGTCCTCCTGCTCGCCGTGCCCTCGTTCGTCGGCCTCAGCGGCCTCGGTCTGCTCGTCCTCCACCAGCGGATCCCGGTCATCGCCCACGACGTCGGCGGCTACATCCCGGGACTGGCGATCCCGTTCGTCTCGGACTCGTTCACAGCGCTCATGCTCGTGCTCACCTCCCTGACAGCGCTCGTGAGCTGCATCTTCCTCATCAACACCGGCGAGGACCAGTACCGGTTCGTCCCGGCCCTGGTGATGATGATGCTCACCGGCGTCTACGGGGCGCTGCTCACCGGCGACCTCTTCAACTTCTTCGTCTTCATCGAGGTCATGGTCCTGCCCGCGTACGCGCTCATCGCGGTCACGGGAACGTGGCGCCGCCTCGGCGTGGGACGGATGTTCGTCATGGTCAACCTCCTCACCTCGACGATCCTGCTCATCGGGGTCGGTTTCGTCTACGGTGCGACCGGCACGGTCAACCTCGCCGTCCTCGCCCAGCTCGGCACACCCACAGGGCAGGGAGCGCTGGCGCTCGGCATCGTCCTCTTCGCGATGCTCGTCAAAGCCGGCGGTGCTCCCTTCCACGGCTGGCTGGCACGGTCCTACCCGAACACCTCGGCGGGGATGATGGCGCTCTTCTCCGGTCTCCACTCGAAGGTCGCGCTCTACGCGATCTACCGAGTGTGCACGACCGTCTACGGGGAACCGCCGGCGTGGGCGAACCTCATCGTCGTCATCGCCGTGCTCAGCATCATCCTCGGCGCGCTCTCGGGCTTCGGGCAGAACCGCGTGCGCAACGTCCTCGCCTTCCAGATGACCGCGAGCGTCGGCCACACCCTCGTCGGCGTCGCCCTCCTCACCGTCGCCTCGCTCGCCGCGGGCGCGTTCTACATGGTCCACAGCATGATCACGATGGCCGGGCTCCTCCTCGTCATGGGCGCGGTCGAGCAGACCTACGGCACGGGATCGTTCAAGAAGCTCTCCGGGTTGGCGAGCCGGGAGAAGTGGGCGAGCGTGCTCATGGTCCTCGGCCTCTTCTCCCTCATCGGGCTGCCGCCCACCTCGGGCATGTGGG
Organism: Brevibacterium casei CIP 102111; assembly: GCF_900169275.1. GTDB lineage: Bacteria > Actinomycetota > Actinomycetes > Actinomycetales > Brevibacteriaceae > Brevibacterium > Brevibacterium casei. The sequence goes on along the minus strand of NZ_FXZC01000002.1, from coordinate 586,061 downwards.
CGAAGATCGGACTCATCCGGGCGGCGACCGGAGTCGGTGACGCCGCCGGCTGGTGGATCGTCACGGCGATCGTCGTCGGGGCGCTCATCTCGATGCTCGCCCTCCAGCGGACGTGGCGGAACACGTTCTGGGGCCCGCCCATGCAGTCCTACCGGCCCGACTCCGCGGAGACCGGGCGTGCACCGACCGAACCGGTCCCCGACGGACTGCGCATCCCCGCGCGCCTGCTCGTGCCCGGGACGATCATGATCGCCGTGTCCGTGGCGATCTTCGTCTGGCCCGAACCGCTGCTCGAGGTCACGGCGCGCGTCGCCGAAGGCCTCCTTGACCACACCGACTACATCGAGGCGGTGACGACACCATGAGACGCGTGATCAACGGCCTCTCCTACGTGTTCTTTATCCTCTGGGCCATCATCGTCGGCACCGCGAAGGTCGTCGGCCACCTGTTCCGGGTCAACCGCCCCTACGCCCACCCGATGATCGTCGAGGTGCCGCTGCGGTGCCGCACGGACCTCGAGGTCACCCTGTTCGCCTCCTCGATCACCATCACCCCGGGCACGCTCGTCACCGCGATCGCCGCCGGCACGGCGACGACCCCGCCGGTCCTCTTCGTCCACGCCCTGTTCGAGGACTCCGAGGACGCCGCCCTCGAGGGCCTCTACGACATGGAGTCGCGGCTGCTGGCGATGACTCGGGGACGGGCCCCGCAGAGTCCTCCCTCGGGCGTCGCCGAGGTGGAGGCGAACTGGATCGACCCGGGTTCGGCCGGAGAGAGGGGCAGACCATGACCGTCATCGTCGCCGTCTGTGCGATCATCCTCGCCGTGGCCATCGTCATCGGCCTCATCCGCGTCATCACCGCGAAGGACCTCGGCTCCCGGGCCGTCGTCAGCGACCTCGTGTACTTCTGCGCGGTCGGCATGCTCACGATCATCGGGATCCATGTCTCGTCCTCGATCGTCCTCGATGTCATCTTCCTCGCCTCGATGGTCGGCATCCTCGCCACCATCGCGCTCTCCCGCATCCTCACGAGGGGGCATCGCTGATGAATGAGCTCACCGCAACCATCCTCGTCGGCGTCTTCGGGATCACCGGCTCCCTCATCGTCCTCGCCTCGGCGCTGGCGATGTTCCGGGTCCGCGACGCACTCTCGCGGATCAACGTGTTCTCTCCTGCCACCGGTCTCGGCCTGCCGCTCATCGCGCTGGCCGCCTACGTCAGCGATCTCTACGTCGAGGGCTTCAGCGTCACGTCTCTGCTCGTCCTCCTCGCCACGATCCTCTGCCTCATCATCGTCTCCTCGGTCGCGAGCAACACGCTGTCGCGCGCGAGCGTGCTCTCGGGACAGCCGATCTACCGCAAGACCTCGCCGAACCGGCTGGCGCAGCCCCCGGAGGGGATCGAGGACCCGGACCCCGCGGATGCGGAGCCGGTGACGAAGGACGACCGGCCCGGGCCGAACGGCTGAGAACCAGTAGCTGAGAAGCGGAAACATCGCACCGACAGCTGAGGATTAGGTGAGCCTTCCCTTATGCTAGGATGAGCGAGCCGCAGACGCCGGCGCGCCATCTCAGCAGAAAGCCAGCCATGTTCCAGACGTTTCTCATCGGCCTGCGTGAGGGCCTCGAGGCCGCTCTCATCGTCAGCATCCTCATCGGCTATCTCGGGCGCATCGGCCGCACCCGGGAGATCCGGGCGATGTGGTGGGGGATCGCCGCGGCCATCGTCGTCTCCCTCGGCTTCGGTGCCCTGCTCACCTTCGGACCCTCGACCCTGACGTTCGAGGCCCAGGAATTCATCGGCGGCACCCTCTCGATCATCGCCGTCGGCTTCGTCACGTGGATGATCTTCTGGATGGCGCGCACAGCCAAAGGGCTCGCCGGCGAACTGCGAACGGCCGCGGACAGAGCCCTCGACGGTCCGCTCATCGGACTCGTCGTCCTCGGCGCCTTCTCGGTGGGGCGCGAAGGACTTGAAACCGCCCTCTTCCTCTGGGCGGCCACCCGCGCGAACGCCTCGGCGGGGGCGTCCGCCCTCGGTCTCACGCTCGCCGCGGTCGCGGGCATCCTCATCGCCGCCGCCCTCGCGTGGCTCATCGCCAAGGGACTGCTCCGGCTCAACCTCTCTCGGTTCTTCACGTACTCGGGGGCGTTCCTCATCATCGTCGCCGCCGGCGTCCTCGCCTACGGGTTCCACGATCTGCAGGAGGCGGGGATCATCCCCGGACTCCACTCGCTCGCCTTCGACGTCTCTGAGGCGATCCCGCCGACGAGCTGGTACGGCGTGCTCCTCAAGGGAATCTTCAACTTCTCCCCGGCCACGACCTGGGTGGAGTTCACCGTGTGGTGGCTCTACGTCATCGTCGTCGGCACGCTCTTCGTCCGCGGACTGCGCTCCGCGCCGAAGCCCGCGGCCGCTCCGGCCGCAGCCACCGCCTGACTTCGCGTCCTCGGGCCCGCTCCCGACGACGCTTCGCGCTCCCGCTCCACCGCGGGCGCACCGCTCCGGACCGCGACCTGCGGACCGTCACCTCCTCCGCTCAGCCAGCGGAGACTCACCCCAAGGATGGATATGAGAACCCTCAACCCCAGCGTCGCCGTCGTCATGGCCGTCGGCGGGGCACTGCTGCTCACCGGCTGCGAGCCCAACGCCGACCAGGGCGGCGCGATCGCCGTGACGAGCACCGACGACTCGTGCGAGGTCGCCGCGACCGAGGCACCGGCGGGCACCCTGAAGTTCGACGTCACGAACGAAGGATCGAAGGTCACCGAGTTCTACCTCCTCGGTGAGGACGGGCTGCGGATCATCGGCGAGGTCGAGAACATCGCCCCGGGACTCGAACGCTCGCTGACGGTCACCGCACCCGAAGGCAAGTACTTCACCGCGTGCAAGGCGGGCATGGTCGGCGACGGACTGCGCGGGGACTTCACGGTGACGAAGGGTGAGGGCGGTGAGCAGGTCAGCGCCGAGGACTCCCAGCTCGCCGAACAGGCGACGACCCAGTACTCGGCCTACGTCAAGGACCAGACCGAGCAGCTGCTCACCGGCACCGAGGACTTCGCGAAGGCGTACAAGGCGGGGGACGACGACAAGGCGCGCGAACTCTACCCGAAGGTGCGCACGAACTGGGAGCGCATCGAACCCGTCGCCGAGTCCTTCGGCGACCTCGACCCCAAGCTCGACCTGCGTGAGGCCGACCTCGAGGACGGCCAGGAGTGGACGGGCTGGCACCTGCTCGAGAAGGACCTCTGGCCGCCGCAGGACGGCTACACGGCGCTGAGCAACGCGGACAGGGAGAAGTACGCCGATCTCCTCATCGAGGACACGAAGGTCCTCTACGATCGCACCAGGGAGATGACGTTCACCCCCGACCAGCTCTCGAACGGGGCGAAGGAGCTCCTCGACGAGGTCGCCACGGGCAAGGTCACGGGTGAGGAGGAGACGTGGTCGCACACGGACCTCTGGGACTTCCAGGCCAACGTCGACGGCGCCAGGGTCGCGTATGAGGATCTCAAGCCGCTGCTGGCCACCCGGGACAAGGAGCTCGACGAGACGCTGAGCACCCGGTTCGCCGATCTGCAGACCCTGCTCGACGGACACCGGAAGGGCGAGGGCTTCGTCCTCTACACCGAGCTGAGCAAGGACGAGGTCAAGGAGCTCTCCGACGCCGTCAACGCGCTCTCCGAGCCGCTGTCGCAGCTCACCGACAAAGTGGTCGGCTGATGAGCGACCGGCCAGGCGTCTCCCGACGCGCGATGTTCGGCGTCGGGGCGGGCACACTTGCCGCCGGTGCCGCCGCGGGCTTCTTCGCCCATGACCCGATCGCCGAGGCAGTCGGGGCGGAGAACGACATCGTCGACTTCTTCGGGCGGCATCAGGCCGGCATCGTCACCGAAGCGCAGGACCGGATGTGCTTCGCCGCCGTCAACGTCCTCACCGACGACCGGGACGAGCTCATCGACCTCCTCAAGCAGTGGACGGCCGCGGCGGCGAACCTCAGCCGCGGTCTGCCCGTCGTCGAGGACGGCGTGGCCGGGGGCTCTCGGTTCGCTCCGCCGATGGATACGGGGGAGGCGCAGGGGCTGAGCGCCGGCCACCTCACGGTGACCATCGGTTTCGGGCGCAGCCTCTTCACCGACGCCGACGGGCAGGACCGGTTCGGCATCGCTGACCGGCTGCCACCGGGTCTCATCGAGCTCCCGCACTTCCCGGGCGACCGCCTCGACGAGGCGCGAACCGGTGGGGACCTGTGCATCCAGGCGTGCGCGGACGATCCGCAGGTCGCCGTCCACGCGGTGCGCAACCTCATCCGGATGGGCTTCGGCATCGTCTCGACCAGGTGGATGCAGCTCGGCTTCGGGCGCACCGCCTCGACATCGCCGAAGCAGGAGACCCCGCGCAACCTCTTCGGGTTCAAGGACGGGACGGCGAACATCCGCTCCGATGAGGAGAAGGCGCTGGGCGAGCATGTGTGGGTGCGCGATGGGTCGTGGATGGACGACGGCTGCTACCTCGTCGCCCGGCGGATCCGGATGCACATCGAGACGTGGGACCGGGAGAGCCTCGACGGTCAGGAGCAGATCTTCGGGCGCACGAAGATGACCGGGGCACCGCTGTCCGGGGGTGAGGAGTTCACGGAGCCGGACTTCGCGATGGCAGGGGCAGGGAATCTGCCGATCATCCCAACGAGTTCGCATGTCCACCTCGCTCATCCGAAGCAGAACGGCGGCACTCGGATCCTGCGGCGCGGATACAACTATGCCGATGGCGCCGATGCCCAGGGCAACCTCGATGCGGGCCTGTTCTTCATCGCCTTCGTCGCCGATCCCGCCAGCGACTATGTGCCGATGCAGAACCGCCTCGCGAAGGAGGATGCGCTCAGCGAATACCTCCTTCACACCGGGTCCGGGCTCTTCGCGATCCCGCCCGGGGTGAACGAGGGCGGGTGGATCGGCCAGACGCTGTTCGCGTGAGGTGGGGGCCCGGGTGCTGGGTACCCGGGCACTGAGCTGAACTCAGTCGTGCCGGGCCAGCGTGGGTACGCCAGCGTGCTCAGTCGCGTCCGGTCGCGCGCATCGTGATGTTGATCCGGCCCCCGCCGAGGTCGTTCAGCTGTGCGCTCTCCGGCGCCGTTCCCGGGTGGATCCGCGTCACCCCGTGGTAGGCGAACCGGGCGGGTCCGCCGAAGACGAAGGCATCGCCCGAGCCGAGGCGGATGTCCTCATACGGCCGGTTCTTCGTCTCCGTGTTCCCGAAGCGGAATGTGCACGAGTCGCCCAGGGAGAGCGAGACGACCGGGGCGGGATCGTGCTCGTCCTTGTCCTGGTGCATCCCCATCTTCGCCGACCCGTCGTAGTAGTTGACGAGCGCGACATCGGGGGAGTACGCATCCGGGTCGAGACCCCAGGAGGCGGGCGCGGGGCCGGGGGAGTCGGGGTCGGCGGCGACCGCCTCGGCGGCGGCGGCGATGACCTGCCGACCCAGCCGGGTCATCCAGTCGGGGAACGGGAGGACGCGCTCATTGTTGACGTCCTTGGCCTGGCGGTCGTAGCGGCCGGGACGCCAATGCCAGCCGAGCCCGATCGTCGTCACGCTCATCGGGTGCCCGCGGATCGTCGTCGCGTGTGCCGGGACGGGTCCCGCGCGCCAGGCCGCGTACTGCCGAAGGATCCACGCCTGTGCCGCGTCGTCGAGGAATCCGGGGAGCCAGACCGCGCCCGGGGCGACGACCCGGGGCGCGCGGTCGAAGGCGTCGTCGGCGAAGAGGGAGTCCATCGCCGGGCTCAGAGCTCGGAGAGGGGCACCGCCTCGTCGGCGAGCTTCGCGGTGTCGACCTGCTTGCCGATGAGGGCGCGCAGCTCGTCGCTGACGTCCCAGATGTTGACGTTCATCGCCGCGGTGAGCGTGCCGTCCTTCGTCCAGAAGACGATGAACTCGCCGGAGTCCTTATCGCCGCGGATCGTCACCTCGTCCTCGCCGGAGCCGTGGCCGACGTACTCCATGCCGAGGTCGTACTGGTCGGTGAAGAAGTACGGCTCCCAGTCGTAGACGGCGGTGCCGCCCGTGAGCGTCGAGGCGGCGACGTCGGCCTGGCGCACCGCGTTGTCCCAGTGCTCGACGCGGATGCGGGAGTCGAGTCGGGTGTTGAAGGCGTTGGCGATGTCTCCGATGGCGAGCACGTTGCTCTCGCTCGTACGCATCCGCTCATCGGTGGGAACGCCGTTGTCGACGTCGATCCCGGCCGCCTGGGCGAGGTCGACGGTGGGGTCGGCCCCGATGCCGATGACGACGAGATCGGCGGGGATGTCTCCCTGCGTGGTCTGCGCGGTCTCGACGGCGCCGTCGCCGGTGAAGCCGGTGACCTCGGCGTCGCCGAAGAACGTCACCCCGTGGGAGACGTGGAGCTCTTCGAAGTACCTCCCCATCTCCTCACCGAGGACGGCCTTGAGCGGAGGGGCGTCGCGGACGACGACGGTGACCTCGGAGCCGTGGGAGCGGGCGGCAGCGGCGACCTCGAGTCCGATCCAGCCGCCGCCGACGATGACGACCTTCCGTCCCTCGCCGAACTGGGAGCGGATGGCGACGGCGTCACCGGCGCTGCGGAGCGTGTGGACGTTGGCGAGGTCGGTGCCGGGGACGTCGAGGGTGCGCGGGGTCGATCCGGTCGCGAGGATCGCCTGCCCGTAGGAGAGCTCATCGCCGGAGGCGAGGGTGACGGTCCGCGACGAGGTGTCGAGTTTGGTGGCCGCGTCGGCGAAGAACGTCTCGACGTCATGGGCGGCGTACCAGTCCTCGCCGCGCAGCTCGGAATCGCCGGGGTCGGTGTCCTCGAGCATGAGCTTCTTCGACAGGTCGGGACGGTAGTACGGGGGCAGGGAGTCGGCGCCGACGAGTGCGATCGTGCCGGCGAAGCCGTCGTTCCGCAGCGATTCGACGACCTGACCTCCGCCGATGCCGGCTCCGACGACGACGATTCCGAATTCCTGTGCCATGTCCGCTCCTTCTCAACAGTGGTGTCAGTCACAGCCTGTACTGCCGTGGGGTGAGAGTCAAACAGCGGATCGACATGGTGGGTTGTCTCGCAGGCCGCCCGTCCTCCCCAGGCTTCGCCGAGGCGGTCGTCACGTGATTTTGTGCAACACGGGTGGTCGGGGCTAAAGTTGATCCCTGTCAGGGGCTATAGCTCAGTTGGTAGAGCGCTTCGTTCGCAATGAAGAGGTCAGGGGTTCGATTCCCCTTAGCTCCACCCCATGAAGTGTCGCGACATCGTTCCTACGGTGTCGCGACACATTGCTCTTCTGTCGACAGAGATCACGGTTCGAAGCGGCGACAACGGGTTCTCTGTGGTTGCGACAGTCAGACCTCCAACGCTTCGACAGGCGCACAGGCGCTAAGTGCGAGCTTACGTGGTGTCTCCGAGATCGAATACAGGGTCGAGGTACGAAGACACCAGTGCCATCTGCTCATCGAGGTCCGCTTCGCAGACTGCTTCCAGTCGCTCCTTGCGACGCCACGCTGCCCATTTAGCCTGCCCGATCCGCCCGTAGCCGACGACGTGTGGCGCAACGGGTTCGAGGGTGACGCCGCGGTAGCGGGCAACGGCCAGAGCGGAGCGGAATAGCTCGTCACTGTCGATGCCCTGCCGGCCGAGCTGGACGATGTCGACGTAGTCGCGCCACCTCGTGCTCGTGATGCCCCGCTCCAGGATGGTGACGCCCTTCTCGGCGATCGTGGTTTCGGGTGCATAGCCGAAGAGCACGATCGGGTCTCCCAAAATGCGGTCGATGCGTACCTGCCGAGGCGCGGGCACTATCGGATCTCCGGTGGAGACATCCCACGGCGCGGTGCCCTTCCACGGTCCGATCGACGCACCGACCCGCACCCGGAAGCCTGGGTAGTCGGCGTGCTCGCGGATCTCCTGCACACTGAGCGAGCCGAGATCGAACGCTACCCCGTCGCCGGTCTCGATGGCATTGATGTCGTGGACGACCTCAATGAGGTGATCGGCGGTGACGTCGGCTCCGATGGCATTCGCGTCGGCGTCTTTGGTCGGACGACGTACACCGTAGGCGGCCAGCAGGATCCCGCCTTTGAGCACGAAGTCCTCGGCATGAGCAGTGCGGGAGAAGCGATCGAGGAACGATTCCAGCGTGTGCCGGATCAGATATTCCTGCGTCGGCGCACCTGTCCCAACCTTCGTGCCCGCGGCGCGTGCCGCGGATTGGACGCGGCGGAACACTTCATCGCCCGTACTCACGACAGCGCCTCCAAAGCCTGAAGCACGGGAGATTTCGCGCGAGGAAGCCGAGAGGAGATCTCCATGAGCCGAGCAGGTTTCCCGCCACGACGCAGCCACTCCTTCAGCGACTCCCGCGCCAGCTCATACCCGACCTCGCCCCGCAGTCGGAACGCGTCAGCGATCGATCGCTCAGGCGAATAGATCCGGATCGCCTGATCCGTGCCCGGAATCAGGATCTCCTCACGTCCGATGTCAAATGTGGACCGGTCGAACTGATGCCAGGCGATAGCACCATCGCTCGCCGGTGTGCGCGACCCACGCGGGATCGCGACATCCAAAGCGGCGGGGATCACATCTGTCAGATCGTGGTGAGCAAGTGCTGAGGCCAAACAGATCGTCGCATTCGGGCGACGAGCAGCGGCCTCGATCCAGTCCCAGTCCGCCGCAGCCGCATCCGCCGGAAGGTATATGCCCCGCGCGACTCGCGCCAGTCGCCCCTCGCGAACCGCACGGTACAGCCCGCTGCGTGACATGCCGGCTTCCTCGGCCGCGCTCGGCCTCAACGTCGCCATCGTCGCCACCCTTCAAATGATACAAACTGTATACACGTAAGCATATCTGATGACGAATTGTGCCACGACGGGCGGCCGAGAGGAAGCATGCGTCCAACCCGCCGCCAATGCCCCGTCGACGCGACCGATGGCAACCGGCAGGTGTGGCATCTGCCGGACCCGCATAGTGTTCATGGCCCGCCTGTGAACGCCGCCGACCGAGGGTTGCCTGCGACTCTTCGGGCCTCGTGCGGTTTGAGTCGTCGTCCAGTGCAGGACCGCCTGGCATGTGCGAGGGATCGGCCCTTCCCGACAATCGGGTCAGCGCACTGGTTCGTCCGAGGCGCCGATTTCGTGGTGACTGCGCTGGGCGAGAACGACGACGCCCACCGCGGCGGTCCATACGGTCAGTGTGTCGAACGAGAGGCGTTCGGCGATGCCGAAGCTCAGTCCCGGAATCGCGGCCCCGTCGAGCGCGAGAAGGAACGCTGCGAACCCGATGACCGAGACGATGACGGTCGCGATCGTCAGCCCTCGGAAGAGTCCGCGGCCGGCCGAGACGGCGAGGAGGATCATCGCCACCCACTGTGCGAGGGCCTGGATTGCGGCAGCACTGTCGTGGAGGCCCGGTTGGAGATCCCATGGCGCGAAGCCGACGACCACGACACAGGCCCCCACCACGGCCATGAGAATCGTCCCTACGCGACCGGATCGGCCGGACCAGCGTCCGTGGAGGAGGATAGCCCCGAGCGCCGTGAGGACACCGGAGGCGACCATGCCGATGTTGAACACGGCGAACCACGGTGAGCACACCTCTCGAGGCTGGCCGCCTTCGGTGAACAGGCCGCAGACGGTGACTCCGAGATCGCTGATCGCATTCGCCGTCACGGAGTAGCCCTGCGGCCACTGCACGGCGACGACGAGCTGGATCGGCAGAAGCACGGCACTGGCCACCCACAGTACGGCTCCGATGCGCCATCGCTGAGTCATCACGTCCCACCCTTCCGCCGGAGCATCCGAACCATCGCGCCGTGCTCGCCGGTGCGGCTCGACTGACCGTGGGGCTCCGATGGGTTCATCGTAGGGCACCGATCGGCGGCGGCACCCTTCCGACGCAGTCGGTGCGTGTCGTGTGGTGTCCGGTTCCGGCAAGGTGACTCGCCGGCGGGGAGGAGCGCGGAACATCGGCGGATCTCGGGCACAATCGTGTCCATGACCTTTTCACCAGGCAAGCGAGGGCGCGGAAGGTCGACGACTCCGCGCGCCCTCTTCATGAGCGGTCTTCTCGGCTTCGCCGGGACCATGCACTTCATCCGACCGCAGCCGTTCGATTCGATCGTTCCGCCCAGCCTCGGCAACCGGCGCGCCTGGACCTATGCCAGCGGCGTCGCCGAGATCGGCTGCGCGGCACTCCTCGCCGTTCCCGCCACCCGACGCCTCGGCGGTGCGGCGACGGCGGCGCTCATGGTCGCTGTGTATCCAGCCAACATCTACACCGTGGTCAAGCACTGGAAGTCACCGATGGGCCGCGCGATCGCGCTGGCCAGGCTGCCCCTGCAGATCCCGCTCGTGCAGATGTCATGGGCAATCGCCCGCAACGGCGACTGACTCCTTGGGAGTGGCTGTGACTGCGTATGAAAAGGCGACCGCGCAGTCTGTCTGCCCGGTGGTACTTATAGTCCATGGACATCGCGATCGCTTCCCCAGACGCGGATATCGTCTGCGCACAGTTAGCCGAGGTTGACGGATTTCGATTCGAATGCTGGGGAGAGCGGGCAGGACAGCGTCTTCCGGGTACGGTGCGTGTGCGGGACCTCGGGGAGCTCGACGAGGAGCTTGCCATGGCGGGCCTGCAGGCGATTCCGACCATCGCGATCGATGCGATGCGACGTGATCGCTCGAGGCCGGGCACGGTCTACGCGACGTCCGTGATCTCTGTCAGTTGATCTCAGGCAGGCGCGACGATGCTCCGCAGAATTGCTGTGATGCCGCCTCAGCTCAGACTGATGAGCTTTCCGCTCTTCGACAGCTCCGGATCCGTGCAGGACGACAGGTCGAAGCAGCACGGCCGACGCTTGCCGTTCTCGAGCTTGTCGATGGCAACGCCGACGCGCTTGGCGCGGGTCGCCTCGCTCTTCGTCGCCTTGATCCAGCGCACCCACTCCCAGCGGGCCATCGGGGTGAGGCTCTCCCAGATGTCATCGAGATCGCCGGCCTCATCGAGCGCCGACCGCAGATCCTCGGGAACGACGACCTCCGGCCACGCCTTGGTCGGGGTGAGCGAGACATGCACGGACTGACCGTCGCTCAGCCCCGTCTGGTCGTCGAGGTTGAGCCAGTGCCCCCTCATTCCGTCGGGTTCGACGACGGTAGGGAACTCTGCCCCGTCGACGACCGCCTCGGCGGCCACCTGACCGCGTGAGGGCAGCTCCGCACTGGCCTCGGCCGGCAACCGGACGAGGACGCGGTCGCCGAGGGTCTCCACCTCGGCGTCGAACGTGATCTCTGCCTGCTTCGTCGTCGTCATGGTTCTCCTCAAGTTGAACCGGATATGGGGGGGGGTGAGCCGCCCGGAGGCGGACGGATCTGACAACTCCAGGATAGCCTCGGCGGATCAGCGGGGACTTCTCGATTCCTGACGGATGCGGCCGGGCGCACGAGCTGTCAGGCCGTGGCACGGCAGCTGCATCGGAGATGCGAACTGTGAATTGACTTTTCCTGAACACTGTTCAATGATCTGGGCATGACGATGATGACGACTCTGGCCGAACGCGCCTGTGCCGGTGACCCTGCGACCGCCGAGGAAGCACTGACGATCCTCCGCTCCGCCGACGACGAACTCCTCGACCTCGTCGCCGCCGCCGGACGCGTCCGGCGGCACTTCTTCGGCCGATCGGTCAAGGTCAACTACCTCGTCAACCTCAAGTCGGGACTCTGCCCCGAAGACTGCGGCTACTGCTCACAGCGTTTGGGCTCGGACACCGAGATCCTCAAGTACTCGTGGCTGCCGGGCGACGAAGCCCGCCGGCAGGCGGAGTACGGGCTGGCCGGAGGCGCCTCCCGCGTCTGCCTCGTCGCCAGCGGCCGCGGCCCCTCGAACCGGGACGTCGACCGTGTCGCGGCGATGACCGAGGACATCAAGGCGCACAACCCCGACGTCGAGGTCTGTGCGTGTCTCGGCTTCCTCAAGGACGGTCAGGCCGAGCGTCTGCGCACCGCCGGGGTCGACGCCTACAACCACAACCTCAACACCGCGGAGTCGAACTATGCGGAGATCTGCTCGACCCACACCTTCGCCGACCGCGTCGACACCGTGCAGCAGGCACGCACGGCCGGACTCTCCCCGTGCTCGGGACTCATCGTCGGGATGGGGGAGTCGGATGAGCAGATCGTCGAGGCGATCCTCGCCCTGCGCGACCTCGACGCCGATTCGATCCCCGTCAACTTCCTCATCCCCTTCGAAGGCACGCCGTTGGCCGGCACCTACGAGCTCACCCCGCAGCACTGTCTGCGCATCCTCTGCGCCGTGCGGCTCATGTGCCCCGACAGCGAGCTGCGCATCGCCGGCGGACGGGAGATGCACCTGCGCACCCTCCAGCCGCTCGCCCTCCACGTCGCGAACTCCCTCTTCCTCGGCGACTACCTCACCAGCGAGGGACAGGACGCCGAAGCCGACCTCGACATGATCGTCGACGGCGGCTTCTCCATCATCGGTCACGAGAGCGCCGAGGCGCTGCGCGACCGGGTGCGCGCCGAGAAGGCCGCGCACACCGCCGCCTTCGGCGCACCGGAGCCGGCCGACGAGGCCGCACCCGCCTCGACCCTGCCGTGCGGGAAGACCGTCCCGAGCGGAGCCTCTGACGACGGCCGTGAAAACGTCCTCGTCCCGACCATCCGCCGTCGCGGCGCCGGCACCACGGTGTCACCGAATGCGTGAGACCGAGGAGGCCGCGAGCCTGCACTCGCGGGAGCAGGGACTGCTCTGGCATCCCTACGGGGCCCTGGCTGACGGGTCGCACTTCGCCGTCTCCGGGGCCACCGGCCCCCGCGTCGACCTCGTCGACCGGGACGGGGCGACGCTGAGCGCCCTCGACGGAATGAGCTCGTGGTGGTCCGTCGTCCACGGATACCGCAACCCGGTGATCGACGACGCCCTCGCCCGGCAGCTGCAGACCTTCTCCCACGTGATGTTCGGCGGGCTCACCCACGCCCCGGCCGTCGAACTCGCCGAACGCCTCGTCGCTGTCACCCCGAGCGGCCTCGACCACGTCTTCCTCGCCGACTCCGGTTCCGTGTCGATCGAGGTCGCCCTCAAACTCGCCGTCCAGTACCAGCAGGCACGCGGCCGTGACCGCGGCCGCTTCCTCGCCCTGCGCGGGGCCTACCACGGCGACACCACCGGCGCGATGAGCGTGTGCGACCCCATCGCGAGCATGCACGCAGACTTCCATGCCGTCCTCCGACCCCAGGTCTTCGCCCCGCTGCCCCCGGCTCCCGGCGCCGACGACGCCGAGGTCGACCAGTGGTGCGCGGCCATCGACGCCCTCTGCGACAGGCACGGCGACGAACTCGCCGGCATCATCGTCGAACCCCTGTTCCAAGGCGCCGGCGGGATGCGGCCCTACCATGTCCGTGCCCTCCAGCACCTCCACGCCCGGGCCCGCGACCTCGGCGCGGTCTTCATCGCCGATGAGATCGCGACGGGATTCGGGCGCACCGGGACCGCGTTCGCGTGCGACCGGGCAGGGATCACCCCGGACATCATGTGCCTCGGCAAAGCCCTCACCGGCGGGTACATGACCCTCGCCGCACTCATGTGCACCGGGGAGGTCGCCGAGGTGATCTCGGAGTCGAGCCGGCGCGCCCTCATGCACGGTCCGACCTTCATGGCCAACCCTCTGGCGTGCACCGCGGCCAGCGCCTCCCTCGACCTCCTCTTCGCCGAGGACGAGGACGGTGAGCCCGCATGGGCGCAGGCGATCGCGCGCCTCAACGAGGGACTGCGCACCCATCTGCGCCCCGCCGAGGCGCTGCCCGGGGTCGCCGATGTGCGCGTCGTCGGCGGCATCGGCGTCCTCGAGATGGACGAACCCGTCGACATCGACACGGTCACCCGTACCGCCGCCGCCCACGGTGTGTGGCTCCGCCCCTTCCGCACCCACATCTACACGATGCCGCCCTACATCGCGACGAGCTCCGACGTCGCACAGATCGCGAATGCGATGGTCGCCGCCGCAGGAGGCCGTCCATGACCGCAGCTCCGAGCGTCACCGTCCCCACCGGCACCGCCCCCTCGGACAACCGTATCCTCGCCCGCCTGCGCGAGCAGTCCGCGCAGCGCCATGCTCAGGGCCTCGACCGCGTCGACGCCGGCCCGCGCGGTCTCGACCTCGCCTCGAACGACTACCTCGGCCTCGCCGATCATCCCCGGGTCCGCGCCGCCGCCCACGAGGCGATCACCGCGCTCGGCACCTCGGCGCGGGCCTCCCGGCTCGTCACCGGAACCACGCAGGCCCACCGCGACGCCGAGGCGGCACTGGCCGAACTCACGGGCCGCGAGTCCGGGCTCGTCCTCTCCTCCGGATATGCGGCCAACCTCGCCGCCGTCACGGCGCTCAGCGGCCCCGACTGCCTCATCGTCTCCGACGCCCACAACCACGCCTCCCTCATCGACGCGTGCCGCCTCTCCCGGGCATCCGTCCAGCGCACACCGCATCTCGACCTGGCAGCGACCGAACGGGCACTCGCCGAGCGGAACTGCCCCGAGGCGATCGTCCTCGTCGAATCCGTCTACTCCGTCCTCGGCGACACCCCCGACCTCCCCGCACTCCTCGAGCTGTGCCGGACCCACGACGCCCTCCTCATCATCGACGAGGCGCACGGCCTCGGCGTCGTCGGCGAGGGACGCGGCGCTTCCCGGTCGCTCGGCGAGGACGACCGCGTCATCGTCACGGCCACCCTGTCGAAGGCGCTCGGCTCACAAGGCGGAGCGGTGCTCGGACCCGCGACCATGCGCGACGCCCTCGTCAACACCGCGCGGACGTTTATCTTCGACACCGGACTCGCCCCCGCGGCCGCGGCCGCCGCGACGGCGGCGCTCCGACTCATCGCCGCGGGAGAGGCGCCGGTCGAGGGCCTAGCCGAGAATCGGCGCCGGCTGACCGCGGCCCTGGGAATAGCCGAACCGGTCGGAGCGGTCGCCTCCCTGCCGATGCCGTCGGCATCGACCGCTGTCGCCGCCCGGGACGAGATCGCCCGCCGCGATGTCAGCGTCGGCTGCTTCCGGCCTCCATCCGTGCCCGACGGCATCTCCCGACTGCGCATCACGTGCCGGGGAGACCTGAGCACGGAGCAGATCGATGACGCGGCCGCCCTCATCCGCACCGTCGCCGACGCCGCGGCAACCGAGACCCGATGAACCGCTACGTCGTCGTCACCGGCACCGACACGGGGGTGGGCAAGACCGTGGCCACCGCGGCCCTCGCGGTGCGTCTGCGCCGGGCCGGCCACCGAGTGCATATCCGCAAACCGGCCCAGACCGGACTGGTCGCCGCCACCGATTCGCGCCGCAGTTCCCTCGAAGCCTCGTACACCGACGTCGTCACCTGCGGGGACGCCGAGATCGCCGCACGCCTCTCCGGGGCACCGTCGTCGACGGCGGTGACCCAAACGCTGCCCATGGCTCCCGCGGCGGCCGCGGAGCATGAGGGCGTGGTCCTGCCGACGCCGCGAGACCACGCCGAGGCGATCGTTTCGCTCGCGCACCGCATGACCGAGGAGGCGGGGGTGGGGGAGGCCGCGTCAGGGGCGGCTGCCGTCGGGCCCGGACGGCCCGGGCCCTCCGCGCATAGGGACAGCGTCATCCTCGTCGAAGGGGCCGGAGGTCTGCTCGTCGACCTCGGCGGGGGAGGCACCCTGGCCGACATCGCCGCAGAACTCGCCGACCTCGACCCGGCGGCGGGCCTGGCCGTCATCGTCGTCGTCCGCACCGGACTCGGCACCCTCAACCACACGGCGCTCACCTGTGAGGCGCTGCGCACCCGGGGCCTGCCCGTGAGCGGCATCGTCCTCGGCTCCTGGCCGGGGAATCCCACCCCGGTGGAGGTGGACAACCGGCGTCGACTCGGGGAGTACGGGCCGGTCATCGGCGCCGTCTCGGACGGCGCGGGCACGCTCGACCCGGAGGCGTTCGCCGCCGCGGCCCCGGCTTGGACGGCGTTCGACTGACCAACCCAGGCCGGTCGAACGCCGTCACCGGTCAGCCGACGCTGCGCCCGCTCCATTCCGGGGTGGAGCGGGCCACCTCGGCGATGCGACCGGCGATCTCAGTCGGGAACCCGACGGCCCGGTCCGCGTTCTGGTCGACGTGGAGGGCGAGGATCTCCTCGGTCGCGACGACCCGGTCGTCGACGAGCATCTCGTAGGCGAGATGAAGCTTCTTCGCCCCCGCCGAGACGAGCTGTGGGCGCACAGTCAGCGTCGCCCCGAGCGAGACCTCGTCGAGGTAGCGGATATGCGACTCGACGGTGTAGAGGGAGCAGCCGCTCGCCTTACGATAGGCGGCGTCGAGGCCGAGCTCGTCCATGACCTGATCGGTCGCGAAGCCGAAGACGAGGACGTAGTACGCCTCGGAGAGGTGCCCGTTGTAGTCGATCCACTCCTCACGCACCGGCGTCGAATAGTCGGCGAGCTGCCGACCCCGAGCAGTCGCTGTCGCCGAAGCCGTGGCAGCTTCCGCCGTCGAGGCACTGACCGCTTCGGTCGCCGAGGCGGCGGCCGACTCCGGAGGCTCCGGAACGTCTGGTGCATCCGGAGCAGCCGACGTCGGCCTGTCCGCGGTGAGCCTCCGCAGGGCGACGATGCCGGCATCGCGTTCGGCGACGAGATCGGCGATCGACCGCTGGTCGGCCTCGTCCTCGCACCCGGCGACGACGGCGTCGCGCAGATTCGTCGTCAGCTCGGGGGCCTCGAGCCTCGTCCACGGGGACTTGAGCGAGGGCCCGAAGTGGTCGAGCATGTGCCCCATCCCGCCGGGCCCGCCGGCGAGGTGGAAGGTGAGCATCGGCCCGTGGAACGGCCAGCGCAGGCCGGGTCCGTCCGTGATCGACCGGTCGATCTGCTCGACGCTCGCCTCACCGGCTGCGACCATGTGCAGGGCCTCGCGCCACTGCGCCTCCTGGAGGCGGTTGGCGATGAACCCCGGCACCTCACGGTCCATGCGGATGACGGACTTCCCGATGAGGTCGTAGAACTCCGCTGCCCAGTCGACGGCCGCGGGCGCGGTCGCCTCACCGCCGACCACCTCGACGAGGGGGATGAGGTAGGGCGGATTGAACGGATGCCCGACGACGAAGCGTTCGGGGCGGGCCACCTCGGTGGCCATCTCCGTCATCGCGTACCCCGATGTCGAGGATCCGACGACCACCGAGGCGGGGGTGAGGGCATCGATGTCGGCGAGCAGCTGCCGTTTAAGGTCGAGGTTCTCCGGGGCCGACTCCTGGACGAAGTCGGTGCCCGCCAGCGCCTCGGCGAGGTCGGTGTGGATCGTCCATGCCGCCTTGTCGGCGCCGTCGACCATATCGAGTTCGGCCAGGGCGGGCCAGGCGGCGTCGATGAGCTGGGTGAGCCTGACCCCGGCGTTCGGGTCGGGGTCCCACACCTTGACAGTGAAGCCGCGGGCGAGGAAGTACGCGGCCCACCCGCCGCCGATCGTGCCCGCCCCGATGCACGTGATCGTGCGGACGGAGCCTGGGTCGGGGAAGTAGGTGTCAGTCACAGATCGGCTCCCTTCGCGGTCGGGGTCTGCACACGGAGATCGAGGATCTCGCGCGCCTCGGCGGGGGTGGCGACCTCGGCCCCGAGGTCCTCGATGATCGAGACGGCACGGTCGGTGAGCGCCTCGTTCGTCGCCTTGACGCCCTTGGAGATGTAGAGGTTGTCCTCGAGGCCGACGCGGGCGTGACCGCCGGCGAGGACGGACTGCGCGACCCACGGAAGCTGGTTGCGTCCGATCGCGAACGACGTGAACTCGGCCCCCTTCGGCAGGAGATGGACCATCGCCTGGAGGAGGCCGGCATCGACCGGGGCGCCGTAGGGGATGCCCATGCACAGCTGGTAGAGCGGCGGCGGATCGATGAGCCCCTCCTCGACGAGGACGTTGGCGAACCAGAGGTTGCCGGTGTCGAAGATCTCGAGCTCGGGGCGGACGCCGAGGGTCTGGATCTTCTTCGACCCCTCGCGAAGCATGTCGGGGGTCGAGACGTAGAGATTCGAGCCCTCACCGAAGTTGAGCGAACCGCAGTCGAGGGTGCAGATCTCCGGCAGCAGCTCCTCGACATGGGGGAGACGCTCGAGGGCATTGACGAGATCGGTGCCGGGCATGTGCGTCGTCGGATCCTGCGGGTCGATGACGAGGTCACCGCCCATGCCGGCGGTGAGGTTGATGACCGGGTCGACGTCGGAGGCGCGGATGAGGCGGACGACCTCCCGGTAGTAGGCGACCTCCCGCGAGCCCTGCTTGGTCTCGAGGTCGCGGACGTGGATGTGGACGACCGAGGCGCCCGCGCGGGCGGCGGCGATCGCATCGGCGGCGATCTCCTCGGGGGTGACCGGGACGTGCTCGCTCTTGCCCGTCGTGTCGCCGGCGCCGGTGACGGCGCACGTGAGGATGACCTTGCGATTCATGATGACTCCTCGTCAGTCGGTGGATGGATCGGTTGTGTCGGGCGCGATGATCGCCCGCTGCACGTAGTCCTCGAGACGGTCACGGAACGTCGGGACGTCCATGATCCCGGTGACGACCTTGATGCCGAGTCCGTCGAGGACGGAGGTGAGCTCGTCGGTCATCGGTCCGGAGTCTCCGGGACGGAACACTCCGCGGGCCTGGCCGTCCTCGATCGTCGCCCGCACCGTGCGCGACCACCGGTCGTAGCCGGCCGGATAGGCCGATTCGTCGGGATCCTCGACGGCGAGGCGGCTCCACGTCTGGATCCAGATCGACCACTCGCTGCGGGCGCGGGGACCGATCGGGGACTGCAGCTCGAGGAGCCGCTCGAGGCGACGCCTGGGGGAGACGATCTCATCGAGCCACGCGACCTGCCGGTCGAAGGCGAGCTTGACCGAGAACTCGAGGGTGGCGTCGAAGAGCTCGGACTTGCCGTCGAAGTGGTAGTGCACGGCCGCGCTCGAGACCCCGGCCGCCTCGGCGATGTCGGCGATGCGCACCGCGTCGTAGCCGCGGCGGGCGAAGAGATCCCAGGCGGTTTCGACGATGAGACGCCGCGGCGAATCCGGATCGACTGCGGCGGCCGGGGCCGCGTCGCGCAGCCCGGTCGGCACGGCCGAGACCGTCGATTCGTCTCCGAGCAGCCAGCGCACCGTCACCCCGGTCGCCGTGGCGAGGCCGAGGAGCTCTTCGGCGGTGAACCTGCGCCGACCCGAGAGCGACTTCGACAGCTTCGTCTCGTCGATGCCGATGACTCGAGCGAGATGACGCTGCGACAGTCCGCTCTCGGCGACGGACTCCCGTGCTCGAGCGGCGATCGTGGCGGCCATGCTCCGAACCTACCCGAGCCCCTGCGGGAATCGCAAGCATATGTGATGAGAAGTCAGAACTTGCGATCGGTGGATTCGGGAATCGCCGGGCGGTCGCGGTCCGGTGGTCGGTCGTTCCGGGTTGCGTTCGCCCCGCCGACCTCCCGCAGCGGATATCCTCGAACGGATGAACACCACGCACTCACCCTCGGAGGCACCCATGGACACCGATCTCCACTCCCGCATGCACGTCGTCTCCGATGAGACCCAGAACCTCGTCAACCTCGTCCTCGACTACTCCCGACGCCGGACCCTGTCCGTCGACACCCCGCTCGACCATCCGATGAAGGATTCCGAGCTCACCCGCCTCGCCGGTCCGACGATCAGCGAGGAGGGCGTGGGATCGGCGCGGGCGCTGGCGATCTTCGAGCACATCTTCGCTCCCGCCTGCATCACCACCGACCACCCGAAGTACCTCTCCTTCATCCCCAGCGCACCGACGAAGGCCGCCGTCGCCTTCGACCTCGTCGTCTCCGCCAGCGCCCTCTACGGCGGATCGTGGCTCGAGGGCGCCGGAGTCGTCCACGCCGAGAACGAGGTCCTCTCGTGGCTCGCCGCCGAGTTCGGTCTGCCGAAGACCGCGGGCGGCGTCTTCGTCCAGGGCGGGACGATCGGCAATCTCTCCGCCCTCGTCGCCGCCCGTGAGGCCCAGAAGGCGAAACTCGGGGACAAGCGCCCCGGCCGCTGGGTCATCGTCTGCAGCGCCGAGGCGCATTCCTCCGTGGCCTCGGCCGCCGCCGTCATGGACGTCGACGTCGCGCCCGTTCCCACCGACGACGACGGCATCCTCCGCCCCGACGGGGTGCGTGCGGCCCTCGAGGAGCACGGCGACGCCGTCATCGCCGTCGTCGCGACCTCGGGCACGACGAACTTCGGGACGATCGACGACATCGCGGGCATCGCCGCCTTGAAGAAGGAGTTCGACTTCTGGCTCCACATCGACGGCGCCTACGGCCTCGCGGCGATGCTCTCCCCGCTGGCCAAGCACAAGTTCGCCGGCGTCGAGGATGCCGACTCGGTCATCGTCGACCCGCACAAGTGGCTCTTCGCCCCCTTCGATGCCTGTGCGCTCATCTACCGCGACCCGCGCAACGGGCGCCGCGCCCACACCCAGCACGCCGAGTACCTCGACACGCTCACCGAATCCGACGAGTGGAGCCCCTCGGACTATGCGATCCAGCTCACCCGCCGGCCCCGCGGCCTGCCGCTGTGGTTCTCCCTGGCCAGCTATGGGGCGGAGACCTACCGGGCGGCGATCAGCCATTCGATCGAGCTTGCCCGCGAGATCAGCACCGAGATCAGGAAGCGGCCCAACCTCCGCCTCGTCCGCGACCCCGAGCTCTCGGTCGTCGTCTTCGAACGCGTCGGCTGGGAGCGCGCGGACTACGATGCGTGGTCGGACCGGCTTCTCGAAGAGCAGCGGGCCTTCGTCGTGCCCAGCTCGCACAAGGGCAAGCCGAATGCGCGGTTTGCGATCGTCAATCCGCTGACAACCTTCGACGACCTCGTCGTCATCCTCGACACGATGGAATGAGGCTCATCGGCACCGTGCGTGCCCGATGACGACGGCGACCGGCCGGGTGCCCGCAACGGGCACCCGGCCGGGGCCGTTCACTCGTCGGGCGAGGCCGTGCGGCGGGGGCGGAGTGCGACGGTGAAGAAGGGCAGCAGTGCCTGGGTGATCGGTCCGATGCTCACGGCGTAGAGGGCGGTGCCGATGCCGACGACTCCGCCGAGCGCCCAACCGACGGCGACGACGGTGACCTCGATGAGTGTGCGCACGAGGCGGATCGAGCGTCCCGTGACGCGGGAGAGGCCGGTCATGAGGCCGTCGCGGGGTCCGGGCCCGAGCTGAGCCCCGATGTACATCGCCGAGGCGACGCCGTTGAGGACGACCCCTGCGACGAGGAGGACGATGTTCCACCCCAGCGCCTCGGGGCGGGGGAGGAAGAGGAGCGTGAGGTCGAGCGCGGGACCGATGCTCAGCGCATTGAGCACGGTGCCGAGCCCTGGCTGCTGTCGCAGCGGGATCCAGGCGAGGAGGACGAGCACCGAGGTGATCGTGATGATCGTGCCGAAGGTGAGCGGGACGTGGCGGAGGATCCCCGAGTGGAGGACGTCCCAGGGGATCATGCCGAGACCGGAGACGACGACCATCGCCATCGACGCGCCGTAGAGGTAGAGGCCGACGACGAGCTGGAGAAGCCGGCGGGGGAGTCGGCCGCCTCGGAGCTGTTCGAGGGGACCGGCGTTCGCCAGTTCCCGGCGCTGCGGTGGAGTCGTGGGCATGGAGTGCTCTTTCGGTGGGGTCTGTGGTCTCGTCACCCCATCATGGACCGGATTGGCATTGCGAAAAAGAGCCAATTGCAGGAAAGTGGTTCCATGACGACGATGAGCGCCCGACGACTCGCAGCCATCATCGGCACGGGTCCGTGGCCCGCCCCGGCCTACGACTCCCTGGCCGGGACGATCGCCCACGCCATCACCGACGGCCGCGTTCCCGTCGGCGTGCGCCTGCCGAGCGAACGGGAGCTCGCCGCGGCGCTCGGCCTGTCGCGGACGACGTCGACGCGGGCCTATGCGCAGCTGCGCGAACTCGGCTACGTGCGCACCCGCCGCGGTTCGGGCAGTCTCGTCGAACTGCCGCAGGTGCCCGGCGGCAGGATCGATCACCTCCTCTCACCGACTGGTCCCGCCGCCGACGGGATCGACCTCACGTGCACCGCCACCGTCGCCCCGATCGGACTCCTCGACGCCTACGAGCGGGCGCTCGCCCAGCTCCACGCGTACCTTCCCGGCACGGGGTACTACCCCTCGGGGATCCCGCAGCTGCGCGAACTCATCGCCGACCGGTACACCCGCCGCGGCCTGCCCACCCGTCCCGACGACATCCTCATCACCTCCGGGGCGCTCGGTGGTGCCGCCATCGGCATCCGCGCGCTGCTCAACGGCAGCGGCGGCGTGCTCGTCGAGAGTCCGAGCTACCCGAATGCGATCGCGACGATCGCCGCCGCCGGCGCCCGCATCGTGCCCTATCCGCTCGAGATCACCGAGGCGGGACACCACTGGGACGTCGCGGCGATGGGGCAGACGATGCGCGAGGGACGCGTGCGCGCCGCCTATCTCATCCCCGACTTCCACAACCCCACCGGTGCCCTCATGCCGAGCGACCAGCGCGCCGAGCTCGCCGAAGAACTCACCCGCTCCTCCGTCGTGCCTGTCATCGACGAATCCCTCGTCGACCTCGGACTCGACGGGACACCGCCGCAGACCCCACTCGGTGCATTCGCGCCCGACGCGATCTCCGTGGGGAGCATGAGCAAGGTCTTCTGGGGCGGCCTGCGCATCGGCTGGATGCGGGTGCCCGCGTCCCGAATGGACGACGCCGCGGCCGTGCGCCTCACCCTCGACCTCGGGGCACCGGTGCTCGAACAGCTCGTCGCCGCAGAGCTGCTCGGCGCCGACGACGCGATCCTCACGCAGATGCGCGCCCGCCTCGCCGTCGCCCGTGACCGACTCGTCGACGACCTCCGGGCGCTCCTGCCGAGCTGGCACGTCGTCGTCCCGTCCGGGGGCATGGCCCTGTGGGTGCGCCTGCCCGAGGAGCGCTCCGGAGCCCTCGTCTCCGCTGCGCTCGCGCATGGGCTCACGCTCGCCTCAGGGCCGAACTTCGCCCCCGCCGGTGGTCTCGACCGCTGGATCCGCGTGCCCTTCACCGTCGCCGAGGCGGAGCTTGCCGACGTCGCCCCCCGCCTGGCCGCGGCGTGGGAGGATGCACAGGCGATGCCCGATCCGCGCCCAGCCGATCGCGCGCGGATCGTCGCATGAGCACCGGCGCGGCTGCCGTCTCGGAGTGGCTGACCCGGCATACGGCGCCGGCCTGTCTCGGTGCCATCGTCATCGGCGTGCTGCTCGGCAGGCTCGTTCCCGGCGCCGGCGAGGCGGCTTCAGTCCTCGTCACACCGGCCCTGGTCGTCCTCCTCGTCACGACGTTCACCGAGATCCCGCTCGAACGGCTCAGCGGGAGGCGCGGTGGGGGACGCTTCGCCGTCACCGTCCTCGTACTCAACTTCGTCCTCGTCCCCCTCGTCGTCGCGGGCCTTCACTGGGCGATCCCGCTGCCGAGCACGATCGTCGTCGCCGTCCTCATCGTCCTCCTCGCCCCGTGCATCGACTACGTCATCGTCTTCACCGGCCTCGCCGGCGGCGCAAGCGCACGCCTGCTCGCGCTCACCCCCGTTCTCATGGTCGTCCAGATCGTCCTCCTTCCGGTCTGGCTGCGCCTCATCATCGGTGAGCGTGCGACCGTGCTCATCACCCCGGGCCCGTTCCTCGCAGCCCTCGTCACCTTCATCGTCGTCCCCCTTCTCGCCGCGCTCGTCCTCCGTCTGCTCGCCCGCCGCTCGGCCGTTGCCCGACGCACCCTGAGCGTCAGCGAGCACGTGATGATGCCGGTCATGCTCCTCACGCTCATCGTCATCGCCGCCGCCGAGGTGCGCACCGTCCTGCCGTACCTGCCCGACCTCGGACCGGCGGTCCTCGCCTGCGTCCTCTTCGCAGCCGTCATGGTCGGCCTCGGGTGGGCCATCGGCCGGGTGGTGCTCGCCGACGGAGGAGAGAGGCGAGCGCTCGTCTTCACCGGGGTGACCCGCAACTCCCTCGTCGTGCTTCCGCTCGTCCGCGCCGTCGATCGTGAGGGACCCGGCACGGCCGCCGTCGTCACGCAGACCCTCGTCGAACTCGTCGTCATGGCTGTCCTCGTCTGGCTCGTCCCGCGGATGGTCCCCTCAACTGCGATGTCCGAAAACCGCTAGCACTGGTCTCCTGGGAGGAGCAGAATAGCCGTATGCTCACTTCGGACCAGTGCTATCAGGCGGTGACCGGACGCGACCGGCGCTTCGACGGAATGTTCTTCACCGCCGTGGCGACGACCCGGATCTTCTGCCGACCCTCGTGTCCGGCACGCACCCCGCTGCGGGAGAACGTCGACTTCTTTCCGACGGCTGCGGCCGCGGTCGAAGCAGGGTATCGGGCATGTAAGCGCTGCCGTCCCGATGTCAGCCCCGGTTCCCCGGACTGGGACGTCCGCGCCGATGTCAGCGCCCGGGCGTTTCGCCTCATCCGCGACGGTCTCGTCGACCGCGCCGGGGTCTCCGGCCTCGCCTCGGCGCTCGGCTACAGCAGCCGCCAACTCGGACGCGTCCTCCACGCCGAACTCGGTGCCGGCCCCCTGGCCCTGGCCCGCAGCGAACGAGTGCGCACTGCCCGGACCCTCGTCGAATCGACGGGGATGACGATGAGCGAGGTCGCCTTCGCCTCGGGATTCTCGAGCATCCGACAGTTCAACGACACGTTCAAGGACACGTACGGCATGGCCCCGGGTCGGCTGCGCACGGGTGCGGCTCCCGCCCGCGCCGACGACCTCGCGGTACGTCTGGCCTACCGTGCCCCCATCGACCTCGACCACCTCTTCGCCTACCTCGGGCTGCGCGAGATCCCCGGAGTCGAGGACGTCGGTGCCCATCACTACAGTCGTTCGCTGCGCCTCGCCCACGGGCCCGCCGTCATCACGCTCACCCCCGGCGACGGCGACTTCGTCACCTGCCGACTGCGCCTGACCGACACCCGGGACCTCGGGGCGGCCGTGGCGCGGGCGCGACGCATCCTCGACCTCGATGCCGACCCTGCCGCGGTGCACTCGACCCTCACCGACGCCGGGCTCGGCGACCTCGTCGGCCCAATCCCGGGCATCCGCTCGCCCGGGCACGGGGAACCCGTCGAACTCGCCATCCGCACCGTCCTCGGGCAGCAGATCTCCGTGCGCGCCGCCCAGACCCACCTGCGCCGACTCGTCGAGATCGCAGGGGAGGGCCTGCCCGAGGAGCTGCGCTGCGGCACCGTCGACCGGATCTTCCCCACCCCCGAGGCGATCACCGAGCTGACCGATGATGACTGGGCGCTGCCTCGGCGACGGATCGCGACCCTGCGGACATTGGCGCGAGCGCTCGCGGACGGGACCATCGACCTCGGTCCGGGCACCGACCGGGATGAGGCGGCCCGAGCTCTGCTCGCCCTGCCAGGGATCGGACCGTGGAGTGTCGGCTACATCCGGATGCGCGCACTCGGCGACCCCGATGTCCTCCTCGCCTCCGACCTCGGAGTGAGGAAGGCCCTCGATGCCCTCCCGGTGCCGCTCACCGACGGGCAGCTCGCGGCTGCCCGACCGTGGCGGTCCTACCTCACCCACCTGCTGTGGGCAGCCCACGCGGGATCGGTGCACCGCTGATGACCACACCCACCGGCCCAGCGCCGACCTCACCAGACCAGACCATCCCAGCCGCGACATCCCAGAGAGGAACCGCCATGCGCTTCTCCGCACCGAACACCGACGTCCTGCACTTCACCGCCATCGACTCACCCGTCGGGGAGATCCTCCTCACCGCCGACGACGAGCATCTCACCGGGGTCTACCTCGACGGCTTCGAGGCCGTCCTTGAGAGGCTCTCTCTGCGCACCGTCGCCGAGGCGGTCGAGAGTCCCGACCTTCCCGTCCTCGTCTCGGCGTCTGCGCAGCTGGGGGAGTACTTCGCCGGACAGCGGACGACATTCGAGCTGCCTCTTGCCCCGTCAGGCACCGACTTCCAGCTGCAGGTGTGGGAGGCGCTGACGACGATCCCGTTCGGCACCACGGCCGGCTACGGCGAACTCGCCAGGTGGATCGACCGTCCCAGGGCCTCGCGGGCGGTCGGTGCGGCGAATGGGAGGAATCCGATCAGCATCATCGTGCCCTGCCATCGGGTCATCGGCGCCAGCGGCGCGCTCACCGGCTACGCGTGGGGAGAGGAGCGCAAGCGCACGCTGCTCGACCTCGAAGGAGTGACGGCCCGCCGGTGACGACCGCGCGGTCTGAATCCGCATGGCATGGATCGATCCGTACCATGCGGATCGACACCGAGCGGTTGCCTCGGAGCTGTGCCGCGACTCACCCGGGAGAGAACGTTTTGCCGCGACTCACCCGGACGAGCACGCTGCGCTGCGGCACTGACCTGCGAGAACGACGAAGGCCCCGGACCGATCGGTCCGGGGCCTTCGCCCTGCGGTGGAGGTAAGGGGATTCGAACCCCTGACCTTCTCCATGCCATGGAGACGCGCTACCAACTGCGCCATACCCCCGCTTGCCTGATCAATATTACTCAGGCGGGGGCCACACGCCAAATCGACGGGAAGTGACGCTCGGCACAGTGGTGCACGGCTCAGGCGATCGGCCTCTGCGCGACGAAGAGGTCGAGGTCGCGGTTGCGCCGTGCCTCGAGCTCCTCACGACGGGCCTGGGCGCTGAGCTCGGCGATGCGGCGGTTGAGTGCGGCACGGGACGCCTGCGTCGCGTCGGCCTCGGGTCGTCTCGCCCAGGCGACGAGACGGAGACCGGTGGACAGGGCCACACGTCTGGGAAATGTGAATGCGAATGTAGTGGACACAATTGTTCCTTTGTGTTTTTCGGGCAGGGGGAATCCCCGGAAGACGGAAATGGCGAACACTGCTCCGAGGGCGCACAAATGCGCAGAACAGTGGTGGGAAATGCGTGCTGAGCTGAACTCGGATGCGCGGACGGGCTCGGCGATCTGCTGTGAGGCCGATGCGGTCGAAGCGCAGAGGAAAGCGCCGGTGTTCAGTCTGCCGGCGGAGAAGGAGGTGTCACACGGCTGTGATCAGCCGTCGAGTCCCAGTCCGCCGACCCAGCAGGCAGCGAGCGCACGGTTGCCTGTGCGAAGGTCCGTGAATGCGATGTCGAAGAGATTCATTGTGCTGCACTCCTTTCAGGGTCGTGGATCGTCGATGGGCCGCGTCGGAGCCCATTCGTGGAACTGTGCAATTGTCTGTGGGTGCGAATCCGTAATTGCACTGTCGAATTTATCACAGGCTGAGCAATTCGTGTGACTTCTGGTCATAATTTCTGAACTTTTCTTTTCCGAATGCGGATTCACCCGCACAGGGGTTCCGATCGGGACCCGTCGTCGCGGTGTCCGCGGCGTCTGGCCGGGGTGCGTCGTCTTCCCCGCCCGGGCATCCCGGCAGGATGGCCTCCTGACCACGTAGAATCACCTGGAGAGTCGCTACGAACCGGGAGAAGTCCATGACAGAGTCAGCTGCATCCGTTCCGCGCCTGGTCGTCGGATACATCGCCACCGATCGGGGTCGGGACGCCATCTCCCTGGCGATCTCCATCGCCCGGTCCGTCGAGATCGAGCTCGTCGTCACGATCATCCGCCCGGAGTCCTCGACCTTCCACGCCGCCGGATCGATCCCCAAGGACGGGACCGGCATCGTCGCCCAGCAGCTCGACGAGTGGCTCGAAGAGGCGCTGGCCCTCATCCCCGACGACATCGCTGCCCGCGGGGTCATCCACACCGCATCGAACGAGTCGAAGGGCCTCATGGAGGTCGCCTCCGACGAAGGAGCGGTGGCGATCGTCATCGGCGCCAGGGCGACGACGCTCATGCGCCAGTTCCGCATCGGCACCGTGGCGACCTCGCTGCTGCACTCCTCGGAGGTGCCCGTCGTCCTCGCGCCGGCCGGGCGCTCCGACATCGGTCCGGTCTCCCGGATCACGACGCTCTTCGGTGCCCGTCCCGGCGCCGCCGCTCTCATCGGCTCGGCGATCGAGGCCGCCACCGCCTTCGACGTCGACCTCCGCCTCGTCGCGCTCATCGAGAACGACGGCATGGCCGAGGACGAGATCGCCGAGGTCACGGAGTTCGCCGAGGAGTACGGGGGAGCAGTGCTCGCTGCCCGAGCCTCCGACCTCTTCGCCTCAGGCCGGGCCACCGTCGTCTCCGAGGGGGGCGCCGACATCGAGGAGGCGGCCGAAAGCGTCGAATGGATCTCCGGCGAGCTCGCCTTCATCGGCTCGTCCCGCCTGGGACACGGTCGCGTCTTCATCGGAGCCCGCGCGCGCCGTCTGCTGCGCGTCCTGCCGGTGCCCGTCGTCGTCATCCCGCGCCGCACGCTCTCCCGCGCCGACGACGCCACCGGAGCCGACACCTCGGCCCGTGCCGACGGCGACACTCAGGCAGCCGAGGGCGAGCAGCGCTGAGCGTGGAGCCAGCCCACAGGCTCGACCTCGACGTCGCCGGTCACCCCACACCCGTGTGGGTCCACCCCGGACGGGGGGCCGGTCGACCGGTCCTCATCGTCCACGGCTTCCGCGGCGACCACCACGGACTCGACCGGATCGCGGCAGCGATGCGGCAGCGCACCGTCATCGTCCCCGATCTGCCGGGGTTCGGGGAGAATCCGCCCCTCAAGGACGGCCTGAGCCTCGAGTCCTATCTCGATCACCTCGAGGCCCTCATCGCCGAGGCGGCCGACCGCTGGGGTGCGCGCCCGATCGTCGTCGGGCACTCCTTCGGTTCGATCCTCGTCTCCCACCTCGCGGCGAGGCGGCCGACGACGGTCGACGAGCTCGTCCTCATCAATCCGATCACCTCGCCGGCTCTCGAGGGGTCGGCGCGCGTGCTCACCGCGCTCACCCGCCTCTACTACGCTCTCGGGGCGCGCCTGCCCGAATCGGCGGGGCGCGCCCTGCTCGGCCATCCGCTCATCGTGCGGCTGATGAGCGAGGTCATGGCGACGACCCGGGATCGCGGTCTGCGCCGCTACATCCACGACCAGCACGCGAGGTACTTCTCCACCTTCAGCGACCGGGCGTCCCTGGCCGAGGCCTTCGATGTCTCCGTCGCACACACCGTCACCGAGGTGGCCGACTCCCTGACGATGCCGCTGCTCGTCATCGCCGGCGACAGCGACGCGATCGCCCCGATCGAGGTCACCCGCGGGGTCGTTGCAGGCCTGCCCGATGTCCGCTTCGTCGAACTTCCCGGGGTGGGGCACCTCGTGCACTACGAGCGCCCCGATGAGGCCGCCTCGGCGATCGAGGGATTCGCCCGCGAACGCGACTGACCGCGCCGCGGACGAGCCACGGCGCGGTCAGTCGCGCAGTCGGGGAGCCGGGTCAGGACCGGCGGTCGACGATCCAGTGGTAGATCATCGGCAGCATGAAGGCCACCGCCGCGACGAGGAGACCGGCCCAGAAGACCCAGAACTCCGTGCCCGCGGGGGAGGAGAAGGCCGCGCCGAAGAGGTAGATGGTGAAGATGAAGAGCGCGAAGGCGACGATGAAGACGACGACGTCTGCGAAGTTCGCCTTGCTCTGGCTTCTCTGCGCGACAGGGTTGGACATATTCTCCTCCGAGCGGTGGAACGGGTGATGGTCGATCGGCCATCAGTCTACATGCCGTAGAGAGCGGACCCCGGCATTGAGAGCCGGACCCCGGCATTCAGTCGCGGTCGCGGCTGCTGTCCGGGGCGAGCCACCCGAGCAGTGCGGAGACGATCGAGACGATGATCGCTGCGAGGATCGCCTGGAAGAAGAACGAGTCGATCGTGAAGACGAAGGGCGTGAACCCGCTCAGCCAGCTTGTCAGGGCGAGCATCGCGGCGTTGATGACGATCGAGAACAGGCCCAGGGTCAGGCACGTGATCGGGGCGGAGAGGACGCTGAGGATGGGTTTGATGAACGCGTTGGCGAGTCCGAAGATGAGGCCGATGACGAGGTAGGAGACGATCGTCGCGGCGATCGGTCCGGTCTGCTCCTCGACGACGCTGTTGCCTTCGATGGCGACGCCGGGAAGGATCCATGCGGCAACCCAGATCGCGAACGCATTGATGCCGACTCGGAAGAGGAAGTTCATGCTCGTATCCTCGCAGACTGGTCTGCGTCCTTTCTGAGTCGGGCGTGGGAAACCCGTGTCCGGACCGACCGTTTCTGTGACAGGGGTCCGTGACAGGTTTCCGTGACAGAGATCAATGCCCCATGGCGGCCGTCACCGGGTAGGGTGGTGGGCGAACCCCACTTCGACGTGCATCTACCGAGTGCTGTGCAGCAGTCCACCACGGCGGCACCGATCCTCGCCGATGGGGCGAGGCAGAAATGACGATTGCCATGCCGCACACCGATCCGCTCCGACCGCAGTCCCCGACCGCAGGTCTCCCGGCCCCGACCTCGGGCCCCGCCGAATCCGCAGGTCCGCCCGACTCCGCGGGCCCGGCCTCATCGCCCACCCTCCTCTCCGCGGTGGGCCTCGGCTACTTCCCGCTCGCCTTCCTCGCCCGTCTGCCCTATGCGATGGTCGTCGTCGGCGTCCTCACCCTCGTCGTCGCCGGTCGCGAATCGCTGAGCCTCGGCGGGCTCAACTCCGCCATGGTCGGGCTCGGCACCGCGATCTTCGGCTCCTTCATCGGCGCCGCCGCCGACCGGTGGGGGCAGCGCCCCGTCCTCCTCGTCGTCGGCACCCTCAACAGCCTCGCCCTGATCTTCCTCGCGTGGGTCGTCTTCTCACCGCTTCCCGACGCCGTCGTCCTCATCGCCTCCTTCGCGATCGGCGCCACCGCCCCACAGGTCTCGCCGATGTCGCGCTCCCGCCTCGTCGACATCATCCTCGCCCGCCTGCCCGGCGGACGGCAGGCGAAGGTCCTCAACGGCACCATGGCCTACGAGTCAGCCGCC
This sequence comes from Brevibacterium casei CIP 102111, assembly GCF_900169275.1. Classification (GTDB taxonomy): domain Bacteria; phylum Actinomycetota; class Actinomycetes; order Actinomycetales; family Brevibacteriaceae; genus Brevibacterium; species Brevibacterium casei. Next base: position 555,111 of record NZ_FXZC01000002.1, on the reverse strand, counting down.
GACGAGGTGGTCTTCGTCTTCGGTCCCTTCATCGTCGGGCTCCTCGCCACAGGGTTCTCTCCCGTGGCACCGATCATCGGTGCGGTCGTCATGACCGTCGTCTTCGTCTCCGGCTTCGCCCTCCACCCCAGCGGTCGTCTCGCGGCGAACGGCCGGAACCGCGCAGGCGCCAAGGGACCCGTGCGCGGGCTCTTCACCTCGGGCATCGTCGTCGTCATCGCCGGCGTCTTCGGCATCGGCCTCGTCTTCGGGTCGACCCTGACCTCGCTCACCTCGCTCATGAACGATCTCGGCCGGCCCGAACAGGCGGGACTCGTCTACGGCGTGCTCGGCATCGGCTCGGCGCTCCTCGCGATCTCCGTCGCCCTCTTCTCCCCGCGCTTCGCCCTCTGGGCACGCTGGCTCTGCTTCGCCCCGCTCCTGCTCGCCGGCACGATCGTCCTCGCCGTCTCGACGTCGATGCCCGCCGTCGTCGTCGGCCTCCTCCTCATGGGCACGGCGATCGGTCCCACGCTCGTCACCCTCTTCAGCCTCGCCGCCGAGCGCAGTCCCCGCGGCCGTTCGGCGACCGTGATGTCGATGGCTGGGTCCGCGATCATCGTCGGCCAGTCCGTGGCCTCCGCGGTCGGCGGAATCCTCGCCGAGGAGGCCGGAACGGAGACGGCCATCATCGTCCCCATCGCTGCCGCCCTCGTCGTCCTCAGCGCGGGTCTGGCCAACCTCCTCGTGCGCTTCCGGACCCGGAAACGAGACGTGGTTCACACTTAGATTCCGCTTGTTGGGACGCCGTGTCCCAGAGTGGCCGAAGTGTGCTCTGAGCCATGTCGTGGGAGTAGGATGACCGACTGTTCAGAGTGAATCACGCCTCAGAATGCGTGATGACATGACACAACGGAAAGCACGATATGTCTTCTAGCACAAGGACGACTGAGGTCGTCTCGAGCGATACGCGGTTCTTCGGACACCCGCTGCCGCTCATGCAGCTCTTCAGCCTCGAACTGTGGGAGCGCTTCTCCTACTACGGCATGAACGGCATCCTGGCCCTGTACCTGTACTTCAAGGTCACCGATGGCGGACTCGGTCTTCCGCAGGCCACAGCGGTCGGCATCGTCGGCGCCTACGGCGGTGCCGTCTTCCTCGCCACGATCCTCGGCGCGTGGGTCGCCGACCGCCTGCTCGGGGCGGAGAAGGTCCTCTTCTCCTCGGCCATCATCATCATGGCCGGTCACATCGCCCTCGCGCTCGTTCCCGGCTTCGGCGGCGTCGCCGTGGGCCTCATCCTCGTCGCACTCGGTTCGGGTGGACTCAAGGCCAACGCCTCGGCGCTTGTCGGAGAGCTCTACGAGGAGAAGGACCCGCGTCGTGACGCCGGCTTCACGATCTTCTACATGGGCGTCAACATCGGCGCCCTGCTCGGACCGCTCATCACCGGTCTCCTCCAGCAGAACATCGGCTTCCACTACGGCTTCGGCGCAGCCGCCGTCGGCATGGCCCTCGGTCTCATCATCTACGCGACCGGCCGGAAGAACCTCCCCGCCGAGTCGCGGGTCGCGGTCAATCCGCTGCCGAAGTCGAAGGTCTACCTCTTCGTCCTCGCCGTCGTCGCCGCCGTCGTCCTCGCAGCGCTGCTGTGGATGACCGGCCTCATCACCCCGGAGAACCTCGACTGGTGGATCGCCGGCATCTCCGCCGGAGCCGCTGCGTGCTACGTCATCGTCATGTGCACCTCGCCGCAGACGAACGCCGACGAGCGCTCGCGTGTCCTCGCCTTCATCCCGTTCTTCCTCACATGTGTCGTGTTCTGGTCGATGTACCAGCAGATCTTCGGAGTGCTCACCGTCTACTCCGACGGTCAGCTCAACCGTTCGATCTTCGGCTGGGAGATGCCGATCAACTGGATCCAGCTCATCCCGGCGTTCTTCGTCATCGTGCTCGCCCCGGTGCTCGCGTCGCTGTGGATGAAGCTCGGCACCCGGCAGCCCTCGACGCCGATCAAGGCCGGACTCTCGCTCATCCTCATCGGCATCGGCTTCCTCATGTTCCTGCCGTTCTCGGATGCGCCGGCGAACTCGACGCCGCTGCTCTGGGTCGTGCTCATCCTCATCGTCTTCGTCCTCGGTGAGCTGCTCATCTCCCCGGTGGGCCTGTCGTTCTCGACGAAGGTCGCCCCGAAGGTGTTCCAGTCGCAGATGATCGCGGTCTTCTTCCTCGCCTCCGGTGTCGGCACCGCGCTCTCGGGTGTCCTCGGCGGTTACTTCGATCCCGCGAACCAGGTTCCCTACTGGACGTCGATCGGCGGCACGTCTGTCGTCCTCGGACTCCTTGCGCTGACGCTGACGAAGCCGATGCTCAAGGCCCTGCGCGGCATCCGCTGACTCAGCGAACCGCATAGCGTTCGTCCGACGCCGCCCTCCCGGATCTCCGGGAGGGCGGCGTTCTCAGTTCGGTGCGTGGGGGTGCGCGGGCGCTTCGGTGAGCCAGTTCGCGATCGCCTCGGGTGCGAGGACACGGAGGTCTCGTCTGCCGGCTCGTCGGGCGACCCAGCCCAGGCCGATCATGCGGGTCATGATCTCGGCTCCGAGTCCCCCGGCGAGGTGGTGGCGCTGTTCCGACCAGTCCATGCACACCCGGATCAACGGTCGCCGCCGAGCATGGAGAGGCGCGAGGTCGATGCCGATCCGCCCGAACATCGCCTCGGCGGCAGGACCCAGCGCGTACGGTGCGTTCGCGACCCGGCTGCTCAGCTGATCGGCGGCCGCGGGCGCAGGGCCGTCGACGCCGTCGCCGCGGGTGAGAGCGTCCTGTTCGAGGAGACCTGCGAGCAGGTCGATTCCGAGGCCTCCCGCGAGATGGTCGTAGCATGATCGTGCGACCCGCAGTCGCTGCCATCTGTCCACGGCGGCCAGACCGACCGGGCGCTCGGTCTTCGCGAGCGGAAGCAGAGCTTCGATTGCGGCGACGACGCGCAGATCGGTGATGCGATAGCGCCGGGTCCGCCCGGACGCCTCGACGGTGACGAACTCAGCGGCCTCCAGACGGGCCAGGTGCGAGCTCGCCGTCGATGCGGATACTCCGGCGATCCGTGCGAGGTGACCGGCAGGTCGCGCGGCGCCGTCGACGAGCTCGATGAGCATCCGGGCGCGAGAGCGATCCGCGAACAGTTCTGCGACCCCGGCGAGATCGGGCTGTGCTTCCATGCCCACCAGTATCCCTCCGCCATCGTTCGATCGCCGTCGAATGGTCCCGGTCCGAGGATGGGGTCCATGAAGCCATGCCCACCGACACAGGGAACAAGCGGGAGTCCGCTGCTGCTGACAGTGCTGTGCGTGCCGATGTTCCTCGTCCTGCTCGACGTGCTGTCGATGAACGTCGCCCAACCCAGTCTGGGTCGCGCGTTCGACATTCCCAGGAGCCAGTGGTCGCTCCTCGTCGATGCCTACACGGTGCCGCTCGCGCTCGGGCTGCTCCCGGCCGGGTGGCTCGTCGATCGCCTCGGGCCGCGCCGCGTGCTCTTCTGGGGCCTGGTCGTCTTCGTCACGGCCTCCGGGCTCGGGGCAATCGGATGGTCGTGGGGGACCGTGCTCGCTGCCCGCGGCGCGCAGGGCATCGCGGCAGCGGCGATGCTGCCGGCCGGGCTGGCCGCGCTGACGATCACGTGGGCGGAACCGGCCCCGCGAGCGAAAGCACTCGGAATATGGTCAGGGGTGAGTGCGGTGGCGACCGCGATCGGTCCAGCTGTCGGCGGGCTGCTCGTCGCGGCCCTGGACTGGCGGGCGGTGTTCTGGGTCAACGTGCCTCTCGTCCTCACGGCGCTCTTAGGCACCGCACGGCTGCTCCCCGCCGGCGATGCGGCCGACGAGCGCGGGCGACCGGAGAGTCTGCGCTCATTGGTCGTCTCGGTCATCGTCGCCGCGGTCATGACCAGCGGCGCCAATGGAACGCTCCAGGTCGTCACTGTCCACCTCCAGGACGAGCTGCACCTCGCAGCCGGCCCCGCAGGAGCGATCCTGCTGCTGGCGACCGCGCCGTTCGTCATCCTCGGACCGGCCTCCGGCAGACTCGTCACCCGTTGCGGCCGCCGCGCCGTCGCCTGCAGTGGCCTGCTCATCGGCGGGGTCGGTCTCCTCACCCTGGGCCGGGTGCCCGGCGTGCCCGGCCTCATCCCCGGTCTGCTCGGGATCGGCATCGGCCCGGGCCTGATGACCGCCGCCATCGTCGGTGAGACCATGGCCGCCTGGCCGAACCGCCCAGGACTCGCCGGTGGTCTCAACAACGCGTTCCGGCAGTTCGGCACCAGCGTGGGTGTCGCCGTCGGCGGCATCGCGACACTGCACACGACGGGCGGCCCGCTCCTCGAACGCACCGGGATGACCGCCGGACTCTGGTGGATCGCCGGAGCCGTCCTCGTCTTCATCGGCTTCGGACGGAACCGGTGGCGTCGTTGAGGCCGGTCAGACCCCGATGAAGATCGGCAGCGCTTGGGGGTGGTGGGCGGAGACGATCGTGAGGAAGACGATCGCGTCGAAGAGGAGGTGGACGGTGACCGTGTACGGCAGCGACTTCGTCCGAGTGAAGATCACCGCCTGCACGAGGGCGAAGGGGATCGTCAGCAGCGGGCCGATCGACCGGTAGCCGAGCTCCCAGAGGAACGAGACGAAGATGATGCTCATGAGCACGTTCGCCGTCCAGAAGTCGAAGTGCCGACGCAGGAGTGCGAAGACCGTACAGATGAAGAAGAGTTCGTCCCAGAGTCCGACGGCGTTGACGCCGATGAAGAGACGGAGGATCTCATGCCATTCGGTCACCGCCGGCCAGTTGAGGTAGACGCCGGTGCGGATGAAGTACTGGGGCAGGACCGCCCACGCGACGACGACGACGAAGATCAGCCACGCCCATTCGAGCTTCGACCACGGAACCCCGTGCCGCCGCGGGTAGACGATGCTCTTCTCCTTGAACCAGTAGCGCGTGATGAGGAAGGGGATGACGACGACGGCGGAGAGCACGAGGCCCATGCGCAGGATGTTGCCCCACGAGATGTCGGCTTCGACGGAGATCGCGGAGATGAGGGCGAGCGCCCCCGCGATGACGGTGAGGTCGCGGGCGAAGCTCAGCGTCGTCGTCCATGCGAGCCCGACACCGGCGAGCAGGGGCGCATACCCCCACGCCTTGAGATCGGGCAGATCCGTGCCGATGCCGAAGAGGATGACCGCGGAGACCGCGATGAGCACGGCTGAGAGACCCGGCAGGGAGACGACGCTCCACCTCTGCTCCGCGGTCTCGTCTGTCACGTCGTCCACGTCGCCCACTCTAGTGGAGACATTCGGCCGGGGCGGGCATTCGTCACCCGCCCCGGGCAGGTCTTAGGATCATCGGAGACGAAAGGACGTGTGTGGAACCTGAGGACTACTCCCGGCTCATCGCCAGGGACCTGCCCGCGAGTGCGGAGACCGTTCCGCTCGCCGAGGCGGTCGGTCGGATCCTCGCCCGCGACGTCGCCGCGCCCGCCCCGATCCCCGGGTTCGCCACCTCGGCGATGGACGGATATGCCCTCGACTCCCTCGCCCTCGACCGGGCACGGACGGGGGAGTCGGTGCCGGTGCGCGGCGACATCCCGGCCGGGCACCCTCCGGTGGAGATCCCCAGCGGCTGCGCCGTGCGGGTGATGACCGGTGCCCAGGTGCCCGCATCCGCCGAGGCGGTCGTCCCCGTCGAGCTCACCGACGCCGAGCGCACGGGCACGATCCCGGAGGCGATCACCGTCACCGGACTCCCGGACTCGAACGGACCGGGGTGGAACATCCGTGCGGTCGGGGAGGACACCGCGGCAGGCGACGTCGTCGCCCTCGGGGGGCAGCGCCTGGGCGCCGCAGGGATCGGGACCCTCGCGATGCTCGGCATCGACGCGGTCGAGGTCACCCGGCCGCTGCGGGTCGGACTCGTCGTCACCGGCGACGAACTCCAACCCGGCGAGGACGCTCCTCGGATCCCGAACTCCAACCTGCCGATGCTCGTCGCCGCGCTCGAATCCCACGGTCTCACCGCACAGCCGGCGACGAGCAGCGACGACCCGGCAGAGTTCCTCGCCGTCCTCGACGGTCTCCTGCCTGGAGTCGATCTCGTCATCACCACCGGGGGAATCAGCGCCGGTGCCTACGAGGTCGTCCGTGCCGCCTTGGAGGGGGAGTCCTCGCAGTTCCTCCGCCTCGGGCAGCGCCCCGGGGGACCGCAGGGACACGGCGAGCGGGCGGGCACACCGCTGCTCCACTTCCCGGGCACCCCCGCCGGCGCGTACCTCTCCTTCCACCTCTTCGCCCTGCCCCTGCTCACCGGCACCGTGCTCGCCCACTGCTGGCGTCGCGCCGTCTACGAGGGGCCGTCCCTGCCCGGACACCGCCGGGGAGTCTCGCTCGTGCCAGCGACCATCGCCGTCGACGGCCGTGTCGTCCCGGCGGCACGGGCGCGGCTGCGCGACTTCGCCGCCGCCGACGCGATCCTCAGGGTGCCTCCAGCTCCCGGGGGCATCGAGGACGGGAACGCCGTCGACATCCTTCCGACCGGACCCGGGTTCTAGACTGGAGGACATGGACCTCTCCCGCTACACGCGCCAGATCCGCCTGCGGGGATTCGGCGCCGAGGCGCAGAAGCGCCTCCTCGCCGCTCGCGTCGTCGTCATCGGCGCCGGCGGACTCGGTGCCCCCGTGCTCACCTATCTTGCGGCGGCCGGTGTGGGGCGTCTCGACATCGTCGATCCCGACGTCGTCGAGCTGAGCAATCTCCACCGGCAGTTCATCCACTCCGAGGACGGCGTGGGTGCGCGCAAGGTCGATTCGGCGGCCGAGCGGCTGGAGAGACTCAACTCGACGATCGAGATCGTCACCCATCCCGTCCTGCTCACTGCCGCCAACGCCGAGGACATCCTCTCCGGCGCCGACATCGTCGTCGACGGCAGCGACAACTTCGCGACCCGCTATCTCGCCAACGATGCGTGCGAGATCCTCGGCATCCCGCTCGTGTGGGGGACGATCCTCGGGTTCGACGGACAGGTCGCCGTCTTCGACGCCCGCCACGGTGCGACCCTGCGCGACCTCTTCCCCGACGTGCCCGCACCGGGGTCGGTGCCCGACTGCGCGACCGCCGGCGTCATCGGTGCCCTGTGCGGAAGCATCGGCTCGGCGATGGCGATGGAGACGATCAAGGTGCTCACCGGCATCGGGACCCCGCTGCGCAATGCGGTGGCGATTCACAGCAGCCTCGACGCGACCTGGGAGACGATCCCCGTCGCCCGCGACCCGCAGCGGGCACCGGTGACGAGCCTCGACGCACACCGTGCGGCACCGGTCGGTGCACCCGCACCCACGGTGCCGGCACCGAGCGACGACACGGAGGCAGCGGCGATCGGGTGGGACGAGGTCGCGTCAGGCGATCGTCTCATCGACATCCGTGAGGACGCCGAGGTCTCCGCCGGTGCTATCGCCGGCGCGCGGCACATCCCCATGGAGGCCCTGCTCGCCGACCCCGCCAAACTCCTCGGGTCCGAGGACGAGGTGGAGACCGGACGGATCGCCCTCTACTGCCGCTCGGGTGTGCGCTCGGCGCGGGCCGCCACCGAGCTGCGGGGCCGCGGCTTCGACGTCGTCACCGTCACCGGCGGCTACCTCGCCTATCTCTCACGCACCGACGCCTCGCCGGTGGGCTGAGCGGGCGCGGACTGTTCAGCCGCCGGCGAACGGCGGGAGCACATCGACGGTGTCACCGTCGTGCAGCGCCTCGGCGCGGTCCCGGCGGGCGACGGCGTTGACGAGGAACGACGACCGGGAGAGCACGGTGACCGCCTCGGGTGAGGCCCCCGCGGAAAGTGTGCCGACGAGGTCGTCGAGGGTCGACGCCTCGACGGTCGACTCCCTGGTGCCGAACGCCTCTCGGGCAGCGGCGAAGAACCGGACGCTGACTGTGCTCACGGGTGCTCTCATCCTCCGATCGCGCTCATCGGTCGCTGCGGCTGGGTGAAGTCATCGGAGTCCATGCCGTGCCCGGCGAGCTTCGCCCAGTGCGCTCCCTTCCACAGATTGGCGATCTCCTCGTCGCTCGCTCCTGACCGCAGGGCCGCGAGGAGGTCGACCTCGGTGCGGGAGAACAGACAGGTCCGCACCCGCCCCTCCGCGGTGAGCCGGGTGCGCGTGCAGTCGGCGCAGAACGGGCGGGTGACCGAGGCGATGATGCCGACTCTGCCGAGGATCGTCTCCGGATCCTCGCGGGAAGCCACCGTGAACGTCTCGGCCGGGGCGCCGCCGCGCGGTTGGGAGTCGGGGGTGAGGGCGAACCGCGGTTCGAGGAGGGCGAAGACATCGGCGGCTGTGATCATCGTCGACCGCTGCCACGAATGCCCCGCGTCGAGGGGCATCTGCTCGATGAAGCGCAGGGAGAGGTCGTTCTCCAGGCACCACTGGAGGAGATCGGGGGCCTGGTGGTCGTTGAGGCCGGGCAGGAGCACGGCGTTGATCTTCACCGGATCGAGGCCGGCGGCCTTCGCCCCGTCGATGCCGGCGAGCACACGGTCGAGGAAGGGGCGGCGGGTGATCTCGGCGAACGTGTCGGGGTCGATCGTGTCGAGGGAGACGTTGATCCGGTCGAGGCCGGCGTCCCGCAGCCGCTCGGCACGGTTGTCGAGCCCGATCGCGTTCGTCGTCAGGGCGATGTTCGGCCGCGGTCGAAGGGCGGCGACCCCGGCGATGATGTCGGTGATGTCATGGCGGGTGAGCGGTTCGCCGCCGGTGAACCGGATCTGGTCGACGCCGAAGCGCTCGACGCCGATGCGGGCGAAGCGGACGATCTCCTCGGCGCTCATCGCGGCGTCGCGGGGCATGAACTCGACGCCTTCGGCGGGCATGCAGTAGCTGCAGCGGAGATTGCAGAAGTCGGTGAGCGAGATGCGCAGGTCGCGGGCACGCCGACCGAAGGTGTCGAGCAGCGAATCCTCGGTGTGCTCGGTGAACGTCGTTCCCGGATCGAGGGTGGGAGTCCTCAGGACCGGGGTCGGGAGACTGACCTTCCGCATTCGTCCTCCTTGTTCTTTCCCTTCGCTATCATCGTCCCATGACCAGCGCCATCATGCATCGTCGTCGCGTCGGTGAGACGATCTCTCCGCTGCTGGGGACCGAGAACCGTCCGTTGTCCGAGCTGCTCACCGTGCCGAGGCGGCTTGCCGCCGACGTCGTCACCGGCATCGACGTCCCCGGCTTCGACAATTCGAGCATGGACGGCTTCGCCGTCGCCGCTGACACGCTGCGCGGCGCGGCAGCCGCAGACGGCATCGGCCCCATTCCCGTCACCGGCCAGGTCGCCGCCGGGGTCCACGGGGGCCCGGTCGCCCCGGGCACCGCCGTCGAGATCATGACCGGCGCCCCGCTGCCGCCGGGCACGGACACGATCGTTCCCATCGAGGCGACGCAGCCGGGTCGCTTCGGTGCCGCGGAGATCACCGTCGACCTCGATCCCGAGACTGTCGAGCCCGGTGCCTTCGTCCGCCGCCGCGGCAGCGACGTCGGGGTCGGAACCACCGTGCTCCGGGCCGGTGCCGAGCTCACTCCCGCCCGCCTCGGCGTGGCCGCCGCCTGCGGGGTGGGGGAGCTCGAAGTCGTTACGCTGCCGCGGATCCTCGTCGTCTCCACCGGCGACGAGGTCGCCGACGGTGCCGACGCCGGCATCCACGACGCCAACGGGGTCACCCTCACCGCGGGGCTGCTCCGCCTCGGCGCCGAGGTCGAGAGGCTGCGCGTACGCGACGATCCGCGTCTGCTCCTTGAGGCCGTCGCCGCCACCGACGCCGACCTCGTCGTCTCCACCGGCGGGATCTCGAAGGGCGCACGCGAAGTCGTCCGGCTCGCCGCGGACCTCGACCCGGACTCGGCAATGGTCTTCGAACCCATCGCCATGCAGCCGGGCGGGCCCCAGGGGTGCGGTCGGCTGGCCGGACGGGCCTGGGTGGCCCTGCCCGGCAACCCGGTGAGCGCGCTCATCAGCTTCGAGATGTTCCTCCGACCGGCTCTCCTCGGCCTCGATGCCGAAGCCGACGCCCGTCCCGCCGCCCACCACCGGCTGGCGGCCGGACTCGACGAGACCCCGCCGGCGAGCAAACTCCAGGTCCGGCGCGCCCGCCTCACCGACGACGGCATCGTCTTCGTCGGCGGCTCCCGTTCCCACCTGCTCCACAGCTATGCGGAGAGCACCCACCTCGTCTTCCTCCCTCCCGTCGACGCACCCGAGTCCGACAGGCTCTTCGCGCCCGCGGGGGATAGGCTGAAGACGTGGACAATCGACTGAACCTCACGCACATCGACGAGACCGGGGCCGCCCACATGGTCGACGTCGGGGACAAGGACGTGACGAAGCGCCGCGCCGTGGCGACGGCGCTCATCACGACGCGCCCCGAGGTCATCGCCCTCATCACCGAGGCGGGACTGCCCAAGGGCGACGCCCTGCCGGTCGCGCGCATCGCCGCTGTCATGGGTGCCAAGCGCACGAGCGACCTCATCCCCCTCTGCCACCCGCTGCCCCTGACCGGAGTCGACGTCGACTTCACCCTCGACGAGACGAGCGTGCGGATCACTGCGGCGGTCAAGACCGTCTCGAAGACGGGCGTCGAGATGGAGGCGCTCACTGCGGCATCGGTGGCGGCCCTGACGATCTTCGACATGATCAAAGCCGTCGACAACCAGGCGGTCATCGGCGACATCAAGGTCATCGAGAAGTCCGGGGGCCGCAGCGGAGACTGGAGGCGGTCGACATGAGCGTGATCCGCACCGGAATCGTCGAGACCCCGATCAGCACCGACGAGCTTGCTCCCGAGGTCGTCACCGCGGCGTCCGGAGCATCCGTGACCTTCTCCGGCATCATCCGCGACCACGACTCGGGCAGGGGAGTCGAACGACTCGTCTACGAATCCCATCCGCTCGCCGACCAGCAGCTCGCCGAGGTGGCCGCCGCCGTTGCCAGAGCCCACCCGGAGGTGCGGATCTCCGTCGTCCACCGGGTCGGGGAGCTTCGCATCGGCGACGTGGCGCTGGCCGCCGTCGTCGCCTCCGCCCACCGCCGGGAGGCGTTCGCCGCGTGTGCAGAGCTCATCGACGAGGTCAAGGACAAGGTCGCGATCTGGAAGCACCAGTACTTCTCCGACGGCGACGACGAATGGGTGGGAGCGCTCGAATGACCCGGCTGCGCATCAGCGACGCCGCCCGCTTCCTCGGCGTCAGCGACGACACCATCCGCCGGTGGATCAGCGACGGGCGCCTGCGTCAGCACAAGGACGCCTCGAACCGCTCGGTCGTCGACGGCGCCGAACTCGCCGCGCTGGCCCAGGACTCCGCCGGAGCCCTCGACGATCCCACCCATGTGCGCAGCTCGGCCCGCAACCGCTTCACCGGACTCGTCACCGACGTCGTCATCGACGGCGTGATGGCCCAGGTCAGCCTCCAGTGCGGTCCCTTCCGCGTCGTCTCCCTCATGTCCGCCGAGGCGTGCCGTCAGCTCGAGCTCGAACCCGGCAGCCTCGCCACGGCCGCGGTCAAGGCGACGATGGTCTGGATCGACACCGTCGGCGAGGAGTGACTGATCGGGAACGAAATCTCAGATACTGACAGAATGTGGTGAAAACTCCGCATCTGCGGGTATGAATGGGTTATGAAGAGACTTGCCACCGCAGCGGGCATCGTCGCCCTGCTCACTCTCTCCGCCTGTTCCACCGGTGCCTCGGGCGAGGACCGGGCCGAGGAGCCGACCACGCTCACTGTCTTCGCCGCCGCCTCCCTCACCGAGGTCTTCGAGGAGATCGCGACCGAATACGAGAGGACCGCGCCGAACACCGACGTGACGTTCTCCTTCGCCGGATCCTCCGACCTCGTCGCCCAGATCAGCGAGGGCGCTCCCGCCGATGTCATCGCCACCGCCGATGAGAAGACGATGGACACCCTCGCAGGCGACGATCTGCTCACCGGAACGCCGGAGATCTTCGCCTCGAACACCCTCGCCCTCGCCGTCGCCCCCGGCAACCCGAAGCGGATCGCCGACTCGCAGGACCTCGCCGGCACAGACCTCGTCGTCTGCGCACCCCAGGTGCCGTGCGGGGCGGCGACGAAGGAGTGGGCGCAGCAGAACGGCGTCACCCTCGACCCGGCGAGCGAGGAGAACTCGGTGACCGATGTCCTCGGCAAGGTGAGCTCCGGCCAGGCCGACGCGGGCATCGTCTACGTCACCGACGTCGCCCGCGCAGACGGCGACGTCGACCAGGTTGACCTCGACGGGGCCGAGAAGGTCGTCAACCGGTACCCGGCGGCCACGGTGAGGGCGAGCGAGAACCAGGAGCAGGCGGACGCGTTCGTCAGCTACCTCCGGTCGCCTGAGGCTGTGAAGCTGCTCGAGGACGCCGGGTTCTCCACCCCATGAGCCGTCCCACCCGCCGTCATTCGGCGGCGCCGAGGTGGCTGTGGATCCCCGCAGCCCTCGGCGTCGCCTTCCTCCTCGTGCCCATCATCGGGATGGTCGCACGCATCGACCTCGGCCACCTCGGCGAGGTCGTCACCGCACCGGAATCCCTGCTGGCGATGGGACTCTCCCTTCTCACCTCGACGATCGCGGCACTCGTCAGCCTCCTCATCGGCTTCCCGCTCGGTTACCTGCTCGCGACGACGCGCTTCCGCGGACAGAGACTCCTGCGCACCCTCATCCTCCTGCCCCTCGTCCTGCCCCCGGTCGTCAGCGGCCTCGCCCTGCTCTACACATGGGGGCGGTCGGCCTATCTCGGGTCGCTGCTCACCGAGGCGGGCATCGGCCTCGCCTACACGACCGCAGCCGTCGTGTTCGCGCAGATCTTCGTCTCCCTGCCGTTCATGGTCATGTCCGTCGAGACCGCGGTCGCCGCCCGCGGGCAGCGGTGGGAGCTCGCGGCGGCCGAACTCGGTGCGACGCCGGCCCGAGTGTTCGCGACGATCACCGTCCCGATGCTTCGGGGCGGCATCCTCACCGGTACCGTGCTCTGCTTCGCCCGGTCGCTCGGGGAGTTCGGGGCGACCCTGACCTTCGCCGGTTCCCTGTCGGGGGTGACGCGGACGATGCCGCTGCAGATCTATCTCGTCCGTGAGTCCGATCCGCAGTCGGCGATCGCCCTCTCGCTCCTCCTCGTCGCCGCGGCCCTCGTCATCATCGTCCTCGCCTACCGTTCGCCGCATGCGCCGCGGCTGCGCCGGCGCGCAGCCGCCCGGACGGACGCCGCCGCGCCCGAGAGCGCCGGTGCTCGCAGCGCAGCCCCGGCGGACCTGCCCGCCGCAGACGACTCCGACCATGCGTCGAGCGTGCGGGACCACCCCCCGACTGACCGCGGTACGCTCAGCCTCCGGGCGGTCCTGCCCGAGCGCGGCCTCGATGTCGCCGTCGACGTGCCCGCCGGGTCGACGACGGCGGTCATCGGCCGCAACGGCGCCGGCAAGACGAGTCTCTTCGAGATCCTCATCGGGGCGCTCCCGGCCGCTGCGGGATCGCTGCGGATCGGCGGGACCACCGTCTTCGACGTCGCGGCGGGCCTGTGGCCGCCCATCCACGCCCGCGGCATCGTCCATCTCGCCCAGAACCCGCTGCTCTTCCCCCACCTCAGCGTGCTCGACAACGTCGCCTACGGACTGCGCGCCCGCGGTGAACCGGCCGCGCTGGCACGGCGACACGCCGCGGACATGCTCGACCGCCTCGGCGTCGGGGAATGCGCGGGGCGTCGACCCGATGCCGTGTCCGGGGGACAGGCCGCCCGCATCGCCCTCGCCCGCGCCCTCGTCGTCGATCCTGCCCTCCTCCTCCTCGACGAACCCCTGGCCGCCCTCGACGTCGACGTGCGCATCGAGACGCGCCGCGTCCTCAAGGAGGTGCTGCGTGGGCGCAGCGCACTGCTCATCACCCACGATGTCGCCGACGTCACGAGCCTCGCCGAGACCCTCGTGCTCATCGACTCCGGGCGTGTGGACACTGTGGGAGCGGTCGGGGAGATCGGCCACGGCGACGACACGAGCGGCCGGGATTTCCTCCGCAGCTTTTGCGAGACGGACGGAGAGGGAATACTGTGCAGTGGATCACACTAGACCCCTGCGAAGGAGCACACCGACGTGACCGCACTCTCCTACTCCTCCGGCCCCTCGAACGCCCCCCTGCTCGGCGAGACGATCCCTGCGAACTTCCGCCGCACGGCTGCTGAACACCCCGAGGCGATCGCCCTCGTCGACCGCGGCTCCGATCGCCGCTGGACGTACGCCGAGTTCGACAGGGACACCGATGCCCTCGCCGCGGCGCTGCTTGAGCGCGGCGTGCGCAAGGGCGACCGGGTGGGCATCTGGGCGCAGAACGTCGGGGAGTGGGCGCTCGTCCAGTATGCGACGGCGAAGATCGGCGCGATCCTCGTCAACGTCAACCCCTCCTATCGGGCGCACGAGCTCGAATACGTCGTCAGGCAGTCGGGGATGACGCTGCTCATCTCACAGATCCTCAACCCGCCTCACACGGACTTCCACGCGCTGGCCACCGAGGTCTCCGGCACCGTCCCCGACCTCGACCTCGTCTTCATCGACACCGTTCCCGCCGCGCTGATCGGCGACACGGCGGTGGGGGAGCGCGAGTCGTTCGCGCGCCTGCTCGACGAGGGCCGAAGCCTCCTGGAGGATCCCGGCGCGAAGTACGCGGTGCGCCTCGAGCAGGCAGCCGGCGAGCTCTCGGTCGACGATCCGATCAACATCCAGTACACCTCGGGGACGACGGGCTTCCCGAAGGGGGTCACCCTCTCCCACCACAACATCCTCAACAACGGGTACTTCATCGCCGAGCTGCTCTCCTACACCCCCGACGACTCGGTCGTCCTCTCCGTGCCCTACTACCACTGCTTCGGCATGGTCATGGGCAACCTCGCCGCGCTCAGCCACGGCGCCTCGATCGTCCTGCCCTCACCCGGATTCGACCCGGCGGCGAGCCTCACTGCCGTCGCCGAGGAGAAGGCGACCTCCCTCTACGGAGTGCCGACGATGTTCATCGCCGAGCTCGGCCAGCCGGACTTCTCCGACTTCGACCTCTCATCGCTGCGGACCGGGATCATGGCCGGCTCCCCCTGCCCGGTCGAGGTCATGCGCCACGTCATCGACGACATGAACATGTCCGAGGTTGCCATCTGCTACGGGATGACCGAGACCTCCCCGGTCTCGACGATGACCCGCGTCGACGATTCGCTCGAGGCCCGCACGGAGACCGTCGGGCGGGTGATGCCGCACGTCGAGGTGAAGATCGTCGACCCGGTGACGGGCCAGACCATGCCCCGCGGGCAGAAGGGCGAACTGTGCACCCGCGGCTACTCGGTCATGCTCGGGTACTGGGAGGAACCGGAGAAGACCGCCGAGGCGATCGACAGCGCCCGGTGGATGCACACCGGGGACCTCGCGATCATGGACGACGACGGCTACGTCGACATCTCCGGGCGGATCAAGGACATGGTCATCCGCGGCGGCGAGAACGTCTATCCGCGCGAGATCGAGGAGTTCCTCTACCAGCATCCGGCGATCAGCGACGTCCAGGTCATCGGCGTCTCCGACGAGAAGTACGGTGAGGAGCTCATGGCATGGGTGATCCTCAAGGACGGCTACGACACGCTCACCGCCGAGGACGTCAGGGAGTTCGCGGCCGGGCGTCTCGCCCACTTCAAGATCCCTCGCTACGTCGAAGTCCGCGACTCCTTCCCGATGACGGTGTCGGGCAAGATCCGCAAGGTCGAACTCCGCGAGGAGGGCGAGCGCATCGTCCATGCGAGCTAGGTCACAAGTCGGTTGCAGTTCCCCTGTGAACACCCGGGGATTACCTTGTGAGCTGGTCTTTCACTAAGATCGGTGGTCATGAGAGCTGAATCACAGCCGTTGGTCTCGATGACGGACGTCGAGAAGCACTACGGAGACTTCCATGCGCTGAAGCACATCGACCTCGACATCCACGAGGGCGAGGTCGTCGTCGTCATCGGACCCTCCGGTTCGGGCAAGTCGACCCTGTGCCGGACGATCAACCGACTCGAGACCATCACCTCGGGGTCGATCACGATCGAGGGCGAGGAGCTTCCGGCCGAGGGAGCCGAGCTCGCCCAGCTGCGCTCGGACGTCGGCATGGTGTTCCAGTCCTTCAACCTCTTCGCCCACAAGACGATCCTCGAGAACGTCACACTCGGGCCGATCAAGGTCCGCAAGCTCAAGAAGTCCGAGGCCGACAAGCAGGCGATGGCGCTGCTCGAGCGCGTCGGCGTCGCCCATCAGGCCGACAAGTACCCCGCTCAGCTCTCCGGCGGTCAGCAGCAGCGTGTCGCGATCGCCCGGGCATTGGCGATGAAGCCGAAGGTCATGCTCTTCGACGAGCCCACTTCGGCGCTCGACCCGGAGATGATCAACGAGGTCCTCGACGTCATGGTCGAGCTCGCCAAGGAGGGGATGACGATGGTCGTCGTCACCCACGAGATGGGATTCGCCCGCAAGGCCGGCAACCGGGTGGTCTTCATGGCCGACGGCGAGATCGTCGAGGTCGCCGACCCCGAGGAGTTCTTCACCAACCCGCAGAGTGCCCGCGCGCAGGACTTCCTTTCGAAGATCCTCACCAACTGACCCCGCAGTCCCGCACGAGAACCACAAGGAGAAACCATGAAGAAGCTCAGAGTGTCCATCGCCGCCGTCGCGGTCGGCCTGCTCGCCCTCAGCGGCTGCGGTCAGGGCGGAACCCCCGATGCCCCCGCCGAGGGCGGTTCGCAGGCGGCGGCCCCCGAGTACCCCGTCAACGAGAACGCCGACGTCAAGGACTCGAAGACCTGGCAGGCCGCGAAGGACGCGGGCACGCTCAAGGTCGGCGTCAAGTTCGACCAGCCCGGGCTCGGCAACGTCAAGGCCGGATCGGACGTCCCGGAGGGCTTCGACATCGAGATCGCGAAGATGGTCGGTGCGCAGCTCGGCTTCGCCCCCGATCAGCTCGACTTCGTCGAGACGGTGTCGGCCAACCGTGAGCCCTTCCTCCAGCAGGGCAACGTCGACATGGTCGTGGCGACCTACACGATCAACGACGAGCGCAAGAAGGTCGTCGACTTCGCCGGACCGTACTACGTCGCCGGTCAGGACCTGCTCGTCAAGGCCGACTCCGACATCGCGGGACCCGAGGACCTCGCGGGCAAGAAGGTCTGCTCCGTCGACGGGTCGACGCCGGCCCAGAACATCCAGGACAAGTACACGGACGCCGAGCTCGTCACGTACGACACCTACTCGAAGTGCGTCACCGACCTCCAGTCGGGCGCGGTCGATGCGGTGACGACCGATGACGCGATCCTCCGCGGCTATGCCGCCCAGAACGAGGGCGAGCTCAAGGTCGTCGGAAAGCCGTTCAGCGAGGAGCCCTACGGCATCGGCCTGCCCAAGGGCGATACGGCGCTGCGCAACGCGGTCAACGACGCCGTGGAGAAGAGCATGGAGGACGGCGACTGGAAGAAGGGCTTCGAATACACTCTCGGTTCGTCCGAGGGAGTGCAGATGCCTGAGGTCGACCGTTACTGACCTGTCCGCTTGATGATGCGATGCGAGGGCGCCTGAGGGTGCCCTCGCATCGATTAAGGAACCCGGGATGGATTTCGTCCAGCTCCTCGAGCTCTTCGGCTCCGGCGTGTGGGGCACGGTCAAGCTCTTCACCGTCGCCCTGGTCGGCTCACTCGTGCTCGGAACGATACTGGCAGCGATGCGGGTCTCGCCGACACCGGTGCTCCGGATCGCGGCCTCGACGTACATCAACGTCGTGAGGAACACGCCGCTGACGCTGGTGATGTTCTTCTGCGCCTTCGGCCTGCCCTTCCTCGACATCCGCTTCGGCAGCTCGAGCTCGTTCAACTCCTTCGTCTACGCGACGATCGCGCTCACCGCCTACACCGCTTGCTTCGTCGCCGAGACGCTCAAGGCCGGCATCGCCACCATCCCGGTCGGTCAGGCCGAAGCCGCACGGGCAATCGGACTGACCTTCAACCAGACGCTGAGCGAGGTCATCCTCCCGCAGGCGTTCCGCACCGTCATCCCGCCGCTCGGCAGCGTCGTCATCGCGATGCTCAAGAACACCTCGATCGCCTCGGCGTTCAACAACCGCGAGCTCATCTCGGCGATGCGCAACGCGATCGAGCTGCGCGGGGACCTCGTCATCCCCATCCTCTTCGGCACGGCCGTCGCCTACCTCGTCCTGGCCCTCATCCTCGGCCGCATCTTCTCCTACCTCGAGCGGAAGCTGGTGATCCTGCGATGAGCGCACCGACAGCGGTCCTCTTCGACGCGCCCGGCCCCAAGGCCCGCCGCAACAACATCGTCCTCTCCATCGTCTCGACGATCGTGCTCGCCGGCATCGTCGCGTTCGTCATCTGGAAGTTCGCCGACGCCGGACAGCTCGAACCTGCGAAGTGGTACCCGTTCACGTTCGCGCAGATCCAGCTCGTCCTCCTCGAGGGCATGCTCGCGACCCTCAAGGTCGCCGTCGTCGCCTCGGTGCTCGCGCTGGCCGTCGGAGTCGTCTTCGCCCTCCTGCGGCTCTCACCCAAGCGCATCATCTCCGTGCCTGCGACGATCGTCCTCGAGTTCTTCCGCGGCGTGCCCGTCCTCCTCCTCATCTTCGCGACCTTCCTCCTCTTCGGGAACACGATCGGTCCGTTCTGGTCCGTCGTCATCGGCCTCACCCTCTACAACGGCATGGTGCTCGCGGAGATCATCCGCGCCGGCATCCTCGCTGTGCCCAAGGGCCAGCGGGAGGCGGCGATGGCCATCGGTCTGCGTCCCGGTCAGGTGATGAGCCTCGTCCTCATGCCGCAGGCGCTGCGAGCGATGATGCCGACGATCATCGCCCAGGTCGTCGTCCTCCTCAAGGACTCCGCACTCGGCTTCATCGTCACCTATCAGGACCTCCTCTACCAGGTCAACCTCATCGGCCGCGAGTACAATAACCTCCTGCCGACGTTCATCGTCGGTGCCGCCCTCTTCATCGTCATCAACATGATCGTCGCCGGCTTCGCTCGGTGGCTGGAGAGACGGCTGCAGCGCAAGACCACGGCCGATGTCGAGGGCGAAGGGCTCACGACTGCGCCCGTGCGATGATGAGGAAGTGCAGATGGAACCCGAACTCAGCACCACCCCGGTGACGATGCGACGCAACCGCGACCGGGACCGCTTCGAACTCTTCACCTCTGACGACGAGGCGTTCGTGGGGTTCCTCGCCTACCGGGTCGTCGATGGGTCGACCCTCGAGCTGCAGCACACGATCATCTCCGAAGGCTTCTCCCGTCGCGGATTCGCCCGCACCCTGGTCACCCACGCCCTCGACGAGATCCGCGCCGAGGGCGGGCGGATCGTGCCCACGTGCACCTACGTCATCGACTACCTTCAGCGGTTCCCGCAGTACGCCGACCTCGTGTCTGAGAAGTGAGGGGCGCCGGCCGGTTCGCACCGAGCCCGAGCGGCGACCTCCACCTCGGCAACATCCGCACCGGACTCCTCGCCTACGCGCGGGCCAGGCAGACGGGACGGCGGTTCCTCTGGCGCATCGAGGACCTCGACAGGGTCCGGGCGGGGGCGGCCGCCTCGCAGCTGCAGGTCTTCAGGGAACTCGGCGTCGTCCCCGATGAGACCCCGCTCGTCCAGTCCGAGAGGCTCGACGTCTACGCTGACGCGATCGGCAGCCTCGCCGAGGCGGGGCTCGTCTACGAGTGCTACTGCTCGCGCCGGGACATCCAGCAGGCGCCCTCGGCTCCGCACGCCCCGCCGGGGGCGTACCCGGGAACGTGCCGCCGCCTCGGCGAGGGGGTCCGGGAGCGTCGACGCGCGGAACTCGCCGCCGCAGGCCGGCAGCCGGCGCTGCGGCTGCGCACGGAGAATACGGAGATCACGGTCCCCGACGGACTCCTCGGGACGATCACCGCGCCCGTCGACGACTTCGTCCTGCGCCGGGGTGACGGAGTCTTCGCCTACAACCTCACCGTCGTCGTCGACGATGCGGCCAGCGGCGTCGACGAGGTCCTCCGCGGTGACGACCTTGCCTCTTCGGCACCGCGGCAGGCACATCTCGGGCGCCTCCTCGGTGCAGGCGAGCAGTCGTGGCTCCACGTCCCCCTCGTCCTCGGGGAATCGGGGGCCAGGCTGGCCAAGCGCGACGGAGCAGTGACGTATGAGCAGCTCTCGGCCCTCGGCTGGAAGCCCGCGGATGTCTTCGAATGGGTGTGGCACTCCCTCGGCGGGGACTCCGCCGGGGGAGAGGTTCTCGGGCAAAGGCCCTGGTCGTCGCTTGACGACCTCGTCGACGGCATCGACTTCGCGCACCTGCGCCGGGAGCCGAGCGTGTTCCTTCCGCCGACGGATGCGGCGACGGTGCCGACCGGGAGCGCGCCTGACCTCTGAGCCGCTGCGCTGTGCCCGCCGCTGGCTGTGGCCTCAGGCCGCTGAGTCGACCGTGCCGTCGATGACGTCGGCGTAGATCGATTCGAACGTGTCGAGGGTGTATTCGATGTCGTGGACGGCGACGACGTCGAGGGAGGCCCGGGACATCGCCTCCCGGTCCGCCTCCGACTGCGTGCACAGGCGGGTGAAGCGGTCGGCGAGGGCGTCGATGTCGCGCGGTGGGAAGAGGTAGCCGTTGACGCCGTCGCGCACGAGGTGGGGCAGGGCCACGACATCGGCGAGGACGACGGGTTTGCGTGAGGCAAGCGCCTCAAGGGTCGCGATCGACTGGAGTTCCGCGGTCGAGGGCATGCAGAAGAACGTGCAGCGGGCGTAGGCGTCCATGAGCTCTGCGTCGCTGACCTTGCCGAGGACGTGGATGCGATCGGCGATGCCGAGTTCGGCGGCAAGCGCCTTGAGCGGCTCCTCCTGGTCACCGCCGCCGACGATGTCGGCTTCGAGTCCGAGGGCGGGGTCGGTCTTCGCCACGGCCCGAACGATGTCGTCGGCGTGCTTCTCCGCGGAGAGGCGGCCGACGAAGAGGACGCGAGGAGCGTCGCCGTCGCCGATGCCCGGTGCGTGGTCCTCCTCCTGGAGGTGGGAGAAGCGTTCGAGGTCGATGCCGCAGGACACGGCGCGGATGGGGGAGGTGAATCCGTTCTGCGTGAGGAGGTCTGCCGCGAGCTGGGTGGGCACGGTGATGAAGTCAGCGGACTGGAACTTCCGGCGCAGATCCCACCAGGCCATGGCGGTGCCGCCGTCGACGAGGGGTCTGGGCACGCGGAGGTAGGGGCGGACGTTCTCCGGCATGAAGTGGTTGGTCGCGACGACGGGGATGCCGCGGCGGATCGATTCGGAGAACGCGTAGCGTCCGATGACGAAGTGCGCCTGCGTGTGGACGACGTCGGGGCGCAGGGTGTCGAGGAGGCGGGCGATCTCGGGTTTCGTCTCCCACGGCATGCAGATCGTCCACGTGGGGTGGAGCATCCAGCGGTGGGAGGTGAGGCGGTGGACCGTGACGCCGTTCTCGACGCTCACCGACGGGGTTCCGGTGGCCGACGGGCAGGCGACGTGGACGTCGTTGCCGCGTGCGGCCAGGCCCGCTGCCAGTCGTTCGGCGAACTTCGCCGCTCCGTTGACCTCAGGAGCATAGGTCTCTGTGGGGATGAGGATGCGGCGCGCGGGGGCGGTCGATTGTGCGGACAGGGTTCAACTCTCCTCGGTGTCGTCCAGGTTCAGTACTTCGCGGGCCTGCCGGCGCGCGTTCTCGCGATCTCTGACATCGGGATGATACCGAGACAATACAACGACCCCGAGACACGCGACCAATCCGGTGATCGTGATGATGATGAGCAGCCACAAGGGAGCTTCCTTCGCCTCGCCGAGGACGACGGAGCCGAGGATGACAGCGGCGATCGGGTCGACGACGGTGAGCCCGGCGATGACCATCTCCGGGGGACCGGCCGCGTACGAGTTCTGGACGAACCACGAGCCCAGGGCCGCGGCGGCGACGAGTGCTGCGATGTTCTGCCACGTGACGTTCTCGATCCCCGCCCGCAGATACTGGACGCTGACGAGGTGGGCGTTCGTCGCCACACAGGCGAAGAGGAGACCGGCGGCGGTGATGAGGACGAGCTGCGGGGCCCGTCTGAAGGCGACCATGATGATGAGTCCGAGGACGACGATGACCCCGGTGATCCACACCAACGGCATCGCATCCGCGCCGAGGTGGACCTGCGTGCGCGCGGTCGTGGCCGAGAGCGCGACGAAGACGGTGACGCCGAGCGTGCACCACACGACCGCCTGGACGAGGCGGCGGTTGACCTTGAGACCGCGATAGCGCACGCCGAGGAGGACGGAGACGATGAGGGAGAACGCGCCGATGGGCTGGACGACCATGACCGGGGCGAGAGCGAGGGCGAGGAAGTTCCCGAGCGTGCCGAGGCCGAGGATGAAGAGACCGAGCAGCCACTTCCGATTGCTCAGGAGCTCCTTGAAATGCGCCCAGCTCAGACCGTCGTGCGAATTGTCCTGATCGGCGACGGCGTCGTGCTGGTAGAGGGCCCCGAACGCGAGGGCCACGGCTGCCAGCACGGCGAGGGCGATGGCCACAATGGTCACGTGTTCTGCTTCCGTCGGATTCGGGCTCGGAGTCTCTCCCGCGACGCGTCGGGGGATCACCCCCGATGTTACAGGGCGGTAGTCGGCCGAGCCCTCAGGTGGAGGTGAATGTACGGTTTCCCCTCCCGTCGAGGTGGGGTGAGCCGGAGGCGCACACAGCTCGGTCCGGTCGCCGACGAGCATGTGAGCCAATGCACAGTCGCCCGCTTTGCTCAGCCGGGACGACCTTTGCTATGCTGTTTTCTCGTGCGCAGGTCACTGCCACATTCCTCCGTAGCTCAGTTGGCAGAGCATTCGACTGTTAATCGAAGGGTCGCTGGTTCGAGCCCAGCCGGGGGAGCAGGAGAAGGCCCCGTCGTCCGCGACGGGGCCTTCGTCGTACCCGGCGACCGTGCGACTCCTCTGGGTGGGCTGGCGGTCCGATGCGCCGGAATAATTGATCTCTCAACCAGGTTGCCATGAGCATGAAGGCATTCGGATTCCTCAGTTTCGGCCACTACGGACCAGGTGCGGCCCCCGGCGACTACGGCGCGAAGGAAGCGCTCCAGCAGGCCGTCGAGATCGGCGTCGGCGCCGATGAGATCGGCGTCAACGGCGCATACTTCCGCGTCCATCATTTCGCGAAGCAGGCGGCCGCCCCGATTCCGGTCCTCAGCGCAATCGCCGCGAAGACGAAGCACATCGAGGTCGGCACCGGCGTCATCGACATGCGGTATGAGAACCCGCTCTACCTCGCCGAGGAGTCCGCGGCCCTCGACCTCCTCTCCGACGGTCGAGTGGCGATCGGGGTGAGCCGGGGATCACCGGAACCCGCCGAACGCGGCTGGGAAGCCTTCGGCTACCTCGACGCCGAGGATGCCAAGGGTGCGACGATCGCCCGGGCGAAGTTCGGGAAGTTCATGGACGCAGTCCGCGGGGAGAAGGTCGCGCCGGCTGATCCCGCCCAGTACGGTCCCGGCGCGCGCCTCGCCATCGAACCCTTCGCACCGGGTCTCGACAAGCGGATCTGGTGGGGCGCGGGCACGGCGGCGACCGGGGAGTGGGCTGCCGCGCAGGGCGTCAATCTCATGAGCTCGACCCTGCTCACCGAGGCGACCGGTGAGTCCTTCGGGGACCTCCAGCGTGCCCAGATCGACAGGTTCCGCGACGCCTGGCAGGAGGCCGGCCACGACTGGACGCCACGGGTGTCCGTGAGCCGGAGCATCTTCCCGATCACGACCGACCTCGACGACCTCTACTTCGGGCGGCGCTCGAGCGCGGACGGCGACCAGATCGGCATCATCGACGACATGCGCTCGACGTTCGGCAAGACCTACGCCGCGGCACCCGACGTCCTCATCGATCAGCTCAAGGCCGACCCGGCGATCGAAGCGGCCGACACGGTGA
Organism: Brevibacterium casei CIP 102111; assembly: GCF_900169275.1. GTDB lineage: Bacteria > Actinomycetota > Actinomycetes > Actinomycetales > Brevibacteriaceae > Brevibacterium > Brevibacterium casei. The sequence goes on along the minus strand of NZ_FXZC01000002.1, from coordinate 531,112 downwards.
TGCTCACGATCCCCAGCCAGATCGGCGTCGACTACAACCTCCACGTCCTCCAGTCCTTCGCCGAGCACGTCGCTCCTGCGCTCGGCTGGAAGCCGAATTGGGAGGGGCCGGTCACCGGTTATCCGATCTGAGTCGCCTGCGCGGCTTCGGCCCGTGAGTCGGACGCTGCGGGCCCCGTCGTGTCACCAGGGGCTATCATCGCAGGCAGAGACGATGACGTGAAGGAGCGTGGATGCGGTGGCCGGCGGCGAGATGACCCAGGTGCAGAAGCGGATCCTCCTCATCTCTCTCGTCCCGCTCTTCATGTCGCTGCTGTCGGTGTCGATCATCAACGTCGTGCTCTCGGCGATCGGGCAGGACCTCGGTGCCTCGTCTTCTGCGCTCCAATGGGTGCTCACCGGCTACGCACTGTCCTTCGGCGTCGTCCTCGTCGCCGCCGGACGGGCTGGCGACGTCTTCGGCCGCGCCCAGCTCTTCATCGCCGGCGTCAGTCTCTTCGGAATCTCGTCCTTGGTGGCCGGGCTCGCGCCTGACCCGCTCACGCTCAACATCGCCCGCGTCCTCATGGGCTTCGGCTCGGGCCTGCTCAATCCGCAGGTCGTCGGTCTCCTCCAGCAGTATTTCCAGGGTCCGCAGCGGGGACGGGCGTTCGGGCTCATGGGCACGATCGTCGGACTCTCCGTGGCGATCGGGCCCGTTCTCGGCGGCGTGTTCATCGCCGTCTTCGGGCTCGACTGGGGATGGCGGGCATCGTTCCTCGTCAACGTCCCCATCGCGATCGTCGCCGCCCTCCTCGCCCGGGCGTGGCTGCCGGACACGGCCTGGCACCCGATCGCCCAATCGGATCCGGCTCCCGACCAGGTCGCCGCCGATGAGCACACTGCGCCCAAGGCTACGGTCGAGCCTGCGACCAGCGGGCGCGGACGCGCGCGTCACGACCTCGACCCCATCGGCACAATGCTGCTCGGCCTCGGCGTCCTCCTCGTCCTCCTCCCGTTCGTCGAGGGCATGCTCGGCTGGTACGTCTGGCTCGCGCTGCCGATCGGGCTCGGAGTCATCTGGGCCTGGACCCGGTGGGAGCGGAGCTACGCCGCGCGCGGACGCACACCTATGGTCGACCTCGATCTCTTCCGGATCCGCAGCTTCAGCAGCGGCGCGGTCATCATCACCCTCTACTTCATGGGCGTGACGAGCGTGTGGGTGCTCGTGGCCATGTACATGCAGCAGGGACTCGGACACACGGCCCTCGCCGCCGGTCTCATGGGTCTTCCCGCGGCTCTGCTCTCCGCGGTCTCCGCCGACGTCTCCGGCCGCTTCGTCTTCCAGATCGGGCGCAAACTCGTCGTCTGGGGCATCGTCACCTGCCTTCTCGGCCTCGTCTCCACGGTCGCCGTCGTCGTCCTCCTCGCCAATGGCATCGGCAGCGAATGGTGGATGCTGCTCACCCTCAGCTTCGTCGGCATCGCCCAGGGCATGGTCATCAGTCCCAACCAGACGCTCACCCTCCAGGAGGTGCCGCTGCGCTACGCCGGATCCGCCGGCGGAGTGCTCCAGACGGGGCAGCGCATCGGCACCTCGATGGGTTTGGCGATCATCACCGCCCTCGCCTTCGCCGCCGTGGCCGGAGGCGACTGGAGCCGGGGGATCGTCGTCGCCTTCGCAGCAATCGCTGTTGTCGTCATCGGTGCCGGATTCGTGGGAATCGCCGAGGTCAGGCGGGGGCGGCGTCCTCAGCTCTGAGCGCAATAATGTTCCCGAATCGCAACAGCCGACTCATCTGTCATGTGGAAGACTGTGAACGCGAGTTCCCACATGGAAGGACAGACGGTGGTGCAGACGGTGAAGGATGAGGGCCTCGACCTTGAGGAGCTGGTGCGCTCCGGAGGGATCGAGACCCGCTTCGCACCGGTCGTCGATGCCTTCACCTTCGACACCATCGGCTATCAGGTCCTCCAGGCACCCGTCGGCGACCCTGCGCTCGGCCATGCCGAATCGGAGAACCTGCGCCGCGCGATGCATGCCTCGCCGATGATCGGCGACCTCGACGCGTCGATGCGCGACACCGCTCTGCGCACTGCCGAAGGAGCGGGCTTGCCGAACTCAAACCGTCTCTTCCTCCACGCCGAGGAGGAGTCCTTCGCCACTCTCGAGGACCGCACGACGGCGCCGGACCGTTCCGTCATCCTCCAGCTCGATGCCTCCCGGGTCTCGTCCTCGCCCGCTTCGGTGCTCCGCTCGGTGCGACAGGCCCGCTCCATGGGCTGGGGCGTCGGGATGTCCTCGGTCGGACCGGATCTGCGCAGCACCTCGTTCGTTCCGCTCGTCAATCCCTCCGTCGTCGGTCTCCACCCCGACGTCCTCACGGTCGAGTGCAACGCCCAGCTCGCCGAGCTCAACCGGCTCCTCCATGCCCACCTCGAGCGCACCGGTGCCGTCATCCTCGCCGAGGGGGTGACGACCGAGGACGATCTCGACCGTGTGCGTGCGCTCGGGGCGCGCTTCATGTCCGGGCCCTACTTCGGCCGCGCCACCCGTGAACCGACCCCCGTGCCCCCGCCTGCCGAGGACGGTCTGGCAGACCACCATTCGCGCAACCTTCCGGCGCTGGGCACCCCGTACTCGATCGCCCAGGGTCTGCGACGCGAACCCCTGGTGATGAACCGCGAACTCCTCATCGCCCAGATCGCCGCGCTCGAGGAGCGCGCCCTGGCCTCGGGGGCGGCGACGATCGCCCTCGGCGTCTTCGGTGAGGAGACGACCTTCTCCCAGGCGACCTACGACCGGTACGAGCGCATTCGCGACACCGTCGGACTCACCGCGATGTTCTCCGGCGGCTTCACCACCCCGCCGGTCCCGGGCGTGCGCGGGGGAGTCGTCGACGCCTCCGACCCGATGCGCAATGAGCACGGAGTAGTCGTCGTCGGTCCCGACTGGTCGGGGCTCGTCGCCGCGTCGAAGCGCAACGATCCCGGCAGCGACGGGCAGACGGTCTACGACGTCTACATCACGACCGAACGCTACACGTGCGTCGACGCCGCGAGGAGCGTGCTCACGCGGATCTCACCGACCGCCTCGGCGGGCTGAGGCGACACCACGGTCGACGACATGGGAATGGGAGGCGGGCGACCTCCGGTGCTACTCTGGTCTCGGCTCGCCCCCGTAGCTCAGCTGGTCAGAGCAGGGAACTCATAATTCTTTGGTCGTCGGTTCAAGTCCGACCGGGGGCACTGGCGATCAAGAACCCAGGTGAGACGGCATTTCGGTGCTTGGCTCGCAGGGCATCGTCGACTATCATGAGCCGTGTACCTCCTTTCGGATCGTAGGGGAAGACGTATCCGAGTCAGGAGGCACACAAATGGATATGACACAGGGCGTACTCTTCGTCCACTCAGCACCTCGCGCGCTCTGCCCGCACATCGAATGGGCAGCGGGCGGGGCGATCGGTGCGCAGGCGCGCTTCGACTGGACACCCCAGCCGGCGGCGCCCGGACTGGTCCGTGCCGAGGTCTGCTGGCGAGCGCCCGCAGGATCCGGCTCTCGCATCGCCTCCGCACTGCGCGGGTGGGACTCGCTGCGCTATGAGGTCACCGAGGAACCCTCCGCCGGAGTCGACGGCGGACGCTGGAGCCACACCCCCGACCTCGGCATCTACCACGCGGTCACCGATTCCGTCGGCAACATCCTCGTCCCCGAAGACCGCATCCGCTCGGTCATGGAACGCGCCGGCGGCGACCCCGCGAAGCTCGCCCATGAAATGGCCCTCGCCCTCGGCGAAGCCTGGGACGAAGAGCTCGACGCCTTCCGCCACGCCGGTGAGGGTGCTCCTGTCCGCTGGCTGACGAAGGTCGGCTGACGCCGCGCTCCCGCGTGACTCCCCTCACATCTGAGGAATCCGACCGCCGTTCGGTCCGTCGCAGACCGACCCCTCGCCGATCCCGTATGACGACAGCGGGCATGTCTCTGCCTCCGACATGCCCGCTGTCGTCGTCGTGCCCCTCCTTCGCCGCCGTCGTGGGGAATCGGGAGAGCGCCTCCGACAGCCCGGCCTGCCACTGCCGCACCGACTCACCTGCCGCCAGCGGTGACAGTCGGCCCTGACAATCGTCCTTGTCCGGCCCTTTCCCATTCAACGGTAGCTGTGACCTGCGTCATCTTTACAGTCGACTGGATAAGGTTAGGGTAACTTTCATGACTACAACACCGCGGCTGCTCGCCGCTCTCGCCCTGGTCCCCGCCCTCCTCGCCGGCTGCACTGCCACCGCCGGCGCCTCCGGATCCGACTCCTCTTCGGGTGGCACCCGCACGGTGGAGACGTCGCTCGGTAAGGTGTCGGTGCCCAAGGAGATCGACTCCGTCGTCGTCCTTGAGGGCCGCCGCGACCTCGACATCGTCCTCTCGCTCGGTCTGCCGCTCACCGGCTTCCCCTACGAGGAGGAAGGCTCCCTCGATCTCGAGTCCCCGGTCAGCGATCAACTCGAGGCGGCCAAGAAGGACGGGGCCAAGGAGCTGTTCCTCGACGACGAGATCAACCTCGAGGCGATCATCGGCGCCGCCCCCGACCTCATCGTCTCCCGGGCCGAGGACGTCGAGCCGATCCGCGCCGAGCTCGAAGCCATCGCCCCGGTCATCGCGATCGGCGACCAGAGCACGAGCACCTGGCAGGAGGACCTCGAACTCGTCGCCGCCGCCACCGGCACCGAGGATCGTGCGAAGGAGCTCATTGCCGGCTACGACGAGCGCGTCGCCGCCCTGAAGAAGGACTATGCGGAGGAACTGACCTCGAACACGTTCGTCCCGCTCAGCTACAACGAGGAGAGCCTCGAAGTCCGCCCGAACCGTCTGCTCTCGTCGAACCTGCGCGACCTCGGGGCCACCCCGGCGAAGTCCTTCCAGGATGCGATCGACGGCAAGGAGGTCTCCTACAGCATCGAGCAGACGCTCGAGAAGTTCGAGGACGCCGACGCGATCATCGCCCTCGTCAACGACAGGCAGGTCTGGTCGCAGTTCCAGGACAACGGCCTCTACCAGCAGCTGCCCGCGGTCAAGGCCGACAACGTCATCCGCTCCGACAAGCAGACCCACGAGGGAGCCGCGCTGACGGCCGACCACAACCTCGGCATCATCGAACAGCTGCTCAAGACGCTTTGACCGCGACCGCACTCGCTCCCGCACCAGCATCGCGTCGCCATCGCCGTGGCGGCGGGCCGCTCGGGCTCGCCGTCCTCGGCGTGGTGGTCATCGTCGGACTCAGCGTCCTCGTCGGATCACGCTCCCTCGATGTCGCCGCTGTCGCCTCGGCGCTGTTCGGTCAGGGCACCGCCGAGGCGACGGCCATCGTGTGGGAGCAGCGGGTCCCGCGCACCCTCTTCGGACTGTTCGGCGGGGCCGCCCTCGCAGCCGCCGGAGTCGTCATCCAGGGTCACACCCGCAATCCGCTCGCCGATCCCGGGCTGCTCGGAGTCACAGCCGGTGCGTCGCTGGCCGTGGTGCTCAGCATCGCCGTCCTCGGACTCGCCACACCGGCGGAGTATCTCTGGTCGGCCTACCTCGGCGCCGGTCTCGGAGCCGCCGTCGTCCTCGTCATCGGGGTCGTCGCCAACCGCCGCCGGGACGCCTCTCCTGCCTCACTCGTCCTCGCCGGTGCTGCCGTGTCCGCGCTCCTCGGGGCGATCAGCGGAGTCGTCCTCCTCCTCGACCAGGCAGCCCTCGACGTCTACCGCTTCTGGACCGTCGGATCGTTGGCGGGCAGTCGGGGACTCGACTCACTCAGCCTCGTCGCCCCGCTGATGATCGCCGGCGCCATCCTCGCCGCCGCGCAGTCGCGGTCCCTCGACGCTCTCGCCCTCGGCTCCGACATGGCCCGATCGCTGGGCCGCAGGCTCCTGCCCGTTCAGATCGCGGGCCTGCTCAGCGTCACGCTGCTCGTCGGCGGGGCGACCGCTCTCGTCGGTTCGCTCGGGTTCGTCGGCCTCGTCGCCCCGCACATCGCCCGGGGGATCGTCGGACCCGCCCACGGTCGGCTCCTGCCGCTGTCGGCGGTGCTCGGTGCCGCCCTCGTCCTCGCCGCCGATGTCCTCGGCCGCCTGCTCGTGGCCCCCGCAGAGCTGCCGGTCGGCATCGTCCTCGGCATCATCGGCGGGCCGGTCTTCCTCATCCTCGTCATCAGGCTCTACAGGAGGCGGCCATGACCACCTCGACGCTCTCGGCACCGCGGACGCTGCGCATCGGCGCGGTCTCCCTCCGGTGGTCGCCGCGGACGCTGTTCGTCACGCTCATCGCGGCGATAAGCACCGTGGTCCTGGCAGTGCTCTCCCTCGGCGCGGGAGAGATGTCGCTTCGCCCCGATCGGGTGCTCGCAGTCCTCACAGGCGGCGGCACCGAGCAGGAGCAGCTCATCGTCCTCACCCTGCGCCTGACCCGCACGGTGCTCGGCATCCTCGTCGGGGCGATGCTCGCCCTCTCCGGGGCGATCGTCCAGACGACGACCCGCAACGGCCTCGCCAGCCCCGACCTCCTCGGCGTCACCGCAGGTGCCGGAACCGGCGCGGTGGCCGTCATCGTGCTCGGCGGAACCGGTCCGACGGCGTCAGGCATGTCGACCCTCCTCCACGGCCTCGGCACCTCGGCGGCCGCGCTGCTCGGCGGTCTCGCCGCCGCGCTCACGGTCGCGGCGATCCTGCGCCTGGCCGCCGGCGGGGGACTCCAGATGCTTCTCATCGGCGTCGGCACCTCGGCGCTCTTCGGAGGACTGACGAGCTGGATGCTCATCACAGCGAACATCAGCGATGCCGCCCGGGCGAACGTGTGGCTCGCCGGTTCCCTCAACGGGCGCGGGCCCATCGAAGTCGTCCTCGCTGCGGTCACCCTCGGCATCGTCGGCGCCGTCCTCGTTCCGCTCTCCACCCGCCTGCCCGCACTCCACCTCGGCACCGACCTCGCCTCCGCGCTCGGTCAGGACGTCCGCGTGACCCGCAGCGGCCTGCTCCTCGTCTCCGTCGTCCTCGCCTCCATCGCCGCCGCTGTCGCCGGGCCGATCGGCTTCGTCGCCCTCGTCGCGCCCCACATCGCCCACCGGGCGACCGGTGCCGCGCGACCGCCGCTGTTCACCTCGGCGCTCATCGGGGCCGGCATCGTCGTCGCCAGCGACCTCGTCGCCCGCACCATCGCCTCTCCCATCCTCCTGCCCACGGGCGCGATCACCGCGATCATCGGCGCCCCCTTCCTCATCTGGCTCCTCGTCCGCCAGGGAAAGGACTCCGTCCGATGAGCTCGGCCTTCCACCTCACCGACGTGCGCGTCAGCCTCGGCGGGCGCACCATCCTCCACGACCTCAGCCTCGACATCCCCGCCGCGTCGACGACGGCGATCGTCGGTCCCAACGGCTGCGGGAAGTCGACGCTTCTGCGCACGCTCTCCCGACTCCAGGAGCGCACCGGCGGCATCCACCGGGAGGGGAGGGACATCGGGGAACGCAGGCCACGGGAGTACGCGAAGGACGTCGCGCTTCTGCCTCAGTCCCCGGAGGCACCGGAGAACCTGCCGGTCATCGATCTTGTCTCCCGCGGCCGTGACCCGCACCGACGCTGGTACGATCAGTGGTCGGAGGCCGATGAACGGGTCGTCCGGGAGGCCCTGGCGGCGACCGGGCTGACCGACCTGTCCGAACGACCTCTCGGCACCCTCTCCGGAGGACAGCGCCAGCGCGCGTGGATCGCACTCACGCTCGCTCAGGCCCCCGAGGTCCTCCTCCTCGACGAACCGACGACCTACCTCGACGTCGCCCATCAGATCGAGGTCCTCGAGACCGTCACCGACCTCCAGCGCAGGCGCGGCATCACCGTCGTCATGGTCCTCCACGACCTGGGGATGGCGGTGCGCTACGCTGACCACATCATCGCGATGCAGGACGGGCGGATCGCCGCCGCGGGACCGGCCGACTCGACGCTGACACCGGAGGCCATCCGCGAGGTGTTCGGGATCGACAGCGTCATCCTCACCGACCCTGTGACCGGACGCCCGGTCATCGTCCCGCACCGCGCACCCCAGACCGTGGAGGGCACATGAGGACGACGACCGGACGCGGCAGGCGCGTGGGCACGAGGATCGGCGGTCCGCGCAGCGCTGTGGCCCTCGCCGTCGACGCCCTGCGGCTGCGCATCCTCCGGGGTGATCTCGCACCGGGGGCGCATATCGGGGAGCAGAGTCTCGCCGATGAACTCGGCGTCGGACGTGCCACCCTGCGTGAGGCCCTGCGCGACCTCGAGCACGACGGACTCGTCGTCCGCGTCCCCGGCGTCGGCACTCGGGTGATCTCGCTCAGCCTCGAGGACGCCTACGAGATCGTCACGCTCCGCGAGCACCTCGAGGACCTCGCTGTCGACCTCGGCGTTCCCGCCTCCCCGGCTCGGGTGGAGAGGCTCATGGCCGCCGTCGCGGACCTTGAGAGGGGAGCAGCCGACGGTGACGAAGCCTCCTCCGTCCCCGACAGCCTCGCTTTCCACCGCGCGTTCATCGCCCTGTCCGGCAACACCAGACTCACCGCTGCCTTCGAGACCATCCTCTACCCATTGGGGCTGCTCATGCAGCTCAATCGGCGGGCCAGCTCCGCGGCGGAGTCGCTGAGCGAGCGGGCCGCCCGGCACCGTCGGCTCGCCGAACTCGTCCGCGCCGGTGACCCTGAGGCGGTGCGCGCGGAGATGGGCAGCCACCGGACCACGGCGTTCCTCCGCTCGGGCGAGCTGTCGACCGAGGAACTCAGCGATGCCGCGAAGGCCTGGGTGGAGTACCGGACGACGCTCGACACGCAGTCCCCGACGAAGCGCTGAGGATCCGCCTCTCGCTGCCGACACACGAAGCGCCCGACGAGGTGGGCGCAGAGACAGCGAGGGCCCCAGCGCAGACGCTGGGGCCCTCGACTCTGTCGCCGGATGGGGATCAGACCGACTTGAAGGCGACGACGGCGTTGTGTCCGCCGAAGCCGAACGAGTTCGACAGGGCGGCGATGTCGCCGTCGGGCAGCTGCGCGGGAGTGTCCCGGACGATGTTGATCGACACCTTGGGATCGACCTCGGTGATGTTCATCGTCGGGGGAGCGGTCCGCGTCTCGAGCGCCTTGACCGTGAAGATCGCCTCGACCGCACCGGCACCGCCGAGGAGGTGGCCGGTCATCGACTTCGTGCCGCTGACGAGGGTGTCCTCGATGTGGTCGCCGAGGAGTTCGGCGATTGCGACGGACTCCGGGATGTCGCCGACGGGCGTCGACGTGGCGTGGGCGTTGACGTGCTTGATGTCGGCGGGGGTGAGCCCGCCGGCCTCGAGCGCCTGCTCCATCGCCTGCAGCGCGTACTTGCCCTCGGGTTCGTTGCCCGTGATGTGGTAGGCATCGTTCGAGATGCCCCAGCTGGCCACCTCGGCGTAGATCTTCGCTCCACGTGCCTTCGCGTGCTCCTCGGTCTCGAGGACGAGCGCGCCGGCTCCCTCGCCCATGACGAAGCCGTCACGGTCGACGTCGTAGGGCCGCGACGCGGTCTCCGGGGAATCGGTGCGACGGGAGAGCGCCTGCATCGAGTTGAAGGCAGCCAGGGTGATCGGGTGGATGGCCGCCTCCGAACCGCCGGCGATGACGATGTCCGCGTCGCCTTCTGCGATGAGATCGTAGGCGTGGCCGAGGCTCTCCGTCGACGAGGCGCAGGCCGAGACCATCGTCTGCACACCCGCCCGTGCCTTGAACTCCATGCCGATGGCGGCAGCGGGTCCGTTGGGCATGAGCATGGGGACGGTCAGCGGCATGACGCGTCGCGGACCCTCCTCCTTGAGCGTGTCCCAGGCGTCGAGCAGCGTCCACACGCCGCCGATGCCCGTCGCCCACGACACGGCGGTGCGTTCGGGGTCGGTCTCGGACAGGCCCGCATCCTCCATGGCCTCACGGGCGGAGATGAGGGCGAACTGGCTTGAGGGGTCCAGCCGTTTGGCCTGGACGCGCTTGAGCTTCTCGGGCACGACCTCGGGGTCGACGGTGGCGGCGAAGTCGACGGTGAGGTCATACTTCTCCGCCCAGTCATTGTCGAGGGTGCGGACGCCGGACTTCCCGGCCAGCAGCGCCTGCCAGGTCTCGTCGACCGTCGCGCCCAAGGGTGTCACCGCACCGATCCCGGTGACGACAACTTTTGGTGTCATGGTGGAAACCTCGTCGATAGTGTGGGACACGGCCCGTCGGTGGACGGGCCGTGTTCGTCCTCAGTGGTTCAGGCTTCTTGGGCCTTGTTGATGTAGTCGACGGCATCCTGGACGGTGACGAGGTCCTTGACATCGTCGTCCGGGATCTTCACACCGAACTTCTTCTCGGCGTTGACGACGATGGTCATCATCGAGATGGAGTCGATGTCGAGGTCGTCGGTGAACGACTTGCTCGGCTCGACGGCCTCGACGGCCAGGCCGGTCTCTTCGTTGACGATCTCTGCGAGTCCGGCGAGGACTTCAGCTTCGGTGAATGCCATTTCTTTCCTACTTTCTAGTGACGACCGAGGTGCCCCCGGTCGGAGTGGAACCGTTTCGACGAGTGTCCCGCCGAATATCTTAGGACATTCACGGAGTGTTTTCCGTGAACGGGCGGTCTCAGGGGAGGCGGACGACCTGGGCGCCGTAGACGAGTCCCGCACCGAATCCCATCTGCAGGGCAAGGCCTCCGCTGAGCTCGGGCTGCTCGCGCAGCAGGCGTTCGGTGGCCAACGGGATCGACGCCGCCGAGGTGTTGCCGTTGTCGGCGATGTCCCGGGCGATGACGACGGACTCCGGCAGGCCCAGCTGCTTGGCGAGTTCGTCGATGATGCGCATGTTCGCCTGATGGGGGATGAACGCGGCGAGGTCGGAGGCTTCGACACCTGATTCCTCGAGCGCCTTCTTCGCCACCTCGGCGCCGTCCCAGACGGCCCAGCGGAAGACGGTGGGTCCGTCCTGGCGCAGGGTCGGGAACGGCAGTTCGCGGTCGTCGCGAACGTCCATGAGCGAGTCGGTCATCCGGATCGTCGACCAGTTCTCACCCTTCGAGCCCCACACCGTCTTCGAGATGCCGGGCTCGTCGGCCGAGGTGATGACGACGGCGCCGGCGCCGTCGCCGAGGATGAACGAGATCGACCGGTCGGTGGGGTCGATGACGTCGGAGAGCTTCTCGGCGCCGATGACGAGGATGTTGTCCATCGTCCCCGAGCGCACGAGCGCATCGGCCTGGGCGATGCCGTAGCAGTATCCGGCGCACGCGGCGCTGATGTCCCAGGCGGGCACCGGGCCGGTGCCGATGCGGTCGGTGAGCGCGGCTGCCGCCGAGGGTGTGAAGTACGGGAAGGTGACGGTGGAGATGATGATCCCGCCGATGTCCTCGGGCTTGAGCCCCGCCGAGGCGATCGCCTCGAGTGCTGCCTCTTCGCACATCTCGAGGACGCCGACGTCCTTGCTCGCGCGCCTGCGGGTGACGATGCCGGTGCGCTGGCGGATCCACTCGTCGGAGGAGTTGATCGGTCCGGCGATGTCGTCGTTGGTGACGAGGTTCTCGGCACGGTAGGCGCCGATGCCGGCGATCTTCGAGAAGCGGCCGGTCTCGGCGGTGTTGAGAGTGGGCATGGCGGTCATCCTTCTGCTCCGGCGTGGGCTGCGGCGAACTCACGGGCACCGTCGAGGTCGGCGGCGGTCTTGATGGGATACGTCTCGACGCCCTTCATCGCCCGGCGGGCGATGCCGGTGAGCGTGCCGCCGGGGACGAGCTCGATGAGCCCGGTCACACCCATGTCCATGAGCGTCTCCTGGCAGAGGTCCCAGCGCACGGGATTCGTGACCTGGGCGACGAGGAGGTCGACATACGCCTTCCCGGATTCGATCACGGAGCCGTCGGAGTTCGTGAGGATCGGCAGGTCCGGGTCGGCGACGCCGAGACCGGCCGCGGTCTCGGCGAGAGCGGGAACGGCGGGAGCCATGTAGTCGGTGTGGAAGGCACCAGCGACCGGCAGCGGGATGACCCGGGCGCGCTCGGGCGGGTTGTCCGCGAGTCGCTCCAGGTCCGGAAGGGAGCCTGCGGCAACGGTCTGGCCGCCGCCGTTGACGTTGGCGGGGCTGACCCCGGCGGCTTCGATGGCGGAGAGGACATCGGCAGGTTCGCCGCCGACGACGGCCGACATCCCGGTCGGTGTCTCTGCGGCGGCCGCGGCCATGCCGGATCCGCGGACGGCGACGAAGCGCATCGCATCAGCGGGAGAGAGGATACCGGCAATCTGGGCAGCGGCGATCTCTCCGACGGAATGCCCGGCGACGACGTCGGGAGTGACCCCGAGTTCGGCGGCGCACGCGATCGCCGAGGCGACGAGGAGGGGCTGCGCGAGCGCGGTGTCCTTGATCGTCTCATCGTCCGAGGTCGTGCCGTGCAGTCGCAGGTCGATGCCGGAGGCCGACGCGAGGTCGTCGATCTGGGCGGAGAAGGTCTCGAGTTCGAGGAAGGAGGAGAGGAAGCCTGACTTCTGGGCGCCCTGGCCCGGGCAGGTGATGACTAGCACTCAGTTCTCTTTTCGTTCGACGTCGCTGTTCAATCTAGTGGATGGTCCAAGTCGCCTATGGCATTTTGTCGCCGTTCGACAATAGCCCGGCATCTGACAGTCGCCCGTACACCAAGGCGATGTGGATGACGAAGGCGTCACGGGAGACCGTGGGATCGAGGCCGATCGCCTCGGTGATCTTCCGCAGGCGGTAGCGCACGGTGTTGGGGTGCACGGAGAGCGCCTTGGCTGTGGCCTCGAGGGACGAGCCGAACTCGACGTAGGCGCTCACGGTCTTGAGCAGCTGACCCGTCCCCGTCGTCAGCGGCTCGTAGTAGCGGGAGATGAGTTCGCCCAGCGCCACGGTGTCCCCGGCCAGCGCACGCTCCGGAAGGAGTTCGTCGGCCTTGACCGGGCGTGGAGAGTCGGGTCGGGCCGTGGCGGCTTTGAGTGCTCGGATCGCCGCCTTCGCCGAGGTGGCCGCTTCGGCGAGGCTCGGAACGCTGGGTCCGACGATGACCTCGGAGGGGCCGAAGCAGTCCGAGAGGTCCTCGACGGCCGTGTCGAGGTCGCCGACGCCGCCGAGGACGATGAGGAGGCGGTTGTCGTGGACGCCGACGAGGGCGTCCTCGGCCCATTTGCGGGCCTTGCGGCGGATGACTTCGATGCCCTTCTTCGCCGAGCGCTGTGGGGCGCGGCCGACGAGGACGGTCACGGGCTCCTCCGACTGCCAGCCGAAGGCCGCGGTGCGGCTGGCGAGTTCGTCGACGGAGTCCCCGCGGACGAGGGCGTCGACGACCATCGCCTCGAGTCGGGCGTCCCAGCTTCCGCGGGCTTCGGCGGCCCGGGCGTAGACGTCGGCGGCGGCGAAGGCGATCTCGCGGGAGTAGATGAGCACGGCCTCCCGCAGCGCCGACTGTTCGGCGGTGCGGGCGATGTCGGGCACCCGCTCCTCGACGACCTCGACGACGACCTTGAGCAGCTGGAGGGTCTGCTGCAGGCTGATCGCGCGGATGAGGTCGCGGGGCGCTGATTTGAAGATCTCGCTGACCACCCGCAGATCGGTGTCGGGGTGGCGGTACCAGTCGATGAAGGAGCTGATGCCCGACTGGGCGAGATGGCCGACCCACGAGCGGTCGGAGGGCGCCATCGAGCGGTACCACGGAAGCCGGGCGTCGAGCCTCTGCAGGGTGACGGTGGAGAGGACTCCGACCCCTGCCCGCAGGCGTCGTCCTGTCTCTGCGCGACGGCGCAGCGTCTCGGTGTCCGAACTCATGGACTCCAGCTTAAAGCCTCGGCGACAAATCCCTTGTCCGCAACGCACAAAACTTCGTGAGATACGACAAATGCGGCCGGAGTCGCATCGACTCCGACCGCATCGGTCTCAGCTGATGATCAGGCGCCGGCGCCCTCCGTGGACCCGGTGGATCCGGCACGCGGATCGTCGAGCTGGTACTTCTTCGCCGCCTCGGCGGCCTTCTCGATCGGGATCACCCCGGTGTCCGCGAGCGAGATGAGCGCCTGGGTGGCCATCGAGGGACCGTCGACGAGGTAGTAGCGACGAGCCGCGGGACGGGTGTCCGAGATCGCGTAGCCGTCGGTGCCCAGCGACGTGAAGTGGTTGGGCACGTACTGGCGGATCTGGTCGGGCACCGCACGCATGAAGTCCGAGGTCGCGACGACGGGGCCGTCGGCGTCGAGGAGCTTCTCCGTGACGTACGGGATGCGCGGTTCGGCCTCGGGGTCGAGCAGACGCTCGTCATCGGCGGCGAGGCCGTCGCGGCGCAGCTCGGTCCACGAGGTCACCGACCACACATCGGCTGAGACGCCCCAATCGGCATCGAGGAGCTCCTGGGCCTCGAGTGCCCACGGCACACCGACGCCCGAGGCCATGAGCTGGACCTTCGGGCCGCCGTTGTCCGGACCCTTCTTGAGCAGGTACATGCCCTTGAGCAGGCCGTCGACGTCGAGGTCCTCGGGCTCCGCCGGCTGGACCATCGGCTCGTTGTACATCGTCAGGTAGTAGAGCACGTTGGGGTCGCGACCGTCGTCGGAGCCGTACATGCGCTGGAGGCCGTCCTTGACGATGTGGGAGATCTCGTAGACGTAGGCCGGGTCGTAGGAGATCACCGAGGGATACGTCGACGAGAGCAGATGCGAGTGTCCGTCACCGTGCTGGAGTCCCTCGGCCACGAGCGTCGTGCGACCGGCGGTGGCGCCGAGGACGAAGCCGCGGGCCATCTGGTCGCCGGCGGCCCAGAAGAAGTCGCCGGTGCGCTGGAAGCCGAACATCGAGTAGAAGATGTAGAACGGGATCATCGGTTCGCCGTGCGTGGCGTACGACGTCCCCACCGCCGTCAGCGCCGCCGTGGCGCCGGCCTCGTTGATGCCGACGTGGAGGAGCTGTCCGTCCATCGCCTCCTTGTAGGCGAGGAAGAGGTCACGGTCGACGGAGATGTAGTTCTGCCCGTGCGGGTTGTAGATCTTCGCGGTCGGGAAGAACGAGTCCATGCCGAAGGTGCGGGCCTCGTCGGGGATGATCGGCACGATGCGCTTGCCGAACTCCTTGTCGCGCATGAGGTCCTTGAGGACACGGACGAAGCCCATCGTCGTCGCGATCGTCTGCTTGCCCGATCCACGGCGTCCGGCCTCGTAGGTCTTGTCCCCGGGCAGGGCGAGATCGACGTAGGTGCTGCGACGTTCGGGGGAGTACCCGCCGAGGTCGGCGCGACGCTGCTGGAGGTACTTGATCTCCGGGGCGTCGGGTCCCGGGTGGTAGTACGGCGGCAGCTTCGGGTTCTCCTCGAGCTCCTTGTCCGAGATCGGGATCTGGAAGTGATCACGGGCGAGCTTGAGGTCGTCGATCGTCATCTTCTTCATCTGGTGCGTGGCGTTGCGCGCCTCGAAGTGGGGCCCGAGCGAGTAGCCCTTGACGGTCTTGACGAGGATGACGGTCGGCTGACCGGTATGCTCGAACGCCGCCTTGTAGGCCGCGTAGACCTTGCGGTAGTCGTGGCCGCCGCGCTTGAGCTGCCAGATCTGCTCGTCCGTGTAGTCCTCGACCATCGCCTTCGTCCGCGGGTCACGGCCGAAGAAGTTGTCGCGGACGAAGCCGCCCGACTCGCCCTTGTACGTCTGGTAGTCGCCGTCGGGGGTCTCGTTCATGAGGTTGACGAGGGCTCCGTCGCGGTCCTTGGCGAGCAGGGCGTCCCATTCGCGGCCCCACACGACCTTGATGACGTTCCATCCGGCGCCGCGGAAGTAGGCTTCGAGCTCCTGGATGATCTTGCCGTTGCCGCGGACCGGTCCATCGAGGCGCTGCAGGTTGCAGTTGATGACGAAGTTGAGGTTGTCGAGCTCCTCGTAGGCGGCGACGTGGAGCATGCCGCGGCTCTCGGGCTCGTCGAGCTCACCGTCGCCGAGGAAGGCCCACGTCTGCTGCTGCGAAGTGTCCTTGATGCCCCGGTTGTGGAGGTACTTGTCGAACTGAGCCTGCGCGATCGCGTTCATCGGGCCCAGGCCCATCGAGACCGTCGGGTGCTCCCAGAAGTGCTCGAGCTGGCGCGGGTGCGGGTACGAGGGCAGACCGGCGGGCTTGCCGTCGATGAGGTGGGACTGCTGCTGGCGGAACCCGTCGAGCTCCTCGGCGCTCATCCGGCCCTCGAGGAAGGCACGGGCGTACATGCCGGGGGAGGCGTGGCCCTGGTAGAAGATGTGGTCGCCGCCGCCGGGATGGTCCTTGCCGCGGAAGAAGTGGTTGAGGCCGACCTCGTAGAGGGTGGCGGAGGAGGCGTAGGTCGAGATGTGTCCGCCGACCTCGATGCCGGGCCGCTGTGCACGGTGGACGACCATCGCCGCGTTCCAGCGGTTCCACCGACGGTAGCGGCGTTCGACCTCTTCGTCGCCGGGGAACCAGGGCTCGTTCTCAGGCCCGATCGTGTTGACGTAGTCGGTGGCCGTGAGGCTGGGCACCCCGATCTGCTTCTGCCGGGAGCGTTCGAGCATCCGCAGCATGACATAGCGTGCACGGGTGCGCCCGCCTTCGTCGATGAGGGAGTCGAGAGAGGCCAACCACTCCTCTGTCTCCTCCGGATCGATGTCGGGCACCTGGCTGGGCAGGCCGTTGAGTATCGGTCCGCCCTGATTCCGATTGTCCACGGTGTGGTCCTCTCTTCGCTCCACGACCTGCACAGGTGGTCAGGCCGCGTTCTGCCCGGAGGAGTGGGGATCGGATCGGATCGGTCCCAGGGTCCACCGGATTCACTCATCAGCGTAGTACGCGCAGGCTTTCTTCGCTCATCCGTTCGCTTGTGATCTCTCTGACGGACCCGGGGGCCTCGCCTCGGGGCTCGCGAGACCGACGTTCGGCATGTTCAGGGGCGCGCCGACATTTGCGCCCCGGCCACTGGGGCGGAACAATGAGAGCATGAGCAACTCCGCTTCTGAAAGGACATCGTCCACTTCGACCCTGGCGACCGAACTGGGACAGAATCTCGGTCTCGAGTCAGGGGACTACGTGCAGGAGATCGGCTACGACGACGACGTCGATCTGCAGCTGTGCCAGGCGATCGAGACCATCATCGGAGAGAAGATCGCGGACGGGGACGTCGACGACGTGTTCGACGTCATCCTCATGTGGTGGAGGGCCGACGACGACGACCTCATCGACGGCCTCGTCGATGCGCAGGTCACCCTCAAGGACGGCGGCGTCGTCTGGCTGCTCACGCCGAAGGCGAGCCGGCCCGGACACATCACCCCCGCCGAGATCTCCGAGGCCGCACCGACCGCGGGCATGCACGTGACCTCGACCGTGAGCGCGGCCGAGGACTGGGCGGGCTTCCGCCTCGTCGGCAAGAAGAACTACTCATGATCCTGGGGCCCGGCGATGCGGCCCCCGACTTCTCCCTGTCCGATCAGTTCGGACGGGACCTCCACCTCGCCGAGGCGGCCCGCCGCGGCCCGGTCATCCTCGCGTTCCTGCCCTACGCCTTCTCACCGGTGTGCGGGGACGAGATCCGAGCCCTCCAGGAGATCCAGGACGATGCGGACGCCGGGGGTGTCCCGCTCACCGTCATCGCGGTGACCGCCGATGCGAAGTACACGCTCGCGGCCTGGGGCGCCGAACGCGGGGTCTCCCTGCCGATCGGCTCGGACTTCTGGCCCCACGGCGAGGTCGCCCGTGCCTACGGGGTCTTCGACGAGGAGCACGGCGTGGCCGAGCGCGGTGTGTTCGTCATCACAGCAGACGGTACGATCGTCAGTGGCCGACAGGTCGCACGCACGGAGACCCGTGACTTCGCGATCGAGGCCCGCACCGCCGCCGCCAACGCCTGAGGAGGACCGCACCATGGCCACCATCTTCACGAAGATCATCAACGGCGAGATCCCTGGCACCTTCGTCTACGAGGACGACGAATGTGTGGCCTTCCTCGACGTCTCCCCGCTCACCGACGGCCACACCATGGTCGTCCCGCGGGCCGAGATCTCGCAATGGACCGACCTCGACGAGGGCCTCCTCGACCACCTCATGAACGTCGCCCGCCGGATCGGTCGGGCGCAGAAGGAGGCCTTCGACTGCGAGCGGATCGGTCTGATGATCGTCGGCTACGAGGTGCCCCATGTCCACATCCACGTGTGGCCGACGACCTCGATGGCCGACTTCGACATCTCCGACCGCGCCCCGATGCAGGATGCGGACACGCTGGCAGGGCCCGCCGAGAAGATCCGGCAGGCCCTGGCCCAGCAGTCCTGAGCTCACGTTGCATGTTCAGTCGGGTCAGCGCTCAGCTCGCTGGGCACTCAGCTTGCTGAGCGCTCAGTCGGCTCACTGCGCGTCGAGGTAGGACACGAGTGCATCGCGGACGAATCCCGCACCCTGCTCACCACCGTAGGTGGCCGCGAACCGGGGGTCGGCGACGTACATCTCCGCAAGCCCCCGAACGTAGCCGTCGGTGTCACCGTCGGGATCCGACGCCGGAGTGCCCGGCACCGAGGACAGCCACTGAATGTGACGGCGGGACAGGTCCCGTGCCTCGGGCGAGTCCGGGGCCGCCCCCGCCTCGGCGGCCTGGGCCCAGTCGGCGGCAAGGTCACGGACCCGGGCCTGCCAGTCGGCGCGCTCGGTCGCGGTCATGCCCGTCCACCATCTCTCCGAGGTCTCATAGGCGCGGTCTCCCCACGTCTGCCGGACCTCGTCCTCGTACTTCCGATGGTCGAAGCCATCGAACATCTCCTCTGCCATGAGAGGCTCACCTGCCTTCATTCTCTCGATCGTCGCGGTGACGGCTCGGATCTGCCTCGTCAGGCGCGCTCGCTCGCGTCCGAGCGAGCGCACATGTTCATCGAGGGCGGCGATCGGGTCCGCGGTGCTCTCGAGCACCTCGGCGATCCGGGGCAGCGGCAGTCCGAGGTCCCGCAGCAGCAGGATCCTCTGGAGGCGGACGAGGCTCGCCTCGTCGTAGTGCCGGTTGCCGTTCGCCGTCCGCGATGACGGAGGCAGGAGGCCGATCGCGTCGTAGTGACGCAGGGTTCGACTCGTCGTCCCCGTCAGCCGCGCTGTTTCCTGTATGGACCAGTCCATGTCGACCAGCCTAGAAGTTGACGTCGCGTCAATGTCAACAGTGCGGGACGGGTTCGCGGTCGATGCCGGACCGGCGGCAGAGCCTCAGGCGGCAGAGCCTCAAGCGGCGGCGCGGACGGAGTCGAGGGCGGAGAAGAGGTCCTCAGCGAGGTCGTCGACGTGTTCGAGGCCGACCGAGAGGCGGACGAGTCCGTCGCCGGGCTTCGCCTCGGCGGTGACCGGGCGGTGGGTGAGCGATGCCGGGTGCTGGATGAGGGTGTCGGCGCCGCCGAGGGAGACGGCGTGGACGACGAGGTCGCAGGCCTCGACGAACGCGCGGGCCGCCTCGAAGCCGCCGGCGACCTCGAGGGCGATCATCGCTCCCGGGCCTGCCATCTGTCGGCCGAGGAGGCCGTGGGGATCCTGCCCCTCGAGTCCCGGGTAGTGGACGGCGGCGATCGCCGGGTGGGCACTCAGGCGCTCGGCGAGCTGGGCTGCCGTGGCCTGGGCGGCGCGCATCCGCACCCCGAGGGTGCGCAGACCGCGGTGGAGGAGATAGGCGCCCATCGGGTGGAGGAGTGCGCCGGTGATCGCGCGGACCTGGCGCAGGCGCATCGCCCACTCGGAGTTCGTCGCGATGATCCCGCCCATCGCATCGCCGTGGCCGCCGATGTACTTCGTCGCACTGTGGAGGACGAGGACGGCACCGTGGCGGATCGGGCGCTGGAGGACCGGGGTGGAGAACGTGTTGTCGACGAGGACGGGCACGGATCCGGCCTGCGCGACGACGGCGTCGAGGTCGACGAGGTCGAGGCTCGGATTCGCCGGGGTCTCGACGATGACGAGACCGGTGTCCGACTGGATCGCCTCGGCGATGGCGTCCTGGGTCGTCCACGTCACGGTTGTGCCGAGCAGGCCCGAGTCAAGCAGGTGGTCGCTGCCGCCGTAGAGGGGGCGGACGGCGACAATGTGCGGGGTGCCTGCGCTCACGGCGGCGAGCAGTGTCGCGGTGAGTGCCGCCATGCCGGTGGCGAAGGCGACGGCCTCCTCGGCCTGTTCGAGGTCGGCGAGCGCGGATTCGAAGCGGGCGACGCCGGGCTGCCACAGGCGCTGGTAGACAGCGGAGTCGCCGTCGCGGAGGGGATGACCGGTGGCGAGCCATTCGTAGGACTCGCCTCCGGTGTCGATGTCGCCGACCGGGTTCGTCGTCGAGAGGTCGATCGCGGGGACGTGGACGCCGGCGTCGGTGAGGCCGTCCATGCCGCCGTGGACCATGAGGGTCTCGGGGTGGAGGTGGGATTCGGGGTGGAGTGAGGTCATGCCAGCATTCAAGTCATCTCTGCGGTCAACCGCAATGGATCCTCACGGATCTGCGAAGAACTCGTTTCTCATCGCAGAACCTCCACCGAGGTGTGGGAGACTGTGAGGCATGTCGCAGAAAGTCGAACTCGATGACGTCGATCTCCGTCTCCTCCGCGCGCTGCGGAGGAATGCGCGGGCCTCGGGCTCGGCGCTGGCCGCCGAGGTGGGGATCTCCGAGTCGACGGTGTCGCTGCGCCTCAAGCGCCTGCGCTCCTCGGGAGTCATCCGCGGTTTCAGCGTCGACATCGACACCTCGGCGCTCGGCATCCCGCTCCAGGCACTCATCTCGATCCGGCTCGCCCAGCACGATCGCGCAGAGATCGACGCCTTCACCGCGGCGGCACCGAAGTTCCCCGGGGTCGTGCGGATGTACCACATGGCCGGGGCCGATGACTATCTCCTCCACATCGTCGCCCCCGACACCGAGGCCGTGCAGTCCTTCGTCCTCGACTACCTCACCCGGTACCCGGCGGTCGCGCACACGCGCACGAACCTCATCTACCGGGTCGAGGACGGTACGGACTGGCTGCCCGAGGGCTGACAGGAGGGGCCGCCTCGGCGATAATCGGGGCATGGCCGAACAGAAGACGAAGCCCACCGACGCCGATGTCGGGGCGTTCATCGACGCGGCGAGCCCGGCGAAGCGACGTGAGGACGGGAAGCGCCTGAGGGAGATCTTCACCGAGGTGACCGGGGTCGACCCAGTGATGTGGGGTCCGTCGATGGTCGGGTACGGCGAATACCACTACCGGTCGCCGGTGAATCCGCGCTTTCACGGGGTGTGCGATCTCACCGCGGTGAACGCTAGGGCGGTCCGGCGCGAACGACAGACGATTCAACCGTGTATCGGTGGATCCCCTCGTCGTCGGTCGCGAGCACACACGGCCCGGAGGTGATTTCAACGGGTAGCTGAAGCTCTTCAGCGGAACACCGGCTGGCTTCGCAGCCTCACCCAGAAATCGGTTCCTTTTGAAACAGGCAGATCCAGCTCGCGACTGGATCCTCGACATGGAAGAGCAAATACGCTCTGGCGCATTGGGGAGAAGGGTAATGCTGTGCACCATTAATCGCGATTCTGAATCCGCGCAGTCTAGCTGAATGGAAGAGTTATCAATTATGGCTCGAACGGCTTGTACGTCGATATGCGCTTGAAGTACCGAACCTGACTGGGGTCGAATGAGAATGGACATTTCGTCGGCGAAAGCTCATCCGATCCTGATCGAGAAGAGGGTTCAAGTTCAAAGTCTTCTCGATTGAAAAATAGTGCGTAGGTGGGTCGTCCGGTGTGCGCACTTGGAAACTTCAATCCATCAATTCGCGGCGACGAGATCCAGCGGAGATACTCGGTTATCACCTGAGTCGGCACGTACTCGATGTCCTGGTCGTCTGGCGCAATTGACCGAGAAATGTCTTCTCTGAATCGGTTGAAAAATCTAGCCATTCGCCTTTCCCGCAACGCTGTGGGATCGAAAATCGAAGGCCAATCGGGCTCCTGAGTTAAGTCAAGTACACGAAGTCTATTAAGGTTTATGAACTCGCCGATTATCATGTACTGTTTTTCGCCGTGCGCGCCGATTTCCATTTCCGCAGTTTGAATGTCCTCTGTCACGTACATGATCGGTACACCGGCGGGTGACATGCGGTTGGAAGCGGCTCGGCTTTGGGGGGCTGGGCCAAGGGAGTCAATTGTTATATGCGATTCCTCTAACTCGTCAAAAAGTCGTCCACGGTAAAAGAACGCACCTGGTTCAATAGTTTGAACCAAGTTAAGTGAGTCTTCAAGGCACGAACCGAAAGCATCTAGAAATTCAGCGAGTTCGTGACTGCCATTATTCATCGTTGGGTGTAGCAAAAAGAAGCGAGCACGATGCTTAACTAGCTCCTGGAATTCTTCCCATGGATATATGAGATCGTCTCGCTCGCTTTCGGTGCCGCATTCTGTCCATTCAGTATCGAAACCGATAGTTTGACATACTGTGCGAAATACCTCGCCGAAAACCTCTTCATCTACTAAGTCCGGTGCCGCGAGAGACGCCACCGCTTCGTCAGTACCGACGACGTCGCCTAAGTAATGGCCGCTTTCGGCGTCCCAGGAGAGTTCATTCGCCGCGTCCTGGTAGAAGTAGCGAAATGCTTCCATAAACTGCGACATAAACGCTCTGCCGTCAACCGCGAACATTTCGGTGCTGCTGGATTTAGTGCAGAACGTGCAAAATATGTTAGTTGCCTCGTTTGCGAGGCGCTTTTGCAGGTCCGCGTCAGTAATATGATCGAGACAGATGCTCCACGACGCCGATCCAAAACCCCGCTCTTCGTACTCTGACTGTTGCCTTTTCACCCAACCCATGGGTTCGATTCTAGTTGCAGCAGATCCGGCTTTCATGCCGCGTCGATGGCGAAACGAACGAATTTGTCGACAGTGTGGTTTCGAACTTGTCAGTAGAAGTGTCCATCGCATAACTATCCGCTTCGTCACTTAAGTGGATCAAGGGCTCGGCTTCCCGGGCAAGCATGCCGCGGATTCGTACGACCGTCTGCAAGAGATCGCGCCGACGGTGATCGTGTCCGGGGACAGGCAGACGTGGCAGGATCAGTTCGCGTTCATCGCCGGTGACGTCCTCGGCAGGCAGGATGACTACGACGGCTTCGTCCGCGATTATGAGAAGCGGGTCGCCGAGGTGAGGGAGAGCATCGAGGTGCCCGCAGGGGAGGTCTCGTTCCTCACCCTCGACAAGCCGGAGAGCCCATACATCCTCATTGAGGGCAAGAGCCTGTCGGCCGAGCTCGCACCGCTCGGCTTCACGACCGCCCCCTTGTTCGAGCGCAACGACATCGACCCCTATGTCGCCGGCGGCGACATGTTCGGCCCCTCACTCGAGACGCTGCCCGACGTCCTCGATGCGAACACCGTCTTCGTCGTCGGGTTCAACAGCCCGAAGATGACCGTCGCGGCGCTCGAGGACCGCGCCCCGTACGACCGGGTGCCCGCGTTCGAGACGGGCCAGGTCTACGACCTGCCGTACTGGGCGCTGCGCGCCGACTACGACGAGTCGCGGGCGCTCCTCGACCTCATCGAGGACATGTTCGCTAAGGCGTGAACCGCGGATCGGCTGACAGGAGGGGCCGCCTCGGCGATAATCGGGGCATGGCCGAACAGAAGACGAAGCCCACCGACGCCGATGTCGGGGCGTTCATCGACGCGGCGACCCCCGCGAAGCGACGCGAGGACGGCAAGCGCCTGGCGGAGATCTTCACCGAGGTGACCGGGGTCGACCCGGTGATGTGGGGTCCGTCGATGGTCGGGTACGGCGAATATCATTACCGATCGCCGGTGAATCCGCGCAATCACGGGGTGTGGCCGAAGACGGCGTTCTCACCGCGGAAGGCGCAGCTCTCCCTCTACGGGCTCAAGGACCTGCCCGAAGGGGCCGCGCTGCTGCCTCGGTTGGGGAAGTACACCGAGGGCGCGGGGTGCGTGTACGTGAGGAAGCTCGAGGACATCGACGAGGATGTCCTGCGCAGGCTCATCGCCATCGCCTTCGCGCGGGAGGACGATCCCGAACCTGGAGCAGCTCACTGAGGCGGGGCGCAGCTCACTGGGGCGGGGCGCTGCCGATGCTCAGCCCCGGTTTGCGCTGGTGGACCGAGAGATAGCTCAGTCCGTGCTCGCCGGCGGTGAAGGCTCGGGGCGTGCGGCGCGGGAGCCAGACGATGGCTCCGGGGGAGAGGGCGATGTCCTCGTCGTCGGTTGCCAGCACTCCGGAACCGGAGATGACGTGGATGAGGACATCGAGAGCCGGGCCGGTGTGCCGGTCGATGGTGTCGCCGGGAGTGAGGACGATGATGTTGGCATCGAGGTCGCGGGCGGGTGAGTCGAGCCTCCAGGCCGAGCCGGATGCCGGCGGCACTCGGGTGAAGTCGGTGGAGTCGGCGACGCGTCGAGGTGTCTCGGTCATGGCAGTTCCTTCCATTCGTCACGCCGGGGTCGGTCGAAGTTCGACGGTGCTGGTGAGAGTGGGGCGGAGATGAAAAAATCTCGGGCCATCGCACTGCGATGACCCGAGATCTCACGTGGTCGGGATAGCGGGATTTGAACCCACGACCTCCTCGTCCCGAACGAGGCGCGCTACCAACCTGCGCCATATCCCGTGACCAGCAACTACTATAGCGAGGGGAACGCATTCTGAGAAATCGAGTGCGCCCCGGAACGAAAAATGAAAGGAACGTCTCATTGCCGCTCAGTGCTGAGAGCATCACGACGACCGCACTCGACGTGCTCTCGCGCTACGGATTGGGCGATCTGTCGATGCGGCGGCTCGCCCGTGAGCTCGATGTCCAGCCGTCCGCGCTCTACTGGCATGTGAAGAACAAGCAGGACCTGCTCGTCCTCATTGCCAAGCAGATCTGCGCCGAGGTCGACGCCCGGTGCCCTGCGAGCGCCGATCCACTCGTCGCCACTCTCGCGCTGCGCGATGTGCTCCTGCGGTTCCGCGACGGCGCCGAGATCGTCATGCTCGGATATTCACTCGCCCCCGAGGACGTCACCCCGGCGGCACTCGACCCGGACCGGTTGGGGACGACCGCCTCGGCGGGGGTGATGGCTCACGCCCTCGGTGCGGTCGCGATCGAGCAGAACCGGGCCCTCTTCGAGGTGGCCGATGAGACGGCAGGGGAGCGCTTCGCCGAGGTGGCGGCAGGTCTTCTGCGCACCCCGGCCTGACCGCGGGGTCGGGGACTCTGTCGGTGAGGGCGCGACGTCCCGGCTTGTGCGGCTGCCCACGGAGGATTCGGAGGCCTCCGCCGCGTATGGCATACTGAACTCGCACGTTCGGGGCCTATAGCTCAGTTGGCTAGAGCATCTCGCTTACACCGAGAGGGTCGGGGGTTCGAGTCCCTCTGGGCCCACCGTTTGGTCGAAGTTCCCACCCTGCCCCGTGGTCGGTGGGCAGGGTTGCGTCACCTGAGTAAAGATGCCGATGCCTGAACTCGCCGAACAAGGTCACAGCACTCGAACGGAGGATCGTGACCTCAGCGTAGTCGCACGCCGGTGGCTTTATGCGGAGATGTCTCGTTCCCGTCCTGGCGACGACTGCCGAGGAGTTGCGACGCCTGGCTCTTGGCATTCTCGGCTCAACTGACAGTGCGTCGTCAAACCATACCGTTCGCGCCGGGAGAAGCGCGCTTGCCCGCCAAGACAACTGATTCAGCAACTTCATTGCCGCTTCGTGGCTGCCGTATTGGTCGAGCGGTTTGCCGTTTTGACTTGCTCGGCGAACCATCGCGCGACGGCCGGGCCGAATCGGCCCGCTCGGGTGCTGTCAATGACGACGCCGAGGCCCAGGGGACAGTCTTGTCGCTGAGTCATGGCAACAGGAGCGTCTTTCCGGTCGTGGCGCGTGACCCGATCGCGGCGTGGGCTGCGGCAGCGTCATCGAGAGGGAAGGTCTGCCCGATGGTTGGTCGGAAGGTTCCCCGGGCGGCGAGATCGAGGGCTCGTTCGGTGAACGAGAACAGTTCTCCGGGGTTGGCACCGATCGCGTCGAGGGGGATGACCGTGACGTTCCTTTCGGCGGCCGCGGTTGGTTCTATCGTGCCCCAGCTCCCGCCCGCTGCGCCGTGCTGGACGTATCGCCCGCCGGAGCGGACCAGCGCGAACAGCGCCGCGGTTGTGCCGGTGCCGATCCCGTCGAAGACGACGTCCAGTCCGCCTGGCGCAGCCGCGCGGAGGCGACTGGTCCAGTCGAGGTCGCGGTAGTTGACAACCGTGTCGGCGCCGAGACTGCGAGCATGATCGAGCTTGCTGGTGTTTCCGGCGAGGGCGATGACGTGCGCGCCGGATACTTTTGCCAGTTGGGTGAGGATGCTGCCCACGCCGCCTGCCGCGGCAGTGATCACGACGGTTTCGCCGGGTCGGATGCCGGCGGCGTCGTGCAGGCCGACGGCGGTACGGCCGTCGGCGAGCAGTGCGGCCGCTTCCGGGAGGTCGAGCAGTTCGGGCACACGGTGCAGGTCAGCGACGTGGGCCAGCGCGAGGCTGGCGTAGCCGCCGGTGCCCCCGGTGGTGGTGACCACACGGGTACCGATCCAGGCCGGGTCCACGCCTGACCCCACCCGGTCTATGAGGCCGCCGACGCCGTTGCCGAGGACGACGGGGAACGTCGCACGCGGCGCGACGGGGCTGCCAGAGCGGATCAGCGTATCGATGAAGGTGGTCGCGGCGGCCTCGACGGCGACCCGCACCTGTTCGGGGCCGGGCGCAGGATCGGGCAGCGTGACCGGATGCAACACGTCGGGGGTGCCGGGACGGTCCGCGATGACGGCTCTCATGTTGTGGTCCTCATTTCTGGATCTCTGACGTCTGTCGGTGGTGGGGGTGGGTCTTTAGGCAGGAGGAGCACAATGACGAGGGCAACGCCGAGGAACCCCAGCGTCCACGCGAAGGCGTGCGCGAACGCCGTGTCAATCCCGCTGCTGCCGGAAGCAACGAGGGCGGCGAGCCGGCGGTGGAGGATGAGCGCGACGACGACGGTGCCGAACGAGGCGCCGATGCGCTGGACGACGTTGAGCAGGCTGGTAGCGTGGGGGATCGACACGGGTTCGACATCGCGATAGCTGGTAGCGGAGACTGCCACGCCGATGCTCCCGAGTCCGGCCCCGAGAGCGACGAGCCCGGCCGACAGCACCGTTAGCGAAGCGCCCCCGGCGAAGACGAACATCCCGAGCCCGGTGCCAGCGAGCACCGTGCCTGCGAGCGCGACGATTCGCGGGCCGTACCGGTCGGCGTACCGTCCCGCGACCCACAAGCCGGCCAAGAACCCGAGGCCCTGCGGGGCCAGCATCCACCCGACCTCTGCCACCGGGAGGCCGCGGGCCTGTTGATAGAACAGAGGCAGAAGCAGCATCGGCCCGTATAGGCACACGCCGGAGAGGAACATCATCACGATGGCGATCGAGAACGATCGGCATCGGAACAGCTTCAGATCGAGCAGCGCCCGGTCGCCTCGGCGTTTGGCGTGCAACACGAACCCGGCCAGAAGCACCACTCCGCCGACGAGCGGAACTATCGCAACTGCCGACAGGTCATCGATGAGCGACAGGCCAACCAGTACTGCCACTGTCGCCGCGACCATCAGCAACGCGCCGATCCAGTCCAGCCCGGCAGGCTGCCGCTCATGCACCGGATGCAGGTGGCGATAGGCGAGTACGAGAGCGAGCAGGCACAGCGGCGCGTTCACCACAAAGATCCACCGCCACCCGAGCGAGCCCAGGATCATCCCGCCCAGCACCGGGCCGAGAATCGGGGCGAGTTGGCCGGGAATGCCTATCAGCCCCATGACCCTGCCCACTCGCCGCGGGCCGGCCGCGCGGGCGAGCATCGCCTGCACCAGCGGCAGGATCAGCCCGCCACCGAGACCCTGCACGACTCGGAAGGCGATCAGGCTCTCGATCGACCACGCCAGTCCGCACAGGATCGATCCGATCAGGAACACCCACAGCGTCACCAGCCAGACCCGTCGTGGGCCCCATCGGCCGGTCAACCAGCCCATCATCGGAATCGCCGCTGCCATCGCCAGCAGATACGCCGTCGTGGCCCACTGAGCCGCCTGCACCGAGGAGTTGAATGCCCGAGTCAGGTCGGCGATCGCGACCGCGACGATCGTCGTATCCAAGAGCGCGACGGACGCGCCGACCAGCAGCACCCCGACCAGCGCCAGTAGGGATCGGTCGATCCGCACCGAGTCCGAATTGATTGCTGGCATGCCAACATCATATCAATGTTGCTGGCATGCCAACAGTCTCGCTATTCTGTCACTATGACAAGCCGGGAAGAGGACCGCACCAAGGATGGATCGCCGCCCCGTCACGTCGGTACCAGCATCGAAGGCGCCCCGATCGGTTCCCTGTTGTTGCAGGTCCTCCGTGCCCATGCACGAGTTGGTACGGAGCTGTTGAACGAAGCGGGCGTCGCGTCTCCGCACGAGATCGTGTTGCTCTACCTCAACGCGCACGGCCCGGTGCCGCAAACCGAATTGGTCCACTACATGGGCCGTGACCGCTCCACCGTCACCGCGACCCTCCAAGCTATGGAACGCGCCGGCCTCGTCACACGCACCTCATCGCCTTCGGACCGGCGCGCCATGATCGTCCGACTCACCGAGAAGGGATGCGACGCCGTGCCTCGGGCGCAGGCTGCCTGGCACGAACTCGAACGCCGCGCCACCCGAACGCTCTCCCCGTCGCAGCAAGAAGACCTGATGACGTCCCTCGCCGCGATACGCGATGCACTCAACGAAACCGACGAGTAGCCCAGGCCCAAAGCCCATAGCGGCAATGAGAGCCGCGAGCGCGACCGTCGTGCTGGGGAACGACGCCGTTCCCCAACGCGGCGAGTCTCGGGTTACGCGACAAGCGTAGCGACGGTTCAGCGACCCAGCCGGGGCGCAGGCACTGGAGCCACTCCACAAATGCCGGTGCAGGTCGCACGCATACATCGAGATTCGGGATCGCGGCCGCGGGGGTGCAATAGCCGATGATGCGCGCCCGCCGGGCAATAGTAGGAGGCGTAGCGTCCCCGCCGTCGCAGAACTCCTGACCAGTACGAACGTTGCTTCCGGTGAGCGACGACCGTGCAGAGTCACGAGGTCGATCACCTGATGATTGGTCGCGATCGTTTCGCGACGTGCGTGCAACTGATGTGGTGGGCCAAGACGCGGGCGACGGGCTCTATGGTTTCGGAAGACCACACGGTGCGGGATTCGACGTATTCCTCAACGGCAAGGTCGAGGCCGCCCTAGCGGGAGACGTGCGAGCCGACCCGCAGGCTCCGCTCGTCGCCGGCATTCCGACCCCGTCAAAGGTATGCCTCGTTCGGCGTCACAGGCCAAATATTCGGCCGATGGACGTGTGGACAGGGGTCGTCGCTTCTCAGGAATTCTTTCCGTACCTGACCGACGAACTGCTCAATGGTACGAGACGGAGGGGTACAGGCGATGTCCATGATCTCGACCCGAGATCGAGAAACGCACTGTCAGGTCCACTTGGCTCTTCAAGACTTCGCCTCCAGTGCCGCGACTGCAGCGCAAATCTTTCCCTGGTTAACGAGCAGTTGCTCCTTCCTGATCACGTGCATTCATCTCTGCGCCATTTGCTTCGAACGGTCGACAGACCGAACCTCGCATCGGTTTGTCACCGGGAAGCGGGTCAGCGTTTCGTTTCCACGTTCTCTGCAAGTCAACATACTGTTGGGCCGCTTTCCAATCTTTCGACCGCGAGGCGGAAAGGACCACCCGCAGACCACACGCTCGAAATGGGCACCCACACCTCTCAGAGCTTTTCTACAGTCGTCAGCTCCCCGCGCCATGCCGGTGAGCCCAGCCGTGATTGAATGAGCACCATGTCCAGACAGCGAGCCGCGAATCCGTCTGATCGTCGGGCCGCGGTCGTCGCTCTGGCCGAAGCCGCACTGACCTGGGAGCCGCGCGATTGGTGGAGGCTCGAAGGCCTGGCCTGGGCCGGAACGAAACGCGTCCCCCTCGCCCAGGCGCAGGTGGCGCCTCCGACCACACTTCATGCGATGACTCCTCCCGGGCGTCCGACCTTCCTGACCGTCCTCAACGGCATCTGGATCATCGCCGCCTTCGTCGGCGGTATCGTCCTCCACATCTTCGGTCTCGCCTTCATCGCCGGGCCCCTGCTGCGCGGCGACGGCGACGTCGTCGACCTCGGATGGGGTGGCCTCTGCTTCGCCGCTGCGGCAGCACTCGCGCTCGTCGATCTGGTGCGCAGCGCCTCGCGGCCGGACTTCGGCGAGGGATCATCCATCGTCGCGGTGCTCTACCTCGTCCCGGCAGTCCTCGCTCTCATCGCGATCGCTGCAGCGGCTGCGATCGGGTCACCCATCCACGGATGGATCGGTATCCTCGGCGTCATCAGCGGACTCGCCATCGGCCTCATCAGCTGGTTCGCCTCCGCCCGGGCACGCCGCAGCAGGAGGACGACTCCGCTCGAACTCCTCGATCGGGCAGTGGAGTCGACCTCTGCGACGACACGCACCCGTGTGCGCTCCGATATCGCCGCCGGGATCGCTGTGCTCGCCGAGCGAGGCCTCATCACCGCTGCCGTTGGGGAACGGGCCGAGGCCGCGGTGCCCGGACACCTGGGTCTCACCATGGCGCCGGAGGTCGCACGGCAGGTGGCAGCACGTCCGGCTGCGAGGGGTTGACGTCTCCGT
Organism: Brevibacterium casei CIP 102111; assembly: GCF_900169275.1. GTDB lineage: Bacteria > Actinomycetota > Actinomycetes > Actinomycetales > Brevibacteriaceae > Brevibacterium > Brevibacterium casei. The sequence continues at coordinate 500,442 of NZ_FXZC01000002.1, read as the reverse complement.
CACGCACCTTCTAAGTTGATCGCACCTCCCCGTGCCGACGATGGCATGGCACACGAAGAGATCAGGTGAGCGATGGCTTCTGGATCCGCATCAGCATGGCCCACGTTGCGCGTCGACGACTGGACGGAGACACGCGAGTGCCTCCACCAGTGGCTGCAGATCATCGGGAAGATCGAACTCGTCTCCACCACGCTCATCAACCACTGGTGGAACGTCACCTTCGACGTCAGCGCCCGCGGACTGCGCACCCAGATCCTCATGCACCAGAGCGAGCGCACCTTCGACGCCGAATTCGACTTCATCGACAGCGTCTTCGTCCTCCGGGCGAGCACCGGAGACACCGAGACGGTCCCACTGACCTCCCAGTCGGTCGCCGACTTCTACCACGCGGTCATGGCCGCCCTGCTCAAGCTCGGGGTGCCCTGCACGGTGTGGGCGTGGCCGAACGAACTGCCCCACGCGACCCCGTTCGCTGAGGACACCCGCCCCCGCACCTACGACCCTGAGTCCGCGCGCCTGTGGTGGCGGCAGCTGCAGCGGATCGAGAAGGTCTTTGCGTACTGGCGGGCCGGGTTCGCCGGAAAAGCGAGTCCCGTCCAGCTCTTCTGGGGGTCGATGGACCTCTCTGCGACCCGGTATTCGGGACGGACGGCACCGCCGAGCCATGCTGCACCCCCGAACTGCCCGCCCTGGGTGATGGCCGAGGCCGAAGACAGGGAGAACGTCGCGGTGGGATTCTGGGCCGGCGGCAGTGATGAGGGTTCGTTCTATGCCTACGCCTATCCGGCACCCGAGGGCTACTACGACGGCACTCTCACCGCCGGCGGCTACGATTCGACGCTGGGGGAGTACCTCCTGCCCTACGCCGATGTCCGCACCGCCGCTGACCCCGAGGCGACGCTGCTCACCTTCCTCGACGAGGTCTACGCACGCGCCGCCGACCTCGCCGACTGGGACCGCAAGCTGCTCGAGGTCGACCAGGACCGGCTCATCAGATATCTGCCCCCGGCCGATCTCTCAGCCCACGACCACGGTGCGAATCCCGCCTAACGCACCCCGCAGCCTGCGTACAATCAACGTGTGAACGGCACCCCCTCCGACGATCATCCCCCTCCCCGCCGACTCCGACTGAGGTCGGCCCGTATGCGCGTGCTCGCAGCAATGCTCGGCCCGGTCGCTGTCCTTGCGCTCTACTTCACCGTGCCCCTGGCCAGCTCCGAGATGGGCGCCGTCGGGCGAATCATCGCCACGGCCGCAGCGCTCTCAGTGCTCGGCTTCGCCCTGCTGTGGCTGCGCCGGCACGACACGAACCTTCCTCTGCTCATCCTCCTCTTCGTCCTCGTCGCCGCGATCTTCTCGGCGGTCTTCTTCGTCATCGCGGTCAACCGTCCCGGCGAGTTCGACGGCATCACCACCCGCATCGACGCGCTCTACTTCACGCTGACGACGATGACGACGACCGGGTACGGCGACATCACCGCCGTCGGGCAGGTCGGTCGGGTCCTCGTCTCCGCGGTCTTCGTCTTCGATCTCGTCTTCCTCGGCCTCATCGCCGCTGAGCTCTCCCGACTCATGTCCCGCCGACGCCGAGGCGACGCTGACCCTGAAGACGCACCGTGAGTTCCCGATTCGCCGGGGTGACCGGGCGCCTTGCCCTTCTCGCCCTCGTCTACGGGGGCATCGCCGGTCTCGTCGCCGCCCTCGTCTTCGCCGGGATGACCTGGCTGCAGGAGATCGTCTGGGGAGCCTCCGGTTCCCTGCTCGGGAACACCCCGCTTCAGATCGTCCTCACCATCCTCCTCGGCGGGATCCTCCTCATCGTCCTCGACCGTGCCGCCCCGACCGAAGACCTCCAGACCCTGCTCGAGCAGTCCCGCGACCCGGATGCCCTGCCTCGGCGGGCGGTGGCGACGACCGCACTCTCAGCGATCGTCGCCGTCGCCTTCGGGGGAGCGATCGGCCCCGAAGCCGGCATCATCGCCGTCGTCGCCCAGCTCTCGACGATCGTCGCCCACCTCATCGGCGAGGACGTCGAGATGCGAAAGACGATCGGGCAGGCCGGCAGTGCCGGTGCCCTCGGCGGGTTCTACGGGTCACCGCCGGGAGCCGCCGCCATCGACGGGGACGAACTCGGTCCGAGCAAGGCCCTGCAGTTCGCCGCTGCACTCGCCGGTTTCTTCGTCTTCCTCGGGGTGACGAAGCTCGTCACCGGGGGAGGAGGCGCACAGATCACCCTGCCGCCGGTCGACGCGGGCTACGCGGATCCGTGGCTGCTCGGAGTCGCCGTCGTCGCGGCGGCGGCCGGTCTGGCCTTCCGCGGACTCCACCACGGGCTCGAGCGCCTCACCGACCGGCTGCGCCGACCGTGGCTGATCATCGGCCTCGGCACCATCGTCTTCGCCCTGCTGGCAGCGGTCGTGCCCCTCGTCCGGTTCTCCGGGCACCACGAACTCCACGATCTCCAGGTCCTCACCGAGACCGGAGCGTGGGCGACGCTGCTCGTCGTTGCCGTGGGCAAGATCGTCGCCGTCGCCGTCTGCTTGGTCAGCGGGTGGCGCGGCGGCGAGTTCTTCCCGCTCGTCTTCATCGGCTCCGCGATCGGCGGGGCCGTCGCCGTCGGCGTCCCCGGACTCGAGATCGGTGCCGCCATGGCCACAGGCATGGCCGCGACCGTCGCCGTCGGATGGAAGCGCCCCCTTGCCGTCCTCCTCATCCTCATCCTGCTCATCGACATCCCCGTGGCACTGCCTCTCATCATCGGCGCCGGCGTCGGATTCCTCGTCAACCTCCTTGGCCGAAAGCGCCCGGTCGAGGCCGAAGCGGCCTGAAGGCGCAGAACGATCGACTGCCCTGGCAGATCCCACCGAATCGCGTCTGCCTGTTGTCATCGGCAGGATATGTTGCCATGATCACACCAGGTGCGTGGGATCCCCCGCACCTCCGTGCACCACCCACGCAGGAGGACAACGCCCATGGCCACCTCAGATCTCGCCGCACAGTTCCACACCGCGCTCTCGAACGGCGACGCCGACACGCTCGCCTCCCTCGTCACCCCTGTCGTCACGTTCTCCGGCCCGCTCGCGCGCGCGTCGGGCGCCGAGGACGTCGTCAAGGGCCTGACCGAGATGGGCGCGATGACGACGTCTGACGATGTCGCCGTTCAACTCGCCGACGACGACAATGCCCTCACGTGGTCGGTGCTCAAGACCACTGTCGCCCCGTCGACGCCGGCCGCCACCTGGCTGCGGTTCGAGGGCGGGAAGATCGCGGAGATCCAGACGGTCTTCAACGCCGGTCGGTGACCTCGATTCGGCTCCGACAATGGATGGGCAGCACGACCCGGCAGATGTGCCGGCGGCAGTCGGCGGCTACGCGAACGCCGTTGAGGTTCCGGCCAGCCGTCGATTGCTCTTCATCAGCGGCCAGATTCCCGAGACTCGGGAGGGCGAGGTTCCCGACGACGTCGAGGATCAGTGCAGGCTGATCTGGCAGCACATCACCTCTTGCCTACGATCAGCGAACATGAACGTCACCGATCTGGTGAAGGTGACGACGTACCTCAGCAGCAGAGATCTCGCCGCAGTGAATACACAGGTGAGGCTCGACGTCCTGGGCGACCACCGTCCGGCGCTCACGGTGATCATCGCCGGGATCTTCGATCCGAAATGGAAGCTCGAGATCGAAGCGGTGGCGGCTGCGGCATCCGAGTGTTCTCCGGTGCCGCGGTCAGGGTGACGACTGCGCCAGACGGTCTTCAACGCCGGTCGGTGACCTCCGGCTGGCCCGCCTCGGCGGCGGAGTTGGGGATCGTTGCCGTGCCCCGCCACTTCGCGATCGCCCGCATCACCTGATAGATGACGATCGCCGAGGCGGTGCCCAGAGCGATTCCCGCGAACTCGAGCCCCGCCGGGGACCACGTGTAGTTCGCGATCGCGACGATGAGCGAGACGGCAGCGGTGTTGAGGTTGATGGGGTTGAAGAAGTCGACGCGGTTCTCCACCCAGATGCGCACGCCGAGGAGGCCGATCATCCCGTAGAGGACCGTCGCCGCTCCGCCGAGGACGCCCGGAGGGATCGTCGCGATGATCTCGCCGAACTTCGGCAGCAGGCTGAGGATGAGGGCGATGATCGCCGCACACAGGTAGGCGGCCGTCGAGTAGATCTTCGTCGCTGCCATGACGCCGATGTTCTCCGCGTACGTCGTCGTCCCCGACCCGCCGCCGGCTCCGGCGATCGTCGTCGCCAGGCCGTCGGCGAAGAGCGCGCGCCCGGTGAGTCCGTCGAGGTCGCGGCCGGTCATCGCCGCCACCGACTTCACATGCCCGATGTTCTCCGCGACGAGGACGAGGACGACGGGCAGGAAGAGCCCGAGGTAGCCGAGGTCGAAGGCCGGGGCATGGAAGGTGGGCAGCCCGACCCATGCCGCGGTCTCGACGGTCGAGAAGTCGACCTCACCCTGGACGAGTGCGGCTCCGTACCCGATGAGGACGCCGATGAGGATCGAGAGCCTGCCGAGCATACCTCTGAAGAGGACGGAGGAGACGATGATGGCGGCGATCGTGATCACCGCGGTCAGAGGTGCCTGCTGCACCCAGCCCCATGCGGCGGGGGCGAGGTTGAGCCCGATGAGGGCGACGATGGAGCCGGTGACGACCGGCGGCATCGTCACTTCGATCCACCGCACCCCGGCGAAGTGGACGACGATGCCGACGAGGGCGAGGGTGACCCCGACGGAGATGATCCCACCCTGGGCGAGCGCCATCGCCGAGGGGTCGAGCTTCTCACCCGAGGTCGCGGCGAAGCCGGTGACCGCTCCGATGGGGGCGAGGAGACCGAAGGACGAGCCGAGGTAGGACGGCATCATCCCCTTGGTGATGAGCAGGAAGAGCAGGGTGCCGATCGCGGTGAAGAACAGCGTCGTCGACGGCGGGAACCCGGTGAGCAGGGGGACAAGGAACGTCGCACCGAACATCGCGACGACGTGCTGAGCGCCGATCCCGATCGTCCTCGGCCAGGTCATCCGCTCCTCGGGGAGGACGATCTCCCCTGGCCTGATCGACTTCCCGTCGCCGTGGAGTCGCCACGGCCACCCCTTGATGCTGTCCTCAGCTCTCATCCGCAGCCTTCCCATCTCCGTGCGGCCAGCACTCTGGCCCTAGTGCAGTGTATGCGAGGCCGGGCACCGTACCGCGCCCACCGCCGGTCACGCCTCGCGGAGGGAGCGCTTGAGGATCTTCCCAGCGGAGTTCTTCGGCAGCTCGGAGACGAACGCGACCCGTTTGGGCACCTTGAACCCGGCCAACCGGTCCCGGACATGGGCGATGACGTCCGCCTCGGCGATCTCACTGGCGTCGTCGCGGACGACGACGAACGCCGAGATCGCTTCGATCCACTTCTCGTCGGCGATGCCGACGACGGCCACCTCGGCGACTCCGGGCATCTCGAAGATCGCGTCTTCGACCTGTCGGCTGGCCACGAGCACCCCGCCGGTGTTGATGACGTCCTTGACTCGGTCGACGACCTCGACGAAGCCGTCCGCGTCCATCCGCACGAGGTCCCCGGAGTGGAACCATTCTCCGTCGAACGCCTCGGCGGTCGCCTCCGGCTTGTCCCAGTAGCCCGAGCACAGCTGCGGGGAACGGTAGAGGATCTCCCCGAGCTCACCGGGGGCGACGTCGTCACCGGCGGCGTCGACGACCCGCGTCTCGACGAAGAGCACGGCGCGACCGGCCGATCCCGGGTGGGCATCGTGCTCCTCGGGTCGGAGCACCGTGCACAGCGGACCGAGTTCGGATTGGCCGAAGCAGTTGTAGAAGCCGAGCTCCGGAAGGCGCTCACGCAGCTTCGTCAGAACCGGACCCGGCATGATCGATGCCCCGTAGTACGCCTTGCGCAGGCTCTCCAGGTTGCGGGTCTCCAGCTCCGGACTGTTGGCCAGCGCCACCCACACGGTGGGGGCGGCGAAGAACGAGTTGATCTGCCGCTCCTCGAAGAGGGCGAGCAGGTCACCGGGTACGGGCGCGGGGACGATGATGTTGTGCGCGCCGACGGCGAGCAGAGGGAGGAGAAAGACGTGCATCTGCGCCGAATGGTAGAGCGGCAGGGCGTGGACGGCCCGGTCCGTGCCTGAGAAGTCGAGGCTGGTCAGGCACGAGAGGTACTCGTGGACGAGGGCGCGGTGGGTCATCACGGCGCCCTTCGGCGCCGAGGTCGTCCCCGAGGTGTAGAGGAGTTGCGCGATGTCGGCGTCGGTGACGTCGAATTCGTCCGGGGCGGCAGGGTCGATGTCGCTCTCCGAGGCGGGGCCGAGAAGCGAGGACAGGGTCCGCACCTGCCCTGCCGCACCCGAGGGCGTCGCCGTCACCGCGTCTATGAGGTCGTCGTCGGCGAAGACGATCTCGGCCCCGGAGTTGGCGAGGATGTAGTCGAGTTCGTCACCGGTGAGCTGGAAGTTCACGGGCACATGGATGAGCCCGGACCGTGCGCACGCGAGGAAGAGGATGAGGTAGAGGTCGGAGTTCTTCCCGTACGCGGCGATCCGGTCGCCTTTCGCCGCTCCGAGGGCGAGGAGTTCGCGGACGACCGCGGTGACCGCGGCATCGAGTTCGGCATACGACCACGTGCGGTCGGAGAACTCGACGGCGGTGCGGGAGGCGAAACGGCCGGCGCTGCGGGCGATGATGTCGGCGACGGTCGAGGACACGGGCTTCACTGGGGGCGTCGTCTCTGACGCGTGAGTGCTCATGATGCCAATCTAGCGGCCGACGACCTCGGTGAGAAGATTCGTCGCCGAGGAGCGGGGGAGCATCGACTAGGGTGGGCGTATGAGGTATCCGACGGTGAGTGAGTGCGTGGACGTCTTCGACTCCCTGTGGCCGCCTGACCTGGCCGAGGACTGGGACACCGTGGGTCTGGCCGTCGGGGATCCCGACGCCGAGGTGCGTTCGATTCTCCTCGCCCTCGACCCCACCGATGCCGTCATCGCCGAGGCGGTCGTCCTCGGCGCCGATCTCCTCTTCACCCATCATCCGCTCATGCTCCGGCCGGTCAACACGGTGAGCGCCGGCACGCTCAAGGGCGGGGCCGTGCACACGCTCATCACCAACGGGATCGCCCAGTTCAACGCCCACACGAACGCCGACGCCGCGGTCGGAGGCGTCTCCGACGTCCTCATCGGACTCACCGGCGTGTCGGAGTCCGCACCCCTCGTCCCCGACCCCGCCGCCCCGGAGCGCGGCATCGGACGGGTCGGCGACCTCGGCGAGGCGACGACCGTGCGCGACATCGCCCGCACGCTGGCCGAGCGTCTGCCGCGGACGACGACGGGGGTGCGCATCGCGGGCGACCCGGCCGCCGCCGTCACCCGTGTCGCCGTGTGCGGGGGAGCCGGCGATTCCCTCTTCGATGCCGTCCGGTCCAGCGGTGCCGACGTCTACATCACCGCCGATCTCCGTCACCATCCGGCGACGGAGGCCCTCGACACCGCCAATCGCGCCGAGGCGCGGCCGCAGCTCATCGACGTCTCTCACTGGGCCTCGGAGGCCGTGTGGCTGGCGGCGGCACGAGCAGAGCTCGAAGCGGAGTTCGAGCAGCGCGGACTCTCGGTCGCCCTCCAATCGTCTGCCGTCAACACCGATCCCTGGGTCGAACGCTACTGAAAGGGACGTGACCATGATCCTCACCGCCGCTCAGCGCACCACTCTCGACGAGCTCATCGAGCTCACCGCACGGTCGCGGGCTCTGCGTCACGAACACGACCATCCCGTCGACGCCCCGAAGCTCCAGGAACTCATCGACCGGCACAAGGCACTCGGAGCGGAGCGGGACGGTGTTGCAAAGGTCATCGCCGGCCTCGAGGCCGAGACGGCCGAGCTCACGGCGGCCATCGACAAGCAGACGGCGCAGATTGAGAAGAAGACGGCCGAGCTCAACGACGGCACCGGCCTGACCAGCCGCGACCTCGTCCACCTGCAGGAGGAGATCGCCGCCCATGAGGGCCGTGTCGCCGAATTCGAAGAGACCGAGCTGGGGGCGATGGAGCGCCTCGAGGCCGCGCAGGGCGAACTCGCCCGGGTCGAAGCCGACATCACCGCGGTGACCGCAGAGGGCAAAGCCACGCAGACCGGGATCAAGGAGCGCAAGGCGGCGCTGGCCGAAGACCTCGACGAGCTCGGCAGCCAGGAGGCGCAGCTGAAATCGGATCTGCCGCCCGACCTCGTCCGGCGCTTCGAAGCCAATGTCGCCCAGGGTGGTCCGGGGGCCGCGATCATCGCCGGCCCGCACTGTCAGGCGTGCGGTCAGGAGATCAGCGGGATGACCTGGCACGAATGGCTTGCCGAGGACGTCAACGAGGTCCACGCCTGCGAGGAGTGCGAGGCCGTCCTCCTGCGTCGAGGGTGAGCGGGCGCTGCGCTTCAAACGCCGAGGTGTGGGCTCAGTCGACGCTGTAGGGCTGGCTCAGTCGCGGAGGACGATCGTCAGCCCCGCCGGCCGTGACCCGGTCGCGGGAGCGAACTCGACCTCGTAGTGCTCGCCTGCCCGGTCGACGAGGGCATTGATGTTTGCCGGAAGTTCGCGTTCGTCGCGGAGCAGTCGGCCGACGAATTCGCCCCGGTAGAACTTGGCCCAGTGGGAGACGACGCTGCGCTTGGCACCGGTGTCCTTGACCGCTCCGAGCGTGACGACCTGGCTGTTCGGTCCCGGCCACGCGGCGCGGTAGTCGCTCGAGCGGCAGTCGAGGACGACTTCCTCGGACCCGACGGAGAACGACTTCGCGAGGATCGGTTTCCACCACGTCGAGAGGCGACCGAGCTGCCCGAGGTCGGTCTTCATCGCCAGCCGGTACGCGGGAATCGGGTCGAGGCCATTGACCTGGCCGAAGACGGCGGAGAAGACATGGACGTCGCGCAGGCGCTCGGCCATCGACGCATCGGCCTCGGCGGCGGCGACGAGGTCGGCGGCCCCCATCGCCTCGTAGAGGACACCGGTGTAGGTGAGCAGTGCGGGAGCGCACGGCTGGAAGTCGATTGTGACGTTGCGGGCGACATCCTCGGTCAGCGAGGCCCCGACTCCGAGAGCGGTGAGCGCATCCCGACGCTTCGAGACCTTCTTCAGGGCCCCGAGGACCTGCTTGCGCTTGGGGTTGAGATCCGGGGACGACAGCGCCGTGAGGTCGAGCGGATCGCCGCTGGGCGGCGGGGTCTTGCCTTCGGACGGCGGGAGGAGGATCTTCACGCCTCCATCGTATTCGGCGGCCCGGACACGCAGCGAAGCCGTCCATGTCGGATTGGTCACGGGCGGCGGCGACCCGGTGCCGGGGCGGGCCCGCGCGGGTAGACTGACCTGTGAGGACAGGTCACCAGACGGTCGCGGCCCTATGGGCTGAGGAACGTCCGGGCTCCGCAGAGCAGGATGGTGGGTAACACCCACCCGGGGCAACCCGCGGGCAAGTGCAACAGAGAGCAGACCGCCTGTCGACCGCGTCGGCAGGTAAGGGTGAAACGGTGGTGTAAGAGACCACCAGAGTGCCGGGTGACCGGTGCTGCTGGGTAAACCCCATCCGGAGCAAGATCAGACAGACGGCGTTCGAGGCTGCTCGCCGAGCCGTCGGGTGGATCGCTTGAGGCCGGTGGTGACATCGGTCCCAGATAGATGGCCGTCAGTCGAGGAGGGTGACCGACTCGATGACAGAACCCGGCGTATCGGTGGCCTGTCCTCACTCACATCCGGGCCGCAGCGCTGAGCCGAGGCCCTGTTGCCTGTGGTCAGCGCCGCAGCACCACAATGTCCTTCGCCGTCGCGACAAGGGTGCGCGCCCGTCGCACCAGCGTCTCTGCTTTTGCCTCAGACATGAGGCCGGTCCCGTACTCGATCTCGCTCTTTGCGGAAACGAGTTGTCGCAGGCACCGTTCGGCGTCGGCGGCAACGGGCCGACTCCCAAGCACGTCGCGCAGTTCTCGGGCTGCGCGAGAATGGTCCTTCGCCTTTCCCGTCGTTCCTGAAAGCGCAGTGACGATAGCGTCTTTGGCGCAGATTCCAGCATGGACGGCGTCACCGCCGGCTACGGTGAGGCGTTCCAGAACGAGGTTGTCCTCCGCCGAGTCCAGGTACTCCTGCGCCTTTCGCAGGAACAGCCGAGCGGAATTCTGCTGTTCCGACCGCGCCATCAGCCGACCCGCGGCTCGCGATGGGGGAGCGCACCGACGAGCGGAATGCCGTCACGAAGGATATCCCTGACGACGGGTTCGCCTCGTCTGACTGCCGCGTCAAATTCCTCCGGCGTGAAGACGAGAACGTCACATGGGTTGCCCATGCCGGCGTGCACGTGCTGAGCCAGACGGCCGGATTCGTCCCAGTCACTCGAGCCGATGACGGCAAGATCGATGTCACTGTCGGCGCTCGCTGCTCCGGTGGCTGTCGATCCGAAGAGAATGACCGCGTCGACAGCAGTCGTGTCGATGTGCGCTTCGATGACCCCGGTCAGCATGCCGACAGGATCGACGAGCCTGCGGAGCGAGGGCACTGTTGCATGGTCTTCGTTGATCGAGTAGATGATCGACGGCCCCACCGTCGTCTGCTCGACGATTCCCAGCTCGACTAACGCTTTGAGCGCCTGCTGCACAGACCAGAGGCTGTGGTCACCGTCGAGAAGCGAGTGGACCCTGCGACCCGTCGGCTGGGCGCCGGTCCGTAGGAGGAGAGCGAGCACTGCGCCGCGTGCGCCGGTGATCAGTCCTCCGAAGGGCTCGTCGACATTCATGTGACCAGCATACCGATCACGTGACTGGCTGAACAGTCAGATGGGACTGCAGTGCTCAGCCGAGGCCCTTCTTCACCCGCGGCTTGCCGTCGTTGACGGCCAGTATTGCGGCACCGACGATGCCCGCGTTGTTGAACATCTTCGCCGGGCACATCACGGCCCGGGTCGTGATGAGCGGGAGGAACTCGTCGTGGCGCTTCGAGATGCCGCCGCCGACGATGATGAGATCCGGGGCGACGAGCAGCTCGACCTGCGAATAGTACTGCTGCAGCCGCTTCGCCCATTCGTCGAACTCGAGCTCCTCACGGACCTTGACCGACTCCGCTGCCTGCGTCTCCGCGTCACGGCCATTCATCTCGATGTGGCCGAGCTCGGTGTAGGGGACGAGGCGACCCTGCGTGAACAGCGCCGTGCCGATACCGGTGCCCAACGTCGTGAGCAGCACCGTCTTCTTCCGGTACTTCCGTCCGGCACCGAAGACCATCTCGGCCAGACCCGCGGCGTCGGCGTCGTTCATGATGAAGAACTGCCTGCCCATGCGCTTGCGCAGGATCGCCTGGATGTTCGAGCCGATCCAGCTCCTGTCGAGGTTCGCCGCGTAGTGGACCTCGTCGTCGAGGACGACGCCGGGGAACCCGCACCCGAGCGGCAGCGCGTCGAGGACGCCGCGGTCGGCGACGACCTCGAGTTCGAGGGCACGCTCGACGAGGAGGTCGACCACCTCGGCGATGGCATCGGCCACGGCATCCGGGGTGCTCGGCTTCGGAGTGAGCACGCGCACGCGCTTGAACGCGAGCTGGCCGGTCTCCGTGTCGACGAGGGCGGCCTTGATCCCGGTGCCCCCGATGTCGATGCCGATTGCGAAGCGGGCGGGGGTGTCCTCAGTCATCTGCGTCCTTGGGCGTCGGGCCACCGGCGATCGCCGAGGCGGGGTCGGGAAGGGTGAGGATGTCGGCACCGGAGTCGGTGACGACGACGGTGTGCTCGAACTGGGCGGAGCGCTTCCGGTCCTTCGTCACGACCGTCCACGAGTCGTCCCAGACGTCCCATGCCTCGGTGCCGAGGTTGAGCATCGGCTCGATCGTGAAGATCATCCCCGGCTCCATCACCTCGGCGTGGGAGGGGGCGGCATCGTAGTGGGGGACGATGAGGCCGGAGTGGAACTCCCGGCCGACGCCGTGGCCGCTGTAGTCGCGGACGACCCCGTAGCCGAAGCGCTTCGCGTACTTCTCGATGACCCGGCCGATGACGTTGATCTCCCGACCCGGGTGCACCGCCTTGATGCCGCGCATCGTCGCCTCCCACGTCCGTTCGATGAGGAGGCGCGACTCGTCGTCGATGTCTCCGACGGCGAACGTGTAGTTCGTGTCCCCGTGCATGCCGCCGATGTAGGCGGTGATGTCGACGTTGACGATGTCGCCGTTCTCGAGCACGGTCGAGTCGGGGATGCCGTGGCAGATGACCTCGTTGACCGAGGTGCACACGGACTTCGGGAAGCCGCGGTAGCCGAGCGTCGACGGGTAGGCGCCGTGGTCGGCCATGAATGCGTGGGCGACCCGGTCGATCTCATCGGTCGTCACCCCGGGGGCGATGATCTCTCCGACGGCGGCCAGGGCGTTGGCCGCGATGCCGCCGGCGACGCGGACGCGCTCGATCTCCTCGGGCGTGTACTGGTCGCCGCCGCGGCCTTCGTCGGCGTCGGCGCGCCCGACGTACTCGGGTCGGGTGATCGAAGCGGGGACCTGACGTTCGGGGGAGAGCGTTCCGGGCGTGATGAGGCGAGGATGGGCTGTCATGATGGTCACGATTCTAGAGCCCCGGCGCATCGAGAATCCACTGACGAGCACCCCACCGACGTCCCGCCTCGGCGGTGGGAAAGCTTAGACTCGGAGAAGACACAGGACCGGGAGAGCGAAAGTGGAGGTGCGATGAGCGAGCGGCCTGACCTGCCCGGCAAGGAGTTCTCCGGGCTGAGCGAGGTCGTCAGCCTCACGAGCGCCCCGCAGCAGATCGCCGACCACATCCTCTCCGGCATCGCGGTCGGCGCCCTGCCCGAGGGCACGCTGCTGCCGGGGGAGCGTGCGCTGGCAGCCGACCTCCAGGTGTCGCGATCGAGTGTGCGCGCCGCCCTTGAGCGCCTCGAGCGGCTCGGCGTCGTCGAACGCCGTCGCGGTCGTGGCGGCGGCACTTTCGTCGCGAGCGCCGCACCAGCGACCCTCGCCCCGATGGCCGAGAGGATCGAGGAGTTCCACGCCGAGCGGCGCAACCTCCTCGACGCCCGCGCCGTGTTCCAGAACAGTCTCGCCGCGACCGCGGCGCTGCGCCGCACCGACGACGAGCTCGACGAGCTCCGTGACCTCGCCGAGGCGTACTCCGAACGCGCCGAGGCGTCGGCCGCCCGCACGGCCGACGCCCGGTTCCACTTCGCGATCGCCCGGGCCGGACACAACCCCGAGCTCGTGCGCATCGCCATCGACATCGACACCCGCATCAACGCCGGTTTCCGCCACGACCCGTTCTCCCACGAGCTCTTCGATCGGGCCGTCATCGACCACGCCGCGATCGTCGAGGCGATCGCCGCCGGAGACGCCGAGGCGGCGGGTCGCCTGTGTGAGGAGCATTTCCGGCAGACGACGATGCGGGAGTCCCGGTAGGCAGCCTCGAGCGTCGACACTGATCGTTCGCGGTCGCGCACGAGACCGTGTGCGGTTGCGCCCGGCAGTCGTTAGCGGTTGTGCACGGCGGCGGCCCTGTAGACGTCCCCGCGGGGACGTTCTCCCTCTCACCCCCTACTTCAAACGGCACGTCCTACCCCAAGCGCGGAAGCGCACCCGAACCGACGCTGCGCACCTGCACTGCCACAACCTCGGCGGGGGAATGCACAACGCACCGTCAGCGTCTGTTCATCCCGGTCTACGGGGTGGAGAAGACGCTGACGGTGCGTTGTGCGCTCGGGTGCCGGTAGCGATCAGCGCTTTAGCGGCATCGAGCGAGAACCGGCCGAGCAGCAACCGGTCGCTCGGTGACTCAGTTCGCGAGCGCGTGTTCGACGGAGACGGCCTGGAGGCCGAACGCCTCGGCGACGTTGTCGTTCGTCACGTGGCCGTTGTGGGTGTTGAGGCCGCGGGCGAGACCGGTGTCGTTCGACAGCGCCTTGTGCCAGCCCTGGTCGGCGAGCTTGACGGCGAAGGGCAGGGTCGCGTTCGTCAGCGCGGCGGTCGCGGTGTTCGGCACGGCGCCGGGCATGTTCGCCACGCAGTAGAAGATCGACTGGTGGACGACGTAGGTCGGGTCGTCGTGGGTCGTCGGGTGCGAGCCCTCGAAGCAGCCTCCCTGGTCGATCGCGATGTCGACGAGCACCGAACCGGGCTTCATGCCGGCGACCATGTCGTCGGTGACGAGCTTGGGAGCCTTCTTACCCGGGATGAGGACGGAGCCGATGACGAGGTCGGCCGTCGAGAGCGACTTCGTGATCTCGTACCTGTTCGACACCTTCGTCGCGATCGCACCGTTGAAGGTCTCGTCGATCTGGCGCAGGCGGGGGATGTTGATGTCGATGACCTCGACGTTGGCGCCGAGGCCGAGCGCCATGCGTGCGGCGTTCGTGCCCGCGACACCGGCGCCGATGACGACGACGTTGGCCTTGTCGGTGCCGGGAACGCCGGAGAGGAGCACACCGCGGCCGCCTTCGGCCTTGAGCAGGCTGTGCGCGCCGACCTGCGTCGAGAGCCGACCGGCGATCTCCGACATCGGAGCGAGCAGGGGCAGGCCGCCGCCGTCGGGTTGGACGGTCTCGTAGGCGATGGCGGTGGTGCCGGCCTCCATGAGCGCCTTCGTCAGCGCCTCATCGGCGGCGAGGTGGAGGTAGGTGAAGAGGATGAGGTCCTTGCGGAGGAAGCCGTACTCCTGCGCGATGGGCTCTTTGACCTTGAGGACCATGTCCCCGGCGGCCCAGGTGCTCGCGGCGTCGGGAGCGATGGTCGCACCGGCTGCGGTGTATTCGTCGTCGCTGATGAATGAGCCTTCGCCGGCACCGGCCTGAACGGTGACCTCGTGACCGCGGGAGACGAGCTCATGGACGCCGGCAGCGGTGATGGCGACCCGGAACTCGTTGTTCTTGACCTCTGTGGGCACTGAAATGCGCATTGGATTCCTTCTCTCATGGCGCCCCGGCAGCGGGGCAGGTCCGGCCGCGCGAGGCAACGGCCGAGGGTACATCTCACTCTAAGCTTCTGAAGGTCTGGGAGGCAAACCTTTACATGCCCATTTCGTGCCGAGTCTTGCGGAATCGGTTGTCCACGATGCGAAAGATTACGGAATGGTTCGATCGACGGCAGCGTCGGGACGCCTCGGCGGGAGACTCCGCCTGCAGTGACACGGGCGGTCAGATGACCGCGTCCAGCTCAATGCCCACAGTCGCCGACACGGCGCCGACACCTCGGCGAACACCCCTGTCAGGAGGCCTGCGAACCGGTAAGCTGACATCGTCAGGGCACCACAGCAACGACGGAAGGCCGGCCATGGGACTGTTCAAGGATATCGACGAGGCGAACTCCAAGTGGTACTTCAACACTGCGACGGGTGAGGTCGAACAGGGTCTCGTCAGTGACTGGACCCACCGGATGGGCCCCTACACCACCGAGGCGGAGGCGCGCGACGCCCTCGAGCAGGCGAAGAAGCGCAACGAGGAGTGGAACGAAGACGACGAGAAGTGGAACGGCTGATCGATGTCGCGACAGGAAGAGTTCGTCCTCCGCACCGTCGAGGACCGTGAGGTCCGGTTCATCCGCCTCTGGTTCACCGACGTCCTCGGCGGACTGAAGTCGGTGGCGATAGTGCCCGCCGAACTCGAGGGCGCGTTCTCCGAGGGCATCGGGTTCGACGGCTCGGCGGTCGAAGGACTCTCCCGGGTCTACGAGGCCGACATGGTCCTCAAGCCCGACCCCTCGACGTTCTCCCTGCTGCCGTGGCGCGGAGAGACCGAGCCGACGGGCCGGATGTTCTGCGACATCCACGTCCCCGGGGGCGAACCGGCCAAGGCCGACCCGCGCAACGTCCTCAAGCGCACCCTCGAGGCGGCGGCGAAGAAGGGCTTCACCTTCTACGTCCACCCGGAGATCGAGTTCTACCTCTTCCGCTCCGGCAACCTTGACTCCGGCAACGGGACCCTCGGTGCGCCCGTGCCCGTCGACACCGCAGGCTACTTCGACCACGTCAACGGCGGCACCGCGAACGACTTCCGCCGCTCGGCGGTGACGATGCTCGAGGCGATGGGTCTGTCCGTCGAGTTCTCCCACCACGAGGCGGGACCCGGGCAGAACGAGATCGACCTCCGCTACGCCGACGCGCTGACGATGGCCGACAACATCATGACGTTCCGGTCGGTGATCAAGGAGGTCGCGATCGCCCAGGGCGTCTACGCCTCGTTCATGCCCAAGCCGCTCTCCGACCATCCCGGCAACGGGATGCACACCCACGTCTCCCTCTTCGAGGGGGAGAACAACGCGTTCTTCGAACCGGGGGCGACCTATCAGCTGTCGAAGACCGGGCGCCAGTTCATCGCGGGCCTCCTCCACCATGCCGCGGAGATCACCGCGGTGACGAATCAGTACGTCAACTCCTACAAACGGCTGTGGACCGGCCACGAGGCTCCCTCGTACATCTGCTGGGGCCACCGCAACCGCTCGGCGCTTGTGCGTGTGCCCCAGTACAACTCGGGCAAGTCGTCCTCGGCTCGCGTCGAGTACCGGGGGCTGGACTCCTCGGCGAACCCGTACCTCTCCTACGCCCTCATGCTCGCCGCCGGGCTCAAGGGCATCGAAGAGGACTACGAACTGCCCGAGGAGGCCGAGGACAACGTCTGGCTGCTCTCGGACACCGAACGTCGGGCGATGGGCATCCGCGCCCTGCCTGCCAGCCTCGCCGAGGCGGTCGAGATCATGGAGGGCTCCGATCTCGTCGCCGAGACGCTCGGTGAGGAGGTCTTCGACTTCTTCCTCCGCAACAAGCGCCAGGAATGGACCGAATACCGGGCGCAGGTGACGCCGTACGAGCTCAGCAAGCACTTCTCGTCGATGTAGACCATGGCTCGGATCACCTCACGGACCCCTGCCGGCTCCACGTCGGCCACCCGCTTCCTCGGCGACATCGACGGGATCGTCGGAGCGCCGCTGGCCACGGATTCGCGGTTGGTCGACCTGCTCGAGGCGACCCCGGACCCGCACCAGGCCGCTCTCGGCCTCCTCCGCGTCCTCGAACAGTGCGAGGACGATGGACGCGCCCTCGTCGAGGCGGTAGGAGCGGGCGGGCCGGACCCCGTCGCCGAGGCGGATCTCGACCGCCCGCTGCTCGCGCGACTGCTTCGGGTGCTCGGCACCTCCGAGGCGATGGTCGATCATCTCGTCCGCCACCCCGACTCGCTGGGCATCCTGCTCAACCGTGCCCCGTATCTCATGATCTCGACCCCGCAGGCCTCGGCGAGCGCCCTGCGCGAGACGCTGCTGGAAAGCGTCGGCGCCGACCCGGATGATCCGGCCCCGGTCGCCGCTCACACCGGCAACGAGGGGATCGCTCGCCTGCGCCGGGCCTACCGGGACGTGCTTCTCGCCCTCATGGCCGACGACCTCTTCGCCGACCAACCCGAGGACATCGTCGACCTCGTCACCGCAGTCCTCTCCGACCTCGCCTCGGCCGCGATGGAGGCGGGCCTGTCCATCGCCCGGGCCGAGCTCGACCCGGACGCGGACGTCCGGATGGCCGTGATCGCGCTCGGGAAGACCGGGGCAAGGGAGCTCAACTACGTCTCCGACGTCGACGTCGTCTTCGTCCTCGCCTCCGAGTCGACCGACGCTCAGCGGCGCCTGGCCACCGAGGTGGCGCAGCGGATGCGCTCGATCCTCTCCGACCCCGGTGCCGAACCGGCGCTGTGGGAGGTCGACACCGCCCTGCGTCCCGAGGGCAAGGCCGGAGCGCTCGTGCGCACGATGTCGGAGTTCGAGCACTACTACGCCGATGTCGCGAAGAACTGGGAGTTCCAGGCTCTCCTCAAAGCGAGGCCCGTCGCCGGCGACTCCGAGGTCGGCACCGCGTTCACCGACACGCTCGGCCCTCTCGTCTGGGAGGCTGCCGGCCGGGAGGGCTTCATCGACGGGATCCGGGCGATGCGCCGTCGAGTCGTCGACCTCATCCCCGCCGCCGAAGCGCCGCGGCAGATCAAACTCGGACGCGGGGGACTGCGCGACGTCGAGTTCTCCGCGCAGCTCCTCCAGCTCGTCCACGGGCAGAGCGACGACGAGATCCGGTCCCCGAACACGCTGCTCGCCCTGTCCGCCCTCGGAGAGCACGGCTACATCGGCCAAGACGATGCCGCAGCGTTCTCCGCGGCCTACCGTTTCATGCGTGTCGTCGAACACCGTGTGCAGATCCCGCGGATGCTGCGCAACGCCCTCATCCCCGACGACGAGGCGAAGCTGCGGACTCTCGCACGCTCCGTCTTCACCTCCGGCACCCGCTCGGGGGAGCGGCTCGAGGAGACGCGCCGGGACTTCGCCAAGCAGGTCACGCGGCTGCACGAGCAGATCTTCTACCGTCCCGTCCTCGACGCCGCCGTCGGCGTCCACGGTGCCGTCGTCGACGCCCATCACCGCGGCACGAGTCTCCAGGCGGCCGCCGATCGGCTCCGCGCCTTCGGCTACCGCGACCCGCAGGGTGCGCTCGGCCACATCAAGTCGCTCACGGCGGGCATGTCGCGCACCGCCCACGTCATCCGGCAGGTCCTGCCGGCGCTGCTCGACTGGTTCTCCGACGGCGTCGATCCCGATGCCGCCCTGCTGTCGTTCCGTCGGCTCACGGACTCCCTATCGTCCTCGGGCTGGTTCCTCAAGATGCTGCGCGACTCCGGGCTCGCCGCGAAGTCCGTCGCCGAGGTCCTCACGCTCTCCGGGTACGCGACGGAACTCCTGCTGCGCCAGCCGGCCGCCGTCGCGTGGCTCGACGACTACCAGAGTCTCCACGCCCGCGACCTCGAGGTCCTCGGCGCCGAGATCGAGGGACTGCTCTCCCGGCACGGCGGGTCAGCGGTGTCGCGGATTCGGGAGACGTACTCCCGGGAGCTGCTGCGCATCGCCCTGCGCGACGTCCTCGACGTCGGCGACCGGGCCGAGGTGCCCGGCGATCTCTCCGACCTCATGGACCTCACGGTCTCCGGTGCGCTGGCGGCCGTGCGTCTCGACCTCGACGAAGAGTCGACGCCGGACTACGAGTTCGCGGTCATCGCCATGGGGCGGTGGGGCGGCCGGGAGATCGGGTACTTCTCCGACGGGGATGCGATGTTCGTCTACCGTGCCCGCGACGAGGACCTCGACGCCGAGGCGCGGGCGAAGCTGAGCAAACACGTCAACAAGGTCGCCCTCCAGCTCACCTCGCGCCTCAAGGCGAGCGAGGGGGCCAAGGGCATCGACCTCGACGCAGACCTGCGCCCCGAGGGCAAGAACGGCCCGCTCGTGCGCACATTCGCCTCCTACCAGTCCTACTACGCGAAATGGTCGGAGCCGTGGGAGGCCCAGGCACTCCTGCGGGCCAGGCCCGTCGCCGGCGACTCAGCGCTGACCGAGGCGTTCACGGCCCTCATCGACCCTCTGCGCTACCCCGAGCAGATGACCGGGAAGGCGCTCACCCAGGTGCGCACCCTCAAAGCGCGGATGGAGGACGAGCGGCTGCCCAAGGGCGCGGACAAGCGCCGACACCTCAAGCTCGGCCGGGGGAGCCTCTCCGACGTCGAATGGACCGTCCAGCTCCTCCAGCTGCGCTTCGCCCATTCGGTTCCGGGCCTGCGGACGACGTCGACGCTGCCGGCCCTCGAAGCCGCGGCGGCCGCGGACCTCATCCCCGCAGAGGACGCCGCGGAGCTCGCCGCCGCCTGGCAGCTGGCCACGAACGTCCGTTCAGCGGTCATGCTCTTCCGCGGGCGCACCGCCGAGTCGTTGCCCGACGAGCACTCCGAGCTCGAAGCCACGGCCCGTCTCCTCGGGTATCCGGCCGGGGGCGGACGGGAGCTCGAGGACGACTACCTGCGTGCGACCCGCCACGCCCGCTCCGTCATGGAGAACCGGTTCTACGAGTTCTGAGGCCTCACCGCGGGGAGAAGTCGAGCCCGAGGAGAGCGTTCTCGATGACCTCGGGCAGGGCAGGATGGATCCAGTACTGCCCGCGGGCCACCTCGTCGGCCGGCTGGTCGAAGGCCATCGCCTGGATCACGGGTTGGATGATCATCGACGCCTCGTGGCCGACGATCTGCGCACCGAGGATGAGCCGGGTGTCCCGGTCGGCGATGATCTTGACGATCCCCGGGTCGTCGGCCATCGCCCACCCGTAGGCGACGTCGGAGTAGCTCTGGACCTTGACGGTGACGTCGTGGCCGGCGGCGCGGGCTTCGTCCTCGGTCATCCCGACCGCGGCCACCTGGGGCGAGGTGAACACCGCCGCGGGTACGGCCTTGTGGCTCGAGCGCGTCAGCGCGGTCTCCGGCGCGGCACCGGGCGCGCCGGCGGCGACGTCGACGGCGAGGTTGTCGCCGACGACGCGCGCCTCGTGGTTGGCGACGTGCTTGAGCTGGTGCTCGGAGCTGATGTCACCGAGGGCGAAGACGCCGGGAACCGGCCTCCCTCCCGCGTAGACCCGCTGGAAGTCATCGACGACGAGCCTGCCGTCGGCGGTCGTGTCGTATCCGACCGCGGCCGCGTCGAGGCCCTCGGTGTTCGGGTGGCGCCCGATGGCGATGAGGACGATGTCGGCCTCGACCGAGGCCGGGATGTCGACATCGTCCATCCGTCCGCTCGGTTCGAGGTCGATCGTCACCGGCGCTCCTTCGCCCTCGCCGAGGCGGTAGGCGGCCGGCTGGGCACCGAGGAGGACCTTGTGGTCGGCGGTGAAGATCTCCGTGAACTCCGCCGAGGCGGTGGCGTCGAAGTCCTGGAGCAGCCGGGGTCCGCGGGCGATGACGGTCACCTCGGTGCCGAAGCTCGAGAGGATATGGGCGAACTCCATCGCGACGACGCCCGAGCCGACGATCGCCAGCCGCTTCGGCTGCTCCGGCAGACGCATGATCGAGTTCGAGGTGACGATCGGATATCCCGGAGTGTCAACCCGAGCGGGATCGAGCCCGGGGGTGTCGGGGATCGTCGGGGCGGCCCCGGCGGCGATGACGATGCGGTCGGCAGTGATCTCCTCACCGGAGTCGGTGACCACGGTCTTCTCGTCGACGAAGCGGACATGTTCGGGGATGACGGTGTTGTTGGGCTGGCGGTCGCTCATCCGGTACTCACGCCCGCCGGCTTCGATCGCGTCGACGCGGGAGAAGATGCGCTCCTGCAGGTCCGACCAGTCGACGCCGGAGAACGAGGCATCGACATCGTAGCGCTTCGCGTGCGCGGCCTCCTCGGCGACGGTGGCCGGATAGACGAACATCTTCGTGGGGATGCAGCCGACGTTGAGGCAGGTGCCTCCGAAATGCCATTCCTCGGCGATCGCGGTCTTCAGCCCCGCGAACCGCTTGTCGAGGAACATGTTCCCCGAACCCGTGCCGATGACCAGCAGATCGTAATGCGCCATGTTCCGTCCTCGCAGGTGGTGGTGTCGATGATGGGTCCCTGCCGATCCGTGCCGAGGGCAACGCGGCAGGGGCGCCACCGGATGAACCGGTGACGCCCCCACTGTATTCCCTCCGGCGATTCTCCCGCCGCGGGTCGGGTCAGATCGAGAAGTAGAGCTCGAACTCGGTCGGGGTCGGACGCAGGCGCGCGACGTCGATCTCGTTCTCGCGCTTGATCCGGATCCAGGTCTCGATGAGGTCGGGCGTGAACACGTCACCGGCGGTGAGGAAGTCGTGATCGCGCTCGAGCTCGTCGAGCGCCTCGTCGAGGGAGGCCGGCACGAGCTTGATGTCCTTGGCCTCTTCCGGGGGCAGCTCGTAGAGGTCCTTGTCGATCGGCTCCGGCGGTTCGATGCGGTTGCGGATGCCGTCGAGTCCGGCCATGAGCTGGGCGGAGAACGCGAGGTAGGGGTTCGACGACGGGTCGGGCACGCGGAACTCGAGGCGCTTGGCCTTCGGCGAGGAGCCGGTCACCGGGATGCGGATGGCCGCGGAGCGGTTGCGCGCCGAGTAGACGAGGTTGACCGGGGCTTCATAGCCGGGGACGAGGCGGCGGTAGGAGTTGATCGTCGGGTTCGTGAAGGCGAGGACGGCGCCGGCGTGCTCGATGAGGCCGCCGATGTACCAGCGTGCGAGGTCGGAGAGACCCGCATAGCCGTTCTCGTCGTAGAACAGGGGCTCGCCGTCCTTCCACAGCGACTGGTGGCAGTGCATGCCGGAGCCGTTGTCCCCGAAGAGCGGCTTGGGCATGAACGTCACCGTCTTGCCGTACTCGTCGGCGGTGTTCTTGACGACGTACTTGAAGTCGAGGAGCTGGTCGGCTGCGTGCTGGAGGGTGTTGAACTTGTAGTTGATCTCCTGCTGCCCGGCGGTTCCGACCTCATGGTGGGCGCGCTCCATCTCGAAGCCGATGGTCTCGAGCGTCATCGACATCTGGTCGCGGATGTCGGCGAACTTGTCCTGCGGGGAGACGGGGAAGTAGCCGCCCTTGTATGGAGTCTTGTAGCCGAGGTTGCCGCCCGGCTCCTCGGCGCCGGTGTTCCAGGCCGCTTCGACGGAGTCGATCTCGTAGAAGCTGTGGCCGGGGGTGTTCTGATAGCGGATCGAGTCGAACATGTAGAACTCGGCCTCGGCACCGTAGTAGACAGTGTCGGCGATCCCGGTCGACTGGAGGTACTTCTCCGCCTTCGCCGCCACCTGGCGGGGGTCGCGCGAATAGGGCTCGTCGGTGAAGGGGTCGACGATCGAGTGGGTGACCACGAGCGTCTTCGCCTCGCGGTAGGGGTCGACGAACGCCGAGGCGACGTCGGCGAGGAGCTTCATGTCCGACTCGTGGATGCCCTGGAATCCCGTGATCGAGGACCCGTCGAAGAGGAGGCCTTCGGTGATCTCGTCCACGCCGTAGGATGCGGCGGGCAGATTGAAGTGCTGGACGACACCGGGGAGGTCGCAGAAGCGGACATCGACGAATCGCACGTCGTTCTCCGCGATGTAGTTGACGAGTTCTTCAGCAGACGAGAACACTTAGGTCTCCTAGTTAGACGAGTGGTCGGTGGTCCCTGACCACGATCCATCCTAGTTGGCCGGAGGTGAAGCCGTGATGACGGTCATGTTTCGCGGATGTTTCCTGAGGATTCTCCCACGTCGCCTTCGGTAGGCTGGCAGGGTGATCAATCGCGACGACCTCGGGTCCTGGCTGCAGGGCCCTCAGATCCACCGAGAAGAGGGCGACTGGCCCGGACGCAGGCTCGGCCTGCCGGAGACCGGTCGACACTCGGTCGCCCCCGCCTGGCGCCGCCTGCTCGCACTCATGGTCGACTGGTTCATGTGCCTGGCCATCGCCGGCGCCATCGGTTCGACGAATCCGTTCCTCGCCCCGGCGATCTTCGCCATCGAGAACATCCTCCTCGTCTCCACCCTCGGATACTCCGTCGGGCACCGCCTCTTCGGGATCGAGGTCCGTCGCCTCGACGGCCGTGTCCCGGGGTTCCTGCCCGCGATCATCAGGACGGCGCTCGTCGTCCTCGTCATCCCGGCGCTCATCTTCGACCGCGACAGCCGCGGCCTCCACGACCTCGCCGCACGCACGGTCATCCTCCGCCGCTGACTTCCTACTCGCTGACGCGAGGCCGGACGCACATCGGCCCCGACTCCGCATCTGCGGAGCCGGGGCCGACGAGTCTGCGGGGACGGTCAGCGTCCGCGCATCGCCTTGTGGTTGGGGCGGGCCTTGTTCGGGTCGATGCCCTTGGGGATCGGCGGGCGCGTGCCCTGCGTGCCGAGCGCGGAGAGCCGGTTGCGCACCGCGAGGACCTCGGCGCGGTTGAGCTTGCGCGGCAGCTTGTGCACGGCCGAGACGACCTGCTTCATCTGCAGCTGTCCCTCCTCGTTGCCGCCCTGGAGGGTGTGGACGGGAACATTGGGGAGGATGCGCTCATGGCGCTTCTTCTCCTTGGCCAGCAGCTTCGCGCTGCGGGCCTTCGGGCCCTCGCTGAGCAGCACGACGCCGGAGCGCCCGGTCGAGCGGAAGACGAGGTCGCGGCTCTTCGGGTCGATCGCGATCGGCTTGTCGTCCATGAGGTAGCCGCGGCGGGCGGTGTTGAGGACCGCGCCGAACGCACCGGGCTGGCCCTCCATCTGTGCGAACGCCGCGGTCTCGGCGAAACGGCCGAGCATGAACATCCCGAGGAGGAGGCCGACCATGAGACCGAGGATCGTCGTGAAGACGGCACCGCCGAAGACGAGTCCGGCCAGAAGACCGACGAGGGTGCAGCCGACGATCGCAGCGGCGAGCAGCCACGGAGTGGCCTTGTTGTGCTTGGCTGCGAGCTCGTAGACCTGGCGCATCTGCGCCAAGCGGCCCGGCTTCCGGTTCGGATCCTTGGGCTTGCGGCGGAAAAGTCCCTTGCGGCGTTCTTCGCTCATTCTCTCACTTGCTCTTGACGGGCCGGCGGGTCCCCGGAACCATGCCCGGGACCACTCATTGCTCAGCAGTCAAGTCTACCTCTTCGCCGGCGCCGAACATATCCACGACGGCCTGCGCCTCCTGGCGAGCCGGGGTGTGCTTGTCGAGGTGGGCGAGGTGGGAGGGGATCTCCTCCCCGCGGTGGCGCATGGCCGTCGCCCACAGGCGACCCGCGCGGTACGAGGAGCGCACGAGCGGACCCGACATGACGCCGAGGAAGCCGATCTCCTCGGCGGCGTCGCGGAACATGACGAAGTCGGCGGGCTTGACCCACCGGGTGACCGGATGGTGCCGGGGGGAGGGTCGCAGGTACTGCGTGATCGTGATGATGTCGCAACCGGCGTCATGGAGGTCCTGGAGGGCGGAGATGATCTCGTCATTCGTCTCGCCCATGCCGAGGATGAGGTTCGACTTCGTGATCAGTCCCGCCTCCCGGGCCTGCGTGATCACCGACAGTGACCGTTCGTAGCGGAAGGCCGGGCGGATGCGCTTGAAGATCCGCGGGACGGTCTCGACGTTGTGGGCGAGAACCTCGGGGCGGGAGGAGAACACCTCGGCGAGCTGGTCGGGCTTGGCATTGAAGTCGGGGATGAGGAGTTCGACTCCGGTGCCGCGGCCGTCGACGTGATCGAGGGCGTGGATCTGCCGGACGGTCTCCGCATAGAGCCAGGCGCCGCCGTCGTCGAGGTCGTCACGGGCGACACCGGTGATCGTCGAGTAGCGCAGACCCATCTCACCGACCGAGGCGGCGACTCGACGGGGCTCGTCGGCGTCGAAGTCGGCAGGACGGCCGGTGTCGATCTGGCAGAAGTCGCAGCGCCTCGTGCACTGCTCGCCGCCGATGAGGAACGTCGCCTCGCGATCCTCCCAGCACTCGAAGATGTTCGGGCATCCGGCTTCCTCGCACACGGTGTGGAGGTCCTGCTTGCGGACGAGGGACTTGAGCGAGGTGTACTCGGGGCCGATGTGGGCCTTCGCCTTGATCCAGGCGGGCTTCTCCTCGATGGGCACTTCCGAGTTCCGTGCCTCGACACGGAGCATACGGCGGCCTTCGGGTGCGATCGTCACAGGTGAGCTCCTAAGCGGTGATGGTCTCGTGGAGGATCTCGTCGAGCCGGGGGGCGACCTCTTCGGGGGTCACCGTGCGTCCGAGCTCGGCACTGATGGTCGTGGTGTCGGCGTCGGTGATCCCGCAGGGGATGATCGAGGCATAGGCGCCGAGGTCGTTGCTGCAGTTGAGGGCGAGGCCGTGCATGGTCACGCCCTCGTGGATGCGGATGCCGATCGCCCCGATCTTCCGGTCCCGGCGGACGCCGTCACCGAGGATCCACACGCCGGCGCGCCCCTCGACCGTCGTCGCCTCGATCCCGTACTCGCCGAGCAGGCGGATCATCGAGTCTTCGAGCTGGGCGACGAAGAGGCGGACCTCTTTGGGATCGTTGAGGCGGTAGATGAAGTAGGCGACGAGCTGGCCCGGGCCGTGCCAGGTGATCTTCCCGCCGCGGTCGACGTCGACGACCTCGGTGCCGTCGGTCGGCCGCTCATGGTCCTCGGTGCGCTTGCCCGCCGTGTAGACAGGCGGATGTTCGAGGAGGAGGATCGTCGACTCCCTCGTCCCGGCGAGCACGTCTTCGTGATACTTCTTCTGCAGGTCCCAGGTTCGCCGGTAGTCCGAGAAGGCCGGTGCGAAACCGAGAATTTCAGTGGCCAGAGGCATGCCACCACAATATGCCCGTTGATCGGGGTGTTCAATTGCGCAGAACATGACCCTCGACACCTTTCGCTCGCATTCCGCATTGACTTATCAAACGTCATCATCCATCATCGAATGACATCTAAGATCGTTTCGTTTCATCGATGGGGATGACGAACTATGACATGGCATTACGAGACCACGATCGCCGAGGTGGTCCACCGCCTCCGCGACGACACCGGTGAGTCCGTGTGGGGAGTCGAGAACCGCGGGTTCGATGCCGATCACGACGCGGCACGCGGTACGGAGTTGGTGCTCCTGCCGACGGGGGAGACCGAGGTCCTCCTCGTCGATCCCCTTCCCGGAGGCTTCGTCCTCGACGCCGTCCGCGCCGTCCACGGACTCACCGAGGCAGAGATCCATACTCTCCTGCGCGGATGCTTCGCCGAACTCGCAGCGGTCGGGGACCAGGCCTCCCGGCTCGGCCTCGACTGCTTCGCCCTCGACGCCGAGGGCCGCCCCCGTCTCATCCCCGGGGTGCGGCACCGGCTCGAGACCTCCGTCCGCCGGGCGATCGGCGAGCTCGTCTACCATGCCGCCTACGGATCCCCGTGGAGCGAGGCCCTGCTGCCGGTCGATGTCGCCCTCGCCGAGCGCAGCGCGCAGCTGCGCGCTCTGGTCGCCGATCTCCTCGACGACGATCCTGTCCCGCCATCCGGCGGGGAGGCCGGGGTGGCAGCCGCCGTCGCCGAGGTGTCTGCGCAGTTGGGCACTCTTCCCGCACCGGTTCCGTTGCCGCTCGTCCCGGCCTCCCGCGACCTCGATCCGGCGCAGGCGATCACCGCTCGGCTGCGGGCC
This sequence comes from Brevibacterium casei CIP 102111, assembly GCF_900169275.1. Taxonomy (GTDB): domain Bacteria; phylum Actinomycetota; class Actinomycetes; order Actinomycetales; family Brevibacteriaceae; genus Brevibacterium; species Brevibacterium casei. The sequence continues at coordinate 473,519 of NZ_FXZC01000002.1, read as the reverse complement.
GCTCCCGCGCAGGTCCCGACCCCGCAGGGCGACGCTGCCGATCGGCCGGGGCCGGGCTACGTCGGCGCCCGTCCGGGGGAGCGCTCCGGTCGCCTCGGCGCCGCAGCGGCCCTGCGTGCCGCGGCCGCTTCACACGCGCGTCGATCCCGGTCGAGGCGTGGGGAGCGGACCCGCAGGTCGGGTCGGCCACCGCGACGTCAGGAATCCACCCGATCCTCGTGGTGGACCAGGCTGCGGATGAGAGGAGGTCCGGTGCGCTGGGGCATCGCCGCGTCGATCGTCGTCGCCGTCCTCGGGGGTCTGCTCGTCGCCTGGTCGACAGCGGAGACACCACCGGCCGGACCCGAGCAGGCCGCGGCGCAACGGCCGCCTGCGGGCTCGGGGGACGGTGCGGGGGACGAGGAACCCACCGACGAAGACGTCATCGACCGCCTCGGCGACCTCTGTGCCGAACGCGCGCGGGCGCTGGGCGCCGGTGACGGGTATGCCCTCGCCGCACTCACCGTCCCCGGGTCGTCGGCGGCCGCCGCCGACGAACTCATCGACCTCTCCGCCTATGCGGGCGGGACGTACACGGTCACCGTCGAGGATGTCACCGTGGTCGAGCGCACCGACACCGGCATCCGGGTTGCGGCGCGGATGACGACGAGCGCGGAGATCGGAGGACAGGAGGAGCGGTTCGAGGCCGAGGACGTCGTCTTCACGCTCACCGAGCATGAGGGAGCCTGGAGGATCGCCGAGGTGGCGGAGGTGTGAATGCCGCAGGGGGCCGGTCGACCGACCGGCCCCCTGCGGGCGTGGGATGAGAGCGCTGCGACTCAGAGGTCGAGATCGGCCTCGAAGTTGCCGTCCTCGAGACGAGCCTTGATCGTCTGCAGGAAGCGACCCGCATCCGCACCGTCGACCAGCTGATGGTTGTAGGTCAGCGGCAGGTAGACCATGTCGCGGATCGCGATCGACTCCTCGCCGTCGGCCGTCTTGACGACGATCGGGCGGCGCACGATCGCACCGGTGCCGATGATGCCCATCTGCGGCTGGTTGATGATCGGCGTGTCGAAGAGCGCACCCACCGAGCCGATGTTCGTCACGGTGAAGGTGCCACCGGAGAGCTCATCGGGCATGATCTTGTTGTTGCGGGTGCGGTCGGCGACGTCGTCGATGGCCTTGGCGAGACCGGCGATGCTGAGATCGCCGGCGTCCTTGACCACCGGCACGAGCAGACCGCGCGGAGTGTCCACGGCGACCGCGAGGTTCTCGTGGTCGAAGTAGGTGATCTCCTGCGTCTCGAGGTCGTACTGCGCGTTGACCTTCGGGTGCTGCTTGAGCGCCTCGACGATCGCCTTGGCGAAGAACGGCAGGTAGGTGAGCTTGACGCCGTGCTTGGACTGGAACGCGTCCTTGCTCGCCTTGCGCAGCTTGGCCACACGGGTCATGTCGACCTCGATGACCTGGGTCAGCTGTGCCGAGACCTCGAGCGACTCGCTCATGCGCTTGGCGATGGTCTGCCGGATGCGCGAGGCCTTCTCCGTGGTGCCGCGCAGCTTCGCAGCCTCCTCGGGGATCTCGAGCGTGAACGGCTTCTTCGACTCACCGGCCGGGGTCGACGCCGAGGATGCGGCCGGACGGTTCGCGGCTGCGGCGAGGACGTCCTGCTTGCGGATGCGTCCGCCGACACCGGTGCCGGTGACCGTCGAGAGGTCGACGCCCTCGTCGCGGGCGAGGCGACGCACGAGCGGGGTCACGTAGGCGGAGTTCTCACCCACGGTGTCCGCGGCAGCCGACTCGCTCTTCGCCGGGGTGGACTCAGCCTTCGAGGCGGCCTGGGCGGCCGGAGCGGACTGTGCCGCCGGCTCCTCAGCCTTCGGCGACTCCTGCTTGGGTGCCTCCTGCTTCGGCTCTTCGGCCTTGGGCTCTTCAGCCTTGGGAGCCTCTTCCTTGGGCTCCTCCTTCTTCGGCTCCTCGGCCTTCGGCGCCTCCTCCTGCTTCGGCTCGGACTCTGCCGGCTTCTCAGCTGACGCGCTCGAGGATGAGGAGGGAGCTCCGGAACCGATCCGCGCGAGCGGAGCGCCGACGTCGACGGTCTCGTCCTCCTCGGCGAGGTGCGCCTGGACGATGCCGGCCACGGGGGAGGGGACCTCGGTGTCGACCTTGTCGGTGGAGACCTCGAGCAGGGGCTCGTCGACCTCGACCTCGTCGCCGACCTCCTTGAGCCAGCGGGTGACGGTCCCCTCGGTGACGGACTCGCCGAGGGCGGGCATCGTCACCTCGGTGCCCTCACCGGAATCGTCGGAGGAGGACTCCGCCTCGGCGGGTTCCGGGGACGTCTCGGAGGACTCGTCCGACGCAGAGCTCTCGTCGGTCGAGGACTCCTCCGTCGAGGACTCCTCGCCCTCGTCCGCACCGGAGGGTTCCTCGGTCGCACCGGCGGCGACGCTTGCGGGCTCCTCCTCGGGGGCGGTCTCCGAGTCCCCGGAGCCGCTGCCGTCGCCGATGTAGGCGAGGTCGCCGCCGACCTCGACGACGTCGTCCTCGTCGGCGAGGATCTTCTCGAGCACACCGGCGAAGGGGCTGGGGATCTCGGTGTCGACCTTATCGGTCGAGACCTCGAGCAACGGCTCGTCGACCTCGACTTCGTCGCCGACGGACTTCAGCCACCGGGTGACTGTACCTTCGGTCACCGACTCTCCGAGAGCCGGCATCTGCACGGAATTCGACATGTCTTTCGTCTCCTCGGATCTTATGAGTGGAAGTGCAGGGGCTTGCCGGCCAGCGCGAGGTGCGCCTCGCCGATGGCCTCGTTCTGCGTCGGATGCGCATGGATGAGCTGCGCGACTTCCTCAGGGAAGGCCTCCCAGTTGACGATGAGCTGAGCCTCACCGACCTGTTCGCTGAGGCGGGCGCCGATGCCGAAGATGCCGACGACGGGTCCGTCCTTCTCGCGGATGACCTTGATGAAGCCGGTCGTGTTGAGGATGACCGACTTCCCGTTGCCGCCGAGGTTGTACTCGAGGGTCTCGACGTTGTCCGCCCCGTACTTCTCCTCCGCCTGCTTGGCGGAGAGTCCGACGGAGAAGATCTCCGGCTCACAGTAGGTCACGCGCGGGATGCCCGATTCGATGATCGGCACCGGACCCAGCCCGGCGATCTCCTCGGCGACGAAGATGCCCTGGCCGAACGCACGGTGGGCGAGCTGAAGGCCGGGGACGATGTCGCCGACGGCGTAGATGTTGCCGACTCCGGTGTGGAGGCGCTCATTGGCGAGGACGAATCCGCGGTCCATCGGGATGCCCTGCTCCTCGAAGCCGAAGCCCTCGGTGACGGGGCCGCGGCCCACGGCGACGAGAAGGTATTCGGCTTCGAGCTCGGTGCCGTCCTCGAGCGTGACCTTGACGCCGTCGGCGGTCTCCTCGACGCCCTTGAACATGACGCCGAGCTTGTAGTTGATCTTGCGCTTCTTGAAGGCGCGCTCGAGGGCCTTCGAGATGGACTCGTCCTCGTTGGCGACAAGGTGGGGCAGACCCTCGACGATCGTGACATCGGCGCCGTAGGACTTCCAGACGCTGGCGAATTCGACGCCGATGACGCCGCCGCCGAGGACGATGACCGACTTCGGCACGGTGTCGAGCTCGAGCGCCTCGGTGCTCGTGAGCACCCGATCGGTGACGTCGAGGCCGAGCGTCTTCGACGTCGACCCGGTCGAGAGCAGGATGTTCTTGCCGGTCAGGGTGTACGTCTCATCGGCGCCCGTGACCTCGACCTGGTCCTTGCCGACGAGCTTGCCGTCACCGAGGTAGGTGTCGATGCCGCGGGCCTTGATGAGTCCCTGGAGGCCCTTGTAGTTGCGGTTGATGACGTTCGTCTTGTACTCGAGCACCTTGTCGATGTCGATGCCCTTGAACTCGGCGTCGACACCGAACGTCTCGGACTCCTTGGCCGAGTCGGCGACCTCAGCAGTGTGGAGGAGTGCCTTCGTCGGCACACATCCGCGGTGCAGACACGTTCCGCCCACCTTGTCGCGTTCGATCAGAGCGACCTTCATGTCGAGCTCTGCCGCGCGCAGAGCCGCGGCATAGCCGCCGGTTCCGCCGCCGAGGACGACTAGGTCGTAGGTCAATGAGTCACTCACGGATTACTCCTCGTAGCTGTGGTCAAGCCTGCCTCAGGCAGCTATCCCTCTTATCTTTCCACTTTTCTTCTCAGGCGCGAAAGCACACACTGTCTGTTCCGCCACAGGTGGGGAGCATCACTCCCGGCGCGACGGGGTGCGGAAGGCCCTGATCAGTCGGCGCTGCGGGCGAGCTGCACGAGAGTGCGCACTGCGGCACCGGTGGCCGCGACCGGGGTGTAGCCGAACGCAGAACCGGTGTTGAAGCTCGGACCGGCGATGTCGATGTGCGCCCACGCGGTGTCGTCTCCGACGAACTCGCGGAGGAACGCCGCGGCGGCGAGCATGCCGCCGGGGCGGGGACCGGAGTTCTTGAGGTCGGCTGCCGTCGAGTCGAAGCCTGCGAGCATCTCCTCGGGGATCGGCATCGGCCAGATGTCCTCTCCGGCGATCTTCGCCTGCTCACTCACCTTCTCCCGCACCGCCTCGTCGCCCATGACACCGGAGGTCCGGTTGCCCAGCGCGACGATCTGGGCGCCGGTCAGCGTCGCGACGTCGATGAGGAGGTCGGGGTTCTCCGCGTCGGCGTCGGTGAGGGCGTCGGCGAGGACGAGGCGGCCCTCGGCGTCGGTGTTCGTCACCTCGACGGTCTTGCCGCTGCGCATGGTGAGCACATCGGAGGGACGCTGCGCCGAGGATCCGGGCATGTTCTCCGCCAGCGGCAGCCACGCGGTGGCCTTGACGGGCAGGCCGAGGTCGGCGATGGCGAAGACGGCCTCGACGACGGCGGCGGCACCGGCCATGTCGGACTTCATGTCCTCCATGCTCGCGGCGGGCTTGAGGGAGAGTCCCCCGGAGTCGAAGGTGATGCCCTTGCCGACGAAGCTGAGGTGGCGGCGGGCACCCTTCGGGCTGTACTCGACCTTGACCAGGCGCGGTCCCCGCGTCGAGCCCTGTCCGACGCCGATGAGTCCGCCGTAGCCGCCCGCGGCGAGTTCCTTCTCACCGAGGACCGAGACCTTGACCTTCCGGGACTTCGCCTGGTCCTTGACCGTCTGGGCGAACGATTCGGGGTAGAGGTCGAGCGGGGGAGTGTTGACGAGGTCGCGGGCACGGTTGGTCGCCTCGGCGATGACGACGCCGGCGGCGTGGGCGCGGGAGAACGCCTTGCCCTTGGGGCCGAGGACCGTGACGGGACCCGGGACAGTGTCGTCGTCGCCGGTGCGGTAGGTGAGGAAGCGGTAGGCGCCGAGTCCGGCACCGACGGTCACGGCCTCGACATCCTCGGCGGAGGCGACCGGCAGCGCGAGCGCGATCGACGATGCCCCGCTCAGGGCCCGCAGCGCGGAGCCGGCGGCGCGGCGCAGGGTCTCACGGTCGGCGGTGTCGTCATCGGACTTCGCGGGGTCGAAGGATCCGAGGCCGACGAGGAGGACGCTGCCGGCGGCCACGCCCTTGGGGGAGGGGAGGCGCACGGTCGCCCCGGCCTTGCCGGTGAACTCGATCGCCTTCGCGGCGTCGTTGAGCGCGGTGGTGGCGGCCTTGGCGGAGTCGAGTCCGCGCACCTTGCCGTCGGCCACGCCGAGGACGAGCACGGCATCGCCGGCTTTGGTCGGATTCGTCGAAGAGTAGCTGGAGGGGGTGGAGGCACCGGGCATGTGTTCCCTTTCTTCGTCTGCGGGCATTGCCTTCGATCCTAGTCCCATATTCCCCGCCGAGGTGGACGTGCCCGCCGATGCGATGTGCGACTGCCCTATTGTTGGGGGCGTGTATCGACTCATCTTCACTCTGATCTTCAAACCCATGGACGCCGAGCGCGCTCACCATCTCTCCTTCACCGCGCTGCGGGTCCTCGATCGGATCCCCGGTCTCGGCAGGCTCCTGCGGGTCGTCTTCGCCCGGGGGACGCAGCAGCCCGCCGAGGTGCTCGGCCTCCCGTTCCCCAACCGGGTGGGCCTCGCGGCCGGCTTCGACAAGAACGGGGTCGGCGTCCGCGCGCTCTCCGCGCTCGGCTTCGGGCACATCGAGGTCGGTACGATCACCGCGCACGCGCAGCCGGGCAACGAGCGCCCGCGCCTGTTCCGGCTGCTGCGCTCCCGCGCGCTGCTCAACCGGATGGGCTTCAACAACGACGGGGCCCGGCAGGCCTCGTTCAACATCACCCGGCAGCGGAAGGCGCTCGCTGCACTGCCGGCGGCGAAGCGACCGATCATCGGGATCAACATCGGCAAGACGAAGGTCGTCCCCGCCGAGGACGCGGTCGCCGACTACGTCGCCTCGACGCGGGAGCTCGCACCTCTGGCCGACTACCTCGTCATCAACGTCAGCTCCCCGAATACCCCGGGTCTGCGCGACCTCCAGTCGGTGTCCGCCCTCGAACCGATCATCACCGCCGTACGGGAGACGGCCGCCGAGGTCGTCGCCGCCCCGCGTTCAGCACTCGGCCATGTGCCCTTGCTCGTCAAGATCGCCCCCGACCTCAGCGATGAGGACGTCCTCGACATCTGCGATCTCGCCGCACGGGCAGGCGCCGACGGGCTCATCGTCACGAACACGACGATCGACCGGAATGTCCTCACCGGGAGTGACGCCGCGTTCGCGCGCAGGGAGGCCGGCGGGATCTCCGGCAGGCCGCTGGCCGCGCGCTCGCTCGAGGTGCTCCGCCTCGTCGCGGCCACCGTCGGCGATGAGCTGACGATCGTCTCGGTCGGGGGCGTCGGCGACGGACGGGACGTCTCCGCACGGCTGGCTGCGGGAGCCGACCTCGTGCAGGTCTACTCGGAGATGATCTACTCGGGTCCCTTCTGGCCCGGACGGATCATCCGCGGTCAGGGGACCCGACTGCTCACTCGGGGTACTGGCGGCGCTTGACCTGCGGCTTGGGCATGCGCAGCGGCCGGAGCTGGACGCTGCGCATGACCGCGTAGAACGGGATGCCGCGCTCGACGGTGCCGAACTTCGCCCGCAGGCGTCCCTTGAGGATGTAGTTGAGGACGAAGCCGTCGAGGATGACGAGAGCGAGCAGACCCCACACGGCGTAGGTGAAGTACTGCTGGATCGCCACCGGCTGGGTGAAGGCGACGACGAGGATGAGGATCGCCGCCGGGATGAAGAGCTCGCCGATCGAGAAGCGGGCGTCGACGTAGTCGCGGACGTACCGGCGCTGGGGCCCGCGGTCGCGGCGGGTGAGGTACTTCTCCTCACCGTTCATCATCCCGATGCGGGCACGGTCGCGCTCCTTGCGCTGCTGTTCCTTCGCCCGCTGATTCGCGACCTTGCGGTCCTTCGAGACCAGGGGCTGACGGCGCACGGCCTCCTGCTGGCTTCGCTTGGGGGTCGGGCGGCCCTTCTTCGCCTCGGCATCACGAGGTGACGCCTCCGCTGCGGTGGAGTCGTCGTCGGTCTTGGGGGAGGAGTCGTTGTCCTCGTGAGTCTTCTTGCTTCCGAACACGGAATGAATACTACCGTTGGAGCATGAGTGATTCGACTTCCGCGCCTGATGCCGCCCACCTCCACGCCCGTGTCGACGAGATCTTCGACGACGTCCTCGACCAGCTGAGCGACCTCGTCGCGATCCCTTCGGTGGCGTGGCCGAGCTTCGACCCGTCCCAGGTCACCGCCAGCGCCGAGGCGGTCGCCGGCCTCGCCCGCGACCTCGGCCTCTCCGTCGAGATCCTCACCGCGGACACCGAGGACGGCGGGCAGGGATATCCCGCGGTCGTCGCCTCGGCCCCGGCTCCCGCCGGTGCGCCCACCGTCCTCCTCTACGCCCACCACGACGTCCAGCCTCCCGGCAGGGCCGAGGCGTGGGAGACCGAGCCCTTCGTCGCGACCCGGAAGGGGGACCGGCTCTACGGCCGCGGTGCCGCCGACGACAAAGCAGGGATCATGGTCCACCTCACGGCTCTGCGGCTGCTCTCCGACCGCCTCGGCGTCGGGGTCCGGCTCTTCATCGAAGGTGAGGAGGAGGCGGGCAGCCCGAGCTTCCGGAACTTCCTCGACCGCTACCGGGACAAGCTCGCCGCCGATGTCATCGTCGTCGCCGACTCGGGGAACTGGGCGGCCGGGGTGCCCGCGCTGACGACGAGCCTGCGCGGGATGTGCGCCGTCGAGTTCGAGGTCGCCACCCTCGATCATGCGGTGCATTCGGGCATGTACGGGGGTGTGGTCCCCGATGCGATGCTCGCGATGACGAAGGTGCTCTCGAGCCTCCACGACGACAACGGCTCCGTCGCCGTCGCCGGACTCGCCTCCACCTCGGAGACGGACATCGACTACGAGGAGTCCACGGTGCGCGAGGACTCCGGCGTGCTGCCGGGCACCGACCTCATCGGAACGGGAACGCTGGCCTCCCGACTGTGGGCCCAGCCCTCGATCACCGTCATCGGCCTCGACATCCCCGATGTCGACGTCTCCTCGAACACCCTGCAGCCGAGTCTGCGGGCCAAGCTCTCCATCCGCCTCGCCCCGGGCGACACGCCTGAGAACGCGGTGGCGGCGGTGACGAGGCACTTGGAGGAGAACCTCCCGTTCGGGACGAGTCTGAAGATCGGTGCGACCGAGGGAGGCAGCCCGTGGCAGGCCGACCTCAGCGACCCTGTCGTCCAGGTCGCCCGTGACGCGCTCACCGAGGCGTGGGGGAGGGAAGCGGCGACGATGGGCCTGGGCGGTTCGATCCCCTTCATCGCCGACCTCCTCGAGGTGTTCCCCCAGGCCTCGATCCTCGTCACCGGCGTCGAAGACCCGGACGCGCGGGCGCACAGCGCGAACGAATCCCTCTACCTGCCCGACTTCAAGGCCGCGATCGTCGCCGAGGCGCTGCTCCTCGACGCCCTCGGGCGCAGGGACGCGGAAGGCAGCGCAACAGGCGGCACCGAGCCCGCGGAGGCCTGAGCGGACAAACGTGACACGATGGGAATAGCCCGTGCCCGCCGCACGTTGAACGCGGTGTAGCCTTGGGCCCAAGACCACATGAGGAGTAGCAATGACAGCGACGAACGAAGCCACCGCCACGCACGAGGTCGAGCTCTCGGGCACGGCTGCGGACAAGGTCCGCAGCCTGCTGCAGCAGGAGGGACGCGATGACCTGCGTCTGCGTGTGGCCGTGCAGCCCGGCGGCTGCTCGGGGCTCATCTACCAGCTCTATTTCGATGAGCGCTTCCTCGACGGCGATGCCGTCCGCGATTTCGACGGCGTCGAGGTCATCGTCGACCGGATGAGCGTTCCCTACCTCAACGGATCGACCATCGACTTCTCCGACACCATCGAGAAGCAGGGCTTCACGATCGACAACCCCAACGCCGGCGGATCGTGCGCATGCGGCGACTCGTTCCACTGAGTCATCCCACGATCTGACGATCGTCTGAGCACCGCGACATGGACCTGGAGGATCTGCGCGCCGTCACTGCGACGGCGACAGGGCCCCAGGTCCTTTCCGCATATCGGGCCGGTCTCTTCCCCATGGGGATCGGTCGCGGGGGCACAGGTCGCATGGGGTGGTGGGCGCCGCGCCGCCGCGGTGTGCTCCTGCCCGGCGACCTCAGGGTGAGCAAAAGCCTGCGGAAGTCGATGCGCCGCTTCGACTACAGCGTCGACGGCGCCTTCGACGAGGTCATCCGCGCATGCGCCGACCCGTCCCGGACGGGGACGTGGATCACGCGTGAGATCATCGATCTCTACACGGGCCTCCACGAGGACGGCTGGGCCCATTCCGTCGAGGTCTGGGCCGAGGACCGTCTCGTCGGGGGCCTCTACGGGGTCGCGATCGGTTCGCTCTTCGCGGGGGAGTCGATGTTCCACCGCGAGACCGACGCCTCGAAGGCCGCGCTCGTCCACCTCGTCGGACTCCTCGACGAGGGTGCGGATACGGGTGTGACCTCGGCCGATGAGGACGAATGGCTCATCGACACACAGTGGCAGACGCCACATCTGGAAAGCCTCGGCGTGTCGGAGATCAGCGGTCTCGAGTACGCCGCGCGGCTTGATTCCGCGCTCCGGGGCAATCGCGCTCAGCCAATTCTCAACAAATGAACATCTGCATGTGAATTTCTACCGTGTGTAGCGGTAGTCTGGTAGATGACAAAGTACGAGTTCGTCCTTCGGCATGCCGAAAGGCGAAAGATGGTTGTGAAAGGCTGCACGTGGATTCTCCGAATCAGTCAGGGCCGCGACGGTCCTGGGCGAAGCGGCTCGGCATTCTGGGCGCGGTGACTCTGCCGGCGCTCCTCTCGGGATGCACGAAAGAGCAGATTGCCAACGGATTCTTCCCACTCGAATCGAAGGGTGCGACCAACCACACGGAGGCCTACACCGCCCTGTGGAACGGAGCGTGGATCGCTTCGATGATCGTCGGCCTCATCGTGTGGGGCCTCATCCTCTGGGCGATCGTGGCCTACCGCCGCCGCAAGAACGATCGCGGCCTGCCGGTGCAGATGCGCTACAGCATGCCGATCGAGATCCTGTTCACGGTGACGCCGGTCATCCTCGTGCTCGGATTCTTCTTCCAGAACGTCCAGGTGATGGCAAAGACCACCGATGACCGGACTCCCGGCGAGCAGGTCATCGAGGTCGCAGCCAAGCAGTGGGCGTGGGACTTCAACTACGTCAATCAGGACGTCTACTACGCGGGCACGCAGGTCAACCTCGACGGCACTGAGAAGCCGGGCGAGAACGCCCCGACCCTCTACCTGCCCGTCAACACGGATCTCGAGATCAAGCTCCATTCGCGTGACGTCATCCACTCCTTCTGGGTTCCCGCCTTCCTCGAGAAGCGCGACATGATCCCCGGCCACGACCAGAGCCTGTTCCTGCGTGCCGAGAAGGAAGGCGAGTACGTCGGCAAGTGCGCCGAGCTCTGCGGTGAGTACCACTCGGAGATGCTCTTCAACGTCAAGGTCGTCTCCAAGGCCGAGTTCGAGGAGTACACGCAGTCGCTCGCGGATCAGGGCAACACCGGTCAGCTCGGGCCCGAATACGATCGCAACTGGTACCCGAAAGAAGGTGCTCAAGAATGACCGCTACGACAGACAGAGCGGCTCTTGACGCTCCGGTCGTTCCCCGGAGCAAGGGCAAGATCATCGTCGACTGGATCACGTCGACGGACCACAAGACCATCGGGTACATGTACCTGATCGGCTCGTTCTTCTTCTTCTGCGTCGGCGGCGTGATGGCGCTGATCATCCGCCTCGAGCTCTTCGAGCCCGGCATGCAGATCATCGAGACGAAGGAACAGTACAACCAGCTGTTCACGATGCACGGCACGCTCATGCTGCTGATGTTCGCGACTCCGCTCTTCGCCGGCTTCGCCAACGTCATCATGCCGCTGCAGATCGGCGCCCCGGACGTCGCGTTCCCCAGGCTCAACGCCTTCGCGTTCTGGCTCTACCTCTTCGGCAGCCTCATCGCGCTCTCGGGCTTCCTCACCCCGCAGGGTGCGGCCGCGTTCGGCTGGACGGCGTATGCGCCGCTGAGCAACACGACGTTCACCCCTGGTGCCGGCGGCAACCTCTGGGTCCTCGGACTCGCGCTGCAGGGCTTCGGCACGATCCTCGGCTCGGTCAACTTCATCACGACGATCATCACGATGCGTGCTCCGGGCATGACGATGTTCCGCATGCCGATCTTCAGCTGGAACGTCCTCATCACGGGCATCCTCGTCCTCATGGCCTTCCAGCCCCTGGCTGCGGCGCTGCTCGTCCTCGCCTCCGACCGCATCCTCGGCTCGCATGTCTTCAGTCCAGGAAACGGCGGACCGATCCTCTGGCAGCACCTGTTCTGGTTCTTCGGACATCCGGAGGTCTACGTCATCGCCCTGCCGTTCTTCGGCATCATCACGGAGATCATCCCGGTCTTCAGCCGCAAGCCGGTGTTCGGTTACAAGGAGCTCGTGTTCGCGACGATCTCGATCGCCGCTCTGTCCGTGACCGTGTGGGCTCACCACATGTACGTCACCGGTGTGGTGGCGCTGCCGTTCTTCGCCTTCATGACGATGCTCATCGCGATTCCGACAGGCGTGAAGTTCTTCAACTGGATCGGCACGATGTGGCGTGGCTCGATCACGTTCGAGACGCCCATGGTGTGGGCCATCGGCTTCCTCGTGACCTTCCTCTTCGGCGGTCTCACGGGAGTCATCCTCGCCAGCCCGGCCCTCGACCAGTCGGTCTCCGACTCGTACTTCGTCGTCGCCCACTTCCACTACGTCGTCTTCGGCACGGTCGTGTTCGCGATGTTCGCCGGATTCTACTTCTGGTGGCCGAAGTGGACGGGTCGGATGCTCAACGAGAAGCTCGGACACATCCACTTCTGGATCCTCTTCATCGGCTTCCACGGCACCTTCCTCGTCCAGCACTGGCTCGGTGTCGACGGCATGCCCCGCCGCTACGCCGACTACCTGCCGCAGGACGGCTTCACGTGGATGAACCAGGTCTCGACCGTCGGTTCGCTCGTCCTCGGCCTGTCGATGGTGCCGTTCTTCTGGAACGTGTGGATCACGTCGCGCAAGGCGCCGAAGGTCACCGTGGACGACCCGTGGGGCTACGGTGGGTCGCTCGAGTGGGCCACCTCGTGCCCGCCCCCGCGTCACAACTTCACCTCGCTGCCGCGGATCCGTTCGGAGCGCCCGGCATTCGACGTCAACCATCCTGAGCTTCTGGAATACGCCGGCCACGGCCACGCCGAACCTCAGCTCGCCGGAGGTACCGCCAAGTGAAAGCATCGATCAACGTCTTCATCTACTGTGGTCTGTTCTTCATGGCCATGGGAGTCGTCTACGGATTCGTGACGCACTTCAACGAGCTCGTCGGCTTCCCGGCGCTGCTGCTCGTCGGAGTCATGTCGATCATGATCGGCGTCTACCTGTGGCTGACCGACCGTCGTGTCGGCCGCCAGCCGCAGGACAACGACGTCGCGGAGATCTCCGACGCCGACGCCGACTACGGTTTCTTCAGCCCGTGGAGCTGGTGGCCGATCGTCTGTGCCGCCGCCGGTGCCGTCTCCTTCTACGGCATCGCGATGGGCTGGTGGATCTTCCCGTTCGGTGCGGTGCTCGGCGTGGTCGCCCTCGTCGGCATCTCGTACGAGCACGATCGCGGTGGGTTCGCCCACTGATCGCAGGTCACTGATCGCGCAGGCGAGGGCCCGGACTCTTCAGGAGTCCGGGCCCTCCCGCATTCACGCTTGCGCCGGTGTCGGACGGGTTGCCGCGTTGCGGCACCTCAACGCCGATCCCGCGCCGCCGCGTCGCGACACGACAACGCCGCAACGCACCCGGAGCGGCATAACCGCGCGGAAGCACCGCACAACGCCCACGCAGCGGCGTCAAGGCAGAGGTGCTCGTGTCTGCGCCGGGCTCCATCCTCCACACGTATCGCTAAAACCCACCCGTAGCGCCGTAACGCACTTGGAGCACCACAACGCCCCTGAAGCGGCAAACCCTCGCTGTAGCACCGCACGACGCCCACGTAGCGGCAAATCATCCCCGTGCAACGGTAGGACGTAGCGCGGAGGGTGCGGGTTGCACGGCGGGGCGCACAGCCGAGCCGGGGGAGCGCAGCGGCGCCGGCTAAGAGTTGCTCGCGTCTGCCCGGCACAATCCCGCACACGGAGCGCTGGAAGGCACCTGCAGCGTCCTAACGCCCATGTACCGCGACGACTGTCAACGGCGCACCCTTAGCGCCGCAACGCACTTGGAGTGCCACAACGCCGCTGAAGCGGTAAATCCCCGGCGAAGCACCGCACGACGCCCATGTAGTGGCAAATCATCCCCGTGCAGACGTAGGACGTAGCGCTGAGGGTGCGGCGTGCTCGGAGAGGCGTTTCGAGCACGAGTGCAGGCCGCGCTCGACATCAAGACGAGGCGAGCAGGCCACGCCCAGCGCACACTTGGCGACCGGATCGGCATGCTCGAGGCGACACTCTCCGGCCGTCGACGCACAGTAACGGGGGACAGGCTCGCGCCCGACCGGGGCACACCCCTGCGGATACGAAAAGCAGCCACCGCACGGCGCGCCACAGACACGACGAGGGCCCAGCACATAGCGTGCTGGGCCCTCTCGGTGCCGGTCGACGATCAGCCGACCGCCGGCGCGATCAGTGGCTGAGCGACTTCGGATCCGAGCCTTCGACGGCCTCATGGTCGTGATGCGAGGCTTCGAGCTCGGTCTTCGTCACCGGCGCGACCCGGTCTTCGAAGAAGAACTTCGACAGGCGGGCGCGGAACTTCTCGAGCGCGGTCACCTTGCCCTCAGCGTTCGGCTGCGGCGGAATGTAGTGCGGCGATTCGAACGCGGTGAGCTTCCACAGCTTGTTCGGCGGGAGCGCCTCATGGCGCTCGAGGAACTCGCCGTGGGGCAGACGGATGATGTTCGCCGTCTCACGTCCGTGCAGCGCGACCTCACGGTCCTTGCGCTGGAGTGCGAGACACATGCGCTTCGTGACGATGTAGCCGATGATCGGTCCGAGGAAGAAGAGTGCACGGAAGATGTAGATCATGTCGTTGAGCGACATCTGGAAGAACACGGCGATGATGTCACCCGACGCCGCCGCCCACAGGTTGCAGTAGAAGATGATGCCTGCCACACCGATGGCGGTGCGTGTGGGGTTGTTGCGCGGACGGTCGAGGATGTGGTGCTCGCGGTTGTCCTTGAGCAGCCAGGCCTCGAAGAACGGGTAGACGAACATCGCCGCGAACACACCGCCGAGGACGATGACCGAGCTGTTGATGTTGAACGAGATCGGCCAGCCGGCGATGTAGAACTCGAACCAGCCCGGAACGATGCGGAGGAAGCCGTCCGCCCAGCCGATGTACCAGTCCGGCTGGGTGCCGGCGGAGACGGGGGAGGGATCGTAGGGCCCGTAGTTCCAGATCGGGTTGATCGTGAACAGTGCTGAGATCACGGAGATGACACCGAAGATGAGGAAGAAGAACCCTCCGCCCTTCGCTGCGAAGGTCGGGAGCACGGGCTCGCCGACGACGTTCTTCTCGGTGTGGCCGGCGCCGGGCCACTGCGTGTGCTTGTGGACGACGACGAACATCAGGTGGATGCCGATGAGCGCGATGAGCAGGGCGGGGACGATCATGATGTGGAGCGTGTAGAGACGCGACACGATGTCGATGCCTGGGAACTCGCCGCCGAAGACGAAGAACGAGATGTACGTTCCGACCAGCGGCAGGGACTTGAGGATGCCGTCGATGATGCGCAGGCCGTTGCCCGAGAGCAGGTCGTCGGGCAGCGAGTAGCCGGTGAAGCCGGCGGCCATGGCAAGGATGACGAGGAAGACGCCGACGACCCAGTTGAGTTCGCGGGGCTTCCGGAACGCACCGGTGAAGAACACGCGCAGCATGTGGAGGCTCAGCGCCGCCACGAAGAGCAGAGCGCCCCAGTGGTGCATCTGCCGGATGAAGAGTCCGCCGCGGATCTCGAACGAGATCTCGAGCGTGGAGTTGTAGGCCTCGGAGATCTCGACTCCGCGCAGCGGAACCCACGGACCTTCGTAGTGGAGCTCACCCATCGCAGGGTGGAAGAAGAACGTGAGGAAGGTGCCCGAGAGCACGACGATGACGAAGCTGTAGAGGGCGACCTCGCCGAGCATGAAGGACCAGTGCGAGGGGAAGATCTTGCGTCCGAACTCGCGAACGAGCTTGGAGGCCCCGACGCGGGATTCGGTGAAGTCCGCCAGCTTCCCGACAGGTGTGGTGGGCTGTGAAGTACTCATGGGTGGTTGATCTCCCAGAACGTAGGTCCGACGGGCTCAGGGAAGTCCGACTGCGCGACCAGGTAGCCTTCGCTGTCCACGGTGATGGGCAGCTGGGGCAGCGGGCGCTTCGCCGGGCCGAAGATGACCTTGCAGTGCTCGGTCACGTCGAACGTCGACTGGTGGCACGGGCAGAGCAGGTGATGGGTCTGGTGCTCGTACAGCGCCACGGGGCAGCCGACGTGCGTGCAGATCTTCGAGTACGCGACGATGCCGTCGTACGACCAGTCGGCGCGAGCAGGATCCTCTTTGAGCTCCTTGGGATCGATGCGCATGAGGAGGACAGCGGCCTTCGCCTTCTCGTCGAGCGCATGACCCTCGTTCGTGTCATCGCCGATGCCGGAGGGAAGGACATGGAAGGCCGAACCGATTGTGACGTCCTCAGCCTTGATCGGACGCTCCGAATCAGGGGAGGGGATTCCGCCCGGGTCGCGGATGAGTCGCACACCCTCGCCCCACAGGGTCTTGAACAGCGCATCGCCCGGAAGCGGACCGAGGTCGCGGAAGACGAGGATCGCCGGCAGGGGTGCGATCGCGAGAGCGGCGATGAGCGTGTTGCGCAGAAGCGGACGACGGGCGATGCCCGACTCCTCCTTGGCCTGGTGGAGGATCTCGAGCGCGATCGCCTGATCCTCTTCGCTGCCGTTGATGTCATGGCGCTCATCGATGCCCTCATGATCGCTCATGAGGTTCTTCGCCCAGAGCACCGCGCCGGCACCGAGGCTGAACATCGCCACGGCGGCACCGAGTCCCACCATCATGGTGTGGATGCGGATGCTCTCCATCGACTCTCCCAGCGGGAAGAGGAAGTACGCGACGATGAACCAGATCGTGCCGATCATCGAAGCGATGAACCACAGCGCCACCTGGCGCTCGGCGACCTTCTGGGCACGCGGGTCGGCGTCGGTCAGTCGCGGCTTGTGCTCAGGCAGGCCAGGGTTGGTGAACCCGTTCAGCTCCTCGAGCTGGCTGCCGCCGCCGGAGTGCTCTTTCGAGGTCATGAATTTCCCCGTCTAATCTCGTGATGGTAGGTGAACGACAACTGCGGACTCACTTCGCCCTCGAGGAGAGCCATACGGTGATGCCGATGACTGCGGCGAGTCCGAAGAACCAGATGAAGAGGCCCTCAGCCACTGGTCCCAGGGATCCGAGCTTGAATCCGCCGGGGGAGGGGTTCTCCGACACTTCCCGGATGTACGAGATGATGTCTCGCTTGTCCTCGGGAGTGAGGTTCGCGTCGTTGAAGATGGGCATGTTCTGAGGTCCGGTCTGCATCGCCTCGTAGAGGTGCTTGGGCGAGACCTCGGACAGGTTCGGCGCGTACTTGCCGCGGGTGAGCGCACCGCCGGCGCCGACGACGTTGTGGCACATCGCGCAGTTCGTGCGGAAGAGCCCGCCGCCGGCGGCGGGGTCACCCTTCGCAGGATCGAGGTACTGCTCCTCCGGGATCGCCGGTCCCGGTCCGAGCGAGGCGACGTAGGCCGCGAGCTGCGCGGTCTGCTCGTCGTTGAACTGCGGTTCCTTGACGCGGGCCTGCGGGCCGTTCGCCTGCAGCGGCATACGACCCGTGCCGACCTGGAAGTCGACCGCTGCCGCACCGACGCCGATGAGTCCGGGTCCGGCCTTCGTGCCCTCGGCATTGAGGCCGTGGCATGTCGCGCAGTTCGCGGCGAAGAGCTTCTTGCCCTCTTCGATGTCGGAGGCGCTGGCCGTCGTTGAGGCATTCGCGCTCGAGGTCTGGGTGAAGAGTGCGTACGCTCCGCCGGTCAGCAGCAGGCCCACGAGGAGGAGCACGACGAGTGCCATCGGGTGCCTGCGGCGATCTGCTAATAGCTTCACGTGATGGTCCTTTGCTTGGAGTTTCGAGTGTCCGACCGAATGCTCGGTGCCGGCTACTGGAGGAGGTAGATGACGCCGAAGAGGCCGATCCAGACGACGTCGACGAAGTGCCAGTAGTAGGACACGCAGATCGCGAAGGTCGCCTCATGGTGCCCGAACTTCTTCGCCCCGTACGCACGTCCGATGACGAGCAGGAAGCAGATGAGTCCGATGGTCACGTGGAGACCGTGGAAGCCGGTGGTGAGGTAGAAGACGGAGCCGTACCCGTCGGTGTTGATGGCCACACCCTC
The DNA here is from genome assembly GCF_900169275.1 of Brevibacterium casei CIP 102111. Classification (GTDB taxonomy): domain Bacteria; phylum Actinomycetota; class Actinomycetes; order Actinomycetales; family Brevibacteriaceae; genus Brevibacterium; species Brevibacterium casei. Next base: position 455,534 of record NZ_FXZC01000002.1, on the reverse strand, counting down.
GCGAACGAGCTCTGCATACTCCATGACCTGGCCCGACACGAAGACCGCGCCGAGGAGGAACGTCAGATAGAACCATTCGACCATGCCCCATTTGGCGATGTTGAACAGCGAGCCGGTCCGCCGTGGGCGGAACCTCTCGGCAGCGAACACGCCCATCTGGCAGGTGAAGGACGACGACACCAGGATGATGGTGTTGCCGAGTGCGAACGGAACGTTCAGCATCTCGGTGCGCGTCTCCCACAGACCCGGCACGACGGATCGGATGGTGAAGTACATGGCGAAGAGCGCGGCGAAGAACATCAGGTCGCTTGCGAGGAACACGATGAAGCCCACCGTGGTCACATTCGGGCGATTGACTACCGGATGTGCTGGCGCTGTCTGGGATGCAGTGGCAGTTGACACCCCACCATTATTACCCGTCTCGGGGTGAGTTTTCACCTTTTACCCAGGTTTCGGAGGAGAAATTTCTACACGGTGTAGCGAAAACCGCGGATTGGTGCCGCAATCTCGTTCCGGTGTGACGTCCACCCCGCGTGTCGAGAACGCGATAGGATGCCGCAGGTAAGCTCCGCCTCCTGTCCGGAGGCGGTGGATGTCCCCTGTTTGGAGAGCCCTCTGCGATGACGGAACAGCCGCGTACGACAGCTCCGGAGACACCTGTCTCCGGGACCGGATCGACACGGGAAGCCGGCATCGCGGACTGGCCCGATCTCCTCATGAAGCTCATGCACGGTCAGGACCTCGACGAGGCGGAGGCCTCGTGGGCGATGGATCAGATCATGTCCGGCGAGGTCCCCGATGTGACGATGGCCGCATTCCTCGCCGCCCATCACACGAAGGGCGAGACCGTCGCCGAGATCGCCGGACTCGTCTCGGCGATGATGGACCACGCCGTACCGCTGCCGGGCCTCGAGGACTCCGTCGACATCGTCGGCACCGGCGGCGACCGAGCGAAGACGGCGAATATCTCCTCGACCGCAGCGATGATCATCGCCGCGACCGGCCAGCGGGTCGTCAAGCACGGCAACCGCGCGACCTCCTCGGCGTCGGGGTCGGCCGACGTCCTCGAGGCCCTCGGCGTCCGTTTCGACATCACCCCTGAGCAGACCGGCCAGGTCGGCGCCGAGGTGGGTCTGGCCTTCTGCTTCGCCAACGTCTTCCATCCCTCGATGCAGTTCGTCGCCGCGGTGCGCAGGCAGATCAGCGTGCCCACGGCCTTCAACATCCTCGGACCGCTGACCAACCCGGCCCGCGCCCGACACACGGCGATCGGCGTCGCCGATGCGCAGATGGCGCCGCTCGTCGTCGGCACCTTGGCCAAGCGCGGGCATCAGGCCGTCGTCTTCCGCTCCCGCGACGGTCTCGACGAACTGAGCAACACCGACGTCAACGACGTGTGGGAGGTCAGGCACGGTGAGGTCGAGCACACGACGTTCGACGCCCTCGACCTCGGGTTCGAGAGAGTGACGAAGGACGCGCTGCGCGGCGGCGGGCCGCAGGAGAACGCCGCGATCATGCGCTCCGTGCTCGCCGGTGAGGCGTCGGCGGTGCGCGACATCGTCCTCATCAACTCGGCTGCGGCCCTCGTCGCCGCCGATGAGGTCGCCGCCGGTTCGTTCACCGAACGGCTCGCGGCGAAGCTGACGATCGCCGAGGAGACCGTCGATTCCGGGCTCGGCGCCGCGAAGCTCGATCAGCTCGTCGAGGTCTCAACCCGCATCGCCGAGGCGAACGGCTCCTGAGGCGGTCGCGTGATGGTTCGCACCGGCGGCCGGCATCGCCCACCCGCCGCTCGAGCGCCACGCGACCGCGGTCTCGAGCCAGTGCGCGAGCATCCGCGTCTCCTCCGGCAGCGCATCGGCGCCGGAGGGGAAGGGTCCCGGCGACGGCACCCACTCCGCGGTCGATGACAACGCCGTGAACGCCTCGGCGAGTCCGGCTGTGCTCGCCCGGTGTGCCGCTGCGGCGAGTTTGCCGTGGCGGACGACGACGAGGTCGATCCCGCCCTCAGGGGCCGGAGACCATGCCTGGATCTCTGCGACGGCGGCCAGCCCGGCCACGGTCTCGGCGCGCGCTGCGGTGAGCAGGGCCGCCCGCATGCCGTCACGGACCTCGGCGGCGGTCTCATACCGCGCCTCGGAGGCGAGCCGGGCCATCCGCGCTCCGCTGTGTTCGCGCAGGGTCGAGAGATCTCCGCCGAGGACCGCACGGAGACCGGAGATGAGCTCGGCGTACTCCGCCGGGTCGCTCACCCCCGCGCACGGACCCCCGCACTGGCCGACCTGGGCGCTCACACACGCACGGTGGTCGGCCGCCGTCACAGCCGTCACCTTCGCGGTGCAGCGTTTGACGGGATAGAGGGTCTCGAGGAGCTCCTTGACGGCCTGGGCGGTCTTGCGGGAGCGGAACGGGCCCAACGGCGGAGCGGGCGAGCGTTCGAGGGCGGAGACGGCCCGGGCGACGGAGAGCCGAGGGAAGGTCTCGTCGCTGAGGACGACCCACGCGTTGCGCTCCGGGTTCTTCGACCTCCGGTTGTACGGGGGCGCGAGTTCGCCGATGAGCCTGACCTCCCGGACCTCGGCCTCGAGGACGTGGGCGCACGGCAGGCACGAGACCTCCTGGGCGGCGGTGACCATTTCGGCCATCCGGCCGCGGTTCTCCGAGGCGTTGAAGTACCCGCGCACGCGCCGGGCCATATTGCCCGACTTGCCGATGTAGAGCACTCTGCGGGTGCCGTCGAGGAACATGTACACCCCGGGCTCGGCGGGCACGCCCTTGGCGAGATGGGATTTCGCCTGCCGCTTCGCCCACCCTGACTGGCGGACCGTGGCGAGCTCCTCGAGCGTCGTGATCCCGTACCCGCCGAAGCGCTCGAGGAGACGGTGGAGGACCTCGCCGGTCGCCCGCGCATCGGAGAGCGCACGATGGTCGGGTTCGACCACGGTGCCGAAGTGCGCGGCCAGGGTCCCGAGCTTGTGGTTGCGGACCTCGTCCCGGCCGAGCACCCGCCGGGAGAGGGTGACGGTGTCGAGGACCTGCGGCTGCGGCCAGTGGTAGTCGAGGCGTTCGCACGCCGAACGGAGGAAGCCGATGTCGAACGGGGCGTTGTGGGCGACGAGGACCGCTCCGACGGCGAATTCGAGGAAGCTCGGCAGCACGGAGCGGATCGAGGGCGCGTCGTCGACCATCGCGTGGGTGATGCCGGTGAGCCGGGAGACGAATGGGGAGATGACCGAATGCTCGGGTTTGACCAGCGACTGGAACTCCCCGATGACCTCGCCGCCGCGCAGCTTGACCGCGCCGATCTCCGTGATCTCCGAGGTGCCCGAATGGGTGCCGGTCGTCTCGAGGTCGACGACGACGAAGGTGACCTCATAGAGGGGAGTGCCGATGTCGGCGAACGAGAGCTGGGTGCGCTCGAGTCCGTGCGGGGCGCGGTCGAAGGGCGTGGCCGGTAACGACATGCCTAGAAGTGTGCCATCCGGTGCTGACGCGGACTCACACCGACGCCCCGTTGTCGCCGCCCTCGGTGCGCGAGCGGGTGGGCAGGTGGAAGAAGAGTCCGACGGCGCCTCCGATGCCGACGGCGAGTCCGACGAGGAGGAACCACGTCGGCAGGGGACGGAAGAGGACCGCCCCGACGATGAGGAGGACGACCGCGCCGAGGGTCGCTGCGACGGAGAGCATGAACGTCGGCGGCGCTGTGCGCCAGCCGATCGGGGCAGCCGGCTCCGGCTCCCAGCGTTCGGTCTCCTCGAGCCTCTCCCGGATCTCCTCGACCGGCATCTCGCTCATCGGAGCATCGGGTTCGGAGATTCGGGCCACGAGGTCGTCCCAGTGGCTGTCGCTGATGCGCGACGAGTCGCCGATCCGTTCGGATTCGGGCACGTGGTCGCGCCAGTCCTCGCGCTCGTCGTCCCCGTTCATGTCATTCATCAGCAATCCCCGGCGCGGGTCTATTCCCTTCCCCTCCCGCCGAGGCGGCCGAAACCCCTCCCGCCGAGGCGGTCCGCACGGTGGTCCCGCGGGCGGCAGTCGCGACCGCCTCGGCGATGACCTCGGCGTCGAAGTCGAGGGTGGCCACGTGGCGGGATCGGCGCAGGGCGATGATCTCGGGAGCCTCGGGCAGCCGGGAGCGGAGCACGCGGAGGCTGCGCGGACCCACGACGTTGTCCTGACCGGAGACGAGGACCGTCACGGGGGAGGTGATCTCCCAGAGGTCGGTGCGCAGGCCGGTGAGCGCCGAAGCGAGCGAGGCGACCGCCGCGACCGGAGTCCGGTCCCCGGCGTACTCGTCGCGTCCCGGGTGGGCGATGTCGTTGCCGATCGCCGCGACCGTCGGCACGATCCGGGAGAGGACCGGCAGCAGCGGGGCGAGCGGGGAGTCGACGTAGAGCGCCGGGTTGACGACGACGATCGCATCAGGCGGCTTCGGAAGCGTGCCGAGGGCGAGGCTGAGCGCCCCGCCCATCGAGAGCCCGGCGACGACGACGTGCTCATGGTCGGCCTGCAGTGACCGCAGCTCCGCCTCGGCGGCGGCGAACCAGTCCGACCACGACGTGGCGGCGAGATCCCGCCAGGTCGTACCGTGGCCGGGCAGCAGGGGGACGCTCACGCTGATGTCGTCGGCGGCCAGGGCGCGGGCGATCGGATGCCACGCCGCCGGGGAGCCGGTGATGCCGTGGAGGAAGAGGACGGCGACGTCGGCGCGAGGCGACACGGACGAGTACGCGGCCCGCGGAGCAGGCAGCGGTGCGAAGTCGATCTCCATGCTCCCAGCATCCCACGAACACAGGATTCGGGCATCGTCGGCGGCGGTCCTCGCCGTCGGAAGTTGGATATATGATGACCGGGGACGACAAAGCGTCGTGACATGGAAGGGTGCACGTGTTCTACTGGTTTCTCAAGCGGGTCCTGGCCGGACCCATCCTGCGGATCCTCTTCCGTCCGTGGGTGCGGGGGCTGGACAACCTGCCGCAGGACGGGCCGGCGATCATCGCCGGCAACCACATGCACTTCATGGACTCGATCTTCGTCCCCCTGCTTGCGCCCCGCCCCGTCGTCTACCTCGCGAAGAAGGACTACTTCACCGGTCGCGGCATCAAAGGAGCGGTGACGCGCTGGTTCTTCAAGCTCAACAATCAGCTCCCGATGGACCGCGGCGGCGGCTCCGGATCGCAGGCCTCGCTCGAGGCCGGACTCAAGGTCCTGCGCGAAGGCAATTCGCTCGGCATCTATCCGGAGGGCACCCGGTCACCCGACGGCAAGCTCTACCGCGGCCGCACCGGCATCGCCCGCCTCGTCCTCGAATCCGGGGCCCCGGTCATCCCGGTGGCGATCATCGGCACCGACAAGATCCAGCCGGCCGGCCGCCTCATCCCGAAGTTCCGACGCGTCGGCGTCGTCTTCGGTTCGCCCATGGACTTCTCCAAGTACGAGGGGCTGCCCGTCGACCGGTTCCTCCTCCGGTCGATCACCGACGAGATCATGTACGAGATCATGCGCCTGTCCGGCCAGGAGTACGTCGACACCTACGCCTCGACCGTGAAGACGAAGCTGCTCACCTCCGCGAAGCCGAAGAAGCCCGCCGAGGAGGCCGACGAGGGCCCTGCCCCCGAACCGGCGAACTGAGCCGACGCGCGGCTCCCGGTGTTCGAATACTCCCATAACGGCGACACGCGCAAATCGTTACCTTGGGGTGTTTGTCCCTCCGACTCCGGCACAATAGTTTGGAGTTGTTGAATCCCACTGTAGGTTCGCTGCGAAGAGCGGTAGAATGGCTTCATTCTCTGCCCGACAACGCGACCTCACTTCCCCCAGGGACTATAAGGAGGAGTCGGTGTGAACCGCTCAAGTCACGAAAGCGTCGAGTCGACGCCCTTGCCGTCCGCGGCACAGGGGCTCCTGTTCGACGACGACCTGCCCGTCCTCGATGAGGAGGCCGGCTACCGCGGTCCGACCGTGTGCAAGGTCGTCGGCATCACCTACCGTCGACTCGACTACTGGGCGCGCACCGACCTCGTCACCCCCTCGATCCGCAACGCCACCGGCTCGGGCAGCCAGCGCCTCTACAGCTTCCGCGACATCCTCGTCCTCAAGATCGTCAAGCGCCTTCTCGACACCGGCGTCGGGCTGCAGTCGATCCGCACCGCCGTCGACCACCTCCGCTCTCGCGGCGTCGAGGACCTCTCCCAGATCACTCTGATGTCCGATGGTGCCAGCGTCTTCGAATGCACGTCCCCCGACGAGGTCGTCGACCTCCTCCAGGGCGGGCAGGGCGTCTTCGGCATCGCCGTCGGCCGCGTGTGGAACGAGGTCGAGGGCAGTCTCTCCGAACTGCCGAGCGAACGCCTCCCCGAAGACGACTCGACGCTCTTCGCCATGGACGAGCTCGCGCAGCGCCGCGCACAGAAGCTCGGCTGAGGTCGGCTCAGACCTCTTCGTCCGAACAATCCCACAGAGTGAGGGCCCCATCCGATCGGATGGGGCCCTCACTGTTGTCTCAGATCCGGTTGTCTCAGATCCAGCGTGCGTAACGCCGGCTCACGACGACTGCTTCGCCGCCTTGCGCCCACGGATGTTCTCCGAGCGCAGGGCTCGCTCGAGCAGCGCATCGAACGAGGAGGCGACCTCCTCGGCGGGCTTGCCCGGCCACGAGTGGATGGGTCGGGCGGATCCCTGGGCCTGCTGCATGACTGCGCGTTCGGCCAGCGGGGGATTGAGGACGAGGGGACCGAACATCTCCCGCATCTCCTGGATCCGGTAGTCATGCTCGGTCGAGCCTGCACGGACGCGGTTGACGACGAGGCCGAGCGGCTGGATCTGTGAGGTGCCCCGCTGCCGCAGCTCGTCGGCGGCGCGCAGGGCGCGATCGGCGGCGGCGACGGAGAAGAGGCTGGGCTCGGTGACGACGGCGACGCGGCTGCTCGCCGTCCACGCGGTCCGGGTGAGCCCGTTGAGGCTCGGCGGGCAGTCGATGAGGATGAGCCGGTAACCCTTGGCGATCCGACTGAGCGCGTCCTCGAGCCGACGCAGGTAGCGTTCGGACAGTGAGGGACGGTCGAACTCGGCGGCCCGGGGCGAGCCGGAGATGACGTCGAGGTGGCCCTTCGTCTCGCCGACCCAGCCGGAGGGGATGATCGCCTCGGAGAGGATCTTCTGCGACTTCGGGGCCGCGAGGACATCGGCGATGTCGACCTTCGTCGAGGTCGGCACATCGAGGCCCGTCGACGAATCGGCCTGCGGATCCATGTCGACGACGAGCGTCGGGATGCCGCGGTTGTAGGCCGCCGAAGCGAGACCGAGGGTCACCGACGTCTTGCCGACGCCGCCTTTGAGACTGCTGATACTGAGGACAAGCACCCTCCTACGGTAACGTATCCGGTCCTGCGCGGCAGGCCCGACCACGCCGAGGACCGGGCGCCGTGCGAAACCAGGACCCCCTGCATTCAGTGGCACAGGTCACTGAGTAGAGTGGTCTCTCGACAGCCCGTCGACGCATCGCCCTGCGGCGATCGATACAGAAGCGAGAAACACAGATGTTCTCTAAAGTCCTTGTGGCCAATCGCGGAGAGATCGCGGTGCGCGCGTTCCGCGCGGCCTACGAGCTCGGTGCCTCCACCGTCGCTGTGTTCCCCTACGAAGACCGCAACTCCGAGCATCGGATGAAGGCCGACGAGGCCTACATGATCGGCGAGGAGGGCCACCCCGTGCGCGCCTACCTCAGCGTCGAGGAGATCATCCGCGTGGCCAAGGAGTCCGGCGCCGACGCCGTCTACCCGGGATACGGCTTCCTCTCCGAGAACCCCGACCTCGCCCGCGCGTGCGCTGAGAACGGCATCACGTTCATCGGCCCCAAGGCCGATGTCCTCGAACTCGCCGGCAACAAGGTGCAGGCGCTCTCGGCGGCCCGCAGCGCCGGCATCCCCGTGCTCGACTCGACCCGTCCCTCCGCCGACGTCGCCCAGCTGCTCGCCGACGCGGAGTCGATGGAGTACCCGCTCTTCGTCAAGGCCGTCGCCGGCGGCGGCGGACGCGGAATGCGCCGGGTCTCGGAGGCCTCCCAGCTCGAGGACGCGCTCAAGGCCGCGATGCGCGAAGCCGAAGGCGCCTTCGGCGATCCCACGGTCTTCATCGAGCAGGCCGTCCAGCGTCCCCGCCACATCGAGGTGCAGGTGCTCGCCGACAACGACTCGAACGCCATCCACCTCTTCGAACGCGACTGCTCCCTGCAGCGGCGCCACCAGAAGGTCATCGAGATCGCCCCGGCACCCAACCTCGACCCCGAGATCGCCGCCGCCCTCCACTCCGATGCCCTCAAGTTCGCCCGGGCGCTGGGCTACCAGAACGCCGGCACCGTCGAATTCCTCCTCGAGACCGAAGGACCTCGGGCAGGCAAGCACGTCTTCATCGAGATGAACCCGCGCATCCAGGTCGAGCACACGGTGACCGAGGAGATCACCGATGTCGACCTCGTCGCCTCGCAGATGCGCATTGCCGCGGGGGAGAGCCTCGAGGATCTCGGCCTGCGCCAGGAGGACCTACGGATCAAGGGCGCGGCCCTGCAGTGCCGCATCACCACCGAGGATCCCGCGAACTCGTTCCGGCCCGACACGGGCACGATCACCGCCTACCGCTCTGCCGGCGGCGCGGGCGTTCGCCTCGACGGCGGCACCGTCCATGCCGGAGCCTCGGTGAGTGCGCACTTCGATTCGATGCTCGTCAAGCTCACGTGCCGCGGGCGCACCTTCGCCCAGGCCGTGTCCCGGGCCCGGCGCGCGCTCGCTGAGTTCCGCATCCGCGGCGTGTCATCGAACATCGGCTTCCTCCAGGCCGTCCTCGAGGACGACGCCTTCATCCAGGGCGACATCGCGACATCCTTCATCGAGGAGCGTCCGCAGCTTCTCGACGCCCGGGTGAGCGCCGACCGCGGCTCGAAGGTCCTCGACTACCTCGCCGACGTCACCGTCAACCGCCCCCACGGCGAAGCGAAGGTCCATCTCCGTCCCGCGGAGAAGCTGCCGGAGGTCGACCTCGCCCAGGCCCCGCCGGCCGGCAGCCGTGATCGTCTCCTCGAGCTCGGCCCCGAGGGCTTCGCCCGTGCCCTGCGGCAGCAGACGCCGCTGGCCGTGACCGACACGACCTTCCGCGACGCCCACCAGTCGCTGCTCGCCACCCGGGTGCGCACCCGGGATCTCCTCGCCGTGGCCGGGCACGTCGCCCGGATGACGCCCGAGCTGCTGAGCATCGAGGCGTGGGGCGGGGCGACCTACGATGTCGCGCTGCGCTTCCTCGGCGAGGATCCCTGGGAGCGCCTGGCCCAGCTGCGGGAGGCGATCCCGAACATCGCCCTGCAGATGCTCCTGCGCGGACGCAACACGGTCGGCTACACCCCGTACCCGACGAAGGTCACCGATGCCTTCGTCGACGAGGCGGCGCGGACCGGCATCGACGTCTTCCGCATCTTCGACGCCCTCAATGACATCGAGCAGATGCGTCCGGCCATCGAAGCCGTCCGTGCCACCGACACGACGATCGCCGAGGTGGCCCTGTGCTACACCTCGGACATCCTCGATCCGCGGGAGGAGCTCTACACCCTCGACTACTACCTCCGGCTGGCCGAGGAGATCGTCGGCGCCGGTGCTCATGTGCTCGCCGTCAAGGACATGGCCGGACTGCTCCGTCCCGCCGCGGCTGCGAAGCTCGTGACCGCCCTGCGGGAGAACTTCGACCTGCCCGTCCACGTCCACACCCACGACACCGCCGGCGGTCAGCTCGCGACCCTCTTCGCCGCCGCGGATGTCGGAGCCGACGCCGTTGACGCGGCCTCGGCGGCCATGGCGGGGACGACGAGCCAGCCGAGCCTCTCCGCCCTCGTCGCCGCGTTCGAGCACACCGAGCGCGACACCGGCATCAGCCTGGCCGCGGTCCAGGACCTCGAACCGTACTGGGAGTCCGTGCGCAAGGTCTACGCGCCCTTCGAGTCCGGTCTGCCGGGGCCGACGGGTCGCGTCTACCGCCATGAGATCCCCGGCGGGCAGCTTTCCAACCTCCGCCAGCAGGCCGTGGCTCTCGGCCTGGGGGAGCGCTTCGAGGAGATCGAGCGGATGTACGAGGCCGCCGACGACATCCTCGGCCACCTCGTCAAGGTCACCCCGTCGTCGAAGGTCGTCGGCGACCTTGCCCTCCACCTCGTCGGTGCCGGCGTCGACCCCGAGGAGTTCGCCGCGCACCCGGAGAAGTTCGACATCCCCGACTCCGTCATCGGCTTCCTCTCCGGCGACCTCGGCGATCCTCCCGGCGGATGGCCGGAGCCGTTCCGTTCGAAGGCGCTCAAGGGCCGCACCCACAAGCCCGTCGTCGAGGACCTCGCCGAGGCGGATGCGGCGGCTCTCGAGACCCCGGGACCGGAGCGTCAGGCCAAGCTCAACGAGCTGCTCTTCCCCGGACCGACGAAGGAGTTCGACCGGATGCGCGCGAGCTACGGCGACCTGTCCGTCGTCGAGACCTCTGAGTACCTCTACGGTCTCACCTCCGGCGATGAGCACACGGTCGAGCTCTCCAAGGGCAAGAACCTCCTCATCGGCCTGCGCGCGATCGGGGAGACCGACGAACGGGGCATGCGCTCGGTGATGTTCACCCTCAACGGACAGCTGCGTCCCCTCGAGGTCCGCGACCGCTCCGTCGAGACCGACGTCAAGACCGCGGAGAAGGCCGACCCGACCCAGTCCGGTCATGTGGCGAGCCCCTTCGCCGGGGTCGTCACCCTCCAAGTCGACGTCGGCGACACCGTCGAGACCGGTGACGTCATCGCGACGATCGAGGCGATGAAGATGGAGGCCTCGATCACCGCGCCCTCCTCGGGCTCGATCTCCCGGGTCGCCATCGACTCGGTCTCCCAGCTCGAAGGCGGCGATCTCGTGGCGGTCATCGGTGGCTGAGCGCGAGATCCGCCTGTGGGGCGATCCGGTGCTGCGCACCGTCTGCGCCCCCGTCACGGTCTTCGACGACTCCGTGGCTGCACTGGCCGCCGACCTCGTCGACTCCTCGCTGCCCGAGGGCAGGGCGGCGGTCGCGGCACCGCAGATCGGAGTCGGGCTGCGCGCCTTCGGCTACGATGTCGACGGCCGCACCGGATACATCATCAACCCGGAGATCGTCGAGGTCGGAGGTGAGCTGCGCGACATCGAGGAGGGCTGCCTGTCCGTGCCCGGGCTCTTCTTCCCGACACCGAGGTGGGAGTTCGCCCGCGCCCGCGGCGTCGATGCGCAGAACAACCCGGTCGAGATCTCCGGCACCGAGGTGTTCGCGCAGATGATCCAGCACGAGGTCGCTCATCTCGACGGCCAGGTCTACATCCAGACCCTGCCGGGGGAGAGGCGGCGTGAGGCGATGAAGGCGATCCGCTCCGCCTCGTGGTTCCTCGCCTCATGACCGCACCGACGGACACAGACAACGAAGGGAAGACACCTATGGTCATCGCACGCACCGCCGTCGTCGGCAGCGGACTGATGGGAGCCGGCATCGCCGAGGTGCTCGCGAAGTCCGGCTGCGACGTCATCGTCTCCGAGGTCGACACCGCGGCCGTCGACGCCGGACGCGCCCGGATCGAGAAGTCCCTGGCCAAGGCCGTCGAGCGCGGAAAGCTCACCGCCGGTGATTCGGAGGCGGCACTGGCCCGGCTGCGCTTCACCACGGACATCGCCGACCTCGCCGACCGCCAGCTCGTCATCGAAGCGGCGAGTGAGAACGAGGAGGTCAAGCGCTCGATCTTCGCCGGTCTCGATGCCGTCGTCACCGATGAGCACGCGATCCTCGCCTCGAACACCTCGTCGATGCCGATCATCCGCTTCGCCCAGGCGACGACCCGGCCCGAACGGGTCCTCGGGATCCACTTCTTCAATCCCGCACCGGTCCAGCCCCTCGTCGAGATCGTCTCCTCCGTGCTCACCGCCGAGGAGGTGAGGGAGACGGCGACCGCGTTCGTCTCCGAGGTCCTCGGCAAGGCCCCGGTCCAGGCCTCGGACCGACCCGGGTTCATCGTCAACGCCCTCCTCATTCCGTACCTGTGTTCGGCGATCAGGATGCTCGAGTCCGGCTACGCGACGAAGGAGGACATCGACGCGGGCATGGTCAAGGGCTGCGCCCACCCGATGGGCCCGATCGCCTTGGCCGACCTCGTCGGCCTCGACACGTGCCTCTTCGCCGCCGAGAGCATCTTCTCCGAGACCGGTGATCCGGCGGCCAAGCCGCCCGTCCTCCTCTCCCGGATGGTCGATGCGGGACTGCTCGGGGTGAAGTCGGGACGCGGATTCTACGAATACTGATCCGGGACCCCTGAGGCCTGAGGAATACGCGAAGGGGCACCCGGTCGGACCGGGTGCCCCTTCGCGTGGTCGGACCGCGGCTCAGCCGGCGAGGAGCTTCTCGTAGCTCGCGAGCTTGACGCAGGCGACGAGTCCCTCGGCGGCGAGTTCGACATCGCCCAGGCTCGGCATCGTCGGGGCGATGCGGATGACGTTCCCGCCCGGGTCGATCCCGTACGGGTGGGTCGCACCGGCGGGGGTGAGCTTGACCCCGGCCTCGGCGGCGAGCTTGACGATCCGCTCCGCCGTGCCCTCGAGGGTGGTCAGGGTGATGAAGTACCCGCCGTCGGGCTTCGTCCATGTCGCCAGGTCCGTGCCGCCGAGACCGGTCTCGAGGGCGTCGAGGACGGCGTCGAACTTCGGGGCGATGATCTCGGCGTGCTTGCGCATGTGGTCGACGACTCCTTCGGCGTCGCCGAAGAAGCGGAGGTGGCGCAGCTGGTTGACCTTGTCCGGACCGATCGCGATCTTCCCGAGGTTGGCGATGAACCACCTCATCGTCTCCGGCCCGGCCCCGAAGAACGACACCCCGGATCCGGCGTGCGTGATCTTCGATGTCGACGCGAAGATCCAGGGGCGCTCCGGGTGCCCCGCCTCGGCGCAGAGGGAGAGGATGTCGAGGTTCTCGGGATGGTCCTCCCGGAGGTGGTGGAGACCGTAGGCGTTGTCCCAGAGCAGGGTGAAGTCGGGGGCGGCCGCCGGCATCGCCGCCAGCTGCGCGGCACGCTCCGGGGTGATCGTGATGCCGGTCGGGTTGGAGTACATCGGCACGAGCCACATCCCTTTGACGGTCTCGTCCTCGGCGAGGCGCTGAGCTTCGGCGACGATGGGCCCCTCATCGTCCATCGGGATGGAGAGGAGCTCGAAGCCGAGGGATTCGGCGAGCGTGAAGTGGCGGTCGTAGCCGGGGACCGGGCAGATGAGCCTGTGCGGTCCCGCACCCCACGGGGCGCCGGAGACGGCGGTGCCGTGGAGGAGGGCGAAGGTGAGCGCCTGGCCCATGAGGGTGAGCGAGGCGTTGCCGCCGGCGAGCAGCTGCTCGGTGGGGACCTTGAGCAGCGGAGAGAAGAGCTCCCGGAGTTCGACGATGCCCTCGATCCCCCCGTAGTTGCGCGCATCGACCCCGCTCGGTGTGCGCACGTCGTCGCCGCTGACCGCGGTGAGGAGGCCGTCTGCGAGGTCGAGCTGCTCGCTTCCGGGCTTGCCGCGGGTGATGTCGAGGCTGAGCCCGCGGGAGGCGAACTCCTCGTAGGCGCGCGAGGCTGCCTCGAGTGCGGACTCGAGGTCGGGGGTAGAGGTCATCGATGCTCCTTCTCGCCGAGGTGTCGGCGCTGGTTCTCGCCGGTCCTCCCATCCTAATCACACGGTGCGACGGGGACCGCTAGAGTTGGATGCCGAGACTCGGCGCCCAGCCCGGAGACGGCGCCGGAACCGGGGGAGAGGAGAGAGCGATGGTCAGGCCCCGCGCCCGCGCCGCTCATGGCACCCGTTTCGGTGCCGAGGCGCACCGCTACGACGCGGTGCGACCCGACTATCCGGCGGACGCCCTTTCCCTCCTCGGACTGGAATGGACGGGCCTCGACGTGTGCGACCTCGGCGCGGGGACGGGGATCCTCAGCCGGCAGCTGCTCGACCGCGGGGCTGCCGTCGTCGCCGTCGACCCCGACGAGGCGGCCCTGCTCCGCAATCCCGCCCCCGGCCGCACAGGCACCGCCGAGGACACGGGTCTGCCGACCGCCTCGTGTGACGTCGTCACCGTCGCCCAGGCCTGGCACTGGTTCGACGAGGCGGCCGCGGCGATCGAGATCGGCCGGATCCTCCGCCCCGGAGGCAGGCTGCTCATCCTCATCAACCAGCTCGACGTCCGCGTCGACTGGGTGCTGCGGCTGAGCCGGATCATGCATGCCGGCGACGTCTACCGCCCCGCCTACGTCCCCGCACCCGACGGCTTCTCCCTCGTCGACCGTGCGGTCATCGACTTCGCCACCCCGCTCGACATCGACGGGATCGTCGACCTCGCCCGCACCCGCTCCTATTGGCTGCGGTCGGATGCGGCGACCCGGGCGCGGGTCGAGTCCAATCTGCGCGGCTACCTCACCGAGGAGCACCCGATCGACGGTGCCGTCGACCTGCCGTACATGTGCCTGGCCTATGTGCTCGAACCCTCAGCGTGAACACGACGGCGGGGCCGCACCTCGTGCGACCCCGCCGGACGGGTGAGGGATTGAGACCCCTCAGAGCCGCTGCTCGTCGTCGGTCTCGATGACCTCGGTGGACTCGACGACCTCGGTCTGCTTCGGCGCCTGGTGCTGGACGCTGATCTTGCGCGGCCGCGCCTCCTCGGCGACGGGGATCGTCAGCGTGAGCACTCCGTCCTCGTAGTCGGCGCGGATGCGGTCGAGGGCGACACGGTTGCCGAGCGTGAGCTGACGGGCGTACGTGCCCGTCGTCCGCTCCCGGGTCAGCCACTTGACGTCCTTGTCGCCCACCGGCGAGGTGCGCTGAGCGCGCACGGTCAGCGTCCGGTCCTCGACGTCGACGTCGATGCTCGATGGCTCGACGCCGGGCATGTCGATCGCGGCGATGAAGACCTCACCGTCACGGTAGAGGTCCATCGGCAGGGTCGTCGCGTTCGGGTTCCGGGTCACCTCGGTGAAGAAGCGGTCGAGGTCGCGGATGGGATCGAATCGGGTGGCCATGGGCATCCTTTCTGCAGGGGTCCTTTACATTGAGTCAATCACACTCAACTTTGAAATCGTCGCGTGCTCATGGAACTCTCAACGAATATGAGCCTGTCTCCGATCCTACTCGCGCTCGTCCCGGTCGTCGTCCTCATCGCCGGCGGCCGGGCGCTGCGTGCCGTGCCGATGTTCGGCGCCGCCGAGTTCTGGTCCGGGGCCGAGAGGCTCGCGTACTACTGCCTCCTCCCCGTCCTCCTCTTCGCCTCCGTCGCCGAGGTGGACGTCTCCCACGTCCCGCTCCTGCCGCTGACGGCGGCGCTCGTCATCCCCACCGTCCTCGTCTCCCTCGCCCTCGTCGTACTCAGGTCCGTGGTCGCGCAGGATCTCCCGTCCTTCACCTCGGTCCTCCAGGGCGGGATCCGGTTCAACACGTACATCGGCCTGTCGATCTCTGCGAGCCTCTTCGGGTCCGAGGGGGCGGCCCTGGCCGCGATCGTCGCTGCCATCCTCGTGCCCACGGTCAACATCGTCTCGAGCCTCGGGTTCGCTCTGCTGCGGACCGGTCCGCGGACGGCTCTCGGGATGCTGCGCGTCGTCGCGACGAACCCCCTCGTCCTCGGGTGCGCAGCCGGAGGAGTGTGGAACCTCGTCGGGGTGCCGGTGCCCGACCTCGCCTCTGCGGTCCTCGACCCGCTCGCCGCAGCGGCCCTGCCGATCGGGCTGCTGTGCGTCGGCGCGGGGCTGCGCCGATTCTCGCTGCGCGACCACGCAGGAGCGCTCATCACCTCGACCGTGGCCAAGCTCGTCGTCCTTCCGGGCCTCAGCCTCGCCGCCCTCGTCGTCACCGATGTGCCCCCGGTCGCCGCGGCGGTGGGGCTGAACTTCCAGGCGATCGCGACCGCGAGCTCCGGCTATGTCATGTCCCGTCAGCTCGGCGGCAACTCCGAGCTCATGGCCGCGCTCATCGCCGTGCAGACGGTCCTCATGCTCCTCACCCTGCCCCCGGTCCTCCTCCTCGCCCAGGTCGTCCTCGGGGTATGAGACGACGGCCGGCCCCCGGGAAGGGGACCGGCCGTCGTCTCAGTGGAAGGAGGCGGTGCTCACTCGCTCTCGGCGGTGATGTCGGGGTGACGCGAGCCGAGGGCGTTGTCGATCGAGAGCAGACCCGAGCCGCTGTCGCCGACGATCTCGAGGCGGCCGATGATCTCGCTGATGCTCGCCTCCTCCTCGACCTGCTCGTCGATGAACCAGTTGAGCAGCGGCAGGACGTCGAGGTCGCCTTCGGACTGCGCGGTCCGGTAGATGTTGCGGATCGACTCGGAGACCTTCTCCTCGTGCGCGAGAGCGGCCTTGAAGAAGTCGAGCGGACGCGAACCCGAGACCTTCGGGGCGGCGATGTCGCCGATCTGCGGGGCGAAGCCGCGATCGACGCAGTGCTGGATGAACTTCGCCGCGTGGACCTGCTCCTCCTCCGACTGTGCGCGCATCCACCGGGTCATGCCCGGCAGGTCCTGATCGTCGAGCTGGATCGACATCTGCAGGTAGACCATCGAGGCCTCGAGCTCGAGCGTGACCTGCTCGCCGAGGACCTTCTGCATTGCGGGGCTCATGTGCATGTGCATCTCCTAAAGGCTGTGGCCGGCGGCGGTCTGCCGCCCGCGTCCAGACTATCGTGACACCATTTCTGGAACCGTTCCAGTGTGGAAAGGCTCGGCAAACAGTGCTGAGGCAAGCCGAACCTTCGAGGTCAGGACAGGTCCTGCGGGCCTGCGGCGGGGATCTCAGGGTGGCGGTCGCTCACTCGGGTGGCCTGCTCGAACGCGTGGGCGATGGAGAGGAGGCGGACGTCGTCGCCGGGCCGGGCGACGAACTGGACCCCGACGGGCAGGCCCGAGTCGGAGAAGCCGGCGGGAACCGAGATCGCCGGGCAGCCGGTCGCGGAGATCAGACACAGCGCCCGCATCCAGTCGAGATAGGACTCCATCGCCACGCCGTCGATCTCCGTGGGGTACTCGAGGCCCGTGTCGAAGGGCAGGACCTGGCAGGTCGTGAGGACGAGGACGTCGTGATCGGCGAAGAACCCCTCGACCTCGGCGCTGAGCCGGGCGCGCGCGGTCTCGGCCGAGGCGACCTCGGCGCCGGTGAGGCGCAGACCCTGCTCGATGTTCCACACGACGGAGTCCTTCATCCGGTCCCGGTCCGTCTCGAGGAGGGAGCCCCAGGAGCCGACGAAGTCGAGGGCGCGGCGGACGGTGAAGACCTCGTCGGCGTCGCTGAGGTCGGGGATCGTGTCCGAGACCCGGGCACCGAGTCCTTCGAGGACCGCAGCGGTGCCGGAGACGATCTCCCGCACCTCAGGATCGAGGGGGAGGAGGCCTCCGAGGTCGGGGCTGAAGCCGATCCGCACGCCGGTGAGCTGTGGTACCGCCTCGGCGCCGAGGCGGAACTCGGCGAGGTCGAAGACGGACCCGGGGTCGGGCAGGGAGGCCGGTGCACCCGGTTCGGGTCCGGAGGCGACGCTCATGAGGAGGGCGACGTCGGAGACGGTGCGGGCCATGAACCCGCTCTGGGCCAGCCACGCGAAGGGATTGCCCGGACGGGTGTGGGGGATCCGTCCGTTCGAGGGGCGGAAGCCGACGACGTTGTTGAAGGAGCCGGGCGAGCGCAGGGATCCGCCCATGTCGGAGCCGTCCCCGGAGGCCTGGATGCCCGCCGCCAGCGCGGCCCCGACCCCGCCCGAGGAGCCCGAGGCCGATTTCGTGAGGTCGTAGGGGTTGCGGGTGGTGCCGAAGACGGGGTTGAAGGTGTGGGAGCCTGCGGCGAACTCGGGCACGTTCGTCTTCCCCGACGTGATCACTCCGGCCCGGCGGAGGCGGGCGATGATGAGCGAGTCGGCCTCGGGTACCCGATCGGCCATGATCGGCGAACCCCACGTCGTACGCATGCCCGCCGTGTCGTGGGTGTCCTTATGGGTCATCGGCACCCCGTGGAGGACGCCGACCTCCTCTCCGGCTGCGAGCGCTTCGTCGGCGGCGGCGGCCTCGGCCATGGCGCGGTCGTCGTCGCGGGTGACGACGGCGTTGATCGCCGGGTTGACCTCGTCGATGCGGCGCAGCTGATCGGTCAGGGCCTCCCTGGCGGAGATCTCCTTCGCAGCGATCCTCGCCGCGAGCTCACGGGTGCTCAGCCACCTCAGGTCGTCCATGCCGCTCACTTCCCGATCCGGCTGAGCACGGCGGTCAGGGCCGCGCGCAGGCCGGTCTCGAGCGTCGTCGGCACGTCGTCGGGGGCGAAGTGCGGGGAGTGGTTGCCGGCCGGGGGTTCGTCGCCGTCGAGGGAGGCGGGGGAGTACCCGCCGAAGAACCAGTAGACGAGGGGGACCCCGATCGCGTCGGCGAAGGCCCCGACGTCCTCGCTGCCGGTGACTGCCGGGACGACATGGACGTGGGCGGCGCCGAGTTCGGCCTCGGTCGCGGAGACGAAGGCCGCGGTCGCGTCGGGATCGTTGAAGCAGCGGGGGAAGGAGTGCATCTCCTCAATGATCGGTTCCGGTGCCCCCGATGCCTGCGCCTCGGCGGCGATGATCCGGCGCACCCGGTCGAGGACGGTGGCACGGACATCCTCGTCGAAGGTGCGGATGTTCAGGGTGAACTCCGCGGTCTCGGGGATGATGTTCTCCTTGAGCCCGCCGTGGAAGGTGCCGACGGTGACGACGGCTGCGTCCCGGCCCGAGATCTCGCGGGAGACGACGGTCTGCAGGCGGGTGATCATGAAGGCTCCGAGGACGATCGGGTCGATCGCGTTCTCCGGCTGTGAGCCGTGGGCCTGCCTGCCGCGGACGGTGACCCGGAGGGAGTCGGACATCGCCATCGCCGTGCCCGAGGAGACGTAGATGTCGCCGGCCCGCCCCGGCCACACGTGCTGGCCGTAGACGACCTCGGGCTTGGGGACGGTCTCCCAGAGGCCGTCCTCGAGCATCGCCTTCGCGCCCGCGGCGATCTCCTCACCGGGTTGGAAGAGGAGGACGACGGTGCCCGACCACGCGTCCCGGTGCGCGGTGAGGGCCCGGGCGAGGTGGAGGCCGACGGTGATGTGCGTGTCGTGCCCGCACCCGTGCATGACCGGGGTCGTCGTGCCGTCGGGGAGGATGCCTTCGGCAGTGGACGAGTAGGGGAGGCCGGTGTCCTCGGCGATGGGCAGACCGTCCGTGTCGGCCCGGAAGGCGACGACCGGGCCCTCGCCGTTCTCGATGACCGCGACGACCCCGGTGCCGCCGAAGGCCTGCGGTACGAGGCCGAGGGCCTCGAGACGGTCGGCGATCGCCTTCGCGGTCTCGATCTCCTGCATCGAGAGCTCCGGGGAGCGGTGGAAGTCCTCGTAGTCGGCGACCGCCTCGGCGAGGGTGTCGGTGATCGCGGTGCCGATCTCGGTGTTCAGCGACATGGTGTCCTTGTCTCTCGCAGGGTCAGGGTCTCATGGGTCACGGTCTCAGTTGATGCCGGTCGGATCGTCACCCGGGTCGCGGACGTCGGTGACCGCCTTGTTCCTCGTGAACCACGTGATGATGATCGTCACGAGGACCACGATAGCGACGTCCCCGGGGGCGAGGACGGGGACGATCGGAATGAGGACGAGGATGACGAGGGCGGCGACGGTGAGCGCGATGATCGTCGCCTTGACCTGCCGGAGCGAGACGATGAGCTGGATGGTCACCCCGCCGAGGATCGCCGGGAGGATGTAGAGCTGGGCGATGAGGGTGATGTCCTCGGGGATGATCGTCACCAGCCAGGTGCCGAGGACGCCGACGAAGAGGACCATGGAGAAGACGTGGATGAGGGCGGCACCGCAGATCGCCATCGTCGCGGCATACTCGCCTCGTCGGGTCCCCGGCTTCGCCCCGATCGTGTCCTGGGCGACGATCGCCGAGGGGAGGAGCTTGTTGGCGATGTTGCCGATCATGAACGCCTGGTACATCCCGGCTGGGCCGAGGATCGGGTAGTAGGTGAGCGGTTCGACGATGTAGAAGACGCCGTAGACGGCGAAGACGGCGAGGAATGCCGTGAGGATGTCGCCGACGGTGATGTCGGCCTGCGCGACGAAGAGGAGATAGAACGGCACCGAGGTGGCGATGAGGAACCCGGCGAAGAGCGTGATCGAGCCCCACTTCGTCGTCGTCCTCTCGAACGCCTCGTGGGACGGTGTGGTGATGGAAGGCGGCATGGTCGGGCTCCTCTGTGCGGGTCGATCAGCTCGGGGCGACGCCGAGGCCGGCGTAGTGGGCGAAGTAGGCGGCGACGAGTCCGGCGAGCACGGCGATCCCCAGCGCCCACTCCTTGAGCCAGGACTGGCGCAGGGTGCGGGCGAGGAGGAGGCAGACGGCCATGACGGCGGCGGACGCGGCGATCGCGATGATGTGGGTCGGCGACTTGGGGATCTCTCGGAAGGTCAGGGCCGCGAAGGCGGCCAGCAGTGC
Organism: Brevibacterium casei CIP 102111; assembly: GCF_900169275.1. Classification (GTDB taxonomy): domain Bacteria; phylum Actinomycetota; class Actinomycetes; order Actinomycetales; family Brevibacteriaceae; genus Brevibacterium; species Brevibacterium casei. Next base: position 435,015 of record NZ_FXZC01000002.1, on the reverse strand, counting down.
GGCCCCGGGGATGATCGACATGAGCGCGGGATTGACCTTCTCGAGCCTGTGGGAGCTGCGGCGGAAGATCGGGGTGAGGATGAGCGTGGCGAGCATCCACCCCGCCCCCGAGAGGCTCATCGCCATGAGCGCGACGATGAAGACGCCGCGGGTGAACGTCGCATCGCCGAGATTCGCCTCCATCGTGCCCGCCGCGATCGAGGCGGAGGCGACCTCGGTGGCGGCCGAGCCGATGAGGCCGACGCGGACGATGACCGGGGGAGTGCCGAAGAGCGGCAGGAGGGCGATCGCGACGAGGACGACGGCCAGCGACGGCCCGATCGCCGCGACTCCACCGGCCCGGAAGGCCCGCGTCACCTCGGCCTGGGTCATCCCCGCCGACTCCGCGTTCCTGCGCACTGCGGACATGTAGATGAGCGACTGGACCACGACGACGCCCATGACCGCGAGTGCGAGGATCCAGAGCAGCGGGGCGTTCGCCAGGGGCAGGTAGTCGGCAGTGCCGCTGGCCGTCACCATCGTCGGACTCCTCACGCCGTCGTGAATGCCTTGTCAGAGCAACATAACCCGAATCCGGCAGGTCTCACAGTGTTCTCTCAGGATTTCCCACCTGATGAGAACCCGTGTCACCCGGTCGTGCCCGTGGGAGAATCGGGCCATGCCCGATCCCGTCATCGACGCCCAGCTCGATTGTGCCGAGCGGTGCTGGGTCACGGCCCTCGGTCGTCTCGGCGCCGAGGCGGTCGACCGTCCCAGCGGGTGCGCGGGGTGGACGAACCGGGACCTCGTCAACCACCTCGTCGGCGGGGGACTGCGCTACGCGATGCTCCTGCGGCAGGAGGATCCGGCAGCGGTCGAGGCGACGAGAGCCGAGGACCACCTCGGCGAGGATCCGCTCGTCGCGTTCTGGGAACGCGAACGGGATTTCCGGGCGAGTGCGGGGGAGTGCGACCTCGACCGCGATGTCGCCCACCGGATCGGACCGATCTCCGGCCATCAGCTCGTGCGGATGCGGATCCTCGAACTCACGCTTCACGCCGCCGACCTCTCGACGGGAACGGGTCATGCCTGGCCGATCGAGGAGTCGCTGGCCGAGTGGATCGAGTCCGGGCTCGGCGACCTCATCGTCTCGCTCGGCGCGACCGGCGGGTACGCTCCGCCTCGGGAGGCAAGCGCGTCCGTCACCGCTGCCGAGCGCGTGCTCCTGCTCTCCGGACGCACCCCCTGATCACGACGACCGGGCATTATCACCGCGGACGAGGACCTTGTCCCGTTCAGGATCGGCGAAGATCAGCGTGAGCAGCGCGCTGAGCGCGGCGGCGACGCCGAGGACCTGGAACGCGGTCGCGTAGCCGTCGCCGGGGCTCGCGGCGGCGTCGACGATGAGTCCGGTGACGTACGGGCCGATGAGACCGCCGATGGCCATGAGCGCGAGGAAGATGCCGAGGGTGCCCGCGGTCTGTTCGGGCGGGCAGATCTCGGAGACCGCGGCGTTGGAGAGCGGGAGGACGACGACCCCGACACCGTAGCCGATCGAGACGATCGCGACGGCCGCGGCCGGGTTCTCGATCGAGGGGAGGAGGAAGAGGATCCCGCCACCGACGATGACGAGCAGGGACGGTCCGACGATGCGGACGAACCGGGAGGACCACCCGCGGGCGAGGAGGAAATCGGAGAGGAGGGTGCCGCCGATGAGGCTGATGAGGCCGACGACCGAGGGGATCGCGAGCATCGATCCGGCCTCGAGGCGACTGAAGCCGAGCCCGACCTCGAAGTAGGACGGCAGCCAGGTGAGGACGACCGTGACGAGGGCGTAGATGCTCGCGACGAGCGGCACCCCGGTGAGGAAGGTGCGAGTGAGCAGGATCCGTGCCCACGGCACCCTGGGCTCGTCGGTGCCGGAGTCCGACGACGTCTTCGTCGGACCGGTCGCCTTCGCGGGGCCGGTCGCCTTCGCGGGGATGTAGGGGCCGACCTCCCAGAGGCGCAGCCAGAAGACGCACCAGACGATGCCGATGACCGCCATGGTGATGAGCGCGCTGCGCCACCCGTAGGTCACCGAGAGGTAGGCGAGCAGGGGAGCGAGGACGATCTTCGCGACCGAGGCGGCGCTGGCGAGCAGGGCACCCGGGAAGCCGCGGCGCTCGGTGGGGTGCCACGAATACGCGGCGGTGTGGATGAGCGCAGAGCTCGGTCCTTCGGCGATTCCGAGGAGCATGCGGGAGACGACGAGCACGGCGAAGGTCGCCGAGACGACGAGGGGGAGCATGGCCGCGGCCCAGACGAGGGCGAGGACGAGGAGGACGGTGCGCAGCGACATCCAGCGGTTGAGCGCCCCGGCGAAGAACCCGCCGATCGTGAAGGCGAAGAAGAAGAGGCTGCCGACGAGTCCGATCTGCGCCGCGCTGATGCCGAGTTCGTCCTTGAGGGCCTGGGCGATGATGCCGAACGCGGCTTTGTCGCCGTAGTTGACGACGTAGAGGACGACGAGCAGGGCGGTGAGCGACCACGCCTTCCGGCGGGACTCGGATCCCGGATGTGTCGTCGTGGCAGGGGGAGTGGGCTGGAGGACCATGAGCTTCCTTGCGTCGTGGAATCATCCGACCAGCAGTGTGGCCGCGATCACACTCACCTTACTGATCGCACGTTCGAACAGTCAATGGATCCTGTGGGAAGTGAGACCGGAATCGGGGGACTGAGGCAGTCGTCGATCTCAGTACACGCGTAGTCATCCGTGGTCAGGGAGCCGCATCGTACACTGGTGCGCTGATACTCGAGGACGCAGGGGCGAGTGGCATGCAGTGCCATATTCTCGCGGGATGCGCGGACCGAGGGCGTCCGCGAACCGCTGATGGCAGATGAATTCTGGACGACGCGTGAACCACAGAGGGCACATGCACTGCAGACGGCGACGGACGTTCAGCGGCGCACGGCGGCGACTGACGGCCGAGGCTCGCCGAGGTGGCGACTGACTGACGCGTCGGCAGCTGATCTGCTGACGCGAGCTGCCCAGCCAGAGAACGAACTGCCGATGCGAGTCCGCCGACTCGAGGGGAGCCGGCCCAATCAGTGTAGTTAACATAATGTATATTATCGGCGTATTGCACAAGGTTGCGCGATACCGCGACAATGCCCGTCACTTCCGCGAGGACGACTGTGGCCGTGGACGGTGCGGCACCGCCCACGGCCACAGGGAGATCTCTGCAGGTCGAGTTCTCCGCAGTTGGCGATCTCGTCAGCGCGAATCGCTCAGTTCGTCACGCTGTATCCGCCGAGTCCGACTTCGCCGGAGTCTCCGCCGTCACCGGATCCGCCGTCACCGTCGTCCGCAGCGCCGTTCTCCTTCGTCAGACCGGCCTTCTCACCGCAGGTCGGCCACGCGCCAGGACCCTGTTCGGCCAGCGTCTTCTGTGCGACGCTGATCTGCTCCTGCTTGCTCGCTTCGTGCGGCATTCCCTCACCGCCGAATGCCTTCCACGTCTGCAGGGAGAACTGCAGGCCGCCGTAGTAGCCGTTGCCGGTGTTGATGCTCCAGTCTCCGCCGGATTCGCATTCGGCGACGCGGTCCCAGACTCCTTCGGACTCGGCGGCCTGTGCCGGTGCGCCCATGCCGACGAGTCCGGCTGCGGCGATCGCTCCGACGCCGGCCAGCAGTGCTGTTCTGCGCAGGTCAGTCGTGGCGAGTTTCACGATGTCATCTCCCGAGGTCGATTGCATTCGGTCCATCGGTCCGGCCGTTACCGAACCGTTATACAACCTAACGAAGATGTACGTTCATGTCCGCCGAGTGCGCGTGGGAATCGGCTCAGAGCTCGGTCACCGTGCCCTGAATGGTCGTGCTCCCCCGTCGACCGATCACTTGTTGAGATCGATGACGTGCCCGGTGAGACCCGTGTCGTTGGCGTTCGACGAGTTCTCGTCCGCACCGTCGTCGGTGCCGGCGCCCTCGCTGCCCGGGGTCTCAGTCAGGGATTCGTCCTCGGTCGTCGAGTCGTCGTCCTTGGGGTCTTCGGGCTTCGAGTCATCGGCCGGCTCATCCGATTTGGGCTCCTCAGCCTTGGACTCGTCCTGCTTCGGCTCGTCGTCCGTCGAGTCCTCGTCCGTCTTCGGTTCGTCCGCCTTCGGCTCTTCGGTGGGCTCGTCGTTCTTCGGTTCCTCAGTCGGCTCGTCCGCCTTGGGCTCGTCCTTCTTCGGCTCCTCAGCCTTCGGCTCGTCCTTCGGTTCGTCCTTCGGCTCGTCCTTCGGTTCGTCCTTCTTGGGTTCGTCGGCCCGGCCGTCGTCGGCGGCGCCGTTCTCCTTCGTCAGACCGGCCTTCTTCCCGCACGTCGGCCACGCTCCTGGACCCTGGACGGCGAGGGTCTTCTGCGCGATTCGAATCTGCTCCTCACGGCTGGCCTTGTGCGGCATCCCCTCACCACCGAACGCCTTCCACGTCGACAGGGAGAACTGCAGGCCTCCGTAGTAGCCGTTGCCGGTGTTGATGCTCCAGTCACCGCTCGATTCGCATGCGGCGACGCGATCCCAGACGCTCTTCGCCTCGTCAGCCTGCGAGGGCGCTCCCACGCCGAGGAGTCCGGCTGCGGCCAGTGCGGCGGCACCGACGAGCGCGGCGGTTCGGTGCAGATGAGTCGTGAGGAGTTTCACAGTGGTCGTCTCCGTTGTGAGGTGGACAGGGAAGAAGCCTCGGATGTCACCGAACCCCTGCTCACGGTAATCGACTCCCCCGACCGTGTCCATATCGGGCGTTCAGACGACGGCGCCCTCCCGCACGTATTCGCCGAGGTGGCGTGCCGTGAGCGTCGACCCGTCCGCGATGAGTTCGGCCGGGGTCCCCGCGAAGACGATGCGTCCGCCGTCGTGACCGGCACCGGGACCGAGGTCGATGAGGTGGTCCGCATGCGCCATGACCGCCTGATGGTGCTCGATGACGATGACCGTGCGTCCGGAATCGACGAGTCCGTCGAGGAGGCCGAGCAGGTTCTCGACGTCGGCCAGGTGCAGGCCCGTCGACGGTTCGTCGAGGACGATGACCGAGGCGGCCTCGGCGGCTTTCGCCGACAGGTGGGTGGCGAGTTTGAGCCGCTGCCGCTCACCGCCGGAGAGCGTCGTCAGCGCCTGACCGAGGCGGAGGTAGCCGAGTCCCACATCGACGAGGGTGCGGGCGACCCGTGCCGCCGCGGGCACCTTCGACTCCCCCGCGGCGAAGAAGTCGACCGCCTCGGCTGCGGGCATGTCGAGGACCTCGCGGATGCTGCGGCCCCCGAACGTGTACTCGAGCACGGCGGCCTGGAAGCCCTTGCCCTCGCAGACATCGCACGGTGCGGACATCCCTGCCATGACCCCGAGGTCCGAGTAGATGATCCCCGTGCCGTTGCACACCGGGCACGCACCTTCGGAGTTCGCGCTGAAGAGCGCGGGCTTGACGCCATTGGCCTTCGCGAACGCCTTCCGGATCGGGTCGAGCATGCCCGTGTACGTCGCGGGATTCGACCGCCTCGACCCCTTGATCGGGGCCTGATCGATGACGACGATGCCCTCGCGCCCGACGAGGGAGTCGTGGATGAGCGTGCTCTTGCCGGACCCTGCGACACCGGTGACGACGGTGAGGACGCCGAGTGGGATGTCGACGTCGATGTCGCGGAGGTTGTTGCCGTTCGCTCCCCTGATCTCGAGCGCACCCTCGCCGATGCGGGCCTCCTCCTTGAGCGAGGCCGTGAACCCGAGGTGCTCACCGGTGCGGGTCCCCGAGGCGCGCAGGCCCTCGACGGTGCCGGTGAAGCAGATCTCTCCCCCGGCGCTGCCCGCACCGGGACCGAGGTCGACGACGTGGTCGGCGATGCCGATCGTCTCCGGTTTGTGCTCGACGACGAGGACCGTGTTGCCCTTGTCCCGGAGCTGGAGGAGCAGCCGGTTCATCGACTCGATGTCGTGCGGGTGGAGGCCGATCGTCGGTTCGTCGAAGACATAGGTGACGTCGGTGAGCGCCGAACCGAGGTGGCGCACGAGTTTGATCCTCTGCGCCTCTCCCCCGGACAGCGACCCCGACGACCGCTCGAGGGAGAGGTAGCCCAGCCCGATGTCGACGAAGGCCTGCACCGTCGCGCGCAGGGAGTCGAGGAGCGGGACGACCGTGGGATCGTCGATCTCATCGAGCCAGGTGGGAAGGTCGGAGATCTCCATCGCGCACACCTCGGCGATCGACTTCCCCGCCAGCAGCGACGACCGTGCGGCGGCATTGAGCCGGGTCCCCTGGCATTCCGGGCAGACGGTGAAGACGACGGCCCGGTCGACGAACTCGCGGATGTGCTTCTGCATGCCGTCGCGGTCCTTCGAAAGGAACGAACGGTTGATCCGCGGGATGAGACCGTCATAGGTCATGTTCGTCCCGTTGATGACGATCTTCTCGCCCTCGAGGTGGAGCAGGGCATGGCGTTCGGACTCGGTGAACTCGCCCACCGGCATGTCGGGGTCGAAGAGCCCCGACTCCGAGTAGAACCGCACCGACCACCCGCCGACCTTGAACCCGGGGATCGTGATCGCCCCGTCGTTGATCGACTTCGACTCGTCGACGATCTCACTGATGTCGATGTCGGTGGCCGTGCCCATGCCCTCGCAGTGCGGGCACATGCCGCCGTTGACGGTGAAGGTGCGCCGCTCGACCTCCTTCGTCTCCCCCTTCTCGATCGTCACCGCTCCCTTGCCGCTGATCGTCGCGACGTTGAACGAATACGCGTTCGGAGACCCGAGGTTCGGTTCGGCGAGGCGGGAGTAGAGGATCCGCAGCTTCGCGTTGATGTCGCTGACAGTGCCGACGGTCGAGCGCGGATTCGATCCGATCCGCTCCTGGTCGACGAGGATCGCCGTCGTCAGGCCCGAGAGGACGTCGACGTCGGGCCGGGCCATCGTCGGCATGAACCCTTGGACGAAGGCGCTGTAGGTCTCGTTGATCATCCGCTGGGACTCGGCGGCGATCGTGCCGAAGACGAGCGAGCTCTTGCCGGAGCCGGAGACCCCGGTGAAGACGGTGAGTCGGCGTTTGGGCACGTCGACGGAGACGTCCTTGAGGTTGTTCTCCCTCGCCCCGCGCACCTGGATGAAGTCGTGGCTGTCCGCTGGCTGAGTCATCGGCGCGTCACGCCCGCTGCTGGATGCGGATCATGTTCCCGGCGGGATCGCGCAGAGCGCAGTCGCGCAGTCCGTAGGGCTGGTCCATCGGCTCCTGCACGATATCGGCGCCCTTGGCCTCCACCTCGGCGAAGGCGGTGTCGACGTCGGGGCTGGCGAGGACGATCGCGGCATAGCTGCCCTTGGCCATGAGCGAGTCGATGGCCGCCCGTTCGGATTCGCTCACGGTGGGGTCGACGACGGCGGGGGTGAGCACGATCGACGTGTCGGGCTGGCCGGAGGGGCCGACGGTGATCCACCGCATCTGCCCCTCCCCCACATCGAGGCGGACGTCGAACCCGAGGACGTCACGGTAGAAGGTCAGCGACGCCACGGCGTCGACGTGCGGCAGGAAGCTGGCGTTGATCGAGATGTCCATGCCCTCATCCTAGACGCGGGCGTTCTCACGGGACTTCTCGATTCCTGACCGGTCGCAGCGCGGCCTTGACGACGATGCTCGGCAGCGCATGGGCGCCGTGGGCGGCAGCCGCCCGGTACTCGCGCGGGGAGACTCCGACGAGTTCGCGGAACCGGGTGCTGAAGGTGCCCAGGGAGGAGAAGCCGACAGCGAAGCAGATCTCGGTGATGCTCAGGTCACCGCGGTGGATGAGCGCCATCGCCCGCTCGATCCGCCTCGTCATGAGGTACGAGTACGGGGGTTCGCCGAAGGCGGCGGCGAACCGGCGGCTGAGATGGCCGGCGGACATGTGGACGCCCGCGGCGAGGCCGGGGACGTCGAGGGGACGGTCGTACTCGCGGTCGATCCGGTCCCGGACCCGGCGCAGGGCCACGAGCTCGGGATCGGCACCGCTCACTCGGCGTGGAGTCCCTGCTTGAGGGTCTCCCCGCGGAAGAACGCCGGATGCCGGATCGCCTGGACGATCATGATGACGACGCCGAGGAGGAGCACCCCGATCCCGAGGACGAAGACGAGGCCGATGCCGAAGACCGACGACCCCGAGCCGTACGCGGGGTCGAGGGAGTCGATCGCGGTGCGGACGAAGATGACGAGCAGGGTGACCCCGCCGATGAGCGGGAAGAGGAATCGGAAGAAGACCGTGCGCGCTGAGACGAAGAGCGACTTCCGGAAGTACCACGTGCACGCGAGTCCCGTGATCCCGTAGTAGAAGCAGACCATGAGGCCCAGCGCGGTGATCGTGTCCCACAGCGCGTTCTCCGACAGCAGCCGCATGACGACGTAGAAGATGATCGCGGCCGCCGCCGAGGTGATCGTCGCCACCGACGGGGACTTGAACCGCGGGGAGACGTTGCCGTAGCGCTTCGGCAGGGCCCCGTAGTGGCCCATCGCGAGGATCGTCCGCGAGGGTGAGACCATCGTCGACTGCAGTGAGGCGAGCGAGGACGAGAGCACGGCGATCGAGACGATGATGGCGAAGGGTCCCATGATCGGTCCGGCCAGGGCCGCGAAGATCGACTCCTGGTTCTCCGGGTTGCCCGCCCCGAGGCCCTCGGTGCCGACCCCGGCGTAGGAGATCACGGCGATCGTGCAGGCGAGGTAGATGATGACGATCGCGAAGATCGTGAGCATCGCCGCCCGTCCCGGGGTCTTCTCCGGGTCCTTCGCCTCTTCGTTCATCGTGATGACGGTGTCCCAACCCCAGAAGAGGAAGATCGAGAGCGACACGGCAGCCGCGATCGTCGAGAAGTCGCCTGCGGCCACGGGGTTGAACCAGTCGAGTTGAACGGGTGTCGGGTCGTAGGCGGTGCCGGTGGCGACGTGGACGAGCGCGGAGATGACGAACCAGCCGAGGGCGAGGACCTGGAAGGCGACCAGCCACACCTGGACCTTCTCCGTGGCTTCGACGCCGCGGTAGGAGATCCACGCGGCGACTGCGGTGAGCGCCACGGTGATGGGGATGTTGATCCACAGCACCCGTGTGAGGTCGGCGATCGCCGGGTCGGAGAAGATCTGGCTGAGCAGGATGAAGAGGAAGTCGACGCCGACGGCGGCGAGGTTGGACAGCACGAGGACGGTCGCGGCGATGAGGCCCCAGCCGCCCATCCATCCGAGCCACGGTCCGAAGGCCCGTGTGGCCCACGTGAAGGTCGTGCCCGAGTCGGGCATGGCCGTATTCAGCTCGCGGTAGCCGAAGACGACGAGGAGCATGGGGACGAAGCCGATGAGGAGGATCGCCGGGGTGTGGACGCCGACCTCCGAGATCGTCGGGCCGAGCCCGGAGGTCAGGGTGTATGCGGGGGCGATGCAGGCGATGCCGATGATCGCTCCGCCGATCGCGCCGACCTTTCCTGCTGAGAGCCCCTTCGCGCTCAGTCCGGAGTCGGTCTCGATGGGGCGGTCCGGTGCGGGTGTTGCCGAGGTCATTCGCTCATCTAATCAGATCGGTGCCCGGAGGAGAGAATCGTCTCAGCGGTGGTTCTGCCGATGCGCACCGCCCCGTCGACGTGCTGGTAGCCGCGGCCGGCGATGTCGGAGCTGGCGAACCGGATCGGTCCGACCGGGTCGTTCTGATACCGGCCCCACCGGTGGAGCCCGCCGAGGTCGTAGCTCGTCGCGTACGCCCCACGCGTCCATTCCTCGGCGCCGAAGTCCGAGAGGTGGAAGACGATGGGGTCGAGGGCTTCGGGTCCGAGGAAGTCGGCGATCGCCTCGAGGATGGTGCGCTTGCGGTCCTCCTCGTCCAAGGCCCACATCGCGTCGGCGTTGACGTCGGAGATGAACCCGACGAGGGTGCCCTGCTCCTCCCCGTGGTTCGTGTTGTCGTAGACCTCCTGGACGAGATGCCCGACGCCGAAGCCGGTGCCCGAGAGTCCCGCATCGCGCCAGAAGGGCCGCGGGTAGGTCGCATGGACCTTGATGACCAGCCCCATCGACTGGTGCTGGTGGAAGACCTGCTGGAGGCGCGGCAGGTGGGGGACGTAGGTGATCCGCGAGTAGAGGTTCGGGGGCACGGCGACGATGACGTCGGTGCCCGCGAACTGCGCGTCGTCGGTGCTCACGACGACTGGGTCACCGGACCAGTCGATTGTGCGCACGGGGCTGTTCAGCCGCACCACCGTGTCCCCGAGGTCGGCGGCCATGAGTTCGGAGACCTGCTGCATGCCGCCGATGACGCGGCGGTCGAGGATGAAGTGGTCGTCGACGAGGTTGGAGAACGATCCCGCCGAGGCGGCCATGAGCACGGCCTGGAGCGTCGAGAACGCTGTGTCGGGTTTCGTGAGCATGCCTCCGGCGACGAACATGCCGATGTTCTCGCACGCGAGTTCGTCGGCCGACTGCTCGCGCAGCCAGTGGTGGAAGGAGATCGAGTCGAGCTCCTTCGCGTCCTCGGCATCCCAGGGACGCTCTGCCCCGATGCGCGCGGCGAGGTCGTCGAGGATGCCGATGAGGCGGTCCATCTCCGACTGCCTGCGCTCGGGGACGGGGAACGCGTCACCGGAGTAGACGGTGCGGGTGCCGTCGGGGGCGAGGAAGACCCGATCGCCGTCGCGGTGCCGGGGGAAGGTGCTCAGCCCGAGTTCGTCGACGAGGTCGAGGATCGCGGTCTGGTCGGGTGAGATCCACTGGCCGCCGATCTCGAACATCTGCCCGTCGATGCGGTCCGTCCAGGTCCTCCCTCCCACCCGGTCGCGGGCTTCGAGGACGACGACCGAGCGGCCGGCTGCGGTGAGCGTCCTCGCGGCGGTCAGCCCTGTCGGTCCCGCTCCGACGATGACGACGTCGACTCTCTCCATGGCACTCCCCCGTAATCTTCGCTGCGGCACGCGCGTCTGCGCGCGTAGCACTCAGGGTAGCCACGGGCCGGTTCCTTGGGAAGGACCGTCTCGCCGACGCGGAACGCGCGCTCACCGGAACGCCAGCGGATCGGCGTCGGGGTCGGCGTCCTTGGCCTTGAGGAAGCCCCAGGCGTCGGGGCGGGAGCCGTCGAGGTCGGTGAGTCCGTAGGTCGTCGCGAGGTCGAAGCTCGACAGGGTCCGCCCCGTGAAGCGGTGCCGGTCAGGGTCGGCGGCCAGCGCGGCGATGCCCCTCCCGAGCATGTGCGGGGTCTCGGAGACGGCGAAGTCGGCAGGCGGTTCGCTCCGGTCCGGGTCGAGGGCGTCGGAAAGCCAGGTCTCCTCGGTCGTCGAGAAGCCCTCGAGCATCATCTCCGAGCGCAGCCATCCGGGGGTGAGCGCCACGGCCGTCGCCTCGGCGCCGGCGAGGTCGTGGGAGAGGCCGAAGGCGAGGCGGCTGATCGCCGTCTTCGTCACATCGAGCCACACCGACTCCCGATAGTGCGTCGCGTTGTACTCGCTCGTCCCGTCGGTGATCTCGACGTGGAGTCCGCCGGGTCGCGCGGTGAGCAGCGGCAGCAGCGCGCGGGCCGTCCTCAGATGGCTGATGAGTCCGGTCTCCACCAGTCGCATGCCCCTGACCGCGTCCGCGCGCCAGAACGGCTCACCCCAGGAGACGTAGGCCTCTCCCCCGATGTCGCCCACGAGGATGTCGAGGTGCTCGCTGCGCGCACCGATCCGCTCGGCCAGTTCCGCGACGTCGTCGGCGACGAGGTGGTCGCAGACGACGGCTTCCCCGTCGCCGCCCTCGGCCCGGACGAGCTCGAGCGTGCCCTCGATCGTCTCGGGGCGCCCGTAGTCCGAGGGTGCATCGGTGCTCGAGCGCCCCGTGCACCACACGAAGGCTCCGGCTGCGCCGAGTTCCCGGGCGATCGCCCGTCCCGCCCCGCGGGTGGCCCCGGCGACGACCGCGGTCCGTCCGCTCAGTGGTCTCGTCTCATCAGTCATGCGACCAGTCTGGACGCCTATCCCTGACATCTTCTGTCAGCGACTGCGACTATTCTTGCCAAGGTGAAGGCTGCCCGACTCGTCTCCGAGATCGTCCTCCTCTCCGCGCGCTCGACGCCGCTCACCGCCCGCGCACTCGCCCGGCGACTCGAGGTCACCGAACGCACCATCTACCGTGATCTCGGCGAGCTCTCCTCGATGGGGGTGCCCGTCGTCGCCGAGTCCGGTCCCGGCGGCGGGATCCGTCTCCTCGACGGGTGGAGCTCCCCGCTGTCGGGTCTCAACCGCGCCGAACTCGAATCCGTCCTCATCGGGTCGCTTGCCGCCACCGATCTCGGACTCTCCCGTGAGCTCGCCACCGCGCGGGCGAAGATCCTCGCCTCCGAGTCCGACGACACGGACTTCACGCGCACCGTCATCGTCGACGGCCCCGACTGGTTCACCGAGAAGGAGGACCTTCGCGCCCTCGAGCCGCTCGTCACGGCGCTGCGCACCCGGCGTGGCGTGCGCATCGTCTACACCCGCTCCGGTGAGTCCGCCGTCCGGTGCCTCATCCCCCTCGGCCTCGCGGTCAAGGCCGGCCGCTGGTATTGCGTGGCCCAGCCGCCGGGCGGCTCGCCGCGGACGTATCGGGTCGCTCGGATCACCGACGTCGACCCCGTGTGGACGGCGGTGCGCGGGCCTGCGGACTTCGACCTCGGCGCGTTCTGGGAGAAGGCGAAGCGGGGCTTCGACCGGGCCATCCGCACGACTCCGGTCCGTCTCCGCCTCGCCGAGGCGGCCCTCCCCGATCTCCTCCGCGCCGTTCCCGGGCCGCTGACCGCGGAAGCGATCGCCTCGGCGCAACCGGTCGCCGACGGCGACGAGTGCGAGGTCGACATCCTCCTCGAATCCGCTGAGATCGCCGTCTCCCAGCTGCTCACGGTGCCCGGGGTCACGGTCGTCTCCCCGCCGGGGATACGCGACGAGGTCGCGAGCAGGGCTCGCGACCTCGTGCGGCGCAACGGGCGCTGAGGGGGCTCCGGGACGGGCCGGGGTTCAGAGGACGGTCCAGCTCCCCTGGATCTCGCCGGCGCTGATGCCGCCGACGGCCTGCATGGCGGCCTTCGAGAGGTCGATGCAGCGCGAGCCCGAGTAGGGTCCGCGATCGTTGATGCGCACGGTCACGGACTTGCCGTTGGCCGTGTTCGTCACCTTGACCTTCGTCCCCAGCGGAAGGCTCTTGTGGGCGGCGGTGAGCTTGCTCGCGTCGAAGGGTTCCCCGCTGGCGGTGGGGTTGCCGTCGATGCCGTCGCCCCCGCCGTAGTAGGACATCGGGCACGATCCCGACTGGCCGCCGGACGAGCTGCCCGAGGCCTTGGCGCCGGATCCCCCGGATGCCTCCCCGCCGCTCTTCGCCTTCGATGACGTCGACGACGAGGACTCGGCCTTCGCGGGCGCGGTCTTGGGTGCCTGGGTCTTCACCTCGAGCGAGACCTTGCCCGGCTTCTCCTTCGCCTGTTCCTCGGCCTTCTGCAGGGCCTCATCGGCAACGGGGGCGGCGGGAGCCTCGACGACGACGGGACTCTGCGCGACGACACGCGAGGAGTCCTGGGCGGCACCGGGAACCATGGCGAACGTCGAACCGACGACGGCGGCGGTCGCCGCTGCGGGGACGACGAACGCCGAGAGGACAGGGCGGGACCGGACCGCTGCCAGCACTCCCCCGGCCGACTCTGGGGTGTGGCGTCCGCTGCGCCGCTTCCGCGGCGCGAGTGCGGAGAGGAATGAGCCCTTCGTCGTCGGCGAGGAGTGTTTGCCCACTGTCCGTCCTTCGGGTGAATGCGGGCACCCAGACAGACGCTGACTGTGCCCGATGGTTATCGGATCGTTACCGAAGGACAGTCTAGTTAACGAACTGTTACATTTTCAACGCGGCGCGCGGCTGACCGCCGAACGATCACCCGCGGTCGCCGCGGCGCTGGGAGGCGCGGGCGACGAGGCGGCGGACGCCGTTGGCACCGTTGGTCACGGTCTCCTGCGCCCTGTCGAAGGCGCGTTCGACCTTGCCGCTGCGCACTGCGTCATCGATCGCGTGGGACACGTTGCCGAGTGCCCTGTTCACTCCCGACTCGGTCGCCTCGATGAGGCGGGATCCCTTCGCGGCGTCGCGGACGTTGCGCACCCCGCTGCTCGCGGCGCCGTACGCGCGCTCGGCGACGGAACGGGCCCGCTGGGCCGGGGTGCGCTTGGTCGAATCGATGACGAAGTCGGGTTCGATGGGATCTTCTGCTCGGCTCATGCCTCCATCGTTGTCGACCCCGGGGCGGATTTCAACAGGCGCCTAGGATTGGGGTATGAATTCCCAGCCGGAGGTCATTGCGCATCGGGGCGGGCGCTGGCAGGAGACGAGCGAGAACACGCTGCCCGCCTTCGCGGCCTCGGCTCGGGCCGGTGTGCACTGGATGGAGACCGATGTCCACGCCTCGGCCGACGGCGTCCTCTTCGCCGCCCACGACGCAGACCTCGACCGGATCGCCGGAGTCCCGCATCTCATCCGGGACCTTCCCGCGTCGGAGGTCGACCGCATCGATCTTCTCCACGGGGGCCGACTCCCCCGCCTTAGCGACCTCCTCGACGCACTGCCGGACGTGGAGTGGAACATCGACGTCAAAGCTCCACACTCGATCGGCCCGATGGTCCGCTTCGTCCGGACCCGGCATGCCGAGGACCGGCTGCGCCTCGCCTCGTTCTCCGACGCGACCCTGACCCGGCTGCGGGAGGCGCTGCCGGGAGTGCGCACCTCGGCCGGGACGGGTGAGACCGCCCGCTTCGCCCTCGGTTCCCTTCCCTGCCTGCCCGCGCAGGGACTCCTCGGTCTGCGCTCGGGCCTCGACGCACTCCAGGTGCCGATGCGCTGGAAGGGTCTGCCCGTCGTCACCGAGGACTTCGTCGCCCGCGCCCACCGGGTCGGACTCGTCGTCCATGTCTGGACGATCGACGACCCTGCGGACATGCTCACGCTCGCCCGCCTCGGCGTCGATGGGATCGTCACCGACGAGGTGCTCCTCGCCCAGCGCACACTCGCCTCGGGGGTCGCCGACCCGGCGTCGGAGGGGAATAGCCGGAGACGGTAGACTGTTGCCTTTGTACGGTCGCCTGCAGTCGAGTCGAAGGGAAGAGAGATGAGCGAACGCAGTCTCCGCGGTACGCAGTTGGGCTCGCGCAGCCTCGAGTCGGAGGAGGGTGTCGAGCCCGCGCCCCGGCAGATGGTCGAATTCGAGTGCGAGGACGGCACCCGCTTCAAGGTTCCGTTCTCCATCGAGGCGGAAGTGCCCTCGACGTGGGATTCGGGCATCCACGGCATCGGCGTGCGCGTCGGCGTCAACGAGCCCGACGGCGAACCCGAGAAGCATGTGCGCTCGCACTGGGACATGCTCCTCGAGCGCCGCTCGTTCGACGAACTCCAGGTCCTCCTCGACGAGCGCCTGGCGATCCGCCGCGGCGAGGTTCCCGCCCAGAGCTGAGACAGCACACACCGAGCAGGACGCTCGGATGAGGGGGTGTCGGTCCGTCGACCGACACCCCCTCTGTCATGTCCGCACGGATACGGGTCAGCTGCGGCGGCCCGAGAGCATCTGCCGCAGCTGACGACCGCGCCGGGCCAGACCCCAACCGGCGACCTTGGTGAAGGCCTCGGAGATGATCGAGGAGCTCATCTTCGACTCCCCGAGTTCGCGTTCCACGAAGACGATGGGGACCTCGAGGACGCGGAAGCCGGCGTCGACGGTGCGTCCGGTCATGTCGATCTGGAAGCAGTACCCCTGCGACTGCACCCCGGTGAGGTCGAGGGCCTCGAGCACGGCCCGCCGGTAGGCCCGGAATCCGGCCGTGGCGTCGCGGACGCCGAGCCCCATCGCCGCGTCGACGTAGAGGTTGGCGCCGCGTGAGAGGAGGAAGCGCGAGTACGGCCAGTCGACGATCTCCCCGCCGCGGACCCAGCGGGAGCCGATGACGAGGTCGGCCTCGTCCGCGAGCGCCGGAGCAAGCAGCTGGCCGAGGTCGAGGGGGCGATGGGAGCCGTCGGCGTCGAACTCGCAGATGATCGCGTAGTCACGCTCGAGTGCCCACGCGAAGCCGGCGATGTAGGCCATGCCGAGACCGGCCTTCTCGCTGCGGTGGAGGACGTTGACGCGTGGGTCGACCGCTGCGAGTTCGTCGGCCCACTCCCCCGTTCCGTCGGGGGATCCGTCATCGACGATGAGGACGTCGACCTCGGGCTGGTGCTCGAAGAGCCCGGCGAGGGTGACCGGCAGGGCGAGGCGTTCGTTGTAGGTGGGGATGACCACGAGGATTTCTGAGACCACCCGCCCCACCCTACGCCCGCAGGGGCGAAACAATGAGCCGACACCCCCGCCTTCGGACCACGGTGTGCGTGCAGTCACAGCAGCGCAGTGCACCGAGTTATCTAATGACGGGAGCGTCGGCTCCACTCCACGACCGGTGGAATGTCATCGTCGAATCTAATGGCTCCGACCGCCCCAGCAAAATCCCTCTGACCTGCGGTTTTGATCAACTTCCCAGGTGAGGGCCAGGTTCGGCGGGAAGAAATTCCTCTGCGCCTCGGCGTGTCGGATTGCTCTCGGGCCCGCAGGGCGATCTCAGGCACGCATCAGGTCCGGTCGCGCTCAGCCGATCCGGGTGGGGAGGGGGACGTCCGCGGCGAGCTCCGGCAGGCCCGGGGTGCCCGAGCGCGGGTCGGTGCTCCACGCCGCCACGCGCGGATCGGCGACCTGGACGACGAGCCGCTCGACCCGCCAGCGACCGAAGTCGGCAGCGGCACCGGGACGCAGCACTCCCCCTTCGGGGTTGCCCGCCGCGCGATGGGCGAAGCGGGTGGCGGCGTTGAATGCGGCGCGCGCGCCGATGCCGTGGGTGCCGAGGACGGCCGAGCGGACTCCCGCCCACGGGGAGTCCTCGGCGAGGACGAGGGAGACCTGGGCGCCGGCGGAGAGCAGCGGGGCGAGCGGCTGGTCGAGGCTGGGGTCGAGGGTGATCGCGATCCCGGAGCGTCCGAGCGCCTCGACGTGGGACTCCGGGACGGCGAAGTCGAGGAGGAGCCGATAGCCGAATCGCTGCGCGTGCGCCGGATGCTCTCCGAGGCGGGCGAGGACGGCGTCGAGCTCGGTGCTCGAGGCGACGGCGAGGTAGAGGGAGGTCTCGGGGAGCGTCTCGAGCTCGGCGAGGGCGGCCGCGGGCAGCCACGCCCGCTCGGTGCCCGCCGCGAGGTCGGGATAGGCGACGATGCGCAGGTCCTCGGGTGCGTCGGCGACGAAGTCCCGGATGGCGGACGAGGGGCCGAGGACGTGGACGTGGGCGATGCCGCGATCACGCAGCGCCGTCGCCGTGGGCGAATCGGGCCCGAGGATGAGACCGGCGTGGACGAACCCCGGCGCGAGGAAGTCCCCGTCGAGGTTCTCCGCCTCCGGGTCGAGGGCAAGGGCCGCCTCGTCCGAGCCGATGAAGTTCACTGTCCCGTCCGCGCTGCCGAGGGCGGTCGCGAAGGGGTCGACGCTGCTGTAGACGTCTCCGCCGTAGTACATATTCACAGCCGCCAGGCTACACCTGCCGTCCACCGCTGCGGGCATCGGCGTCAGGGGCGTCGGGTAGGGTCAGGGCTGTGAAGCCTTTGGTACTCGTCGACACCCCAGCCCTGTACTACCGCGCCTTCTACTCGGTGCCGGATTCGATTGTCAACGACGAGGGGCAGCCGGTCAACGCGGTCCGCGGCGTCGTCGACGCGGTCGCCCAGATGATCCGCCGCTTCTCCTCCGCCCGGGTCGTCGCGGCGATGGACGCGGACTGGCGTCCGGCCTTCCGCACCGCGATCATGCCCGAGTACAAGGCCGCGAGGATCAAGGACGAGGCTGCGGGGACGGAGATCCCGCCCGAACTCGACGCCCAGCTTCCCATCATGCGCCGTGTCCTCGCCGCCGCCGGCATCCCCATCGCCGAGGTGGACGGGACGGAGGCCGACGACGTCATCGCGACGATCGCCGCACAGTCGGCCACCCCCGTCGTCATCGTCTCCCCCGACCGCGACCTCCTCGCCCTCCTCGACACCGACCGCGACGTCAGCGTGCTCCGGCCCCGCAAGGGAGGGGAATGGGAGGCGATCACCGCCGCCGACCTGCCCGGCCTCTACGGTGTCGACTCTGGTATTCGCTACCGGGAGCTCGCCGCCCTGCGCGGGGATCCCTCCGACGGCCTTCCCGGCGCCGCCGGCATCGGGGAGAAGACAGCCGCGACCCTGCTCACGAGCTTCGGGTCGCTCGCGGGCATCGTCTCCGCCGCGAAGGCGGGGGTGAAGACCGGCGGGCTGAGTGTGAAGCGGGCGACGACGATCGTCGAGTCCGAGGAGATGCTCGCCCGCACCGTCGAGGTGATGACCTGTCTCACCGATGTCGACCACGGCATCGACCTCGATGCCCTCCCCCGGGCCTTCAATGCCCAGGCCCTCGAGGCCGCCGCAGCCGGGCAGAACATCGCCCGCTCCGTCGACAACCTCGCCACCGCCCTGCGCGGTCTCGCCGACGCCCCGCCCACCGACGCACAGGCGGGCCCGGGGGTCGCCGCGGCGCAGCCGGTCCGACCCGCACCGACGTCCGAGGCCGGCGTCGCGTGGCCGCACGCCCGGCTCGTCGGCTTCGACCTCGAGACGACCGGGGTCGACCCCGACACCGCGCGCATCGTCACTGCGGCCTTCGTCGAGGACCCCGACCGGGTGGAGATGTGGCTCGCGGACCCCGGCGTCGAGATCCCCGAGGCCGCGCGCGCCGTCCACGGCATCACCACCGAGTACGCACAGGCCAACGGCATGCCCGCGGTCGAGGTCGTCACCGCTCTGTGCACTGAGCTCACGGGCCTCCGGGACGAGGGCGCCGTCGTCGTCGGCCACAACATCGTCTACGACCTCAGCGTCCTCGATGCCGAGGTCCGCAGGCACCGTCCCGACCTCGACCTGCGCTCCCTGCTCCCGGCGATCGTCGACACCTTCGTCCTCGACCGCCGTGTCGACCGCTACCGCCGGGGCAAGCGCACGCTCACGGCCACCGCCGAGGCGTGGGACGTCTCCCTCCTCGACGCCCACGACGCCGCCGCCGATGCCCGAGCGGCCCTGGACATCGCCCGAGCGTTGGCTTCGAAGTCCACGGAAATCGCCGCGTACACCCCACAGGAGATCATGGCGGCGCAGGGCGAGTGGAAGCGCGCTCAGGCCGCTGACCTCCAGGCCTTCCTCCGCCGGAAGGGCAACGCCGACGCAGTCGTCGACGGATCATGGCCCATCGCCGACGAGGCTAGAATCGAGACGCGACCAGACCGATCAGAAGGACGATGACTTGGGACTCTTCTCCCGTTTGCTCAACCGGCCCGGTGCCCAGGCCGACAAGGCCACAGGATGGTTCGAGAAGGCGACCACCGACCTCGATGCGGCAGCCGCCGAGTTCGCCGATCTCAGCGATGCCGAGCTGACCGACGCCGCCAGTGAGGTGTTCGCCTCCGGCCCCGCCCGCGAGACCCTCGTCCGCTATGCGGCCCTCGCGAGGGAGGCCGCCGAGCGCACCCTGGGCGAACGCGCCTACGACACGCAGCTCGTCGGACTCATCGGACTCCTCCAGGGGCACATCGTCCAGATGGCCACCGGTGAGGGCAAGACGCTCGTCGGTGCGCTCGCCGCGGCCGGATATGCGCTCCAGGGCCGCCGGGTCCACGTCGTCAGCGTCAACGACTACCTCGCCGTCCGCGACCGGACGTGGATGCAGCCGGTCTTCGATCTCCTCGGCGTCTCCTCGGCTGCGATCTCGGCCGCCCTCGACGACGACGACCGGCGCGAAGCCTACCGGTCGGAGGTCCTCTACGCCTCCGTCACCGAGGTCGGCTTCGACGTCCTCCGCGACCGCTTCGTCCTCGACGACGAGGACATCCGGGTCGCCGAACGCGATGTCGTCATCGTCGACGAGGCCGACTCCGTGCTCATCGACGAAGCCCGCGTGCCCCTCGTCCTCGCCGGGTCCTCGTCCATCGAGGACGGTGATGAGCGCATCGCCGCCCTCGTCGAGACCCTCATCCCGGGCACCGACTACGAGATCAGTCCCGACCGCCGCGCCGTCTCCCTCACCGATGCCGGCGTCACCCGGGTCGAGGACGAGCTCGGCGTCGAACTCTTCGGCGACGGCGCCGCCGACCTCGCCGCCGTCAACCTCGCCCTCTACGCGAAGGCCCTGGTCAAGCGCGACATCGACTATCTCGTCGTCGATGGGCGGATCAAGCTCATCTCCTCATCCCGCGGCCGCGTCGCCGAACTCCAGCGTTGGCCCGACGGGCTCCAGGCCGCCGTCGAGGCGAAGGAGAAGCTCGAGACGACCGAGAGCGGGGAGATCCTCGACCAGATGACCGTCGAGGAGCTCATCCACGGCTACGAGACCGTCTGCGGGATGACGGGCACGGCGCTTGCGGTCGGCGACGACCTCCGCGAGTTCTACTCCCTGGAGATCGTCCCCGTCGACACCCACCTGCCCGTCGTCCGCGAGGACGAACCCGACCGGCTCTACACGTACCAGGAGTCGAAGGAGCGGGCGATCGTCGAGGAGGTCGTCGAGAACCACGCGAACGACCGTCCGGTCCTCATCGGCACCTCCTCGGTCGCCGAGAGCGAGTCGCTGGCGCAGCGACTGGTCGAGCGCGGCATCGACGTCGCCGTCCTCAACGCGAAGGACGACTCCGCCGAGGCCGAGATCATCGGTGCCGCCGGACGCCCGGGAGCCGTCACCGTCTCGACGCAGATGGCCGGCCGCGGCACCGACATCAGGCTCGCCGACGACTCCGTCGCCGAGGGCGGCGGGCTGCTCGTCATCGGCGCCGGACGCTACCTGTCCTCCCGCCTCGACGATCAGCTGCGCGGACGCGCGGGGCGACAGGGTGACCCCGGCACCTCGGTGTTCTTCACCAGCCTCGAGGACGAGCTGCTCACCAGGGTGCCCGAGATCCAACGGTTCGTCTCCGAAGGCGATGAGACCGGTCGGATCGACTCGAAGCGCGCGCTCACCCTCGTCGAACACGCCCAGCGCATCGCCGAGGGCCAGAACACCGCCCTGCACCGTGACACGTGGCGGTTCAACGAGCTCATGGCCAAACAGCGCGAACTCGTCCTCGCCCGTCGGCGCGAGCTGCGCACCGAGAATGAGGCGATCGACGAACTCAAGGACCGCCTCGGCGAGAGGGCGACGGAACTCGCAGAGGAGCACTCGGAGGAGGTCGTCGACGAGAGCCTTCGCGCGGTCCTCCTCTTCCACCTCGACGCCCGCTGGGTCGACCACCTCGCGTTCCTCAACGATCTGCGCGAGGGCATCCACCTGCGCACATTCGCGAAGGAGAAGCCCCACGAGGCCTTCAACACGGAGTCGATCCGGGTCTTCTCCTCGTTCTGGTCCGATGTCCTCGACGACTCCGTGAGCACCGTCGAGGAGGCGGAGTTCACCGACGAGGGCATCGATCTCGCCTCGCACGGGCTCAAGCGCCCCTCGTCGACGTGGACCTATCTCACGACGGAGAACGCGTTCGGCTCAGACATCGAGAACATCGTCAAACGGATCCGCCGGTAGCGCCTACGAGTCGGCGACGACTCCCCGGCGGACGGCCTCGATCGTCCGCCGGATGCGCACCGCGGTCTCCGGGGCGCTCACCTCGGCGAGCTGCCCGAGCAGGTCGAGGGTCTGCTTCGCCCAGCGGACGAAGTCACCGGCGGCGATGTCCGTGCCCCGGAGCGACTCGGCGAGGTTCTTCCCCTCCGTCCACCGGAACATCGGGGTGAACAGTCCCCGATCGGGTTCGGGCGTCGGAGTGAGCGCGTGCTGCTCCTCGAGGCGGAAGAGCTCCCGCCACAGGTCGATCGCCGCATCGCCTGCGACCTTGAGGTCGCGGCTGGGCGCACGCTCGGCGTGGAAGCTCTCGCTGCGGCGGGCCTGATAGACGAAGCACGAGGCGAAGGCGGCGAGTTCGGGTTCCGTGAGGCCGTCCCACAGGCCGGCGCGCACGGTGAGCGCCACGAGCAGGTCCCGCTCGCCGTAGATGCGGCGGAGCATGTCCGAGTGCTCGGGGTCGAACCCGAGGGTCGTGAGCACCTCCTGGACGCGTTCGAAGACGAGGGCGATCGACGTCGTCCTCCCCTCGATGCGCTTGATCAGGGACGCGTTCTCCTTCTCGAGCTTCGCCGCGCGGTTGGCCCACCTGGCGTGGATCTCCCGGTCGGGACAGTCATGGCAGGGGTGGGCGCGCATCCTGGCGGTGAGCTCGGCAACCGTCGAGCTCACCCCGCCGGGCGCGCTGTGGGGCACCCAACGCACGTCCCGATCGACGCGGCCATCGGCGATCGCCTCGGCGAGGATGCCCAGCAGCGCCCGACGGTCGGAGGCCTGACGGTGGTTGAACTTCTTCGGCACCCGGATCCGTCCCATCGGGGCCACCGGCTCGGTGACCTCGTGGGGACGCAGATGCCACACCTTGCCCTGCTCGGTGAGCACGGTCGGGAGCCGGGAGACGCCGTCGCGGTTCGTCATCGGGGCGATGATCACCGCAGTGCCCTCGACCCGCCGCGCGGGCAGGGTGATGACGTCGCCGATCTTCAGCGCCGACAGGGACTCGACGATCTCGCGCTGCTTGACCTTCGACTTCGTCCGCGTCTCCTGCTTCTCCGTCTCGGAGATCTCACGGCGCAGGGCCGCGTACTCGCCGAAGTCGCCCCGGTCGCAGTGCATCGACTTCTCGTACGCGGCGATCGTCGCCTCGTTCTTCCGGACCTTGCGGGCGAGGCCGACGACGGCCTTGTCGGCCTGGAACTGCGCGAACGAGGTCTCGAGGACCTTCGCGGCATCGGCCGGGCTCATCCGGGAGAGCAGGTTCGCCGTCATGTTGTAGGTGGGTCCGAACGCGGAACCGAGCGCGTACGACCGGTTGGAAGCGAGGCCGGCGATCTCGCTGATGTCCATCGTGGGGTGCCAGACGACGACGGCGTGGCCGATCCGGTCGATGCCGCGGCGGCCGGCGCGCCCGGTCAGCTGCGTGTACTCCCCCGGGGTGATCGAGACGTGGGCTTCGCCGTTGAACTTGACGAGCTTCTCGAGCACGACCGTGCGGGCGGGCATGTTGATGCCCAGCGCCAGCGTCTCCGTGGCGAAGACGACCTTGATGACCCCGGCGGAGAAGAGCTCCTCGACGAGCTCCTTGAACTGCGGGATCATGCCCGCGTGGTGGGCGGCGACGCCGCGGAGGAGGCCCTCGCGGAACGTGTGGTAGCCGAGGATCCCCAGATCCTCCGCCGGCAGCTCCTCGCGCAGCCGCTCGAGGGCCGCGTTGACGATGACGTTGTCCTCGCGGGAGTTGAGGTCGGCGCCCGTGGCGATGTACTGCTCGACGGCCTCATCGCAGCCGTTGCGGGAGAAGATGAACATGATCGCCGGGAGCATCCCCGCCTCGGCGAGGGAGGCGACGATCTGGGTCCGGCTGGGGCGGCGGAACCGGGCGCGATTGCCGCGCTCGCGCTTCGACCGGGGTCCGCCGTACGTGCGGGTCGCGTGCGCGAGCGCCGGGTCGATGCGCTCGGAGTCGTGATGGGTGAAGAGGTCGTACATCCGGTGGCCGACGAGGGCGTGGTTGACGAGCGGGACCGGGCGGTGCGAGGTCGAGACGACGGTCGTCGGCCCCCTGACCTCGCGCAGCCACGCTCCGAACTCCTCGACGTTGGACACGGTCGCCGAGAGCGAGACGACCTGGACGCGTTCGGGCAGGTGGATGATCACCTCCTCCCACACGGGACCGCGGAACCGGTCGGCGAGGTAGTGGACCTCGTCGAGGACGACGAAGCCGAGGTCGTCGAGGCCGCCCGGGTCGTTGTAGAGCATGTTGCGCAGGACCTCGGTGGTCATGACGATGATCGGCGCATCCCGGCGGATCGTCGTGTCCCCGGTGAGGAGTCCGACGTTCTCGGCGCCGTGGACGGCGACGAGATCGGCGAACTTCTGGTTGCTCAGCGCCTTGATCGGGGTGGTGTAGAACACCCGGGTGCCGGCGTCCATCGCGAGGTCGACGGCGAACTCGGCGATGATCGTCTTGCCGGCCCCGGTCGGCGCGGTGACGAGGACATCCTTGCCCTCCTGGAGTTCCTGGCACGCCTCGATCTGGAAGTCGTCGAGTTCGAAGTCGGTGCGGGCGAGGAAGCGACCCAGCGGGGTCTGCTCGCGCTCGGCCCGTGCCCGGAACTCCGCGTACGCCTGCGCCGGGCTCTTGGCCTCGGCGTCTGCGGTGGCCTCGGCACCCGCCGAAGCGGTGTCATGGTCGTTGCGGTCTCCGCGCCTGCTCATGCTGTGCCCTTCCCACTGTCCTCGTCGAGCTCGTCCGGGTCGACCCAGATCCCCTGGGCGACGAGCTTGCGCTTGCGGCGCCGGTCGTTGAGAATGCACACCACCCACGCCAGGCAGAACAGCGTGATCATGGGGATGACGAGGAAGAACATCGACATCGCATCGGGTGTCGGAGTGGCGATCGCGGCGAAGATGAAGACGATCATGACGATGATGCGCCACGACTTGCGGATCCGCGTCGCCGAGAGGATCCCGAGCATGTTGAGTCCGACCATGAGCACAGGCAGGACGAACGCGATGCCGAAGACGACGATGATGATCATGACGAACGTCAGGTAGTCCTGGGCGGGGATGATGTTCGTCGCCCCCTCAGGGGTGAACGACGTCAGCGCCTTGACCGCGTTGGGCAGGGCGAAGAACGCCATCGCCGAACCGGCGAGGAAGAGCGGAACGGCCGCGCCGAGGAACCCGAACGAGTAGCGCTTCTCCTTGCTCGTGAGCCCCGGGACGATGTACGCCCAGACCTGGTAGAGCCACACCGGACACGAGATGAAGAGGCCGATGAACAGGGAGAGCTTGATCTTCATGTCGAAGGCCGAGGCGACCCCCGCGAAGTTGATCTGCGCCACCCGGCCCGACGTGTCGTTGATCGTCCGGATGGGCTCCTGGAGGATGTCGAGGACCGGGTCGTAGAGGAACCATCCGCCGACCGCGCCGAGGACGATGGCGATGGCGGCGATGACGAACCGATTGCGCAGTTCGACGAGGTGCCCCATGACGGGCATCCTCTTCTCAGGGTTCTTCCTCCGTGAGGTCCGGCCTCTGCGCTGACTGCTGTCTTTCACTTCTCGCGTGGCTGCGGATCCTGATTCCTGTGCGCCGCCGGCTGCGCGGCGTCGGGGGCGGACGGGGGCGTCGACTGGGTGGACTGGCCCGCATCACGGCCGAGCTCTCCGGGTTCGGTCGTCTTCTCATCCTTGTCGTCGCGCAGGTCCTTGACCTCGGACTTGAAGATCTTCAGCGACTGACCGAGGCTCCTGGCGAGCATCGGCAGCTTGGGCGCACCGAAGATGAGGATGATGACGATGACCACCACGGCGATATGCATGGGGCTTAAGTTCATGAGAGCTCCTTGGCTTGTGTTTGCTCGAGGCGATTCTACTCTGTGCGGCTGAGCCTTTCATCCGACTCACCAGTGCGCTCAGCCGAGTCGGCGCCTCGCCGCGGCGACCGCATCGGCGGCATCGATGTCCGCGATGACGTCGGCGTGGCCCAGCAGGAAGCGGCTGAGCCAGTCGAGCGAGTGGACGGTGAAGCGCACCTCGACGCTGCCGTCGCCGCCTGCGTCGTAGACCCGTTCGTTCACGTCGATTTCATCGGCGAGCCACGCTCCCTCGGCGCGCAGCGTCATCGTCACCTCCTGCGGGGCCGGTGCGGGGGCGCCGGTGCCGATCGGCGGGTGGCTCGTCTCTTCGAAGCGGCGGATCCGTGAGAGCGCGAAGCGCCTGGGCGCCTGGGCCGAATAGCACCACGCATCGAGGTACCAGTCGGCGCCGGGCACGAGGCGGGTCGGGGCGATCGTCCGCGTCGTGAGTTCGTCGCGGGAGGCGACGTAGTAGTCGATCTCGACGGCCGCGCTGGCGTCGATGAAGCCCTTGAGCGCGCTCATCAGTTCCGCATCGGCGGGCACCGGGCTGACGTCGACGGGGGTGTGGAGGTTCTCCCCCGCGGCGAGACGCAGCTTCGCCGCCGCCGTGCGCACCGCCTCGGCATCGAGGCCGGGCAAGGCGTCGAGGAGTTCGAGGGCGAGGACGAGGAGGCCCGCCTCCTCGGCGCTCAGACGCACGGGGACGGAGACCTCCTCGGCGTTGGAGATGAAGATCTTCCCGCCGTCCCACGTCGCATCGATGAGGTCGTCGGGCATGTGCCCGGGTCGGCCGGTGACGAAGAGGAGCTCGAGGTCGTCGATGAGGGTCGCGGAGTCGATGCCGAAGTAGGCGGCCGTCTCCTCGAGGTCGGCGCCGGGATGGGCGTCGAGGTAGGGCACGAGGCTGAGCAGCCTGGTGAGGCGTTCACGCGCTGAGGACACTGCGACCTCCCAGCCGATCGAGGGCCTCGCCGATGACCTCGCGTCGTCGGTCGACGGCGCGCGCGAGCTCGTCGGGCCCGACGACACGCACGGCGTCACCGTAGCCGACGATCTCCGCGGCCAGGGTCTGAGCATCGGAGTACTCGACGACATGGTGCTCCCCATCGGTGCGCACGGACCGCCGCCGCAGCGGATCGGCGCGGTGGGCGGCGATGTCGAGGACCGCCTCGGTGACGACGGCCATCTCCGTGCTCGCATTGAGCGAGACCTGGGGCACGAAGTCGGCGGGGATTGAGTAGTCGCCGGGTTCACGGCCGCCGAGTTTGGCAAGCTTCCCCTCGATCCGGGTCAGCCGGAATGTCCGCTCGGCCCCGCGGTCGAGGTCGTTGCCGACGAGGTAGACCCGGTCGCCGCGGCTGAGCAGGGCGTAGGGTTCGAGCCGCACCTTCCGCGCGCTCTGTCCGGGCTTGTGGTACTTGAACCCGATCGCCTCGCGGGCGTTGATGTGGTGGAGCGCGGTGGCGAAGTTCGCATTCCCCAGCTTGCTCGCCGCCCCGGGCCCGAAGCCGAGCCCGGGCACGTCGTCGCTGAGCTCGAGGCCGAGCGCCCGCAGCTTCGTCAGCGCCTGCGCACTCGAGGCGCCGAGTTCGGTGTCCGACCAGAAGCGGGCGGCCACCGCCACCGCCGCCGCCTCGGACGGGGTGAGGTCGACGTCGCCCATCGCGTAGTCGTCGGTCGAGATGCGGTACCCGGTCTCTCCGACGTCGGAGTAGGCATCGTGCTCGGCGCGGGTGGCG
Organism: Brevibacterium casei CIP 102111; assembly: GCF_900169275.1. Classification (GTDB taxonomy): domain Bacteria; phylum Actinomycetota; class Actinomycetes; order Actinomycetales; family Brevibacteriaceae; genus Brevibacterium; species Brevibacterium casei. The sequence continues at coordinate 407,809 of NZ_FXZC01000002.1, read as the reverse complement.
ATCGTGATGCCCATGTGCCGCAGCAGCTCCTTGTCACGGGAGAACTTGCGATCGAAGGCGACGTCGTCGAGCCCGGCGTAGCCGTCGATCGCGGTCATGAGCGTCTTCCGGGACACCCAGCCGCGGGCGGCGCGCAGGGCGATGAGCAGGTTCATCAGCCGCTCGGTCTGCTGTCGCTGCCGGTTGGGTCGTTGAGTGTTCACAGACTCCACCGTAACGCAGAACCACGGCCGGGAAGCACCGCGCGGGATAGGGTTGGGGCATGATCCATTGGCGCACAGGCACCGTCACAGCCATCCGTTCCACCCGTCCCGGCCTCACCGAGGTCACCGCCGAACTCGAGACGCCCCTGCCGGGCACCGACATCGCCGAGATCAAAGCGATCGCGTACACCGACGCCGTCGGTGAGCCCGAGGTCGGCGACACCGTCCTCCTCAACGTCTCTGCGCTCGCCAAGCGCCTGGGCACCGGCGGCTTCGGGCTCGTCGTCGCCCTCCCCGACCGCCTGCCGGCCGATCCCCCGCCGGGGCCCGGCCACCTGGTCAAGGACCGCTATTCGCCGCTCCAGACGATGGTCCTCGGCGTCGACGATCAGGAGTCCGAGCACCACGGGGTCCTCGCCGCGGCGGAATCGCTGGCAGGCATGCCCGTCCTCGTCGCCGACCTCCATTCGGCACTGCCGGCGATCGTCGCGGGCATCCGGGCGGTCGATGAGGATCTCAGGGTCGCCTACGTCCTCAGCGACGGCGCCGCGCTGCCTGCGGCGTTCTCGCAGGCCGTCGCCGGGCTCAAGGAGGCAGGATGGATCGCCGGCAGCGTGAGCACGGGACAGTCGTGGGGAGCCGACCTCGAGGCGGTGACGGTCCACACCGGCCTGCTCGCGGCCAAGCACGTCCTCGGCGCCGACATCGCCGTCGTCGCCCAGGGACCGGGCAACCTCGGCACCGGGACGAAGTACGGGTTCTCCGGGCTCGTCGCCGGTGAGCACCTCAACGCCGCGGCCCTCCTCGGCGGGGTGCCGGTCGGGGTGCTGAGGATGTCGAACGCCGATGCCCGTGGCCGGCACTTCGGGATCTCCCACCACACGCTGACCTCGCTCGCCGAGGTGGCTCGGCCCGGCGTCCGCGTCCCTGTGCCCGACTTCACGACGCTGACCGAGGCCGAACGCGCCGAGATGGACCCTGAGCCCGGGGTCATCGCCGAGACGGTCGCCGCGCAGCTGCCGCAGCTTCACGACCACGAGCGCATCGACGTCGACCTCACCGGTCTGTGGCCCGCGCTCCAGGCCTCTCCGGTGGGCCTGTCGACGATGGGACGCAGACTGCCCGCCGATGCGGCAGCGTTCCTCGCTGCCGCATCGGCGGGCAGGTATGCGGCCGGGCTCGTCTAGCCCGCGCCGGTCGGCTGAGCTGAGCGCTCAGCGCAGCGTCGGTCTCAGCGCACGCCTTCGAGGTCGCACACGAAGATGAGGCTCTCACCGGGCTTGATGACGCCGCCGGCGCCCTGGTCGCCGTAGGCGAGGTGCGGCGGGATCTGCAGGGTGCGGCGACCGCCGACCTTCATACCCTGGATGCCCTGGTCCCAGCCGGCGATGACCATGCCGGAGCCGAGCCGGAACTCGAGCGGGGTGCCGCGGTTGTACGAGGCGTCGAACTCCTCGCCGGTCGAATGGGCGACGCCGACGTAGTTGACGCTCACGGTGTCGCCGGCCTTCGCCTCGGGGCCGTCGCCGATGATGTCATCGACGATGACGAGCTCGGTCGGGGCGTCGCCGCCGGGGAAGTCGACGACGGGCTTCTGCTTGCTCATGGGTGTCTCCTTCTGGGTGGTCCTGTCAGCGATCCGGGATCGGATCGCCGGCCTCTCAGCTCTGTGCCGAGAGCCTCTCAGCCCTGTGCCGAGAGGATGTCGATGACGAAGACGAGGGTCGCGTTGCCGGGGATCTTCGGCGGGCTGCCCTGCTCTCCGTAGCCCTTGTCCGGCGGGATGACGAGGACGATCTGGCTGCCGACCTTGGCCCCGACGAGGCCTTCGTTCCAGCCTTGGATGACGTTGGCCTCGCCGACGGGATCGACGGCGAACGGCTGTCCGCCCCCGCCCCAGTTCGAGTCGAAGGGCTGGGAGGCGTCGTCCCACAGCCAGCCGGAGTACTTCACGGCGACCTTCTGCCCCTTCTTCACCTCGGGGCCGGTGCCCTCGATGGTCGTGAAGGACTGCAGCTCGGCGGGCGGTTCGCCCTCGGGCTGGGTGATCTTCGGCGTGCCGTCGTCCTCCCAGCTCACGGTGAGCGGGTTGCCCGCCTGGTCGGCCTTCTTCCCTTCCGCCCGGGTGAGCGGCTTCGTCGTGTCCTCGACGTCGATGACGTAGACGAGCGTCTGGCTCGGCTGTCCCTGCTGGGGGCTGCCGTTGAGCGTCATGAGCACGCGGGAACCGACAGGGACGCCTTCGAGGGCGTTGAACAGCTCCTCGGAGATCTGGGCCGTGTCCATCGGAAAGCCCGCCGGGGACTTCGAGTCGTAGCTCGACTCGACGACGTCTCCGGTGGTCCCGGACACGAGCGTCATCTGCGCGGTGACCTGCTCGCCGTCGGCGACGGGTTTGCCGTCGCCCTCGCTGAGCACCTTGGACTCGGTCTTCTCGACGACGAGTGGTGCCTCGAAGCTCACCGTCGGCTTCTCCCCGGGCTTGCCCTCGACGGTGATGTCGTCGAGGCTCGTCGACTTCGCGTCCTGCGCGGGCACCGATGCGGGGGCGCTGGCACCGCCGTCCTCGGGTTCGCTCTGCCCGCAGGCCGAGAGCAGCAGCACGGCTGCGGCGATGGCACTGAGCACTCTGGTGCGCACGTGGTTCCTTTCGTTCGAACTTCTCCAGCGTCGATCCTACAGGCCGGCGATGAGTGCCTCGGCCTGGGCATGCGTCGCGGAGAACGGGTCCTTGAGGGCGACCGCGCGCCCGGATTCGTCGTTGAGCCGCAGATGCACCCAGTCGACGGTGTAGTCGCGCCGGGCGTCGTGGGCGGCACGGATGAACGCGCCGCGGACCGCTGCCCGCGTCGTCTCGGGCGGTTCGTCCTTCGCCCGCGTGACCGCCTCCGCGGGGACGAGGCTCTTCGCCAGTCCCGCCGCCTCGAGTCTGGGGAAGAGTCCCGTGCCCGGGGTGATGTCGTGGTAGGCGATGTCGAGGCGCTGGATCTGCGCGTCGCCGATCCCGATCCCGCCGCGGGCCATCGCCCGGTCGATGAGCGCCTTCTTCATCACCCAGTCGATCTCCGTGTCGACGGACGAGAAGTCCTGGGTCTCGACGGCGCCGAGCATCCGCGTCCACAGGTCGATGACGTACGCGGCGAGGTCGTCGTCGCCGAGGCTGTGGTCCCCGGTCTCAACGAGGTGGGCCGCCCGGTCACGATAGTCACCGAGGAGTCCCAAGGGCGTCGTCACCGTCCCGTCGGTGCGCTCGAGCCGGGAACGGCCGGTGAGGTCGCGGGCGATGACCCGGATGTCGCGCACAGGGTGGCGCAGACCGTGGTCGGGGATCCGCGCCCCCTGCTCGATGAGGTCGAGCATGAGGACGGCGGAGCCGAGTTTGAGCGCCGAGGTGGCCGTCGACATCGAGGAGTCGCCGACGATGACGTGGAGCCTGCGGTACTTCTCCGCATCGGCGTGGGGTTCGTCGCGGGCGTTGATGATCGGCCGCGACCGGGTCGTCGCCGAGGACAGCCCCTCCCACATGACGTCGGAGCGAGCGGAGAGGCCGTAGGTGAGCTCGCCGCGGTCGGCGTCCTCATCGGGGCTGAGACTCGAGGTCCGCGGGATGATCGCGCCCGCCCCGACGAGGAGCTGCCGGGTGACGAGGAAGGGCAGGAGGACGGTCGTGAGCCGGTTGAAGTCGAGCCCGCGGCGGATGAGGAAGTTCTCGTGGGAGCCGTAGGAGTTGCCCGCGGCGTCCGTGTTGTTCTTGACCATGTGGATCCGCCCGGACAGGCCGTCGGTGTCCATGCTCGCCTGCGCCTTCTGAAGCAGGTCGATCATGTGGGCCTCCCCCGCCCGATCCTGGGCGAGGAGATCGCCGAGGCTGTCGCATTCGGCCGTTGCGTACTCCGGGTGGGAGCCGACGTCGAGGTAGAGGCGCGACCCGTTGGGCAGGAAGACGTTCGACGAACGCCCCCATTCGACGACGGGGCGGAAGAGGTAGCGGGCGATCTCCTCGGGACCGATGCGCTTGTGGTCCTCCCCCGGCGTGTGGGCGAGGCCGTACTCGGTCTCGAGTCCGTAGATCCGCGCCATCAGGCGCTCCGGAGCTCGGCGACCGCGGCATCGGAGAGCCTGCGGAACTTCCGGTGCCCGGCGACCTCGCGGTCGAGGACGGCGGCTTCGAGGTCGTCGACGGCAAGCGGTCCCGTCGTCGTTGCGGCCAGCGCGTCGATGCCGAGCCCGAGGACCTCGGGCAGCGGCTTCCGGCTCGTCACCACTCCCCGCAGACGCTCGGTGATCGCATCGGCCTGCCCGCCGATCGCCACGTGCTCGGTCTCGTCGATGACCGAACCGTCGTAGGTGATCCGATAGAGCTGGTCGTCGGCCGGGGTGTGGCCGAGTTCGGCGACGACGAGTTCGACCTCGAAGGGCTTCGACTCGGTGGTGAAGACGCCGGCGAGCGTCTGCGCGTACGCGTTCGTCAGTCCCCTGGCGGTGACGTCGCTGCGGTCGTAGGAGTATCCGCGCAGGTCGGCGTAGCGGACGCCCGCCTGGCGCAGGGTCTCGAACTCGTTGTACTTGCCGACGGCGGCGAACCCGATGCGGTCGTAGATCTCGGCGATCTTGTGCAGCGTCGGCGAGGGGTTCTCGGCGAGGAGGACGATGCCCGTCTCGAAGCGGAGCACGACGACGGAGCGGCCGCGGGCGATGCCCTTGCGGGCGAAGTCCGCCCGATCCTTCATCAGCTGTTCGGGCGAGACGTAGAACGGGGCCTGGGTCATGACTGCGCCTTCCGCGTCCGCTCGGCGACCACCTCGGTGGCGGTGGCGAGCACCTGGGCTGCCGGGATCTGCGTGACCCCGGTGCCGAGTTCGACGGTGAAGACCGTCGGGGCGATGGCCCGGACGAAGTCGGGTCCTCCCGTCGCCGAGTCGTCGTCGGCGGCGTCGAAGAGCGCTTCGACGGCGACGGCGATCGCCGCTTCGGTCTCGAGCGCCGGTTCCCACAGCTTCTTCAGCGCTCCGCGGGCGAAGCCGGAGCCCGAGCCGATCGCATGGAAGCGGTGCTCCTCGTACTTGCCGCCGGTGACGTCGAAGCTGAAGATCTGCCCGTCGGGCCGGGACTCGTCGACGCCGGCGAACATCGGCACGACGGAGAGTCCCTGCATCGCCAGGCCGAGGTTGCCGCGCAGCATCGCGGCGAGCCGGTTGGCCTTGCCGCCGAGGGAGAGGCGCGCGTCCTCGATCTTCTCGTAGTGTTCGAGTTCGAGCTGGAAGAGCCGGATGAGGTCGAGGGCGACACCGGCGGTCCCGGCGATGCCGATGACCGAGAAGTCGTCGGCGGGCCGCACCTTCTCCATCGCATGGGAGGCGATGAGGTTGCCGATCGTCGCCCTCCGGTCACCGGCCATGAGGATGCCGGATGCGGTGCGGAAGCAGATGATCGTCGTGCCCTCGGGCACCTCCGCACCGTGGTCCGCGCCGTTCCACCGGGGCAGGGCCTCGGGGGCGAGGTCACGCAGGAGGTCGGTCAGGGAGTTGCTCGTCGAGGAGAGGTACGCAGGAGGGAACCCTGCCATCTCATTGCCCGCCCTTCTGGACGAAGTTGCGGACGAACTCCTCGGCGTTGGATTCGAGGACGCTGTCGATCTCGTCGAGGATCGAGTCGACGTTCTCGGTGTTGATCTGCGCGGACACGGCCTGCGGCGGATCGACCGGGGGCTCGTCCCCGCCGGCGGAGTGGTCCTTGTTGATCTGCTCGTTCGAACTCATCACAGCCTTCTCTCTTGCGTCTTCGCGCTCAGTCTAGTCACTCCGAGACGACGGAGCAGGGTGGGTGCGTCGTCGACTCCCGCCAGCCGGTCCTCGAGCAGCGCACGGGTGCCCTTGCGCGGTTCGCTCATCGGCAGGCGCACAAGCCCGTATTCGCCGGCGTCGAGGACGAGGGAGTCCCAGCTCGCGGCGACGAGGGAGGCGGAGAACCGGGTGACCGCGAGCGAGCGGAGGTAGGCGCGGGTCCCCTCGGGCGGGGTGACGACGGCGGCTTCGACCTCGGCGTCCGTGGTCAGCCGCGTGATCCGCCCGGCCCGTTCGAGTTTGTGGAAGAGGCCCTTCTCGGGCCGGACGTCATGGTACTGGACGTCGATGAGGCCGAGCTTCGGATGGTCCCACTCGAGGCCCTCCCGCTGCCGGTAGCCCTCGAGGAGGACCCATTTGGCGACCCAGTCGATCGAGTCGGCAAGCGACTTCGGGTCGGCGGCGAGCCCGTCGAGGAAGCGGCGCCATTCGGCGAGCACTTCGGCGGTCTCCGGGTCGTCGTCGGCGTGCTCGCTGCACGCGGCGAAGTAGAGCTCCTGGATCTCCAGGGCGCTCAGGCTGGTGCCGTCGGCAAGCGGCAGCCGTGCGCTCAGGGTGAGGTCCCTGCTGACGTCCCAGAGCGACTGGAGGGGGTCGGCGAGTTCGAGGCGGGGGGCGAGTCCCTGCTCGATGAGGCCGAGGACGAGCGCGGTGCTGCCGAAGCGGACGAGGGTGGCGGGTTCGGCCAGCGTGGCGTCGCCGATGATGACGTGGAGCCGGCGGTACTTCTCCGGGTCGGCGTGGGGTTCGTCACGGGTGTTGACGATGGGCCGGCGCAGGGTCGTCTCGAGCCCGACCTGGGCTTCGAAGAAGTCCGCGCGCGAGGAGATCTGGTAGCCCGGCGTCTCCCCTTCACGTCCGAGCCCGACCCGGCCGGAGCCGCAGAGGATCTGGCGGGTGACGAAGAACGGGATGAGTCCGGCGACGAGGTCGTCGAAGTCGACGGCGCGGTCGACGAGGTAGTTCTCGTGTGTGCCGTACGACGCGCCCTTCGAGTCGGTGTTGTTCTTGTAGAGGTTGACCGGAGCGGCCGAGCGCTCGAGCCGACGCACCGAGTCGAGGGCGACGAGATCGCCCGCGCGGTCGTAGGTGACGAGGTCGCGCGGGGTGAGCACCTCCGGGGAGGAGTACTCGGGGTGGGCGTGGTCGACGTAGTAGCGCGCGCCGTTCTCGGTGACGACGTTGGCCAGGTATTCGGCTTCGACCGCTTCGGCGGGCAGGTGCGTGAGCTGGGAGGCGTCGGCATCGGCGACGTTCATGAGGAACCCGCGGGCGTCGGCGAGCGGTGACTCGGTCTCGAAGTCCCAGAAGCTCTGCGAGGACTTCAGTCCTCGCGGGCCCGCATAGGCGTCGACGACACGCGCCGAGTCCCGCATCGGATTGGCCCCCGGATTGCCCGGCTGGCTCAGCCCGAACTCCGTCTCCGATCCCATCACCCGGTGCACGGTGACCATGTCCACTCCTCCAAACGTCTAGACTCGCCTACGTGGCAGCGAAGAAATCCCATCTCCCCATCGCCCTCGTCGTCGACCTCGTGCTCGTCGTCCTCTTCACCATCATCGGTCATTACACGCACTCCGGGAATCTCGATCCCCAGGGGCTGCTCACGACCGCGTGGCCGTTCCTCGCCGGTCTCGGCGTCGCGTGGGTGCTCACCGCGGTCTGGGACCGCCCCCTGTCCCCGCTCCACTCGGGCACCGGCATCTGGGCGATCACCGTCCTCGTCGGCCTCCTCCTGCGCGGTCTCACCGGGGCCGGCGGGGATCCCGGGTCGGTTCCGGTGAGCTTCATGGTCGTCGCCTCCGTCCTCAACCTCATCACCCTCGTCGGCTGGAGGATCATCGCCACCGCAGTCGCCGGGGGAAGCCACACCCGCCGCTAGAACAGGACGCCTGCGACCGGGCGGCCCGGTCAGCGCAGGCGAACGGCTCAGAGCAGATCCGCGTCCGGCGTCGCCTCGGCGATCTCGGACTCGAGCGCCGGGGCTCCCCGGGTGGTGTCGAGGTGCATCATCCGCAGGTGCGTGACCCTCTCCCCCTTGCGCCCGGAGATCCGCGCCCACTCGTCGGGGTTCGTCGTGTTGGGCAGGTCCTCGTGCTCGCTGAACTCCTCGGCGATCGCCTCGGCGAAGTGCTCCGGATGGAGTCCGCGCTCCCCCGTCTCGAGCAGCGATTTGATCGCTCCCTTCTTCGCCCGGTCGACGATGTTGTGGATCATCGCCCCGGACGCGAAGTCGGAGAAGTGGAGGACCTCTCGGGACCCGTCGGCATAGGTCGCCTCGACGAACTCGTTCTCCGGAGTCGCGGCGTACATCCGCTCGACGCAGAAGTCGATGAGCGCGGTCACCGCAGGCTCCGGGCCGCCGTGTTCGGCGACGAGCGCGGGATGCAGCGGCAGCTCCGCGGTGAGGTACTTCCCGAAGATGTCGCGGGCGGCCTCGGCGTCCGGACGTTCGATGCGGATCTTCACATCGAGGCGCCCGGGACGCAGGATCGCGGGATCGATGAGGTCCTCGCGGTTCGAGGCGCCGATGACGATGACGTTGTCGAGCTGTTCGACGCCGTCGATCTCGGTGAGCAGCTGCGGAACGATCGTCGTCTCGACGTCGGAGGACTTGCCCGTGCCGCGGGTGCGGAAGAGCGACTCCATCTCGTCGAAGAAGACGACGACCGGGAACCCGGCGGAGGCCTTCTCGCGGGCGCGGGCGAAGATCAGGCGCAGCTGCCGCTCCGTCTCACCGACGTACTTGTCGAGCAGCTCGGGGCCCTTGATGTTGAGGAAGTACGTCCGCCTGGCCTGCGCGGCCGTGGTCCTCTCCGCCAGCGAGTTCGCCACGGCCTTGGCGATGAGCGTCTTGCCGCAGCCGGGAGGACCGTAGAGGAGGATCCCCTTGGGCGGCTTGAGACCGTGCTCGGTGTAGAGCTGCGGATGTTCGAAGGGCAGTTCGACGGCGTCCTGGATCTGACCGATCTGGTCGGCGAGACCGCCGATGTCGGAGTACGTGATGTCCGGGACCTCTTCGAGCAGGAGCGAGGAGACCTCGGGCTTCTCGACGACCTCGAGCGCGTAGTGGGTGCGGGAGTCGACGACGACGGCATCGCCGAGGCGCAGGCCGGAGTCGATGAGCTCCTGGGTGAGCACGTAGACCTGCTCGTCGTCACCCGGAGCGCCGACGAGGATGCGGGTGTCGTCGACGAACTCACGGACGGTGACGACGCTGCCGACCGCGGCGAAGTCCCCGGTGCCGATGATGACGAGGCCTTCGGAGAGGAGGACATCGGAGCCGGGGGTCAGGTGCTTCGGCTCGACCTCGGGTCCGACGGCCAGACGCATGCGCCGGCCGCCGACGATGACGTCGCCGGTGAGTCCGTCGGATGCCAGCGCCACGAGGGTGCCCCAGCTGTTCGGCGGCTCGGTCAGCCGCCGGGCCTCCTCCTTGATCCTCCCGAGCTCCTCCCTGGCGGTGCGCAGGGTCGTCGAGAGGGCCTCGTTGCGCTTGCCCGCACTGTAGAGCTGCTGGCGCAGCGAAGCGGTGTCCTCGCGCAGCTTCCTCACCTCAGGGGTGGACGTCTCGGTCATCGCTCCTCCTCCTTGTGCTCCAGTCGCCTGCCGGCCTCACGCATCACCCGCCGCAGCTTCTTCCCCGTGGCCACCCGGGTGCCGATGGCCGTCTCCGTCACCTCGCCGCCGGTCCAGGCGTCGACGTCGGCGGGTGAGGCCGGCGCCCCCTGCGGGCGCTTCTTCTTCTCCAGTGGCGCACTGCCCGGGGCCATCCGGCGGGCGATGACGAGGAATCCGGTGTGGGCGATCATCCGATGGTCGGGTCGCACGGCGAGTCCGTCGACGTGCCAGCCGCGGACCATCGACTCCATCGCGTTGGGCTCGCTGAAGCACCCCGATGCGCGCACGGCCTCGACGAAGCGCGAGAGCTGGGGGACGGTGGCGACATAGGCGATGACGGCGCCGCCCGGAGCCAGCGCCGTGCTCACGGACTCGAGCACCGTCCACGGGGTGAGCATGTCGAGGACGACGCGGTCGACGGTGCCGGGGGCGAACTCCTCGGGCAGGCGCTCGGCGAGATCGCCGACGGACACCGCCCAGTTCTCCGGTCGGCCGTCGAAGAAGTCGGCGATGTTGCCCGCCGCGATCTCCGCGAACTCCTCCCGGAGCTCGAACGAGTGGACGCGGCCCTCCGGCCCGACGGCGCGCAGCAGGGCGATCGACAGGGCGCCTGAGCCGACGCCCGCCTCGACGACGGCGGCTCCCGGGCGGATGTCGCCGAGGGTGACGATGAGACCCGAATCCTTCGGGTAGACGACTGCGGCGCCGCGGGGCATCGAGAGGACGAAGTCCTCGTAGAAGGGGCGGAAGACCTGGAAGTCGACTCCGCCCGAGTTCGTCACCACGATGCCCTCGGGACGGCCGATGATCTCGTCGTGGCCGATGAGGCCCTTGTGCGTGTGGAACACCTCGCCCGCGGCGAGCACGATGGTGTGCATCCGGCCCTTGGGATCGGTGAGCTGGATCTTCTCCCCCGCCTGGAGCACGGCTGCGGCGGGGATCGTCTCTGGCTGCGTCATGATGCTTCTACTCTACGCTGGTGAGGTGTGCCTTACGCACACCGGTTCAGGCTGCGAGAAGCTCGTCGAAGAACTCCTGCAGATCGATCACGCCGATGAGCGTGTTGCCGTCCATGACCAGGCAGAACTGCGCTTTGGGACGGTGGGTGAGGGACTCGAGGAGGTGCGGGGCGGTGATGTCCTTGGGCACCCCGATCCATCCGGCAAGGGGACGTGCCACGTCGCCGGCGGGGATCCGCGCCGAGGATTCGGCCAGTCGCCCTGCCGCGGCGTGGCGGTCGACGAGGCCGTAGGGCAGGCCCTTCTGGTCGAGGACGACGATGAGCGTGCGCTCCTTCGCGTTCCCCAGCGTGTTCGCGTAGTCGAGCGTGTCGGCGAGGTCGGCGTCCCACGTCGCGGCGATCGCCGGCTGGATGACCTGGGAGAGGTCGTAGGTCTCCATCTTCCGCGCCCGCTTGGCATGGGTGGCGGCATCGCCTGCGGAGAACCACAGCATGATCGCGATGAGCGACATCCACGCGACATTGAGCGGATCGGGCCGCTGACCGGCGAGCAGCGGGGTGATGACCGACCAGCCGATGAACCCGGCGGCGATGATCCGTCCCACCCAGCTCGCGACGATGGTGCCGAGGTACTGGGAACCGGTGATCCGCCACATCAGCGCCTGCAGCGCCCAGCCGCCGTCGAGCGGGATGCCCGGCAGCAGATTGATCGCGCCGAGGGCGACGTTGGCGAACGTGACGGCGATGAGGAGCAGCCACGGCACCGAGGACGGGGTGACCGCGCTCAGGCACCACCAGCCGAGCAGGGCGAGGACGATGTTGACGATGGGGCCGACGATGGAGATGACGAAGCTCGTCATCGCCGCCTTGTCCCGCGGGTTGTCGACCTGGGGTTCGAAGCGGGTGAACCCGCCCCAGATGTTCAGCTCGATCGCTGCGACCTTCTGCCCGTAGAACTGCCCGGCCACGCCGTGGGCGAGCTCGTGGAGGAACACCGAGGCGAAGAGGAGGACGGCGTAGGCGAACGCCACCGCCCACGACCAGATGCCGAGGTCGGGGCGGACGGTGAGCACCCAGGGGGCGAAGAGGATGGTGATGACGATCGCCGCGAGGAACCACGACCAGGCCAGGATCACCGGGGCACCGAGGACGGTGCCGAGGCGCAGACCGGAGGAGGCACCGGTCTGGTGGTTCTTCACGGCCATCGCAGGACATCCTCAGATCGGTTGGGGTCGGGACTACTCAGCCTAACAGCGACAGGTGGCTTCACCATGTCAGACGCGTCGTGTCCGCTCAACTCGGCGCCCATGTCAGACCCCCTGGCTAGAGTGGTCCCATGGCCGAGCTCACCAGTCTCTCACCGTCCCGCGCGAACGACTTCGTCCAGTGCCCTCTGAAGTTCCGGTTCCGCAGCATCGACAGGCTCCCCGAACCGCCCTCACAGGCGGCATTCAAGGGCACGCTCGTCCATTCGGTGCTCGAGCAGCTCTTCACCCTGCCCGCCGCCGAGCGGACCGAGGAGGCGGCTGCGGCGATGCTCCGCCCGAGCTGGGAGGCGCTCATCGAGAAGGACCCCGACGTCCTCGAACTCTTCGTCCACGAGGGCGAGAGGGAGACGTTCCTCACATCGGCGCGTTCCCTCATCGGCGCGTACTTCACCCTCGAGTTCCCCGAACACCTCGAACCGGAGTCGACGGAGAAGTACGTGACGACGACGCTCGACTCGGGGCTCGAGCTGCGCGGGTTCATCGACCGGGTCGACGTCGCCCCCGGCGGGGAGAAGCGGCTCGTCGACTACAAGACGGGCAGGCAGCCGAAACCGCAGTACGGACGGGAGGCGAAGTTCCAGATGGGCTTCTACGCCCTCGTCGAGTACCGGCTCACCGGCGAGCTCGTCCACACGCTCCAGCTCATGTACCTCGGTTCGCGCAGCGTCCTCAAGTCGCATCCGACGATGGCCGACATCGAGGGCAGCGAGTTCGAGATCGATGCGATCTGGAAGGACATCGTCGCCTCCGCCGAGTCCGACCGCTGGCGTCCGCGCAAGTCCCCGCTGTGCAACTGGTGCTCGTTCAAGCCGCTCTGCCCGGCGTGGGGCAATGAGGCTCCGCCGACCCCGGAGATCACGCGGATAGTCGGGACGTGACCGTGCGCAGGTCGTCGACGCCGCGTCCGGCCAGGCTCGGCCAGAGCGTCGTCCCCGGCGCCGGGTCGAGGTCGACGAGGTGCGGGATGCCGACGGCGATCGTCCCCGCCGCCTCCGCGCTGGCCAGGCCCGGACGCGAGTCCTCGAGGGCAACGCACTCGGACGGGTCGACCCCGAGCAGGGCGGCGCCTGCGAGGTAGGGCTCCGGGTCGGGTTTGCCGGCGGCCACGTCGTCGCCGGCGACGAGGCCTGCGAAGCTGCCGGGCGGGCACGCGGCGATGACCGCCTCGGCGAGGCTGCGGTAGGACATCGTCACCATCACGCACGGGATGCCCGCCTCCCGCAGCTCCTCGAGCAGCTCGAGGGCGCCGGGACGGAACGGCACGCTCCGGCGGATGCGCGCGATGACGCCGTCGAGCAGGGTCTCGACGATGACGGGGGCGGGCAGGTCGAGACCCGCGTCTCGCATCATCGATGCCGAGGTGAGGAGATCGTTGCCGACGAACTCGAGTCCCTGCTCCTCGCTCCACGGCAGTCCGTGGGCGGCCATGAGCTCGGTCTCGGCCGCGATCCAGAAGGGCTCGGTGTCGACCAGGGTTCCGTCCATGTCCCAGAGGACTGCGGCAGGGTTCGTCATGGTTCCAGCGTAATCTGGTCGCATGACATTTCTCCCATCAGGTCACGGTGCGCTCGTCTTCATCGCGTTCGAGGGACAGGATGCCGACGCCTCGGAGGCCGCGAGCTCTCTGGTCAAGGACCTCATCGACGCCTGGGCGCTCGACGACAGCGAGATCCTCGACACCGACGGCTTCTACGAGTTCCGCTTCTCCGAGCCCGAGATCGAACGCGACGAGACGGGCAGGGCGACCATCGCGTGGCCCGGCGTCGAGGTCCACCGCGGAGAGCATGCAGGCACCCCGGTGACCGTCATCCACGGGCACGAACCCGGGCTCAAATGGCGGGAGTTCCTCTCCCTCATCCTCGCCGAGGTCGGTGAGGACGATTCCGTCGTCCTCCTCGGCGGACTCCACGCAGAGGTCCCGCACACCCGTCCCTTCCCCGTCGTCGCGAACACCGAGGACCCGGACCTCGCCGCCGCGCTCGGGATCGAGATCAACAGCTACTCCGGTCCCATCGGCATCCTCGGGCTCCTCGGGGTGGCGTGCTCATGGCGCGGGCTCAAGTCGATCAACCTCTGGGTCGGCGTGCCCGACTACTTGAGCGACTCGCCGTCGCCGAAGGCGGAACTCGCTCTCGTCCGCGCCGTCGAACGGACCACGGGAGTCGAGATCGACATCCCGATCCTCGAGGAGGAGAGCCGGGCCTGGGAGCTCGGCGCCGATGAGGTGGTCTCCGCGAATCCGCAGCTGAGCGATCTCGTCAAGGAGCTCGAGGAGCGCATCGACGCCACCGAGCTGCCCGAGGCCAGCGGCGAGGCGATCGCCGCGGAGTTCGAACGCTACCTGCGCGGACGCGGCCGGGACAGGTAGGCGGCCGGGACCGGCAGCACGCGGTCTCAGTCGCGCAGGCGGATCCCGAGGAGGGAGTCGACGGCGTCGGCGACGCGGTCGCCGCTGACCGCTCCGGCATCCCCTGCCGGCGAGTCCGCGTAGTGCTCGGCCCATTCGTCGAGGATCCCGAGCGCCCGCGGGCTGTCGAGGTCGTCGGCGAGGGCTTCGCGCAGCAGTGCGATGATGTGTCCGCGCAGGCCCTCCCGGCATTCGGCCTCGCGGTCTGCGGCATGTCGCCATGCAGCGAGCCGCTTCTCCGCCGCCTCGAGCAGCTCGGGGGTGAACATCCAGTCGCTGCGGTAGTGGTTGGACAGGAGCACCGTGCGGATGACCATGGGGTCGACGCCCTCGGCGAGCAGCTGGGAGACGAGGACGAGGTTGCCCTTCGACTTGCTCATCTTCTCGCCCTGGTAGCCGACCATGCCCGTGTGCATGTAGGTCTTCGCGAGCGGACGGTGGAGCCATGCCGCACTGTGCGCGGCCCCCATCTCGTGGTGGGGGAAGACGAGGTCGCTGCCCCCGCCCTGGACGTCGACGGGCAGTCCGGCCTTCTCCTCGGCGATGACCGTGCACTCGATGTGCCAGCCGGGTCGGCCCGGTCCGAGGCTGCCCCCGTCCCAGGACGGTTCGCCGTCACGCGCGGCCCGCCACAGCAGCGGGTCGAGCGGGTTCTCCTTGCCCGGGGTCTCCGGATCTCCGCCGCGTTCGGCCGACAGCCGCAGCATCGTCGCCGTGCCGTCGTGGCTGACGCTGCCGAAGGGCGGCTGGACCGGGGTGGCGACCCGGTAGTAGACGTCGCCGGTCTCGAGCGTGTACGCCGCTCCGGCCTCGATGAGCGCCGCGACCGCCTCGGCGATCTGCGGGATCGATTCGACGACGCCGACATAGTCCTGCGGCGGGACGACGCGCAGCGCCTCCATGTCGTCGCGGAAGAGCTGGATCTGGGAGTCGGCGAGTTCGCGCCAGTCGACGCCGGTGGCTTCCGCGCGTTCGAGGAGGGGGTCGTCGACGTCAGTGGTGTTCTGGACGTAGACGACGTCGAGTCCGGCGTCGCGCCACACCCGACCGAGCAGATCGAAGGCGACGTAGGTGGCCGCATGCCCGAGGTGGGTCGCATCGTAGGGGGTGATCCCGCAGACGTAGAGGGTCGCCGTCCCGTCCTTGCCGGTGAGCTTCCGAGGACTGCGCGCCCCCGTGTCGAAGACCGTGGGCAGGATGCCGGGGGTGGACAGAGAGGGCAGTTCGGGAGCGGACCAAGACTTCACGCAGACCAGCCTAACCGAGAGGCCGGGATTCGAGCATTTCCTAGATCGGGGGCCACGGGATGACCGTGCGATCCCCCGGAGGCTCGGGGAAGGCGCCGGCCTCGGTGAGAGCCACGGCGCGGTCAGTGAGGGCGCTGATCTCCGCGGGAGCCAGGCACTCGCCGAGGCTCTCAGCGAGCTCGTCGGGCATGGCGGAGACGGCCTGCAGGGCCGCCGTCTCCGCGGCATCGAACGCTTCGCCCACGAAGCCCCAGAGGACGGTGCGCAGCTTCTCGTCGGTGTGGAAGCTCAGTCCGTTGTCGATGCCGTAGGTGCTCTCGGCGTCGGGGTCGCCGGGCAGGGTGCTGCCGGTGATGATGTGTCCGGCCTTGCGGTCCGCGTTGCCGACGAGGAGGTCGAAGAAGGCGATGCGCCGCAGCCCCGCGCCGAGGCTGTGGGAGAGGACGAGGTCGCGTCCCTCCTCGGTGCGCAGAGCGAACATCGGCACGTACCCGTCGGGGATCTCGGCCACCCCGGTCAGTGCCACGGGGTCGTCGTCTCCGGCGTCCTCGACGTAGGCCTGCAGCGAGCCGGGTCCCGCCGGGAGGTCGGTGCGCAGGACGGTCGGGGGGACGACGCCGAGGTCGAGATGCCGGCTCAGTCGGTAGGACGCGACCTCCCGCAGCCCGAGCGTCCCGCGGGGGAAGTCCCGCAGCGGCCGCTCCCCCGACATCGGCTTGTAGACGGCTTTGAGTGTGTGCTCCCCGGATTCGACGACGACGAGGGAGGTGGCATTGCTCGCCCGTGGGATGTCGCCCATGAGCGTCGACTCGCCCTGGGTGAGAGCGGTCTCGATGAGGTCGCGGGTCATCCTCCGCGCTTCAGGCTCGGGCCACGCCGTTGGCGCGCGGGCAGAGGTGTCCCTCCGGCTCGAGCGGCAGCGAGCAGAACGGGCAGTCGCCGCGCCCGGCGGAGACGACCTGTTCGGCGCGGCGGGCGAACTCGCGGGCTCCGGCCGCGTCGAGGACGGTGCGCAGGACGTCGCGCTCGACCGCGTCGTCGTCGGGGTCGGCCGAGGTTCCCGCCTGCGCGTCCTCCTCGGTGAGTTCGAAGCATTCGACGACGAGTTCGTGGGCGACGGTGTCCCAGCCGAGGCTCATCGTCCCGACCCGGAACTCCGGGTCGATGGGGACGTTGAGACCGGCGTTGTCGATCCGGTCATCGATCGCCGTCTGCGGGACGCGGGCGGCGGGGTCCTTGATCATCACCATGTCGAGGAGCTCGGTGATGCGGTCGGCGAGAATCTCCACCTGCTCCTTCTCGACGATCACGGTCGTCAGCGCGGACCCGGACTTCGCCTGGAGGAGGAAGGTCCGCTCCCCCGGCAGACCGACCGTGCCGACGACGAAGCGATCAGGGGTGGGGTGATCGTAGAGTGAGGCCATGCCGTCTAGGGTAATTCAAAGCCGTCCTGCTCCCTCAACCCTAGGCTTCTCTCTCCCGCCTGGGATACATTTGAGTCATGAGCACAGATCCTCGTGAGGCCCTGGACGCATTCCTCGAAGCGGTGAGGGAGCACTTCGCCGCATCCGCGCACCGCAACGGAGACCAAGACCCTCGCGTCGAAGCCGCCTACATGGCACTCGCCGACGCCTTCGAGATCTACGAAGACGCCATCTACACCGCGTATGACGAGGTCACCCCCTTCGAGCTCTTCGACGATGTCGAGGATGCGAAGGCCGACGACGATGAGGACGAGGACTACGACGAGTTCGGCGTCGCCGACGATGACGACGACGAGGACGAGGTCGACCCCCGGAGGTGAGCCGCTCAGGAGATCTGCTCGAGCACCTCGGCGATCTCCGGGGCGAGGGCGACGTCGCTGTCAAGGATCTGCGCGAGCTGCTCGGGGGTGCGTGCTGAGACGAGCGTCGAGGCAATCCCGCGGTCTCGGTTGAAGGCCAGGGCGATGTCGGTCGTGCTCACGCCGAGCGCCCCCGCCGCCCGACGCACCCCGGCAAGCACCTTCGCCGACCGGTCGTCGAGGTAGGCGGAGACGTAGTCGGAGAGCTCCCCGGCCAGACGGGAGTCCTGCGGGGTCGCCCGCTGATACTTGTCCGTGAGCACGCCGCGCCCGAGGCCGGCTCCAGCGATGATCCCCACTCCCGCGTAGTCGGCGGCGGGGACGAGGTCGGCGTCGGCATCGCGGTTGAGCAGCGAGTACTCGGTGAGAGCACAGGCGATCGGGATGCCCGCACCGCGCATCTCTGCGAGCTGCCAGCCCGTGTGGTGGGAGACGCCGACGTAGCGGACGGTGCCGAGGGTGAGCAGGGTGTCGATCGCCGAGGCGGTCTCGGAGCGGTCGACCTCTTCGTCGAAGACGTCGAGGACGAGGATGTCGAGATGGTCGCGCCCCGTGTTCTCGAGCAGCCGACGCACCTGGTCGAGAATGCGGGCGCGCCCGAGGCCGAGCTCGATGTGGGAGGACTCACTGACCGAGACTCCGACCCGGCCGGCGAGCACGAGGTCATCGGGCAGGGTGAGCTGTCCGAGCACGGCGGCGGCGTGGAGGCCGGAGCTGGGGAGTTCGAGGAGATTCCCGCCCGCGGCGGCGAAGTCGTCGACGAGGCGCTGCGCCCCGTCCGCATCGACCCGGTGTCCCCATTCGAATGTGCCGAGGCCCACATCGCTGACGTCGAGACCGGTCGTGCCGAGGCGGTTGTGCTTCATGATTCTTGAGGTTACCCGATTCGCCGACTACCGTGGTCACGTTCCCCCACCCCCTTCTCAAGGAGACCCATGTACGACTGGCTCGTGGCCGCCGTGCTCGGAATCGTCCAGGCACTCACGGAATTCCTTCCGATCTCGTCGTCGGCGCACGTGCGCATCGTCGGGGAATGGCTGCTCCCGGGTCAGGACCCGGGCGCGTTCTTCACGGCGATCATCCAGATCGGCACGGAGGCCGCCGTCGTCGTCTACTTCTGGCACGACATCGTCTCCATCATCACCAAGTGGTGCAAGGCGCTGGTCGGCCGACACGATCGCAAGGACCCCGAGGTGCGGCTGGGCTGGCTCATCATCATCGGCTCGATCCCCATCGTCGTCATCGGCCTCCTCTTCGAGGACTACATCGAAGGCGCCTTCCGGAGCCTGTGGATCACGGCGACGATGCTCATCGTCTTCGGTCTCATCATCGGCTTCGCCGACTGGGTGGGCAAGAAGCAGTACACCCTCGATGACATGACGTGGGGGCAGGGCATCGTCTACGGTCTCGCGCAGGCACTCGCCGTCATTCCCGGCGTCTCCCGCTCCGGCGGGACGATCATGGCCGGTCGCTTCATGGGCTTCGAACGCCCGGCCGCCGCCCGCTATTCGTTCCTCCTCGCGATCCCCGCCGTCCTCGGTTCGGGCTTCTACGGGATCTACAAGAGCCTCGGGGCCAACGACATGGTCCTCGGCTGGGGACCGACGATCCTCGCGACCGTCATCTCCTTCGGGCTCGGCCTCGTCGTCATCCACTGGTTCCTCGGCTACATCAAGACCCGGTCGTTCGCGATCTTCGTGTGGTACCGGGTGGCGCTCGGCATCCTCATCTACATCCTGCTCGCCACGAACGTCCTCCAGCCGCTCTGAGGCTCACGCGAGCCCACCGCCGCCGGGCACCCCTGACACGGAGAGCCCGGCGGCGGTGATCGACATCGCTGTCATCACCGGCACGCGCCCCGTGTAATCGATGACGGTGAACGACCCGGGGGCCACCGACAGCCGCTGGAAGTCGTCGAGGGGCATGCCGAGCGCATCGGCGATGATCGCCTTGATGATGTCGCCGTGGGAGACGACCATCGCCCATTCGCGGAGGTCGCCGCCGTCCTTCCCAGCGTCTCCCCCGCCGCCGTCCTTCCCAGCCTCTTCGGCGCTCGCCTGCGCGGCCTCGCGCTTCGCCTCCTCGACAGCACGGAGTTCGGCGACGAGCCCGGCGACGCCGGCCACCGCACGATCTGCCGCCTCGGCGATCGACTCCCCACCGGGGAAGCGCATCTGCGAGGCCCGCTGCGCCACGGTCTCCCACTCGGGGGTGGTGACGAGATCCTCGAGGCGGCGCCCCGTCCAGTCGCCGTAGTCGAGTTCGATGAAGTCCTCGGCCACCTCCGTCGTTCCGAATCCGGCGAAGCGTGAGGCGATCGCCGCCGTCTCCGCGCACCGCGTGAGCGGGGAATGGAGGAGGCGGGAGAATTCGCTGCGCGGAAGCATCCGCAGTGTGTCCTCGAGAGCGCGGACTCCGTCCTCGGTCAGTGACACGCCGGGGGCGCGTCCGGCCAGTATCCCTGCCGTGTTCGCGCTCGAGAGTCCGTGCCTGAGGAGGACGATGACGGGCATACGATCCAGACTAGCCCACATCGTCTACAGTGGGCCTATGAAACGTCAGCGCCCGAGAATGACCTACGAGTACAGGTCGGTCTCCTTCTCCAAGGACGTCCCGCGCTCCGTCACGCTGCAGGAGCTCAACGACCAGGCCGAGTACGGCCAGTGGGAGCTTGCGCGGACCAGGATCACCGCGGGCGGCACCCGCACCGTGTGGCTGCGGCGCAAGATCATGCCGCTGCCTGCCGCCGGTTGACCGCAGCCCGCGGTTCCTCGGGCTCGGCTGTGCCCGGGGCATCCTCCCTCCTCACGCTGCTCACAGCGGGGTTCGTCACGATCGTCGCCGGTGCGGCGATGTCGCTCCAGGGGCGGGCGAACGGCCTACTCGGCCCCGTCCTCGGTCACGCGGTCTTCGCCGCCCTCGTCTCCTTCGCCACCGGTCTCCTCATCGTCGGTGCCGTGCTCGTCTGCTCACCACGGGCTCGGACCGGCACCGTCGTCCTCGTCCGTCTCGTGCGCTCCCGCAGGCTTCCGTGGTGGATGCTCCTCGGTGGACTCAGCGGGGCGCTCGTCGTCGTCGCACAGGCGACGACCGTGCCGATCATGGGCGTGGCGATGTTCACGATGGCCTTCGTCTCGGGTCAGGTCACCGGTGGACTCGTCGTCGACGCGACGAGGCTGCCGCCCGGTGGCCGACAGCGACCCACCCTGCTGCGCATCCTCGGCGTCCTCATCGTCCTGGCCGCCCTCGCCGTCGGCACCGAAGAGCGACTGGCGGGCGGAGTGCCGCTCTGGGCTCCCCTGCTGCCGTTCGCCTCGGGCACCCTCACCGCCGTCCAGCAGGCGTTCAACGGTCGGATCCGGGCCGTCTCCGGCTCGGCGCTCGTCGCGACCGCCGCGAACTTCGCGACGGGGCTGCTCGCCCTCGTCCTCGCCACCGCCCTCGTCATGGCCGCAGGTGCACGGTGGACGGACTTCCCCACCGCACCGGGTCAGTGGTGGCTGCTCCTCGGCGGGGCGTTCGGGGTCGTCTTCATCGGGCTGACCTCACTCACGGTCGCCCGCCTCGGCGTGCTCCTGCTCAGCCTCTTCTCGCTCTTCGGCAACCTGCTCGGGGCGATGCTCCTCGACGCCCTGCTGCCGCTGCCGGGCTCGCTCGTGAGCGTGACGACGGTGCTCAGCGCCGCAGGAGTGCTCGCGGGGATCGCGGTGACGATCACGCCTTCATCAGGAAGTCGCCGAGGACGCGGGTCCCGAACGTGAGGGCGTCGACGGGCACCCGCTCATCGACCCCGTGGAACATCGCGGGGAAGTCGAGGTCGCCGGTCAGGCGCAGCGGCGCGAAGCCGTAGCCGGCGATGCCGAGCTCGGACAGCGACTTGTTGTCGGTGCCTCCGGAGAGCGTGTACGGCAGGATCGCCGCCTCGGGGTCGGCGCTGCGCAGGCTCGCCTGCATCTGCGCGACGAGGGGAACCTCGAACGGGGCTTCGAGAGCGGGACCCTCCTCGTTGACCTCGATGTCGATGCCCTCCCCCGCGAGCTCCTTGATCGTGAGCATGACGTCCTCGTGCTGACCGGGCAGCGTGCGGCAGTCGACGTAGCCGGTCGCAGTCCCGGGGATGACGTTGTGCTTGTAGCCGGCGTCGAGGTAGGTCGGGTTCGACGTGTTCTGCAGAGTCGGGGCGACGAACTTCTCGACCGAGCCCAGTTCGGCGAGCAGTTCACCGATCGTCTCTGCGGTGAAGGGGATGCCGGTCATCTCGGAGACGCCTTCGAGCAGCTGCCGGGTCGCGATCGGGATCTCCTGCGGCCACTCGTGTTCGCCGATGCGCGCGATCGCCGCGGCGAGACGGGTGACGGGGTTGTCGTCGTTGCGCTGCGACCCGTGCCCGGCGGAGCCGTGGGCGATGAGGTTGAGCCAGGCGAGGCCCTTCTCCGCGGTCTGGATGAGGTAGACCCGCTGACCGCGGATGTCGACGGAGTAGCCGCCGACCTCGGAGACCGCCTCGGTGGCACCGCGGAAAAACTCGGGATGGTTGCGCACGACGTACCGGGCACCGTACTCACCGCCGGCCTCCTCGTCGGCGAAGAACGCGACGATGATGTCACGGCGCGGGGTCAGACCCTGGCGGACCATGTCACGCACGGAGGCGATGATCATCGCGTCCATGTCCTTCATGTCCACGGCGCCGCGGCCCCAGAGGAGCCCGTCCTTGATGGTGCCGGCGAAGGGGTCGACGCTCCAGTCCTCGGCGGCGGCCGGGACGACGTCGGTGTGACCGTGGACGACGAGCGCGGGAGCGGTCGCATCGGCACCGGGGATGCGCGTGACGAGGGACGCCCGGCCGGGAGCGGATTCGACGATCGTCGAGTCCAGCCCCACCTCGGCGAACCAGGACTCGATGAGCTCGGCGGCCGGCCGTTCGGGGTTGGCCTTGTTCCCGCCCCAGTTCTGCGTGTCGATGCGGATGAGCTGCTGGCACAGGGAGGTCACCTCGGCCTCGGCGATGCTGAAGTCGAACACTGTCGATCCCCTTCGTTGCGGCGTGCTGGACAGGATCCACGTTATCCCACACGCGACCGGACGCGAGGACCGGGTGCCGAGGACCGGGTGCGTGAGGACCGACAGTCCTGTGAATGCCGGAAGGCCCTCCCGGATCTCTCCGGGAGGGCCTTCCCTGTTGTGCGCGAAGGGGGACTTGAACCCCCACGTCCGATAAGTTGGACACTAGCACCTCAAGCTAGCGCGTCTACCAATTCCGCCACCCGCGCTGGCAACAGGAATTACTCTACACGCCATCTCCGGCGACGCAAAATCGAATCGGCACTATGTGAGCGACCCCACATGACGAGGCCCCTGACCACGGCGTTCATGCCGTCGTCAGGGGCTCGTCATGGGGCGTTCACCGACCCGCATTCGCGGGCTCACCGACCCGCTCACCGACGTGCTCGCCGTTGCCGGTCAGCCCTCGATCGCCTCGACGGAGGAGAGGACGTGCGGCTTGCCCTTGGCAGGGTCGAAGACCGCGAACCGGGCGCTCTCGTGTCGGTGGCCTGCAGTGAAGGCGAACCCGACCGTCGAGGGCAGGAGGATCGGCTTGGCGAACGAGACGTCCCACCGGTAGGCATCGAGCCTCGGGTCGGCGACCGCCAGCGCCCGGGATGCCGTGTACATGCCGTGGGCGATGACGCGGGGGAACCCGAAGCCGCGGGCGGCGAGCCCGTTGAGGTGGATCGGGTTGTAGTCCCCGGAGGCCTTCGCGTAGCGCTGTCCGATGATCGGGTCGAGCCGCCACAGCGCGGTCGGCCGCGGAGCGACGAAGTCCTCGCGCTCGGGCTGCTCCTGGGGTTTCGCCCCGTCGAGGTGCTTGCCCTTCGCGAGGTACGTCGTCGTCTCCGTCACGGCGAGTTCGCCGTCGACCGAGGCGCGCATGACGACGTCGATCGTCGTGCCCGCCGGGTGGGTGAAAGGTCCGGCGAGGGAGACGTTGAGGTCGACGACGTCACCGATGCGCACCGACCGGTGGACGTCCATCCGGTTGCGCACATGGACCATGCCCACCAGCGGCAGCGGCACCGCCGGGTCGGCGAGGAGCTGCATGCTCAGCGGGAACGCGAGGATGTGGAGGTAGCCGGGGTGGACGGTGTCGGTCAGCGGCGCCTCGACGACCCGGGTGAACCCGGCGTACGCGGTCGCTTCGAGGGCGACGCTGCGCCCGATCTCCCGGTCCGGGAGTGAGGCGCCCGGCTGCGGACCGAACGGCAGGGCCTTGACGAGGGCCTTCGCATAGACGGGAAGCATGCTCATCACGCACCCACCATGTTCTGACCGCACACCCGCAAGGTCTGTCCGTTGATCCCGCGCGCCGAGGCCGAGGCGAGGAACGCGATGGTCTCGGCGACGTCGACGGGCAGTCCGCCCTGCTGGAGGCTCGAGAGGCGACGGGCGACCTGACGGGTGAGCGCGGGCATCGCCGCGGTCATGTCGGTCTCGATGAACCCGGGGGCGACCGCATTGGCCGTGCCCCCGAGTGCCGCGAAGTCCCTCGCCGAGGCGGCCGTGAGTCCGATGACCCCCGCCTTCGACGTCGCGTAGTTCGTCTGCCCGCGGTTGCCCGCGATCCCCGAGGTCGAGGCCAGGGAGACGACCTGCGCTCCCTCGGCGAAGCGGCCCTCATCGAGCAGGCGGGCGTTGATCCGCGCCTGCGAGGCGATATTGACGGCGATGACGGAATCCCACCGGGAGGCGTCCATGTTCGCCAGCAGCTTGTCCCGGGTGATCCCCGCATTGTGGACGAGGATGTCGACGCGACCCCCGGCCGCCTCGGCGATGGCGTCGGCGGCACCGTCTGCGGTGATGTCGAGCTGCAGGGACTTCCCGCCGACGGCGTTGATCACCTGGGCCAGGGCCTGCCCGGCCTGGGGCATGTCGACGCCGATGATGTGGGCGCCGTCGCGGGCGAGGACACGGGCCACCTCGGCGCCGATGCCGCGGGCGGCACCGGTGACCACGGCCGTGCGCCCCGCCAGAGGGCCGTCCGTGCCGGTGGCGAGGAACTGCGCATCGGTGGCCGCGGTGCCGGCACCGGATCCGACGGTGAGGAACTGCCCGTCGACGTACGCGGACTTGCCCGAGAGGAGGAACCACAGGGCGGCGGTGACCGAAGGGGCGTCGATGCCGACGCCGGGTCCGAGCAGGATGCCGTTGGCCGTCGCACCCCGGCGCATCTCATGGGCGAGCGACCGGGTGAAGCCGGTCAGCCCCTGCGCGGTCGCGGCGAGCTGCGGGTCCTGCTCGTCCGGGTCGGGGGCCGGTGAGATCGTGACGACCCGGCCGCACTTCGCCAGCGAACGCAGCGCGCCGCCGACGGCGAGGACGGTCTCCGAGAGCCCCTCGGGGGTGGCTGCCTCGTCGAGGACGGCGATGATCGCCCGCAGCGATTCGCCCGGTGCCACGTGCCTGCGGACCTCGAAGCCGTTGTCGAGGAGAAGGTCGGCGATCGTCTGCGCGCCTGAGCCCGGACCGAGCACGAGCACGGGCTTGCGCCGGTACGACTCCGGAGTGGAGTCGAAGCGCTGGAGTTCGACGGGCTGGGGCAGCCCGAGTGTCTTGGCGACCTTGCCGAGCGGTCCGCTCATGAGGTCGAGGTAGGTGTCCTTCATGCTGCCTCCACGATCGCGGTGAGTCCCTGTCCGCCTGCGGCGCAGATCGAGACGAGGGAGCGCTTCTTTCCGGTGAGCTTGAGGTACTTCGCCGTCGTCGCGATGATGCGCCCGCCGGTGGCGGCGAAGGGGTGCCCGGCGGCGAGCGACGAGCCGAGCGGGTTGAGCTTCGTCCTGTCGATCGTGCCGAAGGGTCCGTCGAGGCCGAGCTTCTCGCGGCTGAACTCCTCGGACTCCCAGGCCGCGAGGTGGCAGAGGACGGTCGAGGCGAAGGCCTCGTGGATCTCGAAGACATCGAAGTCCTCGAACGTGAGCCCGTTGCGCGCGAGCAGGCGGGGCACCGCGTAGGCCGGGGCCATGAGGAGGCCCTCGGCGCCGTCGACGAAGTCCACGGCGGCGGCCTCGGCGTCGACGATCCGGGCCAGCGGGGTGAAGCCGTGGTCGGCGGCCCACTCCTCGCTGCCGAGCAGGACGGAGGCTGCGCCGTCGGTGAGCGGCGTCGAGTTGCCTGCGGTCATCGTCGCCGGCTCCGGCAGGCGCTTGCCGAAGACCGGGGAGAGCTTCGCGAGGGACTCGAGGCTCGAGTCGGCCCGGAGGTTCGTGTCCCGGCTCACCCCGAGGTAGGGGGTGACGAGGTCGTCGAAGAAGCCCTCGTCCCACGCGCGGGCAAGTCCCTGGTGGGAGGCCAGCGCGAGTTCGTCCTGCGCTTCCCGGCTGATCCCCCAGGCGGCGGTCGTGATCGCCTGGTGCTCACCCATGCTCAGGCCCGTCCGCGGCTCACCGGTCGACGGGGCCTGCGGAGCGAGGTAGGCGGGCCGGATCTGGGCGGCGATGCGCATCCGCTGGGTGAGCGTCTTAGCGCGGGAGAGTTCGAGGAGGATCTCGCGCAGCGAGTCCCCGACGACGATCGGGGCGTCGGAGGCGGAGTCGACGCCCGCGGCGATGCCGGACTCGATCTGTCCGGCGTTGATCTTGTTCGTCAGGCTCACGACGGTCTCGAGTCCGGTCGCACAGGCCTGGCCGATGTCGAAGGCCGGAGTCGTCGGGGACAGTGCCGATCCGAGCACGGCCTCACGGGTGAGGTTGAAGTCCTTCGAGTGCTTGAGCACGGCACCGCCGGCGACTTCGCCCATCGTCTCCCCGGCGAGGCCGAAGCGGGCGACGAGGCCGTCGATCGTCGAGGTGAGCATGTCGAGGTTGCTCGCCTTCGCGTACTGCTTGTTCGAGCGGGCGAAGGGGATGCGGTTGCCGCCGAGGATGACGGCGCGGTGGGTGGGAGCGGACATTGGCACCTCCGTTGAGTGGAATTAGCTGATACCGACAGTACCTGATACCGTCTGTAACATGAAATCGCTCACAGACGGCCGCTCGACGAGGTGGCAGGAGCACCGCGACTCCCGCCGGCGCGAGCTGCTGCGCACCGTCCGCCACGTCGTCGACGAACGCGGCGACGACCTCTCGATGGAGCAGATCTCGGAGTTCTCCGGGACGACGAAAGCCGTGCTCTACCGCTACTTCACCGATCGTGCGGGTCTCCAGGAGGCGATGGGCGACTGGGCGATGCAGGTGATCGCGAACTCCCTCGACGAAGCCAGCACCACCGTCGCCGACTCCGACGACGCACGACCCGTCGACCGCCGGGACACCCTCGAGGCGATGATCCGCGCCTTCGTCGGCCTCGCCGCGGGAGCACCGAACGTCTACCGGTTCTGCGACCAGGCCGTGGGCCGCTTCGATCCCGGCGAGCAGGGCGGTTTCTTCTCCGAGGTCGCCGACCTGCTGGCCGAACGCCTCGACCTCGACGTCACCGACTCTCGGTTCGACGGCGACGACGGCAGGCTCTGGGCGGCCGGCGCCATCGGCTTCGTCCGTGCCGCGACGGAGACCTGGCTCAAGTCACCGGGCTCCCCCGACGCCTTCGCCGCCTCGGTGAGCACGTGGCTCTGGGCCTCGCTGCCGCCCGAAGCCGGGGCGGCACTCCCAGCCCCCTGACCCCCTCAGCCCATCCACTCGTCCGCACCCATCAGATCAGGAGCATCCGCATGAACGACTTCGCCCTCGACCTCGATCCGACAGCCATCCAGACCATCCTCGACGGCGACTGGGCCGACGCCCGGCACCTCGGCAGGCAGCTCGCCCTCGATGAGACCACCCATCTCGACCCGGCCGACGACCTCGAGACGACCCGGGCGACGACGCTCACCGCCGTCGGACTCATGGCCGCCACCGAACTCCCCATGGCCGCGCTTCCCGCCGCCCTCGGCGGGACGAACGAACATGCGCGCACTGTCGCCGGGTTCGAGGAGACGGTGACCGCCTCGCCGAGCCTCCAGATCAAGGCCGGCGTCCAGTTCGGCCTCTTCGGCGGGGCGATTCTTCACCTCGGCAACCCCGACCAGCACGCGCAGTGGCTTGTGCCCGCCCAGAAGGGCCAGCTGCTCGGCTCGTTCGCGATGACCGAGATCGGCCACGGCTCCGACGTCGCGGCGATCGGCACGACCGCGACCTTCGACCCGGAGACCGACGAGTTCGTCATCGACACGCCCTTCACGGCGGCGACGAAGGAGTACATCGGCAACGCCGCGCGCGACGCCCGTGCCGCCGTCGTCTTCGCCCAGCTCATCACCGCAGGCGTCAACCACGGGGTGCATGCGCTCTTCGTGCCCGTGCGCACCGAGGCCGGAGAGCCGATGCCGGGCGTGAGCATCTCCGACGACGGCTTCAAGGGCGGACTCAGAGGCGTCGACAACGGACGCTTCGCCTTCGACGCGGTCCGCGTCCCGCGCACGAACCTCCTCGACCGCTACGGCGCTGTCGACGAGACCGGCGCCTACACCTCGCCGATCGACTCCCCCGGACGCCGGTTCTTCACGATGCTCGGCACCCTCGTCCAGGGCCGGGTCTCCCTCGACGGCGCCGCGGTCGTCGCGAGCAAGCTCGCCCT
Organism: Brevibacterium casei CIP 102111; assembly: GCF_900169275.1. Lineage (GTDB taxonomy): Bacteria > Actinomycetota > Actinomycetes > Actinomycetales > Brevibacteriaceae > Brevibacterium > Brevibacterium casei. Next base: position 379,811 of record NZ_FXZC01000002.1, on the reverse strand, counting down.
CGACATCGCCGTGCGCTACGGCCTCGAACGCAAGCAGTTCACGACCGTCGACGACTACACCGAGACGACCCTGCTCGACTACCAGCAGCACCAGCGCCGACTCATGCCCGCGCTCGCCGCGACCTACGCTTCGGCACTCGCCCACGAGAAGCTGCTCACCTCGTTCGAGGAGGTCTTCTCCGGGGCCGACGACAGCGAGGAGAACCGTGCCCTGCTCGAGACCCGAGCGGCGGCCTTCAAGGCCGATTCGACGTGGATGGCCCTCGACGTCATCCAGGAGTGCCGCGAGGCCTGCGGCGGGGCCGGCTTCATGGCCGAGAACCGCCTCGTCGGCCTCCGGGCGGACATGGACGTCTACGTCACCTTCGAGGGCGACAACACCGTCCTCCTCCAGCTCGTCGCCAAGCGCATCCTCGGCGACTACGCGAAGGAGTTCGCGCACATCGACGTCGGCGGCGCCGCCCGCTACATCGGCACTCAGGCCGCCGAACACACGCTCTACCGCACGGGTCTCGCCAACGCCGGACTCGCGATCTCCGACGTCTTCACCCCCAATCTCTCAGAGCGGCGGATCCGTTCGGGTCGTCTCCAGCGCACCCTCCTCGAATCCCGCCTCGAGGTCATGGTCTCCGGGCTGGCCGCTGCACTGCGCCCGGCGGCGAGGCTGTCCCCGGAGAAGGCCGCCGAGCTCTTCAACTCCCAGCAGCACGAACTCGTCGAGATGGCCCGCGCGTATGTCGAACTCGAGAAGTGGAAGGCCATCGACGAGGCGATGAAGGAGCAGAAGGACCCCGCGCAGGAGAAGATCTTCCGTCGCCTCCGCGACACCTACGGCCTCAGCCTCATCGAGAAGCACATGGGCTGGCACCTCATGTACGGTCGCCTCCCGATGTCGCGGGCCCGGCAGGTCGGCGAGACCCTCAACCGGCTGTGCGCGAAGCTCGCGGCCAACGCCCTCGACCTCGTCGACGCCTTCGGCTACGGCGATGATCACCGACGCGCGACGATCGCCACGGGCATCGAGGCCGAACGTCAGGCCGAGGCCGCCGCCTACTACCGTCGCGCCCGCGCCCAGCGGGACTACCCGGTCCCGGAGAAGCAGCTGCGGAAGACCGGTTCCCGCACCGCCTGAACCCGGACGCACCCGGACCCCGGGCTTGGCCCGTCCCGCTGAGTCCGCCCACACTGAGCCCGCCGCACAGCGCTTCTGCGCCGCGGCGGGCTCAGCTGGTGAGGAAGTCCCGCAGCGCCGCGGAGACGGCGACCGCCTCGGTGAGGAACCCATCGTGACCGACCGCCGAGTCGATGGTCCGATGCTCGACCCTTCCGGGCAGGTTGGCGGCGAGCTGCGCGACCTGACTCGGCGGGAAGAGCCGATCGGAGGAGACGGAGATGACGAGGCTGTCGGTGCAGGCCTCGGCCAGGGCCGTCCGGAGGTCGGCGGAGCGTCCGGTGCGCACATCGTGGTCGCGCAGGGCTCGGGTGAGCAGGATGTAGCTGTGGGGGTCGAAGCGAGCGGTGAGCTTCTTCGCCTGATGGTCGAGGTAGGAGGTGACCTCGTAGTAGTCCGCCGACCGCAGCCGGCGGGAGAAGCGGTCGTTGAGGTCGGCGTCGTTGCGATAGGTGAGATGGGCGATCTGCCGGGCGAGTCCGAGACCGGCGGCCGGGAAGCGCCCGATCGCCTGGTAGTCGCCCGAACAGTAGTCGGGATCGAGCTCGATCGCCCGCTCCTGCATCATCGCCCACGCGATCTGGTCGGCGTCGACGAAGGCCGGGGCGGCGATGATCGCGCACTTCGCGGTCTTGCGCCGATCGAGGAGACCGAACTCGAGGGCCCTGGCCCCTCCCATCGAGCCCCCGATGACGGCGTGCCAGGTCTCGATGCCGAGGATCTGGGTGAGGTTGTGCTCGAGGCGGGCCATGTCCCTGATCGTCACCGTGGGGAACCTCGACCCGTAGGGCAGGCCGTCGGAGAAGGGCGACTGCGGGCCCGTCGTGCCCGAACAGCCGCCGAGGGCATTCGCGCAGACGACGAAGTACTCATCCGTGTCGACGGCCTGACCGGGGCCGACGACCCCGGACCACCAGTCGGTGGCCCGGGTGTCGCCGGTGAGCGCATGCTCGATGAGGATCGCGTTCGACCGGTCGGCGTTGAGCGTGCCGAAGGTCTCATAGGCGATCTCGACGGTGCCGAACGTGTGCCCGGAGTCGGTGGTGAAGCCGAGGATCCGCTCGACGGAGGTGCTGCGAATGGTCATCTCAGGCGGCGGTGGACTGCGTCGCCGCGGCCGCGGCGAAGCCGGCGTCGAGGTCGGCGATGATGTCGTCGATGCCCTCGAGGCCCACGGACAGGCGCACAAGCGCGGGGTTGACCCCGGCCGCGGCCTGCACGGCCTCGTCGAGCTGCGAATGGGTCGTCGAGGCCGGATGGATGACGAGCGAGCGGACATCGCCGATGTTGGCCACGAGGGAATGGAGCTCGAGGGCGTCGACGAAGGCGACCGCGGCATCGAAGCCGCCGGCGATGTCGAAGGCGAGGACCGAGCCCACACCCTGGGGCAGGTAGGTCTGTGCGCGCTCGTGCCAAGGGCTCGACTCGAGGCCGGCGTAGGCGACGCGGGTGACCTGGTCGTGTCCCTCGAGGTAGGCGGCGACCTTCTCGGCGTTGGCGACGTGGCGTTCGATGCGCAGGCTCAGCGTCTCCAGGCCCTGGGCGATGAGGAAGGCGTTGAACGGGCTGATCGCCGGACCGAGGTCGCGCAGCAGCTGGACGCGCAGCTTGAGCCCGTAGGAGACGTTCGCCCCGAACGGCGAGTCCGCTCCCAGGTCGCGGGCGTAGACGAGCCCGTTGTAGGAGGCGTCCGGGGTGGTGAAGCCGGGGAACCGGTCCGGATGGGCACCGTAGTCGAAGGTGCCGCCGTCGACGACGACCCCGGCGATCGAGGTGCCGTGCCCGCCGAGGTACTTCGTCGCCGAATGGACGACGACGTCGGCGCCGTGCTCGATGGGCCGCACGAGGTACGGGGTGGCGAGCGTGTTGTCGACGACGAGGGGGACGCCTGCGGTGTGGGCGATGTCGGCGACCGCGGTGATGTCGAGGATGTCGGAGCGGGGGTTGGAGACGACCTCGGCGAAGAAGAGCTTCGTGTTCTCCTGCACCGCGTCCTGCCACGCGTCGAGGTCGTCGACGTCGACGAAGGTGGTCTCGATGCCGAGCCTGCGCAGGGTGACGTCGAGGAGGTTGTACGTGCCGCCGTAGAGGCTCTTCGAAGCCACGACGTGGTCGCCTGATTCGGCGATGTTGGCGATGGCGAGGAACTCCGCGGACTGTCCCGAGGCGGTGAGGACGGCGTGGACGCCGCCTTCGAGATCGGCGATGCGGTTCTCGACGACCTCGGTCGTCGGGTTGGTGATGCGGGTGTAGATCGGTCCGAGCTCAGCGAGGGCGAACCGGTTCTTCGCCTGGTCGTTGTCGGCGAAGACGTACGAGGTGGTCTGGTGGATGGGCAGGGCGCGCGCGCCCGTCGCAGGGTCGGGGACCTGTCCGGCGTGGATCTGGCGGGTTTCGAATGACTGGGCCATGGCTTCTCCTTCGCAGCGGGTGGTGATCCCACTCTCACCCGCTCCCGGCGCTCGCCTCGGCGAACTCGTCATGAACCCGTCACCGACCGTCATGTTTCGTCACGGTCACCTGGCTCCCCTCCCGGTCACCGGAAGTTGCGGGCCTTCGTCGGCAGCTGCACCTCGAGGGGGACGAGCTTGTGCGCGTAGAGGCTGACGACGTCTCCCCCGCGCTGGATGAGGCCGGTGACGACGAGGGCGTTGCGGGTCGTCGCCACGGACCGGAACCGCTTCATCAACCCCGCTGTGGCGACGACGTTGAGCATCCCGAACTCGTCCTCGAGATTGATGAACGTGATCCCCGAGGCGGTCGCCGGCCGCTGCCGGTGGGTGACGAGGGCGGCGACGGTGAGCCGCTTGCCGTCGGGGGCCGCCGCCGCATCGGCCGTCGAGGCGTAGCCGCGCTCGGTCAGGGCCTGCCGGAGGATCTCGGTGGGGTAGCCGTCGACGGTGATCCCCGTGGAGAAGAGCTCGGCGAGGGTCGTCTCGAACGCGTCCATCGTCGGCAGCGCGGGAGCCTGGGAGACCGTCCCCGTGCCCGGCAGCACTCCCGGGTGGGCGCCGGCGACTCCCCCGGCCAGCCACAGCGCCTGCCTGCGGTCGAGGTCGAAGCCGGCCAGGGCGCCGGCGGTCGCGAGCGATTCGAGGGCCTGCTTGCCGATCCCGGTGCGTTCGGCGAGGTCGGCCACCGAGGCGAAGGGAGCGTTCGCGCGTTCGGCGACGATCACCTCGGCGAAGGAGCCGACGTGGGAGACCTCGGTGAGCCCGAGACGGATCCCCAGCTCCCCCGTCTCGGTGCGCTCCAAGTCGCTGCCGGAGTTCGAACGCGCGACGTCGACGGGCAGGATCGGCACGCCGTGCCGGCGGGCATCGGCGATGAGCGACTGCGGGGAGTAGAAGCCCATCGGCTGGGCGCGCAGGAGACCGGCGGTGAACGCCGCATGGTGATGGAACTTGAACCACGCCGACTGGTAGACGAGGTTGGCGAAGCTGATCGCATGCGATTCGGGGAACCCGTAGTTGGCGAACGCGGCGATGGTCGAGAAGATCGCCTCCGCGGTCTCGGCTTCGACCCCCTTGGCCCGGGCGCCGGTGCGGAACTTCTCCGCGAGTTCGGCCATCCTCCTCTCCGAACGGCGTGAGCCCATCGCCTGCCGCAGCCGGTCGGCATCGGCTCCGGTGAAGCCGCCGACGTCGATGGCCATCTGCATGAGCTGCTCCTGGAACAGCGGCACCCCGCACGTCTTCTCCAGGGACTTCTCGAGCAGCGGGTGGAGGTATTCGATCGGGTCGAGGCCCTGCCGCCTGCGGATGTAGGGGTGGACGGATCCACCCTGGATGGGCCCGGGACGGATGAGCGCGACCTGGACGGCGAGGTCGTAGAAGTTCTCGGGTCTCAGCCGCGGCAGGGTCGCGAGCTGGGCGCGGGACTCGACCTGGAAGACGCCGACGGCGTCGGCGCGGCGCAGCATCGCGTAGACCTCCTCGTCCTCGTCGTCGATGAGCGCCCGGTCGATGCGCTCTCCGGTGTGCCGGGCGACGAGGTCGACCATCTCGTGGAGGGCGGTGAGCATGCCCAGGCCGAGGAGGTCGAACTTGACGAGGTCCATCGCCGCGCAGTCGTCCTTGTCCCATTGGACGACGGTGCGGTGGTCCATCGTCGCGTGCTCGATGGGCACGACCTCCCCGATGGGACGGTCGGCGAGGATCATCCCACCCGAGTGGATGCCGAGGTGGCGGGGTGAGCCGAGCAGGTCGCCTGCGACGTCGAGGACCTGGGCGGGCACCGGGGACTCGTCGGCCTCGGGCAGGGTCGACCAGCGGTTGCTCGACTTCGAGAACGCGTCCTGCTGGCCGGGGGCGAAGCCGAGGCTGAAGGCGGAGTCCCGGATCGCCGACTTCGCCCGGTAGGTGATGACGTTGGCGACCTGGGCCGCCCGGTCCCGCCCGAAGTGGTCGTAGACGTACTGGATGACCTCTTCGCGCCTGCCCGATTCGATGTCGATGTCGATGTCGGGATACCCCTTGCGGTCCGGGGAGAGGAACCGGTCGAAGAGGAGGTTGTGCTTGACGGCGTCGACGGCGGTGATGTCGAGGACGTAGCAGACCGCGGAGTTCGCCGCCGAACCCCGGCCCTGGCAGAAGATCGACTCCCGGTGGCAGAAGCTCGTGATGTCGTGGACGATGAGGAAGTACCCGCAGAAGCCGAGCCGGGCGATCATGTCCATCTCCTTCTCGAGCTGCTCCCAGGCCCGGGGGTGCTGGGCGCGGGTGCCGTAGCGGCGCAGACCGCAGTCGGTGACGAGTTCGCGCAGGTACTCCTCGGCCTCCCGGTCATCGGGCATCGGAGCGCGCGGCAGGTCGGGACGCGCGGTCTCGAGGGTGAAGGCGCAGTCCGTGCCGATCCGCGCCGCGGTCTCAAGCGACTCGGCGGGGAAGCGTGCGGCCATCTCCTCCCCTGAGTGGATGCGGTGCTCCGCGGTCGTCGGCAGCCAGCCGGCGAGGTCGTCGAGGGGACGCCGGGAGCGGATGGAGGCGCGCACCTGTGCCGAACGCCAGTGCGCCCGGGTCGCGAAGTGGACGTTGCTGCTCGCCATCGTCGGCAGGCCCGTCCGAGATGCCAGTTCGCCGAGGTGGCGCAGCCTCTCGTCGTCGTCCGGGGTGCCGTCGCGGCTGAGTTCGACGGCGAGGGAGTCGGCGCCGAAGAGTCCGATGAGCCGGCGCAGGGCGCTCAGGCCGCCGTCGGGGTCGCTCAGCGCCCGGCGCAGCGGTCCCTTGCGGCAGCCGGTGAGGATCATCCAGTCCGCACTCCTGGCCCCGAGGTCCTCGAGGTCGAAGACGGGACGGTTCTTCTCCCCGCGCAGGTTGGCCTCGGTGATCGCGGCCGAGAGGCTGCGGTAGCCCTCGACCCCGCGGGCGAGGACGAGCAGGTGGGTCGCCTCGGGGTCGGTCTGTCCGGGGATCTTCTCGGTCAGGCCGAGGGAGAGTTCGGCGCCGAAGACGGTGGGCAGCCCCACCGAGGCTGCGGCATGGGCGAAGCGGACGGCACCGTAGAGGCCGTTGTGGTCGGTCAGGGCCATCGCGCTCAGGCCGGCGGCGGCCCCGGCGGTCACGAGGTCCTCAGGGTCGGAGGCCCCGTCGAGGAAGCTGAACTGGGAGTGCACATGCAGCTCCGCCCACGGGCGGGTGCGCGAGGGCAGGAGGATCGGACCGGGGGTGCCGCTGCCGAGGGACCCCGGGTAGCGGGAGATGGAGTCGGGGCCGCGCGGGCCCACGGAGACCGGATAGCGGTCGGGGCGGGAGAACGCCGGGGCGTCGGAGCCGTCGGCGTGCTTGTCGACCGGGCGGGGGTTCGAACCCGCCGACGTGCCCTCGAGGCGGCGGGCGAGCTCCGACCACGGGGTGCGCGGATTGTTGAATCCCATCAGCGGTACTCCCCCGTGAGGTACCACTGGCCGGACTCCTTGCTCAGCAGCAGCGCACGACCGGACTCGGTGACGACCTGCAGACGGGTCCGGTACGTCGCCCGCTGGGGATCCCACCACCCGGATTCGATGGGCCACGATCCGGAGAAGTCGACGATCGCCTCGGTGGTGCCGGTGGGGAACCGGATCGCGCGGGGAGGCTGCGCGAGCCCGGACGGACGGGCGTCGACCGGTCCTCCCCCGGCTGAGAACACGTCGACGGCGACATGGTCGACGGTGGTGGGCCGGGGTGCCCCGAGGGAACCCGGCCACGGCGCCTGCGGGTTGCGGGTCGGGCACGCCGTCTGCTGCCAGGGGGTCCAGAGGTTCGTCTCCGCCGGATCCCACCCGCCCTGGAGTCCGGGCACGAGCACGGAGTCAGGTCCGAAGAGTCCCTGCAGACGCTCGAGGGTGTGCGTGATCTGCCCGGTGTTCTCATCGAAGAGGCTGCGCGTCGCCCCGATCGGGGTCGTCAGCTCGGCGGCGGTGAGGCCGAGCGCGGTGATCCCCTCCTCGGAGAAGTCCTCGGGATCCGGGCCCGGGTCGTCCGCGTCTTCCCCGGTGCTCCCGCGTCCGACGGCACTGCCGCCGCCGGCGGTGCTGCCGACCCCACCGCGTCCGGGATTCCCGCGTCCGACGCTGGCCAGCCACCCCTCGGCCTGCCAGCGCAGGCGGTCGGCGATGGCGTTCTCGCTCATGTCCTCGATCCGCCAGGTCCGGCTCGAGGACTGTCCACCGGCGGCGAGGAGGTCGATCGTCACCTGCGTGCACACGAGTCCGCTGCCGCGGACGCGGCCGAGCAGGTCGGCGGCGAGCTGTCGGGCGAGGAAGCCGAGTGTGTCGCTGCGGGTCGTCGGGGTCTCCAGTGCGCTCTCGACGCACAGGTCCTCGGTCCGGGTGTGGTCGCGCAGCGGTGCTTCGTCCCGTCCCGAGGCGAGGTCGTGCGCGCGCCGTCCCTGCGGGCCGAACCGGGAGAGTACGTCGACCGCGTCGAGTGCTGCGAGCGCCCCCAGAGTGCGCAGCCCAAGGTGGGTGAAGACGTCGATGAGCTCCGCCCAGTCCCCGTCCGCTGACTCGAGGGCGGTGATCGGCTGGGCGGCGAGGAACTCGACGGTCTCCCCCGGTTCGATCCGGCTCGCCTGGGAGGCGGCGATGCGGGCGGCGAAGACAGTGTCGGCGATGCCGGGGAAGAACTCCCAGCCGGTCGCCGGCACGAGGGCGGAGACGAGGGCTTCGACGGCGGCGGCCTCATCGGGGTAGCCGTGCCGGAGCGCATCGAGGGGAATCGCCAGGGTTCCCGGGCTCAGCAGTGTGAAGCGGGCGACGAGGTCCTCGAGCGCGCCCACCCCGGCGGAGAAGTGACGGTTGTCGACGTCTTCGTCCCACGGAAGGACCCGGGCCTCAGGGCAGCGGTATCCCGCGGCCCGCTTGTTGTTGCCGATGGCGATGCCTGCGGCCCGGGCCGGGGCGTTGGCGGCGATGACCCGGCCCGCGTGGAGGACGGCGACCGGGGTGCCCGGGCTGAGTTCGTGCTCGACGGCAGCGGCGACCGCCGGCCAGTCGGGAACGGTGAGGACGAGGGTGCGCGTGGGATCAGCCGACACTGCGGATCACCGGCCTCTCCGTCTCCGACACCTCGGCGGGGGTTCCGTCGGGACCGGGCAGGAGGAAGCGGTGGACGCCGGTCTGCGAGCGGGCTTCGACGAGGCACGAGCGCAGCCGTCCGCGACCGTGATCGGTGCCCGACCAGCGCAGACCGGTGATCTCGATCTGCTCGGTGCTGCCCGACAGCGGGCTGAGGCTGATGACGCTCATCTTCCTCTCGCGCACCTTCGCGAGCAGTCGGGCACGCTCCCCCGGGCTCGGGAGGTAGGCAGGGTCGATGAGGAGGATGTCGAAGGACTCGATGAGGATCGAGGCCACCCGCAGCCAGTCCTGAGGCGGGGTCGCAAGGTTGACGAAGTGGCCGAGGTCGATGCCGAGGTCGGCGATCGAGGACACTGCGGGCTCACCGAGGCCGATCCCGGCGCACCACTTCTGCTCCTGGGTCGACGCGGCGATCGCTGCCAGAGCACAGGTCAGCGACTGTCCGCCGGTGAAGGAGACGATCTCTCCACGCGGCAGGCCACCACGCCGGAACATCGGCGCGAGCACAGGATGCACGGGTCGAGGCGGATGGCCGTCGAACAGGGACGTTGCCGTGGAGATCCCCATCTCCCGGCTGAGCTGTTCGATGAGTGGTGCTGCGGACATGACATCTATTATCGAACTGGTGTTCGAAATAGGCAAGATTCAGGCGACCTTTTCGTTCGCTCGGGCGTGTCGCGCTTCCGCTTCGAACATCCATGCCAGACAATTGCCCAGGTCAAAACCGTAGCCCCCGCCGAGGGTGCTCGGATCGGCATTCTCGGTCGCCTTCTCAACCGCCTCGACGACCTCGCCGAGCCGCGCGGTATCGAAGACCCGGTGGAAGGGGTCCTCCTCCTCGCACGCGAAGAGCTGGTGCCCGTCGGGGAGGAGGAACGCGAACGCCGGCGCCCCTTCGAGCGCTCCCGAGAACGAGGCTGTCGTCCGCACGATCCTCAGGCCGTGCTCATGGACGGCGATGTGGTGGGAGCGGCAGAGCAGGATGAGGTTGTCGAGATCGGTCGCCCCGCCCTGCGACCACGGCCGGATGTGGTGGGCCTCGCAGCCTCTCCGGGCGAGGCAGCCGGGGAACTGGCAGCCGACGTCGCGCGCGCTCAGCGCCATCCGCTGCCGTCTGCTCGCGAGCCGCTTCGATCGGCCGAGCCTGAGCACATCGCCTGACTCGTCCTTGATGATCCCGCTGACAAGTGCTTCGCAGGCCAGACGCTGGGCCGTGGCGGCGGTGATGCCGCCGAACCCGTCGATCCGACACGTCTCGTCGGCACGGCCGGGGTCGTCAGCATCCGGATCGAACCCTTCCGACGTCCCCGCGGGGACGTCGTCGTCATCCGGCGTCCCCGCGGGGACGCTGTCAGGACAGTCGGACTCGGACGCGAGGAGGGCGGCACCGGAGCGGACGAGCACCTCGGCGGAGGTGTGGACGAGCATGCGCGCCCGATCGAGGTCGACGGCACCCGAGGGCTGCGCGTGCGGGAAAGCGCGGACGATCTCCATGAGGCACGCGGTCTGCGGGATCCGCTCGCGACGCCGGGGCGCACCGCCGCCATCAGCGGCCTCGTCCGCGCGGCGCTGCGCCTCGGCGTCTCTGCGCTCGATGATGCGCCGGGCGGCCGCGAGCATCGTGACGATCTCGGCCGCATCGTCTTCGGGAAGGTCGATGACGATGCGGGTCCGACCGGGGCCGGCCGTGCAGATGAGAACGTCGTCCTGCGGCAGGCACCGCGGAAGCTCACCTGACTCCTCGGCAGCGCTGAGCTTCCGATAGTTGCGTGAGACGACGCTGACCTGCGCGCCGGTGCCGACCTTCGCCAGGCGCGCGGCATCCTCATCGGGGATCCGGTCGACGAGGCGGGAGACCTCCCGCACCTTCGAGTAGCTGAGGTCTCCCTCGCTCAGACCCTTCTTGACGCGCGGCATCCTGCGCAGGGCGTACATCACCCTGACATACTCCCGTGCGGTGTGGGCGCTCACCGAGGCGATGTGCATGACCCAGCCGGGCAGGCTCTTCACCCCCACCCACTGCGCCCAAAGGTCTCTGCGCTCGGCCTCGTCGATGAGGGCGATGATCCGCGCCTGGCAGTGGGCGACGCAGGCGATGTTGGCCTGGATGTCGGAGACGATCTCACTGCCTGTGAGCGCATGGAGGCCGTCGTTGGACTCCGCGGGATCGGCGTCGTCGGCGACCGGTCGCGGATCGAAGGGGTTGATGACGGGCTTGCCCGGCGACGTCGATCCGCCGAATACGGTAGATACGGAATCTACGGGTTGATACGGTTCACTGCGCTTCCGACCGCGGCCTCCCTCGGGATACCCCGCACCGACTCCCCCGCCTCCCTTCCACCCCGTCCGGCCTGCATTCGGCTCTGTCGTCGACGCTGCTGTCGACTCCGCCGTCGACACCGTCTGAACCAATCCGATCGCCTCGTCCATGTCGGCACCTTCCCCTCGGCCGCTGCGGTTCATTCGCCCCCATGGCGGTCGAACCATGCATCCACGGTAGAGGTCGGCACTGACATAGAAAGCCCGATCACGGAGAGATCAGCGCACTCGAAGGAGACACTTCTTCGATTCATCTTCGTTTGTGCAGGTGAGGAGACGCGGAGTCCCCGCGGGTACGCTTTCGCATCGCGGTCGCACGTCCCCGCAGGGACGCGCCAGCCGCAGTCTTACGGCGAAACGGCCGGAGCGTCCTTCGTGGTGAAGGACACGGTGATCCACGCATGGGGATCGTCCCCGCCGAGGCGGCCTTCGACGGTGTCGCGGATGCGGTCCCAGTCCTCAAGTGCCCGCGGCGGCAGGCCCTTGGGCACGTAGAAGACGATCTCGACCGTTCGGGACCGTCCCTGTGCCGCGGCATAGACCCGGTAGTCGTCGAATCCTTCGGCGGCACTGACGTCCTCAGCGACCGCCTCGGCGTCCTTCCGCAGTCCTGGAGGGGTGACGAGCGAGACTTCGGACAGTGCCTTGCGCAGCGTCGAGAAGGGAACGGGGATGAGGACGAGGGCGACGACGGTGAGGACGGCCGGGTCGACGTAGGGCATGAACCATTCCGCCTCGGTGCCGTCGATGATCATGCCGATGACGAAGGCGATGAGCAGGGCGCCGGTGACTCCGCCGGCCATGATCCAGCCTTTGACGTCCATGGCGACGAACTCCGAGCCGATGCGCCGGTTCGCCCGGTGTTCGAGGACACCCATGACCACGGTGATGACGACGACGACCGCGGCGTAGACGACGGCGGGGCCGAAGTCGACCTCCCGTCCCCCGCTCAGCAGCGCCGAGACCGCCTGGAAGAGCGCGTACGCGGCCACCCCCATCATGAGCACGGAATTGACGAGGAGGACGATCGGCTCGAAGTGCCAGAAGCCCATCGTGAACGCGTTCTGGGTACGCACCGAGAGCCGATTCGCCACGGACCGGGAGATGAGGCCTGCGACGGTGAGGGAGACGACGGACATCACCGCGTCCATGAGTGAGAACACCCCGTCGAAGAGGATCGCGAACGACCCCGAGACGAGACCGAACCCGATGCCGAGCACGGAGACGAGGAGGATCGCTGCGAGGGAGACCTTGAGTGCCTGCTGTTCGGTGCGCATGTGACGGTTGGGTCCCTTCACCTCGGCGGATGTCCTCGAACCATCCTATCGATCTCGCCGAGGCGCTCGCCCGGTCCCACACATCACGACGCGTCCCCGCGGGGACGCATCAGGGGATCTGACGTCCCCGTCAAGACGCGTTCAGCGCGCACCGGTGCCGAAAGCATCGACTCCGGTCAGTCTCGCCGACTCACGCCACAGACGTTCCGCGGCGTGAGCATCGAGTGCGTACTCGCGCACTCCGCCGTCCTCGATCGGCGAGCCGGGGGCAGCCACAGGCGCGACATCGCAGTCTTCGCAGTAGAGCCCTCCACGGCCCTCGAGCGCGGGTGACGTCGCCGCCCACAACCCGGTTGCAGCTCCTTGCGCGGCAGATTTGAATCCCGCGCCGATGACCGTGCCGTTCTCATCGATCCATCCGCGTTCGACCTGCTCAGCACGCGTCATGTCCCTCTGCAGGCCGGTGATGATCGAACCCGGATGCAGGGAGAACGCCCGGACACCACTCGTGCGACCGAGAGCATCGAGGTGGACGGCGGTGAGCACGTTCGCGGTCTTCGCCTGACCGTAGGCGAGCCACTTGTCGTAGCCGGTCCCAAAGTACATGTCGTCCCACCGGATGTCAGAGAGGTGATGGCCGACCGAGGAATAGGTGACGACGCGCGCGTCATCGGCGTCTGCCAGAAGGGGAAAGAGACGGTTGATGAGCGCGAAATGCCCCAGGTGGTTGATCGCGAACTGGCTTTCCCAGCCCGGGCCCACCCGTCGTTCCGGCGACGCCATCACTCCGGCTGCCGTGATGAGCAGCTCCAGCCGCTCGGTCTCGGCGGCCACCCGTTCGGCGGCGCTCCGGACGCTGTCGAGGTCGGCCAGGTCCATGGGGATCACCGTCACACCACTCAGAGCGCCGACAGCCGATAGGGCTGCGTCCATACGCCGTGCAGGGACGATCACGCGGGCGCCCGCCCTGGCCAGCGACCGTGTCGTCTCCAAACCGAGACCGGAATAGCCACCGGTGACCACCGCAGTCGTTCCGCCCATATCGATACCGTCAAGCACCTCGTCGGCGGTGGAGGAGGCGCCGAATTCCACTCCGATCGGAGTCTGTTCACTGTGAGTCATGCCACGACACTACGAGCTAGAGTGAACTCGAAGTCAAGGGATGGGAGCACGACGATGAGTGACCACGGCGAAGCGACGACGTACACGATCGGCGACGTGGCCGAGCAAACGGGAATGAGTGTGCACGCCCTGCGGTACTACGAGCGGATGGATCTTCTCATCGCCCCCGTCGACAGGTCGCCGAGCGGTCGACGCATCTACACCGCTGCCGACCTCGAATGGCTGCAGGTCTGTGTCCGCCTCCGCGAATCCGGCATGCCACTGACCGAACTCCAGCGCTTCGCCTCCCTGGTCCGCCAGGGACCGGGCAACGAACACGACCGTCTCCGGATCCTCAACGACCACCGCGAACGAGTCGACGCTCAGATCCGCGCGCTCGAGGAGTGCCGAGAGGTCATTGAGTGGAAGACGAACGTCTACGCCGCGCATGTTGCCGACGGTTCTTCGGCCGGATCGTGGGACAGAGAGCCGGGCACCGTCTAGGCTCATCCCATGAGCACCGCCGACTACGAGACCCCGACCCGCGACTCCTACGATGCGATCGCGCAGGCCTACACCGATTGGGTCTCCGCCGAACTCACCGCCAAACCCCACGACCGCGCCGTCCTCGGCGCCTTCGCCGAGCTCGTCCTCGCCACCGGACACACCGAGGCGATCGACCTCGGGTGCGGCCCCGGCCGGATCACGGCCTTCCTCACCGGCCTCGGCCTCGACGCGACCGGGCTCGACCTCTCCCCGGAGATGATCGCCCAAGCCTCCCAGCTCTACTCCGACCTCAGCTTCACCACCGGATCGATGACGTGCCTGCCCTACCCGGAGAACAGCTTCTCCGGAGCACTCGCGTGGTATTCACTCATCCACATCCCCGATGACCGTCTCGACCGGGTCATCGCCGAGGCGGCGCGGGTCCTGCGCCCCGGCGGGTACTTCCAGCTGGCGTTCCAGCTCGGCGACTCGGTCGACCACTTCTCCGACCTCGCCGGCTACGACGTCGACCTCGACTTCCACCGCCGCAGCATCGACGACGTCGTCGCTGTCCTCACCGCCCACGGGTTCTCACTCGTCACCCGGATGGAGCGCGAACCCGACACAGCCGGCCGCTACCCGGAATCGACCCCGCAGGGGTACGTGCTCGTGCGCCTTGAGACGAGCGACCGCCTCGGCGAGGATCACTACTGACACACGAGGACGGAGTCGACCCGAACGGATGAGATGATGGTCGACATATGAGCATCGACATCGTCTTCCACACCCCGGAGATCCCCGGCAACACCGGCAACGCGATCCGGCTCGCCGCCGTCACCGGCGCGCACCTCCACGTCGTCGAACCCCTCGGCTTCGACCTCACGGACGCGAAGCTGCGTCGCGCCGGACTCGACTACCACGACCTCGCCCACGTCACCGTCCACCCGGACCTCGATCACCTGTGGCAGACCCTGGGTCAACGTCGGGTCATCGCGTTCACGACGCACACGACCGACTCCTTCGCCGAGGTTGCCTACGAGGACGGGGATGTCCTCCTCTTCGGGCAGGAGTCGACGGGTCTGCCCGCCGAGGTCGTCGACGACGACCATGTCGACCTGCGGGTGCGGATCCCGATGCTGCCTGGCCGCCGCTCGCTCAACCTCGCGAACTCGGCGTCGATCGCGATCTACGAGGCATGGCGCCAGCACGGATACGCGGGCGCGTAGACTTCTCGCGAGAAGTCTCCCGTGAAAGGACCACCATGACCGCCAAGCTGCTCACGATCGCCGGTTCCGACGTCTCCGGCGGTGCCGGACTCGAAGCCGACCTGAAGATGTTCGAGGAGTACGGTGCCTTCGGCACCGCCGTCGTCACCTGCATCGTCACCTTCGACCCCGACAACGAGTTCGGTCACGCGATCGACTTCATCGAGCCCGAGGTCGTCAACCGTCAGCTCGGCTCGGCGCTCGCCATCCACGAATTCGACGCGATCAAGTCGGGCATGCTCGGCTCCGTCGAGTCCGCCCTCGTCCTCGCCGAGGACCTCAAGTCCAACGAGCTCCCCTACGTCTTCGACCCCGTCCTCGTGTGCAAGGGCTCAGGGTCGATGGTCGACCTCAAGGACCTCTTCGTCGACAACCTCGTGCCTCTGGCCACGGTCATCACCCCGAACCTCGAAGAGGCGGCCGTCCTCGCAGGTCTCGAGCCCATCGACTCGGTCGAGGGCATGATCGAAGCCGCGAGGATCATCCACGGTCAGGGCGCGAAGAACGTCGTCGTCAAGGGCGGTGCGCGCCTGGCCGGTGAGGACGCGATCGACATCCTCTTCGACGGTGAGACGGTGACGACGCTGCGCTCGCGCAAGGTCAACGACAAGCTCGTCAACGGCGCAGGATGCTCGTTCGCCTCGTCGATCGCCGCCGGCATCGCCACGGGCCTGTCGATCACCGACGCCGTGGTCAAGGCGAAGGAGACCGTGGCGCATGGGATCGCTGCGAGCCTGGACAACGCCACCGGCGTCTCGTCCCTGTTCCACCCCGCCGCCCGGACGTCTCCGTCCGCCGAGGTGGTCGTCACTCTCAGCTGATCCACGCGTCCCCGCGGGGACGCCTGGCAACACACAACCGCCCCGCACACCTTTCGGTGTGCGGGGCGGTTGTCAGAGCTGTGCGGTCGGGACCGCGGGTGATCAGCGCTTGCCGAAGCCCTTGTAGCGGTCCTTGAACTTCTCGACGCGACCGGCGGAGTCGAGGATGCGCTGCTTGCCCGTGTAGAACGGGTGCGAGGCGCTCGAGATCTCGACATCGATGACGGGGTAGGTGTTGCCGTCTTCCCATTCGATGGTCTTGTCGCTCTTCGCAGTCGAGCGAGTGAGGAACTTGGTTCCGGAGGCGAGGTCGTTGAACACGATCGGCGCGTATTCCGGGTGGATGTCCTTCTTCATATTCTTACCTTTGCTGAATCCGCTCAGGCGCCTGGTATGGGTCCGACCCATCTGCCAGTGCCCGAATTCGTCTGCTGAAAACGCTTCACGCCGTAGGAACCGGACGCGAACCGACAGTCCAGTCTAACCGACGCGGGCGCGCAAAGCGATTCGAGACCCGGCCCTCCGACGCACCGGTGTCTCCTAGACTGCTGTCCATGACCACTGGTTCGACCACGCGGGCGCGTCTGAGCGCCCAGTTCGATGTCCGTCCCGCCGCCTCCGCGCCCGAGCTCATGGCCGCCTCCACCGCCGCGGCCCTGCCCACCGTCACGGGTGAGGTCGAGGTCTTCGCGATCGATCCGGAGATCGCCGACACCGCGGCACTCCTCGAAGCCACGGGCCTGGGGCCGCAGACCTCGGCGAACTGCGTCCTCGTCGCCGGTGCCCGCAGCGGTGAGGAGCGGATCGCCGCCTGCCTCGTCCTCGCCGATACGCGGGCCGACGTCAACAAGCGGGTGAAGAAGCTCCTCGACGTCCGCAAGGCCTCGTTCCTGCCGATGGACCGCGCGGTCGGCGAGTCGGGCATGGAGTACGGCGGCATCGGTCCGATCGGTCTGCCGGAGGACTACCGCATCCTCATCGACTCCCGCGTCGCCGCAGCCGATGATCTCATCATCGGCTCCGGCATCCGCGGGTCGAAGCTGCTGCTCTCGGGGCCCACGCTCGCGTCCCTGCCCGGCGCCGAGGTCATCGACGGTCTCGCCGTCGAGATCGGCTGAGACGCCCCGGCTCACCCGAGGCAGCCTCGCCTCAGCCCGCACCGGGTCTCAGCGCGCGGAGGCCGCAGTTTCCCGGCTGGGCGCACTGTCGAGCCCGGCCTGCTCGAGGACGAACTCGATGAGCGGTCCGTAGAGGTAGGGGTTGACGTCGTCATCGAGGGGCACGGTCGTCTCGATCGCGCCCTGGTCCTCGGCGACGAAGAGCGCCGGATCGTTGCAGTCGGCGTAGCCGACGGTCCGCAGTCCCCGCGCCGAGGCGGCACCAGCCCACCCGTGATCGGCGACGATGAGGTCGGGGCGGGGTTCACCGCGACGGTCGAAGTCATCGAGGAGGGCGTGCATCGGCTCGGCGAGGTGGGTGTGCGGGGTGCCCCCGTGGAGGTGCCACAGCCACACCCGGTTGAGTTCGCGGCAGTCCCCGCCGATCCCGGGCACGGAGACCTGCCCCACCTGGCGGACGATGCGGGCACCGTGGGCTTCGGCCGCCTCGGCGATGGCCATATGGACCGGAAGGAGGCCTGCGGGGTGTCCGGTCGCGAAGAGGATGGTCCCTCCGGCCCGGGCGACATCGCCGATGGCGCCGGCGAGCCGGGCGAGGGCGTCGATGCAGGCCTTGGTGGAGATCGTGTCGACACCCGAGGTGAACGCAGGGTCGGGGCGGAGTCCGGCACGGTCGACCATGAGGGCGAAGACGGAGTCGTAGTCCCACTCGCGGGTGAGTTCGACGCCGAAGTCGAACTGCCTCTCCCCGGCGAGGAAGCGGCGGATGTGCTCGAGGTTGTTCTCCCTCGGTGTCGCCACCTCCCCCGTGATGCGTCCGGTCTCCAGGGCCTGGGCAAGTGTCGTGCGGTCCACTGATCTCCTCATTCGGGGCGGCTGTGCTGCCACAGCGCCGGTCTCTCCGCCATCGCCGGTGCGGTCCCGGCGACGGCTCCCCACCACTGTATACAGTCCTGGGTCTGCGCCCTCCCCCACACTGCCTGAGCGCGGCGGCGGCTGACGAGTGTTCGCACCCTGTTCACGCACCCGTCATTCCCGCCTCCGCCGTTTCGGCACTCGGCTGGGAGGATGTGAGGTCTCCCCATCGACGACGAGCGAGCGTACGCTGGGGACATGAGCTCAACGATGCGCCTCATCACCGATCCTGCGGCCTGGATCGAGCGTGCCTTCGCCGATCCCGATGAGGACGTCATTCTCGCCAGTCCGCACGTCGTCCACGCGTTCAGTCAGCGCATCGCCGAGGCGGCCGCCGGATCCGCGCGGACGTGGGCGGTGGTGACGACGATCGATCCCGTCGCCGTCGTCCGCGGGAGTCTCTCGATCGACGGCCTCCAGCTCCTCCTCGATGCCGACGTCCAGCTCCAGCACGTCGACCGGCTGCGTACCCACTGTCTCTTCGTCGGTCGGCGGGCGCTCCTCGGATCGGCGAACCTCGGCAGAGCCGACGAGAGAGCGGTCTACCTCGACGGTGAGGAAGCTGCGGCCGAGAACTTAGCATCGCCGATGGAGCTCGCCGTCGAACTCACCGAGGATGAGCTCGCCGAGGCGTGGGCGCAGATCTCCCGGCGTCGCTCCGTCGTCGTCGACGCCCAGGACCTCGACTGGCTGCGGGCTCAGGTCCGGGAAGCCTGAGGCTCACGCCCCCTGGAGGGCGAAGCACGTGACCGCCGAGGCGGCGGCGACGTTGAGGGAGTCGACTCCCCCGCTCATCGGGATCATCACCGTCGAATCGCTCGCCGCGATCGTGCCCCGCGCAAGTCCGTCTCCTTCGGTGCCGAAGACGACGGCAGTGCGCGCAGGCGCCGCGGCCGCGAACTCCTGGATCGAGACCGAGTCCTCGTCGAGGGCGAGGGCCGCGACGTGGAAGCCGAGCTGCCGCAGGGTCTCGACCCCGCCGGGCCACGGGTCGATCCTCGTCCACGGCACCTGGAACACCGTGCCCATCGACACCCGGATCGCCCGCCGGTAGAGCGGATCGGCACACCGCGGGGTGACGAGCACGGCGTCGACGCCGAACGCGGCGGCCGACCGGAAGATCGCCCCCACGTTCGTGTGATCGACGACGTCCTCGATGACGACGACGCGCTTCGCCTCGGCGAGGAGATCGGTGACGAGCGGCAGCGAGGGCCGGTGCATCGCGGCCAGCGCCCCGCGGTGGAGGTGGAAGCCGGTGAGCGCCTCGACGGCGGCATCAGAGCCGATGTGGATGGGTGCGTCGTTCGTCGCGATGAGGTCGGCTAAGTCGAAGAGCCATTTCGGGCTCGTCAGATACGACCGCGGGGTCATCCCGGCGGCATGCGCCCGGCGGATGATCTTCGAGGACTCGGCGATGAAGAGCCCCTCCGCGGGTTCGCGGACGCTGCGCAGGGCGACGTCGGTGAGCGATGTGTAGTCGGCGAGCACGCCCCCGCTCGCAGTCGCCTCGGCGAGGTCATCGGGTTCGAAGAAGCGGAGGCGATCGGCTGCGATGCCGAGCTCGACGGCGCGGGCGATGATCTGCTCACGGGTGAGCGGGGCTTTGGCGGGGGTATTCACAGGGTGAGGATCCTCACGATCGCGACGAGGCCGAGGACGACGATGACGGCGCGCAGCAGTCCGGGTGAGAACTTCCGGCCGATCCGCGCGCCGAGGTAGCCGCCGATGAGCGAGCCGACGGCGACACAGACCACCGCGGTCCAGTTGATCCGGTCGTGGCCGACGATGATGTACGTCGTCGCCGAGACCGTGTTGACGACGAGGACGAGGACGTTCTTCAGCCCGTTGAGCCGCTGCAGGTCGTCGGAGAGGACAAGGCCGAGGAGCGCAACGAGGATGATCCCCTGCGCCGCGGCGAAGTAGCCTCCGTAGATCGCGGTGAGGAAGATGATGACGAACGCGAGCACGGTCTTCCCGGCAGACAACCCGCCTCCCTCCTCGGCGGAGACTCCGTCGTCGTGGCCACCCTCGTGCCGGCGCAGCGCCCGCCGTTTGAGGTAGCGGGAGAGGGAGGGCTGGCCGACGACCATGAGGAGCGCGAGGACGAGAAGGATGGGGACGATCGTCTCGAACGCATCCTCGGGCAGGTGGAGGAGCAGGTAGGCGCCGATGAGGGAGCCCGCCAGGGAGGCGGGGATGAACCCGGCGAACCGCTTCCACTGGCCCCGCAGCTCCTCCCGGTACCCGAAGGACGAGGCGATGTTGCCGGGGACGAGGCCCACGGCGTTGCTCATCGTCGCCACCACCGGCGGCACCCCGAAGGCGACGAGCACGGGGAAGGTGATGAGGGTGCCCGATCCGACGACGGCGTTGATCCCGCCGGCCCCCACCCCGGCTGCGACGATGAGGGCGATCTGCCAGAGTTCCATGGCCTCCATGCGCTGCGGCCGGACCTAGGACTGCGAGCGGGCGTGGAAGCGCTGTCCGTCGCGGCTGAGCTTGACGTCGATGCCGAAGGTCTCAGACAGGTTCTCCGCCGTGAGCGTCTCATCGATCGGACCGGCGGCCACGGGGGTCCCCTCGCCGAGGAGGAGGGCATGGGTGATCCCGGCCGGGATCTCCTCGACGTGGTGGGTGACCATGATCGTCGCCGGCGCCCACTTCGAGGAGAGGATCTCGGTGAGTGCGCTGAGCAGCTCCTCCCGTCCGCCGAAATCGAGCCCGGAGGCCGGTTCGTCGAGGAGGAGGAGCTCGGGGTCGGTCATGAGTGCGCGGGCGATCTGGACGCGCTTGCGCTCGCCCTCGGAGAGCGTGCCGAACGTGCGGTCCGCCAGGTGCATGATGTTGAACGCGGAGAGCAGGTCCTTGGCACGGTCGATGTCCGTCGCCTCGTACTCCTCGACCCAGCGCCCGGTCACTCCGTAGGCCGCGGTGAGGACGGTGTCGAGCGCGGCCTCCGAGTTCGGGATCCGTCCGGCCAGCGCCGTCGAGGCGTAGCCGATGCGCGGGCGCAGTTCGAAGACGTCGACGCGTCCGAGGCGCTCCTCGAGGATGCCGACCTTGCCCGTCGTGGGATGCATGCGCCCGGCTGCGAGTTCGAGCAGCGTCGTCTTGCCGGCACCGTTGGGTCCGAGCACGACCCAATGCTGGCCTTCGGAGACGGTGAGGGAGAAGTCGCGGAGGAGGAAGTTCGTCCCCCGGCGCACGGACACATTATCCACAGTCAGGACATCACTCATATCTCCCAACTCTATCTCAGGGGTGGGTCTATTCTGGTCCGACATGGACGCACAACTCGACTCACTCCTGCTCGCCCTGGCGGTCAACCATCGGCTGGCCGGAACGCTCGCCCCCGACGAGGTGAGCGCAGCGTTCCTCGACGCGGGACGTGAGGTTCCCCTCATCGTCGCCGACGCCGTCCTCGGCACCGACACCCCCACCGGTCTCCTCCTCTTCGCCGCCGCGGCACAGGCCGCCGGGATCACCCACGTCCGGCTCGCCCTTCAGCATCCCTCGCTGCCGCACACGACTCCGCCGGTGGACAAGGCCGACCGTGCCCGGGTCGGTCGGCACCCCGCCCCCGTCGTCCTCCACCGCGGGGCCCATCAGACGGGGATCATGCTCATCGGCGCCGAGGAGAACGTCGAGGTCATCGCGTGCCGGGACTCGGTCTTCCGCCCCGTGAGCGTCGACACCCCCACCGAGGCGCTGCGCCGTCTGCGCCTCCTCGTCATGGAGGGGCTCACCCTCATCGAGTCGATCGAGGTGCCCGAGGAATGGCGTTCTGCCCCGTGGCGGGACTGGCAGTCCGACCTCTCCGACGACCATCCGCTCATGTCCCTGCTGCCCGTCGACGCGGACTCCCGCGCGATCTTCGCCGCACTCGACATCCACGAACGGATGCGCACCGTGCTCGCACCGGCCACCGTCGACCCACCCGTCTTCGGCGACCTCCTGTCTCGCCTCCACCCCGCTGCCGCCGCCTACGTCATGGCTGTGGCTACGATGAAGGGGTGAGAGACTCCCGCGCGCTTCCCGGTCCCGTCCAGCTGCTCGTCATGGACGTCGATTCGACGTTCATCAACGAGGAGGTCATCGACCTCATCGCCGACCACGCCGGGGTCGGTGACAGGGTCGCCGACATCACGGAGCGGGCGATGGCCGGTGAGCTCGACTTCGCCGCCTCCCTGGCCGAGCGCGTCGCCCTCCTCAAAGGGCTGCCCGAAAGCGTCATCGACGAGGTCCGTGAGCGGATCACGCTCACCGAGGGGGCACCCGAGCTCGTCGCCTCAGTCCACGACGCCGGCGGCGTCGTCGCCCTCGTCTCCGGCGGCTTCACCTCGATCATCGGTCCCCGCGCGGAGGCGCTCGGCATCACCGAGGTCCACGCGAACGGACTCGAGGTCGATCAGGGCCGCCTGACCGGGCGGACCGCGGGCCCGGTCGTCGACCCGAGTGCGAAGGCCTCGATCCTGGCCGAGCTCACCTCCCGATACGACTGCGACCCCGAGCGGACCGTGGCGATCGGTGACGGTGCCAATGACATCGCCATGATCACCCGGGCCGGGCTCGGGGTCGCGTTCTGTGCGAAGCCCGCACTCGTCGCCGCCGCCGATGTCGCCATCGACCGGCGCGATCTGCGCGAGGTGCTCAGGTTCCTCTGATTCAGATCCCTCGGAACGAGCGGATCTCAGGGACCGGGAAGCTGCCGGGTTCGACGTTCCATGAGGGCACGTCGAAGACGGCGATCGAGGAGGGACGGAACCCATCGGGCACCCCCGCGTCCGCGGAGAGATGGCCGATCACCTCGGCGACGGTCGGCTGATGGCCGACGATGTACGCGCACTGCGCACCCGCCGGGATCGACCGGATCGCGTCCATCCAGTCCTCGACTCCTCCACCGTAGAGGGACTCGTCGACGGTGAGCTCGAGGTCGGTCCCCGACTGTCGATTGACGGCTTCGACGACGGCCTGACCGGTCTGGACGGTGCGCTTGGCCGCCGAGGCGATCGCCACCTCGGGCGTCCATCGCTCGGCGATCTCCGCGCCGGCCTCGACCGCCTGGGCGAGTCCCGTCGCATTGAGGGTCCGCTCGAAGTCGCTGGGGCCGTCAGCCTCCGCCTTCGCGTGGCGGGCGAGGATGAGCACTGGCATGGCGCGGTCCTCAGGCTCCGGTGGAGTGGAAGCCGCCGTCGACGTGGACCATCTCGCCGGTCGTGGCGGGGAACCAGTCGGAGACCAGCGCGACGATCGCCTTGCCGGCGGCCGACGTGTCCTTCTGGTCCCAGCCCAGCGGTGCGCGATCGCCCCACATGTCCTCGAGCGTCTCGAAGCCGGGGATCGAGGTCGCAGCGGTCGTCTTGAGCGGGCCGGCGGAGACGAGGTTGACGCGGATGCCCTTGTCCCCGACGTACTTCGCGAGGTAGCGGGCGGTCGACTCGAAGGCGGCCTTGGCCACTCCCATCCAGTCGTAGACCGGCCACGAGATCGTCGCGTCGAAGGTGAGGCCGACGATGCCGGCGCCCGGGTTGAGCACGGGCAGGGCAGCGACGGTGATCGCCTTGAGCGAGTAGGCGGAGACGTGGATGGCCGCCTGCACCGACTCCCACGGGGTGTCGAGGAAGACGCCGCCGAGGGCGTCCTTCGGGGCGAAGGCGATCGCGTGGACGATGCCGTCGATGTTGCCTTCGAGGCGCTCGGGCAGAGCCGCGAGGTCCTCTTCGTTCGTCGCATCGAGTTCGATGACGCGCGGGGTCACGGGCAGGCGCTCGGCGATGACCTGGGTGATCTTCATCTGCCGGCCGAAGCTCGAGAGGATGACCTCGGCTCCCTGTTCCTGCGCGATCTTCGCGGCGGCGAAGGCGATCGACGCCTCCGTGAGCACACCGGTGACGAGGATGCGCTTTCCCTCAAGAATTCCCATTGCGGTCCTTTCTCAGTTCAGTACTCCGCGAACGCGATTCGTCGCGCCGCAGAGGAGGTTGGTTGTCAGTGTCCCATGCCGAGGCCGCCGTCGACGGGGATGACGGCTCCGGAGATGTAGGACGCGTCGTCGGAGGCGACCCAGCGGACGACGCGGGCGACCTCGTCGGCTTCGGCGAAGCGCTTGGCGGGGATCGTCGCCAGGTACTCCTTCCGCTGCTTCTCGTCGAGTTCATCGGTCATGTCGGTGCGGATGAAGCCGGGAGCGACGACGTTGGCGGTGATGCCGCGGGAGCCGAGCTCACGGGTGATCGAACGGGCGAGGCCGACGAGGCCGGCCTTCGACGCCGAGTAGTTGGACTGTCCGGGCACTCCGTAGAGGCCGGAGACCGAGGAGATGAGGACGATGCGTCCCTTCTTCGCCCGGATCATGTTCGTGATCGCCCGCTTGACGGTGCGGAAGGCCCCGGCGAGGTTCGTGTCGAGGACGGCGTCGAAGTCGTCCTCGCTCATCCGCATGAGCAGGTTGTCCCGGGTGATGCCGGCGTTGGCGACGACGACCTCGACGGGTCCGAGCTTCTCCTCGACCTCGGTGAAGGCGCGGTCGAGGGATTCGGCGTCGGTGACGTCGGCGGCCACGGCGAGTGCGCCGTCGGGGGCGTCGCCGTTGCGCGAGGTCACGGCCACCGTGTCTCCGGCGGCGAGGAACTCCTCGGCGATGGTGCGGCCGATTCCGCGGTTGCCTCCGGTGACGAGGACTACTCGGGGTTCTGACACGGGACTCTCTCCTGTAGGTCGACGATACAGACCCAACCTATCGTGTTTGGTCCGACCTCGACATGCTCACACAAAGCAAGCGTATGATTTTGTAGGTAGACCCGAGTGAAGAAGGTTATGTCCAGGCACCCGCAGCAGATCACGACAGCAGACACTGCTCTCGACGACGACATGAAGTCGCGGATCATCAAGTACTCGATCACGATGACGATCCGCACCCTCTGCTTCGTAGCCGCCTATTTCGCATTCGCAGCCTCGCAGCACGTGCTCATGTGGATCTTCGTCGCCGGCGCGGTCCTTCTGCCCTACCCTGCTGTGATCTTCGCCAACGCCGGACGTGAGCGCACCCGCGACGACCGCTCGGCGCTCATCGACTCGGCCCCGCTCACCCAGTTGCCTCCCGGACGCGGGGAGACGATCAGCGAGGACGGGACGACCGTCATCGACGGCGAGACCGTCGTCGACGGTGCGACGGCGGCCGGGGACGCTGAGGCGGGTCCAGCGGCGTCGCAGCCCTTCCGCGGCGACGACGGGCGCGAGCACCTCTTCACCGCCGACATCGCCGGCGAGGTCGTCGACGAGGGCGACCTCGACGACGCGCGCGACACCGGCGACGGGCGCGGACGCGACGAGAGGCCAGGATCCGGCGACGCCACAGGTGGGCGCCGATGACGGAAGCACTGCGATGCTCGGCCAAAGGCTGCCGAGCCGATGCCGCACGGGCGATCCTGTGGAACAATCCGAGCCTGCACACGCCCGAGCGGCGGAAGGTCTGGCTCGCATGCGACGAGCACCTCGACCATCTGCGTGAGTTCCTCACCCTGCGCGGTTTCTACCGCACCGACGTGACCATCGACGAGATCCCGGAGGGCGCCGGCTGATGTCCCGCTATTCGTTCCTGCTCAGCAGCCGCTGGCTCAAGTACATCGCGATGACGATCGTCGTCGTCGTCGCCTGCGTGTTCCTCGCACTCTGGCAGAAGGACCGCCGCGCCGAACGCCAGCATGAGATCGACACGATCAATGCGAACTACTCCGCGGCCCCGGTCGACATCGGAGCGATCCTGCCGACCACCTCGGCGACTCTCGATGCCGACGACGAATGGCGTCCGGTCAGCCTCACCGGGCAGTACCTCACCGCGGACACCGTGCTCGCCCGCAACCGGACGGTGAACGACAAGGTCGGCTTCTACGTCGTCGTTCCCTTCCGGCTCACCAGCGGGGAGACGATCGCCGTCGTGCGCGGGTGGGTGCCCGAGGCCGAGTCCGTCCCCGAGGCCCCGAGCGGCGAGCAGACGATCACCGCTCGGCTCAAGATCGCCCAGGACGGATCCGAGGACACCAACCCCGCCGGGATGATCAAGGCGATCGATCCCGCCCGGATCCCCGGCATGGACGACGCGTATGCCAACGTCTACGCCGAGGAGGCCGACGTCGACGCGACCGCGGGGCTCACTCCCCTGCCCGAACCCGACGTCAACCCCGGCAACCACCTCTCCTACATGCTCCAGTGGTTCGCGTTCGGGATCATGATCATCATCGCCGTGTCGATCTCGGCCAGGCGTGAGCGCCGGGCGACCGCTGAGGCGCTCGGCACGGATGCCGGGGAGGCCGAGTACGTCGTCGTCGACAAGGCCGCCCTCGATGCGGGCGCGAAGATGACCCAGCCCGGGTCACGATACGGTCGCGGCCGCTTCGTCACCCCGAGTGCGCGCGGACGCGACGAAGCCGACGAGGACGAACTGCTCGAGGAGCGCTTCCGCAGCCGGTGAGACCGCGCAGCCGGTGAGCCGGCTCAGCCCGTGAGATCGCTCAGGTGAGGGTGACGAGGTCGAGGTAGCTGTCGTTCCACAGGTCCTCGTCGCCGTCGGGCAGGAGGAGGACCCGGTCCGGGTCGAGGGCCGCGACCGCTCCCTCATCGTGGGTGACGAGGATGATCGCCCCCTCGTACCGGCGGATCGCGGAGAGGATCTCCTCACGCGATGCCGGATCGAGGTTGTTCGTAGGCTCGTCGAGGAGGAGGACGTTGGCACTCGAGACGACGAGCGTGGCGAGTGCCAGGCGCGTCTTCTCCCCGCCGGAGAGGACCCCGGCCGGTTTGTGGACGTCGTCACCGGAGAAGAGGAACGAGCCGAGGACGTTGCGCACCGCGGTGTCGTCGAGGTGCGGGGAGTTCCGGCGCATGTTCTCGAGCACGCTGAGTTCGAGGTCGAGGGTCTCGTGCTCCTGCGCGTAATAGCCGAGCTTGAGTCCGTGACCGGGGACGACCTCACCCGAGTCGGGTTCGTCGAGACCGGCGAGGAGACGCAGCAGCGTCGTCTTGCCGGCACCGTTGAAGCCGAGGATGACCACGCGTGAGCCCTTGTCGATTGCGAGGTCGACGCCGGTGAAGACCTCCGTTGACCCGTAGCTGCGGGAGAGACCCGAGGCGGTCAGCGGCACGCGACCGCAGTCGGCGGGGGCCGGGAATCGGAGGTTCGCGACCTTCTCGGCGCTGCGTTCGTCCTCGAGGCCCGCGAGCATCCGCTCGGCGCGTTTGACCATCTGCTGGGCGGCGACGGTCTTCGTCGCCTTGGCCATCATCTTGTTCGCCTGGGCGGTGAGCGCTGCGGCCTTCTTCTCGGCGTTCGCGCGCTCCCGCCGCCGGCGCCGCTCGTCGTCCTCCCGCTGCTTGAGGTAGAGGCGGTAGCCCATCGAGTAGATGTCGATGGTCTGTCGCATCGCATCGAGGAAGAAGACCTTGTTGACGACTTCGTCGATGAGGTCGAGGTCGTGGCTGATGACGATGAGTCCGCCCGAGTACGCCTTGAGGTAGTCGCGCAGCCAGAGCACGGATTCCGCGTCGAGGTGGTTCGTCGGCTCGTCGAGGATCATCGTGTCCGGGGCGGAGAAGAGGATCCGGGCGAGTTCGACCCGCCTGCGCTGACCGCCGGAGAGCGTCCCGATCTCCTGGTTGACGAGGTCCTCGTCGAGGCCGAGGTTCGCGGCGATCGCATAGGCCTCGGATTCGGCGGCATAACCGCCGGCGGCGACGAACTCGGCTTCGATGCGCGGGTAGCGGTCGATCGCCTTCGCGGCGACATCCGCATCGGGCGAGGCCATCTGCCTCTCGGCCTTCCGCAGCCGCTTGACGAGGACGTCGAGGTCGCGGGCCCCGAGGATGCGCTCCTTGGCCGTGGCCTGCAGGTCGCCGCTGCGGGGATCCTGGGGCAGGTACCCGACGGTGCCGGAGACCGAGACGGATCCGGCATTGGCGGGGTGACCGCCCATGATCACCTTCGTCAGGGTCGTCTTCCCTGCGCCGTTGCGTCCGACGAGTCCCACCCGATCGCCCTTGTCGACGCGGAAGGAGACATCGGACATGAGGGTGCGGGCGCCGACGGCGACCTCGAGGCCGGAGGCCTGGATCATTCGCTCTCCAAACTGCGGCCGATGAGCTCGGCCAGGTATTCCTGTGGGTGGATGCCACGGGCCCGGGCCCGGGAGACGAGGGCGTCGGCGACGTGGGCGGGCACGCGGGTGGAGACGACGGTCGTCGCCTCGGCGGTGGCACCCGAGGCAGCCTCCTCGGCGCCAGCGGCGTCCTCGGCACCGACGCTCACCGGCGTCCCCGCGGGGACGTATCCCGGGCCTTCCGGGACCGGGGTGCCTCTCTGGAACGCGGTCGCAGCGGCCCGCGCGCGATCGTCGGCGGCTTCGTTCATCGCATGGTTGCTGTGGCCTTTGACCCATTCGAACTCGACCTCGCGGCCGGTCAGCGCCGCGTCGAGGGATTCGAGGAGGTCGCGGTTGAGGACCTCCCTGCCGTCGGCCTTCTTCCAGCCCTTGCGCTTCCAGCCGGGCATCCACTTCGTCAGCGCGTTGATGACGTACTGGGAGTCGCAGAAGACCTTGAGGTCCTCACCGGTGTCCGCGGTCGCGTCGAGGAGGTCGAGGACGGCCATGAGCTCACCGCGGTTGTTCGTCGCGTTCTTCCATCCGCCTGCCCGCCAGCTCTCGTCGTCGATGTACCACGCCCACCCGGCCGGTCCGGGGTTGCCGAGGGCGGAGCCGTCGGCGGCAGCGATGATCGTCACAGAGTTCTCCTCGATGTCTGAGCCCGGGCAGCAGAGTCTCGGTCCCGCCGGTCGGCGGACCCGGACCATTCTTTCATGTCCGCTCCGTGCGCGCAGACAGGACCGCTCGTGCGCTCCCCCACACGCACATCGCCGAGGTGGGACGCCCGGTTCCGGGGTCCCACCTCGGCGGTGGTCTCAGACGTCCCCGCGGGGACGCGTCCTCAGATGTTGAAGCCGAGCGCCCGCATCTGCTCGCGGCCGTCCTCGGTGATCTTCTCCGGACCCCATGGCGGCATCCACACCCAGTTGATGCGGTAGGCGGGCACGATCCCGTCGAGGCACTGGGCGGTCTGGTCCTCGATGACGTCGGTGAGCGGGCACGCCGCCGAGGTGAGCGTCATCTCGATGACGGCGGTGCCGTCGTCCTCGACGGTGAGTCCGTAGACGAGTCCGAGGTCGACGATGTTGACGCCGAGCTCGGGGTCGACGACGTCCATCATCGCTTCGCGGACCTCCTCGACGCTGGCGTTCTGCGGTGCGTCTATGACTTCGGGCATCACTTCTCCTCGTTGTCTGCTGAAGCGCTGTCAGCTGTCGCATCTGTCCCGGCCTGCGCCTGGCCGAGCGCGTCCTTGAACGCCATCCATGCCAGGAGGGCGCACTTGATCCGCGCCGGGAACTTCGACACTCCCTGGAACGCTGCGGCGTCGCCGAGTATTTCCTCGTCGGCCTCCCCGGTTCCGCGGGAGTGCATGAGCTCGTGGAAAGCGGCTTCGATCTCGAGCAGTTCGGGAATCGTCGCCGAGGCGGCGAGCTCGGTGAGCACGGACGCCGAGGCCATCGAGATCGAACACCCGTCGCCCATCCAGCGCACGCTCACGGTGCCGTCGGTGCCCAGCTCCGCTTCGAGCTCGATCTCGTCCCCGCACGTGGGGTTGACCTGGTGGGAGTACCCATGGGGTCCGGTCGCCGAGTCCCCGAGCAGGGCCGAGTTGCCGATGCGCGAGCGCGAATGGTCGAGGATGACCTGCTGGTAGAGCTGCTCCATCTGCGTAGTCATGACGCCTGCCTTCCCGCGCTCTCCTCCGTGAGCCCGAAGAACGGGCGCACCTCGGCCAGGGCCGTGAGGAAGCGGTCGACGTCGTCGGTGTTGTTGTACAGGTACGTGCTCGCCCGCGTCGAGGCGGTCACCCCGAAGCGCCGGTGGAGCGGCTGCGCGCAGTGGTGTCCCACCCGCACGGCCACACCCTTGGAGTCGAGGTACTGTCCGACGTCGTGGGCGTGGACGCCGTCGACGTCGAAGGCCACCGTCCCGATCCGCTCCTCGGCATCGCCGAGGATGCGGATCCCGGGGATCTCCCGGATCCCCTCGAGGAGGCGGCGACCGAGCTCCCGCTCATGGTCGAGAACCTTGTCGAGGCCCACCTCGGCGAGGTAGCCGATGGCCGTGGCGAAGGCCGCGACCTCGGCGACCGGCTGGGTGCCGGCCTCGAAGCGCTGGGGGGCGGACATGAACTCGGCTGAGTCCATCGTCACCGTCGTGATCATCGACCCGCCGGTGAGCACGGGCGGCAGCGCGTCGAGGAGCTCCGACTTCCCCCAGAGGACGCCGAGACCGGTGGGCCCGAGCGCCTTGTGGGCGGAGAACGCCGCGAAGTCGACGTCGAGAGCAGCGAAGTCGACGGGCATGTGCGGCACGGACTGGCACGCGTCGAGGACGACGTACGCACCGACCTCGCGGGCACGGGCGACGAGCCGGTCGATGGGGTTGATCGTGCCGAGGACGTTGGAGACATGCGTGAACGCGAGCACCTTCGTCGTCTCATCGACGATCGTCTCGAGGTCGGCCAGGTCGAGCTCTCCGGCGTCGGTCACCGGGATCCACCGCAGCTGCGCGCCGGTGGCCTCGGCGAGCTGCTGCCACGGCACGAGGTTCGCGTGGTGCTCCATCTCGGTGACGACGATCGAGTCGCCCTCGCCAAGGGAGAAACGGCTGGCGGCCTCGCCGCCGAAGCCGTGGCTCGCCCGGTCCATGCCGAGTGCGACGATGTTGAGTGCCTCGGTGGCGTTCTTCGTCCACACGACCTGGTCCGGGTCACCCCCGACGAGCCCGGCCACGGCCGCGCGCCCGTTCTCGAACGCGTCGGTGGCCATGACGGCCAGCGAATGCGCGCCCCGGTGGACGGCGGCGTTGCGCTGCGTGAAGTACTCCGTGAATGTGTCGATGACGCATTCGGGCTTCTGTGAGGTCGCCCCGGAGTCGAGGTAGGTCAGTGGTGACTCCCCGACCCTCGTCTCGAGGATCGGGAAGTCACCGCGCAGCCGGGAGAACATCAGACCGCGGCGGAGAGGAAGCGGTCGTAGCCTTCGTTCTCGAGGCGCTCGGCCAGTTCCGGTCCGCCCTCCTCGGCGACCTTGCCCTTGACGATGACGTGGACGAAGTCGGGCTTGATGTAGCGGAGGATGCGCGTGTAGTGCGTGATGAGGAGCACGCCGACGTCGGTGGTCTCGCGCACCCGGTTGACGCCTTCGGAGACGATGCGCAGGGCATCGACGTCGAGGCCGGAGTCGGTCTCGTCGAGGACGGCGAACTTCGGCTTGAGCATCTCCATCTGGAGGATCTCGTGGCGCTTCTTCTCACCGCCGGAGAAGCCCTCGTTGACGTTGCGGGTCGCGAACTCGGGGTCGACGCGCAGCTGCTCCATCGCCGACTTGAGGTCCTTCGTCCAGTTCCGCAGCTTCGGCGCTTCGCCGTCGATGGCCGTCTTGGCCGAGCGGAGGAAGTTCGTCACGGTGACGCCGGGGACCTCGACGGGGTACTGCATGGCGAGGAAGAGACCGGCCTTCGCCCGCTCGTCGACGGTCATGTCGAGGACGTCCTCACCGTCGAGGGTGACGGATCCGGAGGTGACCTCGTATTTCGGGTGACCGGCGAGGGAGTAGGCGAGGGTCGACTTGCCCGAGCCGTTGGGGCCCATGATCGCGTGGGTCTGGTTCGAGTCGATCTCGAGGTTGATGCCGTTGAGGATCGGCTTCTGGCCGGCCTCGGTGTTGACGCTGACGTGCAGGTCGGAGATCTTGAGCTTGGACATGGTTATCCTTTTCAGTTCACAGTCGTGTTCGGGTCGATGAGGATGCGGCCGGCGACCTCTTCGCAGGCATAGACCGCAACGGGTTCGAAGGCCGGGGGGCTCAGCGGGGCGCCGGTGTTGAGGTCGAACTGCGAGCCGTGGAGCCAGCATTCGATGGCGCAGCCCTCGACGTCGCCTTCGGCCAGGGACACCTCGCCGTGGGTGCAGAGATCGTCGATGGCGTGGATGACGCCGGCGGAGTCGCGGGCCAGGCAGATCTCCCGGCCCACGACGTCGACCCGCACGGCTTCTCCCGCGGCCACGTCGGCGGTGGCCGCGACGTCGATCATGCTCACAGGACGCTCCGGGCGAGTTCGTCCTCGATGCGCGCGCTGAGGACGTCCTCGATCTCGGGAACCTGGATCTTCTGGATCACCTCGTTGAAGAAGCCGCGGACGACGAGCTGACGGGCGACGTCCTCCGGGATCCCGCGCGACATGAGGTAGAAGAGGTGCTCCTCGTCGAAGCGGCCCGTCGAGGAGGCGTGGCCCGCACCCTCGATGTCGCCGGTCTCGATCTCGAGGTTGGGCACCGAGTCCGCGCGCGCCCCATCGGTGAGGATGAGGTTGCGGTTGAGTTCGTACGTGTCGATGCCGAGCGCTTCGGGGCGGATGAGGACGTCGCCGATCCACACGCTGCGCGCGTCCTTGCCCTGCAGAGCACCCTTGTACATGACGTTCGACGTCGCCTTCGCGGTGTTGTGGTCGATGTACGTGCGGTGCTCGAGGTGCTGTCCGGCATCGGCGAAGTAGAGGCCGAGGAGCTCGGCCTCCCCGCCGGTGGCGGAGTAGCGGACGTTGGCGTTGAGGCGAACGACGTCGCCGCCGAGGGTGACGACGATGTGCTTGAGCTTCGCGTCCTTGCCGACGATCGCATCGTGCTGGCCCAGGTGCTGGGAGCCGTCGTCCCACAGCTGCAGGGAGACGAAGGTGAGGTCAGCGCCGTCGCCGACGACGAGGGAGACGAGCTCGGAGTACCGGGTCAGTCCCTCGTGTTCGACGACGATCGTCGCCTTGGAGTTCGCTCCCACGGAGACGACGACATGGCCGTGGACGAGGTCCGTGCCCGCGCCGTCGGCGTGGATGATGACCGCCTCGTCGAGTTCGGTGTCGGCGGGCACAGAGTAGTGCGTCACGGTGCTCGTGCGCTCCGCGGCGACGGCTGCGGCGCGGTCCTCGGGCTCGAGGATGCCGAGCTCCTGGGCGGCGTCGAGCGAGATCTCCTCGACGGTCACGCCGGCCGGCAGGTCACCGGTGACGGTGAGCTTCGCCTCGGTAGGGGCGTCGGCGAAGAAGTCGCTCAGCCTGCGCACAGGCGAGAACCGCCACTCCTCCTCGCGGCCGGACGGGACCGGGAAGTCGGCGACAGAGAAGCTGCGCGTGCGGGCGTCGCGCTTCGCGTCGGGCACGTGGACGCCGGCACCGTGCGAGTGCTCGGAGACGCCGAGCGGATTGGTCGTATCAGTCACAAATTCTCCTTGAAGGTCAGGTCGCAGTCGGGCTCAGCCCACTGCGCCTTCCATCTGCAGTTCGATGAGGCGGTTGAGCTCGAGGGCGTACTCCATCGGCAGCTCACGGGCGATCGGCTCGACGAAGCCGCGCACGATCATCGCCATCGCCTCGGTCTCCTCGAGGCCGCGGGACATGAGGTAGAAGAGCTGGTCCTCGCTCACCTTCGACACGGTCGCCTCGTGGCCGAGCGTGACGTCGTCCTCGCGGATGTCGATGTAGGGGTACGTGTCCGAACGGGAGATGTTGTCCACGAGCAGGGCGTCGCAGAGGACGTTGTTCGACGATCCCTCGGCACCCGGGTAGACGTGGACGAGTCCGCGGTAGCCGGCCCGACCGCCGCCGCGGGCGACGGACTTCGAGACGATCGAGGACTGCGTGTGGGGGGCGGCGTGGACCATCTTCGCCCCGGTGTCCTGATGCTGTCCCTCACCGGCGAAGGCGACGGAGAGCGTCTCGCCGCGGGCGTGCTCGCCGGTCAGCCAGATCGCGGGGTACTTCATCGTCACCTTCGAGCCGATGTTGCCGTCGACCCATTCCATCGTCGCGCCCTCTTCGGCGATCGCGCGCTTGGTGACGAGGTTGTAGACGTTGTTCGACCAGTTCTGGATCGTCGTGTAGCGGACGCGGGCGTCCTTCTTCGCGATGATCTCGACGACCGCCGAGTGGAGGGAGTCCGTCTTGTAGATCGGGGCCGTGCAGCCTTCGACGTAGTGGACGTAGGAGCCCTCGTCGGCGATGATGAGCGTGCGCTCGAACTGGCCCATGTTCTCCGTGTTGATGCGGAAGTAGGCCTGCAGCGGGATCTCGACGTGGACGCCCTTGGGGACGTAGATGAAGGATCCGCCCGACCACACGGCGGTATTCAGCGCGGAGAACTTGTTGTCGCCGGCCGGGATGACCGAGCCGAAGTACTCCTCGAAGATCTCCGGGTGCTCCTTGAGACCGGTGTCGGTGTCGAGGAAGATCACGCCCTGGCTCTCGAGCTCCTCGTTGATCTTGTGGTAGACGACCTCGGACTCGTACTGCGCGGCGACGCCGGCGACGAGGCGCTGCTTCTCGGCTTCGGGGATGCCGAGGCGGTCGTAGGTGTTCTTGATGTCCTCGGGCAGGTCCTCCCACGACTGGGCCTGGCCCTCGGTGGAGCGGACGAAGTACTTGATATCGGCGAAGTCGATGCCCGAGAGGTCGGCGCCCCAGTTCGGCATCGGCTTCTTCTCGAAGAGCCCCAGCGCCTTGAGGCGGCGCTGGAGCATCCATTCCGGTTCGCCCTTGAGCGTCGAGATGTTGCGCACGACGGCTTCGGAGAGCCCGCGCTCCGCTGCGGCGCCTGCGTCGTTCTCGTCGTGCCAGCCGTACGCGTACTGCCCGAGGTCTTTGAGCTCGGGGTTCGCTTCGATGATCGGATTGCTGGTGTCAGTCATCGTGAACCTCCTTGAGGTCGATCGTTTGCGTGGATGGGTGGCCTGGTGAGTTCCGAGGTCGGGATGTGGGTGGTGCAGACATGGTCGCCGTGCGCCAGTGATGAGAGACGGCGGACGTCGACCCCCAGATACTCCGAGAACATCGCGAGCTCTGCTTCGCAGATCTCGGGGAACTCGGCCGCCACGGATTGGATCGGACAGTGCCCTTGGCACAGCTGCATCGCCTCGAGCGGGGTTCCGGCGGCCACCGGCGTCGCCGAGGCGGCGTAACCCTCCCGAGTCAGTGCTGAGGCCAGCGCGCGGGACCGGGAGGCGACGGAGCGTCCGCCCCGCTTCTCCAGCTCCCCGCCGAGCCGCTCGCGCAGCTTGGCGACGAAGTCGTCGGAGAAGGCGCCCACCGCGTCCGCTCCCATCCGGCCCTGGAAGAACCGGAGGATGTTCACCGCGAGCTCGTCGTAGGAGCGGCTGAGCTCGTCATGTCCGCGGGAGGTGACCACGTAGTGCCTGGCGGGTCGTCCCCGACCTGCCTGCTTTCCGGCGAAGCCGCGGACTTCGATGAGCCCCTCGGCTTCGAGCGCGTCGAGGTGACGACGGATCGCCGCCGGGGTGAGCTCAAGCCCTTTGGCCAGCGCCGAGGCGGTGATGGGTCCGTCGTCGAGCACGGATCGGAAGACCTTCTGCCGGGTCCGGCTGTCGTCCGCGTCGTTCGCACTCATGCTCCACCTCCTTGACTAACACAACACTATTGTTGCGTAAATTGTTTCGTAAAACTAGGTCAGCCTAACTCCCCCGCCCGTTTAGGCAGGACCATTCGACGGGTCGTAGAATGTACGGGTGGTTCAATCGGCTCTCACCATCCGTGGACTCCGCTATGCGTACGGGGCACACCAGGTCGTCGACGGCATCGACCTCGAGGCGAGCGTCGGGTCGGTGCTCGGCGTCCTCGGACCCAACGGTGCGGGCAAGTCGACGACGATCTCGCTCGCGGTGGGCACGAGGCGGCCCGATGCGGGAACCGTCGAGATCTTCGGTCTCGATCCCTACCGGCGCCACGAGGAGACGTCCCAGCTCGCCGGCGTCATGCTCCAGGACGGCGGACTGCCGATGAGCGCGAAGCCGATGGCCGTGCTGCGCCACCTCGCCTCCCTCTACGCCGATCCGCGTCCGCTGAGCGAACTCGCAGGCGTCCTCGGCATCCCGGAGTTCGCCGGGCGGTCGATCCGCCGCCTCTCGGGAGGGCAGAGGCAGCGGGTGGCACTCGCCGCAGCTCTCATCGGCCGTCCCCGCATCGTCTTCCTCGACGAGCCGAGCGCCGGTCTCGACCCGCAGGCCCGGGAGGTCGTCCACGACGTCATCAGGGATCTCGCCGCCTCCGGTGTCGCCGTCGTACTCACCACCCATGACCTCGCCGAGGCGGAGCTGCTTGCCGATGACATCGTCGTCATCGACCGCGGTCGGATCATCGCCCGCGGCGCCCCTGAGGAGCTGCGCAGCTCCTCGGGCGTCGGCCGCCGCCTCGTCATCACCGTCCCCGACGCCCCCGATCCGCTCTCCGAGGCGGGCAGGCACCTGTCCGAGTCGCTCAGCGCCGTCGCCCCGACCACCGTCCAGGGCACCCTCGTCATCGCCTCCGGCAGCCTCGACAGCACCCGCATCGCCGGCCTGTGCGCGGTCATCGCCGAGGCGGGACTGACGATCGGGGACATCGCGATGCAGTCGCAGTCGCTCTCCGACGTCTTCTTCGAACTCACCGGGA
The DNA here is from genome assembly GCF_900169275.1 of Brevibacterium casei CIP 102111. Taxonomy (GTDB): domain Bacteria; phylum Actinomycetota; class Actinomycetes; order Actinomycetales; family Brevibacteriaceae; genus Brevibacterium; species Brevibacterium casei. Next base: position 343,202 of record NZ_FXZC01000002.1, on the reverse strand, counting down.
GGCCCCTGCGATGAGCACGCTCGAGATCCCCCGCGTCCGGGGCATGCGGGCACGCCGTGTGCTCTCCCAGGCCCGCTTCGAGACGGTCGCGGTGCTGCGCAACGGCGAACAGCTCCTCCTCGCCCTCATCCTTCCGCTCGGCCTGCTCGTCTTCCTCACGACGACCCCGCTGCTCGAGGCGCTCGGCGCGATCCCCGCGGGTGGGGACCGGCTGAGCATCGCCCTGCCGGGCACGCTCGGACTCTGCCTCGCCTCGACGGCGTTCACCGGGCAGGCCATCGCCACGGCCTTCGACCGCCGCTACGGAGTCCTCGCCCAGCTCGCGACGACGCCGCTGGGCACGACGGGCCTCATCCTCGGCAAGCTCGGAGCCGTCATCGTCGTCGTGCTCATCCAGTACGCCCTCGCCTTCGCCATCGCGTGCATGTTCGGCTTCACCGGCCCCGTCCACGTCCTCCCGCTCATCGTCGCCACCGTACTCGGCACGGCCACCCTGCTCGCGCTCGGACTGCTCATGGCCGGGACCCTGCGGGCGGAGGCGACGCTCGGGGCGGCCAACCTCGTGTGGGTGCTCATGGCCGGCGGCGGCGGGCTCGTCCTACCCGGGACCGGGGAATGGGGCACCGTCGTCGGCTACCTGCCCTCCGGGGCGCTCGGCGACGCGCTGCGGGCGAGCGTGGGCGGCGGCTGGGATGTCAAGGCATTGATCGTGCTCCTCGTCTGGGGCATCGTGGGAGCGCTTGCCGCACGCAGGTGGTTCCGTTTCGAATGAGGAGAGAAGTGAACAGGATCCGCATCGCCGCCTGGGCCATGCTCATCGCCCAGGCAGGCATCATCTTCACCGGCGGCATCGTCCGCCTCACCGGTTCGGGCCTCGGCTGCACCGACTGGCCGAAGTGCACCCCGGACTCGTTCGTGGCGACGAAGGCGATGGGCATCCACGGCGCCATCGAATTCGGCAACCGCACCCTCGCGGTTCTTCTCGCCCTCCTCGGCGTGGCCATCCTCGTCCTCCTCTGGAAGCACCGCAAGGCCCGCCCGGACCTCTTCTGGCTCAACATCGGACTCACTGCCATCGTCCCGGTCCAGGCGGTGATGGGCGGGATCACCGTGTGGACGAAGCTCAACCCGTGGGTCGTCGCCGGCCACTTCGTCCCCTCGGCCATCGCCGTCGGCGTCGCCGCCTACTTCGTCCGTCGCACGTACGACACCGGGGTGCGCACGGGTGAGAAGGCGCCGAACCCGCTTCCGGCGCTCGGCTGGATCATCCTCGTCCTCACCGCGGTCATCGTCCTCTTCGGCGTGCTCACCACGGGTGCCGGGCCGCACTCAGGATCGACGATCTCGACCCGCAACGGACTCGACAACGTCTGGGTCACGCGTCTGCACGCCCTGCCCGTGTGGCTGCTCGTCGCCGCGACGATCACGGCACTGCTCTATGCGCGCAGACGGTGGGCCCCGATGGTCGCCCCGCTCGTCGTCCTCCTCGTCGTCGAGATCGCCCAAGGCGTCATCGGCTATGCGCAGTACTTCCTCGGCGTCCCCATCGTCCTCGTGGCATTCCATATGATCGGACTCTCGGCTACGATCGCAGCCAGTGTCGCTGTGCTCGACAGCGCCTACCCGAGGAGAGTCCATGCCGACGCCGATCGTTCCGTGTCTCTGGTTCACTGACCGCGCCGAGGAGGCGATGGAGTTCTACTGCTCCGTCTTCCCGAACTCCCGCATCGTCTCGATCGAACGCTACCCGGACGAGAGCCTCGACGAGCACTTCGCCGGGATGCGCGGCAAGGTCATCACGGGGGTCTTCGAACTCGACGGCAACCGCTTCATCTGCCTCGACGGCGGACCCGCCTTCACCTTCAACGAGGCGATCTCGCTCACCGTCGAATGCGCGGACCAGGCGGAGATCGACCATTACTGGCAGGCGCTCTCGGCCGTCCCGGAGTCCGAGCAGTGCGGCTGGCTCAAGGATCGCTACGGGATCAGCTGGCAGATCGTGCCGAAGAACCTCGACGAGCTGATGACCGGCGACGCACAGGTGCGCGCCCTCATGGGGATGAAGAAGATCGTCATCGCCGACCTCGTCGCGGCCGGCTGAGGCCCATCACCGGAGGCTCACCCCCAGGCAGGGGTGGTCAGCGCGGCCCGCGGCCGGTCACCAGAGACTGGGCAGCAGCGGAGTGACGAACGGGTCGACGGCCACGGCGAGGAAGAGCAGCGAGAGGTACGTGATCGAGCCGTGGAAGACCTTCATCGCCCGCAGTGAGGTGCCGTAGAGGCCCTTCTTCGCCCGGGAGACGAGCGCGTAGCACGACCAGAGGAACCAGGCTCCGGCGAGGACGGCGACCGCGGCGTAGACCGGACCCATCGGGGCGACCGGGATGAGTGCGAGCGAGGTGAGGACCATCGCCCACGTGTAGAGGATCATCTGCCGGCCCACCGAGGTCGGCGGGACCTTCGAGGGCAGCATCGGCACCTCGGCGGCGTCATAGTCCGCTTTGTACTTGATCGCCAGCGGCCAGTAGTGCGGGGGCGTCCAGAAGAAGATGACGAGGAAGAGGATGAGCGGCTCCCACGACAGTCCCCCGGTGACCGCGGACCAGCCGATGAGCACGGGCATGCACCCGGCGGCACCGCCCCACACGATGTTCTGCGTGGTCCGGCGCTTGAGGATGAGTGTGTAGAAGACCGCGTAGAGGAAGATCGCACATGCGGTCAGGCCCGCGGCCATCCAGTTCGTGAAGCCGCCGAGCCAGAAGATCGAGCCGAGGCCGAGGACGACGGCGAAGATGAGCGCAGCCCTGGGTGAGATCTCCCCGGTGACGAGCGGTCGGTGCTTCGTCCGATCCATCTTCGCGTCGATGTCGCGGTCGACGTAGCAGTTGAACACCGACGCCGAGGCGGCCGCTGCGGCCCCGCCGATGAGGGTGTTGAGCACGAGCCAGAGATCCGGCATGCCGCGGGCGGCGAGGAACATCACCGGCGCGGTCGTGACGAGGAGGAGTTCGATGACCCGGGGCTTCGTCAGCGCGATGTAGGCGCCGATGATCGAGCGGGGTCGCTTCGAGTGTCGAGCTTCGTCGATGGTCCTCTGCAGGGGTCGTTCGCTCTGCGTGTCCGGGGTCTGACGAAGTTCACTCACTTGCCCGATTCTACCCTCTGTCGAACGAATTGCCAGTTGGGGTCCGGCGAGTCTCCCTGTCGTCCCGGAGGTCCCCGCGCTCGCGTCGACGACGGCGCACGCCGACGATGACTCCCATGATCAGCGCGGCGGGGAGGAGAACGGCCCACTGGTAGGCGGGCAGGAAGAAGAAGCCGAGTGCGGCGAGGGGATCGTCGAGTGTGAGCATGTCGACATCGACCCAGAGGCCGAACGCACCGGCGAGCACCGTGAAGACCACGCCCGACCACCAGATGAGCCCGGCCGGTCGGGCGAAGACGAGGACGACGAGGACGGCGACGAAGGGACTCGCCCCCGGCAGGACGACGGCGATCCAGCCGAGCACCGCGTCGGAGACGGCTACGGCATCGGACCACTCGGTGCCGAAGGGAGCGATGAACCAGCCGGCGACGACGATCTGCCCGAGCATGAAGAGCACGGGCAGTCCGGTGCCGATGATGCGGGCCGCGAGCGCAGTGCGGGGCCCGGGTCTGCGGGACCTGCGGGTATCGGGGTCGGTGGGGATGAGGTCTCCTTCTCGCCTCGCGGTGCCTCTCGTGCCGCACTGCGCATGTCGTGACCTCCAGGAATATCACAGGGTGGCGCAGGCCTGAGGACCGCGCCGGTGCGCGGTAGAGTTTGAGTGGACGCACCGCCCCGATGTGAAGGATCACTCGACGACATGACAACCCTGTCCTGGACAGACCTCGACTCCCGCGCAGTCGACACCGCCCGCCTCCTCGCCGCCGACGCCGTGCAGAAGGCCGGCAGCGGTCACCCCGGCACCGCGATGAGCCTCGCTCCCGTCGCCTACTACCTCTACCATCACGCGCTCACCCTCGATCCGGCCGATCCGTCGTGGGCCGGACGCGACCGCTTCGTCCTCTCCCTGGGACACAGCTCGCTCACCCAGTACGTCCAGCTCTACCTCGCCGGGTTCGGCCTCGAACTCGATGATCTCAAGGCGCTGCGCACATGGGGTTCGCTCACTCCCGGCCATCCCGAGGTCGGGCACACCCCGGGTGTCGAGATCACCACGGGACCGCTCGGCTCCGGTGTCGCCTCGGCGGTGGGCATGGCCATGGCCGCCCGTCGCGAACGCGGACTCTTCGACCCCGATGCGGCTCCCGGCACCTCGCCGTTCGACCACCAGATCGTCGTCCTCGCCTCAGACGGGGACATGGAGGAGGGCGTCTCCGGTGAGGCCTCGTCGCTGGCCGGCACCCAGGAGCTCTCGAACCTCCTCGTCATCTGGGACGACAACCGCATCTCCATCGAGGACGACACGGCCATCGCCTTCGGCGAGGACACCGCAGCCCGCTACGAGGCCTACGGCTGGCACGTCCAGCACGTCGACTTCACCGCCGGCGGTGAGTACACCGAGGACATCGACGCCCTCCACGCGGCCGTCGAGGCCGCGAAGGCCGATCCTCGCCCGTCCTTCATCCGCCTCTCGACGGTCATCGCGTGGCCGGCCCCGAACGCCCAGAACACTGGGGCCTCCCATGGCTCTGCCCTCGGCGAGGACGAGGTGCGGGCGACCAAGGAGGTCCTCGGCTTCGACCCCGATGAGAAGTTCGCGATCGCCCCCGAAGTGCTCGAGCACACGCGTGCCGCCCGGGAGCGCGGACGCGAGGCACACCTGGCCTGGAATAAGAAGTTCGAAGAGTGGAAGAACGCCAACGCCGAGCGCGCGCAGCTCTTCGAGCGCCTGTCCACCCGCAGCCTGCCCGAGGGCCTCGACGCGGACTTCCCCGTCTTCGACGCCGACGAGAAGGGGATCGCGACCCGCGCCGCCTCCGGCAAGGTCCTCAACGCGATCGCCGCACGGATGCCCGAACTCTGGGGCGGTTCGGCCGACCTCGCCGGATCGAACAACACCCTCATCAAGGACGATCCGAGCTTCCTGCCCGAGCACCGGTCGACCGACACCTTCACCGGCAACCCCTACGGACGCAACATCCACTTCGGCGTCCGCGAGTTCTCCGCCGGGCTCATCGGCAACGGCATCGCCCTCCACGGCGGCACCCGCCCGTACAACGGCACCTTCCTCGTCTTCAGCGACTACCAGCGACCAGCCGTGCGCCTGGCCGCGCTCCAGGAGCTGCCGAACATCTTCGTCTGGACGCACGACTCGATCGGGCTCGGCGAGGACGGGCCGACCCACCAGCCCATCGAGCACCTCTCGGCCCTGCGCGCGATCCCGGGACTCGACGTCGTCCGTCCCGCGGACGCCAACGAGACCTCCGTCGTGTGGCGGAAGATCCTCGAGCGCACCGACGGCCCCACGGGTCTCGTCCTCACCCGCCAGAACGTCCCCGTCCTCGACCGGACGAAGTACGCTCCGGCCTCCGAGGCGGCCCGCGGCGGCTACGTCCTCCACGACACCGCCGACGACCCGCAGGTCGCGATCATCGCCACCGGCTCCGAGGTCCAGCTCGCCCTCGCCGCGGCCGAGGAGCTGCAGAGCAGAGGCATCGCGACCAGGGTCGTCTCGATGCCGAGCCAGGAATGGTTCGACGCCCAGCCCGAGGACTACCGTGAGGCAGTCCTCCCCCGCGCCCTCAAGGCGCGCGTGAGCGTCGAGGCCGCCTCGGCGATGAGCTGGCACCGCTACCTCGGCGATGCCGGCCGCGCCGTGTCCATCGAGCACTTCGGAGCCTCGGCGGACTACCAGACGCTCTACGAGAAGTTCGGCATCACCGCCGACGCGGTCGTCACCGCGGCCGAGGAGTCCATCTCCGCAGCGAAGGGAGAAGCATGAGCGAGAACCTCACCCGCCTGTCCGAATCAGGGGTCTCCGTCTGGCTCGACGACCTGTCACGGACCCGGCTCGAGACCGGTGACCTCCAGGAGCTCGTCGAGACGAAGAACGTCGTCGGAGTGACGACGAACCCGACGATCTTCGCCACCGCGATCGCCGGCTCCGACTCCTACGACGGGGCGCTGCGCGAGCTCGCGGCCGCCGGAGCCGACGCCGAGGAGGCCATCGAGTCCCTGACGACCTCCGACGTCGCCGCTGCGGCCCGTCTGCTCCGCCCCGTCTATGACGCCACGGACGGCGCCGACGGCCGCGTCTCGATCGAGGTCCCTCCCCCGCTCGCCCGTGACACCGCGGGCACGGCGACGGCGGCGAAGATCATGTGGGAGCGCGTGGGCGAGCCCAACGCGATGATCAAGATCCCCGCGACCGAAGAGGGGCTGTCAGCGATCGCCGACACCATCGGTGCGGGCATCAGCGTCAACGTCACCCTCGTCTTCTCGCTCACCCGCTACCGGCACGTCGTCGAGGCCTACCTCCAGGGACTCGAGAAGGCGCGGGCGGCAGGCCACGACCTCTCGACCATCCGGTCGGTCGCCTCGATCTTCGTCTCCCGCGTCGATGCGGAGATCGATGCCCGGCTGGGCAAGCTCGACGATCCCGCCGCCGCGGAGCTCGCGGGCCGGGCGGGCATCGCCAACTGCATCCTCGCCCACGAGATCCACTCCCAGCTCTTCACCTCGGAGCGCTTCCGCGTGCTCGAACTCGCCGGAGCGAGGCCGCAGCGCCTGCTCTGGGCCTCGACCGGGGTGAAGAACCCCGACTACCCGGACACGATGTACGTCACCGGGCTCGTCGCGCCGGACACCGTGAACACGATGCCCGAGGCGACGCTGCGGGCCTTCGACGACCATGGCGAGGTCGGTGCCGCGATCTCCCCCGAGGACTACCGCGCCGCCGACGAGGTCTTCGATCAGCTCGCCCGCCTCGGCATCGACTACGCCGACGTGATGAGGGTGCTCGAGACCGAGGGGCTGGAGAAGTTCGACGTCAGCTGGAGCGAACTCCAGAACACCGTGAAGCGGGCATTGGAGCGCACATGAGAGTCGAGCTGAGCGTCCCCGTCTCCGCGGAGTTCGACGCCGAGATCGCCCGGCTGCTCGCCGATCGCGTGCCCTCGCGCATCGCCGACCGCGACGGGACGGTGTTCACCGACGCCGCCGTCGCCGGTGACCGCCTCGGCTGGGTGGATCTCCCCTCACGCGCCGAGGAGCTGCTCACCGAGATCGAGGAGCTGCGGGAGCGCCTCGCCGGTGCCGGGCTGCGTTCGATCAGCCTCACCGGCATGGGCGGGTCGTCGCTGGCCCCCGAGGTGATGGCCACGGCCGCCGGCGTCGACCTCGAGATCGTCGATTCGACCGATCCCAATCAGGTCGCCGAGGCGATCGGCACCGACCTCGACCACACCGTCCTCGTCATCGCCTCGAAGTCGGGGACGACGATCGAGACCGACGCGATCCGGCGGGCCTTCGCCGCGGCGTTCGAGGCCGTCGGCATCGACCCGGCCTCCCGGTTCATCGCGATCACGGATCCGGGCACCGAACTCGACGCCCTGGCGACCGAGCAGGGTTACCTCGCGACGTTCCACGGCGATCCTTCGGTCGGGGGCCGTTTCAGCGCCCTCTCCCCCTTCGGGCTCGTTCCCGCGGGTCTCGCCGGCGTCGATGTCCGGCAGATCGTCGCCTCCGCGGCCGCGATCTCCTCCGACCTCACCCTCGACAGCGAGGACAATCCGGCGCTGCGCTTCGGCACATGGCTCGGCATCGCCCACGCGCGGGCGACGGAGAAGCTCGTCCTCGCCGACACCTCACCTGCGCTGCGCGGGCTCGGGGCGTGGGTCGAACAGCTTGTCGCGGAGTCGCTCGGCAAGGACGGGCAGGGCATCCTCCCCGTCGTCGTCGACGGTCCCGGCGACATCGGCTTCGCCGACGCCCGTGCCGACGCGGTGCTCTGCACCCTCGGCTCGGATGCCGACTTCGGGGCGCCCTCGGGTTTCAACGCCGTCGTCGACGGCGACCTCGGTGAGCAGTTCCTCTTCTGGGAGTTCGCCACCGCGGTCGCCGGGTACAGCATCGGCGTCGACCCGTTCGACCAGCCCGACGTCGAGGCGGCGAAGGCGTTCGCCCGCGCGGCCCTCGACCAGGGTGCGCAGAATGACGAGTACCCCGTGTTCGCCGACGGCGATGTCGAGGTCTACGGCGACGTCGACGAGGCGACCGACCTCGTCGGCGCCCTGCGCGAGCTCTTCGACAGCGTCGACGAGTACGGCTACATCGGCGTCCAGGCCTACCTCGACCGTCTCGGCGACGCCGGGGCCGCCGATCTGCGCCCGCTCATCTCCCGGCACGCGGGAGTGCAGACGACGTTCGGCTTCGGCCCCCGCTACCTCCACTCGACGGGTCAGTACCACAAGGGCGGGCACCCGAACGGGGTGTTCCTCCAGATCACAGCCGACCCGCGGACGGAGCTGCTGGTACCGGGCCGAGGCTACGGCTTCGCAGAACTCCAGCGCGCCCAGGCGCTGGGGGACGCCGCGGCGCTGCGGGAGCGGGGACGTCCCGTCCTCCGGCTCCACCTCACGGACCGGGCCCGTGGCCTCGACCAGGTGCGGCAGGCGATCACAGCGATCGAGCCGCACCACCACTACGGCGTCGACTGAGCCGAACTCCCCCACCGGGGACGCAGACCCAGCGGAGACGCAGACGACGGCCCTCACCGATCACGGTGAGGGCCGTCGTCGTGACGCTGCTGATCAGCTGGAGAAGCGCGTGATGAGTCCGAGGAGGATGATCGAGGCGCCCCAGACGATCGCCATCAGCGCGGTGAAGCGGTTGAGGTTGCGCTCAGCCACACCGGAGGACCCGAGGGAGGACGACATGCCGCCGCCGAACATGTCGGACATGCCGCCGCCCTTGCCCTTGTGCATGAGGATGAGCAGGGTGAGGAAGATGCTCGTGAGGACGAGCACGCCGATGAGAACGAAGGTGAGGATTTCCACGTCGAGTTCAACCTGTGTTTCTGTCAGAGGATTTGCGGTTCAGTCTACTGGCCGACGGCGGCCTTGCACAAAGCGGCGAAGTCGGGCCCGCTCAGGCTCGCTCCCCCGACGAGGGCACCGTCGACGTCGTCGGAGACGAGGATGTCGGCGACGTTGTCGGTCTTCACGGATCCTCCGTAGAGGATCCGTGTCGATTCGGCGAGGCTGTCGCCGTAGATCTCCCGCAGCCACCCCCGGATGGCCGCAGCCATCTCTGCGGCGTCCTCGGCGGTCGCGGTCTTCCCCGTCCCGATCGCCCACACGGGTTCGTAGGCGATGACGAGTCCGGTCAGGTCCTCGGCGGAGAGTCCGGCCAGCGACTCCTCGAGCTGGGCGAGCGTGAACTCGACGTGTGTGCCGTCCTCCCGCTGGTCGAGGGACTCCCCGACGCAGAGGATGGGCACGAGGTCGTGGCCGAGAGCGGCCTTGACCTTGGCAGCGACGACGTCGTTCGTCTCGTGGTTGTCGGCGCGGCGCTCACTGTGGCCGACGACGACGTAGGTGCAGCCGAGCCGGCTGAGGAACGTCGCGGCGATCTCACCGGTGTGGGCGCCCGGCTCGTGGCGGGAGACGTCCTGGGCGCCGTAGCGCAGCCACAGCTTGTCGCCCTGGACGAGGGTCTGCACGGAGCGGATGTCGGTGAAGGGCGGGATGACGACGACTTCGCACTGCGAGTCGTCGAGCTTCGCGTCCTCGAGAGCCCATGCGAGCTTCTGCACGGTCGAGATCGCCTCGAGGTGGTCGTGGTTCATCTTCCAGTTGCCGGCGAGCAGCAGGGTGCGGTCAGTCATGGTGGTCGGTCCTCACGCGAGAGCGTCGATGCCGGGCAGGGTCTTGCCTTCGAGGTATTCGAGGCTGGCCCCGCCGCCGGTGGAGATGTGGCCGAATTCGTTGTCGGAGAAGCCGAGTGCGCGGACGGCGGCCGCGGAGTCCCCACCGCCGACGACGGTGAGCCGGTCGGCCGGAGCGCCGGGAGCCGAGGCGGTGAGCGCCGCCGCGACGGTCTTCGTGCCCTCGGCGAAGGCCGGGAACTCGAAGACGCCCATGGGACCGTTCCAGAACACGGTCTCCGACTCGGCGATGACCTTCGCGTACGCGGCCGCGGTGTCGGGTCCGATGTCGAGTCCGAGTCCCGAGTCTCCTGCCGGGGTGTCGACGAGGCGGTCGATGGGGCGGACCCAGTGCTCGGCTTCGGGGGCGAAGGATGCGGCCATGACGATGTCCGTGGGCAGCATGATCCGTGCCCCGCCGGCTTCGGCGCGCTCGAGGTAGCCCTTGACGTCGTCGATCTTCTCCTCTTCGACGAGGCTCGACCCGATGTCGTGGCCGAGCGCTGCGAGGAACGTGAAGACCATGCCGCCGCCGATGAGGAGGTTGTCCGCGCGGGCGATGAGGTTGTCGATGACACCGAGCTTGTCGGAGACCTTCGACCCGCCGAGGACGACGGTGAAGGGGCGCGCCGGATCGTTGAGGAGCCGGTCGCTCACCTCAACCTCGGCCTGGACGAGCGATCCCGCGTAGTGCGGGAGGAGCTCGGCGAGTTCGTACACCGACGCCTGCTTGCGGTGGACGACGCCGAAGCCGTCGGAGACGAAGTCGTCGGCGAAGGCGGCGAGCTGCCCGGCGAACTCGCGCCGCTCGGATTCGTCCTTCGACGTCTCCCCCGGGTTGAAGCGGAGGTTCTCCAGCAGAAGCACGTCGCCGTCGCCGAGCTCGGCGACCTTCGCCTTCGCATCCTCACCGACCGTGTCCGAGGCGAAGGCGACGTCGCGGCCGATCGCCTCGGCGAGCTCACCGGCGACCGGGGCGAGCGAGAAGTGCGGGTCGGGTTCGCCCTTGGGGCGCCCGAGGTGGGAGATGACGATCACTCGGGCTCCCGCCTCGGCGAGTGACCTGATCGTCGCGGCGGACGCGAGGATGCGCCCCCTGTCCGTGATCGTCGTCCCGTCCATGGGGACGTTGAGATCGCTGCGGACGAGCACCGTGCGGTGCGCGAAGATCGACGGGTCGGTGAATGTCCTCATTGGGGCCTTTCGCTGAGCAGGTAGCTGACCATGTCCTTGAGCCGGTTCGAGTATCCCCACTCGTTGTCGTACCACGCGACGACCTTGACCTGGTCGCCGAGGACCATCGTCAGCTCCGAGTCGGCGATCGCCGAGGCGGTGGTGCCGACGATGTCGGAGGACACGAGGGCGTCGGTGGTGTAGTCGAGGTAGGGCGAGTCCTCGGCGGCCTTCTCGAGGATCGCGTTGACCTCGTCGCGGGTCACCGGCTTCTTCGGGGTGAACGTGAAGTCGATGATCGACCCGGCGGGCACGGGCACGCGGATCGCGAAGCCGTCGAGCTTGCCCTCGAGGTGGGGCATGACCTTGCCGACGGTGCGGGCGGCGCCCGTCGTCGTCGGCACGATGTTCATCGCCGCCGCACGGGCACGGCGCAGATCCCGGTGGGGTCCGTCGACGAGCTTCTGATCGCCGGTGTAGGCGTGGACGGTGTTGAGGAGTCCGGATTCGACGCCGACGGCGTCGTCGAGGGCCTTGACGACGGTGGCCATGCAGTTCGTCGTGCACGAGGCGTTGGAGACGACTTCGTGCTTCTCCGGATCGTAGGTGTCCTCGTTGACGCCCATGACGAACGTCGCGTCGACGTCCTTGCCGGGGGCGGAGAGGACGACGGTCGTCACCGTCCCGCCGAGGTGGGCCTCGGCCTGATCACGACGGGTGAAGATGCCGGTGGATTCGACGACGAGTTCGACGTCCTTCGACGACCAGTCGATGGCGGCGGGGTCCTTCTCCGAGAAGACGGCGATCTCCCGCCCGTCGACGATGAGAGAGTCCTCCTCGGCCTCCACGGTGTGGTCGAAGCGCGGCCATACGGAGTCGAACTTCAGCAGGTGGGCGAGGGTCTCGGTGTCGGTGAGGTCGTTGATGGCGACGACCTCGAAATCGGCATCGGGTTCGAGGGACAGACGGAAGAGGGCACGACCGATACGGCCGAAGCCGTTGATAGCGATTCGTCTCATGCCCCGATCCTATCGGTCCTCGAGCATGTCGGGAGTGAGACTGGCTTCAGTCCCAGGAATTCCCAATTCTTCGGCTCGCTTGTCGGCCGTCGAGAGCAGGCGGCGGATCCGACCGGCCACTGCGTCCTTCGTCATCGGGGGGTCGGCGAGCTGACCGAGCTCCTCGAGGGAGGCCTGCTTGTGGGTGACACGCAGCTGTCCGGCATAGCGCAGATGCTCGGGAACGTCCTCGCCGAGGATCTCCAGCGCCCGCTCGACACGGGCACCGGCGGCCACGGCGGCACGGGCCGAGCGCCGCAGGTTGGCATCGTCGAAGTTCGCGAGCCGGTTGGCCGTGGCCCGCACCTCCCGGCGCATCCGCCGCTCCTCCCAGACGAGGACGGCGTTGTGGGAGCCCATCCGGGTGAGCAGGGCGGCGATGTCGTCGCCGTCGCGGATGACGACGCGGTCGACTCCGCGCACCTCGCGGGCCTTCGCGCTCAGTCCCAGTCGGCGGGCGGCGCCGACGAGAGCCAGCGCGGCTTCGGGTCCGGGGCAGGTGACCTCGAGGGCCGAGGAGCGGCCGGGCTCGGTGAGCGAGCCGTGGGAGAGGAAGGCCCCCCGCCACGCGGCTTCGGCGTCGGCGACCGAGCCGTTGACGATCGCCGAGGGCAGTCCGCGCACCGGACGGCCGCGGTTGTCGACGAGGCCGGTCTGGCGGGCCAGCGCCCCGCCGTCGCGGGTCACCCGCAGCAGATAGCGGTTGGAGCGGCGCAGTCCCGCGGCGTTGATGACGACGATGTCCGCGAACTGTCCGTAGAGCTCCTTGATCTCGCTGCGCAGGCGCTTGGCGGCCTGCGCGGTGTCGAGCTCTGCCTCGAGCACGATCGAGCCGTTGACGAGGTGGAGAGCGGAGGAGAAGCGGAAGATCGAGGACACTTCGGCCTTCCGAGCCGAGGTGCGGGTGATCTTCACCCTCGCCAGCTCGTCCTTGACCTGAGCGGTCAATGCCATTGTTCGTCCTCCTGCACGGATCCGTCCTACCACTGCTCTTCGACGCCGATCCCGGCGTCGATCAACATGTCACGGTAGCATGCCGCGAGCTTGAGGCTGTCATGTTGGCCTGCCCGCCGGGAGCTGAGCGGATGCACTCGGAGTTTCGCGTCGAACATGTCCCGCGCCCGCTGTTCGAGCTCGGGTTCGATGCCGATCGTCGCTTCGTCGACGAGCACGTAGTCGAGCCTGAGCGACGGGGCGTGACGGTGGAGGGAGACGAGGTGCTCGCCGAGGCTGAGGTCCCGGGTCTCACCGTCGCTGGCCGAGAGGTTGAGGGTGAGCGATTTCACCGCTCGGGAGCGCACGATCGCATCCGAGAGCGAGGGGACGAGAAGGTGCGGCATGACGGAGGTGTACCACGATCCGGGCCCGAGGTTGAGGACGTCGGCCTCGGCGACGGCCTCGACGGTCTCGTAGCGAGCGGGCGGGTCCGCGGGGTCGAGCCGCACGGATTCGACATGGCCGCGGGTCGAGGCGAGCACCGACTGGCCGCGGACGATCTGGAAGGAGCCGGGGAACTGGACGTCGGCCTCGATCGTCAGCGGCACCGACGACATCGGCAGCACCCGGCCGTGGGCGCGCAGGAGCTTGGCCATCCAGTCGAGTCCGGCGACGTGGTCGCCGTGGATCTGCCACAGGGCGGCGATGAGGAGGTTGCCGACGGCATGGCCGTTGAGTTCGCCGTCGGAATCGAAGCGGTGCTGGATGACGTCGCGCCAGGTCCGCCCCCAGTTGCCGTCGTCGCAGAGGGCGGCCAGAGCCATCCGCAGGTCGCCGGGCGGCAGACCCCCGAGCTCGTCGCGCAGGCGTCCCGAGGAGCCGCCGTCGTCGGCGACGGTGACGACGGCGGTGAGCGACTCCGTGAGCAGGCGGAAGGCGCGCAGGGCGGCGTAGAGGCCGTGTCCGCCGCCGAACGAGACGATCTTCGGTCCCTTGTTGATCACCGTCGGGGTGATCTGCGGGAGGTCCTCGGTCTCCATCTCACTCCCTCCCCAGGTCGCGGTGACGCACGGTGACGGGGATGCCGGTGCGCGCGGTGAGGCTCTTGGCGATGCGCTCGCTGATCGCCACCGACCGGTGCTTGCCGCCGGTGCAGCCGATGCCGATGAGCGCGTAGCCGCGGCCCTCGTGGAGGTAGCCCTGGGCGATCGTGTCCAAGGTCGCGGTGTAGCGTTCGATGAACTCCTCGGCGCCGTTCTGGCCGAGGACGAAGTCGGCGACGTCGGAGTCGAGGCCGTTGTGCCCGCGCAGGTGGGGGATCCAGTACGGGTTGGGCAGGAAACGGACGTCGGCGACGTTGTCGGCGTCCTTGGGCAGACCGTATTTGAACCCGAAGCTCATCACCGTCAGACGCAGCGGCGGTGCGTCGTCGGCGCTGAAGCGCTTGCGCACCTCGGAGCCGAGCTGGTGGACGTTGAGGTCGGAGGTGTCGATGATGATGTCGGCACGGTGTTTGAGGGATTCGAGGGCTTCGCGTTCGGCTTCGATGCCGTCGAGCAGGGTGCCTTCGCCCTGGAGCGGGTGAGGCCTGCGGGTCGATTCGAAACGGCGGACGAGGACTTCGTCGGCGGCGTCGAGGAAGAGGATCCGCAGAGACAGTCCCTGGTCGAGGAAGTCGGAGATCGTGTCCTCGACCTCGGCGTACTTCGCCCGGCCCTTCGAGTCGGTGACGATGGCGATCTTCGGCACCGCACCGTCGGCGCGGGCGACGAGCTCGACGAGCGGTCGCATCATCTGCGGGGGAAGGTTGTCGACGACGTACCAGTCGAGGTCCTCAAGGACGTTGGCCACCGTTGTCCGGCCGGCCCCGGACATGCCTGTGACGAGCACGACCTCGATGGGATGCTCGGCACCGTTCGCGTCGCCGTGTGTGCTCATGCGTCCTCCTCGTGTCCGCGGCCTGACTCGACACTACTGTAGAGCACGCGGGTCCGCGCTTGCGGTCGGTGCTCTCAGTCCCTGCCCAGAGGGGGCCTCAGTCCTCGCTCAGCGCCGCGGCGATCTTCTCGGCCAGCGCGGGACCGATTCCCCTGACCTCGCAGAGCTCCTCGACACTCGCGGCGCGGGCCTTCTTCACCGACCCGAAGTGCCCCAGCAGCGCCGTGCGCTTGGCTTCGCCGAGGCCGGGGATGTCGTCGAGGACGGAGCTCGTCATCGCCTTCGCCCGCTTCGAGCGGTGGTAGGTGATGGCGAACCGGTGGGCTTCGTCGCGGAGTCGCTGCATGAGGAAGAGTCCCTCGGAGTTGCGCGGGAGGATGACGGGGAACGGATCGTCGGGCACCCACACCTCCTCGAGGCGTTTGGCGAGTCCGACGACGGAGATGTCGACGATGCCGAGGTCGGACAGCGCCCGGGTGGCGGCGGCGACCTGAGGGCCTGCCCCGTCGACGACGAGGAGGCTCGGCCGGTACCCGAACCGGTCGTCGGGCTCGTCGGAGGCCATCTGCTCGAGGTACCGGCTGAACCGGCGGGAGACGACGTCGTACATCGAGGCCGTGTCGTCGGTCGCCGCCTCCCCGTGGATCGCGAAGTGCCGGTAGTCGCGCTTCTTCGCCAGGCCGTCCTCGAAGACGACGAGGCTCGCGACGACGTTCGAGCCCTGTGTGTGCGAGATGTCGATGCATTCGATGCGCAGCGGTGCCTCGGGCAGGCCGAGGTGGTCCTGGATCTCCTTGAGCGCGGCGCTGCGGGTGGTGAGGTCCGAGGAGCGTTTGAGCTTGTGCTGGACGAGCGCTTCCTTCGCGTTCTTCGTCACGGTCTCGAGCACGGCCTTCTTCTCCCCGCGTTCGGGGACCCGCACGCTCACCTTCGAGCCGCGCTGCCGGCTCAGCCAGCTCTCGAGGGAGTCGAGGTCGGCGGGGATCGTGTCGACGAGGATCTCCTTGGGGATCGCCTCCGCGTCGAGACCCGAGTAAGCCTGCCGGAGGTAGTCGGTGGTGAGCTCGGCCGGGCCGTGGTCATCGGAGCGTTCGATGATCCACCCCCGCTGGCCGCGGATCCGGCCCCCGCGGACATGGAAGACCTGGACGGAGGCTTCGAGCTCCTCGGTGACGAGGGCGAAGACGTCGCAGTCGGCGGAGACCGAGAGGACGACGGCGGACTTGTCGAGGACCTTCTGCAGGGCCGTGAGCTCGTCGCGCAGGCGCGCGGCCTGTTCGTAGTCGAGATCGGCTGCGGCAGCGGCCATCTCCTTCTTCCGCTCGCTGATGAAGCGTCCGGTGCTGCCGGACATGAAGTCGACGACGCCGCGGGCGAGCTCACGGTGGTCCTCGATGCTGATATTGCCCACACACGGGGCTGCGCACTTGTCGATGTAGCCGAGCAGGCAGGGGCGCCCGCTGCGCTCGGCCCGCCGGTAGACGCCGGGAGTGCACGTGCGCATCGGGAAGGCCTTGAGGAGGAGGTCGAGAGTGTCCCTGATCGCCCACACCTGCCCGAAGGGGCCGAAGTAGCGGACCCCCTTGCGCCGCTTGCCCCGGGTGATGAAGGCCCGGGGCACCTCGTCGTTCATCGTGATCGCGAGGTACGGGTAGGACTTGTCGTCGCGGAACATGACGTTGAACCGCGGGTTGAACTCGTTGATCCACGTCCACTCGAGCTGGAGGGCCTCGACCTCGGTGTCGACGACGGTCCATTCCACCGAGGCGGCGGTGTGGACCATCGTCGACGTCCGCGGGTGGAGGGCTGCGGGGTTGGAGAAGTACGAGTTGAGCCGGTTGCGCAGGTTCTTCGCCTTGCCGACGTAGATGACTCGCCGGTCGGGGTCGCGGAACTTGTAGACCCCGGCCGAGGTGGGAATGCTGCCCGTGGCCGGACGATAGCTCGCCGGGTCAGCCATCGAGCATCTCTGCCAGGAAGCGCCCGGTGTGGCTCTTCGGGTTCGCAGCGACCTCCTCCGGGGTGCCCTCGGCGACGACCTGCCCGCCGCCGCGTCCGCCCTCGGGTCCGAGGTCGATGACGTAGTCGGCGTTGGCGATGACGTCGAGGTTGTGTTCGATGACGATGACCGAGTTGCCCTTCTCGACGAGGCCCTGGAGGACGTGGAGGAGCTTCGAGATGTCTTCGAAGTGGAGACCGGTCGTCGGTTCGTCGAGCACGTAGACGGTGCGTCCGCGCGAGCGCTTCTGGAGCTCCGCGGCGAGTTTGACGCGCTGCGCCTCACCGCCGGACAGCGTCGTCGCCGGCTGACCGAGGCGGACGTAGCCGAGTCCGACGTCGACGAGGGTCTTCAGGTGCCGCGAGATCGCGGGGATCGCCGCGAAGAACTCGGCGGCCTCCTCGATGGGCATGTCGAGCACCTCGGCGATCGTCTTGCCCTTGAACGTCACCTCGAGGGTCTCCCGGTTGTACCGGGCGCCCCCGCATACCTCGCAGGGGACGTAGACGTCGGGGAGGAAGTTCATCTCGATCTTGATCGTCCCGTCGCCGCTGCAGTTCTCGCAGCGTCCGCCCTTGACGTTGAAGGAGAAGCGTCCCGGCTGGTAGCCGCGGACCTTCGCCGACTCGGTCTCCGCGAAGAGGCGGCGGATGTGGTCGAAGACGCCGGTGTACGTCGCCGGGTTCGACCGCGGGGTGCGCCCGATCGGCGACTGGTCGACGTGGACGACCTTGTCGAGGTTCTCCAGGCCGGTCACCCGCTTGTGCCGACCGGGCACCCTGGAGGCGCCGTTGAGGACGTTGGCCATCTGCGTGTAGAGGATCTCGTTGACGAGCGTCGACTTGCCGGACCCGGAGACGCCGGTGACGGCGGTGAGCACTCCGAGGGGGACGGAGACGGTGATGTCGCGGAGGTTGTTCTCACTCGCCTTCTCGACGGTGACCATCCGTTCGGGGTCGACCGGGCGGCGCGTCGACGGGATGGCGATCGCCTTCCGTCCGTCGAGGTAGGCCCCGGTGATCGAGCGCTCGGCGTCCTTGAGCCCGGGCACGGGACCGGAGTAGATGACCTCTCCCCCGTGCTCGCCGGCGCCGGGACCGATGTCGACGATCCAGTCGGCGGCGGCGATCGTGTCCTCATCGTGTTCGACGACGATGAGGGTGTTGCCGAGGTCCTTGAGCTTGATGAGCGTGTCGATGAGGCGCCGGTTGTCGCGCTGGTGGAGGCCGATCGAGGGTTCGTCGAGGACGTAGAGGACGCCGACGAGCCCGGACCCGATCTGTGTGGCGAGCCGGATCCGCTGCGCCTCTCCGCCCGAGAGCGTGCCCGCCGCCCGGTTGAGGCTGAGGTATTCGAGACCGACGTCGAGGAGGAAGCCGAGGCGGGCGTTGATCTCCTTCATCACCTGCGCGGCCACGGCGGCGTCGCGGCCGCTGAGTTCGAGACCGGAGAGGAAGTCGGCCGCTTCGTCGAGGGCGAGCTCGGCGACCTCGGCGATCGAGCGGTCCGCGATCTTCACAGCCAGGGCTTCGGGCTTGAGCCGGGTGCCATGGCAGCTCGCGCACGGGATCTCGCGCATGTACGACTCGTAGCGCTCCCTCGACCAGTCGGATTCGGTCTCGTCGTGCTTGCGCTGGATGTACTGGAAGACGCCTTCGAAGCCGGTCGAGTACGTCCGCTCGCGGCCGAACCGGTTCTTGTACTTGACGTGGACCTCGTAGTCCTTGCCGGTGAGGATCGCGGTGCGCTGGGCGGACGTGAGGTCCTTCCACGGAGTCTTCAGGGTGAAGCCGAGTTCGTTCCCGAGCCCGGTGAGCAGACGGTTGAAGTACTTCGTCACCTGCTTGCCGCCCGACCACGGGGCGATCGCGCCCGCGCCGAGGCTGAGGTCCTCGTCCGGGACGACGAGGCTCTCGTCGACCTGGAGGCGGGTGCCGATGCCGTCGCAGGTCGGGCACGCGCCGAACGGCGAGTTGAAGGAGAACGTGCGGGGTTCGATCTCGTCGATCGTCAGGGGGTGCTCGTTCGGGCACGACATGTGCTCGGAGAACGTGCGCGTGACGCCGTCGTCGACGAGGTCGACGTCGATGCGGCCATCGGCGAGGCCGAGCGCCGTCTCGACGGAGTCGGTCAGGCGCGGGCGCATCCCGTCCTTGGCGACGAGGCGGTCGACGACGACGGAGATCGTGTGCTTGTACCTCTTGTCCAGGGTCGGCGGGTCGCTCAGACTGATCTGCTCTCCGTCGACGATCGCGCGGGAGAATCCCTTCGTCTGCAGGTCGGTGAAGAGGTCGACGAACTCCCCCTTGCGCAGGCGCACGACGGGGGCGAGGACGAGGAACTTCGTCCGCTCCGGCAGTTCGAGGAGTTGGTCGACGATCTGCTGCGGGGTCTGCTTCGTGATGACCTCACCGCAGATCGGGCAGTGCGGCACCCCGATGCGGGCCCAGAGCAGGCGGAGGAAGTCATAGACCTCGGTGATCGTGCCCACCGTCGAACGGGGGTTGCGCGAGGTCGACTTCTGGTCGATCGACACGGCCGGGGACAGGCCCTCGATGAAGTCGACGTCGGGCTTGTCCATCTGGCCGAGGAACATCCGGGCGTACGAGGACAGGGACTCGACGTAGCGGCGCTGCCCCTCGGCGAAGATCGTGTCGAAGGCGAGCGAGGACTTCCCCGATCCGGAGAGTCCGGTGAAGACGACCATGGAGTCGCGCGGGAGCGCGATCTCGACGTTCTTGAGGTTGTGCGCGCGGGCACCCTTGACCCACAGCGTGTCGAGATGGGACACGCCGGAGGGAGACTGAGTCGCACTGTTCGTTTTCATCACCCGTCCACTGTATTACTCGGCACTGACACACGTCTGCTCACTGTTGCCGACGTTACCCGCCGGTCCCGACATGGGAGTCGGCGATCTCGCCGACCGCGACGATCCGCAGGACGATGTCGCCGCTGTCGTCGCTGGCGGCCACGTCCACCGAGGCGTCGATGGCCCAATCCCGGTTGCCCTCGGGATCGGAGAGGATCTGACGCACCGCCCAGACAGTCGAACCGGGAACGATGTCGATAAATTCCCGTCCTCGCGCGGTCTGGTCGATGAGCAGGTCTCCGTACTCGTCGTAGAAGTCCTCGATCGCCTCCTCCCAAGCCTGCTTGTCGAACCCGGACTCCGCGTCGAGCCGGCCGAGCTCGTCGTAGTCGGCGCGCTCGGCGAGCAGCACGCGGTGGAAGAGCGCATTGCGGATCTCAGCGGTGAAGGCCTTCGTGTTCTCCGAGAACCGACGCTCGAGGTCGGGCAGCTCCGCGAAGTCGGTCTCGGTCGGGCTGAGACCCTGCAGGGTGCGCCATTCGTCGATGAGCGAGGAGTCGGTGCGCGCCACCGTCTCCCCCAGCCAGCCGATGATCTCCTGCAGCTCCTCGCCGCGACGGTCGGCGGGAACGTTGTGGGTGAGCGCCCGGTAGACGTCGGTGAGGTACCGCAGCAGGCTGCCTTCGGCACGGGCGAGCCCGTAGTAGCCGACGAACTGGGTGAAGCCCATCGCCTGCTCGAGCATGTCGCGCACGATCGACTTCGGTTCGAAGTCGCCGGCCCGCAGCCACGGATGGGTGAGCGCGAAGTGCTCGAAGGCGGGCTCGAGGACGTCCGCGAGCGGCTTCGGGCCCTCGACCTCGTCGAGGATGGCCATCCGCTCGGGATAGTCGAGTCCCTCCGCCTTGAGTTCGGCCAGGGTCTCGCGCTTGATCCGGTCGAGCTGGCCCTTGAGGATCGTGAAGGGAACGGGGATCGTCGATTCGACGAGGGAGACGACGTCGAGCGCCCAGGACTCCGACTCCGGATCGAGAAGGTCGAGACCGGCGAGGACGAATGGGGCCAGCGGCTGGTTGAGGGCGAACTGGGGACCGAGGTCCGCGGTCGGGACGAGTTCGCTCCCCCGCTTCTCGATGAGGCCTGCGTCGATGAGGGAGCGTCCGATGCGCAGCGCCGTGAGCTTGAGGTCGAGGCGGCGTTCACGGCTCTCGTGGGTCGAGTCGATGAATCGGCTGATCGTTGCGACGTCCGAGCCCGGGCGGGCTGTGAGGTTGAGGATCGTCGAATGGTCGATGCGCATGCGCGAGCGCAGCGATTCCGGCTCGGATCCGATGAGCTTGGTCAGGGTCTCCTCGGACCAGCCGACGAACCCGGCCGGGGCGGCCTTCTTCTTGATCTTCTTCCGCTTCTTGTCGGCGTTCGCCGCCTTGGCCTCGGCGCGGAGATTCTCGATGACGTGCTCGGGTGCCTGGGCGACGACGTATCCGCGGGTGTCGAAGCCGGCGCGTCCGGCGCGACCGGCGAGCTGCTGGAACTCGCGCACGCTCAGGCGCCGCATCTTCGACCCGTCGAACTTCGTCAGGCCCGTGAGCAGGACGGTGCGGATGGGGACGTTGATGCCCACGCCGAGGGTGTCGGTTCCGGAGATGACGAGGAGGATGCCCTTGAGGGCGAGTCGTTCGACGAGGCGGCGGTACTTCGGCAGCATTCCCGCGTGGTGGACCCCGACCCCGTGGAGGAGGAGGCGGCGCAGCGTCTGACCGAAGCCCTTGGAGAAGGAGAACCCCTTGATCTCCTCGGCGATGCGCGCCTTCTGGTCCTTCGTCGCGAGGTCGACCGAGAGCAGTCCGGTGGCGAGTTCGATGGCCCCGTTCTGGGAGTAGGAGACGACGTAGACGGGGGCCTTGTCATGGCGGATGAGGGCCCGCAGCGTATCGGAGAGCGGTTCCGTCGAGTATTCGAAGTCGAGCGGCACGGGGCGGGTCGCCGAGGTGATCACCGCGGTATCGCGCCCGGTCGTGTCCGCCATCGTCCGCCGGATCTCGGTGGTGTCGCCGAGGGTCGCGGACATGAGGACGAACTGTGCCTGCGGCAGTTCGAGGAGCGGGATCTGCCAGGCCCAGCCTCGGGTGGGGTCGGCGAAGTAGTGGAACTCGTCCATGACGACCATGCCGACGTCGAGGACGCCGCCTTCGCGCAGCGCCTGGTTCGCGAGGATCTCCGCGGTCGCGCAGATGACCGGGGCGTCGCCGTTGACGGTCGTGTCCCCGGTGATCATGCCGACGTTCTCGGGTCCGAAGGCGTCGACGAGGGCGAAGAACTTCTCGCTCACGAGCGCCTTGAGCGGGGCGGTGTAGTAGGCCCGGATGCCGCGGGTGAACGCGGTGTAGAGCGCGAAGAGGGCGACGAGGGACTTCCCCGAGCCGGTCGGGGTCGCGACGATCGTGTTGTCTCCGGTGAGGACGGCGAGCATCGCATCCTCCTGCGCGGGATAGGGTTCGATCCCGAGCTGCCGACAGTAGTCGGCGAAGGACTCGAAGATCGTGTCCTCATCGGCGAACTCCGCCGGAATGTCCTGCAACCTCGTCACGACTCTGCACAGACCTTTCGCTCTAGACTGATGTCCATCCTATTCACCGACCCCAGGAGTGTGAGATGCCGGTATTCGCCGTCACCTATGTCTACGGCCCCGACACGGAGACGAGGATGGAGCACAGGCCCCGCCACCGGCAGTGGCAGGCCGCGCTCAACGAGGCGGGGACCATCCTCGCCTCGGGTCCCCTCGACGACTCCCCTGTGCCGGGTGGGCTGCTCATCCTCAGTGCGGCCGACGTCGCCGAGGTCGAGGCTCATCTGCGGGATGATCCGTATGCGGAGATCGGAGTCATCGACAGTGTGACGATCCGGCAGTGGACTCCGGTGTTCGGGCCCTTCGCCGAGGCGTGAGCCCAGGCTGCGGCTGCCGGCTTCGGCCTGAGTCCGCCCCCGAACCGACGTGCGCGGGAGGCTCCCGACGGAGCCTCCCGCGCACTGTCTCAGAGCGATCGTACGACCGGGTTCACTTCTCGGTGCCCTGGGAGGCCTCGGATTCCTGCGGGCCCTGATCGCGGAAGGACTTCCCGTCCCGCTTCATCTTGATGATCGAGGCGATCGTCGCCACGGCCATGGCCACGACGATGAACGTCAGCGACAGCCACGTCGGCACCTCGGGCACGACCTTGCCCCACTGCAGCCACGAGACGTCGGTCTCGTGGAGGGCGGTGATGAAGAGCTTGACGCCGATGAACGCGAGGATCGCGGCGATGCCGTAGTGGAGGTAGACGAGCTTGTCGACGAGCCCGCCGAGGAGGAAGTAGAGCTGGCGCAGACCCATGAGGGCGAACACGTTGGCGGCGAAGACGAGGAACGGGACCTGGGTGACGCCGAAGATCGCCGGGATCGAGTCGAGCGCGAACATCACGTCCGTCGAACCGATCGCGAGGAAGACGATGAACATGGGCGTCCAGTACTTCTTCCCGTCGATGTCGACGCGCAGCTTGTTGCCGTGGTACTCGTCGATGATGTTCATCCGCTTGCGGAGGAAGCGGATGAGGAAGTTCTCGCCGTCGCCCTCGTCCTCGCTCGCGAACGCCTGCCGGTAGGCGACGAAGAGGAGGAAGATGCCGAAGATGAAGAAGACCTCGACGAAGGCGCTGATGATCGCCGCGCCGGCGAGGATGAAGAGCCCGCGGAAGATGATGGCGATGATGATGCCCACCATGAGGACTTCCTGCTGGTACTTCCTCGGCACCTGGAAGCTGCCCATGATGATGATGAAGACGAAGAGGTTGTCGATGCTCAGGGAGTACTCGAGCAGCCAGCCGGTGAGGAACTCGCTGCCGTGTTGGGCATCGCCGATCCAGAACAGGGACCCGGCGAAGAGGAGGGCGAGCGAGACGTAGAAGACGACCCACAGGGTCGCCTCCCGCATCGAGGGCACGTGCGGGCGCTTGAAGACGAGGAGCACGTCGAAGATGAGGATCGCGACGATGATGATCCCCGAAGTGATCATGAACCACGGCGGGATGACGGCCCCGCTCGACGCTGCGGTGCTGCCGCCCGCGGCGAGGGTGGAGGACAGGATATCCATGGATGCCTTTCGTGATGACGGAGTGGTGTACCCGTGCCGAAAGTCTCTCCCACGCTAGGACCACACTGAGGTGGCGGCGTGCGCTCCGCGCCCGGACCCTGAAGGCGGATCGTGGTGACGAGCACGGATGGACGGGATACTCCCTTTCGCCAGCCACACCAGTATAGTCACCTTCCCACGGCCTCATGGTCAGGCGTGTCCGACCTCCTTCATCGCCCGCAGCTCCTTCTTGAGATCCGAGAGCTCATCGCGCAGGCGAGCGGCGAGTTCGAACTGGAGTTCGGCGGCGGCGGCGTGCATCTGCGTCGTCAGGGACTCGATGAGCTCAGTGAGGTCCGCAGCCGGCGGGCGCAGCGAGCTGCCGCCGGAGGCGGCCTGACGCTGCTCGTCGCTGAGCGTCGAATTGTAGCCGCGCTTGCCTTTGCCGTAGTCGAACTCCGTGAGCAGCTCACGGGTGTCGGCGTCCTCACGCTGAAGCCGCTCGGTGATGTCGGCGATCTTCTTCACCAGCGGCGCCGGATCGATGCCGTTCTCCTCGTTGTAGGCGATCTGGATCTCCCGCCTGCGGTTCGTCTCGTCGATCGCCTCCTGCATCGAGCGGGTGATCGAGTCGGCGTACATGTGGACCTGGCCGTGGACATTGCGGGCCGCGCGGCCGATCGTCTGGATGAGCGAGGTCGTCGACCGGAGGAAGCCCTCCTTGTCGGCGTCGAGGATCGCGACGAGGGAGACCTCGGGCAGGTCGAGGCCCTCCCGGAGCAGGTTGATGCCGACGAGGACGTCGAACTCCCCGGCCCGCAGCTCGGTGAGCAGCTCGACGCGGCGCAGCGTGTCGACATCCGAGTGGAGGTACTGGACGCGGACCTCGTGGTCGAGGAGGTAGTCGGTGAGGTCCTCGGCCATCTTCTTCGTCAGGGTGGTCACGAGCACCCGCTCGTTGCGCTCGACCCGGGTCCGGATCTCGTCGAGGAGGTCGTCGATCTGGCCCTTCGTCGGCTTGACAACGACCTCGGGGTCGACGAGGCCGGTGGGCCGGATGATCTGCTGGACGGTGCCGGAGGCGCGTTCGAGCTCGAAGTCGCCCGGGGTCGCCGAGAGGTAGACGGTCTGCCCCACGCGTTCGCGGAACTCGTCGAACTTCAGCGGTCGGTTGTCCATCGCGCTCGGCAGCCGGAAGCCGTGTTCGACGAGTGTGCGCTTGCGCGACATGTCGCCTTCATACATGCCGCCGATCTGGGGCACGGTGACATGGGACTCGTCGACGACGAGGAGGAAGTCCTCGGGGAAGTAGTCGAGCAGGCAGTTCGGCGCCGAGCCCGCGGGACGACCGTCGATGTGGCGGGAGTAGTTCTCGATCCCCGAAGTGAAGCCCATCGACTCCATCATCTCGAGGTCGTAGCTCGTGCGCATCTTCAGCCGCTGCGCCTCCAAGAGCTTGTTCTGGGCTTCGAACTCGCTCAGCCGGGACTGGAGCTCGTCCTCGATCTCGCTGATCGCCCGGCCCATCCTGTCCTCACCGGCGACGTAGTGGGAGGCCGGGAAGACATGGATGGTGTCCTCGTCGCGGATGATCTCCCCGGTGAGCGGGTGGAGGGTCTGCAGCGATTCGATCTCGTCGCCGAAGAACTCGATGCGCAGGGCGAGCTCCTCGTACTGCGGGATGATCTCGACGGTGTCGCCCCGGACCCGGAACGTGCCGCGGGTGAAGGCCATGTCGTTGCGCGTGTACTGCATCGAGACGAACCGCTTGAGGAGTTCGTCCCGGTCGCACTCCTGCCCCTTGTGGAGGGTGACCATGCGGTCGACGTACTCCTCGGGGGTGCCGAGACCGTAGATGCACGAGACGGTCGAGACGACGACGACGTCGCGGCGGGTGAGCAGCGAGTTCGTCGCCGAGTGCCGCAGCCGCTCGACCTCGTCGTTGATCGACGAGTCCTTCTCGATGAAGGTGTCGGTCTGCGGGACGTACGCTTCCGGCTGGTAGTAGTCGTAGTAGGAGACGAAGTACTCGACCGCGTTGTTGGGCAGGAGCTGGCGGAACTCGTTGGCCAGCTGGGCGGCGAGGGTCTTGTTCGGCGCCATGATGAGCGTGGGCCGCTGCACCTGTTCGATGAGCCACGCCGTCGTCGCCGACTTGCCGGTGCCGGTGGCGCCGAGGAGGACGATGTCGCGCTCACCGGAGTCGAGGCGCTCGGAGATCTCACGGATCGCGGTGGGCTGGTCGCCCGAGGGCGAGTATTCGGAGACGACCTCGAACGGTGCCACCGTGCGAGTGACGTCGGGTCGGTGCCCGATCGCGGGCAGGGGACGTGATGGGCTCATGGACCCAGCGTAGACCTCGGCCCTGACACGACACTGGGCAGGACCCACCCGACCGGGCCGACGCTGCCCTCACCCGGCGGGACGCACCTCGAGGTCGGCGGGCAGTCCGGGATCGGCGCTGGCCCGCAGGAGCTCGTCGTCGGAGGCCGCCGGGGGGAACCCGAGCGTCGTCAGCCGCGGTGAGAGCGCCTCTGCCGAGCCGGCGTCGGGCACCGCGAGCGCGAGGGCGATCGGCACCCCCGACGAGCCGTCGCCGGTCACGGCGATCGGGAACTCCTCGCCCGTGCCGTGGCGCAGCTTCGCGGCGAGGCGTTCGGCATCGCCCTCGCGCCGCTCAGCCACGACCCCGGCCTCACGCGCCGCGGGACGCCCCGCGGCGAGGTTCGCGGCGAACGGCGCCAACCGCTCTGTCCAGAGACGGTCGACGACCGCCTCGGCAGCGGTGGGGGTGCCGGAGTTGTCGATGAGGACGTCGCACGCGGCCCGCCGCTCCTCGTCGCTCGCCTGCCGGGCGATGCGCGCCTGCGCATCGTCGCGGTCCATCCCCCGGGACGCGACGAGGCGATCGAGCCGGACGTCGGCGGGGACGTCGACGAGGAGGGTGAGGTGGTAGCCGGTCTCCATGTGGTTCTCGACGAGGAGGGGGACGTCGTGGACGACGACCTCGGCGGTCGATGCGGCGAAGCGCTGCGCGGTCCGATCCCGGATGACCGGGTGCATGAGCGCGCCGAGGCGGGCCGTCGACTCGGGATCGGCGAAGGCGACGGCGGCGAGACGGGCCCGGTCGAGTCCGCCGTCGGCGGAGACGATGTCACGGCCGAACGCCTCGGCGAGGGTGTCGACGAGCGGTTCCCCGGGGGCGACGACCTCGCGGGCGATGACGTCGGCGTCGATGATCTCCGCGCCATGGGCGGCGAGCAGCCCGGCCACCGTCGATTTGCCCGCGCCGATCCCTCCGGTCAGTCCGATCCTCAGCATGGGGCCAGCCTATCCCCCGGCGAGGGCGCTGTGGCGGATCAGGAGCCGGACCCGCTCACCCGAAAGACGACGACTCCCTCGTCGGCGAACACGGGCTGTCCGAGATGCGCCGTAAGCAGTGCCTCGAGCTCACCGGTTCCCCCGGTCGCCAGCGGAGCCTCGGGAGCGATGACGACGAAGTCGACGCCCGCATTCCGCAGGGAGGCGATGCCGGCGGCGACGGCGGGGTCGTCGGCTGCGGGCATAGGGGCGCCGGCGAAGATCGTCGGGCGCAGGGCCGTATCGAGTCCGTCCTCGGGGGCGGCGTAGGTGACCGGGGAGTCGGGGCTCGAGCCGATGAAGTACCCGCCGGTCTCCCGGTACCGGAAGTCGGCAACGGACTGCCACACCATCGCCTCATCGGCGTGCGGTTCGGCCCACGCGAGCGGCCGCGGCAGGGTCTTGACGACGGATCCGGCAGGGATCACCTCGGCGATGGAGCTGCGGTAGAACTCGGGGACGTAGACCTCACGGGCGGGCTGGACACCGGGGAGGACGACGATGGCCGCAACGGCGAGCAGGCCGAGCATCGCGATCCCGCGGGGACGGCGGCGGGCCGTCAGCGCCCATTGGAGACCCCAGCCGAGGATCGCGAAGAGCGCGATCGTCGAATGGAGGACGAGGCGCATGGGCAGGACGTTGTTGAGCACGGGGATCGACTCGATGAGGGCGAAGGGACCCGTGGGGACGAGGACGGACCCGCCGAGGAGGACGGGCGATCCCAGCGAGAGGACGAAGACGAGCAGGCCGGTGACCGCGGCGACGCGCACGACAACCGAG
The DNA here is from genome assembly GCF_900169275.1 of Brevibacterium casei CIP 102111. GTDB lineage: Bacteria > Actinomycetota > Actinomycetes > Actinomycetales > Brevibacteriaceae > Brevibacterium > Brevibacterium casei. Next base: position 315,190 of record NZ_FXZC01000002.1, on the reverse strand, counting down.
CGGCGGGCGAAGGCGAGGACGATGATCGCCGCCGCGAGGAGGGCGGGGATGCCGACGTAGGCGCCGATCTCGGCGCCGTCGATGTCCATGACCCGTGGCAGCGGTGACTCACCCGCGCCGATGAGCGTCGGGGACGCGGGGACGACGGGATCGAGGAGGTCGGTGTTCCACACGCCGTGCGGGCGGATCGCCCCGGACGGGGCGTTGGGACCGGCCATCGTCAGCAGCAGCGGGAGCGCACAGATCAGGGCGATCCCGGCGCCGAGGAGGCCGCCGGCTCCCAGGCGCAGCCAGCCGATGCGGGTGAGCAGGGAACGGCCGCAGAGGACGAGGCCGAGCATGAGGCAGAGGAAGGCGATGAACGTCCCGGCGAGCACCTCGGTGGAGACGTAGAACTGGAAGCCGAGGACGGCGCCGAGCCCGAGCCCGAGCAGCCAGGTGCGGCAGCCGAGCACGCGGGCGTCCCCGGACCGTTCGACCCCGGCGGCGTCGGTCGGCTGGGCGCCCGCGTCCTGGCCGGGTCCCGGCCGCGGTCCGGCGAGGAGGGCGAGGACGAGTGCTGCGACGAGCGGCGGGGCGATCGCGAAGGCGAGGTTGGGGTGTCCGGAGAGCTGCGCGATCGTGTAACTCGAGAACCCGACGCCTGCGGCCGCGGCGAACGCGGGGCCGCGACGGAGGAAGCGGGTGAAGAGCACTGCCGTCGCAAGCGAGTTGAGGACGGGGATGGCGAGGATGAGGACGTTGTAGGCGATGATCGGCCCGGCCACCCAGGTGAGCGGCGCCAGCACGATCGCGATCCCGGTCAGGGAGGTGTTCCACGCGCCGTTGACTCCCCCGCCGAGCGCATTCATCGCGTCGGTGAAGAGGAAGCCCTCCCCGGCGGCGACGGATCCGTCACCGAAGCCGAGGAACCCGGCGAGCACCTCGGCGCCGTGGCCGAGCCACCAGATGAAGAGCGAGGAGTCGTCGTTGCCGGCGGACACCTGGCCGCCCGGGTCGGCGGCGACACCGCCGAACACGCAGATGCTCGCGAGGATGAGGATGAGCGTGTACCACGCCCATGGTCGCAGTCGCGCATATGCAAAGGGCTCCCGGCCTGTCGACCGGGAGCCCTTCACTGCGCTGATGTCAGCTGCCTGCAAGCTTCTCACGCAGAGCTGCGAGTGCTTCGTCGCTGGCGAGCGTGCCCTCGTCGCCCGACTCCTCGGAGGAGAAGGACCCGGTGGCGGGAGCGGCGTCGGAGCCCGAGTCCGCAGCGCCGGCTTCGGCGTCCGCGGCGATGGCCTTCGCGACCTGCTTCTTGTGCTCTTCCCAACGCGCCTGGGCGGCGGCGTACTGCTGCTCCCAGATCTCGCGCTGCGCCTCGAAGCCCTCGATCCACTCGTTGGTCTCGGGGTCGAAGCCTTCGGGGTACTTGTAGTTGCCGTCCTCGTCGTACTCCTGCGGCATGCCGTAGAGAGCCGGGTCGAGGAACTCCTCGGCCTCGGGGTCGACGCCTTCGTTCGCCTGCTTGAGCGAGAGCGAGATGCGGCGACGCTCGAGGTCGATGTCGATGACCTTGACGTAGATGGTCTCGTCGACGGAGACGACCTGCTCGGGCAGGTCGACGTGGCGCACGGCGAGCTCGGAGATGTGGACGAGGCCCTCGATGCCGTCCTCGACGCGGACGAACGCGCCGAACGGAACGAGCTTGGTGACCTTGCCGGGCACGATCTGGCCGATGACGTGGGTGCGCGCGAAGTGCTGCCACGGATCTTCCTGCGTCGCCTTAAGCGAGAGCGAGACGCGCTCACGGTCCATGTCGACGTCGAGGACCTCGACGGTGACCTCGTCACCGACGGTGACGACCTCACCCGGGTGATCGATGTGCTTCCAGGACAGCTCCGAGACGTGCACGAGTCCGTCGACACCACCGAGGTCGACGAAGGCACCGAAGTTGACGATCGAGGACACGACGCCGGGACGGACCTGGCCCTTCTGCAGGGTCTGGAGGAAGTCGTGGCGGACCTCGGACTGGGTCTGCTCGAGCCAGGCGCGGCGCGAGAGGACGACGTTGTTGCGGTTCTTGTCGAGTTCGATGATCTTCGCCTCGACCTGCTGCCCGATGTAGGGGGCGAGGTCGCGGACGCGACGCATCTCGACGAGCGAGGCGGGAAGGAAGCCGCGCAGGCCGATGTCGACGATCAGGCCGCCCTTGACGACCTCGATGACGGTGCCGGTGACGACGCCGTCCTCTTCCTTGATCTTCTCGATGTCGCCCCAGGCGCGCTCGTACTGCGCACGCTTCTTCGACAGCATGAGGCGGCCCTCTTTGTCCTCCTTCTGGAGAACGAGTGCCTCGATGGGGTCCCCGACCTCGACGACTTCGCCGGGATCGACATCGTGCTTGATGGACAGTTCACGCGAAAGGACGACGCCTTCCGTCTTGTATCCGATGTCGACGAGGACCTCGTCGCGGTCGACCTTGACGACGGTGCCTTCGACGATGTCGCCATCGTTGAAGTACTTGATCGTCTCGTCGACGGCGGCAAGGAAGTCCTCAGCGGTTCCGATGTCATTGACAGCGACCTGCTTCGGCTGCACCGATTCCGGCGTGGTGGTGGTCATATAGGTAGGGACTCCGATGGAATTGTGTCCCGGATCCGATACCCTTGGGGTGCTTGCACAGCCTGTGGGAGTCGCATCCGGTCTCGATTACGATTATGGACTCGTATGCATACGCACATACGGTTGTCAATACTAGCATCATTCAGGGCATGAATGCACCCTGGGATCTGCCCCTCGATTCGCGGAGGACTCATGAGCGACGGAAGCTATTCGACCGAGGTCATCAGCGGGGGGTATCTGCCGATCGACGAAGAGGCGTCGGTGCGCGCCAACCGCAGCTATTGGGACAATTCCGCCGAGGAGTACCTCGCCGAGCACGGCAGCTTCCTCGGCGCCTCGGACTTCATGTGGTGTCCCGAAGGAATTCACGAATCGGACGTCCACCTCCTCGGCACAGTCGCCCGGAAGCAGATCCTCGAGGTCGGGTGCGGGGCCGGGCAGTGCTCCCGCTGGCTCGCCGAGGAGGGCGCCATCGCCACGGGCATCGACCTCTCCGCGGGCATGCTCGAGCAGGCCTCGCGCCTGCAGCGGGAGAATCCGCTCAGCCCCGATGCCACTCCCCCGACCTTCGTCCGCGCCGACGCCCGCTCCCTGCCGTTCGCCTCGAACAGCTTCGACATCGCGTTCTCCGCGTACGGTGCCCTGCCCTTCGTCAAGGACGCCGAGGTGGTGCTGGCCGAGGTGGCCCGCGTCGTCCGCCCCGGCGGAAAGTGGGTCTTCTCGACGACGCACCCGATGCGCTGGATGTTCCCCGACGTGCCGGGCGAATCGGGGCTGACCGTCGAGTACTCGTACTTCGACCGGACGCCGTACGTCGAGATCGATGCCGACGGCCAGCCCGTCTACGCCGAGCACCACCGGACGATGGGCGACTGGGTGAGCCTGCTCGTGGGCGCCGGCTTCACGATCGACTCGGTGACCGAGCCCGAGTGGCCGGAGACGAACACGACCGCGTGGGGCGGCTGGTCTCCCCTGCGCGGCGCGCTCATGCCCGGGACTGTGATCTTCGCGACGACGCTGCCCGACGCCTGACGCGCGCGACCCGGTTCTCACTCAAGCCGGAGCGCACATTGCAAGTGTTCCTCCCTTGGCTGAGTGCTGGGCGCCTTGAGCGAGCGCGCTGCTCTCAGTGGGCGGCGGCGTGCCAGGAGATGCCGGTGCCGACGTTGACGTCGAGGGGGACGTCGAGTTCGAAGGCCGAGCCCATCTCCTCAGTGACGATCGCCTTGACCTCGTCCGCCTCCTCGGGGTGGAGGTCGACGATGATCTCGTCGTGGACCTGGAGCAGCATGCGGGAGCGGAAGCCCTCGAGCCGGTCGGCGACCTTGAGCATCGCGATCTTCATGATGTCGGCGGCCGAGCCCTGGATCGGGGCGTTGAGCGCGGCGCGCTCGGCCATCTCGCGGAGCTGCCTTCGGTCGCTGTGGAGTGCGGGCAGGTACCGCCGGCGTCCCATGATCGTCTCCGTGAAGCCCTTGTCTCGGGCCTGCTCGACGATCTCGTCGAGGTAGTCCTTGACCGCCCCGAAGCGCTCGAAGTACTGGGCCATGAGATCCCGGGCCTCCTCGACGCCGATCGCGAGCTGCCGGGAGAGCCCGTACGCGGAGAGCCCGTAGACGAGGCCGTACGACATCGCCTTGACCTTCGAGCGCATCGTCGCGTCCACCTCGTCGATGCCGACGGAGAAGACCTTCGACCCGACGTACGAGTGGAGGTCCTCGCCGTCCTTGAACGCCTGGATGAGCGCGGCATCGCCGGAGAGGTGCGCCATGATGCGCATCTCGATCTGCGAGTAGTCGGCGGTGAGGAGGAGCCCGCCCTCGACGGACGGATCGGCGACGAAGACCTCGCGGATGCGCCGCCCGGACTCGGTGCGCACGGGGATGTTCTGCAGGTTCGGATCGAGCGAGGACAGACGTCCGGTGGCCGCAACCGTCTGCTGATAGGTCGTATGGATCCGCCCGTCCTCGGCGACGGTCTTGCCGAGCCCGACGACGGTCTGCTTGAGCTTCGTCGCATCGCGGTGGGCGAGCAGGTGCTGGAGGAACGGGTGCTCGGTCTTGACGAAGAGCTCGGCCAGCGCATCGGCGTCGGTCGTGTACCCCGTCTTCGTCCGCTTCGTCTTCGGCATGTCGAGTTCGTCGAAGAGGACCGTCTGCAGCTGCTTCGGGGACCCGAGGTTGACCTCGTGGCCGATCGCCTCGTACGCGAGCTCGGCACTCGCCTGCGCCTGCTTCGTGAAGTCCTCGACGAGCGCGGTCAGGCCGTCCTCGTCGATGGCGATGCCGGCCATCTCCATGCCCGCGAGCACCGGGACGAGCGGCAGTTCGATGTCCCGGTAGACCTGGGTCATGTTCGCTTCGTCGATCGCCGTCGCAAGCACGTCATGGACCTCGATGAGCGCTGCCGCGTTGGTTCCGTGGGTGCGTGCGGTCGCGTCGGTGTCGAGGTCGAGGGAGAGCTGGCCGTCCTTCGCCGAGGCGGCGGCGAGTTCGATGCCGGCGCGTTCGGCGGCGATGTCGCGCAGCTCGTAGCTGCGCTGGTCGGGCACGAGAAGGTACGCGGCAAGCGCCGTGTCCCCGGCGACGTCCCCGATGTCGATGCCCACCGATCGCAGGGCCTTGAGCTGGAGCTTCGAGGAGTGGAAGATGAGCGCCGAAGCGCGCAGCGCCTCCCCCAGCGCCGTGAGTTCGTCCTCGCTCGCCTCCCCGAGGTCGACGACCTGGGCGGTGCCGGCTTCGGTGGAGACAGCGAGGAAGCGGACGTCGCCGTGACCGAGCTCGTACGTCGCGTCCGAGTCGAGGGCGAGGACATCCGCCTCGGCGATGGAGTCAAGCAGGATGGGCACGTCGACGGTCGTGACCTCGACCTCACGGGCCGGGGCGACCTCAGCACCGGCCGGGGTCGCAGCGTCCCCGAAGATCGCGGCCAGACGCTTGCCGAGCGCCTGGAACTCGAGCTGGTCGAACAGGCTGCTCAGCTCCGCCGGGTCGCCCTCGCCCCAGGTGAGGTCGGCATAGGCGAGGCCTAAGTCGACGTCGTCGACGAGGCGGTTGAGCCGATAGTTGCGTTCGACGTCGCCGAGGTGGTCGCGCAGCTTCTCGCCGACCTTCCCGCCGATCTCGTCGGCGTGCTCGAGGACGCCGGGGAGGTCGCCGTGGGCGGTCAGCCACTTCGCCGCGGTCTTGTCCCCGACCCCGGGGACGCCGGGGAGGTTGTCGGCCTTCTCCCCCACCAGGGCTGCGAGGCCGCGGTAGTTGGCCGGGGTGACCCCGTACTTCTCCTCGATCGCCTCCGGCGTCATCCGCACGAGGTCGCTCACGCCGCGCTTCGGGTAGAGGATCGTCACGGTGTCGGTGGCGAGCTGGAACGAGTCCTTGTCCCCGGTCATCACCTCGACGCTCGCGCCGGCCTCCCGCCCGAGGCGGGCCATCGTCGCGAGCGCATCGTCGGCCTCATAGCCCTCCTTCGTCACGACGCGGATGCCCATGGCAGTGACGATGTCCTTGATGAGGTCGATCTGCGGGTGGAACTCCGGCGGCGTCTTCGCCCGCCCGGCCTTGTACTCCGCGTACTCCTCGAGGCGGAAGGTCTCGCGTCCGAGGTCGAAGGCGACGGCGACGTGGCTCGGCGCCTCGTCGCGGAGCACATTGATGAGCATCGAGATGAACCCGAAGATCGCGTTCGTCGTCTGGCCGGTGCTCGTCGCGAAGTTCTCCGCCGGGAGGGCGTGGAAGGCCCGGTAGGCAAGGGAGTGACCGTCGATGAGCAGGAGGGATTCGTTAGCGTGACTCACATGCAATAGCCTAGCGTTCATCACGGACATGAAGGAGATCGATGGTGGTTCCGCACGCAAGCCTCACCGAGGACACGACCGAGGCCGAGGCTCTCGGCATGCTCGAGCAGATCAACTCAGGCGGCGCCGGGGGCGGCCTGGCGAACCGGATGGGCATCGAGTTCACCGGCATCGGCTTCGACTGGATGACCGCGACCGTGCCCGTCGAGGGCAACACCCAGCCGATGGGCCTCTTCCACGGCGGCGGTCACGTCGTCCTCGCCGAATCCCTGGCCTCGATGCACTCCTTCCTCACCAGCGGTGGGAAGAACGTCGTCGGCGTCGACCTCAACGCGACTCACCTGCGGGCGACGCGCGGTGGGATCGTCACCGGGCGCGCCGAGGTGCTCCACCGCGGCCGCACCCTCCTCTCCCACGAGGTGCGGATGACCGATGAGGAGGATCGCCTCCTCTCGATCGTGCGGATCACGAACATGGTCCTCGCGTCGAAGGCGTGAGCGTCCAGCAGACCTGAGCGTCAGGGCTCGCCGAGGCGGTGGGGCGGGCATGACTCCCCCGCCGAGGTGGTCCTCCCCCATGCGAAGAGCCCCGTCCCGGAATCCGGGGCGGGGCTCTCGTGTGCGGTCTCGACGCAGCTGTGTGGCAAGCCGGGCGCTCAGTCCTTCTTCGCGCCGATCTGCTTGAGGACGGTCTCGGCGACCTCGCGCATCGTCAGGCGACGGTCCATCGAGGTCTTCTGGATCCAGCGGAAGGCCTCGGGTTCGCTCAGGCCCATCGAGGTCTGGAGGAGGCTCTTGGCGCGTTCGACGAGCTTGCGGGTCTCGAAGCGCTCGGTGAGGTCGGAGATCTCCGATTCGAGCGAGCTGATCTCCGCGTGGCGCGAGAGTGCGATCTCGAGCGCGGGGATGAGGTCGGCGGAGGTGAAGGGCTTGACGACGTAGGCCATGGCACCGGCGTCGCGGGCGCGCTCGACGAGTTCCTTCTGCGAGAACGCGGTGAGGAGGACGACGGGGGCGATGCGGGCCTTGGCGATGCGCTCGGCGGCGGCGATGCCGTCGAGGATCGGCATCTTGATGTCCATGACGACGAGGTCGGGGCGCAGCTCTTCGGCGAGCCGGATGGCGGATTCGCCGTCCGCGGCTTCGCCGACGACGTCGTAGCCGACTTCGCGCAGCATCTCGACGATGTCGAGTCGGATCACGGCCTCGTCTTCGGCCACGACGACGCGGCGGACGGGCACGGATTCATCTGAGGTGGGTTGTTCGCTGTTGGAAAGCACGGCACCAGTCTAGACCAGGCCCGCACCGCCGACCGCAGGATTGCGCTGTGAGGAGAGCCACCAGGGTTCGGGCCCAGGGGGTGTCACCGATTGGGCACTCACGCGCGTGCTGTCGTAGAGTTGTCGATGTCGCGAGCACTGGTCGCGGCGAGCCGGATTGGCGGAATCGGTAGACGCGGCGCACTCAAAATGCGTTGTCGAAAGACGTGTGGGTTCGAGTCCCACATCCGGTACTCATTCCCAGCGCAGCACCCGTGGTGCTGCGCTTTCTGCGTCTCGGGGTGGTTCCGACAGGGGTGCACCGGGGGTGCGCACGAGATTCAGAGAACGGGCGCCTGCCCGGGCGTCGCCCCGCTGGTCCCCGGGTGATCCGGGGCCGGGGGCTCTGAGAGCGGGTGACGGGAGTCGAACCCGCCTCTCGACCTTGGGAAGGTAGCGTTCTACCGATGAACTACACCCGCGTGGCGTACCTCACCGAATCTACACCATGACCCGGCGGTTCGGTCAATCGGCCGCGCCGGGACGGTCATCGCGGGCAGTTCCTCTTGCCGAGGTGATCGCCCCCATCGTCACACGGGCGGCCTCCCGGTCACCGGCTTCGACAGCCTCGGCGAGGGTGCGCAGCATCGTCACGTGGGCACTCAGCGCCTCCGGCGAGGCAGGCACTCCGAGTCCGGCAAGCCGGGCGTGAGCGCACAGCCGTCGCATGGTGTCGGCGACGACGGGCAGGTTCGCGAGTTCGGCGACCTCGACGAGGAAGTCGTCGAAGCCGTCGACGGCGCCTTCGAAGCGTCCGGCCGTGATCTCTCGCTCGGTGCGGATGAGGATGAGGTGGAGGATGTCGGCGTCACCGTGTTCGAGGACCCTCGGCGACTCTCCGGCGACGAGGTCGCCGAGGGCGCCGAGCATGAGGGAGAGTTCGCGCGCCCGCTCGGGGGTGTGGGCGGTGACGATGTTCTGGCGTCGTCGGCCGACCTCGAGCAGGCCTTCGGTGATGAGCTCGCGGAGGACTTCGCGCACCGGGGTGCGGGAGACGGAGAACTCGGCAGCGAGTCCGTTCTCGCTGAGCGCTGCTCCCGCCGCCAGCTCACCGTGGACGATTCTCCGACGCAGTTCCGCGTGGACGCGTGCAGCTGTCGACTGCGTGTCGGTGCGCTCGGGCTTGGTGGGCCGGAATCCTCTCATCGGCTCTCTCCTCTCACATCGAGACTCAGTCGGCTCTTCTCGCCGAGGCGCACGCGGTAGGTCCGCCGCGCACCCGCGGTCGCCGTCCATGGATCCTCCGCGCTTCCGGGGTGGAGCAGGCGCCCGGGATAGCTGCTCGCGCTGAGCCTGAGGGCGAGGCGGTGTCCGGCGCTCACCTCCCACCCCAGAGCAGGAAGGTCGACCGCCGTCGGCTGGCCGATGTCGACGACCGCGACGGCGGCCTCGGCGATGCGGGCGGCTCTGCCATCCGGGGCGACGTCGAACAGTCCGACCATGAGGTGGCCGACGACGTGCGTTCCCTCCTCCGCGACGATATCGAAGTCACCGTCGATGTCGAGGTCGACGCTCACCGTCCCGGAGCCGAGGAGGACGAGGGGCTGCGTCACCGCCGTCGACGCGAAGACGAGGACATCGTCGCGGTCAAGGGAATCGGTGTCATCGCCGCGGTCGAGATTGGGGTGGAAGGGGTTGGCCGCACTCGGAACCGGATCGGACGGATCGTGGACGAACGACCGCACCGGAGGGCGCCCCGCCGGGTCGTCCTCGGCGGATCGTCCGCGGCCGACCGCGCTGCCCGCAGGTTCGAGCCCGTCGACGGTGAGCGTCCACTGTCGCCTGACGACGTCCGGCGGCGGCCACGTCCGGGCGGCGTGGAACCGGTCGTCGCCGATCCGCCACCGCACGGGTGGGATCTCGGTGGCGCTGCGCCGTCGGGAGTCGAGATCGAGTGACTGTCCGAGGTGGCGGTCGAAGAACCCCAGCAGCGGACTCAGGTACTCCTCGAGGAATGCCGGGCTCGGGTCACCGTCAGCCGACGCCGCACCTCCGGGAACGCCGGGATCCCGCGCAGTCCACCCGTGGTCGCGGGCGTCGACGAGGAGGAGCTGCTCCGCGGGTCCCTCGCTCGCCCGTCGCCACGCGTCGATCCCCGCTCCGGCGAGGAAGTCGTCGAGGCCGACGAGGTGGAGGGTGGGAATCCGCCCCTCAGCCTCGATCTCGGGTGCGTCGACCGCTCCCCCGACCCATCTGTCGAGGAGGTGGGGTCGGATCCCGTCGAGCACCTCGGCGGCGATGTCGGCGAGCGGATGGACCGTCCAGTCGATGGTGCCGATGCAGTCGAAGAGTCGTTCGTCGAGGAAGGTCTCGAGCACCCACGCGACAGCCATTTCGAGGCGGAAGACTCCATCGGTGAGCAGCCGTGGGGCATCGGGTGTCGTCACTCGTGGCGCCATCGCCGCCAGAGCCGGATGCCCGCTCGCCGCTGCCGCCCACTGGGTGTATCCGTAGTACGAATCGCCGAACATGCCGATCGGGCCGCTCGCCCAGTCCTGACCGGTGATCCACTCAAGGGTGTCGTACCCGTCGTCGACCTCGTGGACGAAGGGGGCGAGCTCTCCCCCTGATCGGCCCTTGCCGCGGACGTCCTGGACCACGACGACGTAGCCGCGCGCGCAGAGCCATCGCGCCACCGCCGGCATGAAGCACTCGTCCCCTGCTTTGTCATAGGGCAGCCGCGAGAGAAGAACGGGTCCGTGACCAGCCGGCGGCAGATAGACGTCGGTGGCGAGCAGGACCCCGTCGCGCATCCGCACGGCGAGCTGCCGCGCCTGCTCCGGGGGCGTGAACAGGGGCCGCGGAACGACTCGCGCGGATTCCCTCGCCTCTGGGCACATTCTGTCGACCTCCGAGCATTTACATACAGATGAAAGATATGTATACATATTAGAGCACCCGGCGTGATCTGCGCCACAGTGACGAACGGAGAACTCATGTCAGGGACGCGCCCGAATGAGGCAACGACGACCGGAGCGGTCGTCGAGAGCCGGTCGATCGACCACGTGCCGGTCGCGGAACGGCACGGACGGGTCTGGCACCTCGCGCCCGTGTGGATCGCGGGCAACGCGAACCTCGGCACCATCGCCGTCGGCTTCCTCGGCATCGCCGTCGGCGGTGATCTGTGGCCGACGATCGCCGCCACCGTGCTCGGCTCGGCGTTCGGCGCGATCTTCGCAGCCCTCCACTCGACACAGGGACCCCACCTGGGGCTGCCGCAGCTCATCCAGTCTCGGCCCCAGTTCGGCTACACAGGCTCCGCCCTCGTCTTCATCCTCGCCCTCATCAACTATGTCGGGTTCAATGTCTTCTGCTGCGTCCTGGCGGCGCAGAGCCTCGGGGTCGCGCTCGGCATCGGCACCGTACCCGCGGTTCTCCTCATCATCGGAGTAACCCTGACTCTCGCGATCTTCGGCTACACCTGGATCCACGTCATCACCCGGTGGGTGACACTCGCTTTCGTCATCGTCTTCGTCATCGTCACCATCGTCGCCGCACAGACACCTCAGACGGTGACGGCGCAGGCGGAGTTCTCGTGGACGCCGCTGCTCATTCAGTTCGGCATCGCGGCCGGGTACCAGATCAACTGGGCGATCTACGTCTCCGACTACACCCGCTACCTTCCGGCCACGGTGGATCCGAAGGCGATGTTCTGGTGCACCTACCTCGGCATGGCGGTGAGCTCCGCATGGCTGACCTCCCTCGGCGCGCTCCTCGCCGCGAACTTCGGCACACAGGACGCCGTCGCCGGTGTCGCAGCCGCTGGAGACGCGCTCGTCCCCGGGTTCGGACGGATCGCCGTCCTCATCTCCCTCGGCGGCCTCGTGTGTGTGATGACGATGAATACCTACGGGGGCGGACTCACGCTCATCAGTGTCATCGACACGTTCCGCTCCGTACGCCTGACCGCAGGGCTGCGGGTCGCCGCGGTGGTGATCATGGCCTGCGCGGCACTCCTGCTCACGGTCGTCATGCCGGAGGACTACATGCAGGCGATGTCGGTCTACCTCGCCTTCCTCCTCTACCTCTTCGCGCCGTGGACCGCGATCAACCTCGTCGACTACTTCCTCGTCCGCAGGGGACGGTATTCGCTCACCGGGATGTTCGACCGCAGCGGCGTCTACCGCGGATGGAATCGCAGCGGCGTGCTCGCCTACCTCTTGGGCCTGCTCGTCGAGATCCCTCTGATGTCGACGGGGATCTTCACCGGGCCGCTCGCCGCCGGCCTCGGCGGAGCGGACATCGCAGCCTTCGCCGGACTGTCCGTCGCCGGGGTCGCCTACTGGGCGCTCAACCGGGGCCTCGACGTCGACGGCGAGATCGGGAAGGCCGCTGCGACCGGGGATGCGGCGACCGCCCCACTGCGGTGACCGAGCCCGCTGCCGCGCAGTCCGAACGCGGACAGTCATGCGAGACGGCCGCCGGCACGAATGCCGGCGGCCGTCACTGATCTGGCTGGTTCAGCTGCCGATGCTCTCGCGAGCCGGGGCCGACTGCCCTCGGGTCGTGGAGCCGTCGGCGGGAACCGCATCAGCCGCGGCGCGGCCCTCAGCGGTGCCGCCCTCCGCGCCGGCACCCACACTGCCGTCCTCGTCGCTCGCCGTCAGCTCGGTGCCGCCCGCCGCCTCAACAGCGACCGGCACGTAGCCGTCGATGCGCTTGGCGTCGTAGCGGGGCTGATCGAGGATGCCGTGGCGCTTCGCGACGATCGCGGGGATGAGCGCCTGTCCGGAGACGTTGAGCGCGGTGCGGCCCATGTCGACGATCGGTTCGATCGCGAGCAGCAGTCCGACACCCTCGAGCGGCAGCCCGAGCGTCGACAGGGTGAGCGTGAGCATCACCGTCGCACCCGTCGTCCCAGCCGTCGCGGCGGAGCCGATGACGGAGACGAAGACGATGAGCAGGTACTGGATGGGTCCGAGCTCGATGCCGAAGAACTGCGCGACGAAGACCGCGGCGATCGCCGGGTAGATGGCCGCGCAGCCGTCCATCTTCGTCGTCGCGCCGAAGGGCACGGCGAAGGCCGCGTAGCCCTGCGGGACGCCGAAGTTGTCGGTCGCGACCTTCTGGGTCACGGGCATCGTGCCGATCGACGACCGGGAGACGAAGCCGAGCTGGGTGGCCGACCACACGCCGGAGAAGTACTGGCGCACGGAGAGGCCGTTGAGCTTGGCGATCGTCGGGTAGACGATGAGGAAGACGGCGGCGAGACCGATGTAGACGGCGACGACGAACCACAGCAGCGAACCCATCGTCGACCAGCCGTACGAGTTGACGGCGTTGCCGATGAGGCCGAGCGTGCCGATCGGGGCGATCCGCACGATCCACCACACGACCTTCTGGACGACGGCCAGTGCCGCCTCGGCGAACTCGAGGAACGGCTCAGCGGCCTTGCCGACCTTGACGGCGGCGATGCCGAGGGCACCGGAGACGATGATGAGCTGGAGGACGTTGAAGTCGACCTCGGAGACGAGCGCCCCGGTGTCACCGGGCGCCGTCGAGACCTCGAGGCCGAGGAAGTTGACCGGGATGAGTCCGGTGAGGAACCCGATCCAGCTGCCCTCGTGTTCGGGCGCCTGGCCCTGCAGGGAGCTCGCATCGGCGTGGACGCCCGGCTGCATGATGAGGGCGATGAGCAGGCCGATGACGACGGCGATGAAGGCGGTGAGCGCGAACCACAGCAGCGTCGAGACCGCGAGGCGGGCGGCGTTGGTCACCTTCCTCAGGTTGCCGATGCTCGCGATGATCGCGGTGATGATGAGCGGAACCACCGCCGCCTTGAGGAGGGTGACGTACGAGGACCCGATGGTCTCGAGAGTCTGCCCGAGCCAGTTGTCCTGGGCCTCGCTCACCGGTCCCCACGAGCGGGCGACGAGTCCGAGGACGACGCCGGCGACGAGGGCGATCGTCACCTGCACTCCGAAGGACTTCGACCATGCCGGCAGTCTCATATGCTTCCTTTCGACGGCGGTGCCGAGGTGCGCGGATGCCCTCGGCGAAGTACGACTCCTTGCACAACTGTTGAGCAATCTGTCGAATTCCGCAAACTGAGGTGACATGGATGACATTCTGAGACAACGCAGAGGGCCCGGCCGGAGTGTCCTCCGACCGGGCCCTCACCCGCTGCTGGCGACTCAGCTCCTGTCGCCGCCCACGATGGGGATGTCCCGGGTGATCGGCGCCTCCGGGACGACCCCGTATCCGGCGAGGGGATCCTCGTCGCTGTCCGAGTCGTCCGCGTACGCGGCGGCGACACCCTTGGCCGCATCGCCCATCGTGTGGATCCGCAGTGCGTTCGTCGAGCCCGGGATTCCGGGGGGCGAGCCGGCTACGAGGATCGACTGGTCGCCCTCGCGGGCGGTTCCGTCGGCGAGGAGCACCGCGTCGACCTGACGGGCCATCTGGTCGGTGTGACGCACCGACTTCACGAGGTAGGGACGCACACCCCAGGTGAGTGCCAGCTGGTGGCGGACCTGCGCATCGGGGGTGAAGCCGAGGATCGGCCACCGCGGACGCAGCCGCGACATCCGCCGCACCGAGTCACCGGTCTGCGAGAAGGTGCAGAGGAGATCGATGTCGAGCTGCTCAGCGATCCGGACGGCCGCGGCCGTGACGGCCCCGCCCTTCGTGTGCGGGACGGTGCCGAGCGGACGGATCCGATCGAGCCCGTGCTCCTCGGTCGAGGAGATGATCCGGCTCATCGTCCGGATCGCCTCGACCCAGTGCGCGCCCACCGAGGTCTCGCCGGAGAGCATGAGCGCATCGGCACCGTCGAGGACGGCGTTCGCGCAGTCGCTCGCCTCGGCGCGGGTGGGGCGCGAGGCCTCGATCATCGTCTCGAGCATCTGCGTGGCGACGATGACGGGCTTGGCCTGCTGACGGGCGATCTCGACCGCCCGCTTCTGAACGATGGGGACCTGTTCGAGCGGGAGTTCGACGCCGAGGTCGCCGCGGGCGACCATGATCCCGTCGAAGGCGTCGATGACCGCGTCGAGCTGCTCGACGGCCTGCGGCTTCTCGAGCTTCGCGATGACCGGGGCACGGACCCCGACCTCGTCCATGACGGCGTGGACGTCGTCGATGTCCTCGGGGCTGCGGACGAAGGAGAGCGCGACCCAGTCGAAGCCGAGCCCGAGACCCCACTTGAGGTCCTCGATGTCCTTCTCCGACAGCGCCGGAACGGAGACCGGGACGCCGGGGAGGTTGATGCCCTTGTGGTTGGAGATCGGACCGCCGATCTCGACCTCGGTGACGACGTCGGTCTCGGTCACCGCGGTCGCCCGCAGCCGCAGCCGGCCGTCGTCGACGAGAAGGGGATCGCCCACCGAGACGTCGGAGGGCAGGGTTTTCAGCGTCGTGCTTACGACCTCGGATGTCCCGGGGACGTCGCGGCTGGTGATCGTGAACGTCTGCCCGTCCTCGAGGATCTCCTTGCCGTTCTCGAAGGTCCCCACGCGGATCTTGGGACCCTGGAGATCGAGGAGGACGGCGACCGCCCGACCGGTGTCGAGGGCGGCCTGTCGGACCCAGGCGAACTTCTCCTCGTGCTCTTCGCGGCGACCGTGGCTGAGGTTGAACCTCGCGACGTCGACGCCCTCATCGACGAGTGTGCGGATGTCTTCGTAGGAATTCTGATTCGGACCCAGTGTTGCGACTATCTTTGCTCGCCTCATGCATTCCACCCTACCTGCACCGCGATGGACGATCGACCCTCCGCGGGCGGTCGATTCCGCCCGCGGAGGCCGCGCACACCGATGTGCTCGTTCTCAGTCTGTGACACAGATCATTCTAGCCTTTGAAACCGGTGTCGCGGGGACGGACCGGTTCCGGCAACCGCGTCGACCCCGTGAGGAACCGGTCGACCTCGGCGGCCGCGGCCCGCCCCTCGGCGATCGCCCAGACGATGAGCGACTGCCCGCGGCCGGCGTCTCCGGCGACGAAGACACCGGGCGCCGAGGCGGCATAGGAGTCGTCGCGGGCGAAGGCTCCCGTCTCGGCGACGTCGAGCCCGAGCACCTCGGCTTCGGGTCCGGAGAAGCCGAGCGCGAGGAGTACGAGGTCGGCGTCGAGACGATGCTCGGTGCCAGGCGTCGGGATGCGGCGACCGTCGACGAACTGGGTCTCAGCGACCGCGATCCCGTTGACCCGGCCCTCGGCGTCGCCGACGAATCCCGTCGTCGAGGCGAGGTACTTCCGCTCGCCGCCCTCCTCGTGGGAGGTCTGGACCTCGAAGATCCGCGGCACCGTCGGCCACGGGTCCCGTTCGCTGCGTTCGGCCGGCGGCTTCGCCCCGATCGCCAGCGTCGTCACCGAGGCGGCCTTCTGCCGCAGCGCGGTGCCGAGGCAGTCCGCACCGGTGTCGCCGCCGCCGATGATGATGACGTGCTTGCCCTCGGCGTCGATCGGGGTCGGCTCGTCCCCGGCCTGCGCCCGGTTCGAGGGCACAAGGTAGTCCATCGCGAACTCAACGCCGTCGAGCTCACGACCCTCGACGGGCATGTCCCGGGGCACGGTCGCACCCGTGCACACGATGACCGCGTCGAAGCGGGAGCGCAGCTCCTCGAGCGTGAGGTCGACGCCGATCTCGACGCCGGTCTCGAACCAGGTGCCCTCGGCCCGCATCTGGGACAGCCTGCGGTCGATGTGCTGCTTCTCGAGCTTGAAGTCGGGGATCCCGTACCGGAGCAGCCCGCCGAGGCGGTCGTCGCGTTCGTAGACGACGACCGTGTGCCCGGCGCGGGTGAGCTGCTGGGCTGCGGCGAGTCCCGCCGGGCCCGAGCCGATGACGGCGACGGTGTGCCCGGTGATCCGGTCGGGGATCTCGGGCTGGATGAGACCGGCGGCGAAGCCCTGGTCGACGATGCTCACCTCGACCTGCTTGATCGTCACAGCGGGCTGGTTGATGCTGAGCACGCACGCGTTCTCACACGGCGCCGGACACGCCCGGCCGGTGAATTCGGGGAAGTTGTTCGTCGCGTGGAGGAGGTCGACGGCGCGCGGCAGCTCCCCGCGGTACATCGCATCGTTGAACTCCGGGATGAGGTTGCCCAGCGGGCAGCCCTGATGGCAGAACGGCACCCCGCAGTCCATGCAGCGCGAGGCCTGCCGGCGCAGCTGGTCGGGATCGCCCGCCTCGTAGACCTCGCGGTAGTCGAGGAGGCGGATGGGCACCGGGCGGCGCTCGGGCAGCTCGCGGCGGGGAACGGTGAGGAATCCGTGCGGATCAGCCATGGGTGACCTCCAGAATCTTGTGCCAGGCGGCCTCGGAGTCGGGCAGCTCGCCCTCGGCGAGCAGCTCGGATTGGATGTCGCGCACCGCCTGGTAGGCGACGGGAATGATCTTCGTGAACCGCGAGAGGACGTCCTCCCCGCGGCGCAGACCCGCAAGCAGCTCGCCGGCCAGCGGGGAGCCGGTCCATTCGAGGTGCTCGCCGAGGAGGCGCTCGAGGACCTCCATGTCGTCGACGCCGACGCCGGTGAAGCGGAAGACGCCGGCGGCGCGCTCGTCGGGGTTGAGCCGGGCCGGGTTGAAGTCGAGGACGTACGCGGTGCCCCCGGACATGCCGGCGGCGAAGTTGCGTCCGGTGCCGCCGAGAATGACGGCGATCCCTCCGGTCATGTACTCGAGTCCGTGGTCGCCGATGCCCTCGACGACCGCCTCGGCGCCGGAGTTGCGGACCATGAACCGCTCCCCCACCTGGCCGGAGATGAAGAGCTTGCCCGCGGTCGCGCCGTAGCCGATGACGTTGCCGGCGATGACGTTGTGCTCGGGCCGGGTCCGGTTCTCCGGGTCCGGGTGGACGCTCACGGTGCCCCCGGACAGACCCTTGCCGACGTAGTCGTTGGCGTCGCCGGAGAGCTCGATGCTCACGCCCTGCGGGAGGTACGCGCCGAGGGACTGCCCCGCGGTGCCGTGGAGTTCAAGGCGGATCGTGTCCTCGGGCAGTCCCCGCTCCGCCCACGTCTTCGTCACGTGGTGGCCGAGCAGGGTGCCGACGCTGCGGTCGGTGTTGACGACCGAGGCGCTGATCGTCACCGGGGCCTTCGTCGCGATGGCGTCCTCCGCCTGCTCGAGGAAGGTGAGGTCGACTTCGCCTGCGAAGGTGCGGAAGACCTGGCCTGTGCTCTTCCGGTTGACCGACACGTCTCCGGAGAGGTCGCCGGGAACGGTGAGGATCTGGTCGAGGTGGAGGTTGAGCCCCGAGGCCTCGGCCCGCTCCTCATCGATGCGCAGCCGTTCGACGGCTCCGATCGCCTCATCGAGGGACCGGAAGCCGAGCTGGGCGAGGTAGCCGCGGACCTCCTCGGCGATGAACGTGAAGAAGTTGACGACGTGGTCGGCCTGCCCCTGGTAGCGCGATCGCAGGACGGGGTTCTGGGTGGCCACCCCGACCGGGCACGTGTCCTTGTGGCACACGCGCATCATGATGCACCCGGAGACGACGAGGGCCGTCGTCGCGAAGCCGAACTCCTCGGCCCCGAGCAGGGCGGCGATGATGACGTCGCGCCCGGTCTTGAGCTGGCCGTCGACCTGAACGGCGACCTTCTCGCGCAGGCCGTTGAGGATGAGCGTCTGCTGCGCCTCGGCGAGCCCGAGCTCCCACGGGGTCCCGGCATGCTTGAGCGAGTTGAGCGGGCTCGCACCCGTCCCCCCGTCGTGGCCGGAGATGAGGACGACGTCGGCGCCGGCCTTCGCCACGCCGGCGGCGACCGTGCCCACTCCGACGGCGGAGACGAGCTTGACGTGGACCCGGGCGCGGGCGTTGGCCCGGCCGAGGTCGTAGATGAGCTGAGCGAGGTCCTCGATCGAGTAGATGTCGTGGTGCGGGGGCGGGGAGATCAGGCCCACGCCGGGCGTGGCATGGCGGGTCTTCGCGATCCACGGGTAGACCTTCTCGCCGGGCAGCTGTCCGCCCTCGCCGGGCTTTGCGCCCTGCGCCATCTTGATCTGCAGGTCGTCGGCCTCGGTGAGGTAGTGGCTGGTCACCCCGAACCGGCCCGAGGCGACCTGCTTGATCGCCGAGCGGCGCTCGGGGTCGAGGAGCCTCTCGGTGTCCTCGCCGCCCTCGCCGGTGTTCGACTTGCCCCCGATCCGGTTCATCGCGATCGCCAGGGTCTCGTGGGCCTCCTTCGAGATCGAGCCGTAGCTCATCGCTCCGGTGGAGAACCGCTTCATGATCGCCGAGGCGGGTTCGACCTCGGAGATGTCGATCGGTCCGTCGGGGCCGGGGACGAGGTCGAGGAGGCCGCGCAGGGTCATGAGCTCCCGTGACTGGTCGTCGATGGCCTTCGTGTACTCCTCGAAGATGTCGTAGCGCTTCGTCGCCGTCGCGTGCTGGAGCTTGAAGATCGTCTCCGGGTTGAACAGGTGCCCGGGACCCTCACGCCGCCACTGGTACTCCCCGCCGACGCGCAGCGGCCGGTGGGAGGGCCGCGGGTGGTCGTCGCGGTAGGAGTCGGCGTGGCGGGCGCTCGCCTCGGCGGCGATCTCCGTCATGCCCTTGCCCCCGAGCTGGTGCGGGGTCGAGGTGAAGTACCGGTCGATGAACTCCTCGGACAGGCCGATCGCCTCGAAGGTCTGCGCACCGTGGTAGGACTGCACGGTCGAGATGCCCATCTTCGACATGATCTTGAGCAGACCCTTGTTCAGCGCCCCGAGGACGTTGGCCACGGCCGCCTCCTCGCTCACCCCGCGCAGCCGGTCGGCCCGCACGAGCGCCTCGGCGGTCTCCATGACGAGGTACGGGTTGACCGCCGAAGCTCCGAAGCTCACGAGGGTCGCGACATGGTGGACCTCGCGGACGTCACCGGCCTCGACGACGATGCTCACCCGGGTGCGGGTGCGCTGGCGCACGAGATGGTGGTGGAGGGCGGAGGTGAGCAGGAGCGAGGGGATCGGGGCGAGGTCGGCCGTCGAGTCGCGGTCGCTTAAGATGATGAACACGGCGCCGGCCTCGACGGCGGCATCGGCTTCGGCGCACAGCTCCTCGATGCGCCGCTCCATCGCGTCGGGTCCGGCATTGACGGAGAAGAGGCCCGAGAGCGTCACGGTCGGCCGGGGATTGTCCACGCCGAGGTGGGCGCCCTGGACGTGGGCGATCGCCGCGAGCTCGTCGTTGTCGATGACGGGACGCGAGATCATGATGTGCGCCGAGTCCGGGCGCGAGTGCTCGAGCAGGTTGCCCTCCCGGCCGAGGCCCGCGGACATGCTTGTGACGATGTGCTCGCGGATCGAGTCGAGCGGTGGGTTCGTCACCTGCGCGAAGTTCTGGTGGAAGTAGTCGAAGAGGAGTCGGGGCCGGGTGGACAGCCCCGCGATCGCGGTGTCGGTGCCCATCGCGCCCAGCGGTTCGACCCCGGTCTCGGCCATCGGGGAGATGAGCAGGCGCAGCTCCTCCTCGGTGTAGCCGAAGGTCCGCTGACGGCGGCGCACCGAGGACTGCGGATGCCTGACGTGGACGCGGGTGGGGAGGTCCTCGAGCCGCTTCGACGAGTCCGCGACCCAGTCGGCGTACGGGTGCTGGGTGGCGAGCTGGTTCTTGATCTCCGTGTCGGAGATGATCCGCTCGGATTCCGTGTCGACGAGGAACATCCGGCCCGGGGTGAGCCGACCGCGCCCGACGATGTCGTCCTCGGGGAGGTCGACGACGCCGATCTCGCTGGCGAGCACGACCGTGTCCGAGGTCATGACGTAGCGGGCGGGGCGCAGTCCGTTGCGGTCGAGCACGGCACCGGCGATGCGTCCGTCGGTGAAGCCGACGCAGGCGGGTCCGTCCCACGGCTCCATGAGCAGCGAGTGGTACTCGTAGAAGGCCTTGCGGGACTCGCCCATGCCCGGATTGTTCTCCCACGCCTCGGGGATCATCATGAGCATCGCCTGCGGCAGAGGCCGGCCGGCGGCGACCATGAGCTCGAGCACGGCGTTGAACGATGCGGAGTCCGACGCCCCGGGCGGGACGATCGGGAAGAGCCGCTCGAGGCTCGAGTCGGTCTCGGGCACCGGGGAGGCGAGCAGGTCCGAGGCGAGGTGCGATTCACGCGCGCGCATCCAGTTGCGGTTGCCGCGCACGGTGTTGATCTCGCCGTTGTGGGCGATCGTGCCGAAGGGCTGGGCGAGCTGCCACGACGGGAACGTGTTCGTCGAGAACCGCGAGTGGACGAGTGCGATGCGCGAGGTCACCCGCTCATCGTGGAGTTCGGTGTAGTACGGGGCGAGCTGACCGGTCGCGAGCATGCCCTTGTAGGTGATCGTCGCCGGCGACAGCGACGGGAAGTAGATGCCGG
Source organism: Brevibacterium casei CIP 102111 (assembly GCF_900169275.1). Classification (GTDB taxonomy): domain Bacteria; phylum Actinomycetota; class Actinomycetes; order Actinomycetales; family Brevibacteriaceae; genus Brevibacterium; species Brevibacterium casei. The sequence goes on along the minus strand of NZ_FXZC01000002.1, from coordinate 294,185 downwards.
CATGGTCGGTCCGCTTGCGCACGATGTAGGCCCGTCGGCGCAGATCGTCGGCATCCCGGGCCGGGTAGCGGGGGTCGATGCCGAAGAAGACGTGACGCATGTGCGGCTGGGTCGCCCGTGCGATGTCGCCGAGGACGGATTCGTCGCGGGGGACGTCGCGGATCGCGAGGACGGTCAGCCCCTCCTCGGCGGCGATGCGGCGCACGAGCGCCTCTTCGTCGGCGAGCGGCTCATGACCGGCGGTCGGGAAGTCCGCGTCGCTCTCGGCCATCGGTCCGCCGGTGAGGTCGCGGCGGTAGTCCTGGGAGAAGAAGCCGATGCCCACGGCGTACTCTCCCGCCTCGGGGAGGGTGATGCCGTCGGCGGCGAGCACCTCGGCGAAGTAGTCGTGCGGGATCTGCAGCGTGATGCCTGCTCCGTCGCCGGTGCCTTCGTCGGAGGCGATGCCTCCGCGGTGTTCGAGCTTGCGCAGCGCGCTCAGGGCCTGTTCGACGACGAGGTGGTCGGCCTCCCCGCGGTACCGGACGATGAGGGCGAGCCCGCAGGCGTCGTGCTCGAGCGCGGGATCGTAGAGTCCGGTGCGGTGCTGCGGGAACTCGGGGGTCGTTGAGGGGTCACGGGACATCGGCTGCCTTCACGGGGTCTAGTCAACTTCCAGCAGACGACGCTGTCTCGAACTGGCTTCATCGCGCCCTCAGAAGGTCGTCCTTCGGGCACAGGTGTGACGTGGTTCTCACGTGTGAGCTTCCAATCTACACCCCGTGACGGCGTGGGCGAAAACGTGAAAGGACCGAAAGGTGGACCAGAACGTCTCAATGACCGGACTTTTCGTCCTCCGTTCCCCGGGATCGCGAGCGGACGTCGGGGATGATCGAGATCGCCGAGGTGACCGCTCCGAAGAACCCGAATCCGGGCTTCTCGTCCTCACCGCGTCCCGTCCTCTGCCTCCGATCGGACCGCGGCGACGGGCTGTCGGCCCGCCTCGGCGAGGCGTCGTCGGCCTGTCCGGGCGTCGGAGCGCTCGGGTGGTCGGATCCGTCGTCCTCGTGCCGACCGTGCTTCGCAAGCGCTCGGGCGCCGGGAACGTAGACCGAGGTCTCGGGCTCCTTGTGCCGGGAGCGGGAGACGAGGAACCAGATGAGTCCGACGGCGAAGACGAGGATCGACGTCCAGATGTTGAGCCGCAGCCCGAGGACGAGTTCGGCATCGTCGATGCGCAGGGCCTCGATCCACACGCGGCCGAGCGTGTAGTAGCAGATGTAGAGCGCGAAGACCTGACCGTGGCCGAGGCGGAACCTGCGGGCGGCGACGATGAGGATGAAGCAGCCGGCGAGGTTCCACAGGGATTCGTAGAGGAACGTCGGCTGGAAGAGGGTGTCGGCGGGCAGCGCGGGGTCGGGCCAGTTGGGATTGAGCTGACCGTCGATGTACTTGTCGATACGCAGACCCCACGGGAGGGTCGTCGGGGACCCGAAGAGCTCCTGGTTGAACCAGTTGCCCCACCGGCCCACGGCCTGGGCGAGGATGAGCCCGGGGGCAGCGGCGTCGAGGAACGGCAGGATCCTGATCCCCTGGTATCGGGCGACCGCCCACGCGGCGAGCATGCCGAGGGCCACGGCACCCCAGATCCCGAGACCGCCGTTCCAGATCTTCAGCGCGTCGAGCGGGTTCCCGTTCGGCCCGAAGTACGGGTCGGGGGTGGAGAAGATGTGGTAGAGGCGTCCGCCGATGATGCCGGCGGGCACCGTGATGATCGCGATGTTCCACAGGTCGTCCTCGTGGCCGCCGCGGGCGCGCCAGCGCCTCGAGGTCAGCCACAGGGCGAGCAGGATGCCCGCGAGGATGCAGAGTGCGTAGGCGTGGATCGTCAGCGGGCCGATCGAGAAGCCGCTCCAGCTCGGGGAGGGGATCTCGGCCACGAGATCGACGTCGCTCATGCGCAGCCCTCCCGGAGTTCGCCGGCAAGTGTGCGCAGGGCGGGGACCCCGCCCTCGTCGAGGGCGCGGATGAGGGCGGAGCCGACGATGACGCCGTCGGCGTAGGCGGCCACCTCGGCTGCCTGCTCGCGGTTCGAGACGCCGAGTCCGACGCATACGTGCGGGGCACCGGCCTCCCGGAGGCGGGCGACGAGGTCGCGGGCATGGTCGTCGACGCTCGAGCGGACTCCGGTCACTCCCATCGTCGAGGCCGCGTAGACGAAGCCGCGGCTGGCGTCGACGATCGTGGCGATGCGCTCGGGCGTCGACGACGGCGCGGCGAGGAAGATCCGGTCGAGGCCGTGGTCGTCGGCCGCGGCCATCCACTCTCCGGCCTCGTCGGGGATGAGGTCGGGGGTGATGATCCCCGCTCCCCCGGCGGCGGCGAGATCACGGGCGAACGCGGAGACTCCGTATTGGAGGACGAGGTTCCAGTAGCTCATGACGACGGCGGTGCCGCCCGCCTCGGCGACGGCGGAGACGGCGGTGAAGACGTCCTTCGTGCGCACGCCGCCCTCCAGTGCCGCCTCGGCGGCCCGTTGGATGACGGGTCCGTCCATCCCGGGGTCGGAGTAGGGCAGGCCGACTTCGACGATGTCGACGCCGGATTCGACGAGAGCGGTCATCGCCTCGATCGATCCCTCGACGGTGGGGAAGCCGACGGGCAGGTAGCCGATGAGGGCGGCGCTGCGCCCCGCCTCGGCGACCGCGTCGAGGGTCTCTCCGGTCGTCGTCATACCTGCACTGCTCCTTCGTCGAAGTAGTCGAACCACGTCGCTGCCGTGGTCATGTCCTTGTCGCCGCGTCCCGAGAGGTTGACGAGGATGATCGCCTCGGGTCCGAGCCGCTCACCCACCCGCATCGCCCCGGCCAGGGCGTGGGCGGATTCGATCGCGGGGATGATGCCCTCGGTGCGGGCGAGCAGCTGGAGGGCGGTCATCGCCTCGTCGTCCATGACCGGTTCGTAGACGACGCGGCCGGTGTCGTGGAGGTGCGAGTGCTCGGGCCCCACCGAGGGATAGTCGAGGCCCGCGGAGACCGAATGCGAGGGTCGGGTCTGACCATCCTCGTCCTGGAGGATGTACGTGGCTGAGCCGTGGAGGACCCCGGGCCGTCCGCCAGAGAACCGGGCGGCGTGGCGGCCGGACTCGATGCCCTCTCCCCCGGCCTCGAAGCCGAAGATGCTCACGTCCTCATCGGGGAGGAAGGCCGCGAAGATGCCCATCGCGTTCGACCCGCCTCCCACACACGCGCACACAGCGTCGGGCAGTCGGCCGACGGTCTCGAGGAGCTGTTCGCGCGCCTCGGTGCCGATGACCTGCTGGAAGGCGCGGACCATGGCGGGGAACGGGTGAGGGCCGGCGACGGTGCCGATGACGTAGTGGGTGCTGCCGACATTGGCGACCCAGTCGCGCATCGCCTCGTTCATCGCGTCCTTGAGGGTGCGCGTGCCGTTGGCGACGGCGTTGACCTTCGCCCCGAGCAGGCGCATGCGGGCGACGTTGAGGGCCTGCCTGCGGGTGTCCTCCTCGCCCATGTAGACCTCGCACTCCATGCCGAGCAGTGCTGCGGCCGTGGCGGTGGCCACCCCGTGCTGACCGGCGCCGGTCTCGGCGATGAGCCGGGACTTGCCCATCCGCTTCGCGAGCAGCGCCTGCCCGATCGCGTTGTTGATCTTGTGGCTGCCGGTGTGGTTGAGGTCTTCGCGCTTGAGGAAGACGCGGGCTCCCCCGCAGTGAGCGGCGAACCGCGTCGCCTCGGTGAGCAGGCTGGGCCGACCGATGTAGCGCAGCTGCAGGTCACGGAGCTCTGCGGTGAACTCCGGATCGACCTGGGACTTCCGCCAGGTCTCCTCGATCTCGTCGAGCGCCGGGATGAGGGCTTCGGGAATGAACCTCCCGCCGAACGCACCGAAGTACGGTCCGGTCTCCGTGGTCTCAGTCATGGCTGTCCTTCGGTTCGTGTGCCTGCGGTCAGGGTCTCAGGCGCGCTGATGCGCGCGGCCCGCTGCGGTGTAGGAGGCCACGGCGGCCTGCGGGTCGCCGTCGCGGACGAGTGCCTCGCCGACGAGCACGGCGTCGGCACCGGCGCGGGCGTAGGCGTCGACGTCGCCGACGCCGGCGACTCCGGACTCGGCGACGAGCGTGCACCCGGCAGGGGCGAGCTCGGCGAGCGGCGCGAACCGGGCCGTGTCGACGCTGAGGTCCTTGAGGTTGCGGGTGTTGACGCCGATGAGCCGGGCCCCGATGTCGATCGCGGTCTCCATCTCAGCGACGCTGTGGGTCTCGACGAGGGCCGTCATGCCCAGGGAGGCCGCGAGGTCGTGGAAGTCGCGCAGCTGCGCCGGGGAGAGAGCGGCGACGATGAGGAGGACGAGGTCGGCCCCGTGGGCACGGGCCTCGTGGAACTGGTACTCGTCGACCATGAAGTCCTTGCGCAGCACCGGCACGTCGACGGCCGCCCGGACGGCGTCGAGGTCGGCGAGGCTGCCGGAGAAGCGACGGCCCTCGGTGAGGACGCTGATCGCCCGGGCTCCGCCGGCGGCGTAGAGGCCGGCGAGAGTGCCGGGGTCCGGGATGTCGGCGAGGTCGCCGCGCGAGGGTGAGCGGCGCTTGACCTCGGCGATGACGCCGAAGTCGGCGTCGAGGTCGAAGGTGCGCACCGGAGCCGCCGCACGGGCGGACTCGACGACCGCGGACAGCGGGACCTCGCGGCGACGCGCCTCGAGGTCCTCGCGGACGCCGACGATGATGTCATCGAGGACGGTCATCGGCGCTTCGGCTTGGTTCCCAGTCCGACGGCGCGCAGGATCATGCCGACGATGAGGCCGACCACGGCGACCCCGCCGCCTGCGTAGACGATCGTCGGGTTGTGGATCGTGAAGCCCACGCAGCCGATCGACAGTCCCACGAGCATGATGATGACACCGGTCCAGCCGGCGACGGAGTTGCCGTGGCCGGGGTCGGCGATGGCGGCGTAGTCGATCGTGGACTTATCGAGATCGGTGGCGCCCGAACGGGCGACGGATTGCGACATGGCGCTCCTTACGCTGACGTGCTCAAGTACTCTCTCATTGTGTCACGTCCGACGGTGTGCTCTGGCATCGACCCGGCACCTGAGATCGGGGTCGGCGCCTCCGGGTCACGTCCGACGCCCCTCACGTCCTCCGCGGCGGATCCTCGTCGTCGCCGCGTTCGACCTCTTCACCGCGGGAGAGCGCATCCCACGTCGCCGCAGAGTCGAAGTCACCGTCCTCGGCCTGCGCCGTGCGGGCGTAGCGGTTCGACCCCGACCATGTGCGCGAGGACACGACGACCCAACCGATGACGACGACGGCGAGGACCGCGCCGATGAGGGCGACGAGCGGCCACGAGGTCGCACCCTCGGCCCCCATCGCGGTGATCGCGGTCATCCCGTAGCCGAGCGCTGCGAGGAGGGCGAAGGTGAGGACGACGATGCGGCCGACCTTCCCGAACATCGCCGAGAGCAGCCCGCACACCGCGATGATCGCCACGCATGCGGTGGCGATCGGCGAGGCCTGGCTCGTCTCCGTCTGGCTGGGCAGCGCGACCCCGGAGGGGCCGAGCGTGTCGCTCGCCGCCCCGGTCTGCCAGGTGGCGAGCGTGATCGCCCAGAGGGCGGCTGCGACGACGAGGATGAGGAGGACTCCGCGGGACTTCGTCATCGTCGACCTCCCGCGGCCGTGGCGGCATCCGCCGAGGAGGCCACCCGGTGGGCGCGTCCGGCCGCGGCTGCCGCGGTGAGGACGGCGGCCGCCTTGTTCTCCGACTCCTCGTATTCGGTCTCGGGCACGGAGTCGGCGACGATGCCGCCGCCGGCGAAGACGCTCATCACTCCGTCGCGGAGGACCCCGGTGCGGATGGCGATCGCGAGGTCGAGGTCGCCGGTGAAGGAGAGGTACCCGACGACTCCCCCGTAGAGTCCGCGCCCGACGACCTCGAGTTCGTCGATGATCTGCAGGGCGCGCGGCTTCGGGGCCCCGGACAGCGTGCCGGCGGGGAAGGTCGCCGTGAGCACGTCGACGGCCCCGTGCCCGTCCTCGAGTTCGCCGCGCACGGTCGAGGAGATGTGCATGATGTGGCTGAACCGTTCGATGTCCATGAACGCGCTCACGTCGATCGTGCCGGCCCGACAGACCTTCGCGAGGTCGTTGCGGGCGAGGTCGACGAGCATGAGGTGCTCGGCGCGCTCCTTCTCATCGGCGAGGAGTTCGCGGGCGAGGCGGTCGTCCTCCTCCGGGCTGGCCCCGCGGGGCCGGGAACCGGCGATGGGGTGGGTGACGACGGTGCCCTGGCGCACCGTGACGAGCGCCTCGGGCGAGGAGCCGATGATGCTCACCGGCTGTCCGTCTGAGTCGTGGAGGTCGAGGAGGTACATGAACGGCGAGGGGTTCGCCCGCCGCAGCATCCGGTAGACCATGAGCGCCTCGGCGTCGCAGTCCGTGTCGAAGCGCTGCCCGAGGACGACCTGGAAGATCTCACCGTCGACGATGTCCTGCTTGGCCCTGCGCACACCGTCGAGGTACGTCTCGCGCGGGGTGCGGGTGCGCACCTGCGGGGTCACCGCTTCCGGCACGCGCACCTCGGCGGGGGCGGGGGCAGTGATGCGGGCGAGCATCGCCTCGATCCGAGCGACCCCGGAGGCGTAGGCGTCGTCGATCCCGGTCTCCGCCCCGTCGACGTTGACGACGTTGGCGACGAGGGTGAGCGTGCCCGAGTAGTGGTCGTAGACGGCGATGTCCCCGGGGATCATCAGCTGCACGGTCGGCAGCCGGTGTTCGTCGGGCTGCGGGTCGCCGAGCTTCTCGACCTCCCGGATGATGTCCCACCCGAAGTAGCCGACGAGGCTCGAGACCATCGGCGGCAGGTCGCTCGACTCGATCCGGAGCAGCTCGAGGGTGGCCGCGACCGCATCGAGGACGCTGCCGGTGCGGGGCACTCCGACGGGAGGGGTGCCCTCCCAGCGGAAGCCCTCGGACGTCGAGACCAGGGTGGCCACGGGCGCGGAGCCGATGAACGAGTAGCGCGCCCACGCACCGGCCTCGGCGGATTCGAAGAGGAACGACCCGGGGGTGCCGTCGGTGAGCTTCCGGTAGAGGCTGAGCGGGGTCTCGGCGTCGGCGAGCACCTCCGCGTGGACGGGCACGAGTCGCGCCGTCGCCCCGGCGGCCCTGAAGCCGGCAAGGTCGGGGCGGATGTCGAGGCCGGACTCAGTCGTCGGGATCGTCACTGATCGTCCTTCCTGTGAAGCAGGTGTCGGTGAGGGTGTGGCATGCGGGTCCGGTCTGGTCGACGACCATGAGCAGCGCGTCGGCGTCGCAGTCGAGGGCGAGCGAGACGAGCGCCTGGGTGTGGCCGGAGGTCTCCCCTTTGACCCAGTGCTCCTGCCGTGAGCGCGACCAGTAGACGGCCCGCCGCTCGGCCAGGGTGCGTTCGATGGCTGTGCGGTCCATCCACGCGAGCATGAGGACGTCCCGTGTCGTCGCCTCCTGGACGACGACGGGGGCGAGCCCGTCGGGTCCGAACGTGATGACCTCCCGCCAGTTCTCCGGGGTCGCGTCGATCTGCCGCCCGCTCATCGGACCTCGAACCCCTCTGCCGCGAGCGCGGCCTTGACCTCGTCGATGTGGAGCGTGCCGTAGTGGAAGACGCTGGCGGCGAGCACGGCGTCGGCTCCGGCCCGCACCGCGGGGGCGAAGTGTTCGACCCTCCCCGCCCCGCCCGAGGCGATGAGCGGCACGCTCACCGCCGCCCGGGCGGCGGAGATGAGTTCGAGGTCGAAGCCCTCACGGGTGCCGTCGGCGTCGATCGAGTTGAGCAGCACCTCGCCGACCCCGCGCTCGGCCGCCTCGCGGATCCACTCGATCGCGTCGCGGCCCGTGCCCTCCCGGCCGCCGCGGATGGTCACTTCGAAGCCCGACGGGGTCTCACCGCCCCGGGTCCGCCGGGCATCGAGGGAGAGGACGAGCACCTGGTTGCCGAAGTGACGGGAGATGTCGCTGATGAGCTGCGGGTCCGCGACCGCCGAGGTGTTGACGGAGACCTTGTCCGCGCCGTCGCGCAGGAGCCGGTCGACGTCGGAGACGCTGCGCACGCCGCCGCCGACGGTGAGCGGGATGAAGACCTCCTCGGCGCACGCGGCGACGATGTCGTGGACGGTCTCACGGTCGCCGCTGCTCGCGGTGACGTCGAGGAACGTGAGCTCGTCGGCACCCGCCTCACCGTAGACGCGGGCGAGTTCGACGGGGTCCCCGGCGTCGCGGAGCTCGGCGAAGCGCACGCCCTTGACGACGCGTCCGGCGTCGACGTCGAGGCACGGGATGACTCTCACGGCAACCATGGTCTTCTCCTAGATCCCCAGTGTCCGGTAGCGCTCCAACCGCCGTGCCCGTCTCCGGGCTGCGGGTTCGCGCATGAGTTCGATGAGTTCGTACTCGAGGGTGTCGCCGACCCGCGCGACGAAGTCGAGGGGTTCGTCGCCGGCATCGGGATGCTCGGCGATGATCCGGTCGACGACGCCGGTCTCGAGGAGCTTGGGCGCGTGGACGCCCTGACTCTGCGCCATCTGCGGGGCGAACTCGGTCGTGCGGTGGACGATCGCCGAGGCGCCCTCGGGTGGGAGCGGGGACAGCCAGCCGTTCTCGGCGCTGAGCACTCTGTCGGCGGGGATGAGCGCGAGCGCGCCCCCGCCCGAGCCCTCGCCGAGGATGAGGGAGACCGTCGGCGCGTCGAGGTTGGCGAGGTCGGCGAGCGAACGGGCGATCTCTCCGGCTATGCCGCCCTCCTCGGCGGACTGGGAGAGCGCGGCACCGGGGGTGTCGATGACGGTGACGAGCGGGAGGTCGAGTTCGGCGGCGAGCTTCATTCCGCGCCTGGCCTCGCGCAGCGCCGCCGGGCCGAGCGGGGCCCGGGAGTCCTGGCGGAAGCGGTCCTGGCCGAGGACGATGCACGGGGCGGACCCGAACTTCGCGAGCGCGAGCAGGAGGCCGGGATCCTTCTCTCCCTGGCCGGTGCCGTTGAGCGGCAGCACGGTGTTCGCCGCGGTCCGCAATAGGTCGCGGACCCCGGGACGATCGCCTCGGCGCGAGCGGGTGATCGCCTGCCACGCGTCGGCGTCCGGGTCGACGGTCTCCGGGCGGGTGTCGGGGTCGGGGACGCGGGCCGGGACCTCTTTGGCGCCCATGAGGACGTCGAGGACGCGGGAGACCGTGGCGTGGATCCGTTCGGGTCCGATGACGGCGTCGATGATCCCGTGCTTGTGGAGGTTCTCCCCGGTCTGGACGTTCTCGGGGAACGGTTCGCCGTAGAGGGCCTCGAACACGCGCGGTCCGAGGAACCCGATGAGGGAACCGGGTTCGGCGACGGTGACATGGCCCATCGACCCCCACGAGGCGAAGACTCCCCCGGTCGTCGGGTGCCGGAGGTAGACGAGGTAGGGCAGGCCGGCCCGGCGGTGGGCGACGACGGCGTTGGTGATCTTGACCATCGAGAGGAACGCGACGGTGCCCTCCTGCATGCGGGTGCCGCCCGAGGCGGGGCCCGCGAGCAGGGGCAGCCCTTCGAGAGTGGCGCGTTCGATGGCGTCGGTGAGCCGTTGGGCGGCGGCGACGCCGATCGACCCGGCGAGGAACCGGAACTCTCCGGCGACGACGGCGACCCGGCGCCCGTTGATCGTCCCCTCACCGGTGATGATCGCCTCGTCGACCCCGGACTTCTCGCGTGCCGCGGCGAGTTCGGCCGCATAGTCGGCCGAGACTCCTCCGGCAGGGGTGACCGGTGGCTCGTCCCAGGAGACAAAGGAACCCTCGTCGAGGACGATGCCGACGAGCTCGGTCGCGTTCAGACGTGCCACGGTCTCACTCCTGCCGGTCGGTGCCGGGCTCCGCCGGTGCGTCGCCGGTCAGCCACGCGGCGATCGCCTCGGCGTCCTCGTCGAGCAGCGGCGGGGCGTCGTGGCTCGTCTTCGTCGTCTCCACCTCGGCGCCGTCGACGGAGTCGAAGAACCGCAGCGGCGGGCCGGGCAGGTCGATGCCGCCGAGGACGGGGTGGTCGACGGAGACCTTGAGGCCCTGGCTGAGCGCCTGCTCCCACTCGTAGACCTCGGGCAGGGTGCGCACGGTGCCGGCCGGGATGCCGGCGGAGCTGAGCCGCTCGAGGAGGTCGGCGGAGTCGAACTCTGAGAAACGGGACTCGATGAGGTCGATGACGGCCTGCCGGTTGGCCACGCGTGCGGCATTGTCGGCCATGCCCGGGGTGGCGGGATCGATGTCGAAGGCCGCGCAGAGCTTCTGCCAGAGGCTCTCGTTGCCCACGGAGATCTGCACGGCGCCGTCGCGCGAGGCGAAGAGTCCGTACGGCGAGAGCGAGGGGTGGTGGTTGCCGCCGGGCAACGGTGTCTCGCCCGCCACCGTGGTCCGGGTGCCCTGGAAGGCGTGGACGCCGACCATGCCGGCGATGAGCGAGGTGCGCACGATCTTGCCCCTGCCGGTGCGTTCGCGCTCGAGCAGGGCTGCGAGCACACCGTAGGAGCCGTAGATCCCGGCGAGGAGGTCGGCGATCGGGACGCCGACGCGCTGCATGTCCTCGGGTCCCGAACCGGTCAGGGACATCAGTCCCGCCTCGCCCTGGGCGATCTGGTCGTATCCGGCGCGGGAGGCTTCGGGACCGTCGTGGCCGAACCCGGTGATGGAGAGGATGATCAGCCGCGGGTTGATCTCCAGGCACTGGGCCGGGGAGAAGCCGAGACGCTCGAGGACGCCGGTGCGGAAGTTCTCGATGAGGACGTCGGCGCGGGCGATGAGTGCGCGCAGGGTCTCCGCTCCGGTCTCGGACTTGAGATCGAGGGCGATCGACTCCTTGTTGCGGTTGCACGAGAGGAAGTAGGTGGCCTGCGGATCGTCGTCGGGACCGACGAAGGGCGGACCCCATGAGCGGGAGTCGTCGCCGCGACCGGGGTTCTCGACCTTGATCACGCGCGCGCCGAGGTCGCCGAGCATCATCCCGGCATGCGGGCCGGCCAGCGCCCGGGAGAGGTCGATGACGGTGCAGCCGCTCAGCGGCCCTGTCTCTGTCGCGGTCATGGCTGGTCCTCCTCGAAGTTCGTCCACTTGGTCACGAGCATACGCAGTCGGGCGACCTCCTCGTGTGCGCGGGGGCCGTCGGCATGCTGGATCGCCATCACCGCGCACGTCGAGCCGTCGGCGAGGTCGAGGATCGGCCACGGGTCGTCGCCGACGCGGGAGAAGGTCACCCCGACGATCTCCGACCACTTCACGTGCCGCGTGCGCACGATGTTGCGCACCGTCAGCCCGGTGCGATCGGGTCGGGCCTGGATGTCGGCGACGCGCAGCAGCGCTCCGCCGAAGAGGATGCCGAGCAGGTTCATCCACACCATGTCGATGAGGTGCCAGGGCCGCCAGTCGACGACGAAGAGGGCGACCGAGAGGACGGCGAAGCCGACGAACAGGGCGATCGCCCCGACGATGCCGATGACCCTCACCTGGCGTGGTCGGAAGGCGGCGAACTCAGATGCGGCAGGCGCCAATGCTCGTCACCAGAATCGCTCGCGCGCCGACCGCGTAGAGGCGGTCCATGACATTGTTGACGTCCTTCGCCTCGACCATGACCCGCACGGCCACCCAGCCGGTCTCCTGCAGCGGGGAGACCGTCGGCGATTCGAGGCCGGGGGTGAGCGCGATCGCCTCGGGGACGAGGCGCTCCTCGATGTTGTAGTCGACGAGGACGTACTGCCGGGCGACCATGACCGATTCGAGGCGGCGGCGGAGCACCTCGACCGAGGAGTCGGCTCCGTCGCGCTGGACGAGGACGGCTTCGGAGTCGAGCAGCGGTTCGCCGAAGGTCTCGAGGCCGGCTGCCCGCAGGGTCGAGCCGGTCTCGACGACGTCGGCGACGGCATCGGCGACCCCGAGTTGGATCGAGACCTCGATGGCTCCGTCGAGCTGCACGGTCGTCGCCTCGATCCCGCGGGCCTTCAGGTCGGACTGGACGAGGTGCGGGAAGCTCGTGGCGATCCGCAGTCCGGCGAGTTCGTCGACGGAGGAGAAGCGTCCGGCCTCTCCGGCGTAGAAGAAGCGGGACGAGCCGAAGCCGAGGCCGACGACCTCCTCGGCGGGGGCCTGGGACTCGAGGAGCAGGTCACGGCCGGTGATGCCGGCGTCGAGGATCCCGGAGCCGACGTAGACGGCGATGTCACGAGGGCGGAGGTAGAAGAACTCGACCCCGTTGGTCTCATCACGGTGGACGAGGGTCTTCGACCCGCGGCGGGTCGAGTATCCGGCTTCGCTGAGCATGTCGGTGGCGGCTTCGGAGAGGATGCCCTTGTTGGGCACGGCTACACGCAGCATGGCGTCCTTTGCGGAGGTGGGACGGGAGGTCACAGGTGGGCGTTGACGTCGTCGAGGCTCACGTCCTTGGCGATCATGAGCACCTGGAGATGGTAGAGCAGCTGTGAGATCTCCCCGGCGAGTTCGTCCTTCGACTCGTACTCCGCGGCCATCCACACCTCGGCGGCCTCCTCGACGACCTTCTTGCCGATCGCATGGACTCCGGCGTCGAGTTCGGCGACGGTCTTCGACCCCGCGGGGCGGTCGAGGGACTTCTGGAGGAGTTCGGCGTAGAGAGAATCGAAGGTCTTCACCCGATCCAGGGTAGACCATAGCCGCCGTCCCGCCCTCGCGGGGTCTCAGGTCCCGGACGACTCCTCGGGGCCGCGGGTGACGTCGGTCGCGCCGAGGTGGGGCGCCGAGATCGTCTGCTTCGAGCGCTTCGCCCAGTCGATGAGTCCGAGGATGACCATGACGAGGAAGATGAGGTAGACGGCGCCGGAGAAGACGAGGCCGCCTGCCACGGCGAGCGGGATGCCGACGAGGTCGACGGCGAGCCAGACGAACCAGAACTCGACGACCGCCCGGCCCTGGGCGTACATCGCGACGAGGGAGCCGATGAAGATGTAGGCGTCGGGGTACGGGTTCCACGACCATCCGCCCACGGAGAGGATCCAGCCGAAGACCGCAGTGCCGATGACGAGGGCCGCGATGATCCCGACCCGCTCCTTCCACGTCGCCCAGCGGACGACGACCTCACCGGAGTTCTCCTGTGACTTCCGCCACTGCGTCCACCCCCAGATCGCCGCGACGATGATGACGACCTGGCGGGAGGCGTTGCCACCGAGCCCGGCGGAGATCGAGGCGGAGAAGAGGAGGATCGAGCCGAGGATCTGCACCGGCCAGGAGAGGATGTTCCGGCGCAGGGCGAGGACGACCGTGGCGAGGGCGCAGATGTTGCCGAAGAGGTCGGAGTACGGCACCGGCTTGCCGAGCAGTTCGAACGCCGGAGTGTTGAGCCAGCTGAGGAATTCCATCGTCGTCTCGGTTCTCTCGTCGGTGCGGTCGCTAGTGGGCGTGGGCGGCGGCGAGCGTCCGCAGCTGTGCGATCGCGGCCGCGGCGTCCTCGGCGCCGTAGACCGCGGAGCCGGCGACGAGGACGTCGGCCCCGGCGTCGACGACGCGCTCGACGGTGGAGGCGGAGACACCGCCGTCGACCTGGAGGCGGATCTCGAGGTTCGCCTCCGAGATCGCCTCCCGGGTGCGGCGGATCTTCGGCAGGCACACGTCGAGGAACTTCTGCCCCCCGAAGCCGGGTTCGACGGTCATGATGAGAATCTGGTCGAACTCGCCGAGGAGGTCGACGTACGGTTCGATCGGGGTCGCCGGTTTGAGCGCGAGGCTCGCCCGCGCTCCGAGGCGGCGCAGCTCCCGGGCCAGGCGCACGGGGGCGGCGGCCGCCTCGGCGTGGAAGGTCACCGAGGCGCACCCGATCTCCGCATAGACGGGGGCATTCCGGTCGGCGTCGTCGATCATGAGGTGCGCGTCGAGCGGGATCGGGCTGATCTCCTGGATCCTCTCGACGACGGGCGGGCCGAACGTGAGGTTGGGCACGAAGTGGTTGTCCATGACGTCGATGTGCGCCATGTCGGCCGTCGCGATCCTCTCCAGCTCCCCGCGGAGGTCGGAGAAGTCGGCGGAGAGGATGCTCGGGTTGATCTCGATCACAGGGGTGCCTTTCGAAGCAGGGCCAGGAACATTCCGTCGGTGTCGTGGACGTGGGGCCAGAGTTGGGCGAAGCCTCCGGAGCCCCGGCCCACCGAGGCGAACGACTCCGCCTCTGCGCCGGTGACCTCGGCGAGGACGGCGGGGGCGTCGAGGACCTCGACCGTCTCACCGCGCGAACGCAGGACGTCGTCGACGACGAGGACGGTCTCGGCGTAGTGGGGCGAGCACGTCGAGTAGGCGACGACGCCGCCGGGGGCGCACGCGTCGAGCGCTGCGGTGAGGATCTCCCGCTGCAGCCCGGCCAGCGCGTTGACGTCCTCGGGGCGGCGCCGATAGCGGGCCTCGGGGCGACGGCGGAGCGCGCCGAGCCCCGTGCAGGGGACGTCGACGAGGACCTTCGCGTACGGTCCCGTCGCGTCCCTGGCGTCGGCGACGGCGACGGTGACGTTCTCCAGCGCCTGCGTGGAGGTCTCGACGAGGGAGACGCGGTGCGGGCTCGAGTCGAAGGCCGCGAGCACCTCACCCTCGGCTCGGGCGGTCGCGGCGAGCAGAGCGGCCTTGCCACCGGGTCCGGCGCAGAGGTCGGCCCACGGACCGTCCGGGGCGCTCACGTGGGCCAGGGCGAGGGCGACGAGCGCCGAGCCCTCGTCCTGGACGCGGGCGCGGCCCTCGGCGATCGCGGGCACGTCGCGGGGAACGGTGTCGTCGAGGTGGACGCCGACGGGTGAGAGCGGGGTCGGGACACCGGGCAGCTCGGCCCGGTCGAGGAGTCCGGGCAGGGCGGTGACGGCGACCTGGGCAGGGGCGTTGTCGGCGGTGAGCAGCGTGTCGATCTCCGCGGCGTCGCGACCGTGGCCCTTGAGCGCCTGGGTGAGCGCGCGGACGACCCATTCGGGGTGGGAGTGCTCGACCGCCCGGCGCCCGGTCTCCGACAGGCCCGCGGAGACCCGCTCGAGCCACGTGTCACGATCGGCTTCGGCGATCCGGCGGAGGACGGCGTTGACGAATCCGGCCGTGCGCGGGGCCGAGCGCTTGACGACCCCGACGGTCTCGGCGACCGCTGCGTGGTCGGGCACGCGCATCGCGAGCACCTGGTGGGCGCCCATCCGCATCGCGGCGAGCGGTTCGGGGTCGATCGCGGACACGGGTCGGCCGGCCGCCTTCTCGATGACGGCGTCGTAGAACTCCTGCCCGCGCAGGGTGCCGTACGTGAGTTCGGTCGCGAAGGCGGCGTCCTGGCCGCTCACGTGCGTGCGTGCGAGCTTCGCGGGCAGGAGCAGGTTCGCGTACGCGTCCTCGGTCGCGACGTCGACGAGCACCTCCCATGCGAGGCGGCGGGGCAGGTTGGGTTTGACGGCCACTCAGGCCTCCTCGGGTTCGGTGTCGATGCGGACCTCGCCGTGCCCGCGCAGGTAGTCGGCGGCGGGCATCCGACCCTTGCCGAAGGGCTGAATCTCGCTCACGCCTGCCCAGCCGTCGCCGGCGCCGAGCACGGCCCCGGTCGTCCCCGCGCGGAGCAGTCCCGCCTCGGGCGGCGCGGTCTCGGCGGGGGCGGGGGTGAGGCCGAAGAGCTTCGTCCGGCGCCCGTCGATCTCGACCCACGGGCCGGGGGCGGGGCTGACCCCGCGGGAGCGGGCGATGACCTCGGCGACGGGACGGCTGAGGTCGAGGCGGGCGTCGGCGGCGGTGATCTTCTCGGCATGGCTCGGCTGCGCCCCGCCGGCGATGAGCTCGGCCTGCGGGGTGAAGGTCGCAGTCCCCGCCGCGAGGTCGTCGACGGCCGCGACGAGTTCGTGCGCGCCCGCCTCGGCGAAGGCGGCCAGCGCCGATGCGGCGTCGGGCTGGTCGAGCGGCAGGGTGCGGGTGCGCAGCACGTCCCCGGTGTCCATGCCCGTGTCGATGCGGAAGACGCTCACCCCGCTCACGGTTTCCCCGGCGATGAGGGCGCGCTGGACGGGTGCGGCCCCGCGGTGGGAGGGCAGGAGGGAGAAGTGGAGGTTGAACCAGCCGAGGCGGGCTGTGGCCAGTGCCGCGGGCCCGGCGATCGCCCCGAAGGCGACGACGGCGACGGCATCGACGTCGAGGGAGCGCAGGCGTGCGATGACCTCCCCGCGGAGGCGGTCGGCCTCGATGACGTCGAGACCGAGCTCGAGCGCGCGGGCCTTGACCGGGGACGGGGTGAGGACGCGCTTGCGGCCGACGGGGGCGTCGGGTCGGGTGAGGACCGCGCGCACCGTGTGCTCGGAGTCGACGAGGGCCTCGAGGGCGGGGACGGCGACGTCAGGGGTGCCGGCGAAGACGATATCCACGGAAGTCGATTCTACGCCGTGCCCGGCGCCTCACAGCGACCGGGGATCGTCGATGCGCACGCGCACCTGCGGCAGCTTCTTCGCCGAGCGTGCGGCGGTGATCTCGGCCAGCCGCGCACCGACGGCCGGGCCGGCAGCGATGGGGTAGGCGGCGACGACCCGCTGACCGTCCTCGTCATCGTCGCGGATGAGCTCCTCGAGGACGTCGACGTCTGCGAGCACGGCGTCGATGTCCGTGCCGGCCCCGGCGAGTTCGACGATGCGCCTATACGGCGGGAAGCCGAGCTCGCGTCGATCGTGCAGGGCCCTCGCCATCGTCACCGCGGGGTCGAACGTCGTCAGTGCCGTACGGATGACCTCATCGGTGTCGCCGAGGTAGACGACTCCCCCATCGGTGCGTGAGCGCACCAGCGACGCCGCCCGCATCCGCCGCCGCACCCCCTCATCGCTTGCGCGCATCCACGGTCCCGGCCACAGGGAGTCGAGCAGGATCCCGGCCGCATACCCGCCGATCGCATAGGGTTCGGCTCCGGTGGTGGCGACGACGACGCGGGGGGCGAAGTCGACGGCGATGGGGATGTCCTCTCCCCCGGATTCGACGATCTCGACACCCGGCAGCGCCCGGCGCAGCTCCTCGACGGTGCGTGTGCGGCCGCGCACGATCGAGCGGACCTCATGGGAGCGGCAGCGGCCGCACGTGAACGTCTCGGAGTGGTAGCCGCACGTCCGGCACGCGAAGGGGCCGACCTCGGACTGGGTGGACAGCGGGGACTCGCAGACGGGACAGCGCGCGGTCTCCTGGCAGCGGGCACACGCGAAGACCGGGTAGTACCCAGCCCGCGGCACCTGGACGAGGACGGGTCCCGCGGTCTCGTCCCCGCGCGGCCGCAGCGCCTGGCGCATGATCTCCCAAGCGCGGCTGGGGATGCGCTGCCACGCATAGGGGTCGCGTTCCTCGTCGGGGACGAGGACGCGCGGTGAGCCCGCTCGGCGCGCGTTCGCCGCAGGGCTGACATCGCTCAGCCATCCGATCTCGACGAGGCGTTCGACCTCGGCGCTGCGATCGAACGCAACGAAGAGGAGACCGGTGTCCTCGAGGTTCGACCGGAGCAGGCACACCTCGCGCGCGTGCGGGTAGGGAGCGTGCTGGTCGAGGTAGCTCTGGTCGGCGTCGTCGGTGCAGATGATGAGGCCGAGGTCGACCATCGGGGCGAAGGCGGCGGCACGCGTGCCGATGAGCAGCCGGGTGCCCCCGAGCAGCCCGGTCAGCCATGCCGTCCACCGCTGCTCAGGCGACTGGTCGGCATGGAGTTCGGTGAACTCGGTGAGCCTCCCGCGATCGATCTCGGCGCGCAGGGCCGCAGACAGCACGGCGATCTCCCGATGGTCGGGGACGAGCCAGAGCACGGACCTGCCCTGCGCGAGCGCCGCCTGGGCCGCTTCGAGTCCCGCCGTGATCCAGCCGAGTCCCGGCAGCCTGCCGGGCGTGAGCGTGAGTGCGAGGCGCGCCCGGTCGGAGCCGGCGGGCGCGGTGCCGTGGTCCTCGTCGCCGCTCTCGGCGACCCACGCGCCGAGGGCGGCGAGCACGCTGTCGGTGCCGGACTCCGGGGCGGTGTCGGCGGTCTCTGTGTCGGCGGCGTCGGTCTCCGTGCCGGCAGCGTCGGTCTCTGTGCGGGCGGCATCCTTACCGGCGGCGGCCTTGTCGGCGGCCTCCGCGCCGACAGGACCCTCCTCGTCGGCGTGCTCGAGTGCGCGCAGCACCGCCTTCTCCGCCCGAGCGTGCCGGGGCGGGATGGCGAGACGCAGCACGTCGGGCAGGGTGCCGGCGTACCGCGTGGCCACGGCTTCGCAGAGTTCGAGGAGGTCGGGCGAAAGCACCGTGATCGGACTCGTCACCCGTTCGATGACGGCGAGCGGTCCGACGTGGTCGCTCGTCGCCGTCCTGGCGAGGACGAATCCGTCGCGCAGCTTCCCGGCGAACTTCACCCGCACCCGCACCCCGGGGCGGACCGCCTCGGCGAGGGAGGCGGGCACCGCGTAGTCGAAGGTCCGTGCGAGATGCGGGACGGGATGGTCGATGAGGACCTGGGCGACGGGATCAGTCTCCGCGACGGGGACCTGGCCGAGCGCGGTGGTGGGGGTGGAGAAGAGGGGTTCGTCCACGAACTCAGTTCGCCGAGACGGCCCGGAGCAGGTCGTCCGCGCGGTCCGTGCGCTCCCACGTGAAGTCGGGCAGCTCGCGGCCGAAGTGACCGTAGGTCGAGGTCTGGGAGTAGATCGGGCGGAGGAGGTCGAGCTCCTGGATGATCATCGCGGGGCGCAGGTCGAAGACCTCGCGGATGGCCCGGGTGATCGCTGCGGGGTCGACCTTCTCGGTGCCGAAGGTCTCCACGTAGAGGCCCATCGGGTCGACCCGCCCGATCGCGTAGGAGACCTGGACCTCGGCGCGGTCGGCGAGTCCTGCGGCGACGATGTTCTTCGCCACCCAGCGCATCGCGTAGGCCGCGGAGCGGTCGACCTTCGAGGGATCCTTGCCGGAGAACGCGCCGCCGCCGTGGCGGGAGAAGCCGCCGTAGGTGTCGACGATGATCTTGCGTCCCGTCAGTCCCGCATCACCCATCGGCCCGCCGGTGACGAAGGGCCCGGCGGGGTTGATGTGGACGTTCTCGCCGCTCCGGTCGAGTCCCGAGGCATCGGCGATGGGGTCGATGACAAGTGCGCGGATGTCGGCCTTGAGCTGTTCCTGGTCGATCCCGGCGGCATGCTGGGTGGAGACGACGATGTTCTCGAGCGAGACGGCGGTGTCGCCGTCGTAGCCGAGGGTGAGCTGGGTCTTCCCGTCGGGGCGGAGGTAGTCGAGCTCACCGGACTTGCGGACCTCGCTGAGCCTCTCGGCCATCCGTGAGGCGAGGTGGATGGGCAGCGGCATGAGGACGTCGGTGGCGTTGTCGGCGTAGCCGAACATCAGCCCCTGGTCGCCGGCGCCGAGGGAGGAGCCGTGGTCGGTCTCGAGCGCCTCGCGGAAGTCGAGCGGGTTGGTCACCCCCGAGTGGATGTCCGTCGACTGGCTGCCGATCGAGACCGAGACGCCGCACGAGTGTCCGTCGAAACCAGTGTCCGAGGAGTCGTAGCCGATGCCGGTGATGAGGCTGCGGACGATCCCGGCAACGTCGGCGTAGGCGTCGGTGTTGACCTCGCCGGCGACGTGGACGAGTCCCGTGGTCACCATCGTCTCGACGGCGACCTTCGCATCGGGATCCTTGCCCAGGAGGTCGTCGAGGACGGCGTCGCTGATCTGGTCGCAGATCTTGTCGGGGTGGCCTTCGGTGACGGATTCGGAGGAGAAGTAGCGCAGTTCGGATGTACTCACGGCGTCGATTCTACTGGGGTGAGGCGTTCGGCGATGACGGCTGTGACCTTTTGCGCAACATCGTCCTTCGTGCCCGCGAGCCTCGCTGCGTCGACGACCTCGTCCCCGTCGGCGGCGAGGACGACGACCTCGGTGACGTCGTGGCCGAAGGCCCGGTCGGCGGAGACGTCGTTGAAGACGAGGAGGTCGGCTCCCTTGCGGCGGAACTTCTCGACCGCGTACTCGTGTGCGGTGTGGGTGGCGTCTCCGGTCTCGGCGGCGAAGCCGACGATGAACTGGCCGGGTCGGCGGGAGGCGACGAGCCCGGCGAGGACGTCGGGGTTCTGGACGAGGTCGATGCGCATGCCCTCGTCGCCGGACTTCTTCAGCTTCGACTCCCCCACCTCGGCGGGACGGTAGTCGGCGACCGCGGCGGCCATGATGATGACGTCGGCGGAGGCCTGCGCGGTCTCCATGGCCTCCTGGAGGTCGAGCGTCGACTCGATGGGGGTGATGGAGATGTCGGCGGGAAGGTCGCTGAGCAGACCCGTGTCGACGTGGGCGGCGACGAGCTCGACCTCCGCACCGGCGGCATGCGCGGCGCGGGCCAGGGCGATGCCCTGCTTGCCCGAGGAGCGGTTGCCGAGGAAGCGGACGGGGTCGAGGGCCTCCCGGGTGCCGCCGGCGCTGACGACGACCCGGCGTCCGGTCAGGGCTCCCCCCTGTGCAGAGGCGCTGGGCTCATCGGATCCGACCGCGGCGAGGGCGAAGGCGACGATGTCCTCCGGTTCGGGCAGACGCCCGGGTCCGGAGTCGGGGCCGGTGAGCCGACCGACGGCGGGCTCGAGGATGTGGACTCCGCGCGAGCGCAGCGTGGCGATGTTCGCGACGGTCGCCGGGTTGAGCCACATCTCCGTGTGCATGGCGGGCGCGACGACGACGGGGGCGGTCGTCGTGAGCACGGTCGCGGTGAGGAGGTCGTCGGCCATTCCGGCGGCGATCTTCGCAATCGTGTTCGCCGTCGCCGGGGCGATGATGACGAGGTCGGCGTCCTGGCCGATGCGGACGTGGTTGACCTGGTCGACGAAGTCGAAGACATCGGTGGTCACCGGCCGGCCCGAGAGCGCCTCGAAGGTCGGGGCGCCGACGAACTCCAGGGCGCTGGGGGTGGGCACGACCGTGACGGTGTGCCCGATCTCTCGGAGGCGCCGGATGACATGGGCGGCCTTGTATGCGGCGATCCCGCCGGCGACTCCGAGGACGACTCTCACTGGTCGCTGAAGTCGATCGCGCCGTCGGTGCTCACGCTCGTCTCCGCGGTCTCCTCGACCGTGACGGGGGCGAAGTCGGATTCGGAGATCTCACGGGAGACGATCTTGCCCTCGTTGATCTCGCGCAGCGAGATCGACAGCGGCTTCTCGTTCGGGCCGGGGGTGACCAGGGGGCCGACGTTCTCGAGCAGACCCTCCTGCAGCTGGGCGTAGTAGGAGTTGATCTGACGCGCTCGCTGGGCCGCGATGGAGACGAGTTCGTACTTCGAGCCGGTGACGGAGAGGAGTTCGTCGATCGGCGGATTGGTGATGCCTTCAGGCTGAGCAGGCAAGGGGTGTCCCATCTAATCGAGTGTGGATATACCCATCAATTGTATGAGTTCTTCGGCCGCAGTGCGAACGCTGTCGTTGACGATGGTGACGTCGAACTCGGATTCGGCGGCGAGTTCGGCCCGCGCCGTGGTCAGGCGCCGCTCCTGCTCCTCGGCGGACTCGGTCCCGCGACCGGTGAGGCGGCACACGAGCTCCTCCCATGTCGGCGGGGCGAGGAAGACGAAGAGGGCGTCGGGCATCTTCGCCTTGACCTGCCTGGCGCCCTGGAGGTCGATCTCGAGGAGCGAGGGCACTCCTGCCTCGAGCCTGCTCCGCACCGGGGCGGCGGGAGTGCCGTAGCGGTGCCGGCCGTGGACGACGGCGTATTCGAGCATCTCGTCGCGGGCGATGAGTCCGTCGAACTCGTCGTCGGAGACGAAGTGATAGTGGACACCGTCGATCTCGCCGGGGCGGCGGGGCCGTGTGGTCGCGGAGACCGAGAACCAGATCTCGGGGTGGTGCTGTCTGATGTAGCTGCTGATGGTGCCTTTTCCGACCGCTGTGGGCCCCGCGAGCACGGTGAGTCGAGTGTTCACAGATCTGAGGTTGTCACACTCAGGAGTATTTCTCCAACAGGGCGTTCTTCTGGTGCACTCCGAGTCCCTTGATGCGACGCGAGGAGGCGATGCCGACCTCCTCCATGGCCGCTTCGGCGCGCCTGTCGCCGACGCCGGGCAGGGAGCGCAGCAGGTCGAGCACGCGCATCTTCGCGAGCGCTTCGTCCTTCCCCGCCTTCTGGAGCACTGCCGCGAGATCCGTCTCTCCGCTCTTGAGCGCCGCCTTCACCTCGGCACGCACCTGTCGAGCCTTGAATGCCTTGTCAAGGGCGGCCGAACGCTGTTGCGGGGTCAATGGTTCGAGTGCCACATTATCTCCTCTGTCACCATGAACGGGCAGGTAGGGAAGTTGCTTCAGTCTAAAACACAAACCCGCATGACCGACACAGCGAGGAGAAGAAAAACCTCAGTCGTCGAGGGTCAGGGACGCGTTGAGCGCCTTCGCCGCCTCGCGCAGACCTGTCGGTCCGGCTGCGAGCACGGCCCGGGAGGCGGCGACGACGATCTGGCGGCGGCGCAGCGCCTCCCGCCCGAAGACGGCGATGAGCTCGTCTCGGCCCGCACCCTGGGCGCCGACGCCGGGAGCGAGGATGGGACCTCCGCAGTCGCTCGGGTCGAAGCCGAGTTCGGCCGCTGCCCGTCCGATCGTCGCACCGACGACGAGGCCGTAGGGTCCCAGCCCCTCCCCCTGCGTCAGCTTCGCATTGGCCTGGGCGACGGCGGCTGCGACGCTGCCGGCCACGGAGTCGCCGAAGCCCTCGACCGGGTGACCCGTCCGGGCGTGCTGGACGCTCGCGCCTTCGGGATTCGAGGTGAGGGCGAGGACGAAGAGGCCCCGGTCGTCGGCTGCCGCGAGGTCGAAGGCGGCGCCGAGCGCGCCGACGCCGAGGTACGGGGAGACCGTGACGGCGTCGGCGGACAGCGGCGAGTCGGGTGCGAGATGGGCCTGGGCGTAGCCGGCCATCGTCGAGCCGATGTCCCCGCGTTTGACGTCGAGGATGGTGATGAGCCCCCGCTCACGGCACGCGGCCAGCGTCTCCTCGAGGGCTGCGACCCCGGCGGAGCCGAAGCGCTCGAAGAACGCCGACTGCGGTTTGACCGCGGCCACGGTGCCGGCGAGCTCGGTGACGGTGCGCAGGGCGAACTCCCTCACCCCGGCTGCGGTCAGGGGCAGCCCCCACGCCTCGAGGAGGTGGTCGTGGGGGTCGATGCCCACGCACACGGGTCCGTGCGCTGCCATCGCCTCCGAGAGCCTCGTGCCGAACATCATGCGCTCCAGTCCTGGAGGCTGCGCACGCCGAAGGTCTTCTCCCGCACCGCGTGGAGCGAGGTGACGGCGGCTGCGAACTCCGCGATCGTCGTGATCAGCGGCACCGAGTTCGCGGTCGCCGCGGCCCGGATCTCATAGCCGTCGGCGCGTTCCTGTCGGCCTGCGGGGACGTTGATGACCATGTCGATCGTGCCCGCGGCGAGGTAGTCGAGCACCGTGCGGTCCTCGGCGTCGGCCTCGAAGTGCTTGTGCACCTGGGAGGTCGCGATCCCGTAGCGGGAGAGGACCGCGGCGGTGCCGGTGGTGGCGACGACGTCGAAGCCCATGTCGACGAGCTCCTTGACCGGCAGCACCATGGCCCGCTTGTCGCGGTCGGCGACGGAGACGAAGACGGTGCCCGAGGTGGGGAGCTTGATCGAGGCCCCGAGCTGTCCCTTCGCGAACGCCGTCGGGAAGTCGTGGTCGATGCCCATGACCTCACCGGTCGAGCGCATCTCGGGTCCGAGCACGGAGTCGACGACCTTGCCCTCGACGGTGCGGAACCGACGGAACGGCAGCACGGCCTCCTTGACGGCGATCGGGTGGTCGAGCGGCAGCGTCGAGCCGTCACCGGTCTCCGGCAGCAGGGTCCCGCGCAGATCGGCGATCGTCCGCCCCACGGCGATGAGCGCGGCGGCCTTCGCCAGCTGCGTCGACGTCGCCTTCGAGACGAACGGGACGGTGCGCGAGGCGCGCGGGTTGGCTTCGATGACGTAGAGGACGTCGGCGGTGATGGCGAACTGGATGTTGAGCAGTCCGCGCACGCTCACGCCTTCGGCGATCGCCCGGGTGGCGGTGCGCACCCGTTCGAGGACGTCCTCGCCGAGAGTGAGCGAGGGCAGCACGCACGCGGAGTCGCCCGAGTGGATGCCGGCCTCCTCGATGTGCTCCATGATGCCGCCGATGAAGATGTCCTCACCGTCGTAGAGGGCATCGACGTCGATCTCGATCGCGTCCTCGAGGAAGCGGTCGACGAGGACGGGCCGGTCGACGGAGACCTCGGTGGCGGTGGCCATGTAGTCGAGCAGCTGGGTGCGGTCGTAGACGATCTGCATGCCGCGCCCGCCGAGGACGTACGAGGGGCGCACGAGCACGGGATAGCCGATCTCCTCGGCGATGACGGCCGCCTCGTGGGCGGTCACCGCGGTGCCGTGCTTGGGGGCGGTGAGACCCGCCCGGGCGAGGACGGCACCGAACTCGCCGCGATCCTCGGCGAGGTCGATCGCCTCGGGCTGCGTGCCGAGCACGGGGACGCCTGCTGCCTTGAGCCGGTCGGCCAGTCCCAGCGGGGTCTGCCCGCCGAGGGTGCAGACGACCCCGAGGACGGGACCGGCGGCGAGTTCGGCGTGGTAGACCTCCATGACGTCCTCGAACGTCAGCGGTTCGAAGTAGAGGCGGTCGGCGGTGTCGTAGTCGGTCGAGACGGTCTCGGGGTTGCAGTTGACCATGACGGTCTCAAAGCCGGCCTCGCCGATGGCCATCGTCGCGTGGACGCACGAGTAGTCGAACTCGATGCCCTGGCCGATCCGGTTCGGACCCGAACCGAGGATGAGCACGGCGGGGCGCTCACGCGGCTCGACCTCGGTCTCCTCGTCGTAGCTCGAGTAGTGGTAGGGCGTGTGGGCCTCGAACTCGCCGGCGCACGTATCGACGGTCTTGAACACGGGCCGGATCCGCAGGGCGTGGCGGACCCCGGTGACGACGTCGGTGCTCAGGCTGCGCAGGTGGGCGATCTGCTCGTCGGAGAAGCCGTGGTTCTTCGCGATCCGCAGCACCTCGGCGTCGAGCTCGTCGGCGCCGGCGATGAACTCGGCGACCTCGTTGATGAGTTCGATCTGGTCGAGGAACCACGGGTCGATCCCGCTCGCCTCGTGGACCTCGGCGTTCGTCAGGCCGGCCGCGAGTCCGCGCTGGACGGCGTGGATGCGGTCTGCGGTGGGGTGGCCGATCGCCTCGAGCAGGGCCTCGCGCACCTCGTCGTCGGAGATGTCCGGCAGGTCCGCCCAGGAGAACGACGAGCCCTTCTGCTCCATCGAGCGCATCGCCTTCTGCAGTGCGGTCGTGAAGTTCCGGCCCAGCGCCATGACCTCGCCGACGGACTTCATGGTCGTCGTCAGGGTCGGGTCGGCGGCGGGGAACTTCTCGAACGTGAAGCGCGGGATCTTGACGACGACGTAGTCGAGGGTGGGTTCGAAGCTCGCCGGGGTGACCTGCGTGATGTCGTTGGGGATCTCGTCGAGGGAGTAGCCGACGGCGAGTTTGGCGGCCATCTTCGCGATCGGGAACCCGGTCGCCTTCGAGGCCAGCGCCGAGGACCGGGAGACGCGCGGGTTCATCTCGATGACGACGATGCGCCCGGTGACGGGATCGACGGCGAACTGGATGTTGCAGCCGCCGGTGTCGACGCCGACGGCGCGGATGACGTCGATGCCGATGTCGCGCATCCGCTGGTATTCGCGGTCGGTCAGGGTCAGCGACGGGGCGACGGTGATCGAATCGCCGGTGTGGACGCCGACCGGGTCGACGTTCTCGATCGAGCACACGACGACGACGTTGTCCTTGTGGTCGCGCATGAGCTCGAGCTCGTACTCCTTCCACCCGAGGATCGACTCCTCGAGGAGGACCTCGGTGGTGATGGAGTCGGAGAGGCCGGCACCGGCGATGCGGCGCAGATCGGTCTCGTCATACGCCATGCCCGATCCGAGTCCGCCCATCGTGAAGGAGGGGCGGACGACGAGGGGGTAGCCGAGCTCCTCGGCGCCGGCGATCGCCTCGTCGAGGGTGTGGCAGATGACGGAGCGGGCCACCTCGGCGCCGCAGTCCTCGACGATCTGCTTGAACTTCTGCCGGTCCTCGCCGCGCTGGATCGCGTCGACGTCGGCGCCGATGAGCTCGACGCCGTACTTCTCCAGCGTGCCCGCCTCGTGGAGGGCGATCGCGGCGTTGAGCGCGGTCTGCCCGCCGAGGGTAGGCAGGATCGCGTCGGGGCGCTCCTTGGCGATGATCGACTCGATGATGTCGGGGTCGATGGGCTCGACGTAGGTGGCGTCGGCGACGTCGGGGTCGGTCATGATCGTCGCGGGGTTGGAGTTGATGAGGATGACGCGCAGGCCCTCTGACCTGAGCACACGGCACGCCTGGGTGCCGGAGTAGTCGAACTCGCAGGCCTGCCCGATGACGATGGGACCGGAGCCGATGACGAGGACGGAGTCGAGATCGTTGCGAAGTGGCATGGGCGGCTCCTTAGGCGCGGGAGGACATGAGGTCGACGAACCGGTCGAACAGGTAGTCCGAGTCGTGGGGTCCCGCGGCGGCCTCGGGATGGAATTGGACGGAGAAGGCGGGGATGTCGAGGCACTGGAGTCCCTCGACGACGTCGTCGTTGAGGCACACGTGCGAGACGACGACACGGCCGAAGTCGGGATCGGCAGGCGCTGTGGTCTCCCCCTCGAGGGGGGCGTCGACGGCGAAGCCGTGGTTCTGCGCGGTGATCTCGACCTTGTCCGTCGTCCGGTCGATGACGGGGACGTTGATGCCGCGGTGGCCGAAGGGCAGCTTGAACGTGCCGAAGCCGAGCGCCCGGCCGAGCAGCTGGTTGCCGAAGCAGATGCCGAAGAAGGGGATCCGAGCCCCCAGCACCTCGCGCAGCAGCGCGACCTGCTCGTCGGCGGTCGCGGGGTCGCCGGGTCCGTTGGAGAAGAAGACGCCGTCGACGCCGAGGGCGCGGATCTCCTCGAACGTCACCGAGGCGGGCACGACGTGGACGTCGATGCCGCGCTCTGCCAGGCGCTGCGGGGTCATCGCCTTGATGCCGAGGTCGACGGCGGCGACGGAGAACTTCGCCTCCCCCACGGCGGGCACGAGTTCGGTCTCGCTCACGCTCACCTCGTCGGCGAGCTGGGAACCGGCCATCGGCGGAGTCGCGAGCACGGTCTCGAGCATCGTCCCTGGGTCCGCCTCGGCGGCGGGACCGGAGAAGATGCCCATGCGCATCGCGCCCTTGTCGCGCAGATGCCGGGTGAGCGCACGGGTGTCGACGTCCTTGATCCCCACGACCCCCGCCTCGGCGAGGTGGGTCTCGAGGTCGCCCTCGGAGCGCCAGTTCGACGAGATCCGGGAGGCGTCGCGGACGACGTAGCCGGACACCCAGATCTGCCGGGACTCGTCATCGGCTGCGTTGATGCCGGTGTTGCCGATGTGCGGAGCCGTCTGGATGACGATCTGCCGGTGGTAGGAGGGGTCGGTCAGGGTCTCCTGGTAGCCGGACATCGCGGTGACGAAGACGGCTTCGCCGACGGTCTCCCCGACGGCTCCGTAGGCGGACCCGGTGAACGTGCGGCCGTCTTCGAGCACGAGGACGGCGGGAGTGGTGGACAGTCTCATGGTGCCTCTACGATCATCTCTCTGATGCGGTTGACGGTGGGCGCGGTGTCGGCGGAGTAGCGGGCGCGGAAGCCGGTGTCGACGAGCGTCTCGCCGAGCCTCCACGTGATGCGCACGATGCCGCCGCGTTCGACGAATTTGCCGATCATCCCCGAGGTGGTGTCGACGGAGACGATGTCGGCGCGCGGGATGAGGAAGTCCTCACGACCAGCGAGGTCGAGGATCACACCCCCGTCGGTGACGACGAGCTCACCGGTGGTGCGGATGCCGAGCCCGTGGATGGCGACCCGCTCGAGCGGGTGTCCCGCGTGCGTGGTCGAGACGTACGAGCCCTCGACGGGATCGGCGATCGGGGTGATGCCGAGGTGGGGCTTGGCGGGCGCGGTGAGCGCCTCCTGACTGCGCTTGCGCCGCGTCCACCCCCATGTGAGGGCGAGGAGGATGAGGAGGAAGATGCCTGCGATGATGAGGACGCTCACGCTTCGGTCCATGATGCTCCTCCCGGGTGGGGTGTGCTCAGCGCACCGTCGGCGAGCACGCGGTGGCCGTAGAAGAAGGTGTCGGTGACCTTCGTGTTCACCTCGACCCCGGCGAAGGGGTTGTTCCGGCCCTTCGTCGCATGCTCGGCCGGGGTGATCGTGTGCGGTGCGGCGGGGTCGATGAGGACGATGTTCGCGCTCGCCCCGGTCTCGAGGCTGCCGTGGCCGGTGGCGCCGGTGATCCTCGCCGGTGCCTGCGACATCACACGGGCGACGTCGCCGAAGTCGAAGTCGTAGTCCTTCATCGCTTCGACGACGACGGCCAGCGCCGTCTCCATCCCGACCATGCCCATGGCCGCCGCGGACCATTCGCTGCATTTGTGCTCGGCGGTGTGCGGGGCGTGGTCGGTGCCGACGACGTCGATCGTCCCATCGGCCAGGGCCTCGCGCAGGGCCTGGACGTCGCGGTCGGTGCGCAGCGGCGGGTTGACCTTGTAGACGGGGTCGAAGGTGCGCACGAGTTCGTCGGTGAGCATGAGGTGGTGAGGGGTGACCTCGGCGGTGACCCGGACCCCGCGCGACTTCGCCCAGCGGATGATGTCGACGCTGCCGGCCGTGGACACGTGGCAGACGTGGAGGCGGGAGCCGACATGTTCGGTGAGGAGGACGTCGCGGGCGATGATCGACTCCTCGGCGACCGCGGGCCAGCCGGGCAGGCCGAGTTCGGCGGAGACGACGCCCTCGTTCATCTGCGCACCCTCGGTGAGCCGGGGCTCCTGGGCGTGCTGGGCGATGACGCCGTCGAAGGTCTTGACGTATTCGAGGGCGCGGCGCATGAGGAGGGGGTCGGAGACGCAGATGCCGTCGTCGGAGAACATCCGCACCCTGGCCTCGGAGCGGGCCATGGCGCCGAGCTCGGCGAGCTGACGGCCCTCCAGCCCGATCGTCACGGCGCCGACGGGCACGACCTCGGTAAAACCGGCGGTCCGGCCCAGCCGGTGGACCTGCTCGACGACGCCGGCGGTGTCGGCGACCGGCGCGGTGTTCGCCATCGCGTGCACGCACGTGAACCCGCCGGCTGCGGCCGACCGGGAGCCGGTGAGGACGGTCTCCGCGTCCTCCTTGCCGGGCTCGCGCAGGTGCGTGTGCATGTCGACGAACCCGGGCAGGGCGATGAGCCCGGTGGCGTCGACGACCTCGTGGTCGTCTCCGAGCAGTTCGGGGTCGACGATCGTGCCCTCGGAGATCGCGATGTCGGCGATTCCGCGGCCGAGGACGTCGGCGCCGGAGATGAGATAGTCAGTCAATGGTCTCCTCCTGACCGGTCAGCAGGCGGTGGAGGACCGCCATGCGCACGCTCACCCCGTTCTCGACCTGGTCGAGGATGAGGGCGCGGGGCGAGTCCGCGGCGGCCGCCGAGATCTCGAACCCGCGGTTCATCGGGCCGGGGTGCATGATGAAGGTGTCGCCGAGGCGCTGCAGTCGCGCTTCGCTCAGGCCCCACAGCCGCGCGTACTCGCGGGCGTTGGGGAAGAACGACTCGTGCATCCGCTCGTGCTGGACGCGGAGCATCATCACCGCGTCGAAGTCGACCGCGCCGATGGCGGAGTCGAGGTCGTAGTGGATCGTCACCGGCCACGTCTCGGCACCCCACGGGAGCAGGGTCGGCGGGGCGACGAGGTGGACGTCGGCGCCGAGGCGGTCGAGGAGGTGGACGTTCGACCGTGCCACCCGGGAGTGGAGGATGTCGCCGACGATGGCGACGCTCGCACCGTCGAGGCCCTTCCCGCGGGGACCCTCGGCGACCGCGCCCGAGGCGGGGACTCCGGCGAGTGCCCGACGGAGGGTGAAGGCGTCGAGGAGGGCCTGGGTGGGGTGTTCGTGGGTGCCGTCCCCGGCATTGACGACGGGGACGTCGATCCAGCCGGTGTCGGCGAGACGCTGCGCGGTTCCGGCAGCCGAGTGGCGGACGACGATCGCATCCGCACCCATCGCGGAGATCGTCTGCACGGTGTCCTGGAGGCTCTCGCCCTTCGAGACCGATGAGCCCTTCGCGGAGAAGTTGAGCACATCGGCCGACAGACGCTTCGCGGCGGCTTCGAAGGAGAGCCGCGTGCGGGTGGAATCCTCGAAGAAGAGGTTGACGACGGTGCGCCCCCGCAGCACGGGCAGCTTCTTCACCTCGCGGGCGCTGAGCTGGGTCATCTCCTCGGCGATGTCGAGGAGACCGATCGCGTCGGCGCGGGAGAGCGAGGAGGTGTCGAGGAGGTGCTTCATCCGCGGCCTCCCGAGATCGTCACCGCGTCCTCGCCGTCGACCTCGGTCAGCGAGACATTCACCCTCTCGCTCGAGGAGGTCGGGAGGTTCTTGCCGACGTGGTCGGCGCGGATCGGCAGGTCGCGGTGGCCCCGGTCGACGAGGACGGCGAGCCGGACCCGTGCGGGCCGGCCGAGGTCGGAGAGTGCGTCGAGGGCGGCCCGGATCGTCCGCCCGGAGAAGAGCACATCGTCGACGAGGACGACGGTGCGTCCGTCGATGCCCGCATCGGGGATGCGGGTGGGCTCCGGGGCGCGGTAGGCGCCCGAACGGAGGTCGTCGCGGTACATCGTGATGTCGAGGCTGCCGACGAGCCGATCCGCGGACTCCGGTCTTCCCGAGATGTCGGCGATGAGTCCGCCGAGGCGGTTCGCCAGGGGCACTCCCCGTCGGGGGATGCCGAGGAGGACGAGGTCGTCCGTGCCCTTGTTCGATTCGATGATCTCGTGGGCGATGCGGGTCGTCGCCCTGCGCACATCGGCGCCGTCGAGCACTGTTCGCTCTGTCATGTCTGCCCTTCTCCGCCTCTCGGGACGGTGGTTAAAGGAGCGTGTCCAGCCCAAGTCTAACCGCTGACCCGGGTGGGGTGATCCGCTGGGTCCGGAGTCCGGACCCAGGGACCTAGGTGAGCGTCGGTTTGACGTCGAGGATGCGCGAGAGCAGCCCCGAGACGAAGCCGGGCGAGTCGTCCGTGGAGAACTGACGGGCCAGGGAGACGGCCTCGTCGATCGCCGCGGCGTCGGGGATGTCGTCGTTGAAGAGGATCTCCCACGTGCCGATCTCGAGCAGGGCCCGGTCGACGGCGGGCATGCGATCGATCGTCCACCCCTGCGCATAGGTGGAGATGATCTCGTCGATCTCCTCCCGGCGTGCCTTGACGCCGTCGACGATCTCGACGGCGTAGGGCTTCATCGGATAGGCGGGGTCGTTCGAGCGCATGGCCACGACCTCGTCGATGTCGAGTCCCCGCTGCCCGGCTTCGAACAGGAGTTCGAGGGCCCGGCGGCGGGCCCGGCTGCGTGCCGACACTTACTTGACGCGGCCGAGGTAGTCACCCGTGCGGGTGTCGACCTTGATCTTCGTGCCCTCTTCGAGGAAGAGGGGGACCTGGATCTCGTATCCGGTCTCGAGGGTGGCCGGCTTCGAGCCGCCGGTCGAGCGGTCGCCCTGGAGGCCGGGCTCGGTGTGGGAGATCGTCAGCTCGACGGAGGCGGGCAGTTCGACCGACAGCGGTGTCCCGTCGTGGAAGGAGACCTGCAGCTCCTGGTTCTCGAGCATGTAGTTCGCGGCGTCGCCGACGAGGCTCGAGGGGATGGTGACCTGGTCGTAGTCCTTCGCGTCCATGAAGACGTAGTCGGATCCGTCGTGGTAGAGGTACTGCATGTCGCGGCGGTCGACGTTGGCGGTCTCGACCTTGGTGCCGGCGTTGAACGTCTTGTCGATGATCTTGCCGGAGATGACGTGCTTGAGCTTCGTGCGGACGAAGGCCGGACCCTTGCCGGGCTTGACGTGCTGGAACTCCAGCACCTGCCACAGCTGGTTGTCGAGGTTGAGCACGAGACCGTTCTTGAGGTCGTTGGTTGTCGCCACTAATCCGTCCTTCTTCACATCATCGTCCCCGTCGACGAGGTCGCTACGGGTGAGGCAGTTTTGCCAATGGACGATTCTATCAAGCCCGCCCAGGGCTCGTGAAACCGCGAGCCGCGGGCGTGCGGGGCCTCACAGGGTCGGACCGAGGAGCTTCCGCGGGGACTCCTCCCCGATCTCCTGGTAGGCGGTGTGGAGGAGTGAGACGTCGGGGATCTCGACGGTGGCGGGCGCGCCGATCTCGGACAGGAGCACCATCCGCAGCATCGAGCCCCGGGTCTTCTTGTCCCGTCTCATCGTCTCGAGCAGCTGCGGCCAGACATCCGACCGGTAGCCGGTGGGCAGACCGAGCTTCGAGAGCAGCTCGCGGTGTTCGTCGACGACCTCGGCGGGCAGGTTCCTCACCATGGCCGCGACCTCGGCGGCGAAGACCATGCCCACGGACACGGCCGCCCCGTGGCGCCACTGGTAGCGCTCCTTGTGCTCGATCGCGTGGGCGAGGGTGTGACCGTAGTTGAGGATCTCACGGCGGCCCGCCTCGGTGAAGTCGCCGGAGACGACCTCGGCCTTGACGGCGATCGCCCGTTCGATGAGCTCCCGGAGGACGGGTCCGTCGACGTCGCCGATCTCCTCGCGGGTGTGGTCGCGGATGAGGTCGAGGATGGCAGGGTCGGCGATGAAGCCTGCCTTGACCACCTCGGCGAGGCCGGTGAAGAGCTCGTTCTCCGGCAGGGTGCGCAGGGTGTCGAGGTCGGCGAGGACACCGGCGGGGGCGTGGAAGGCACCGACGAGGTTCTTGCCCTCGGCCGTGTTGATCCCGGTCTTGCCTCCCACGGCCGCGTCGACCATGCCGAGGACCGTGGTCGGGATGTGGATGACGCGGATGCCGCGCAGCCAGGTGGCGGCGACGAACCCGCCGAGGTCGCTCACCGCTCCCCCGCCGACGGTGACGATGGCATCGGTGCGGGTGAAGTCGGACTGTCCGAGGACCTGCCAGCAGAACGCGGCGACCTGGACGTGCTTGGCCTCCTCGGCGTCGGGGATCTCCGCAACGATCGCGTCGAGTCCGGCGGCGGCGAGGTCGTCGCGGACGGTCTCGCCCGTCGTGCGCAGAGCGCGGGGATGGATGACGAGGACCTTCTCCGCCTGCGGGCCGAGCAGTTCGGGCAGCTGCCCGAGGAGTCCGTGTCCGACGAGCACCGGGTACCGGCCTCCTGCGTCGACGTCGATGGTGGTCACGCTCATGGGTTCTCCTTCGTCTGTTGGTACTTCGCGTACTCCTCGGCGCGCTGCAGGCCGGTGAGGACGTCGACGATCCGGTTGACCACGGTCGACGGCGGCGAGTTCGAGGCCTGGACGCGGAAGGTCGCGACCTGTTCGTAGAGGGGTTCGCGCTCGCTCACGAGCGCGAGCCAGTTCTCGACAGCGGACCCCGACCCGCGCAGCAGCGGCCGGTGCGGGGCGTTGAGTCGGGGGGCGACGGTGTCGACGTCGATGTCGATGTGGACGACCTTGATCGCCGGGTGGAGCAGCTGCGCCCGGGTCCCGGAGTTGAGGATCGCTCCCCCGCCGAGCGAGACGATTCCGGGGCGGTCGAGGAGGCGGCGCAGCGCCTTGCGCACGACTTCCCGTTCGAGTCTTCGGAAGTGGTCCTCGCCGCGGGTGACGAAGATGTCGGCGATGACCCCGTGGCGGTCGACGATGTTCGCGTCGGTGTCGGTCAGCGGCAGCCCCAGACGGTCGGCGAGCAGGCGGCCGATCGTCGACTTCCCTGCGGCTGGGGGTCCGGTGAGCACGATGCGCGAGTGCGCGGCGGGGACCGGCTCCAGGGGTGGGACCGGTTTCGGAAGCGGATGCTCGTTCATCGCCCGATGCGCAGGTTCTCCGGAATGGCGGCGAGGTAGCCCTCCAGGTTCCGCTTCGTCTCGGCCACGGAGTCGCCGCCGAACTTCTCGACGACCGCCTCGGCGAGGACAAGGGCGACCATTGCCTCGGCGACGACGCCGGCGGCGGGGACGGCACAGACATCGGAGCGCTGGTGGTTGGCCTTCGCGGGCTCTCCCGTGGCGACGTCGACGGTCGACAGGGCGCGGGGCACCGTGGCGATGGGCTTCATCGCTGCCCGCACGCGCAGGGGCTCGCCGGTGGACATGCCGCCCTCCGTCCCGCCGGCGCGGTTGGAGGCGCGACGGTAGCCGGAGCCCGCGACGAGGATCTCGTCATGGGCGGCGGAGCCGGGGCGAGCGGCGGTGAGGAAGCCGTCGCCGACCTCGACGCCCTTGATCGCCTGGACGCCCATGAGGGCGCCGGCCAGACGCGAGTCGAGGCGGCGGTCCCAGTGGACGTGGGAGCCGAGTCCCGGCGGGAGGTCGTAGGCGAGGACTTCGACGACGCCGCCGAGGGTGTCCCCGGCCTTCTTCGCCGCGTCGATCTCGGCGACCATCCGGGTGGAGAGGGCGGGGTCGAAGCTGCGGACGGGATCCCCATCGAGGGCGTCGACATCGCTCGCCCGCGGCAGCGCACCGTCCCGGGAGTCCTCGACGCCGCCGATCGCCACGGTGTGGGAGACGAGCGTGATGCCGAGTTCGCCGAGGAACTTCGCGGCCACGGTGCCCAGCGCCACGCGCATCGCCGTCTCGCGGGCCGAGGCGCGTTCGAGGACGGGCCGGGCCTCGTCGAAGCCGTACTTCTGCATGCCGACGATGTCGGCGTGGCCGGGCCGGGGTCGGGTGAGCGGGGCGCTGCGGGCCTGACCCTCGAGCTCGGACTCGTCGATGGGGTCGGCGCTCATCACCGTCTCCCATTTCGGCCATTCGGTGTTGCCGACCTCGATCGCCACCGGGGAGCCGAGGGTCTTCGCATGGCGGACGCCGCCGAGGATGCGCACTTCGTCGGCCTCGAACTTCATGCGGGCGCCACGCCCGTAGCCGAGTCGGCGCCTGGCGAGATTGACGCGGATGTCGTCCCTGGTGATCGGGATGTGGGCGGGCAGCCCCTCAATGATCCCGATCAGTGCTTCGCCGTGGGATTCGCCTGCAGTCAGCCATCTCAACATTCCACCGATTCTATAGAACGAACCTCGCCGAGACCGACCCGACCCACAATCCGGTCAGCATCGCGGGACCGAACGCGATCGTCGTCCGGTGCAGGCTGCCCGCACGCACGCCGGCGACGATCGCCCAGACCCCTGCGACGAGCATGGTGACAACGAGGACGAGAGCGGGCGCCCACGGGGAGATGAGGGCGGAGACGCCGGCGACGACGACGGCGAGCTTGACGTCGCCGAGTCCCATCGTCGGACGGTGCAGGGCACGCCCGAGCAGGTGGAGTCCGCCGAAGAGGAGGAGCCCGCACACGGCTCCGACGAGCCCGAACCACCAGCTCGTCGAGCTGCCGAGACCGATGCCGAGGCCGCAGGCGAGGACGAAGACCCCGATGAGCGGGTACATGATCCGGTCGGGGAGGCGCCGGACGACGAGGTCGGCGACGACGAGGACCGGGGTGGCACCGGCGGTGGTCCCGAGGACGAGGGCCATGAGCACGAGGTCGAGCGTGCTCAGGGAGGGCGGGACGAACTCGGTGCCGCTGCCGGGAGCGATCGCCGTCCAGTCGGGACCCACCGGGACGAGGAACGCGGCCAGTCCGGCGATGACGATGCCGGCGAGGACGAGGAGGACCGGACGGAAGGCGCGCGAGCCGGTGACCGCCTCGGCGTCGGCGGTGTCGGCGAGCCAGCGGGCGGGAGTGCCGACGAGGAGGAGTCCGGTGCCTGCGGCGACGGCCATGCTCAGGCCGAGCAGGACTGCGCTCTCGACCGTCACGGCTCAGTCCCGTTCGGGCAGGGCCGCGTGCATCGATGCGGCGATCGCCTCGACCTGAGCCGGGCTCGGTGGGGTGCCTGCGGCTGCGGTGAGGAAGAGCACGGCCTGGGCGACGGCCTGTTCGACGAGCATCGCGGTGCCCGGCACGGCGGTGTACCCATGGGCGGAGGCCCCGGTGAGGACGGCGGATTCGGCGGCGTAGGCGACGTCGAGGGCGACGCCGCTTCCCGGTTCCCACGTCAGGGTGGGGGCCGCCTCGGCGGGGAGGGTGGAGACGACGACGGCGGAGGACCGGATCGTCTCGAGACCGCCGATCTCGACGGCGAGCCCGAGGCGCGTGCCGAGCTCGGCTGCGGCGACGGCACGGGAGGCGCTGCGGACGAGGAGGTCGACCTCGGTGATGCCGAGGCGCACGAGGGCGAGCAGCGCCGAGCGCGCTGTGGCTCCGGCACCGAGGATCGTCGCCCGGGTCCCGGACCCGGGGCGCAGGCGGATCGCTCCGACGATGCCGTCGACGTCGGTGTTGGCCACGGTCGTCGCGTTCGGGAACCGCACGAGCGTGTTGGCCACACCGGTCGCCTCGGCGGTCTCGTCGAGGTCCCAGCCGCGTTCGCGGGCGAGGGCGACGAGACGCTCCTTGAGCGGCATCGTCAGGGAGAAGCCCGTCTCCGCCGGATGGGCGTCGAGGAAGGCGGCGAGGTCTTCGTCTCCGACCTCGGCGCGACCGTACTCACTGTCCTCGAGTCCGAGAGCCGCGAACGCCGCACGGTGGAGGACCGGGGAGAGCGAATGGGCGATCGGACGCCCGAGCACGGCGGCGCGGACGACCGGGCTCACCCGTCCTGCTCCCGCAGCCATGCCCGGTACTCCTCGACGTTCTTCTGGTGCTCGGCGTAGGTGTCGGCGAACTTCGTCTCACCGGTGTCCGGATTCGTCGCGACGAAGAACTGCCAGCTGCCGTCCGCCGGGTTGAGGGCGGCGTCGACGGCCCCGGCGCTCGGCGAGTTGATCGGTCCGGGCGGCAGGCCCTTCCGCTTGTACGTGTTGTACGGGCTGTCGGAGTTCCGCTCCTCCTTCGTCGTCGTCAGGTCCGCGCGGGCGCCGTGGATGTAGGCGACCGTGGCATCGGACTGAAGGAGCTGACCGGTCTTCGAGTCCTCCGAGATGCGGTTGAGGAAGACCCGGGCGACCTTCTTCCGTGTCTCCTCGTCCCCCGGGGATTCGATCTCGACGAGGCTGGCGAGGGTGAGGATGCGGTTGGCGTCCTTGTTCTCGATGCCCGCGGTCTCGAGCTCGAGCTTCGTCTTCGCGACCATCTCGGAGACGATGTCCTCCGCCGTCTTCGCCTTGTCGAGGTCGTAGGTCGCGGGATAGAGGTAGCCCTCCAAGCTGGGCGCGTCGACGTCGAGGCCGTAGTCCTTCGGAGTCCTGTCGTCGATCGCCTTGTCGACCTCTTCGGCCTTCATCCCCGATTCGATCATCGTCGCTTTGATCTGGTCGATCTTGCGTCCTTCGGCGATCGTGAGCTTCGGGGGTTTGATCGGGTTGATGAACGCGTCGACGGCGGCCTTCGAACTCATCTGCTCACGGAGGATGACCGGTCCCGCCTGGATCGTGAGATCGCGTCTCTCGACCTCCTCGAGGAAGGGCTTGGAGTCCTTGATGACGCCCTCCTCGACGAGCTGGTTGGCCACCGACCGCGCCGAGGCGCCGGGCGGGATCTCGAGCGTGACCTCGGTCGTGCCATTGCCCTCGTAGTCGCCACCCCCGCCGAAGAGGTCGTCGACGACACCGCCGGCGGCGCGGAGGCCGAAGAAGCCGCCGAGGCCGAAGACGAGGACGCAGACGGCGACGATGACGGTGGTGCGACGTTTGCGCATCATCCGCCGGCGCTTCTTCGCTCGGATCTCGGCGCGTGAGAGCCCATCGTCGTCCGAGAACTCACCGGGGAACGGGTTCATTGCTCACTCTCCTGTTCGGGCAGCTGCCGACCGGCGGGCCTGCCCGTGTTGCGTTCGGACTCGAGCGCGTTCTGCAGAATGATGACGGCCGCCTGTGCGTCGACGATCTCGCGGCGCTGCCGTGAGCTCTTGCCCGCAGCCGCGAGCGAGCTGTGTGCCTCGACGGTGGAGAAGCGCTCGTCGACGAGGCGGATCGGCACGTCGGTGTCGATCCGGCGGGCGAAGTCGAGAGCGGCGGCGGCCGCGGCGCGGGCGGAGCCGTCGAGGGACTTCGGATCGCCGACGAGGATCTCGATGGGTTCGTACTCGGCGATGATTTCCCGCAGCTGCCGCAGTGCCGCCGGCTCGTCGGCCCGGCGGATGACGGTGAGCGGGGTCGCGAGGATCCCCTCGGGATCGCACGCCGCGACCCCGATCCGCACCGATCCGATGTCGAGGCCGAGACGTCGGCCGCGCCGCAGTGTCACGTGAGGGCCGCCTTGACCGCGCTGATCGCGGCCGGGATCTGCGTGGTGTCGCTGCCGCCGCCCTGGGCGAGGTCGGGCTTGCCGCCTCCTCCGCCGCCGAGGGTGGAGCTCGCTGCCGACACGAGCTTGCCGGCCTGCGCTCCGG
Organism: Brevibacterium casei CIP 102111; assembly: GCF_900169275.1. Taxonomy (GTDB): domain Bacteria; phylum Actinomycetota; class Actinomycetes; order Actinomycetales; family Brevibacteriaceae; genus Brevibacterium; species Brevibacterium casei. The sequence continues at coordinate 255,792 of NZ_FXZC01000002.1, read as the reverse complement.
ACTCGCGGGCGGCCTCGGTGGTGGCGATGACGACGACGGGCTTGCCGCCGCTCACGCCAATGCCGAGGACGACGGCGGCCCGGTCGCTGACGCGGGCGCGCAGGTCGGTGACGATCGTGCGGACGTCCCCGCCGCTGGAGACCTCGCCGAGGTCGGCGACGACGAAGAGCGTGTTCCCGACGGTCTCGGCGGTCTCGAGGAACCGTCCGGCCTGGGCGAGCAGCTGCTGGGACCGGAGGCGGGAGATCTCCTTCTCCGCGTCCTTGAGCCTGACCATGAGCTCGGAGACCCGGTCGGTGACATCCGTGCCGGGCACCTTGAGCATCTCCGAGAGCGAGGACACGATCGTGCGTTCGGCGGCGAGTGAGCGGAACGCGTCCATCCCCACGGAGGCCTCGATGCGGCGCACTCCGGAGCCGACGGAGGCCTCGGAGAGGACGGAGATCGGTCCCACCTGGGCGGAGGCGCCGACGTGGGTGCCGCCGCAGAGCTCGCGGGAGAACGGTCCGCCGATGTCGACGACACGGACGATGTTCGGGTACTTCTCCCCGAAGAGGGCCATCGCGCCGGAGCGCTTGGCCTCGTCGAAGGGCATGTACTCGGTGCCGACCTCGTAGTTCGAGCGCACGGCGAGGTTGGCGACGTCTTCGATCTCGGCGCGCATCTGCGCGCTCGGCGCCTCCGGGTAGGAGTAGTCGAAGCGCATGTATCCGGGCTGGTTGAGCGAACCGGCCTGGACGGCGTGGGTGCCGAGGATCTCCCGCAGGGCCGCGTGGACGAGGTGGGTGGCCGTATGCGCCTGGGAACCCTGGAAGCGATGCTCGTGGTCGACCTCGGCGAGGACGTCGGCGCCGACGGGGATCTCGCCGTCGATGACCTCGATGCGGTGGGCGGCGAGGCCCTTGACCGGGTTCTGCACGTCGAGGACGCGGGCGGTGAAGCCGTCGCCCTTGATGAGGCCGACGTCGGCCCGCTGGCCACCGGATTCGGCGTAGAACGGGGTGAGGTCGAGGACGAGGTCGCCGGTCTGTCCGGTGGTGAGCACCTCGCGGGCCTCGCCGTCGACGACGATGCCGCGGATCCGGGAATCGGCCTCGAGGTCGTCATAGCCGACGAACTCGCTTCGGCCCTCCTCGAGCAGAGCGGAGTAGGCGGAGAGGTCGGTGTGTCCGCCGCCCTTCTTCGCCTTCGCATCGGCCTTCGCTCGGGTGCGCTGTTCGGCCATGAGCGCGCGGAATCCGGCCTCATCGACGTTGACGCCGTGTTCGGCGGCCATCTCGAGGGTGAGGTCGATGGGGAAGCCGTGGGTGTCGTGGAGGGCGAAGGCGACGTCGCCGGAGATCGTCTTGTCCGAGTCCTCGAGCTTCTCGTACGCGGTCTCGAAGAGCTGGGTGCCGGATTCGAGGGTCCGCAGGAAGGCCTTCTCCTCGGCGTAGGCGATGCGCGAGATCCGGTCGAAATCGGTCTCGAGCTCGGGGTACGAGTGCTTCATCGCGTTCATCGACACGGGCAGCAGCGAGGGCATGACCTCGGTGGTGACGCCGAGGAGGCGCATCGCGCGCACGGCACGGCGGATGAGGCGGCGGAGGATGTAGCCGCGTCCCTCGTTGCCGGGGCGCACGCCGTCGCCGATGATCATCAGGGCCGAGCGGACGTGGTCGGCGACGACGCGCATCTGCACGTCGGAGTGGTGGTCGGCGCCGTACTCACGGCCCGAGAGGCGACTCGCCTCGGCGATGACGGGGAAGACCTCGTCGATCTCGTACATGTTCTCGACGTCCTGGAGGAGGAAGGCGACGCGTTCGAGGCCCATGCCGGTGTCGATGTTCTTCGCGGGCAGCTCGCCGGCGATGTCGAAGTCGACCTTGGAGCGGACCTCGGAGAGTTCGAACTCCATGAAGACGAGGTTCCAGATCTCGATGTAGCGATCCTCATCGGCGATCGGTCCGCCCTCGGCGCCGTAGGCGGGACCGCGGTCGTAGTAGATCTCGGAGCAGTAGCCGCCGGGTCCGGGCTGACCGGTGTGCCAGAAGTTGTCCTCGTTGCCGCGCAGCTGGATCCGCTCACGCGGGATCGAGGTCTCCTCGAGCCAGAGGTCGATGGTCTCGAGGTCGTCCTCGTGGACGGTGGCCCAGAGCAGGTCGGGGTCGAAGCCGAGGCCGCCTTCCTCCGTCGGGGAGGTGAGCAGACCCCACGCGTAGCGGACGGCTTCGCGCTTGAAGTAGTCGCCGAAGGAGAAGTTGCCGTTCATCTGGAAGAACGTGCCGTGACGGGTGGTCTTGCCCACCTCTTCGATGTCGGCGGTGCGCACGCACTTCTGGACGCTCGTGGCGCGGAGGAACGGAGCAGGCTCGCGACCGGTGAGGTACGGGATGAACTGGACCATGCCCGCGATGTTGAAGAGGATCGAGGGATCGGAGCTGATGACCGACGCCGAGGGCACGACCACGTGTCCGTTCGCCTCGAAGTAGTCGAGCCAGCGCTGTTTGATCTCTGCCGTCTTCATCCATGGCCTTTCAGATGGTGCGTCTGCGGTGGGCGCTGCGCGCCCGTTCCAGAATAGTTTAATTGCTCACCAGTTCAGATGGTGGTCGCCTGCGCGTCGGCGCGTGCAGGTGAATGCACGACTGCCCGGAACGCGGGACGTTCCGGGCAGTCGTGAGAGGTGGCTCAGCGCGAGTAGAACTCGACGACGAGCTGCACGTCAGCGGTGATCGGGACCTCTTCGCGCTTGGGGCGGCGCAGCAGGGTGGCCTGCAGGCCCTCAAGGTTGACGTCGAGGTAGCCCGGAACTGCCGGGAGGACGTCGCGGTGTCCGCCGGCGGCGGCGACCTGGAACGGATCCATGTCGGCGCTCTTCGGGTGGACCTGGATCGTCTGGCCTTCCTTGACGCGGAAGGACGGACGGTCGACGCGCTGGCCGTCGACGGTGATGTGGCGGTGGACGACGAACTGGCGCGCCTGGGCGATCGTGCGGGCGAAGCCGGCACGGAGGACGAGGGCGTCGAGACGCATCTCGAGGAGCTCGACGAGGTTCTCACCGGTCAGACCTTCGAGGCGCTTGGCCTCCTTGTAGGTCTTGAGCATCTGGGCCTCGCGGATGCCGTACTGGGCGCGAAGACGCTGCTTCTCCTTGAGGCGGACCGAGTAGTCGCTGTCATTGCGGCGACGGGCGCGGCCGTGCTCGCCCGGGGGGTAGGGGCGGCGCTCGAAGTACTTCTCAGCCTTCGGGGTCAGCGGCAGGCCGAGGGCGCGCGAGAGGCGAGCCATCCGGCGGTTACGTGCTGGTGCTGGCACTGGGTTACCTTTCTTGGGTGCGGGTCGTCCCGGCAGGCATGATGTCCTCGCCCTGATCGGAACCGTTGTTTCCCCGGGTGGGAAAGAGGGATTGAGCGTCGAGAACCGCTCGCACCGACCGCCTTTACATATGAGGCACAACAGCTGACCATCTTAGCTCAGTCGCCGCGTCTCCCGCAACGCGCGGGCCGGGGCCGAACGCCGACGGGCAGCTCTCACTCCCCGCGCAGGAGACGGCGGATCGTCTCGAGGCGCTCCCCGATCGTGCGCTCCATGCCGTTGCCCGTCGGCGTGTAGTACTCCTTGCCGCGCAGCGCTTCGGGCAGGTGCTCCTGTGGTGCCACGCTGTGCGGGAAGTTGTGGGCGTACTTGTAGCCCTTGCCGTGGCCGAGCTGCTTCGCCCCCGGATAGTGGGCGTCCCTGAGATGCGCGGGGACCTCCCCGACGAGGCCGCTCCTGACATCGGCGATCGCCGCGTCGAGGGCCTTGTAGCTCGCGTTCGACTTCGGGGCCATCGCGAGATAGGTGACCGCCTCGGCGAGGGGGATCCGCCCTTCCGGCATGCCGATGTTCTGCACGGCTGTCGAGGCGGCCACGGCGATCGGCAGGGCCTGCGGGTCGGCCATGCCGATGTCCTCGGCCGCGGAGATGACGATCCGACGGGCGATGAAGCGCGGGTCCTCCCCGGCGACGATCATCCGCGCGAGATAGTGCAGCGCGGCGTCGACGTCGGAACCGCGGATCGACTTGATGAACGCGGAGACGACGTCGTAGTGCTGGTCGCCGTTCTTGTCATAGCGCACCACCGCTTCGCTGCTCGCCTCGGAGGCGGCCTCGACGGTGATGCGGATCGGGCTTCCTTCGCCGTCGGCCGACTCGTCGTCGACAACGTCACCGCCACGGCTCTCAGTGCTGACCGCCTTGGCAGCCTCGTCATCCGCACTCTCAGCGTCGTCGGTGACGTCGTCGCCCAAGCCGTCGCCGCGCTCCCCCGCCTGCGCCGCAGCGATGCCGGCGGCGGCCTCGAGGATCGTCAGTGACCGGCGGGCGTCGGCCCCGGCGATGCGGACGATGAAGTCCTTCGCCTCGGCATCGAGCTCGAACTCTCCCGCCAGACCCCGCTCGCTGACCATCGCGCGATCGAGCAGGGTCGAAATATCGTCATCGCCGAGCGGACGCAGCGTGAGCATGAGGGACCGTGAGAGCAGCGGGGAGATGACGGAGAACGACGGGTTCTCCGTCGTCGCCGCGACGAGGACGACGAGGCGGTTCTCCACGGCCGGCAGCAGAGCATCCTGCTGGGCCTTCGAGAACCGGTGGATCTCATCGAGGAAGAGCACGGTCGTGCGCCCGTACATCTCGCGTTCGCGCCGGGCGTTCTCGATGACCTGTCGGACGTCCTTGACTCCGGCGGTGATCGCCGAGAGTTCGACGAAGGTGCGTCCCGGCGCATGGGAGATGACGTGTGCGAGGGTCGTCTTCCCGACCCCGGGCGGACCCCAGAGGATCACCGAGGAGGCCCCCGCCCGGTCTCCCCCGCTCGCCTCGACGAGCTGGTGGAGCGGAGAGCCGGCGAACGTCAGATGCTCCTGGCCGACCACCTCGTCGATGGTGCGCGGACGCATCCGCACGGCCAGGGGGTCGAGTGCCCTGCCTGCGGGCGCACTCGGACCCGGGCCGGGGATCTCCCGGTCCGGGTCGGAGAAGAGGTCGGGACCCTGCGTCACCGCGGCCACCGTCTCACGCCGGCACCGACGTCATCGCGACATCAGTCGTCGGTCTCGGCGTCCGGTTCGAAGTCGACTCCCGCCTCGGCGCGCTGGGCTTCGGTGATCGGGGCCGGAGCCTGGGTGAGCGGATCGTAGCCGCCGCCGGACTTCGGGAACGCGATGACCTCGCGGATCGAGTCGACTCCGGCGAGCAGGGAGACGATGCGGTCCCAGCCGAAGGCGATGCCGCCGTGCGGGGGCGCACCGAACTTGAACGCCTCGAGGAGGAAGCCGAACTTCTCCTCGGCCTCGTCCTCGCCGATGCCCATGATCTCGAACACGCGCTCCTGGACGGCGCGCTGGTGGATGCGGATCGAGCCGCCGCCGATCTCGTTGCCGTTGCACACGATGTCGTAGGCGTAGGCGAGAGCGGCACCCGGGTCGGTCTCGAGGGTCTCGAGGTACTCGGGCTTCGGGGCGGTGAAGGCATGGTGGACGGCCGTCCACTGTCCTTCGCCCACGGCGACGTCGCCGGCGGCCTGCGCATCGGCGGCGGATTCGAAGAGCGGAGCGTCGACGACCCAGACGAAGGCCCAGTCGCCGTCCTTGATCAGGCCCACGCGCTCGGCGATCTCCCGGCGTGCGGCACCGAGGAGTGCGCGGGAGCTGTTCGCGTCTCCGGCGGCGAAGAAGATCGCGTCGCCCGGGTTCGCGCCGGCCGCCTCGACGAGACCGGCCTTCTCCGTCTCGGAGATGTTCTTGGCCACCGGGCCGGTGAGGGTGCCGTCCTCGGCGACGAGGACGTAGGCGAGCCCCTTGGCTCCGCGCTGCTTCGCCCAGTCCTGCCACGCATCGAGCTGGCGCCTCGGCAGCGATCCGCCGCCGGGGTAGACGACCGAGCCGACGTAGTCGGACTGGAAGACGCGGAACGGGGTTTCGGAGAAGAACTCCGTGAGGTTGGTGAGTTCGAGGCCGAAGCGCAGGTCGGGCTTGTCCGAACCAAAGCGCTCCATCGCCTCGTGATAGGTGATGTGCGGGATCGGCGTCTCGATGTCGTAGCCGATGAGCTTCCACAGGGCGACGAGGATCTCCTCGGCGAGGGCGATGATGTCGGCCTGCTCGACGAACGAGGCCTCGATGTCGAGCTGAGTGAACTCGGGCTGACGGTCGGCGCGGAAGTCCTCGTCGCGGTAGCAGCGGGCGATCTGGTAGTAGCGCTCCATGCCGGCGACCTGGAGGAGCTGCTTGAACAGCTGCGGCGACTGCGGCAGCGCGTACCACGACCCCGGCTGCAGGCGTGCGGGGACGAGGAAGTCGCGGGCGCCCTCGGGGGTCGACTTCGTCAGCGTCGGCGTCTCGATCTCGACGAAGCCGTGCTCGTCGAGGACCGTGCGGGCGGCCCGGTTGACCGCCGAACGCAGACGCATCGCGTGCGCGGGACCCGAACGGCGCAGATCGAGGTAGCGGTAGCGCAGACGCGTCTCCTCGCCAACGGTGCCGGAGTCCTCCGCGTGGTCGGAGACCTGGAAAGGAAGGGGTGCCGCCTCGGCGAGGATCTCCACGTTCGTGTCGACGATCTCGATCTCACCGGTGGGCAGGTTGGGGTTCTGGTTGCCCTCGGGGCGCAGGGAGACCGTGCCGGTGACCTTGACGACGGTCTCATTGCGCAGTGCGTGGGCATCGTCCTCGCGGACGACGACCTGGACGATTCCCGAAGCATCCCGCAGATCGATGAAGGCGACACCTCCGTGATCGCGGCGACGATCGACCCACCCGGCGAGGGTGACGGTCTCTCCTGCGTTTGCGGCACGCAGGCTTCCGGATTCGTGGCTTCGCAGCACAGAGGGCTCCTTTACGATGGTCATGCGGGGAGTGCGTCAACCATGATAGTCGCTCGCACGGACATTCCCGCACGCACCGGCGGGCAGCGAGAGGACGCATGGACGGACACGAATCGGACCCGGCCCCCACCTCGGCGCAGGTCGAGGTCGCGGCGGAGACGTTCCGCATGCTCTCCCAGGCCACCCGACTGCGCGTCGTGTGGACCCTGGTCCACCAGGAGCTCGATGTCTCCTCCCTCGCCGAGGCGATCGGTGCGACCGTGCCCGCCGTGAGCCAGCATCTCGCCAAGCTCCGTCTCGCCGGGCTCATCTCCTCCCGCCGGGACGGGCGGAGGATCTTCTACACCGTCGACGACCCGCACGTCGTCTCGATGGTGCGGGAGATGTTCGACCACATCGCCCCCGACGGGTCGCTCGCCCCCGACCCGGAGTGAGGCGGCAGCCCTGAGTGAGTCAGGGACCCCGAGCCGTCAGCCCTGCGTCACCTGCGGCCAGCGGTCCTCGGCGCTCGGCTCCCACGTCTGCGCGTCCGCGGGCGTCTGCTCGCCGGTGCGGATGTCCTTGACCTCGTGACCGGACTCTCCGTCGGTGAACCACACGAAGGGGATCCCCCGGCGCTCGGCGTAGCGGATCTGGCGGCCGAACTTCGCCGCACTCGGTGAGACCTCGCACGGGATGTCGCGGGCGCGCAGGGCGGTGGCGACCGCGTCGGCCTCGGCCCGGCGCTCCTCGTCGGTGACGGCGACGATGACGGCCGACGGGGTTCCGCGGGTCGCTGAGATGCCGGAGTCCTCGCCGAGGACGAACGCCATGAGGCGCGAGACGCCGATCGACATGCCCACACCCGGGTAGGTCTTCTTCCCCACCGTGGCCAGCGAGTCGTAGCGTCCGCCTGAGGCGACGGAGCCGAGCTCCTCGTGTCCGACGAGCTGCGTCTCGTAGACCGCGCCCGTGTAGTAGTCGAGTCCGCGGGCGATCTTCAGCTGCGCGACGAGGACGCCGGGCGCTCGCTCGGCGGCGGCGGTGAGCATCCTCGTCAGGGACTCGAGGCCCTCGTCGAGGAGGGGGTGCTCGACGCCGAGGGCGCGCACCTCATCGGCGAAGTCGGGCGAGTCCGATTCGATCGCGGCCAGAGCGAGGCACAGCTGCTGCTGGCGCTCATCGGCTCCCGCTTCGGCGGCGAGGAGCTTCGCGACCTCCTCGGGTCCGATCTTGTCGTACTTGTCCAGGCACCGGAGCACTGCGGGAATGTAGGTGAGTCCGATGCCGCGGGCGAAGCCCTCGAGGAGGCGGCGGTCGTTGACGACGATGCGCACCGGTGGCACCCCGAGCGGGGCGAGCCGGGCGAACGCGTCGGCGATGATGAGCGGGATCTCGACCTCGACGTGGCCGGGCAGCTCGGCGTCGGCGATGACGTCGACGTCAGCCTGGATGAACTCGCGGTAGCGCCCGGCCTGCGGCCGCTCACCGCGCCACACCGGCTGGATCCGCGCGGCCCGGAACGGGAAGCTCAGCTCGTTCGCGTTCTCGGTGACGAAACGGGCCAGCGGCACAGTGAGGTCGAAGTGGAGGCCGAGCGGATTGCGCTCGGTGCCCTCGGAGTGGAGTCGGGAGACCGCGAAGATCTCCTTGTCGATCTCCCCATCCTTGGCGAGCTGGCTGATCGGTTCGACGGCACGGTGGTGGAGGGCGGAGAAGCCGTGGAGGGCGAAGGTGTGCTCGAGGATGTCGATGATGCGCTTCTCGATGACGCGCTCCGCCGGAAGCCGTTCCGGGAATCCGGACAGACGGGCTGACTTCGCCATGGTTCTCCTTGCTCGTGTGGATGCTGCCCTGGCAGGCAGTGCCGGTGCCTCGCCGAGGCGGCACCTCGGGCGGCTGTGGATCGGATCAGAGGAACGGGTTCGTCCGGAGTTCGTGACCCACTCGCGAACCCGGACCGTGTCCAGGATAGATGGGAACGTCGGGCAGGTCCGCAAAGGCCCGCAGTGTGCTGCCCATCGCCTCGGCGTCGCCGCCGGGCAGGTCGATGCGCCCGATGGCTCCGGCGAAGACGACGTCGCCGGTGAAGACGACCTCCTCACCGTCGGCGCTCACCCGCAGCAGGGTCGACCCTTCGGTGTGGCCGGGGGCGGCGACCGCGGTGACGGTGAGTCCGGCGACGGTGACGGCGGTGCCGTCGGTGAGCGGGACCACCTCGGCGGGGGCCTGCCAATCGGTGAGCAGCGGAGCGATCATCTGTGCGAACGCCGGCCCCAGGGTCTCCCCCGGTGCGGCCATCCGGTAGTGGTCATCGGCGCCGAGGTGGACGGGAACGTCCCAGCGCTCGAGCATTCCCGGCAGCCCGAGGATGTGGTCGGGGTGGCCGTGGGTGAGGAAGATCGCCTGCGGGGTCAGTCCCTCCTCGGCGAGGACCTCGGCGAGGCCGGGAGCGGCGTCGAAGCCGGCATCGACGAGGATGCAGTCGCTGTGCCCCTCGGCGCGCACGGCGTAGCAGTTGACGTCGAGGAATTCGGCACGGGTGGTCAAGACATCCATGGGCAGAGTCTATCCAGACGGTGGCGGATGGTTATGCTGGTGTCACGCAATGATCGAGTGATCGGCGAGACCGCCGGTTCGACCGATGAGGAAACAGGTGAGAGACATGTCGACCCCGACCCCCAAGCCGACTCCCCGCCCGTCGTCGCTGCCCCGCCCGCAGGCGGCTCAGCCGGTGACCGGGACCACCGTCGACCACGACGCCGAGGTGGCGCGCGCGGTCACGCACGGTCGCGCGGACGAGCAGGGGACGGTGTTCGTCATCACCGCCGACGGTGAGCGTGAGGTCGGCCAGTACCCCGACGCGACCGGTGAGGAAGCCGTCGAGTACTTCGCGAAGAAGTACGTCGAGCTCGTCGAGCACGCCGCTCATCTGCGCAACCGACTCTCCGCCGGAGCGCCCGGACGCGAGGTGACGACGGCGGCGACCGCGCTGCGGGACTCGCTCGCCGACGCGAACGTCGTCGGCGACCTCAAGGGTCTCGCCGCGACCCTCGACACGCTCCTCTCCGATGCCAAGGCGACGGAGTCGAAGCAGGCGGCCCGCGCCGAGGCGGCCAAGCTCGAGGCCGCGCAGAAGCGCGAGGAGATCGTCGTCGAAGCCGAGACCCTGGCAGGCAAGGATCCCGAGAAGATCCAGTGGAAGGTCTCCGGTGCCCGTCTGCGGGAGCTCTTCGCCCAGTGGAAGGACATGCAGCGCAGCGGACCGCGCCTGCCGCGGTCGGTCGATCAGGAGCTGTGGGGCCGATTCTCGCAGGCCCGGAACACCTTCGAGCGCAAGCGCAAGGACTTCTTCGCCGAGCTCGACAAGCACAACTCCGAGGGCAAGCGGATCAAGGAGAAGATCGTCGCCGAGGCGGAGTCGCTGTCCGGGTCGACCGATTTCCGCACCGTGTCCCAGAAGTACAAGGACCTGATGACCCAGTGGAAGCGCGCCCCGCGCGCCTCGCGCAAGGACGACGATGCCCTCTGGGCGCGCTTCCGTGCCGCCCAGGACGTCTTCTTCGCCGCCAGGGATGCGGAGAACGCCGCACTCGACGAGGAGTACAAGGGCAACCTCGAGGTCAAGGAAGCGCTGCTGAAGAAGGCGCAGGCGCTGCTGCCGATCACGGATCCGGTGGCAGCGAAGCGTGAGCTCCGGGTCATCCAGGACGAGTGGGAGGAGGCCGGGAAAGTGCCCCGCGCCGATGTCTCCCGGATGGAGAACGGTCTGCGCGAGGTCGAGCGGGCGCTCGCCGACGCCGAGGACGCGGCGTGGAAGCGGAGCAACCCCGAGACCAAGGCCCGCACCTCGGGGGCGCTGAGCCAGCTCGACGAATCGATCGCCGAACTCGAGGCGGCGCTCGAGACCGCGAAGGCCTCAGGCGACGAGAAGTCCGTCGCTGATGCGCAGGCCGCTCTCGACGCCCGGCGTGCGTGGCGCGATCAGCTCGCTCAGACGGCGGCCGAACTCGACTGACGCTCAACAGCTTCTCGTCAGGGCCGGACGGTGAACCGTCCGGCCCTGATTCTTCTCTGTCCACAGGCGCGGACCCGAGTCCGTGGTTGTCCACAGGCCGACGATTCGGTCTTGCCCTCCCAGGGTGAGACGACGATAGTGGCCTCATGGAGGACATCTTCCGACTCCGCGACTACGGCTACGAGCAGCTCACGGAGCTCACCCTCGACGGTCTGCTCGTCCCGCTGACGGAGACGACGTGGGTGCGGTCGGGTGCGGTGCTCGGACCAGAGGATCGCATCAGTGCGCTGGCGGCGCAGATCCCAGCGCGGCTCGTCGTCTCGCACTCGACTGCCTGGTGGGTCCATGTCGGTCTCGGTCGGGCGCCGAGCCCGCTGACCTTCACGACGCATCCGCGCAGGAGGGTGCTCGACCAGGACGGAGCCGTCGTCCACGAACTCAACCTCGGCCGCGGCGACTGGGAGACGATCGCCGGTCTGCCGGTGACGACGCCGATGCGCACGCTCTACGATCTGCTCCTGCCGCACGTCCGCCGTCCGGAGGCGGGTTCGGCCAGGGCGGTGGCCGAGATCATCGACGAGGTGCCGCCCGCGATGCGCACGCGTTTTCGGCTCTACCTCGACGGGGTCTCCCGGCGGCCGTACGCCGCGCAGATGCGGGAGGTCGTCGATCGGCGCGGACACACCTCGACCCCCTGGCCGCGCGCCCCTCAGCCTCCCGAGATGCGGTAGACGTCGAAGACGCCTTCGACCTTCCGAACGGCGGAGAGCACCGTGTCGAGGTGGCTTGCGTCGCTCATCTCGAAGACGAACTTCGACTGAGCGACGCGGGCCTTCGAGGTCGCCACGGAGGCGGAGAGGATGTTGACGTGGGTGTCGGTGAGGACCTTCGTGATGTCCGAGAGCAGTCCCGAGCGGTCGAGGGCTTCGACCTGGATCTGGACGAGGTAGACGCCGCTCGTCTTCTCCCCCCAGGAGACCTCGACCATGCGCTCGGGTTCGCGTTCGAGGGAGACGACGTTGGGACAGTCCACCCGGTGGACGGAGACTCCCGAGCCGCGGGTGACGAAGCCGACGATCTCATCCCCGGGCACCGGGGTGCAGCAGCGGGCGAGTTTGACAAGGACGTCGTCGACGCCCTTGACGACGACGCCGCCCGAGGACGAATGATGGCCCGAGGACTGGCCGGTGCGGTTGCGCGGTGCCGGAGGCAGGACCGCGGCCTCCTCGTCGTCGCCGACTTCCTTGGCGAGCAGGTCGACGACGTGGGCGGCCGAAGTCACCCCGTTGCCGATCGCCGCGTAGAGCGCGGTGACGTCGGGCAGGCGCAGCTCGGTCGAGACGACCTGGAGCGCCTCTTGGCTCATCAGGGCGTTCGCGGAAAGGGAATGGCGGCGCATCGCCCGGGCGAGCTGCTCGCGGCCGTTCTCGATCGCCTCTTCGCGGCGCTCCTTGGAGAACCACTGGCGGATCTTCGACCGGGCGCGCGGGCTCTTGACGAAGCCGAGCCAGTCGCGGCTGGGACCGGCGTTCTCGTCCTTGGAGGTGAAGACCTCGACGGAGTCGCCGTTCTTGAGCTCGGTGTCGAGGGCGACGAGGCGGCCGTTGACCCGGGCGCCCATCGTCTTGTGCCCGACCTCGGTGTGCACGGCGTAGGCGAAGTCGACCGGCGTCGCCCCGGCGGGCAGGCTCATGACGTCGCCCTTGGGCGTGAAGACGTAGACCTCCTTCGAGTTGACCTCGTAGCGGAGGCTGTCGAGGAACTCGTCGGGGTCGCTGACCTCACGCTGCCAGTCGAGGAGCTGCCGCAGCCACGCGGCGTCGTCGACGCCGCCGTCGTCGGAGACCTTGACGGAGCGGGCGGTGTTCGAGGTGATCGCCTTCGACGGGTTGCCGCGGTCCTTGTACTTCCAGTGCGCGGCGACGCCGAACTCGGCTCTGCGGTCCATCTCGTGGGTGCGGATCTGGATCTCGACGGGTTTGCCGTTCGGGCCGATGACCGTCGTGTGCAGGCTCTGGTACATGTTGTACTTCGGCATCGCGATGTAGTCCTTGAACCTGCCGGGAACCGGGTTCCAGCGGGCGTGGACGATGCCGAGGGTGGCGTAGCATTCGCGGACGGTCTCGACGAGGACGCGGACTCCGACGAGGTCGTAGATGTCGGCGAACTCGTGACCGCGCACGACCATCTTCTGGTAGATCGAGTAGTAGTGCTTCGGGCGGCCGGTGATGGCCGCCTCGATGCCGGATTCGGCGAGCTCGGACTGGAGTTCGGACGAGACGGTCGCAAGGTACTTCTCGCGCTCGGGCGCACGGTCGGCGACGAGGCGGACGACCTCGTCGTAGACCTTGGGGTGGAGAACCTGGAACGAGAGGTCTTCGAGCTCCCATTTGATCGTGTTCATGCCCAGCCGGTGCGCCAGCGGGGCGTAGATCTCGAGGGTCTCGCGGGCCTTCTTCGTACTCGAGGCGGCGGGGACGAACTTCCACGTGCGGGCATTGTGGAGGCGGTCGGCAAGTTTGATGACGAGGACGCGGATGTCCTTGGCCATCGCGACGATCATCTTCCGCACGGTCTCCGACTGGGCGGCCTGACCGTAGGTGAGCTTGTCGAGCTTCGTCACCCCGTCGACCATCGCGGCGACCTCGGGGCCGAAGGACTCGGTGAGCTGCTCGAGCGAGTAGTCGGTGTCCTCGACGGTGTCGTGGAGCAGAGCCGCCGCCAGGGTGACGGGGAGCATGCCGATCTCGGCGAGGATCGTCGCCACCGCCACCGGGTGGGTGATGTAGGGGTCCCCGGACTTCCGGGTCTGACCGCGGTGGGCCTCCTCGGCGACCGTGTAGGCACGGACGACGAGGTCGATGTCGGCCTTCGGATGGCTCGCCTGCAGGGCACGGATCATCGGTCCGAGCACCCTGGGGTAGTCGGCGTTGTTCTGTGCCCTGGCCGCCCACCAGGCCAGACGGGAGATGCCGCGCGGACGGCGCGATTCAGCTGATGATGCCATCACATCCCCCTCTCAGCGTCTCAGACCTCGGCGTGGATCACCGGTGGAACGTCCTCGGATCCATTCCGTAAACGCAATTCTCGCACGGCTTCTTCCTGTTCCTTCACCGCGGGTTCGTTCGCTCGCAGAAGCGCGTAGAGGGGGCTGGCGACGAAGAGGGTCGAGGCCGCGGCGACGATCGTGCCGATGAACAGCGACAGGGAGATGTCGACGAGGGTGCCGGCGCCGAGGAGGAACACGCCGATGAAGAGGATCGAGGCGATCGGGAGGACCGAGACGACCGAGGTGTTGATCGAACGCACCGTCGTCTGGTTGACGCCGAGGTTGACGAGCTCGGAGAACTTGAGGTTCCGTTTGTCCTGGAATCTCGTCGTGTTCTCTCTGATCTTGTCGAAGACGACGACCGTGTCGTAGAGCGAGAAGCTCAGGACGGTGAGGAAGCCGATGATCGCCTCGGGTGTGACCTCGAAGCCGGTGACCGAGTAGATGCCCATGGTGATGATCATGACGACGAAGAGGCCGATGATCGCTGCCAGGGACATCTTCCAGGTGCGGAAGTAGAGGGCCATGACGATCATCGCGATGGCGACGAAGATGACGAGGGCTCTGATCATCTTCGACGTCACGTCAGCGCCCCATTGGGGACCGACGAAGGTCGAGGTGACGTCCTCGGCATTGACCGAGTAGCCGGAGGCCAGGGCGTCGCGGACCTCCTGCATCTGGGGGTCGGTGAGCTGGTTCGTCTCGATCCTCACCCCGGTGTCCCCGGTGGGGGTGAGCCGGGGTTCGGAGTCGGGGACGACATCGGTGACGATCGATTCGCCTTTGGCCGCCGAGGTGTCGGTGACGTTGTCGACCTGGAACTGCGACCCGCCGCGGAAGGCGATGCCGAAGTTGAAGCCGGCGACGAGCGGGACGAGGAGGGAGAGGAGGACGAGGACGCCGGCGATGCCGAGCCACAGCTTCGCCTTCCCGACGAACGGGATCGACGACTCGCCGTTGTGGAGGCGGTTGCCCCACGCGAAGAACCGTTTCACTTCTCGTCTCCCGTCTCGTCGTCGGACTGCTGCGCCGCACGCCTGGCGGCCGCCTTGCGTTCGGCGATGGTGCCGCCGCCCGCACTCGGCTCCGTCCGTGAGCGTCGCCGCTTGCCGGAGCGCGCACTCGAGGTCTTCTTCTCGGCGGTCGTGCTCGACTCCGCAGTCACTTCTGTGTCTGCCGCCTCAGTCTCCTCGGCGGCTTCGCTCGACGTCGTGCGGGTGGCGGTCTTCGTCGTGCCGTGCTCCTCGGCGGTCGCCTCGGCACTGGTCGCGGAATCGGAACCGCCCGAGTTCGCAGCGGACTCGCTCTTCGCCTTCGCGCGCCGGCCGGCGATCGTGTCGCTGTCGATTCCGGCTTTGCGGGCGCGCGCCTTCTCCCGGCGCTTGGCTTCGGGAGACTTCTCCGACTCGGGGAGGTCGATGTTGAGCGCTCCGCGGTAGGCGGCGCGTTTGACGCCGAGCAGACGCGGGTCCATGCCCGACATCGGGTGTCCCTGGCCGAAGAACTTCGTTCTCGCGAGCACTTCGAGCATCGGATGGGTGAAGAGGAAGACGACGATGATGTCGACGATCACGGTGAGTCCGAGGGTGAACGCGAATCCGCGCACCGAGCCCACGGCGAGGATGTAGAGGATCACCGCGGCGAGCATGTTCACCGACTTCGACGCCCAGATGGTGCGCTTGGCGCGGTCCCAGCCGACTTCGACAGCCGAGAGGAGGTTGCGGCCGCTGCGCAGCTCGTCCCGCACGCGTTCGAAGTAGACGATGAAGGAGTCCGCTGCCATGCCGATGCCGATGATGATACCGGCGACACCGGCCAGGGAGAGGCGGTAGCCGTATCTCCAGGAGGCGATGAGCAGCAGCAGATAGGTGAGCACACCGACGACGACGAGGCTGGCGACCGTGACGAGGCCGAGCACGCGATACTGCAGGAGCGAGTACACGACGACGAGGATGAGGCCGACGAGGCCGGTGAGCAGGCCGATGTTGAGGTAGTTCGCGCCGAGGGTCGGCGAGATCTGCTCTTCGCTCTGCACCTGGAAGCTGATCGGCAGGGAGCCGTTCTTGAGCTGGTTGGCGAGCGTCTGCGCCTCGTCGAGAGTGAAGTTGCCGGAGATCTCTGCACGGCCGTCGGAGATGACGGCGTTCGAAGTCGGGGCGGAGAGGACGAGGCCGTCGAGGGCGATGGCGAACTGGTTGTACGGCTGCTGCAGGCCCGTGATCGCCGAGGTGATCTGCTTGAAGATCTCACGGCCGGTGTCGTCGAACTCGAGGTTGACGGCGGGCTGGTTGGTCTGGACGCCGTTGGCGCCGGCCGCATAGCCGAAGCTCGCGTCCTTGAGGTGGTCGCCGGAGAGTTCGACGGGTCCGAGCACGTACTTCGCCGAACCGTCCTGGGCACATGCGACTACGGGTTCGTCGGCGGGCTGCTGCTCACCACCGGTCCGGTTCTTCGGGTCCGTGCAGTCGAGTTCCGTGTAGCGCTTGACGATGGCCTCGGTCTGCCATTCCGAGGCGTCCTTCTCCGGGTCGAAGAGGGGACGCGGTGTGGAGTCGGTGACCTTCGTGTCCTCGCCCTGACCTTCGCCGGCCGGGGTCTCGCCACCTGCGGGAGACTCTCCGCCGGCCGGGGTCTCCTCGCCGGAGCCCGAGGCGTCTTTGCCGGCAGGGCCGGGAACGCTGCCGCCGGCGTTCGGGTCGGTCTCAGTTCCGTTGCCGGTCTCAGCGCCGCTGCCGGTGTCGACTCCGGCGCCGGTTCCGGTGCCGGAGTTGACGACGGCTCCGCCGCCGGCCGGCGATTCCTGATTGCCGCCGGTGAGCTCCTCGAGGCGCTTCCGCTCTTCGTCAGAGAGTCCGTCGTCGCCATTGGCGCCGCCGTTCTCGCTGCCCTGCTGCTCCTCATTGATCTGCTCCTGGGAGCGGGGGTCGCCGACGAGTGCGACCCGCCGGAACACGAGCTGCGCCGAGGAGCGGACGAGGTTGCGGGTCTCCTCATCGGGATTGCCGGGCAGGTTGACGACGATGTTCCTGTCGCCCTGGGTGGTGATCTCCGCTTCGGAGACGCCGGTCGAGTCGACTCGCTGGCGGATGATGGCGACCGCCTGATCGAGCTGCTCCTTGCTGATGGTCGTGTCCTCGGAGACCTGGGGCTCCAGGATGATCGAGGTGCCGCCTTCGAGGTCGAGGGCGAGCTTCGGTGTGGTCGTCGCGTCGGACCAGATCACTCCCCCGGCGAGGACGCCGCCGAGGACGAGGGTGACGATCGCCAACCACAGGAACCGCAGACCTGGTCGCGGCTTTTCTTCGATATCGGACACGATTCAGCTTTCGATCGGGTGCGGGTGTCAGTTCTTCTTGTCGTCGGAGTCCGGCGTGCTTCCGGGCTTCTTCGACGAGTCCCCTGCTGTCGAGTCGTCCTCGAGGCCGTCGAGGGCCTTCTTGTCGGTGGTGCCGCCGGTCGTGTCGGCATCGATCGTGTCGGCGGTGTCGGTCTTCCGCGCTTCCTCGGCCCGACGGGCCTCGGCGGTGTTCGCATCGGCGTCGGCCTTGGCGATCGCGTCGATGTCGTCGGCCTGCGCGGTCGTCGCCGCGTCGGCGTCCCCATTGCCCTCGGCGCGCTTGCGCTCGTTCATCGCGTCGAGTTCGGCATCGGTGATCGCCGGGGTCTCAGCGGCGTCGTCAGTGGTGCCGTCGGCGATGGGCGCGACATCGGTCTCGGGGTTCTCGATCTGGCCGATCGCCTGGCGGTGGACCTTGAGGATGGTGCCGGGGCCCGATTCGATGGTGACCTGGTTGTCCTCGTCGTTGATCGAGAGCACGGTGCCGAAGACGCCGAACGTCGTCATCACCTTCGCCCCGGGAACCAGACCGGCCTTGATCTGCTCCGCTCGCGCCTTCTGCTTACGCCGAGAGTTGAACAGGAAGAAAATCAGCAGCGCGGCAAGCGCGAGAGGGATGAGCAAATCCACAGGTATCAACCTTCCATAAGAACGGACCAGTGCACTAGCTTAGTTCGAACTGCGCACTCAAGGCGAACCGGTGGCCCCGGTTCAGAACTCATAGTTTGCTGGGACGTGGAGGCCCAAGTGCCTCCACGCCGCCGAGGTGGCGACGCGTCCGCGCGGAGTGCGGCTGATGAGTCCCTCCCGCACGAGGTAGGGTTCAGAGACCGTCTCGACCGTGTCGGCCTCCTCGCCGACGGAGACCGAGAGGGTGCCGAGGCCGACGGGGCCCCCGCCGAAGCGCCGGCAGAGCACGTCGAGCACGGACCGGTCGAGGCGGTCGAGGCCGAGTTCGTCGACTTCGTACACGGTGAGCGCATTGAGGGCCGCCGCCTCGTCGATGACGCCGGAGCCGCGGACCTGCGCCCAGTCGCGGACGCGCCGGAGCAGGCGGTTGGCGATGCGCGGGGTGCCGCGCGAACGGGTGGAGATCTCCTCGAGACCACGCACCTGAGCATCGATGCCGAGCATGCGGGCCGAGCGTTTGAGCACGGTGAGCAGGTCTGCGCTCGAGTAGAAGTCGAGGTGGCCGGTGAAGCCGAACCGGTCGCGCAGGGGTGCGGGGAGGAGGCCCGAGCGCGTGGTCGCCCCGACGAGGGTGAAGGGCGGAAGGTCGAGCGGGATCGCCGTGGCACCAGGCCCCTTGCCGACGATGACGTCGACGCGGAAGTCCTCCATCGCGACGTAGAGCATCTCCTCGGCGGCCCTGGCCATGCGATGGATCTCGTCGATGAAGAGGACTTCGCCCTCTTCGAGGGAGGAGAGGATGGCGGCGAGGTCGCCGGCGTGCTGGACTGCCGGGCCCGAGGTCACCCGCAGGCTCGCCTGCATCTCATGGGCGATGATCATCGCCAGCGTCGTCTTGCCGAGTCCGGGCGGCCCGGAGAGCAGGACGTGGTCGGGAGTCCTGCTGCGTGCCTTGGCGGCGTCGAGGACGAGGGAGAGCTGTTCGCGGACCTGGGGCTGTCCGATGAAGTCCTGGAGTCCCTTCGGCCGGAGCGCGGCTTCGGCGTCGCGCTCGGCCGCTTCGGCGGTGCCGGAGACGAGGCGGTCCTGCTCGGCCCCGGTGAGTCGCTGGTCGCCGAAGTCCATTTCGTAGGAGTCGGGTTCGCGCGACAGAGATTCTCGTCCGGTCATTTCCTCGCACCCAGGACTTTGAGGGAGGCCTTGAGGAGTGTCGAGGTGCCGGCGTCAGGACCGAGCTCGCTGACGACGTCCTGCACCGCGTCGGCGGCCTGGGGTTCCTTCCACCCGAGGCCGACGAGGGCGTCGACGACCTGCTGGTTGACTCCCCCGAAGGACAGCGCGGGCGCGGAGGCCGTCGCGGCGAACTTCGGCAGCTTGTTCTCGAGTTCGAGGATGATGCGCGAGGCACCCTTCTTCCCGATACCCGGCACGCGGGTGAGCGCAGTCGCATCCTGTCCGGAGATGGCGGCGGCGAGCTCGTCGGGGCCCATGACCGAGAGGATGGCCATAGCCAAGCGCGGACCGATGCCGGAGATGGTGAGGAGGACTTCGAAGGTGTGGTTCTCGTCCTCGGTGCCGAACCCGAAGAGGGTCATCGAATCCTCGCGGACGACGAGTGTGGTGACGAGCTCGATCTCGGCGCCATGGCGAGTCCCCGCGAGGGTGTCCGGTGTCACGTGCACTTTGCGTCCGACTCCATAGGTGAGGACGACGAGGTGGTCAGCTGCGATGCGATGAACCGTACCGCTGAGGAAACTGATCACGGACAGCCTTTCGGGTGGGAACACTTGTACGAATCCAGGTTAACAGGAACCCGTGACCCAACTTATCCGACATGCCCGGGCGGAGTCCGCCGTTCACCCACCGCCACCGAAGCCACCAGCGTCGCTTTCGGGTTCACTCCCGGGCGCCGGCCCACTGCTCCCTGGAGGCTCACCGTCATGTGGAGGCCCACTCGTCCCCGGAGGTTCGTCAAAGAGGGTTTCGGCGGCCTCGCGGGCGATGAAGCGGGAGTGGAGGATCGGTCTGCGTTCGACATCGATCGAGGCGGGCGGAATCCACGCGGGTCTGCCGTCAAAGAGCATGTAGGCATACCAGTCCGATTTGTCGATGAGGTGGTGATGCATTCCGCACGCCAAGGTGAGGTTGTTGAGTTCGGTCTTCCCGCCCATCGCCCAGGGGACGATGTGGTGCGCATCGCACCACCCCGGAGGTGTCTCGCACCCGGGGAACGTGCATCCCTGGTCGCGTGAGGCGAGGATGGCGAGCTGCTTCGCCGTCGCATGCCGATTCTCGGTGGCGAGAGACAGGGATTTCGCCTTGTCGCTCATGAGGTGAAAGAACACCGAGCCGTTGAGTCCCTCGTCGACAGCGAGGTCGATGGGAAACTCCGCTTCGGCTCCGGTGGCCGCTCGGCCCTTCTTCTCCGCAAGGTGCTCGGCCGTCGCGTTGACGACGAGGGCGAACGGTGCGCCCTTGCCCACTCGGTCCATCTCGATCCGGGAGATCATGGTGGCGAACCGTTCGTAGATGAGGTTCTTCACCGATCCCTGAACGTCAGAGGTGTCGACGAAGGCTCCGTCTTCTCGCACGCCCCAACCACGGCTGGTGCCGCAGTCGGTCGCGCCCGGAGTCAGGTCGGTGGGGACGCGCGCATCCGAGACGTCGCCGGAGAGGACGCTGGAAAACAGGTCGACGATCTCCTGGTCGTCGGCACTGTGCGGCTGCCCGGTGATCGGGTCGAGATCGCCGGCACGACCAGCCGGACTGCCGCCGACAAGGCCCTCAGCGCTTGCGGGAACGGCCTCAGCACCACTGGTGCCGTCAGCGCCGCTGGTGCCGTCAGCGCCAGTACCGACAGCGCCGGCACCTGCCGCACCGCTGCCTGCGTCGCCGTTCTCGACAGTTCCGTCTCCGACACTGCCGGTGGTCGCAGGGTCGTCGGCTTTGATCCGCGAGGTCAGCCAGCCCTGGAGGATGCCGCCGGAGATCGGGTCGAGCAGTCCGGACAGGTCCCAGTCGCCGTCTCGTCGCTGGCGAACATTCACCCGATACTTCGAGCGATCATGCGAGTCCGGGGGCTCCTCACCGTCGGGATCGAGACGATCAAGCATCTCGGCGAAGATCCGTTTGAGGTCGGACACCCGCACGCTCGGTGCGCGCGAGACGAGCTTCTCCTCGACCCTGCTGCGCACATCGGAGGAGATCCAGAACGGTACGGCGTCCATGCATTCGCCGATGACCGCTGCCTGACTCGAGGAGAGCCGGCCGGATCGCAGGCCCTCGGCCACGACAGGGTACTTGGGTGGTCGTGACTGGCCGGTGACATCGACTCGGTTCCCGAGGTTCTTGGCCAGTTCCGTGCGCCGGTGAGCTTCTCTGCCACTGAGCTTGAGCTTGTCCTGCACAAGTGACTTGGTGGTCTTCGCGCCGTAGTCCTTGGGAGTGCCGGTCCGTTCGAACACCGAGAGGGTGACGGCGGAGAGCAGGTCGACGATGCGACTGAGTGCTTCGAGGCCCTGCATCACGGTGACAGCCTCGTCGGGTCCCATCGGACGTTGGAAGGTCTGCAGCTGTGTGGCGAGCTCGGTGAGAGCAGTGAGGCTCCCCGTGACCTCCGGCACCGACGACTGCATGTCGGCCCACTGCTCGCTGCTGAGCATCGGGTGCGGGGAGTCGGGAATCGAGGTGTCACGGTGCTCGTCGACGGCAGCCTGGAACGGGTTCGCGATATCGGACACGCACGGCCGATCCACTGCATCCGAGCCCACATCGGTCAGCTTGTCTTCTCCGCTCCGACCGGTCCCTCCCCCTGCGATGCCATCGTCTCGAACGCCGTCGTCCGAGCGATGGGATCCATCCGAGCGCAGGGACCGTTTCGCAGCCGCGCGCTTCGAGGACTGTTTCCCTGTATCGGACCGCGCATCATCGGACCGCACTTCGCGCGACTGACGCCCAGCAGCCCCGCAATCGTCGGAAACGACTCGGCCCTTGTCTGTCTGCGGACGGGGTTCATCGAGCTTGCCGAAATCCTGGGGTGCGACCGGAGCGATCTCACCGAAGCGATCGGCGAGTTCGTGTCCGCCGAGATCCATACCGGCGTCTCTGAGCTGATCGAACAGCGACTGCGGCTGGCTTCCGCCCGCTCGTCCACCCGCGCTGCCGCCCGACGATTCGTCTCGGGTCCACGGGAGCGGCTGTCCGGCCGCGCGCCTTCCTTTTCCGTCGGAGCCTCTGCTCCGACGGCTCGGCGTGCGATCCGGTGTCAGCGTCATGATCTCAGTGATTCGTCCATCAACATCTTCGTTGTGTCGTTGTCCTGATTCTACGCCTATTCACTTCATTGTGTCTATAGTTTCGTTCGAATCTTTCGAAGTTATTTCTACGTGTTTCGCCGATGTTCTAATCGCATAGACGGCACACCGCTGACCTGCACAGACGCGCGGTGTACCACGGTGATTACGTCCTCAGGACACTCTCACCCCGCTGAAGAAGCGCGCCCACAGCCTTCACTTCGCGTCCCCCAGAACCTTCACTTCGCGTCGCGCAGGGCTCTCGCCCACTGCTCCTGGGCCTTCGTCAGCCCACTCCCCTGCCGGCCGCCGCCCTTGCGCTCGGTGAGGTCCTTGTTCGCACCCGGAGTCGACTGCGCGCTCAGCGCCCCTCTCCATGAGTGGCAGATGGCGATCGCCAGTGCGTCGGCGGCATCCGCGGGCTTGGGCGGAGCGTCGAGGCCGAGGATGCGGGTGACCATGTTCGTCACCTGTTTCTTGTCGGCTCGGCCGGAGCCGGTGATCGAGGCCTTGACCTCGGACGGGGTGTGCATCGCCACGGGGATCCCGCGGCGCGCGGCGAGACCCATCGTCAGCCCCGAGACCTGGGCGGTGCCCATGATCGTCGAGACGTCATTGCGCGCGAACACCCGCTCAATCGCCACCACATCGGGACGGTGCACATCGAGCCAGGTGTCGAACGCCTCGGCGAGGCTCCCCAGCCTCAGGTCCACGGAATCCGCGGACGGGGTGCGGACGACGTCGACGGCGACCATGGCGACCCGACGGGCCGACAGGGTGTCGATGACGCCGAGCCCGCACCGCGTGAGGCCGGGGTCCACGCCGAGGATGCGCATCAGGCGTCGAGTTCTGCGAGGACCTCGTCGCTGACGTCGGCGTTCGAGTAGACGTTCTGGACCTCATCGCTGTCCTCGAGGGCATCGATGAGCTTGAACACCTTGGCTGCGGTCGCAGCGTCGAGGCTGACCTTGAGTCCGGGCACGAACGACGCCTCGGCGGAGTCGTAGTCGATGCCTGCGTCGACGAGTGCGGTGCGCACGGCCACGAGGTCGGTCGCCTCGGAGATGACCTCGAAGGTCTCGCCTTCGTCGTTGACCTCTTCGGCCCCGGCTTCAAGGGTCGCTTCGACGATGGCGTCCTCGTCGGTGCCCTCGGCCGGGACGACGATGACGCCCTTGCGGTTGAAGTTGTACGACACCGAGCCGGGGTCGGCCATGGAACCGCCGTTGCGGGTCACGGCGACCCGGACTTCGGAGGCCGCACGGTTGCGGTTGTCGGTGAGGCACTCGATGAGCAGCGCCACGCCGCCGGCCGCGTAGCCTTCGTACATGATCGTCTCGTAGTTGACCGCTTCGCCGTCGAGGCCGCCGCCGCGCTTGACCGCGCGGTTGATGTTATCGGCCGGGACGGAGTTCTTCTTCGCCTTCTGGATCGCGTCGAAAAGGGTCGGGTTGCCATCGGGATCAGGTCCACCGTTGCGTGCGGCAACCTCGATGTTCTTGATCAGCTTGGCAAAGAGCTTGCCGCGCTTGGCATCGATGGCAGCTTTCTTGTGCTTAGTCGTTGCCCATTTGGAATGACCTGACACTGGTGTTCCTTCCTATAGATACAGCCCTACGATTCTATACGCTCGCGACCCTCCGCCCCGAAAGCGCGCCGGAGGACGGGATGAGGGGCACTCCGCCGAGGCGATCGTCGGTCCCAGCCTTCCCCGTTCGTCGGTCCCAGCCTTCCCCCGCCGAGGCTGTTCGTCGTCCCAGCCGACCCCGCCGGTTCTCCCCTGCGACGGTGAGCCGATCCCGGCGGAACCGCCGATCGAGCGGAACCGGCTGCCGAGGCGTCCGCCGGCCGACTGCCCGCAGACAATCAGTCGATGACGAGCGGGACGTCGGGGACGGCTCCCCGGGAGGCGAGCTCCATGAGGCTGAGCAGGTTCCTCGGGTAGATCGTCTCGGTCGTCTCGAGCAGCTCTTCGCGGCTCCACCAGCGGAACTCGAGGAGACTGCGCTTCTCGATGTCCGTCCACACGGCGTCTTCGAGTTCGATGTCCTCGGTCGTCCGGTAGGCGAAGTAGGTCTCGAGCTGCCGCAGCTCCTTCTCCGTGAAGTGGAAGACCTCGTCGCGGATGGCGAGCGGACCGATGAGGTCGCCGGGCTCGCATTCGATGCCTGTCTCCTCGGCGAGTTCCCGCGCCGCCGTCTGCGCCGGGGTCTCGCCCATCTCCGAACCGCCGCCGCACGTCATCCACCACTGGTGGGACGGTGTGAGCAGGTCCTGGGCCCTGATGAGGAGAACCTCGTCGCGCTCATTGAGCAGTACGACCCGCGAAGCTTTACGAGGTTTCATGGTTCTCCAGGAGTTGACGGCGGACAGACGAAATTCTTTGCAGGATAGTGATGCAGCAGGCGATCATCAAGACGCCCAGGGCGACCGTCAGAACGATATCGGGTAGTCCCATTCCGACCAAGCCGGTGACGACGAGTGTGACCAACAACCGATCGGCGCGCTCGGCGATCCCACCCGCGGCGTGGACGCCGAGTCCCTCCGCGCGCGCCCGGACGTAGGAGACGAGCGAACCGGTGACGAGACAGCCGAGGGCGAGCAGCGCGGTGAGCGGGTCGGAGGCGCCGAGGAAGAACCACAGGGCGAGCCCGATGAAGACCGCGGAATCAGCGATCCGGTCGAGCGTCGAGTCGAGGAAGGCCCCCCAGAGGCTGTTGCGCCCGGTCTCCCGGGCCATGATCCCGTCGAGCATGTCGCAGAAGACGAAGACCGTGATGACGATCGTCCCCCAGAGCAGTTGCCCGAGCGGGTAGAACACCAGGGCACCCGCGCACACCCCGATCGTCCCGATGTACGTCACGGCATCGGGTGTCAGTCCCAGGCGCAGGAGGAGCCTCGCCAGGGGACGGAAGAGACGGGTGAATGCCGCGCGGGCAATGGTGTTGAGCATCGGGTCAGCGAACCACCGCGGTCGTCAGGGGACGGTCATCGGTCGCCGACTCCGCCGGTCGCCCGCCGAGGTGGGTGTCCCACCAGTCGATGATCGCGTCGAAGCGCTGCCGCCGATGGCGCGGCTGCCCCGACCGGGAGAGTTCGTGGTTCTCGCCGGGGAAGATGAGCAGCTCGGTCTCCACACCGGCCCGCTGCAGGGCGGCATAGTACTGCTGAGCCTGCTCGAGCGGGCACCGGAAGTCGAGTTCGGAATGCATCACGAGTGCCGGGGTGCGCACCTGACCGGCATGGGCGAGCGGCGACTGCCGTTCGATCGCGGCGGCGTCCCGGCTCGTGTACTCCTCCGAGAAGAAGCGTCCGATGTCCGAGGTGCCGACGAAGCTGCGCGGGTCGAGGTAGCCGCGTTCGACGATCGCGGCTCGGAACCGGTGGTCGGCGGCGATCGTCATCGCGGTGAGGTATCCGCCGTACGATCCGCCCTGCACGCCGAGGCGGTCCCCGTCGAGGTCCGAATCGAGCGCGAGCGCATGCTCGAGGACGGCAAGGACGTCGGCCATCGCCGGCTCCGCCATGTTCCCCTGCACTGCCGTGCCCCATGTGCGGGTGCGTCCGCCTGAACCGCGAGGGTTCGCGTACACGACCGCATACCCCGCCGAGGTGAGCACCTGGGTCTCGTCGAACCATCCGTGCGTGTACTGGGCGAAGGGTCCGCCGTGGATGTTGAGGACGACGGGAAAGGGTCCCTGACCTGTGGGTTTGGCGAGCCATCCGGTGATCGTCCCGCCCTCGCCGTCGACCCGCAGTAGCCGCGGGAGGACGGAGTTCGCCGGTGCCGGGTGCGCGCGCAGCACGCTCGGCCCCGTCTCCCCCGCCGAGGCAGTCGCCCCGGCTGCCTCCGCCGCATCGGCGACGCCGGCGACGGCGAGCCCGGATTCAGCGGAGGACACGGCGGCGACGTCGGAGTCGTACATGTCGTCCTCACCGGCTGCGTGCGCCTCGGCGAGCGTCGAATCGGCATGGGGGTGCTCATCGTCGACGAGGTCGGCGACGGCGTTGGCGTCCATCACCCCGCCCTCGATCGCGCTGTCGCCCGCGATCTCCGTCGCCCCCGCCGTCGGGCTCGGCCCGACGGCGGCGGAGCCGTCGAGGCCGACCCGGATGAGCACGGCGGGACTCTCCGGGGTCACGGCCGTGGCGACGGCGGTTCCCCCGTCGACGGCGAAGCCGGTGACGACGCTGAGCGCATCGGTGAGGAAGCGGAGGTCGTCGAGGCCGACCGCCTCGGCGGACAGATCGATCCTCGCCAGGCGCGTCGCTCCGTCGGTGTCGACGGCGACGACGGCCGACTCCCCGACGACGATGGGAGGCAGGGAGGCGATCGCCACGGTTTCGGGGTCGGTGAGCCGGCGGGTCGTGCCCGTGCTCAGATCATGGACGAAGAGGCCGGGCATCTGACCGACGAAGTCGAGGGCGTCGCGCGTGAGGTCGGCGCCGACGAGGAGGACGCGATCGTCGTCGATCCAACGGTGCAGACTCACGCTCATCCGCGGCAGCTCGAGTGCCTCCGGTCCGTCGGAGCCGAGCAGCCACACCGTCGAGCGCAGGTCGGGTTCTCCCCGGTCAGGAGTGACGTCGGCGATGACGCTCATCCGTGCGCCGCTCGGCGAGAACTGCGGGTCGTGGACATCGGACTCGGGGGTCTGAAGCATCGTCGACAGCGGCACCTCGGCGCTGCCGGTGATGCCCGCCTTGCCGAGGCCCGGCTCGATGAGGTCGACGAGGAAGGCCCGGGCGGGACGATCCCCCACGTACCCGAGCCCGTTGGCGTGATACGCCGCTGAGGTGATCCGACGCGGTGCCTCCTCCTCGGCGGGGATGTCGTCGTCGGTGCCGTAGCGGCCGGATTCGGCGACTCGGGCGACGTAGAGGGCGCGACTGCCGGCGTCGTCGATGTCGAACTCGGTGACGCCGAGGTGGTTGTCCGTGATCCGGTGCGCCGTCGCGAGCGAGGGGCCGGCGAAGAGCTGCGGTCGCTCGGACTTCTCAGCGCTGAGATATCCGGACCAGTGCTCGCCGATGTGCGGGGCCGAGTCACGCCAGCCGTGCGTGATCCGCTGCGAGGACTCCCCACGGAAGGCGAAGAGCTGCGTGAGGTAGGTGTTCGACTCGAGGTCGGGGCGGGTGATCGCGATGATCGTGTCCTCACCGGCGACGACGGGCGTGGCGTATTCGGCGAGCGAATCGAGGTCTTCGGGGTTCATCGGTTCCATTCTCTCGACAGCGCTGCCCGGGCATCGGCGTGCACCTGCGGCAGGGCTTTCGTCTGTGCGACGACGGGCAGGAAGTTCGCGTCTCCGCTCCAGCGCGGGACGACGTGCTGGTGGAGGTGGGCGGCGATCCCGGCACCGGCGACCTCGCCCTGGTTCATGCCGAGGTTGAAGCCGTCGGGCCCGGAGACCGCCCGGATGACGCGCATCGCCTTCTGCGTGAAATGGGCGAGCTCGACCGTCTCCTCCTCGGTGAGCTCCGTATAGTCGGCGACGTGCCGGTAGGGACAGATGAGGAGATGTCCCGGGTTGTACGGGTAGAGGTTGAGCACGGCGTAGACGGACTCACCGCGAGCGACGATGAGCCCTTCCTCGTCGGACTTCTTCGGTGCCGCGCAGAACGGGCATTCGTCGACACCCGAATCCTTCGGCTTGTCCTGGCCGCCGATGTAGACCATCCGGTGCGGTGTCCACAGCCGCTGGAATCCGTCGGGCTCCCCCGGGAAGCCCGAGGCCGACTCGATGTCGGCCAGGTCCATGCCGAGGTCGGGTTCGGTCCGCTTCCCCTCGCCGAGGTGGCCGGACTGACCGTCCTCCGTGGTCATACCTGGGCCTTGGTCTCGATCGCCTCGACGATCCGCTCGATCGCCTCGGCGACGGGCACTCCGTTGTCCTGCTCACCGTCGCGGAAGCGGAAGGAGACCGCACCGGCGTCGCGGTCCTCCCCACCGGCGATGAGGACGAAGGGCACCTTCGACTTCGAGGCGTTGCGGATCTTCTTCGGGAAGCGGTCGTCGCTGTCGTCGACCTCGACGCGCACGCCTGCGGCGCGCAGCTTCTCGGCGACCTCATAGAGGTAGTCGTTGAACTCGTCGGCGACGGGGATGGCGGTGACCTGGACGGGTGAGAGCCAGACCGGGAACGCTCCGGCATAGTGTTCGGTGAGGACACCGAGGAAGCGTTCGATCGAGCCGAACTTCGCCGAGTGGATCATCACCGGCTGCTTGCGGCTGCCATCGGCGGCGACGTATTCGAGTCCGAAGCGCTCTGGCTGGTTGAAGTCGAGCTGGACGGTCGACATCTGCCACGTGCGCCCGATCGCATCCCGGGCCTGGACGGAGATCTTCGGGCCGTAGAACGCGGCTCCGCCGGGATCGGGGACGAGTTCGAGTCCGGACTCGGCAGCGACCTGCTCGAGGGTCGCGGTCGCCTCGGCCCACTGCTCGTCAGAGCCGATGAACTTGTCCTTCTTCTTCCCGTCCTCGTCGCGGGTGGAGAGTTCGAGGTAGAAGTCGTTGAGTCCGAAGTCGCGCAGGAGGCTCAAGACGAAACCGAGGAGGTGGCGGATCTCGGCGGCCGCATCCTCGATCGCGACGTAGGAGTGCGAGTCGTCCTGCGTGAGCGCCCGGACGCGGGTGAGACCGTGGACGACGCCGGAGGGTTCGTCGCGGTAGACGGTGCCGAACTCGAAGAGCCGCAGCGGCAGATCCCGGTAGGAGCGTCCGCGGGAGCGGTAGATGAGGTTGTGCATCGGGCAGTTCATCGCCTTGAGGCGGTAGGGCGTGCCCGCCTTGACGATCTCTCCCTCCTCGTCACGGACCTCGTCGACGAGCATCGACGGGAACATGTTCTCGCCGTAGTAGGGCAGGTGGCCCGAGGTGTAGTAGAGGGTCTCCTTCGAGATGTGCGGAGTCCCGACGTACTCGAAGCCCTCCTCGATGTGGCGGGCGCGGACGTAGTCCTCCATCTCGCGCTTGATGACACCGCCCTTGGGGTGGAAGACGGGCAGACCGGAGCCGAGCTCCTCGGGGAAGGAGAAGAGGTCGAGTTCGGCACCGAGCTTGCGGTGGTCACGGCGTTCGGCCTCGGCGAGGCGGTCCTGGTAGGCCTTGAGGTCGTCCTTCGAGGCCCACGCGGTGCCGTAGACGCGCTGGAGGCTCGCATTCGCCTGGTCGCCGCGCCAGTAGGCGGCAGAGGAGCGGGTGACGGCGAACCCGTTGCCGATGAGCTTCGTGTTCGGCAGGTGGGGGCCGCGGCAGAGGTCCTGCCACACGACCTCGCCCTTGCGGTCGACGTTCTCGTAGACGGTGAGTTCGCCCGCCCCGACCTCGACGGCTGCGGACTCGTCGTCGCCGGCGCCCTTGTCGCTGATGAGTTCGAGCTTGTACGGCTCGTTCGCCATGCGCTCGCGCGCCTCGTCCTCGGTGACGACGACGCGGTTGAAGGTCTGGCCCGACTTGACGATCTGCGCGGCTTTCTTCTGGATGGCCTTGAGGTCATCGGGGGTGAAGGGCTCGGCGACATCGAAGTCGAAGTAGTAGCCGTCGGTGATGTAGGGGCCGATGCCGAGCTTGGCATCGGGGAAGAGCTCCTGCACGGCCTGCGCGGTGACGTGCGCGGTCGAGTGGCGGAGGATGTCGAGACCCTCGGGGGAATCGATGAGGATCGGGGCGATGCTGTCGCCCGGGGCGAGTTCGCGACTGAGGTCGGCCGGCTCCCCATTCAGCCACATCGCCACCACCGCGCGGTCCGTGGAGAAGATCTCCGTCCCGGTCAGACCCTGTCTCCAGGGAATGCTCTCACCCGCGCAGTCGATGCTGTCTGCCACTGAATCTCTCCGATCGTTGTGCTTGTCTCACGTTGCGGCGCCGACACGCTGACGGCTTCTGCGCGCACGCCGCTCTTAGAGTCTAGTACCAAAACGGGTCTGCGAAATCAGTTGGGTGGCAGTCATATGACTGCCACCCAACTGCCCCTGCGCGACTGCGGTGGGGAACGCTCGGACTCGCTCCGGCCCGGTCGTCAGACCTTCTTGAAGTCGAAGGTCGTGCCCTTGCCGAGGTCGTCGAAGAGCAGGAGCTGGAGCTCCATCTGATCGACCTCATCGGCGGGAACGCCGTATGCAAACTCGTAGGTCTTCTCACCGCCGGCGGGGACGGGTTCGGCGAAGGCAAGGATTCCCTGGTACTTGTTGCCGTCGAAGACGTCCGAGTAGGTCGCGCCCGAGCCGTTGGAGGCCGTGACGCTGGTCAGGGACATGTCGATCTCGGAGCTCGAATTGTTCTTGATCGTCATCGTCACGATGGCGATCTCGCCGTTCGTCGACTCCGCGCCGATCGCGGTGTTGCTCGCCGTGCCGGGCGCGACGCTGACTGCAGCCGTGACGTCGGTGCCGATCTCGACTTCTCCGCCCTCGACCGGTGCGGCCTCCGCCGTCTCCTCGGTCGCCGGCGACTCGGCACCGGGATCGGTCGGGTCGATAGGCGCACCGTAGGAGGTGGGTGCCTCCGACATCTCGTCGACGGCCTTGCCGAGCATGCCGATGCCGATGATCGTGGCGATGATGACGATGATCGAGATGAGGATCGAGACGAAGCCGAGGATGAGACCGGTGATGGTCACGCCCTTGTTGCTCGCCAGGCCCTTCTTGATCGCCGAGAGGCCGATGAAGCCGAAGACGACGGCGGCGATGCCGAAGATCAGGCCGATGCCGAAGACGAAGGCGAGGACGACGCCGATGATGCCGCCGATGAGGGCGAGGATGCCCCAGATGTTCTTCGAGGTGCTGCCGCCGGATCCCGAGGAGTAGTTCCCGTAGGAGGCGTTCGGGTTCGCAGGCGTGAACTGGTCTCCCCCGCCGCCGGCTGCAGCGTAGGCCGGCTGCTGGCCGTACTGGTTGGAGTCGTAGCTCTGACCGTAGTTCTGATTCTGGTCGTAGCCCTGGGCGTTCTGGTCATAGCCCTGGCCGTAGTTCTGGTCGTAGCCGCCCTGAGAACCCTGGGCGTTCTGGTCGTAGCTCTGACCGTAGCCCTGACTCTGGCCGTAGCCTCCCTGGGAGCCGCCGTACTGACCGTCCTGACCGTACTGGGACTGAGAGCCGTAGTTCGGAGCCTGGTTGTCCGAGCCGTAGCTCGGCGCCTGGTCACCAGAGCCATAGCTCGGTGCCTGGTCGTCCGAGCCGTATGACTGCGTCGGCTGGTCGGACCCGTACGACGGCGCACGGTCACCCGAATCGTACGAACGGGTCGGCTCGTTCGATCCGTACTGGGGGGCCTGGCTGTTCGAACCGTACTCGCTGCCGTTCTCGTCTGCTGAACGGCTCTGATCGTTCGCGGAATTCTCGCCGGTGTTCTCGTTGTCCGAACGGCGGTTCGGATCGTACGGATTCTGCGGGGTAGACATATGTGCTCCGAGTCCTTGTGTGGGCTGTGCTCTGACTAGCGTACAAGCATAAGAGTAGCCTCAACATGCACTGTGCGTGGCAGAACTGCCACACATGTCGCCTTTTCCGTCGGCGCGTCGTGAACGGCGACAATGCTGCCGCTCAGCCGTCGACCCGGCCGACGAAGGAGAAGGCGCCGCGTGGCTGCCTTCGACCCGGGAGGCGGGTGAGAAGACGCCGGCGCCGAGGGGCTTCAGCTGCTGCACTGCTGGGACCGCGGGGGACCGCGAGAGCGCGGACCCCGAGGAGTTGAGCACTGGCGTGAATGCACGAAACCCCAGGTCAGAGCCTGGGGTTTCTTCTGTGCGCGATACTGGGATCGAACCAGTGACCTCTTCCGTGTCAGGGAAGCGCGCTACCGCTGCGCCAATCGCGCTCTATTCATTTGTTGCACCGGAACCGTGAAGGCCCCTGTGCGCGATACTGGGATCGAACCAGTGACCTCTTCCGTGTGAAGGAAGCGCGCTACCGCTGCGCCAATCGCGCTAACTCACCGACAGACGAGCTGTCGGAGAATCCGAGGTGGCGACGGGATTCGAACCCGTGTATACGGCTTTGCAGGCCGCTGCCTCGCCTCTCGGCCACGCCACCGCCAAGGCAGTGCCATGACGCCTCCGAGCGGATGACGGGACTCGAACCCGCGACCCTCACCTTGGCAAGGTGATGCTCTACCAACTGAGCCACATCCGCGTTTCGCTGCCCGGTTTCCCTGGCAACGAGATATAACTCTATACGCAGCCGGGCACGGACGCAAAATCCAAACGCGGTGATCGTCGTCACAGATCCGAATCAAGCTTTCAGACTCCTCGGGTTGAATGGCTGACGTGGATGAGCGACCCCCTGACAAGCGGCCAGCGGGCTGGCTGTCGCGCCATCACAAGCACGGCCGGCCCTCCTGGCGTCGGTTCCGTCTGGGGTTCCTGCGCTGGCGGATGAGCGTGACCGCGAACCCGCACGCGGCCCGGCTCTACAGGTTCATCGTCGGCGGAGTCGGCTCGCTCATCGTCGTCATCGGGCTCATCCTCGTCCCCCTGCCCGGCCCCGGGTGGCTCATCGTCATCATCGGCCTCTTCGTCATCTCGACCGAGTTCCACTGGGCCAGACACCTGCTCCACTTCGTCCGCGTGCGCGTCGAGGCGTGGACGCACTGGATCATGCGCCAGCCGCTGTGGGTGCGCTGGGCGGTCGGCGCTCTCACCGCGGCCTTCGTCGCCTGCGTCGTCTGGCTGGTGCTGCGCCTCATCGGCATCCCCGACTGGGTGCCCCACTTCGGCGGGGTCTTCGAGGCCCTCGACCTCCGCTGAGGGAGGAATCCAGACACGGCCGTCGAGGTCGTCGACCGGAGGCGTCCGCCCTCGGACCTCCACCCAGCCCGGAATCCAACCAGAAGCGGTCGAAGAACCGAGGAGAATCGACCGATTCGGGCAGAATGCCTCGGTTCTTCGACCACAACTGGAAGTGAGGGAAGGGAGAAGGGACTACTCCGGAGAGGAGAGCGCAGTGAGGCGCGAGAGGCAGCGCATGTACTTCTTCCGGTACCCGCCGGACAGGGACTCCTCGGTGAAGACTCGGTCGAGGCGCTCACCGGAGTTGATGATGCGCACATCCCGGTCGTAGAGGCGGTCGACGAGCGCGACAAAGCGCAGCGCCACGCTCTCATTGTCGATCGTGTGGACGTTCTCCCACACGGCGGCGTCGATGCCGTCGACCATCCTCCCGTACTTCGAAGGATGGACGGTCGCGAGATGCTCGAGCAGAGTGCTGAAGTCATCGCGGGCGACCACTCCGGGCAGCTCGGCGGCAGCCGCATCGAGTTCGGCCGGCGTCAGCGGTTCAGCCGGTGCGGTGAGCCCGCGGTGCCGGTAGTCCTGACCGTCGATCCGGTAGACCTCGAACTGGTCGGCCAGGGCCTGGATCTCCCGGAGGAAGTCCTGAGCGGCGAAGCGACCCTCCCCGAGCGATCCCGGGAGGGTGTTCGAGGTCGCGATGATCTTCACCCCGGCGTCGGTGAGCTCGCGCATGAGCCGGGACATGAGCACCGTATCGCCGGGATCGTCGAGTTCGAACTCATCGACGCACACGAGCTTCATCTGCTTGAGGTCGTCACGGGCCCGGACGAAGCCGAGTGCCCCGACGAGGTTGGTGTACTCGACGAACGTGCCGAAGGTCGCCGGCTTCTCGTTCGCGTGCCACGCCGAGGCGAGAAGGTGGGTCTTGCCGACGCCGTAGCCGCCGTCGAGGTAGACGCCCTTGGGACCGTCCTTGCCCTTGGAGAAGAGCTTTCCGAAGAACCCCTTCGACCGGTCGTCGGCGACGAACTCCTCGAGCTTGGCTCGCGCTTCGGCCTGCGAGGGCTCGTTGGGGTCGGTCCGGTAGCTCGCGAACGACACGTCCTCGAACTGCGGGGGCGGGACGAGTCCGGCGATGAGTTCGTCGGGGGCGACGGTGGGATTGCGCTCGCTCAGCGAGGTGAGGGTCTGCTCGGCATTCACCCGCCCTAGTCTATTGCAGGGCACGTTCGGGCCGGCATGACCCCTGACACACCGGGCGACGGCCCGAGACAGCGACAGGCGGCCCGCGCGCCCGGCCTC
This sequence comes from Brevibacterium casei CIP 102111, assembly GCF_900169275.1. Classification (GTDB taxonomy): domain Bacteria; phylum Actinomycetota; class Actinomycetes; order Actinomycetales; family Brevibacteriaceae; genus Brevibacterium; species Brevibacterium casei. The sequence continues at coordinate 221,605 of NZ_FXZC01000002.1, read as the reverse complement.
AGGTGAAGTCGAAGCCGAGGCGTCCGAGCTGCTTGGGATCGCGCTGCCAGTCCTTGGCGACCTTGACGTGGAGGTCGAGGAAGACCTTCGTGCCGAGCAGCGCCTCGATGCCGCGGCGCGACTCCGAGCCGATCTCCTTGAGCCGCTTCCCGCCCTTGCCGATGATGATCGCCTTCTGACTGGGGCGTTCGACGTAGAGGTTGACGTGGACGTTCCACAGCGGGTTGTCCTCGCTGCGGCCCTCCCGCGGGTACATCTCCTCGACCTGGACGGCCAGCGAGTGCGGCAGTTCGTCGCGGACGCCTTCGAGGGCGGCCTCGCGGACGAGTTCGGCGATCATCACCTCTTCGGGTTCGTCGGTGAGCTCGCCTTCGGGGTAGAGCGGCGGGGACACCGGCAGGTAGCTCGAGAGCACCTGATCGACGGTCTCGACCTGGAAGCCGTCGACGGCGGAGACGGGGATGACGTCGGCGAAGTCGGCGAGTTCGCTCACGGCCAGGAGCGCCTCGGCGACCTTCTCCTGACTCACGGTGTCGACCTTCGTCACGAGCGCGACGATCGGGGTCCGGCCGTCGAGGAGGGCGAGCTGGGAGGCGATGTAGCGGTCGCCGGGTCCGATGGGCTCGTCGGCGGGCAGGCAGAAGCCGATGACGTCGACCTCGCTCAGGGTCGCGACGACGAGGTCGTTGAGCCGGGAGCCGAGCAGGGTCCGGGGCTTATGCAGGCCCGGGGTGTCGACGATGATGAGCTGATGGTCGTCCTCGTGGACGATCCCGCGGATCGTGTGGCGCGTCGTCTGGGGCTTCGCCGAGGTGATCGCCACCTTCTCGCCCACAAGCGCGTTCGTCAGCGTCGACTTGCCCGTGTTCGGGCGGCCGACGAAGCATGCGAAGCCCGCCCGGAAGTCCTCGGGGTAGTCCGTGCGAAAGTCCATCTCAGCTCTCTTCCTCAGGTGTGTCGACCCGTGTCACCGTGACGTGGGCGATGCGGTGGCGGCGGCCTTGGCCTTCGAGCGCGGTGAGGCGCAGACCGGCGATCTCGGCGCTCGAGCCGGCGATGGGCACGCGCCCGATGAGCTTCGTGAGCAGACCGCCGACGCTGGTGACGTCGTCGACGTCGATGCGCACGTCGAAGTACTCGGCGAAGTCGGTGATCGACATCCGCGTGCTCACGAGGTAAGTGCCGTCGTCGGCCTCGACGAGGTCCTCATCGACGGCATCGTATTCGTCGTCGATCTCGCCGACGATCTCCTCGACGATGTCCTCGATCGTCACGAGTCCCGCGGTGCCGCCGTACTCGTCGATGAGGATCGCCAGATGCGTCGACTCGATCTGCATCTGCCGCAGCAGGTCGTCGGCCGGCTTCGTCTCCGGGACGAAGAGGACGCTGCGGGCGAGCGTGTTGACCGGACGCTCGGCGTCCTCCGGATGCTGATGGAGTCGCCGGGCGACGTCCTTGAGGTAGGCGACGCCTTCGATGTCGTCGAGGTCCTCTCCGCTGATTGGGATCCGGGAGAACCCGGAGCGGAGGAAGAGGTTCATCACCTTGTTGAGCGGAGTGCCCGAGGTGACGGTGACGAGGTCGGTGCGCGGGACCATGACCTGCTTCGCCGAGGTCTCCGAGAGCATGAACACCGACTGGATCATGTCGCGTTCGCCGTCCTCGATGATGTCGGACTCGCTCGCCCTCTCGACGAGGTCGCGCAGCTGATCCGAGGTGACGAAGGGTCCGTCCTTGTAGACCTTGTCCGGGGTGAGCAGGTTGCCCAGCCACACGAGGACCTTCGTCAGGGGACGGAGGACGACGAGGAGGAAGGTGACGATCCCGCTCAGTCCCAGGCTCACTCCCAGCGAACGGCGACGCCCGATCGTGCGCGGGGAGACCCCGGCGACGACGAAGACGGCGATCGAGGAGGTGAGCACGGTGAGGACGACCATGAGCGGACCGACCGAGTAGAGCGAGTCGTAGGCCAGCGCGATGAACACGGTCGCGAGCGCCTCGAGGAAGAGGCGGACGAAGATGATGACGTTGATGTTCGTCGGCAGGTCGGCGAGGATCCGCTCGACCCGCACCGCCGAGGCCTTGCCCTCGTCCTTCGCATCCTGGATCGCGTGGTGGGAGACGCTGAGCAGCGCCGCGTCGACGGCCGCCAGCGTCGCCGAGAAGATGAGGCAGAGCAGCGCCGCGAGGAAGAACCAGAGCACGGCTCAGACCTCGGTCGGCGTCGGGATGTCCGTCCGGCCGTCGTAGCGGGCGGCGAAGAACGTCAGCAGCAGGTGGCGCTGGAGGGCGAACATCGCCTCCCGCTCCTCCGGCTCCCCGTGGTCGTAGCCGAGGAGGTGGAGGAATCCGTGGACGGTGAGGAGGAGGATCTCATCCATCGTCGAATGGCCCGCCGCTGCGGCCTGCTTCGCGGCCACGGCCGGGCAGATGATGATGTCGCCCATCTGGCCCTCGGTCGGGGCGTCGGCGCGACCCTGGCTGAGCTGGTCCATCGGGAACGACATGACGTCGGTGGGTCCCTCGAGGTCCATCCACGTGACGTGGAGTTCGGACATCGCCGCCTCGTCGACCATCGTCACCGACAGCTCCGCCCCGGGGTGCATGTGCAGGGCCTCGCCGAGGTATTCGGTCAGCGCCACGACCTCGTCGAGGTCGACCTCGTCCTCGGTCTCGTTGGCGATCTCGGTGTTCACTTCGAGTTCCCCCACAGGTCGTAGGCGTCGACGATCTTCGTCACCAGCGAATGCCGCACGACGTCCTTGCTGCCGAGCTGGCAGAAGGCGAGGTCGTCGATGTCGGCGAGGATCTTCTGGACGACCTTGAGTCCGCTCTTCGTGTTCCCGGGCAGGTCGATCTGCGAGACGTCGCCGGTGACGACCATCCGGGAGCCGAAGCCGAGCCGGGTGAGGAACATCTTCATCTGCTCGCCCGTCGTGTTCTGGGCCTCGTCGAGGACGATGAAGGCGTCATTGAGGGTGCGCCCGCGCATGTAGGCGAGCGGGGCGACCTCGATCGTGCCCGTCTCGATGAGCATCGGGATCGACTCGGGGTCGACCATGTCGTGGAGGGCGTCGTAGAGGGGGCGGACGTACGGGTCGATCTTCTCCCCCAGCGTGCCCGGAAGGAATCCGAGGCGCTCCCCGGCTTCGACGGCCGGGCGGGTGAGGATGATCCGTGAGACGTCCTTGTTCTGGAGGGCGTTGACGGCCATGGCCATCGCCAGATAGGTCTTGCCCGTGCCCGCCGGGCCGATGCCGAAGGTGATCGTGTTGTTCCGGATCGCCTTGACGTAGTCGTGCTGGCCCATCGTCTTCGGGCGGATCGACTTCCCGCGGGTCGAGAGGATGTTCGTGCCCATCACCGCCGAGGCGGCCTTGCCCTCGGAGGAGAACGAGGCGACGCGGTCGATCGTCTCCTCATCGATGCGGTGCCCCGACTGGTGGAGCTTCTTCAGCTCACCGATGACGGTGACGAACGAGCTCACCTGGTCGGGATCGCCGGCGGCCTGGAGCTGGTTGCCGCGCAGGTGGAGGTCGAGTCCGGAGAAGACCCTCTCGAGCGTGCGGAGGTTCGCCTCCCCGGGGCCGAAGAACTCGACGAGGTCGATCGAGTCCGGGATGACGAGGCGGACGGTCTCCGAGGACGCCGAGTCCGCTGCGGTCGATGAATCGGTGGAGGTGTCCAGAATGGTCCTTCGTTCGTAGGTCACTCAGGCGGAGCGTCGCGCGCTCACCCGAGGTGAGGACAGGTCAGCTTCTATCGTAGTCCGGTTCGTCACCAGCGGCCCAGGGAATTCTGCGCGAGGACGAGTCCGGCCGGTCCCGCCGAGGAGGATCGGAGGACGGTGTCGCCGAGGACGACGGTGCGCGCCCCGATCCCCTGCAGGGCCTCGAGCTCGGCCTCGGTGATCCCGCCTTCGGGACCGACGATGAGGACGATGCGCTCTGTGCTGCCCGCATCGAGGTCCCGCAGCTGCGCGGTCAGGCGGGTCGCCGCGGCCTCGTGGAGGACGAAGATCGCCTCCCCACCCGGGTCGGCTGCAGCGGAATCCCCGGTCCCCTCGCCGAGGCGGTGGGCCAGTCCCGTGCCGCGTGCGAGCTCCCCGAGGACGGGGAAGCGCGAGCGCCGCGACTGGAGGGAGGCCGCGGTGAGGAGGTTCTCCCATTTCGCGGCCATCTTCGCTGCCTTCTTCGCCGGCCAGTCGGCGATCGAGCGTTCGGCCGCCCATGGGATGACCTCGTCGACGCCGATCTCGGTGGCCGCCTCGATCGCCTGGAGGTCGCGGTCGCCCTTCGCAAGCGCCTGGACGAGGACGAGCCGAGGTCCGTGGGCGGGAGTCCGGGTGACGTCGGTGACGTCGAGGACGAGTTCGGTCGCCGAAGCGGTGCTCACGGTTCCGCGGGCGCGGACCCCGTGCCCGTCGACGACGTCGATCTCCTCGCCGGGGCCGATCCGGCGCACGCGCACCGCGTGCCCGGCGACGTCCTCACCGAGGGTGAGCGCATGACCGGGGACCGCCTCGGCGGCCTGCGGGCAATGGAAGACCGGGAGGCTCACCGACCGGCGAACTTCTCACGCATGCGAGAGAACATGCCGCGGTTCTCGGTCGTGATCTGCGCGCGCGGTGTCTCCTCGCCGCGGACCGTCGCGAGTCGAGCGAGCAGCTCCCGCTGTTCGTCGTCGAGCCTGTCGGGCGTGGTGACCTCGACGGTGATGAGGAGGTCCCCGCGGGTCTCGGTCCGCAGGCGGGTCGCGCCGAGGCCCGGAAGCCTGACGACCGTGCCCGACTGAGTGCCGGGTTCGATGTCGAGGTCCTGGGTGCCGTCGAAGGTCTCGAACGGGATGCGGGCGCCGAGCGCCGCCGCCGTCATGGGCACCGAGACGGCAGCGCGGAGGTTGTCGCCGTCGCGGCGGAAGACCTCATGGCGGGTGACCATGACCTCGACGAAGAGGTCACCGGCGGGACCGCCGCCGGGCCCGACCTCGCCCTGGGCGGAGAGCTGGATGCGCGTGCCGTCGGAGACTCCGGCGGGGATGCGGATCTTCATCGTCCGCTGCTTGCGCACGCGTCCGTCGCCCTGGCAGTTGAGGCAGGGGTGCGGGATGACGGTTCCGAAGCCGTGGCACTGGTTGCACGTCTGGTTCGTCACCATCTGACCGAGCAGGGTGCGGGTCATCCGCTGGATGCTGCCGGAGCCGTGGCACAGCGAGCACGTCTCGATCGAGGTGCCGTCCTGGGTGCCGGCGCCGCTGCACGTCTCGCACACGACCGCAGTGGTGACGTCGAGGTCGACGGTGCCGCCGAAGGCCGCGGTGCGCAGATCGATGTTGACGCCGACGAGGGCATCCTTGCCGCGCTGGGTGCGCGGGATCGGACCGCCGGCGGAGCCGCCCCCGCCGCCGAAGAAGGTCTCGAAGATGTCGCCGAAGCCGCCGAAGCCGCCGGTCGGGAAGCCCTGACCGTTCTCGCCGCCGCCCATGTCGTAGTTGCGGCGCTTCTGCGGATCGGAGAGGACCTCGTAGGCGAGTGAGATCGACTTGAATTCCTCGTCGTAGCCGGGGTTGACGTCGGGGTGGTACTTCCGGGCCAGCTTGAGGTACGACTTCTTGATCTCAGCCGCCGAAGCGTCCTTGGACACTCCGAGTGTTTCGTAGTGATCGGCCACTGAAACTTCTCTCTCCCTGATGGTGATCGTGGTGTGTGGGACTGTCTGTCAGGTGGGACTGTCTGGGGCGACGGGGTCTACGCCCGTCGGTGAGGCCTCGCCTATCCCCGTTCGAGGGCGGAGGACACGTATTTGGCGACGGCGCGCACGGCCGAGATCGTCGTCGGATAGTCCATGCGGGTCGGACCGAGCACGGCGAGGCGGGCCGAGGATCCTGCCACATGACCATATTCGGCGGCGACGACGGATGTCGAGCTGAAGGACTCGTGAGTGTTCTCACGGCCGATGCGGACACTGATCTCGGCGTGGTCCTCGGCCATCGAGGTGAGCAGCTTGAGGAGGACGACCTGCTCTTCGAAGGCTTCGAGGATCGGGGCCATCTGCTCGCCGAACTCCTTGCCCGAGCGGGCGAGGTTCGCGGTGCCGGCCATGATGATCCGCTCTTCGCGGGTCGCGGCGACAAGATCGATGACGGCGTCGCGGAGGCGGGCGAACGTCGCCTCTCCCCCTGGGACTTCGGCCATGCCCTCGGCAGGGGCGTGATCCGTCTCCGCCGCTCCGGCGGCCTCGCCGAGGTCGATGCGTGAGAGCTTCCGGCCGGCGAACTCGGCGTTGATCCGCTCACGGATGCGGGCGAGATCCTCCTCATCGACCGCCTCGGCGAGGCCGACGATCTTCTGCTCGACCTGGCCCGCGTCGGTGATGAGGACGACGAGGATCCGGCCGGCGGCGAGACCGACGACCTCGATGTGCTTGACCCTGGCCTGCGAGACCATGGGGTACTGGATGAGCGCGACCTGGTGGGTGAGCCCGGCGAGGAGGCGGACCGTGCGGTCGAGCATCCCGTCGAGGTCGGATTCGCTTTCGACGAGCTGGATGATCGCGCGGCGCTCAGCGGCGCTGAGCGGTTTGAACTCGTCGATGCGGTCGACGAACATGCGGTAGCCGAGGTCGGTGGGGATGCGCCCCGCCGAGGTGTGCGGCTGGGCGATGTATCCCTCGGCCTCGAGCTGGGCCATGTCGTTGCGGATCGTCGCGGGCGACACCCCGAGGGTGTGCCGCTGCACGATCGCCTTCGACCCCACGGGTTCGTTCGTGGCCACGAAGTCTTCGACGATCGCACGGAGCACCTGCGCGCGCCTGCTGTCGTTCATCCGACTCCTCCCCGAATTTGGCACTCGAATAGTCCGAGTGCCAATTCTACGCCTCTTCTCCTGTGAATTCACTTTCCGCCGCCCCACCCGCGGGTCAGCGCGGATCGGCCCTGCGCATTCACTACTCTGGTGGGCTGTGAATGCCTTTGATCGCTATGGTTCGGACGTGCTCTCCGGTTCGTCGCCGTCCTCGCACCGGCCCAAGAAGTCCCGCCCCGTCGAGGTCGGCCTCGGCATGGTGCTCGAAGACGCGATGAGCGGTTTCGTCGGCGCCGTCGTCGGTGCCGAGAAGACGACGGGCGGCGTCGTCGTCAAACTCGAGGACCGCCGCGGCGCCGTCCGGTCATTTCCGCTCGGCCCCGGCTTCCTCCTCGAGGGCGAGCCTGTCGACCTTCGCCTGCCCAAGCGCAAGCCGGCTGCCCCCGGTCGTACAGCCTCGGGCTCACGTGCCGTGGTCGGCGCGAAGGCGCGGGTGGCCAGGGGGTCGCGGATCTGGGTCGAGGGCAAGCACGACGCCGAGCTCGTCGAGAAGATCTGGGGCGACGACCTGCGGATCGAAGGCGTCGTCGTCGAACCCCTCGGCGGACTCGACGACGTCGCCGACAAGCTCGCGGAGTTCGGCCCCGACCGGCAGCATCGGGTCGGGATCCTCGCCGACCATCTCGTCTCCGGGACGAAGGAGTCGAAGATCGCCGAGGCGGTCCGCTCCGATCCGCGCTACCGCGACGTCGTCCACATCATCGGCCACCCGTACGTCGACATCTGGCAGGCGGTCAAGCCGCACGTCGTCGGCATCGCCGCATGGCCGACCGTCCCGCGCGGAGAGGACTGGAAGACGGGGATACTACGCCGCATCGGCTGGCCGCACGCCGATCACAAGGACGTCGCCGCCGGATGGGTGCGGATCCTCAGGTCCGTGAGCACGATCGCCGATGTCGAGCCGACGCTCTCCGGCCGGGTCGAGGAGCTCATCGACTTCGTCACCGTCGACTGAGGGGTCTGAGTTCGCTGCGGGGCTGCGTGGACTGAGGTCGCTGCGGTTTCGACTCCGAGGCAGTCGCAGGGCCCGGCTCCGAGGCAGTTGTGACGAACTTGGAACGCCGCTCCCACCCTTCGGCTGGGGCCGCTGGTCTAGGGTGGAAGTGCAGAAGCTTCTCGAAAGGACCCTCATGTCGAACTCCCCGCAGCCTCCGAACGGAGAGGCGAACCAGTCGCGTCCGATGCCGCCGAACTACACTCAGGCGTCCGGGCCCCAGCAGCCCTACAGCCAGCAGCCGCAGCAGAACTACGGTTCGCAGCAGCAGTACGGCTCCCAGCAGAACTCCGGTTCGCAGCAGGGTTACGGCCAGCAGAACTATGGCTCCCAGCAGAACCAGTACGGCAGCCAGCCGCAGAGCTACGGCGGCCAGCAGCAGTACGGTTCCCAGCAGAACTACGGCGGTCAGCAGTACGGCTCGCAGCAGGGCTATGGCCAGCAGTACGGCGGCCAGCAGAACTACGGCGTCCAGCAGTACGGCGTCCAGCCCGCGATGCACGCCAACCCCGCGATGTTCGACTCCGCCAACCTGCCCGAGTCCGCGTACGGTCCGGGCTCCGAACGCTTCTGGAACGCCACCGACTCCGAGCGGACCACCGCCCTGTGGACGAACATCGGGTCGCTCTTCGTCGGCTTCCTCCCGCTCATCATGTTCCTCGTGAAGAAGGACGAGTCGCCCTTCGTCCGCGACTACGCCCGCCAGGGCACGAACGCGTGGATCACGAACATGATCGCCACGTTCGCCGCCTCGATCGTCCTCGGCATCATCGGCACCATCCTCGCGTTCGTGACGATGGGCTTCGGATTCCTCATCGTCTACTTCGCGTTCCTCATCCCGCTCGTCTACGCGGTCATCTACATCATCGCCGCCGTGGCTGCGAACAAGGGCGAGGGCTACAAGTTCCCGCTGACGATCAACTTCATCAAGTGATCAGCTGCGGCCATTGAGCCGCCGACTCTCGGACCCGCCGTCTGCGCATCTGCGCAGGCGGCGGTCCTGTTTCGGCTCACCGTGAGAATCGCCTGTTCCGGCGGTGGACGAACCACGCCGACGAACGCGGGAGGAAGGCGAAGACAAGACTGGCCGTCGCGAAGATCTGAAACCCTGCGGTGAGAACCGGACTGAACGGAGTGAGGACGAAGAGTGAGGCGACGAGAGCGATGAGCGCCACCCATTTGGCGTGACCGCGCCCCACGAGCACTCTCCACGCATAGATGCAGAACGCCGCGATGACCACGAGCCCCACAATGATGCCGAAGGCGACGAGGGCGTCCGCCAGGCCCGTTGAGATGTCGGCAGCGGCGTTGACCGGTTCGACGCCGGTCGTGTCCCCGAGGCCGCGCAGCATCCAGCCGAACGACCTCAGTGTGCGTCCACCGGTGACTGCCATCGAGATGATCGCGAGGACGATGAACAACGGCGCGATGAGCCCGAGGACAGCAGCGGTGCGGATCTCCCACGGCCGACTCGGGCGGCCGTGCCCCTCGCCGGGAAGTCGACTCGAGACCGCATACATGTCCCTGCCGTGACGCCATGCGGTCGTCGAGGCCGCCGCAGTCGTGTGTGCCGCGGCGCGTCCTTTCGCTGCCGCCGCCCGTGAAGCGCTTCCCGCCGCCGCGCGTCCCCGCTTCCAGAGGTCGGACCGTTGCACGGACTCAGCAGCCGTCGCCGCTGCGCCCACGGCATCTCTGCCCAGACGCCTGAGGTCCGCCGTCCCCGACGGCCGCCGGGACGAGTGCCGCCGGGGTCTCGAGCGCGGAGGCGGCCCGGATGCCTGCGGCGGGAGGTAAGACGGAGGCGGTGCTGGCGACTCCGGAACAGGCGGCTGGCCTCCACGCGGATCAACGCCGGGCGGGCGGGAATCAGAACCCCGGTCCGCATTCGCTCCAGGCACAGCAGAGTCCTGTCGGCCGTGTCGGTCATCTTCGGGCTGAGGGTTCGACATCGTCCACCTCGCTTGCTCCGCACCGTCGGGGTTCCACGAAAGGTACACCACATCATCCACGATAGGTGTAGTCAGTCTAGCAGGAGCCCTCCGACGAACGCAGGCCGTTTCCGCACGTCATCGTCGGGCGTCATGGTGGGCGTCACCGTACGTAGTCGGTGAGCACCCTGACCATATGGTCGGCCATGAGCCGGCCCTGGAGCGTCGGGGAGAACCGGCCGTCGGCGACCGCCTCGGCGTCGAGAAGTCCCTGCTTGACGAAGGTGCGGATCGCCGCCTCGCTGCCGAGGCCCAGCGAATCGAGGGGCAGCTCGGAGTCGATGCGGGCGGCGAGCATGATCCGCTCGATCTCGCGCGTCGTCTCCGAGAGCACCTCCCGTCCGATCGCCGGGGAGTGACCGGCGAGGAGCCTGTCCGACCAGGCGCGGGGATGCTTGGCGTTCCAGAACCGGACTCCCCCGACGTGGGAGTGCGCACCCGGGCCGAAGCCCCACCAGTCGGCATTGCGCCAATACGCCATGTTGTGCTCACAGCGGGTGTCCGGGTTCTTCGACCAGTTGCTCACCTCGTACCAGCGCAGACCGGCAGCGGCCATGGCCGCATCGGCGATCTCGTACTTGTCGGCAAGGTCATCCTCATCGGGCATGGGCAGCTGCCCGCGACGAACCATCGCCCCCATCTTCGTGCCCGGCTCGACGATGAGCGAGTACGCGGAGATGTGGTCGACGTCATTGGCCAGCGCCGAGTCGAGGGAGGCACGCCAGTCGTCGATCGACTCCCCCGGTGTGCCGTAGATGAGGTCGAGGCTGAGCTCGAGCCCGGCCTCCTTGACCCAACGCGCGACATCCGGGATCTTCAGCGGATCGTGCGTGCGATCGAGGGTTGCGAGCACGTGCGGGACCGCCGACTGCATGCCCACGGAGATGCGGGTGAAGCCGGCGGCGGCCAGCGTGTCGAGATAGGCGGGACTGAGGGTGTCCGGGTTCGCCTCGGTCGTCACCTCGACATCGGAGGCCAGCCGGTAGCGGGAGCGGATGTCGGAAACGACACCGGCGAGCACCTCGGCGGGGAGGATCGTCGGGGTGCCCCCGCCGAAGAAGATCGTCCCGACCTCACGATTGCCCGCCCCCACCTCAGCGAGGACACGGGTCGAGAGATCGAGCTCCCGGGAGATCATCTCCCGGTAGTCGTCGCGGTTGGCACCCGGTCCGAGTTCGTCGGCGGTGTAGGTGTTGAAGTCGCAGTAGCCGCAGCGCACGCGGCAGTAGGGTACGTGGACGTAGAGGCTCAGCCGCTCACCGTTCCCGGTCCCCGCCGAGGCGGGAAGGGAGCCGTCGAGCGGTGGGGTCTCACCGATCGGCTGTTCCGGCACCTACTTCTTGGCGTCCTTCTTGTCCGGCTCGTCCGAGGACAGGGCCGCGATGAAGGCCTCCTGCGGCACCTCGACGCTGCCGACCATCTTCATCCGCTTCTTGCCCTCCTTCTGCTTCTCGAGCAGCTTGCGCTTGCGGCTGATGTCGCCGCCGTAGCACTTCGAGAGCACGTCCTTGCGGATCGCGCGGATGGTCTCACGGGCGATGATGCGCGAGCCGATGGCGGCCTGGATGGGGACCTCGAACTGCTGGCGCGGGATGAGTCCGCGCAGCTTGCCGGCCATGAGCACCCCGTACGAGTACGCCTTGTCGCGGTGGACGATCGCGGAGAACGCGTCGACCTGATCGCCGTGGAGGAGGATGTCGACCTTGACGAGGTCGGCGCCGTCCATGCCGTCGTCGGCGTAGTCGAGGGAGGCGTAGCCTTTCGTCCGGGACTTGAGCTGGTCGAAGAAATCGAAGACGATCTCGGCAAGCGGCAGGCGGTAGCGGATCTCGACGCGGTCCGAGGACAGGTAGTCCATGCCCTGGAGCTTGCCGCGGCGGTCCTGGCAGAGTTCCATGACCGCGCCGATGCAGTCGCTCGGGGTGAGGATCGTCGCCTTGACCATCGGCTCGCGGACCTCGCGGATCTTGCCGGTCGGGAACTCCGAGGGGTTCGTCACGACGACCTCGGACCGGTCCTCGAGAGTGACGTCGTAGATGACGCTCGGGGCGGTCGAGATGAGGTCGAGGTCGAATTCGCGCTCGAGGCGCTCCCGGACGATCTCGAGGTGGAGGAGGCCCAAGAACCCACACCGGAAGCCGAAGCCGAGCGCCGTCGAGTTCTCCGGTTCGTAGACGAGGGCGGCGTCGTTGAGCTTGAGCTTGTCGAGGGCGTCGCGCAGCGCCGGGTAGTCGGAGCCGTCGATGGGGAAGAGCCCGGAGAAGACCATCGGCTTGGGCTCTTCGTAGCCGGCCAGGGGCTCCTCGGCCGGGGCTGCGGTCGCGGTGACCGTGTCGCCGACCTTCGACTGGCGGACGTCCTTGACACCGGTGATGAGGTAGCCGACCTCGCCGACGCCGAGTCCCTTCGTCGCGATCGGCTCCGGGGAGGACACACCGATCTCGAGGAGTTCGTGAGTCGTGCCCGTCGACATCATCGTCACCTTCTGCCTCGGCGACAGTGCGCCGTCGACGACGCGGACGTAGGTGACGACACCCCGGTAGGTGTCGTAGACGGAGTCGAAGATCATCGCCCGCGCCGGCGCATCGGCGTCGCCGACGGGCGCGGGGATGTCGGTGATGATCCGGTCGAGGACGCCTTCGACGCCCTCACCGGTCTTCCCGGAGACCCGCAGGACGTCGTCGGGGTCGACGCCGATGAGGTTCGCAAGCTCCTCGGCGTACTTGTCCGGCTGCGCGGCCGGCAGGTCGATCTTGTTGAGCACCGGGATGATCGTCAGCTCGTTCTCCATCGCGAGGTAGAGGTTCGCGAGCGTCTGGGCCTCGATGCCCTGCGCGGAGTCGACGAGGAGGAGCGCGCCCTCACAGGCGGCGAGCGACCGGGAGACCTCGTAGCTGAAGTCGACGTGGCCGGGGGTGTCGATCATGTTGAGTGCGTACGGGGTGCCGTCGGTCTCCCACGGCATGCGCACGGCCTGGGATTTGATGGTGATGCCGCGTTCGCGTTCGATGTCCATCCGGTCGAGGTACTGCGCGCGCATGTCGCGCGGCTGGACGACGCCGGTGATCTGGAGCATCCGGTCGGCGAGCGTCGACTTCCCGTGGTCGATGTGGGCGATGATGCAGAAATTGCGGATCAGCTCGGGTGAGGTCGCGGACGGTGTGATCCGCTGGAGTGCTTGTGGCGACACCTGAGGTGACATGAACGCCCTTTCTTCAATTCGTGCGAACCTCCATTGTTCCACGACTCGGCCTCCCGGCCGGAATCCGCGGTCGCCCCACTCACCTGCCCGGTCGCGCTGGTCCGGCGAGGGGAAATCGCTGCGGATATCCCCGCGATCGCGGTCGAGGTCCGCGATGATGGTCTCATGAGCGACTTCACCGTTATGAGCTTCAATCTCCGCTACCCCGCGATGGACGGGCATCCCGTCGCCGAGCGTCTGCCGGTCGCCGCCGAGCTCATCGCCGCCGCCCACCCGCACCTCATCGGCACGCAGGAGGGTGAGCTCGATCAGCTCGAGAAGCTCATCGAGCTGCTGCCCGATGAGTACATCTGGCTCGGCGAGGGGCATTCGGGCGGCAATGCCGGGGAATTCACCGCGATCATCTGCGACTCTTCCCGCTTCGAAGTCGAGACCGTCGACATCAGCTGGCTCTCCGAGACCCCGGAGACCGTCGCCTCCGAATCGTGGGGCGTCTCCCATGCCCGGACCCTGACGACCGTCGACTTCACCGACCTCGAGTCCGGACGCAGGCTGCGCCTGCTCAACACCCACCTCGACCACAAGTCCGAGCGTGCGCGGCTGGAGTCGGCGAAGATCATGGCGGAGACCATCGCCGAGGTGGCCGTCCCCTGTGTCATCACCGGTGACTTCAACGTCGCCACCGGTGCCCCGGTGTATGAGTACTTCACCTCCGAGCTCGGCCTCACCGACACCGCAGTGGCAGCACCCGGGGAGGACATCGGCACCTTCCACCGCTACAAGGGACCGAAGGCCGGGGAACCGCGCATCGACTGGATCCTCACGACGAAGGGACTCGAGACCGTCTCGACCCGCATCGACACGTTCAACGTCGACGGCACCTACCCGTCCGACCATTTCCCCGTCGAGGCGACCCTGCGCTGGGCCGACGACGTCGTCGCCTGAGCGGTCCCTGCGGCCCATCGTCCACTAGGCTGGGCGGCATGAGCTGGAGATCAATCGTCAACCGTGCCGTGCAGATCGGTGTCCGCGAGGGCATGAAATACCTCAGGCAGTCGCAGAGCAGGCGGTCGCAGGACGGCGCCGACGGCAGCCGGGGGGCCGATCGCCGCCCGGGACCCCGTCCGCAGGGGCAGGGGCCGACCGGGAACGCGAGGACCACCTCGACGAGGGATGACCGTCCGGGAACGGGCTACCCGGGTGACTACCGGGGATCGGTCACCGTCGTCTACTCCCCCGATCTCGACGGCGACGCCGATCCCGGCGAGGTCGTGTGGGGGTGGATCCCATTCGAGGAGGATCACACGAAGGGCAAGGACCGCCCGTCGCTCGTCATCGGCAAGGACGGGGCGTGGGTCCTCGTCCTCATGCTCACGAGCAAGGACCACATTCCCGGCGGGATCGGCGAGGTCCGCACGGATGGCAGCGCCCGGTGGATGAATATCGGCAGCGGCGCCTGGGATTCGCAGGGACGCCCCTCGGAGGTCCGCCTCGACCGGATCATCCGCCTCGATCCGCGCAGCATCCGCCGCGAGGGCGCGGTCATGGACCGGTCGGTCTTCGACCTCGTCGCAGCCGAATTCTCCTGACGCGGGGACCGGGTCGGGGATTTCCGCCGGGCGGAGCCAGCCTGTATCATTGTCAACTGTGTCTTCATCATGGCGTGTGTCTCGCCGAGGTCGGGTGAAGATGCCATCCGATGCGATTTCGTCAGAGTGTTTCCCCGCCGAGACGAAGGCTGTCGCGCGGATGCGCCCTCACGACCATGTAGTACTAACACGGAAGAGTGTTGAAATTGGCTAATATCAAGTCCCAGATGAAGCGGATCAAGACCAACGAGAAGGCTCGCCTGCGCAACAAGGCAGTACGTACCGAGGTTCGTGGCCTCGTCCGCAACGTCCGTGAGAGCATCGCTGCCGGCAACAAGGACGAGGCACAGCAGGCTTATGCTGTGGCCGCCCGCAAGCTCGACAAGGCTGTCTCGAAGGGTGTTCTGCACAAGAACAACGCTGCGAACCGCAAGTCGAAGCTCGCCAAGCAGATCAACGCTCTCTGAGTCGCTGACTGAGGTTTGCCTGAAGGGGCCCGATCCGCACTGCGGATCGGGCCCCTTCGTCTGTCCGGGCGGTCCCTTCCGCAGGGCAGCGACTCGGCGCCGGACCTCCCGCGCTCGACTCAGCGCGTGCGGCGAGCTGGCGCACGACTCAGCCGGCGCGTGTGGGCGAGCTGGCACCCGGCTCAGCGGGTGCGGGCGAGGCGGCAGACCTCCGAGACGAAGGTCTCGACGGCGTAGACGGGATCCCGGCCTCCGCCTTTGACCGCTTCGTCGGCCTCGGCGGCGGCGATGAGCGACTGACCGAGCGCGACCTCGTTCCAGCGCCGGACCTCGCGCCGGGCGCGATCGACCTGCCAAGGGGCCATCTTCAGTTCGGCCGCGAGCTCACCGCTCGATCCGGAGAAGCCCTGCACCTTCGCCATGCCGCGGAGCTTCATCGCCACAGCCGCGACGAGCGGGACCGGATCCGATCCCGTCGACAGCGCGTGCCGGAGAAGGCTGAGTGCGCTCTTGGCGTCGCCGGAGACGGCCGCGTCGGCGACCTTGAACCCGGTCGCTTCGACCCGCCCGCCGTAGTAGCGGTCGACGATCTCTGCGGTGATCGTGCCCTCGGTGTCCTCGATGAGCTGGTCGACACCGGCGTTGAGCTCGGCGAGGTCGGAGCCGAGGGCGGCCATGAGCGAGGCCATCCCCGCATCGTCGATCTGACGCTTCGCGGCCTTGAGCTTCGTCTGGGCGAACTTCGCGCGGTCGCTCTCGTTCTTCAGCGCCGCCGCGTCGATGCGGGGGAAGCCGGCGGCATCGAGCTTCTTCACGAGCTTCGCCCCGCGGTTGCCGCCACCGTGGAGGAGAAGGACGACAGCGTCGTCATTGGGTTCGTCGAGGTAGGCGAGGGCGTCCTCGAGGAACGCCTCCGAGCACTTCTCGACGGCGTCGACGACGATGAGCTTCGCGCTGGAGAACAGCGACGGCGAGGCGGCCATCTCGAGCTCCCCGCCCTGGTAGGCGGCGGCATCGAACTCGACCTCTTCGGGTGACTTCTTCCGGGCAGCGGAGACGATGCGGTCCTTGGCCATCCGGATGAGCACGGATTCGCCGCCGGAGATCATCACGACGGGCGCGGGCTTCGCCGAGCTCCACGGGATGAGGGTCTTCTTCGCTGCCATGCTCCCAAGCCTATCGTCCGCCGCGGACACGGCTGACACAGCTCACCACCGTCCGCCGCCGACACCGTTCAGCGGCCGCCGCCGACACGGCTCAGCGGTCGCAGCTGCGTGCGGTGCTGTATCGGCCGCCTGAGTAGAGGGCGATCGTCCCGCACCGGTCGGTGCGCAGCACCGGAATCGGACCGAAGGCGCGCAGGGACTCCTCCGTCGGGTGACCGTAGCGGTTCTCCCCGACGGAGACCGTGCCGAGGCGGGCCCCGGCGGCGCGATAGAACTCCGGGGAGAGGTCTCCTGACCCGTGGTGCGGCGCGATGAGGACGTCGACCGGTCGCAGGCTCTGGGCGAGGACGTACTGCTCCTCCTCGCCGATGTCGCCGGGGATGAGCACGCTCAGCCCGTCGAGGTCGATGCGTAGCACGAGGGAGTTCTCGTTGCGCGCCGCTGTGCCCGACTCGGCGTCCTTGCCGGGCGGGTCCGCAACGGCCGAGGGATCCGGTAACCTCCCAGGACCGCTGTCCAAGTAGGCCGTTGCGCCCGCCGCCGCGGCCGGCGGCCAGAGGACCTCGATGCCGACCCCGCCGACATCGGTGCGACTCCCCCGGGAGAGTCCGATCACCTCGGCGCCGGCGTCCGCGACGATCCGGGCGACCTCCGGACCGTTCGCGACGGTCTCCGAGACCCAGAGCCGACCGATGTCACGCGACCACGTCGTCCCCGCGTACCCGCCGCTGTGGTCGGCGTCGAAATGCGAGATCGCGAGATCGAGCCGGTCGATGCCGGCATCGTCGAGGCAGGCATCGATCGGCACCGGGTCCTTCCCGGCGTCGACGACGAGGCCCGCCCCGTTGCCGAGGTTGATCACGGTCGCCGACCCCTGACCGACATCGCAGACGAGCACGAGCCAATCCCGCGCCGGTCCCCGCGGACTGCCGGCGACGACGGCGGCCGCTCCGAGGGCGATGACGAGGACGATGACGGGGATTCCCCACAGGCGTCTGCGCACGAGTAGGACGATGCCGATCGTCAGCCCGGCGAGGAGGACGAGGGCGACGATCGATCCGAGGGGAGGCTCCGGCCACGACAGGGAAGCGCCGGGCAGGCGGGCGCAGACGCGGGCGACAGCGACGATCCACCACGCAAACAGGGAGCCGAGCCACGCCGTGAGTTCGGCGGCGAAGCCCATGACCGGAACGCCGAGGAGGCTGAGGCCGCCGGTGAGGAGGGAGAGGAACCCGGTGATCGTCGCAGGCAGCACTGCGGGGCTCGCGAGGGCGTTCGCGACGACCGACCACCCTCCGAGGCGCGGGTCGATGGCGACGAGCACGGGCGTGCAGGCCAGCTGCGCGACGAGCGGGACGAGGAGGGCGGTGAGCAGCACGCTCGGGGCGCGCGGCCAGCGCACGTTGAGGCGTCTGAGCAGGATCGGGACGGCGAACATGATCGCGGTCGTCGAGATCACAGAGAGGACGAAGCCCACCGAGGACGCGAGCATCGGCAGACCGGTGAGGAGCAGGCTGACGGTGCCGGCGATGACGGCGACCGGAGAGATCCCACCCCCGCGGAGGAAGACGACAGCGACGGCGATCGCCATCCCCGCCGCTCTGATCGCGCTCGGTTCGACGCCGACGATGAAAACGTAGCCGAGGCACGTGAGCACCCCGACGGTCACCCGCGTGCGCGGTCCGGCACGGCAGGCACCGGCGAGGAGTCCCGCGCCGAGGCTGACGATCGTCACGTTCGTGCCCGAGACGGCGGAGAGGTGCGTGAGGGAGACGATGCGCATGTCCTCGACCATCTGCGCATCCTGCGGGCCCGTGTCGCCGACGACGAGGCCGGGCAGGAGCGCTCCCCCGTCGTGGCCGACGGCCAGGGAGTCCGCTCGGAACCGTTCCCGCAGTTCGGCCCGCCACCGCCACACGCGGTTCGGGGCCCGGATGACGGCCGGCTCCGCTTCGGAGACGCGGATCCGGTCGAGGCGTTCGGTGCGCATGACGACGCGCGAGCCGGCGGCGGGGGTGCCTGGGGCGAGGACTTCGGCGAATCCGCCCGGGGTGATCAGGGTCAGTCGTGACCACCCGGAGGGGCCGGGCGTCGTCGTACCGACGACGATCCCCTCGGTGTCCGTGGGTCCGTCGGGGCCGCGCGCAGCGGCGAGCGTGAGGACCTGGACCGAGGCGAGGCACGCGAAGACGATGAGTCCCACGCCGAGGTGGTGACGCGGCCTCAGGAGCGCGAATCCGACCGCGCCGATCACGACGGCGAACCCGAGCACCCACGGTCCCGGCGCGAGGAGGGCGAGTGCCCACAGCCCCGCCGCGCAGGCGACGAGGCGCACCGATCCCGGCCACAGGGTCGCCGTGGTCCGCGTCCAGTCGACGACGGTGCGACGCAGCCCTGCCCTCGGCTCACCCGACCGTGACAAGGTCCTTGAGGCTTTCGAAGGTCTTCGGCCCGATGCGTTTGACGAGGAGGAGGTCCTCGACGCTGGTGAACGGCGTCGCCTCGCGGTGGGCGATGATCGCCTCGGCGGTGACGGGGCCGACTCCGGGCAGGGTCTGCAGGGTCGTCGAATCCGCCGTGTTGAGGTCGATCTTCGCGCCGGTCCCGCTGCCCGAGGCATCGGCGCCTCCCCCGCTGCCAGGCGAGCCTGAGCCCGACGAGTCGGCGCCCGACCCCGAGCCGTCAGCGCCCGAAGGAGCAGGAGCCGTCGGCGCCGAGGCGGGAGGGTCCTCCCCGACTGCGGGGATCCGGATCTGCTCGCCGTCTGTGACGATGCGGGCGAGGTTGACCGCCTCGGCGTCGGCATCGGCCGTCAGGCCCCCGGCGGCATCGACGGCGTCACGGACGCGTGAACCGCCGGCCAAGGTGACGACGGAGGGATTCTCGACCTCCCCGGTGACGTGGACGACGACCTCGGCCGCGGGGTCGGCCCCGGGTGACGCACCACCCGTCTCACCGGCTGCACCCTGCCCGCCCGGTGCAGCGTCGCCCGCCCCTGGTGCCGGAGCGTCTTTCGCCGCGGGTGCCGGGGCGCTCGGCGCCTGTTCGGTGTCGGCCGGTCGGAGCACCCAGTACGCGAGGACGAGGACGGCGATCGTCGCCACGGCCAGCGCGATGAGAACCGGGAGGCGGACGCGGCGGGGTTCGACGGGCTCCGCGTCGCCGGCGGTGTCGCTCGTGACGACATCGCCGGGCACCAAGCCGCCGCGTTCCGCGCTCGACGTGAGGAGGCCGGCAAACCGGTCGTCAGGGGACACAGCCATGCGCGCACGCTACGGCTCGAACCCGCCACGAGACCAGGACGTCGACAATGCCTGTGGACGGAGGCTGAGCGTCCACAGGCCGTGAGCGCACGAGTGGGGCGAGCGTGCACAGAAAAATGCGCACGAGTGAGGAGTCAGGGCGTCGTCTGGATCGTGATGCCGAGGGCGCCGGGGCCGACATGGGCGGTGATGATCGGTGAGAGGGTGCGGAAGCTCGTCGTCAGCCCCCGCTCGGCGAGCTTCTCGGTGAGAGCGACGACGTCCGCATCATCAGGATGACCGTCGGCCTGCTGGACCTCGATCTCGAGCGGCCGGTCGTCCTCGCTCAGGGATGCGGCCGCCTCGGCGGCGATGAGACTCATCCGCTCGAGCGCCTTCGCGCGCGTGCGCACCCGGGCGATCGGGGTGACGACCCCGCCGGTCAGCCCGAGCACGGGAACGATCTGCAGGGCGCGACCGAGCAGCGAGGACGCGGCGCCGATGCGCCCGCCCCGGCGCAGATGCTCGAGGCTCTGCGGGGCGAAGACCGTCGTCGTCTCTCCGGCGCACCAGTCGGCGACGGTCCCGGCGATCGAGGCGACGTCCTCACCGCGGGCGATCCCTGCCGCGGCCACCTCGACGGCCCCGGCCAGTCCCGCCGAGGTGGTGCGGGAGTCGACGACGTCGATGAGCACGGGCTGGTCGGCCGCTGCGCTCACCGCGGAGTCCCGGGTGCCCGAGAGCTCGCCGGACATCGTGACGACGACGATCGCCTCGGCGCCGTGGTCGATGAGGTCGGAGTAGGCGGCGGCGAACTGGCCGGGGGTGGCCATCGACGTGCTCACCTCGGTGCCGGCGTCCATCTCCCGGCAGAGCACGTCGACGTCGAGGTCGCCGTCGGTGAAGGACTCGCCGCCGATGATCACGGTGAGCGGGACGATGCGGAAGAGCCCGCCGGTGGTCTCGTCGAGCCGGGCGATCTCGTCCTCACGCAGCTGCGCCGTCGAGTCGGTGACGAGACCGATCCTCATGGGCGCCCCAGCGCCCGATACGTCCACCCCGCCGCGCGCCACTGCTGCGGATCGAGGACGTTGCGCCCGTCGACGAGGACCGTGTTCGCCACCAGGCCCGCCACCTGGGCCGGGTCGAGGTCGCGGTACTCGCTCCACTCGGTGAGCAGGAGCACCGCATCGGCCCCCGTGAGCGCCTCGGTGGTGTCTGTGACGAAGTTGAGCTCCGGGAACGCCCGGGAGGCGTTGTCGACAGCCTCGGGATCGGTGACGGTGACGACACCGCCCTGCGTTCCGATGAGACGGGCGACGGCCAGGGCCGGCGAGTCCCGGACATCGTCGCTGTCGGGTTTGAACGCCGCACCGAGGATCGTGATCCTCTTGCCGATGAACGACCCGCCGAGGGCATCGCGGGCGATGTCGACCATCCGCACCCGCCGACGCATGTTGATCGAGTCGATCTCCCTGAGGAACGCCACCGCCTGATCGGCACCGAGCTCACCGGCACGGGCCATGAACGCGCGGATGTCCTTGGGCAGGCACCCGCCGCCGAAGCCGAGACCCGCGTTGAGGAACTTCCGACCGATCCGGTCATCCATCCCGATCGCATCGGCAAGGAGCGTGACATCGGCACCGGAGGTCTCGCAGAGTTCGGCCATCGCGTTGATGAACGAGATCTTCGTGGCAAGGAACGAGTTCGCCGCGGTCTTGACGAGCTCGGCGGTCGCGAAGTCGGCGACCAGGCGCGGAGTGTCGGCTTCGAGCATCGAGGCGTAGACCTCGTCGAGGGCCTCAGTGGCCGTCTCCCCGGCTTGCCCGTCGGCGACACCGTAGACGAGACGGTTCGGGTGGAGCGTGTCCTCGACGGCGTGGCCCTCGCGGAGGAACTCGGGGTTCCACATGAGGACTCCCCCGGCGGGTTCGACGAGTCCGGCGAGGCGACCGGCAGTGCCCACGGGCACCGTAGACTTGCCGACGACGACCGCCCCGGGCTGCAGGTGCGGCAGCAGCGCATCCACAGCCGCATCGACATAGGTGACGTCGGCGGCGAACTCGCCGGGCTTCTGCGGGGTGCCCACGCACACGAAGTGCACGCGCGCCTCGGCGGCATCGGCGATGTCGGTGGTGAAGTCGAGGCTGCCCTTGTCCTGGGCTTCGAGCAACAGGTCGGCGAGGCCGGGTTCGAAGAACGGGGGCCTGCCCTCGCGCAGGGCGCTGACCTTGGCCTCGTCGACATCGACGCCGACGACCTCATGGCCCAGCGACGCCATCGCGGCCGCGTGCACGGCTCCCAGGTACCCACAACCGATGACCGAAACCTTCACCCGCACACTCCCGTTCGAACCGAGCAATTTCACGCACACTATATGTCACCTGCTTGCACGATATCTGGAGGCGGAAACAGTACGCTTGGATTCGTGAAGCGTTTCCTCGATTTCCTCACCAATTCGACGGCAGCGGTGGCACTCGCGGCCATCGTCGTCGTCGGACTCGTCCTCTTCCTCATCCCCCCGCTCCACCCCTTCGCGTGGGTGATCGGCATCGTCGTCTGCCTCGGTGCGGCGGCGGCCCTGCTCATCTTCCACGGCGAATGGCGGAGGGCCCAGTCCCAGATCGATGCCCTGCGCCAGAGTCTGAGCACCGAACGCGGACGCCTCGACGCGGTGGGGCTCACCCCCGTCGACGAGGAGGTCGCCCAGATCCCCGACGAGACGCGGGCGCAGCGCATCCTCACCCTCCTACCCGACGAGGGCGGCCTCGTCCAGTCCCTGCGTCTCGATGCGACCTTCGGCACGCTTGCCGTCGACGAGTTGGCCCCCCTGCACACCTTCCGCGAGGAGTTCGCGAAGTCGAGCTTCGACAATCCCCGCTCGCACACCGCGTTCATGAACCTCTACCGCGCCGCCGAGGCGCTGTCGATCTGGGTGAACGAGGAGACGCGGACGCTCAGCGACGACGACGCGAAGCGCGAGATCCGCCCCGGTGACACCCGCGAGGGCGGCTGGCGCGAGTACACCGAGGCCCGCAGCCGCGGCGAGAGCCTCGGGGACCGCTTCGTCTCCGCCCGCTGGGAGTTCAAGCAGACCGCGCTCGAACTCGGCCTCGTCGCCTGAACCCAAGGCAGACGCACAGAGACCCCGACCGGATGGTCGGGGTCTCGTCGTTCGCTCACTGATCCTCGGGACGATCGCCGTCCCTCAGTGCCGGATCCACCAGTCGTCGGTCGGGGTGACCGGGGTGCGGCGCTTGTGCTCGGTCGCGCGGTAGCGTTCGATGATCGTTGTCGCGACCGCATCGTCGACCTCCCGGCCCTCGAGGAAGTCGTCGATCTGCTCGTAGGTGAGCCCGAGAGACGACTCATCGGTCTGACCCGGCGCCTCGTCGAGAAGGTCGGCCGTCGGGGTCTTCGTCGTCAGGTGCTCAGGCGCGCCGAGGTGGCGCAGCAGGGCCCGGCCCTGCCGTTTGCTCAGCCCGGAGAGCGGGATGACGTCGGCGGCACCGTCGCCGAACTTCGTGAAGAAACCGGTGACCGCCTCGGCGGCATGATCGGTGCCGACGACGAGGAGCCGCTTCTCCCCGGCGATCTCGAACTGAGCCGTCATCCGCATCCGCGCCTTGACGTTGCCCTTGCCGAAGTCGGAGATCGCCTCCCCCATCGCCGCACGGTACTCCTCGGCGGCGGCGTCGGTGGCGGCGCCGATGTTGAAGACGACCTCGTGGTCGGCATCGATGAACTTCAGCGCGTCCTGCGCATCGGACTCATCGGCTTGGACGCGGTACGGCAGGCGCACCGCCCAGAACTCGGCGTCGGCACCGCGCCGGCGCAGGTCCTCGACCGCGAGCTGGCACAGCCGACCGGCCAGGGTCGAGTCCTGGCCTCCGCTGATGCCGAGGACGAGGCCGCGCACTCCCGTGGTCAGCACGTAGTCGACGAGGAAGTCGACCCGCTTCTTCACTTCGGTCGCCGGGTCGATCTCCGGGCGCACGCCGAGGGTGCTGCGGATCTCGTCCTGGACGGCGTCGTGTGTGCTCATGAAGGTCTGAGCCCTTCCTGGTCAGAGGCCTGGACTCAGGCCTCGGGGACGATGTTGACGAGCTTCGGCGCCTTGACGATGACCTTGCGCACGCCGGCTCCGCCGAGCGCCCGCTGGACGTTCGACGACTCGAGAGCGAGCGCCTCGAGGTCGGCCTCGGAGATGTCGGGGGCGACGTCGAGACGGGCCCGGACCTTCCCCTTGACCTGGACGACCGCGGTGACGGTGTCGGCGACGAGGTAGGCGGGGTCCGCCTCCGGGAAGTCGACGTAGGTGATCGAGGACTCGTGGCCGAGCCGCGACCACAGCTCTTCGGCCAGGTGCGGGGCGAAGGGAGAGAGCATGATCGCCAACGGCTCGAGGACGTCGGCCGTGGCGGCACCCTGCTTCGTCAGGTGGTTCGTGAGCACGATGAGCTTCGAGATCGCCGTGTTGAACCGCAGATGGTCCATGTCGTCGCGGACTCCGGCGATGACCTGGTGGGCGACCTTGAGGGTCTCCGGGTCGGCGGTGCCCTCGGCGATCACGGACTCTCCGGTCGTCTCGTCGACGAAGAGGCGCCACACCCGCTGGAGGAAGCGCTGGGCGCCGACGACGGCGCGGGTCTCCCACGGACGGTCCTGCTCGATGGGACCCATCGACATCTCGTAGACGCGGAACGTGTCGGCGCCGTAGGCGTCGTACATCTCGTCGGGCATGACCGAGTTCTTCAGGGACTTGCCGATCTTGCCGTACTCACGGTTGACCTGCTCGCCCTGGTACCAGAACGTCAGCTCGCCGTCGTCGCCGGCCCGCTCCTCCACCTCGGCGGCGGGGACGTAGACGCCGCGGGAGTCCGTGTAGGCATACGCCTGGATGTAGCCCTGGTTGACGAGCCGGTGGAAGGGCTCCGAGGACGTGAGGTAGCCGAGGTCGTGGAGGACCTTGTGCCAGAAGCGGGCGTAGAGGAGGTGGAGCACGGCATGCTCCTGACCGCCGACGTAGAGGTCGGCGCCGCCGCGCGGCTTCGCGTCCCGCGGCCCCAGCCAGTACTCCTCGTTGACGGGGTCGACGACGGCCGAGGAGTTGTGCGGGTCGGCGTAGCGCAGCTGGTACCACGAGGAGCCGGCCCAGTTGGGCATCGTGTTCGTCTCCCGGAAGTACGTCCGCGGACCGTCGCCGAGGTCGAGTTCGACCTCGACCCAGTCGCGGTTGCGGCCGAGCGCCGGCTCCGGCTGGGAGTCGGCGTCGTCGGGGGCGAAGGTGCGCGGGGCGAAGTTGTCGACCTCGGGCAGCTCGACGGGCAGCATCTCGTCGGGCAGGGCGATCGGGGTCCCCGTCTCGTCGTAGACGATGGGGAACGGCTCACCCCAGTAGCGTTGCCGGGAGAACAGCCAGTCCCGCAGGCGGTACTGCGTCGACTCCTCGGCCAGGCCCTTCTCCGCCAGCCACGCGGTGACCCTCGCCTTCGCCTCGTCGACGGCGAGCCCGTTGACGTCGACCTCGGCGTTGGCGGAGTTGATCATCACTCCGGGGCCCGTGTACGGGGTGTCCTCGTCGTGGTCGGCAGGCGGCTGGACCGTCCGGACGTAGGGCAGACCGAACTCCTTCGCGAACTCCCAGTCGCGGGCATCCTCGGCGGGCACAGCCATGATCGCGCCGGTGCCGTAGCCCATGAGGACGTAGTCGGCGACGAAGATCGGGATCTGCTGCCCGGTGGCCGGGTTCTCGGCGTATGACCCGGTGAAGATGCCGGTCTTCTCCCGGCTCTGCTGCCGGTCGGCGTCGGTCTTGGCCGCCGCTGCCCGCTGGTAGGCGGCGATCGCCTCGGCGGGGCTGGCCGCTCCGCCACGCCACTGCTCGGGGGTCTGCGGATCCCACTCTGCTGCGGTCAGCTCGGCGACCTGCGGATGCTCGGGGCTGAGCACGAGGTAGGTGGCGCCGAAGAGCGTGTCCGGTCGGGTCGTGTAGACCTCGACGGAGGACTCGGAGCCGGTCAGCGGCAGGCGCAGCAGGGCGCCCTTCGAGCGGCCGATCCAGTTGACCTGCATCCGGTGGACCGCGCTCGGCCAGTCGAGGGCGTCGAGGTCGTCGATGAGACGGTCCGCATAGGCGGTGATGCGCATGTTCCACTGGCGCAGAGTGCGCGTGTAGACGGGGAAGTTCCCGCGTTCGGACAGCCCGTCGGCGGTGACCTCCTCGTTCGCGAGCACGGTGCCCAGGCCCGGAGCCCAGTTGACCGGGGACTCCGAGACATAGGCGAGCCGGAAGTCCTGGAGGACGGTCTCCTGCTCGGCGTGGCTGAGCTCCTGCCACGGACGGCCGTCGGGGGTGGGGCGCTGACCGGTGGCGAACTGCTCGATGAGCGTGGAGATCGGCCGGGCTGCACCCGTGCCGTCCTCGCCGGGGGTCTGCGCTTCGGGGTCGTACCACGAGTTGAAGATCTGGAGGAAGATCCACTGCGTCCACTTGACGAAGTCGTCGTCGGTCGTCGCGAAGCTGCGGCGCTCGTCGTGGGCGAGGCCGAGCCGGCGCAGCTGTGCCTTCATGTTCGCCATGTTCGCGTCCGTCGTGATCCGCGGATGCTGCCCGGTCTGGACCGCGTAGAGGTCCGCGGGCAGGCCGAAGGCGTCGTAGGACAGCGCGTGCATGACATTGCGCCCGCGCATGCGCTGGTAGCGGCCGTAGACGTCGGTGCCGAGGTAGCCCAGGGGATGTCCGACGTGGAGTCCCGCGCCCGAGGGGTAGGGGAACATGTCCATGATGTAGAGGGATTCCCGCTCGCCGAGGTCGGACGGCGGTCCGTACGCGGACGCTGAGGAGGCGTCGAGGTCCTGGCTGAGGTCACCGGTCGGGTTGGGCGTGTGGAACGTGCCCGCCTGCTCCCATGTGCGCTGCCAAGTCGACTCGATCTTCTCCGCCAGCTCCGCGTCGTAGCGGAAGCCGGTCTCCTCAGGGTTCGTCGTCATTACCAACCTTCACCAGACTTCACGTTTGATCCATCGTAGCCTGAGCGTTCGGCCCTCTCATGTGGCTAGACTGCAGATGAGACCTCGCAGGACGGAAAAGGTGAGCGATTTCACTACTGAACGATCGCACACTAAGCTTACTGGGCAGTCACCCATGTCCCGAAGGAGTACACATGAGCCCATCGACAATGCCCCAGTCATCCACTCCGGTCGTCGGGTTCGACGTGGACACGACGTCCTCGACGACCGATGTCCTCCTCTCCCGCCTGGAGTCCCACCCCGACCACGGCGCCCTCGCGAAGTTCTCCGACGGGGAGTGGGTCGAGGTGACGACCGCGGACTTCGTCGCGCAGGTGCGTGCGGCCGCCAAGGGGCTCATCGCCTCGGGCGTCGGGTTCGAGGACAAGGTCGCGATCTTCGGCCCCACTTCCTTCGACTGGACTCTCAGTGACTACGCCGTGTGGTTCGCCGGGGCGATCTCCGTGCCCTTCTACGACACGTCCTCTCAGGACCAGCTCGCTTGGATGCTCGAGAACGCCGAGGTCACCAGCGGCCTCGTCGCGACCCGGGAACACGCTGAGCGGGTCCGCGATGCCGCGGCGATCGCCGGTCTGCCCGCCCCGCGCCTGTGGATCTGGGACGAAGGCGCGTTCCTCGACCTCGCCGCCGCCGGCGAGAGCGTGAGCGACGCCGATCTCGAGGCCCGGCGAGCGCAGGTCGGCAGCGAGTCGATCGCGACGATCATCTTCACCTCGGGCACCACCGGACGCCCGAAGGGCTGTGTGCTCACCCATGCGAACTTCGTCCAGACCGCGCAGGCCGCCGAGCAGCAGATCCCCGAGGTGACCGGAGAGGACGGCCGCTGCCTCCTCTTCCTCCCCCAGGCCCATGTCTTCGCCCGGTTCATCGAGGTCCTCTGCGTGTCCACGGGCGCCCTGCTCGCCCATCAGTCCGATCTCACGAAGCTCACCGACGCCCTCGGCAGCTTCAAGCCGACGTTCATCCTCGGCGTCCCCCGGGTCTTCGAGAAGGTCTTCAACTCGGCGCTGGCGAAGGCGCAGGCCGGGGGGAAGGAGAAGATCTTCCGGCGTGCGGAGAAGGTCGCCGTCGCCTATTCGAAGGCCCAGGACGCCGGCAGGGTCCCGGCCTCGCTCAGGCTCCAGCACGCCCTCTTCGACAAGCTCGTCTACAGCAAGCTTCGCGAGATCATGGGCAACAACGTCAAATGGGCGGTCTCGGGCGGCGGACCGCTGGGCACCCACCTCGGCCACTTCTACCGCGGCATCGGCCTCATCGTCCTCGAGGGCTACGGCCTGACCGAGACGACGGCGCCGATCACGGTCAACATCGTCAAGAAGTCGAAGATCGGCACGGTCGGCGTGCCCCTGCCCGGCGCCACCGTCGCCATCGCCCCCGACGGCGAGGTGCTCGCCAAGGGCGTCCCGGTCTTCCGTGAGTACTGGAAGAACCCCGAGGCCACGGCCAAGGAGTTCCACGACGGCTGGTTCGCCACCGGTGACCTCGGCTCCCTCGACGAGGACGGCTACCTGAGCATCGTCGGACGCAAGAAGGAGCTCATCGTCACCTCGAGCGGGAAGAACATCGCGCCGGCTCCGCTCGAGGACGCCCTGCGCCGCCACCCGATCATCGGCCAGCCCGTGCTCGTCGGCGACAACCGGAAGTTCATCACCGCGCTCATCTTCCTCGACCCCGAGATGCTGCCGACGTGGCTGAAGAACCACGGCCTTCCCGAGATGACACTCGAGGAGGCCGCGGAGGACGACACCGTGCGGCAGACGATCGAGGCGGCCGTCGAGCGTGTCAACCGCACAGTCTCCCGCGCCGAGGGGATCAAGAAGTTCCGCATCGTCCCCGTCGAGCTCAGCGAGGCCAACGGCTACCTCTCGGCCAAGCAGTCGGTCAAACGCCACATGCTCGGCAAGGACTTCGCCGACGAGATCGAGGCCCTCTATGCGGAGTGAGTAGTATAGATTTCAACCACCGTGTCGGCCGCGGCCGTCGGGACGCCGTCAGGCGACCGCGGCCAACAGGGGGTCCACCATCGCCAGAGAGGAGATCCCATGTCGAACGACACCGCCGCCTACGTCAACGTCGGCGAGGAGTACAACCGGGACACGAACTACATCGAGGACCGCATCCTCGATGATCCCGACGCCCGCTGGCCCGTCGAACCCGGTCGCTATCGGCTCATCGCCGCCCGTGCGTGTCCGTGGGCGAACCGCACCGTCATCGTCCGCCGCCTCCTCGGCCTCGAGGACGTCATCTCGCTCGGCATGCCCGGGCCCACCCACGACCAACGGTCGTGGACCTTCGACCTCGATCCCGGCGGCGTCGATCCGGTGCTCGGCATCGAGCGCCTCCAGCAGGCGTTCTTCACCCGGTTCCCCGACTATCCGCGGGGGATCACCGTGCCGGCGATCGTCGACATCCCCACCGGCGCCGTGGTGACGAACGACTTCCCTCAGATCACCGAGGACTTCGCGACGCAGTGGCGCTCCTACCACCGGGAGGGTGCGCCCGATCTCTGGCCCGAGGAGTCTCGGGACGAGATGGAGTCGCTCATGAAGCTCATCTACACGGAGATCAACAACGGCGTCTACCGCTGCGGATTCGCCGGGTCCCAGGAAGCCTACGACAAGGCCTTCGATCGCCTCTTCACCGCGCTCGACACGATCGAGGAGCGGCTGGCGACCCGCCGGTTCCTCATGGGCGAATCGATCACCGAGGCGGACGTCCGGCTCTTCACGACGCTCGCACGCTTCGACCCGGTCTACTACGGGCACTTCAAGACCAACCGCACGGCGCTGCGCGACTTCCCCAACCTGTGGGGGTACGCCCGTGACCTCTATCAGACGCCCGGGTTCGGCGACACGATCGACTTCACGCAGATCAAACAGCACTACTACATCGTCCACAAGGACATCAATCCCACCGGCGTCGTTCCCGACGGACCGGATCTCTCCGGCTGGCTCACCCCGCATGGTCGTGAGGAGCTCGGTGGCCGTCCGTTCGGCGACGGCACGCCGCCGGGACCCGTGGCCGCCGGCGAGGAGGTTCCCGTCGAGCACACCGCCGCCGCCTGGGTGAGCTGAGACCCTGATGGCGTGACTCGCCGAGGCGATCGCCGATGGAGGCCTGGACCCGCGGGGTTCAGGCCTCCGTCGTCTCCGCTCGGCTGCGGCGACGGCGACTGCGGACCTTGAGGACGATCCAGACGACGACGGCGATGACGACGACAGCGATGACGAGTGTCTGGAAGTACCCGGCGTAGGTCTCGACGATCGACCAGTTCTCGCCGAGGAGGAAGCCCGCGACGATGAGGACGGTGTTCCAGATCGTGCTGCCGGCGGCGGTGAGGAGGATGAACTTGACCATGGGCATCGCACGCATGCCCGCTGGAATCGAGATGAGCGAGCGGAAGATGGGGATCATCCGCCCGAAGAAGACGGCCTTGTCGCCGTGACGGTCGAACCACGAGACCGTCTTGTGCACGTCGGCGACGTCGACGAGCGGCATCTTCACCGCGACCCGCACGATGCGGTCGAGACCGATCCACCGGCCGATCGCGTAGAGCAGGACGGCCCCGACGACCGAGCCGATCGTCGCGAAGACGATCGCCAGGACCAGGCTGAGCTGACCGCGGCTGGCGGTGAAGCCGGCCAAGGGCAGGACGAGCTCGCTGGGAATCGGGGGGAAGATGTTGTCGAGGAAGACAAGGAACCCGACGCCGATGGGACCGAGGGTCTCCATGATGCGCACTGTCCAGGCGGAGAAGCCGCTGAGGTTCTCCGCGGCGCCGGAGGCGACGGTGTCCATGAGCAGTCCGGGCGCGGCGAGAGCGGCGGTGTGCGACATGCGCAACAGTCTAGGCAACGGCCTTGTCTGCCGCTCACAGAGCGCTCCCAGCGGTTAGTGTGGGAGCAGACACCGCACCGAACGAGCACTCAGTGACATGAAGGAGCACTCAGTGACACCAGCGAAGATCCTGGCCTCACGCAGTCCGGTCGCCGAAGCCGGACACCACGCCATCACCCAGCCCGGGCCCGCACATCTCATCCGCGCAGTGCAGCGCTTCATCCAGCGGCTCGGCAACCAGTTCGGGGCGGCGATCACTTACTTCCTCGTCCTCGCCATCGTCCCCATCGCGATGTTCACCTTCGCCGGGCTCGGTTTCGTCCTCGACGTCCTTCGGCCCGACCTCGTTCCCGTCATCACCGAGCAGATCGAGGCCTTCTCCCCCGGCAACTCAGCGATGACCGACCAGCTCGAGGGCTTCCTCAACGACTGGCAGGCAGTCGGCATCTTCGGTATCCTCGCGGGGCTCTACACCGGGCAGGGATTCATCGGCAACCTCGGAGCGGCAGTGCGCGCTCAGCTCCACGACGACTTCGACGACGAGGTCAACCAGCCGTTCGTCAAGAAGTTCGTCGGCAACACCGTGACCCTCCTCGGGCTCATCGTCGGTCTGCTGCTCACCGTCGCCCTCACGGTCGTCGGCACCGGCCTGCGGTCGTTCATCACCGACCTCTTCAACCTCTCCGGCTGGATGTCCGGGCTTCTCGTCGCCGTGCCGATGCTCATCACGTTCGGGGCGTCGTGGCTGATCTTCATGTTCCTCTTCACGATGCTGCCCGAACATCCGGTGGACAAGCAGGCGAAGGTGCGGGGCTCGCTCATCGGAGCGGTCTGCTTCGTCATCCTCCTCAACCTCGCCACCGTCCTCGTCGACCTCTTCTCCGCGGGCAAGGCCGCGGGTGTGTTCGGGTCGATCATCGCGATCATGCTCACGCTCAACATCTTCGCCCGCATCATCCTCTTCGTCGCCGCCTGGATCGGCACCGCGCAGGCTCCGCGGCCGAAGGAGGACGACACCGCTGATCACGGGTTCATCGAACCGAAGCTCCAGGCGCAGACTCTCGGTGCTCTCATGGCCGGTGCCGGGATCGTCGCGCTCACCCTGCTCGGCTTCAAGCGCTTCGACGAGAGGCGGTCGGAGAGCGCATCGGCGACACGGTAGAATGGAGCGGGAACTAGTCAATTGAATAAAGGGGACTCGACCTTTGACTGAAGCAACCACAGCTCGTCTCGACGAGTGGGCGAAGAAGCAGACTGCGGCTGAAGACCTCATCCCGCTCGTCGGCCGCCTCTACCGCAACAACGACGTGCTCCTCACCCTCTTCGGGCGTTCGCTGCAGGGCAAGTCCGTGACCGGCATGATCAAGGCTCACCGCTATGCCCGTCACTTCCTCGGCGAGGAGCTCGACATCGAGACCACGCTCGAGGTCGTCCGCGCTCTCGCCGACCTCGACCTCGGCCCTGCCCGGATCGATCTCGGTCGCCTCATCGTCAAGCTCAACGAGCAGTCGGCCTCGACCGCCGATTTCCTCGCCGCTGAGCTCGACCAGGTCATCGGTGCGCAGTCCTCCGACGATGAGGGCGTCCGCGACGTCGTCCTCTACGGCTTCGGACGCATCGGGCGTCTGCTCGCCCGCATCCTCATCGACCGCGCCGGCGGTACCGGGATGCGTCTGCGTGCGATCGTCGTCCGCCGCGGCGGGGAGAACGACATCGTCAAGCGAGCCTCGCTGCTGCGCCGCGACTCCGTGCACGGAAAGTTCGACGGCAGCATCGTCGTCGATGAGGAGAACAACACGATCCTCGCCAACGGCACCCTCATCCAGGTCATCTACTCCGATGACCCCTCCCAGGTCGACTACACCGCGTACGGCATCAATGACGCGATCATCGTCGACAACACCGGCAAGTGGCGCGATGAGGAGGGTCTGTCGAAGCATCTGCAGAGCAAGGGCGCATCGAAGGTCCTGCTCACCGCTCCGGGCAAGGGCGACATCAAGAACATCGTCTTCGGCGTCAACGACTCCGATATCACCGACGCGGACACGATCCTCTCCGCCGCGTCGTGCACGACGAACGCGATCACCCCGGTGCTCAAGGCGCTCAACGACCGCTTCGGTGTGCGCAACGGCCACGTCGAGACGGTCCACTCGTTCACGAACGACCAGAACCTCATCGACAACTTCCACAAGGGCTCGCGTCGCGGCCGTGCCGCCGGCCTCAACATGGTGCTCACGGAGACCGGTGCGGCGAAGGCTGTCGCGAAGGCTCTGCCCGAGCTCAAGGGGAAGCTCTCGGGCAACGCGATCCGCGTGCCCACCCCGAACGTGTCGATGGCGATCCTCAACCTCAACCTCGAGACGCCGACGACCGTCGACGAGCTCAACGCGTTCCTCCGTGAGACGTCGATGAACTCGCCGCTGCGCAACCAGGTCGACTACGTCGCCTCCCCCGAGCTCGTCTCGACCGACCTCGTCGGCTCGAAGCGTGCGGGTGTCGTCGACGGTCTCGCCACGATCGTCGACGAGGACCGCGTCGTCGTCTACGTCTGGTACGACAACGAGTTCGGCTACAGCTGCCAGGTCATCCGCTGCGTGGCGGAGATGGCCGATGTCGACACCCCGGCCTTCCCCGTCGTGGAGCAGGCCGAGGCCGTCGTCGAGACCGAGCCCGAGGTCGCCCCGGTCTGATCCGCTTGGTCGGTCCGGACTGAGTCCGGTACTCCGAAGAGGCGCCCAC
The DNA here is from genome assembly GCF_900169275.1 of Brevibacterium casei CIP 102111. Classification (GTDB taxonomy): domain Bacteria; phylum Actinomycetota; class Actinomycetes; order Actinomycetales; family Brevibacteriaceae; genus Brevibacterium; species Brevibacterium casei. The sequence goes on along the minus strand of NZ_FXZC01000002.1, from coordinate 188,487 downwards.
GTTGTGAACGTGGGCGCCTCTGTCGTCCGTCTTCGTCGGCGACGGCTGTCCGGATCTTCCTGATCGCCGCCGAGGTGGTCAGGCCCTGCCCTCGCCTCGGCGCTCCCGCTCGAGGGCGTCGTGGAGCCAGATCGGGGTGAACGTGGCGAAGCGCCGGGAGAGTTCGTCGTCGCCGTCGAGGATGAGTGCGAACCTGTCATCGGCAGTCGAGAGCTCGTGCGCCCAGATCGGGCCGAGGCAGGCGAGGAGCAGGCAGGCGAGGACGACGGCGGCACCGAGGATCGGCGTCTGCGGCCACAGGAGGATCCCGAGGAGCACGCCGAGGACGGCGAAGCCGATCGCGATCGCCATGCCGCCGGAGCGGGTCCGCGGGACACGGGGCGTCGCCGGTCGTCTCGCCGCCACCGAATCGAGCGGGTCCCGACCGAGCCTGGTCCACGCGACGATCGCACCGAGGGCGCAGACGATGCCGATCATGATGAGGCTGAAGGCGGAGAAGAGGAGCACGGCATCGATCCTCTCCCCCTGTGCCTGCAGTGCGGCGCCGAGCCCGGCGACGAGCATGGCGACGGCGAGGACGAGCATGCTCAGCAGCCGCGCACGCCTGATCGCCGTGAGCTCGGCGAGAACCCGGGCGAGATAGCTGCGTTCGGCGTCGCCGTCGATCGTGCTCATCGGACGAACCCTGCCTTCTTGTCGACGGTGTGGGGAAACGGAGTGCCCTGCCGGTGGAGGGCGAAGAGCTCGAGGAACTGATCCTCCAACCGCTGGCGCCACCCGTGGGTGTCTCCGGACATGTGCGGGCTGATGACGACGTTCTCGCACTCCCACAGCGGGTGGTCGGCCGGCAGCGGTTCGACGTCGACGACATCGAGGGCGGCACCGGCGATCGATCCCGCAGCGAGGGCGTCGACGAGGGCGGCGGTGTCGACGGTCGCGCCGCGGCCGACGTTGACGAAGAATGCGTGGGGATCCATCGCTGTGAACACGGAGGCGTCGAAGAGGCGCTCGGTGCGTTCGGTGAGCGGGGCGATGTCGATGATCCAGTCGAAGCCGGACACGTGGGCGGCGAGCTCGCCCGAATCGATGATCGTGCCGAAGTCGGGGTCACCGCCTCGCGCGTGACTGCCGGCTCCGACGACCTCGACGTCGAGCGCGCGGAGCACGTGCGCGATCTCGCGTCCGATCGCCCCGGTCCCGACCACGAGCGCCCGCGTGCCTGAGAGGTCGGAGGTCGACTGGCGGTTCCACGCCTGACGACGCTGGTCGGCGAGGACGGCCGCCAGCGACTTCGCGTGGAGGAGCAGGAAGCCGAGGACGAACTCGGCGATCGGCCGGTCGAAGACGCCGCGGGCGTTCGTGACGACGACGTCGGAGTCGATCAGGTCGTCGAAGAGCAGCGAGTCGACTCCGGCGGCGGCCACGTGGACCCAGGCGAGGTCGTCGGCACGGTGGAACTGTCCGGCCAGCGCCGTGGAGAAGAAGTCCCAGAGCAGGAGCACATCGGTGCCCGGCAGAGCGTCGCCGAGCTCATCGGCACTGGCGGCGACGCGGACCTCGACGTCCTCGAGGTCCCCGAGGTCACGCAGGCGGTCGGGAACCCCGTCCTGGGGTGTCGTGAGAATCGTCAGTGTCGTCATCCGCGGAAGCTTTCGTGATCGTCGGCAGACTCAGACTATCCGATGCCGGGGTCGCTGCGGCAACCTCGGCGCCCTCAGGGACGAGGACGTGCTCACGGCTCGTCGTGTCCTTCTTCAGCGTCTTCGCCAACGGCGTGTTCGGCAGGAAGAGGAGAATGACGAAGCCGGCGAAGGCAAGCGGAGCCACCCAGAGGAAGAGGGGCACGAGTGCGTCGTTGTACGAGGTGATGATGAGGGTGTGCAGGGGTTCGGGCATCTGGGAGACGATCTGCGGGGTCAGACCCGTCGAGGAGACCTGAGGCGGCTGCGCGTCCGGTGAGGCGGCGGCGAGGTCGGTCATCCCGGCCTTGATGTTCTCAAGCAGACGCTGGGTGAACACCGAGCCGATGAACGCCATGCCCAGGGTCGCTCCGACCTGGCGGAAGTAGTTGTTCGCAGCCGTCGCGGTGCCGACCATCTCGACGGGGAAGGCATTCTGGACGACGAGCACGAGGATCTGCATGCTCAGGCCGAGGCCGAGGCCGAGGAGCGCGAGGCCGACCATCGGCTCCCACGCGGGGCTGTCGGCCTTGAGCGTCGAGAGGAGGACGAGGGAGGCACCGATGAGGAGGATGCCGATGAGCGGGTAGCGCTTGTACCTTCCGGTCCGTGCGACGACGAAGCCGATGAGGGTCGAGGAGAGGAGCATCGTGCCCATCATCGGGACCATCATCAGTCCGGCCACGGTCGCGTCGATGCCGTGGACCATCTGCAGGTAGGTCGGCATGTAGGAGAGAACGCCGAACATGCTCACACCGATGAAGAGGCCGGCGATCGTCGAGAGCAGGAAGTCGCGGTTGACGAAGAGTCTCAGCGGGATGACCGGCTCGCTCACCTTGGATTCGACGATGACGAAGGCGACGGTCGCGAGGGCACCGACGACGATGAGTCCGTTGATCTGCCAGGAGCCCCACTCGTAGTCGTGGCCGCCCCACGCGGAGACGAGGACGATGCAGGAGGTGACGATCGAGATGAGGGCCATGCCACCGACGTCGATCTTCGGGCGGGGGCCGTGCGTGTGTTTGGGGATCTTGAGGAAGACCGCTGCGGCGATGAGCGCGACGGCTCCGAGCGGGAAGTTGATCGCGAACGCCCAGCGCCAGCCGGGCCCTTCGGTGAGCCACCCGCCGATGAGGGGGCCGGCGACCGAGGAGACGGCGAATGCGGAGCCCATGATGCCCATGTACTTCCCGCGCTCGCGGGCCGGCACCACAGAGGCGATGATCGACTGCGAGAGGATCATCATTCCGCCGCCGCCGATGCCCTGGAGGACACGGCCGAGGATGAGCGTCGACATCTCGTTCGCGACGAGGGCGAAGACCGATCCGGCGAGGAAGCAGCAGATCGCGAACATGAACAGCGGCTTGCGGCCAAAGAGGTCGCCGACCTTGCCGTAGATGGGCATCATGATCGTCGAGGCGAGCATGAAGGCCGTCGACACCCAGAGCATCTGGTCGACTCCGTCGAGTTCGCCGACGATCGTCGGCAGCGCCGTGGCGAGCACGGTCTGGTTGAGGGAGAACATGAACATCGCGATCATCAGTCCCACGAAGAGGAGGATGATCGCCGAGGTGGTCATCGGCTGCGTGTCGTTGCTGTGGTTGCCCGGTGAGGTCGTCATGTCCCCGGTCCTCAGGTCGTTGTTGCTTCTCATCTCAGCTTTCATCTCAGTCGCTCGAGCACCTTGAGGAAGAGCCCCAAGGAGTCGTCGTAGACGTTCTTCGTGCCGTCGGGGTCGGCGGCGAGGTCGGGCGTGCGCTTGACCACCCGCGCAGCGTGCTGGAGCGGGACCATGCACAGTTGGGTGAGCATCCGCGCGCTGCGCCAGGCGGAGTCCTCGGACGAGAACTCCTGGCCGAGGTGCTTGAGCCGTGCGAGCACGTGCTCGGAGACGAGTTCCTCGAGCGCCTCGACCTGTTCGAACCGCTTGGTCACGAGCTCCGGATACGCGGCGAAGAGCTGCCGCCTGCGCACCGAGAGCCGCGGGTCCGTGCCGACGAGGAGCGCTTCGCGCACGAAGTTCGCCGTGTCCTCGGCCAGGGACTCGATGCCGGTGTCGGATTCGACATAGTCGCGCACCAGCTGGGTGTCGATGGTCGAGACGTCGAGGCCGACGATCGCGTCCTCCTTCGTCTGGAAGTAGTTGAAGAAGGTCCGCGGAGACACCCCCGCGTCGGCGGCGATCATCGCCACCGTCACCGAGTCGAGTCCCTCGTCGAGGACACGGGTGATCGCCGCTTCGTGGAGCGCGGTGCGGGTCGCTCGCGCCTTCTTCGTCCGCAGCGATTCGTGGTCAGTCATGCCCTCAATTTTGCACCATCTGCAACTTTTCATCAACTGCAAAATTGCAACTGTGCAGTATTTCACGCCCGAACGCCGACGGGACGTTCAGGATTCGAGGATTCGGGAGTTCGCGGGCGGCCGCGAACGCGCGCTGGGTCGCTGCTCGAGTGAGCGATCGCGGGGTCGGGCGATCGCGGGTGACGGCGCTGCGGAGTCCTCCGCGGGATGTCGGAGCCTGGTGACAGAGTCCGAGTCAGGCCATGAGTTCGCGCAGGCGCACCCGGTGCTGCTCAAGCACCTGGAGCTGGCGCAGCAGCGCGGTCTGCGCCTCGGCGTCCGTGGCGGACTGTCGCTGGAGGCGCGAGTGGAGTTCCTTCGCGATCCTCTCGAGGTCATAGTCGAAGAGCTTCGCGACGATGCCCTGGGCGAACTTCTCGGCGCCCATTCCCTCGGACACGGGCAGCGGGGTGACGAGGAGCTGGGCGATGCCGGGCTTGAGGTCCTCATCGCTGGCGTCCATGACGGTCTCCACCCACCGCCCGGGGTCGGCGGCTCCCGCGCGCAGTCCTCCCGCCGCGCTGAGCACGGCTTGGACCCGGCGGTACCCGGGATGCTCGAATGCGTGGGCAGAGAGCGAGTCGAAGAGCTTCGCGTTGACGAACTCCGGATGCTGGAGAGCGACCATGAGCGCGCCCTTCTCCGTCTTCAGGCGCGTCGGGGTGATCGGGGCGGAGAGGTTGGAGACGTCGGGGCGCTCGTCGTAGACGTATTCGATGCCGTCCTCGCCCGGCGCCCCCGGCCGACCACCGCCGCCCGCGGAATCCCCCGGACCGCCGGCCCCGTTCGCACCGGAAGCGCTGCTCGGACCCGGACGGCCGGCGGTCCGAGCGTTCTCGGATCCCGACTGCCGACCCCGGTCCGATGCGGAGGCACGCGGGTGTCGGCGGGCGGTCTTCACGGCAGCCTCCACCTCGGCGATGTCGACGCCGATGCGACCGGCGACGAAACGGTGGTAGTGGCTGAGGCTGTTTCGGTCGCGGATCCCGGCAAGCACCTCGGCGCTGGCCCGGACGGCGGCGATGCGGCCCTCGACGGTGTCGAGGTCGTACTGGGCGATCGCGGTGGTGATGACGAACTCGAAGAGGGGTCTGCGGCCCTCGATGAGCTCTCGGATCGCGGCATCGCCCTTCTCCAGGCGCAGGTCGTTGGGGTCGAGGCCCGAGGGTTCGACGGCGACGAAGGTCTGCGCGGTGAACTCGGATTCGAACTCGAAGGCCTTGAGCGCCGCCTTCTGCCCGGCCTCGTCGCCATCGAAGGTGAAGACGACCTGCGCGCTCGGATCGTCGCCGATGAGGCGGCGGACGATCTTGACATGTTCGGCGCCGAAGGCCGTGCCGCACGTCGCGACGGCCTGGGTGACGCCGGCGAGATGGGCGGCCATGACATCGGTGTAGCCCTCGACGATGACGACGCGTTTGGTCTTCGCGATGTCGCGCTTGGCGAGGTCGAGGCCGTAGAGGACCTGGTTCTTGTGGTAGAGCGCGGTCTCCGGGGTGTTGAGGTACTTCGGGCCCTGATCGTCGTCGAAGAGCCGCCTCGCCCCGAAGCCGATCGTCCGACCCGTCATGTCCTTGATCGGCCACATCACCCGCCCGCGGAACCGGTCGTAGATGCCCCGGCTGCCTTCGCTCGCGAGCCCGGCCGCGAGGATCTCCTCATCGCTGAAGCCGGCCCGGCGCAGGTGGGAGGTGAGCGCATCCCAGGACTTCGGGGCGAAGCCGATGCCGAAGTGGGCGTTCTCCCCGGGAGGGAAGCCCTTCTCGGCGAGGAAGTCGCGGGCGATCTGCCCGGCGTCCTCACCCAGAGCGGTGGCGAAGAAGCGCTCGGCGACCTCGTGCATCTCGAGCAGGCGCTGCCGTCTGCTCGCCTGCTCCCGGTCGGGGCCCTTGCCGTCCTCGTAGCGCAGGTGCATCCCGATCCGCCCGGCGAGCATCTCGACGGCCTCGACGAAGCTGAGCTGTTCGACCTTCTGGAGGAAGGTGAAGACGTCCCCGGATTCCCCGCAGCCGAAGCAGTGGTACATCCCGACCTGAGGGCGGACGGTGAACGAGGGAGTCTTCTCGTCGTGGAAGGGGCACAGGCCTTTGAGCGAGCCGATGCCCGCGGTCTTGAGCGTGACGAACTCGCCGACGACCTCGTCGAGGCGCGTGCGCGAGCGCAGCTCGTCGATGTCCTCGCGCTTGATGAGTCCGGCCATGGTCTAGAGACGATCCCCCGCCCCGGCTTGGATCCGGTGGTAGAGCGTCCACGCCGAATGGTCGGTCAGGGACGCGATCTGGTCGGCGATGACGCGCAGTCGGGCCGCATCGTCGGCGGCCTCCGCATGGTCGGCGGCGAACATCGGATCGAGCCCTCTCGGGTGCGCGTCATACCATTCGGCGAGCGTGGTGATGACGGTGTCCTGGATGTCGTGGAGGCGCAGCCGGTCCTCCGCGACCATGACCGTGAGCGTGGCCATCCCCTTGAGCACGGCGATCTCCACGGCCGTGGACTCGGGGACGACGAGGGAGGCCTGGTAGCGGTTGAGCGGCTCCCACCCGTACTCCTCGCGGGTCGCGGCCTCCGCGGCGCCGACGAAGCGGCCGATGAGCTGGCTCGTCATGTGCTTGAGGGCGGCCTGGGCGCGGCGGGAGCCGTCGAATTCGGTCTCCGGCCAGTACGCGGCGGCCTGGAGGCGGGTGAGCGCCTTGTCCATCTCCGCATCGTCGGTCTCGGGCAGGTACCACTGCCGGGTGATCGCGAAGAGCTCCGCGCGTCGGGTGTCATCGGTGAACTCGTTCAGGCGCAGGTGCCCGGCGACGACCGCGTCCTCGACGTCGTGGACCGAGTAGGAGATGTCGTCGGCGAGATCCATGACCTGGGCCTCGAGGCAGCGGCGACCGTTGACGACACCGGCCCGGTAGAAGTCGAAGACGGCGATGTCGTCGTCGTAGACGCCGAACTTCCGCACTCCCGAATCGCGTCGCCCGGCCGAGGCCTCGGCCCGCGGCCACGGGTACTTCGTCAGGGCGTCGAGGCTGGCCCGGGTGAGGTTGAGCCCGGCGGGTCGGCCATCGGGGGCAAGCACCTTGGGTTCGATGCGGGTGACGAGGCGCAGGGTCTGCGCGTTGCCTTCGAAGCCGCCGATGTCGGCGCACAGCCGGTCGAGGATCGTCTCCCCGTGGTGGCCGAAGGGCGGGTGCCCGAGGTCGTGGCTCAGGCATGCGGTGTCGACGATGTCGGGATCGCAGCCGAGGTAGCGGGCGAGTTCGCGGCCGACCTGCGCGACTTCGAGGGAGTGGGTGAGCCGGGTGCGGACGAAGTCGTCGGTGCCGGGCGAGACGACCTGCGTCTTCGCGCCGAGGCGGCGCAGCCCCGAGGAGTGGAGCACACGGGCGCGGTCGCGCTGGAAGGCCGAACGGCGCGGGTTCTTCGCCGGTTCGATGACCCAGCGCTCCTCGTCGCGGGCGGTGTAGTCCGCGACGTGCCCGGAGGCCTGGGCGATGCGTGCGGAGGTCTCGGTCGGCACGCTCAGCCTCCCGAGATGTCGAGTTCGGCTTCGGCGAGCAGCGCGGTGCCGCTGGCGTCGAAGACGCGGGAGTCAAGCCAGCCCTCGGGCAGGTGGGGGCGCTTGGGGCGGGTCGTGCGTCCGCGCGAGCCCTCGGCGGCCTCCCCCGGGTAGGGGGCGTCGTCGAGTTCGGCGAGGAGGGCGTCGAGTTCGGCCAGGGATGAGACCATCGCGAGTCGGCTGCGCAGATCGCCGCCGACGGGGTAGCCCTTGAAGTACCACGCGATGTGCTTGCGCAGGTCGCGGACTCCGTAGAACTCCTCGCCGTAGTAGTCGACGAGGTATTCGCCGTGGAGGCGGACGGCACGGGCCACCTCGGCGAGTCCGGGGCGGTGGCGCTCATCGCTGCCGTTCAGTGCGTTCGCGAGGTCCCCGAAGAGCCACGGCCGTCCCTGACAGCCGCGGCCGATGACGACGCCGTCGCAGCCGGTGCGCGCCATCATCTCCAGCGCGTCCTCGGCGGAGAAGATGTCGCCGTTGCCGAGCACCGGAACGCTGTCGCCGAGGTGGTCCTTGAGCCGGGCGATCGACTCCCAGTCCGCGGTCCCGGAGTAGAGGTCGGCGGTCGTGCGCCCGTGGAGGGCGATCGCCGCGACCCCGGCGTTGCGGGCGGTCTCCCCCGCGTCGAGGTAGGTGTGATGGTCGGCGTCGATGCCCTTGCGCATCTTCACCGTCAGCGGGATCCCGCCGCGGTCGGCTTCGCGCACCGCGGTGGTGACGATCGCGGTGAAGAGGTCCTGCTTCCACGGCAGGGCCGAGCCGCCGCCCTTCCGGGTGACCTTGGGCACCGGGCAGCCGAAGTTGAGGTCGATGTGGTCGGCGCGGTCCTCCTCGACGAGCATGCGCACGGCCTGCCCGATCGTCACCGGGTCGACGCCGTAGAGCTGGACCGAGCGCGGGGTCTCATACGGTTCGTGGTGGATGATGCGCATGCTCTTGGGGCTGCGTTCGACGAGCGCGCGTGAGGTGACCATCTCGGTGACGTAGAGTCCGGCACCGTATTCGCGGCAGAGCCGGCGGAACGCGGTGTTCGTGATCCCGGCCATGGGGGCGAGCACGACCGGGGAGGACAGCTCGATGGGGCCGATGCGCAGAGGCGCGACGGCCGGGGACGTGGATTCGCTCATGACACTCACCCGTCCATTATCCCAAAGGCAGGCAAATCGGACACCGCCCGGTCCGTTCCCTTACTCACAGTCGTCGACTGGTCGCCCTCAGCGGGTGCCTCCCGCAGTTCGCGAACGTCCCATTCGGTGACCGCACCCAGTTCCTCGCCGAGGCGGTCGTCGTGGGTGACGAGCAGCATCGCTCCCCCGAATCCCTCGAGCGCCGAGGCGAGCGCCCGCTGGGAGGCGACGTCGAGGTTGTTGCCGGGTTCGTCGAGGAGGAGCAGCTGCGGGGCGGGGTCGGCGAGCAGGGCGGCGGCGAGCGCGACGCGGAAGCGCTCCCCTCCCGAGAGCGTCCCGCACAGCTGCTCGGTGCGCCCGGCACGCAGACCCATCGCCGCGAGCACCTCGTGGACGCGATGCTTCTCCAGTCCCGGGTTCGGGTCCCGGACGGCATCCATGACGCTCGAGTGCTCGGGCAGCCGGTACTGCTGGTCGAGGTGGGCGATGGGCACGTGGACGGCTGTGCTCAGCCCGGGGAAGAGCTCGACGACCGGAGCGCTCGCCGACCCACCGCGCAGGGCGGCGAGCAGGCTCGACTTTCCGGCGCCGTTGGGTCCGGTCAGGCGGATCCGCTCCGCTCCGACGATCGTCCACGGACGCTCGAGCCCTGCGCTGTCGATCTCGAGCACCCGTTTGCCGGCATGGACCTCGGTCTCGGGCAGGTGGAGGGTGATCGACGGGTCGCGGCGGAGGGCGTCCTTCGCCCTCTGCACGTCCGCTTCGGCTCGGGCTTCGTCGGCGGCTTTGTCTCCGCGACGTTTGGCTGCCGACTTCTGGGCGAAGTCGCTCAGTCCGTTCATGACGATCTTCGGCCGCCGCTTGTTCGCCGTGTCCGTGGCCGCCTTCCGGTCGGCGCGCGCCAGCGTCGTCTCGAGCTCGATGCGCTGGCGCTTCTCGATCGTCAGCGTCTTCTTCGCATCGGTGAGCCGAGACCGCTTGGCCTCCTCCTCGGCGGCGACCAACTCCTCGTAGGCGCTGTAGCCGCCGCCGTAGACACGCAGTTCGTCAGTCATCTCGACGATCGCGTCCATCGTCTCGAGCAGGTCTCGGTCGTGGGAGATGATGAGGCTCGGTCCGCTCCGCCGGTCGAGGAGCTCGCCGAGGAGTCAGCGCCCTGCGGCATCGAGGTTGTTGCTCGGCTCGTCGAGGATGAGCCATGCGGATCCGGCGAGAGCCGCACGGGCGAGGCCGATGCGCATGGCCTCCCCACCGGAGAAGGTCCGCAGCCGGCGGTCGAGGTCACGGGACTCGAGACGCAGCCCCACCTCGGCGAGGGCGGACAGGGCCCGCTCTTCGATGTCCCAGTCGTCGCCGATGACGGCGAAGTCCTCGTCCTCCCCGTGCCCGGCGAGGGTGCGGTGGAGGGCTGAGCGGACGGTTCCGATGCCGAGGACGGTCTCGACGGGGACATCGGTGTGCGGGAGCAGCTGGTCGATGTGGACGGCGCCTGCGGAGCCGATGACGGTGCCCGTCGTCTGGGTGAGCTCGCCGGTGAGGATACGGGCGAGGGTGGACTTTCCGATCCCGTTGTCACCGACGAGGCCGACACGTCCGGTCGGGATGGTCGCGGTGAGGGAGTCGAGGATCTCGGTGTCGTAGCCGAGGCGGTAGCCGAGTCCGGAGATGGATATGGCAGCAGTCATCTGTGACCTCATTTCGTGCACACGTGTGTGGTGCGGGGCCGTTTCGCCCGCGGGTGCGGAAATGAGTGGTCACTTCACTGGGGGTGGCTGCCTTCCGACGGGAATGGGACCCGTCAAGGATGCCCGAGTCCGGTGGGGCCCGTCAAGGGCGGACCGCCTCGGCGGGGGCGGTCTCAGACGATGATGAGGATGAGTTCGGCCGGACGGTCGCTGGGGTTGGCGACCTGGTGCGGGACGTCGCCGGGGGCCTGCGCGCAGTCGCCGGCGCGGAGCACGGTGCGACGGTCGATCGTGACGATCTCGACGATCCCGGCGAGCACGTAGAAGGTCTCCCGGGATCCGGAGCGGTGGGCGGCGATGGCGGAGGTCTCGCTGCGCGGATCGAGGGTGTAGTGGATGACCTCCATGTTCTCCATCGGGGAGGGGAGGTCGCGGCGGTGCGTGCCCGGACCGTAGCTCGTGAGCGCGAGGATGGCTTCGCTGGGGGTGATGACGACCTCGGGTTCGGCGAGCAGTTCGCCGACGTCGACGCCGAGGGCGCGCGAGAGGCCCATGGCATTCGAGACGGAGGTGTCCTGTTCGCCGCGCTCGATCTTCGACAGGGCGGCGCGGGAGATCCCGGCGCGGGCGGCGAGCTCGTTGAGCGTGAGGTTGCTGTGCCGCCGGCGGGACCGCACCCGCGCGCCGAACACCCGCGCTCCCGTGTCCTCTGACTTCGCCATGATCCCATCCTAGTGTATTCTCAGATAGTAGATTTCGATCCATGAAGAGCGAAAATGCCCGGTGTCCTTGCGCTCTCCCCTCTTGCCCTCGTGATAGTCCTCCTCGCCGTCCGGGTTCCGACATGGATCTCGGCGGCGGCAGGACTCCTCGGGTCGATCGTCTGTGCGCTTCTCGCATTCCCCACACCGCTTGCCGTCTTCGCCGCCGCCGGCACGGACTACTTCCCGCTCGTCGTCGAAGTCGCCCTCATCCTCCTCTTCGGCATGATGCTCGCCTCGATCCTCGAGGCCAGCGGTGCCATGCGCGCACTCTCCGGCTGGGTCGAGGCGACCGTGCCGAGTCGGTCGATCGGCGTCGCCCTCGTCGTCTTCGGGATCGTCCCCTTCGCCGAGTCCGTCACCGGCTTCGGCATCGGTGTGACGATCGGCGTGCCGGTGCTGCGCCACCTCGGCTGCTCGATCCGCCATTCCGCGCTCTTCGGCCTCCTCGGGCTCGTCGCCGTCCCCTGGGGTGCGCTCGGCCCGGGCACGACCGTCGCTGCCGCGCTCGCCGACCTCGACGTCGACGCCCTCGGCCTGACCACGGCCTGGATCAATGCGATCCCCATCGCCGTCGTCCTCGTCGCAATCATCGCCCTCGCCCGCCCGAGGCCCCTCAGCGCCCTGGGCATGGCAGCCGCCGCCGGGCTGCTCTGGGCCGGCATCCTGGCTTCGAACGCCCTGCTCGGCATGGCCCCGGCCGGCATCGTCGGCTCGCTCCTCGTCATCGCCGGCATCGGCCTGCCCCTGTCGGTCCGCAGCCGCTTCGCCGGGATGGACCGCTCGCTCGGGCGTGCGGTGCTGCCGTATGCGACACTCACGGTCGGCATCCTCATCGCCCGGGAGCTCTACGCGCTCGCTCCGTCGCCCCTCACCGACATCGTCTCCTCTCCCCCGTTCTGGCTCGCGGTCGCCTGCCTCGTCGCCGTCCTCGTCGCCCGGGGCCGGGGGCGAGCGCGCGGGGCGAGCGCCGGGCCGGCGGACACCCCGGGTCCCGGTCCGGCGAACACCCCGGGTCCCGGACCGACGGACGCCGAGGCCGGCGAAACGGCGGACGCAGGCGACTCCGGCACCGACCCTGACCCAGCTGTCGCCTCGGCGAAGGAACTCCTGCGCCCGGTCGCGGCGTCCGCGGTCCGCGCATGGGTCCCCATCGGGGCGGCGACGGCGGCGTTCATGGTCATGGGCTGGGTGATGACGACGAGCGGGATGAGCGACGCGATCGGCGCACTCGTCCCCGCCGGCCTCCTCCTCGTCACTCCGTGGCTGACCACGGTCGGGGCGGTCCTCACCGGGTCGAACACGGGCAGCAACGCGATGTTCTCGGGCACCCTCGCCTCGGCGGCCGACGCGGCAGGGGCCCCGGCGATGACGGTCGTCGCCGCCGGAAATGTCGCAGGCTCCTTCGCCGCCCTGGCCGCGCCCCCGCGCGTCGCGATGTCCGTCCAGCTCTCCGGCGGCACCGGCGCGGATCCCCGCGACGGCTCGTGGGTGCTCGGCCGCGCGGCGCTCATCGTCGCGATCAACGCACTCGCCGTCGGCCTCTGGCTGCAGTTCCTCGGCTGACTTCCTTCGACGACATCACGCCGCGTCACAGTTCGCCCCCGCAGGCGCACGCCCTACCCCCAGCGCCACCTCCACCCCGCAACCGCACGTCCTCCCCGTGACAACACCCCATCGTCGTCGGTTCACAGACAACCCTCCACTCGGCACGTCATCCCCGCAGCGACGAAACCTCCCCGTGCACGCGTAGGAAACACCGCTCCGGGTGCCGGGTGCGCGCATCCCCGCCGAGGCGGTCGTCCCGTCCGCGCAACCCGCACCAACCGCGTCGCAGTCCGCGTCCGCCGCCACCTCCGCAACCGCAGCCGCATTCACCGCCTGCTGAAACCGCGCCGCGCACCGGCACCGACATGTTCGGGCCGAGGCCCCACGCCGATGATGCGCCCGGGCACGTGGGCGAGCGCGGGGAATCGGGCGACGAGGCGCAGCGGCAGGGGCGGACGCGAGGCTGGGCGATCGCCGAGGAGCACCGGCTGGATGCGCAGCTGGACCCACTGGATGAGCGTCGCCGGCCAGGCGCGCCGCCTCTGCACTCGGCGCAGCTGCCTCGCCGTCGGTGTGCCCGCGCGGAGATTCGGCCCGAGGATTCGCGCCGCGGCGACCGCGTCCTGGATGGCGAGGTTGATGCCGACTCCACCGGCCGGCGACATCGCATGCGCGGCGTCTCCGATGCACAGCAGGCCGGGTGCGTGCCAGCGTCGCAGGCGCTCCAGTCTCACCCGCAGGAGCCTGACGTCGTCGAGACCCACGTGCTCCATCCGTCCGCTCAGCTGCGGGGCGATCCGGGCGACCCGCGCCCGCAGTGCGGTGAGCGCCGCCGCCGACGGCACCCAGGTGCCTGCCGGGATCGCATTGGCGACCTGGAAGTACTCGCCTCGGTCGATGGCGAGGAGAAGACCGGCACCAGCCTGCACGAAGGGAAGGGACTCACCACTGGCCTTCGGCACGCGGAACCAGAGCACGTCCATCGCCGTCGCCAGCCGCTGGGGGTGCAGTCCCGCTGCGTCCCTCACGGTCGAATCCCGACCGTCCGCCGCGATGACGAGGCGTGCCTGCAGGGTCTCCTCCCCCGTCGACGATCGCGTGCGGACACCGACGATCCGCTCTCCCGCCCGGACGACGTCGATGACCTCGGTGCTGCGCAGCAGCGTAAACGTCGGCTCGCGCAAGGCGGCGCGGGCGATGAGATCGAGGAACTCCCACTGCGGCATGAAGCTGATCACCCGACGCCGGGTCGGCAACCGCGAGAAGTCAGCGAGCACGAACTCCTCCTCGTTCCACCGCAACGTCACGCGAGGCATGTCCTCGTGCGGCAGGGTGAGGAACTCGTCGAGGAGGCCGAGCTCGGCCAACAGGTCCTGGGTTGAGGGATGGATGGTGTCGCCGCGGAAGTCGCGGAGGAAGTCATCGTGCTTCTCCACCACTGTCACCCTCACCCCGAGACGGGCGAGCACGAGCCCGCAGACGAGGCCGGCGGGACCGCCGCCGACCACGATGCAGTCCGTGTCCGCCGCCGCGCCGAGTCGCCGCGAATCGTCGCCGGTGACCGTCTGATCCTGTTCGTTCCACTGTGCCTTCATGGCCTCAGACTGCTCCCAGGGCATGGGACAATGCCACCATGGTCAATAAACGACCGGGTCGACCCTCGGGGACGTCGGACGCCCGGCAGAGACTCGTCGCCGCGGCTCAGCGTCTGCTTGCCGGCGGACATCCGGCGACGATCACCGCTCGGCAGATCGCGGCGGAGGCAGGCCTGAGCCACTCGCTGGTCAATTATCACTTCGGCTCGAAGGACGAACTCCTCATCGTCGCCCTCGCCCTCACCGTCGCCCCGCATCATGTCGTTGCCGCGGCGACCGAGCACGGCACCCTCGACGTCCGGGCACTGGCCGAGGGCATCGTCGCAGTCTGGGATCACCCCGTCCACGGCCCCCGCCTCGTGGCGTTCGCCAGGGAGCTCGCCGATGACGGTTCGCGGGCTCAGCTGCTCAGCCGCTATCTCGAGCGGACCGTCTTCGGCGCCCTCGCCGAGGCGGTCGGACGTACCGCAGCCCGTCGGCTCGCCGTCGTCATCGTCGGCACGATCTTCACCCGCTACGTCCTCGCGCTGCCGATGATGGCGACCCTGTCCCCCGCCGAGGTGGTTCGACAGATCGTCGCCCTCGCCGGTCCGATGCCGGCTCAGAGCCGGATGAGTTCGCGCGGGAAGTCCGTGAAGGTGTCGACACCGGAGTCGGTGACGAGGATCGACTCGGAGAGTTCATAGCCGTAGCCGTTCATCCACATCCCGCAGATGAGGTGGAAGGTCATGCCCGCCTCGAGGATCTGGTCGTCCTCCGTCCGGATCGAGATCGTCCGCTCACCCCAGTCGGGCGGGTATCCGATACCGATCGAATAGCCGAGCCGGCTCGGTTTCTCCAGACCGGCCCGGGCGAGCACCCGATTCCACGTCCGGGCGAGCTCGGCGGTCGGAACGCCTGGGGCGGCGACGTCGAGCACGGCCGCGAGCGCCTCGGCGACGACCCCCTCGAGGCGGACGAGCTCCTGCTTCGGACGCCCCACCACGGCAGTGCGCGCCAAGGGAACATGGTAGCGGCGGTGGACCCCGGCGAGTTCGATGCTCACCGACTCATCTGCGGCGAAGGTCCGATCCGTCCAGCTCAGGTGCGGAGTGTCAGCGCTCTCACCGGTGGGCATGAGCGGGACGATCGCCGGATAATCACCCCACGACGGCCCGCTCCCCCGCGCCTGCGCGGCGGAGATCGCGGCGGCGACCTCGTGCTGGCCGACCCCCTGCCCGACCGTGCCGAGGGCCGCGTCCATCGCCGCGCTCGTCACTTCGGCGGCCCGGTGCATGAGGGCGAGCTCGTCAGCGGACTTGATCGCCCGGATCCAGTTGACGAGCTCGAACGAGTCGACGAGACGCCACTCGGGCACACCGTTGACGAGCGCCCGGAAGGCGCGCGGGGAGAAGAAGTGCGAATCCATCTCGACCCCGACCGGCGAGGACGAGGCCCGGGCGACCTCCCACCGCTGACGGAGTGCGAAGGCGACCCAGTCGAAGGGGTGGATGTGCGGGCGCTGAACGTAGCGCTCGGGGTAGCCGACGATGTCTTCGGGCGGCAGCCACGAGGTGTGGGAGGCCCCGCGGGCGTCCATGTCGCGCAGGAAGAGCGTGAGCGGACCCGAGGAGGGGACGAAGAGCATCTGCGGGGTGTAGAACGACCACGCGTTGTAGCCGGTGAGGTAGTAGATGTTGGCCGGGTCGGTGACGATGAGCGCCGAGAGTCCCTGATCGCTCATCCGTCCGCGCACCGCCGCGATCCGGGCGAGGTACTCCTCTGGGGAGAACCCGAGGTTCTGCGCCCCGATCGTGTCGACCTCTCCCGGTGTCGGCTGCGGGCGCGAGCGCACCGCCTGCCCCGCACCGCCCTGCTCGGATCCCGGCCGCATTCCCTGGACGTCGGGACGGTCCGCCTCGCCGCCGGTGAACAGCTCGCCTTCATTCATGCCCTCAGTGTGGTGATCGCGCTCACACGGTGTCAATGACGGTCCGCGAGCGTGTCGACGGGCGCCGCCCGCACCTCGGATCGACACGCACTGACGGATACAGAATGAAATTTCAACACAATCAACTGAATTCGCACAGTGGACTACGCATTCCGACTGATTCAATGGTAGATTGATCTGAGACTCACATCACGGAGGTGAAGAATGGCCCACTCGCTGCCGAGCGGAAGCAGTCACCGCCTGGGCAACCTCGACGAGAAGTCCAAGGCGATCATCGTCGAACTCCAGCATGACGGACGCAAGTCCTACTCTGCCATCGGGAAGTCCGTCGGACTCTCCGAGGCGGCCGTGCGACAGAGGGTGTCGAGGCTCATCGACTCCGGCGTGATGGAGATCGTGGCCGTGACCGACCCGCTCAGTCTCGGCTTCGCCCGACAGGCCATGGTGGGAGTGAAGGTCCGCGGAGACATCTCGAAGGTCGCCGACAGGCTGCACGGGTACGACGAGATCGACTACCTCGTCGTCACCGCGGGGTCGTTCGACCTCCTTGTGGAGATCGTCTGCGAATCGGACCGACACCTCATCGATTTCGTCAACAGGGAGCTCCGGTCGATCGACGCGGTCGTCGACACAGAGCTCTTCATGTACCTCTCACTCGAAAAGCAAAAATACAATTGGGGGACACGATGACAGACAATGTCACCAGAGCCGGCACTCCGTATCAGGAAGCCGTGCGCAACAACGTGTGGATGCATATGGCTCCGCACCAGGCCCTGTTCAACGGCGGACAGGCACCGATCATCACCCGCGGCGAAGGCCACTACATCTTCGACGATCAGGGCAAGCGCTACATCGACGGCCTCGCCGGTCTCTTCACCGTCCAGGTCGGACACGGTCGCGAGGAGATCGCGAAGGCGATGTACGACCAGACCATGAAGCTGCCCTTCATGCCGCTGTGGTCCTTCGCCCACCCGCAGGCCATCGAGCTCTCCGAGCGCCTCGCCTCCTACGCCCCCGGCGATCTCAACCGCGTCTTCCTCACCTCCGGCGGCGGCGACTCCGTCGAGTCCGCGATGAAGCTTGCCAAGAACTACTTCAAGCTCACCGGCAAGCCCGGCAAGCACAAGATCATCTCCCGTGCCACCGCCTACCACGGCACCCCGCACGGCGCCCTGTCCGTGACCTCCCTGCCGGGCCTGCGCGAGCAGTTCGCCCCGCTCGTCCCCGGTGCCCACAAGGTCCCGAACACGAACTTCTACCGCGCACCCGAACCGTACGCGCACGATGAGAAGGCCTTCGGCCGCTGGGCCGCCGACCGCATCGCCGAGGCGATCGAGTTCGAGGGTGCCGACTCCGTCGCCGCCGTCTTCCTCGAGCCCGTGCAGAACTCCGGCGGCTGCTTCCCGCCGCCTCCCGGATACTTCGAGCGCGTGCGCGAGATCTGCGACGAGAACGATGTCCTCCTCGTCTCCGATGAGACGATCTGCGCCTACGGTCGCATCGGCGACATGTTCGCGTGCAACGACTTCGGCTACGTCCCCGACATCATCACCAGCGCCAAGGGCATCACCTCGGGCTATGCTCCGCTCGGTGCGATGATCGCCTCGGACCGCCTCTTCGAGCCCTTCGGTCCTGGCGGCGACGCGACGTACTACCACGGCTACACCTTCGGCGGTCACCCCGTCGCCTGTGCCGCCGCGATGGCGAACTTCGACGTCTTCGAGAACGAGAAGCTCAACGACCACGTGCACGAGAACGCCGGCGCGTTCAAGTTCACGCTCGAGAAGCTCAAGGACCTCCCGATCGTCGGCGACGTCCGCGGTGAGGGCTTCTTCTACGGCATCGAACTCGTCAAGGACAAGGACACGAAGGAGTCCTTCACCGAAGAGGAGTCGGAGCGGATCCTCAAGAACTTCGTCTCGGCGAAGATGTACGAGAACGGCCTCTACTGCCGTGCCGACGACCGTGGCGACCCGGTCATCCAGCTCTCGCCCCCGCTGACCGTCGGTCAGAAGGAGTTCGACGAGATGGAGCAGATCATCCGCGGCGTCCTCCAGGAAGCCTGGACGATGTTCTGATCGTCACTCGCACGACGACGGCCTCGGCACCTTTCACAAGGTGCCGAGGCCGTCGTCGTCGGTGCCGGGGGCAGGGCCGCTGTCAGGTTCTCGCCCCGCCGAGGCGGTCGCACGGCTGCGGCGGACCCGCCGTGCCGTGCGACCGTGGAACTCAGGCCCCGCCGAGGTGGTCGGCGAGGTAGGACTCGACCTGATCGAGGCTCACGCGCTCCTGGCTCATGTCGTCGCGCTTGCGGATCGTCACCGCACCGTCGTCGAGGGAGTCGAAGTCGTACGTGATGCACAGCGGGGTGCCGATCTCGTCCTGGCGGCGGTAGCGGCGACCGATCGCTCCGGCGTCGTCGAAGTCGATGTTCCAGCGACTGCGCAGGCGAGCGGCCAGAGCCTTCGCCTCGGGAGTGAGCTTCTCGTTGCGGCTGAGCGGAAGCACAGCCGCCTTCACCGGAGCGAGGCGCGGATCGAGCTTGAGCACGATGCGGGTGTCGGTGCCGCCCTTGGTGTTCGGCGCCTCGTCCTCGGTGTAGGCGTCGATGAGGAAGGCCATCATCGACCGGGTGAGGCCGAACGCGGGCTCGATGACGTAGGGCGTGTAGCGGTCGCCGCTGGCCTGGTCGAAGTACTGCAGCTTCGCCCCCGACGCCTCGGTGTGGGTGCTCAGGTCGTAGTCGGTGCGGTTGGCCACGCCCATAAGCTCACCCCACTCCGAGCCCTGGAAGCCGAAGCGGTACTCGATGTCGATGGTGCCTGCCGAGTAGTGGGCGCGCTCGTCCTCGGGGACGTCGAAGCGGCGCATGTTCTCTTCGCTCAGGCCCAGGCCGAGGAACCAGTTCCAGCAGTCCTCGACCCATTCGTCGAAGAGGGCTGGAGCGTCGTCGGGGTGGACGAAGTACTCGAGCTCCATCTGCTCGAACTCACGGGTGCGGAAGATGAAGTTGCCGGGCGTGATCTCGTTGCGGAAGGACTTGCCGATCTGCCCGATTCCGAACGGCGGCTTCTTCCTTGATGCGGTGAGCACATTGTTGAAGTTGACGAAGATGCCCTGCGCGGTCTCCGGGCGCAGGTAGTGCAGTCCGGCCTCGGACTCGACGGGGCCGAGGAACGTCTTGACGAGTCCGGAGAACTGCTGCGGCTCGGTCCACTGGCCGCGGGTGCCGCAGTCGGGGCACACGACGTCGGCCATCCCGTTCTCCGGAGCCTTTCCGTGCTTGGCCTCATAGGCCTCGATGAGGTGGTCCTCGCGGTGACGGTGATGGCAGCGGAGGCATTCGACGAGCGGGTCGACGAAGGTCTCGACGTGACCGGAGGCTTCCCACACGCGCTTGGGCAGGATGATCGACGAGTCGAGGCCGACGACGTCCTCGCGTCCGCGGACGAAGGTCTGCCACCACTGGGACTTGATGTTGTCCTTGAGTTCGACGCCGAGCGGGCCGTAGTCCCACGCCGAGCGGGAACCACCGTAGATCTCCCCTGCCTGGAAGACGAATCCTCTGCGCTTGGCCAGGGCGATGACGGCATCGAGCTTGGACTGTGCCACGGTTGACTCTCCTTGGTATCCGTTGCCGCCACGGCCGGCTGCCGTGGCGCACAGACTCCAGCCTATCGGGTCACGGCCGCCTCCAGGTGAAGCGCGGCAGGCGATGGAACTCACACCTCTTACGCAGGGTCGGGGCCGCCTCGGCGAGGATCGGCACGGTAGACTGGTGCCACACCCAAACCTTTCTCCGTACCGATGACTGTGCCCGCGCGCAGTCGGAAGGAAGCGTACGGTTCCGGCCCGGATTGCCAGTCATGATCGCACAAGCGGCCGCAGGGTAGATCGCCACTACAGTCATCTGCGATCAAGTGTGTGCCGACGTGAGAGAGAACCACTCATGACCGAAGAATCCACTCAGGAGACCACGCCGACGTTCGCCGAGCTCGGCCTCCATCCCGAGGTCCTGCGCGCCGTCGAAGCCCTCGGCTACGAATCGCCGTCCCCGATCCAGGCCGCGACGATCCCTGCGCTCGTCGCCGGTCGCGACGTCATCGGACTCGCGCAGACGGGTACGGGCAAGACCGCGGCGTTCGCCCTGCCGATCCTCTCCCACCTCGCCGAGGCGGGGCGGGCATCGGACGGACCGTTCGCTCTCGTGCTCACCCCCACCCGTGAGCTCGCGCTCCAGGTCGCCGAGGCGTTCACCTCGTATGCGACGAATCTCGACGACTTCTCCGTGCTCCCCATCTACGGCGGCCAGTCCTACGGTCCGCAGCTCGCCGGCCTCAAGCGCGGTGCGCAGGTCGTCGTCGGCACCCCCGGTCGCGTCATCGACCACCTCAAGCGGGGCTCGCTCAAGCTCGAGAACCTCCAGCACCTCGTCCTCGACGAGGCCGACGAGATGCTCAAGATGGGCTTCGCCGAGGACATCGAGGAGATCTTCAACGCCACCGGCGACTCGCGTCAGGTCGCTCTGTTCTCGGCCACGATGCCGACCTCGATCCACCGCCTCACCGGCAAGTACCTCAACGATCCCGAAGAGGTTCGGGTCGCGGCGAAGTCGCAGACCGGGTCGAACATCCGGCAGCGCTACCTCATGGTCCAGCACTCCCACAAGCTCGACGCGCTCACCCGCATCCTCGAGGTCGAGGAGTACGACGGCATCATCATGTTCGTCCGCACCAAGCAGGCCACCGAGGAGCTCGCGGAGAAGCTGCGGGCGCGTGGCTTCAAGGCCTCGGCGATCAACGGCGACATCCCGCAGCAGGCCCGTGAGCGCACGGTCGAGATGCTGCGCGAGGGCAAGATCGACATTCTCGTCGCCACCGACGTCGCCGCACGCGGTCTCGACGTCGAGCGCATCTCGCTCGTCGTCAACTACGACATCCCGCACGACACGGAGTCCTACGTCCACCGCATCGGCCGCACCGGCCGCGCGGGACGCTCCGGTGAGGCGATCCTCTTCATCACCCCGCGTGAGCAGCGCCTGCTCGGCTCGATCGAGCGCGCGACGAAGCAGAAGGTCGAACCGCTCACTCTGCCCAGCGTCGAGGAGCTGACGAACACGCGCGTGGAGAAGTTCACCAAGCGCATCGACGACGCGCTCGCGACGACGGAGCTGAGCGAGCTCGCCACCGTCATCGAGCAGTACGAGCTCAGCCGCAACGTCCCCGCCACGGACATCGCCGCGGCACTGGCGTCGATGGTCCTCGAGTCGAACTCCCTCAAGGCGGAGCCGATGCCCGAGCCGACCCGCGGCAAGCAGGGCCGCGACCGTGACGGCAAGCGCGGCGGTCGCAGCCGCGAGGGCATGGTCACCTACCGTCTGGCCGTCGGCCGCAACGAGCGGGTGCAGCCCGGTTCGATCGTCGGAGCGATTGCGAACGAGGGCGGCATCACCTCGAAGCAGATCGGGCACATCGACATCCGCTCGAACCACACCCTCGTCGACCTGCCCGAGGATCTCGATCCGGGTGTGCTCAAGAAGCTCGCACACACGGAGATCCAGGGCCGCCCGATCGACATCCGTCCCGACTCCGGTCGTCCGGGGCGCCCGTTCAAGAAGCGCAACTTCGACAAGCAGCCCGGCGACAACCGCAACTTCCGCGGCGACCGCCGAGGCGGCGGGAAGAAGTTCGGCGGCCGCGACCGGGACCGCTCGCGCGACCGGTACTGATCTCGCGTCAGTAGCCGGCGCTCTCAGCGTGAGGGTCGGCGCCCGGTACTGAGCCGGCACACAGCCAGAAGGGGCCCGCAGCATTCGTGCTGTGGGCCCCTTCAGCGTGTGTATCGGGGACTTCCGGGCCCGCTGCGGTGTTGATCGCCCGCTCATCATCTCGCGGACCCGCGCGCTATGCGGAACGGCCTCTTCTGCTGAAGTTCCGCCCTGGACGGGGGCCGCCTCAGCAGAGAGAGCACTCTCCCGATGTCCACGTTTCGACTCTGAGTCACTTTTCGCTCGATCGGTCGGGGCATGAACCGACTGTTCGGGCGGAAAGTGACTCACACCGGCGACGGTCGGGCGCAAAACGATCGTCCTGGCGAAAAGTGACTCAGCCTGCGGTCTCCCCCGGCCGGTCGACGGCCCCGCCGAAGCGCCGGTCGCGGCGCGCGTACTCCTCGATCGCCGCCCACAGCGTGCGCCGGTCGACGTCGGGCCAGAGCACGTCCTGGAAGACCATCTCCGCATATGCGGACTGCCAGAGGAGGAAGTTCGACGTCCGCTGCTCGCCCGAGGACCGGAGGAAGAGGTCGACGTCGGGCACCTGCGGCGCGTAGAGGCGAGAGCGGATCGTCTTCTCGCTCACCTTCCCGGGCTTGAGCTTTCCCGCGGCCACCTCGGCGGTGATCGCGTTGACGGCGTCGACGATCTCCGACCGACCGCCGTAGTTGACGCAGAACTGCAGGGTCAGACCTGTGTTGTGCTTGGTCATCTCGGCCGCGGTCTCGAGTTCATCGATGACCGAGCGCCACAGGCGACCTCGCCTGCCGGCCCAGACGATGCGCACCCCGAGCGCGTTGAGCTCGTCCCGGCGGCGGCGGATGACGTCGCGGTTGAACCCCATGAGGAAGCGGACCTCCTCGGGTGAGCGCTTCCAGTTCTCCGTCGAGAACGCGTACGCCGACAGATAGTCGACGCCGATCTCGATCGCCCCGTGGATGACGTCGAGCAGGGACGCCTCTCCCGCCTTGTGGCCCTCAGTGCGCGGAAGTCCGCGTTCGTTGGCCCAGCGCCCGTTGCCGTCCATGACGACAGCGACGTGGGAGGGCACGAACTTCGGGTCGAGGCGCGGGGGTCTCGCCCCGCTCGGATGGGCGGGAGGGGCAGGATAGGTCACGTGCGCTCCAGGACAGACAGTGATCGGATGTTGCGTTCGAGGTGCCACGACACCCAGTCCGAGACGAGCTTGGAGCCGTCGATCTGGTCGTGGAGGTCCGAGGACTCGGCACTCTCCCAGTCGCCGGTGAGCAGGGCGGCGAGGTGGTCGAGCGCGTCGGTGTCGGGCAGGGCGGCCCCGCTCGGACGGCAAGCCGAGCACACGGCGCCGCCGAGCGCGGCCGAGAACGCCCGGTGCGGTCCCGGCGCCCCGCATTGGGCGCAGTCGAGCAGACTCGGCGCCCATCCGGCGACCGACATCGCCCGCAGCAGGTACGCGTCGAGGGCCAGCCTCGGCGGGTGCTCGCCCTTGCACAGGGAGCGGATCGCGGAGACGAGGAGGAGGAACTGGGCCCGGGAGACGGGTTCGGCCTCGGTGATGCTGCGGGCAGTCTCCGCCATCACCGAGGCGGCCGAATAGGCGTCGAAGTCCGCGCCGATGCCGCGGGCGAAGGGTTCGATGAGCTCGACCTGGGTGACGATGTCGAGGTTGCGTCCGATGTGGCACTGGACGTCGACGAGCATGAACGGCTCGAGGCGGGAGCCGAACCGCGACTTCGTGCGCCGGACCCCCTTCGCGACGGCACGGACGAGTCCGTGGCTGCGGGTGAGGACGGTGACGATGCGGTCCGCTTCGCCGAGCTTGTGGCCCGCGAGGACGATGCCTTCATCACGATAGCTGTGCACCGATCCATTATCGCAGAGCGCGGCAGGGAATGCCCCGCCGCGCCCTGTGAGTGTCGCCGGTCGGCTCACTCCTCGCGGTCGCGCACCGCCCGGTTGACCGCGGAGATGACCGCCTTGAGGGAGGCCTTCGTGATGTTCGGGTGGAGGCCCGCACCCCAGCGCACGCGGTCGTCGATCGCGAGTTCGACGTAGGCCGCGGCCGTCGTGTCCGCTCCTGATCCGATCGCGTGCTCCGTGTAGTCCTGGAGGCGCATGTCGAGGTCGAAGTTGTCGTTGAGCACGCGCACGAGGGCGTCGATCGGGCCCTTGCCCCGGCCTTCGTACGTCCGCTCCTGGCCGTCGACGATGAGGTCGACCTCGATCCGCTCGGAGGAGGTCGTGTCGTCGACGGCCCCGGACTCGGTGCGCAGCCCCACGATCTGGAAGCGGCCCCAGGTCTGGTCGGGGTTGTCGCTGGGCAGGTACTCGTGGTTGAAGATGCGCCGGATCTCCTCGGCGGTGAGCTCGCCTCCGGCCTCAGTGTGCTGCTGGACGGCCTTGGAGAACTCGACCTGCATCCGGCGCGGCAGATCGAGACCGTACTCGCTCTTGAGCAGGTAGGTCACGCCGCCTTTTCCCGACTGCGAGTTCACGCGGATGATCGCCTCGTACGAGCGGCCGAGATCCTTCGGGTCGACGGGCAGGTAGGGCATGTCCCATTCCATGAGGTCGACAGGGACCCCGTCGGCCTTCGCATTGCGCTCGCGGTCGGCGAAGGCCTTGTTGATCGCATCCTGGTGCGAGCCGGAGAACGAGGTGAAGACGAGGTCGCCGCCGTAGGGGTGACGTTCGTGGACGCCGATCTGGTTGCATTCGGTGACCGTGTGGATGACCTCGTCGATATCGGAGAAGTCGAGTTCGGGGTCGACGCCCTGCGTGTAGAGGTTGAGCGCGACGGTGACGAGGTCGAGGTTGCCGGTCCGCTCCCCGTTGCCGAACAGGCAGCCTTCGATCCGATCAGCGCCCGCCATGATGCCGAGCTCGGCCGCAGCGACCCCGGTCCCGCGGTCGTTGTGCGGGTGGAGGGAGACGGCCACCTCGTCGCGGTAGGGCATGTTCCGGCAGAACCATTCGATCTGGTCGGCGTATGTGTTCGGGGTGCCGCGTTCGACGGTGGCGGGCAGGTTGACGACGGTCTCGCGTCCGGCGGCGGGCTGCCACATGTCGAGGACGGAGCCGACGATGTCGAGGGCGAACTCGGGTTCGGTGTCGACGAAGATCTCCGGCGAGTACTGGTAGCCGAAGTCCGCGTCGCCGAGCAGCGTCTCGGCGTGCTTCATCACCGCCTGGGTCCCCTGCAGGGCGATGTCGCGGGTCTGGTCGAAGCCGTCGCCGTCGAAGCCGAAGACGACCTTGCGGAAGACCGGGGCGGTCGCGTTGTAGAGGTGGACGGTGGGCATCTTCGCCCCGACGAGCGATTCGACGGTGCGTTCGATGAGGTCCTCGCGCGCCTGGGTGAGGACGGAGATCCGCACGTCGTCGGGGATCGCATCATCGTCGATGATCGAGCGGACGAAGTCGAAGTCGACCTGACTCGCCGCGGGGAACCCGACCTCGATCTCCTTGAACCCGAGTTTGACGAGGAGATCGAACATCCTCCGCTTGCGATCGGGGGTCATCGGGTCGATGAGCGCCTGGTTGCCGTCGCGCAGGTCGGTGCTCAGCCAGCGCGGGGCCTTCCGGATGACCTGGTCGGGCCAGGTGCGGTCGCGCATGTCGAGCGCGATCCGGTCCTGGAACGACTTGTACTTCTGGTACGGCATGGGGGTCGGCTGCTGCAGATTCATCATTCCTCGTCATCTCTCGTCGTGCGGATCAGCATGGAGGACTCCGCGACGAGGGCGCTGTCCGTTCAGGACTCGTCGCGGCACGGAAGGAGGATGAACCTGTGAGCCACGCCTCCACGGTAGACCGCCGACCCGCCGGGGCGAGCGCACTGTCCACATCTCAAGACACTTGGCTCGTGATCCGACTCCGTCCTCTGCCGCCGAGGCGGTCGACGGTCCCCGGGACCACCGCAGTCCCCGACGCCGCCGGGGCGGCCCTCAGTCCCCGAGGAAGTCGACCGAGGCTCGGCGAACCGTGAAGCCGACGCCGGTGGAGTCGGATGTGCACGTCATGCCGTCCTCGGCGGACGTGCACGTCATCCCCGAGGCCGAGATCGACTCTCCGTATCCGAGGACGCGCGCCGGCCCCGCGTTCTCCGGGGCCTCAACGCACGAGAACCCTGCGCCTTCGCCGTTGGCGACGACGACCGAGCCCCAGTTCTCCATCTGGCAGTCCTCGGGCCGCTCCGGAGGCGTGTAGTCGAAGGAGCTGATGACACAGCGAGCCCGCTCGGAGTCGATCGTGCACTCGATGTTGCCCGACGGCGAGGCGAAGGTCTCGACCGCGGCCGGAGGGCTCGACGTCTCAGGTCCCTCGGTCGGTTCGAGACTCGGGGCGGGGCTCGGACTCACCGGCGCAGAGGCGACGTCGTCCCTGCTCTGCATCGAGTCCCAGACGATGTAGCCGACGATGCCGAGGGCGAGGACGAGAGCGATGGCCGCGAGGACCCACAGCCACGCCGGCACGCGCTTCGTCTCCGGCTCGCGCCGGTAGGGTCCCCCCGGACCGCTGCCGCCGCCGGCCCCGCCACCGGGACCCGTCGGACCCCCCGGACCGTAGCCGTCACCGCCGTAGCCGGCGGCGTACCCGGCACCTGCCGGAGGGACGGGAGTGCCGCCGCCCTGACCCTGCGACCCGTACCCTGCCCGACCCGGAGCGGCTGCCGCGCCGGAGGCCGCTGCCATGCCGGGGGCCGCGGCGCCGAAGCCCTCGCCGCCGCGACCCGGACCTTCAGCGCCCCCGTTGTGCGGGGTTCCCTGCGGGTTCCACTGCCGGGGCGCCGAGGCGGCCTGCGCCTCGGCGATGTCGGATGCACTCGCCTTCCTCGGGGACGGTCCGGACTCCTCGGACTCCGGTCCCCCGGATCCTGCGCCCTCGGCGGCGAGCTGACGGAGTTCATCGAGGCTGAGGACCTCCGTGGCCTCAGTGCCGTCGGCGGAGACCATCGACCGCAGCCGTTGGATCTCCTCGGCCGACAGCGCCTGCGTCGATCCGTCGGCGTCGGCGGGCCTGTCCTGGCCGATGAAGAGCTGCGTGGTGATCGAATCCGGAGTCTCCTCGGCCGGTTTCCGGCGCCCGGGGCGCGGAGGATGGTTCGGCACGGGTGGAATGCTCATGGGAGCCATTTTCTCACAGACACGCACCCCGCCCGGGTCGCGCCCGTGAGAGGATGGCGTCATGGTCAGTGCTCGCACCCGCCTGTGCGCGGGCGTCGTCGGGCTCGCATTCGTGCTCTCCTCGTGCGGGCCCGCCGAGGAGTCCCCCGACACCGACCGGGGTCTCGCGGCTCCCGCTCAGCAGATGCGGACCGGCGACTTCGCCGTCCCCGCCCAGCTCGACCCCGGCGGTCAGGAGTCCGCCTCGGCGGCAGGACCGACGGTCCCGGGGCTCGGCCCTGAGACCTCGGCGCAGATCCCGGCCGGCACGACCCAGGTCATCGTCGTCAGCAGCCCCGACGCCGCCTCGGACAGCGGTGAGCTCGCCTTCTACGAGCGCACGGACGAGACGTGGACGAAGCGGAAGACCTTCCCCACCCACAACGGATCCAACGGCTGGCTCGCCGACCGCCGGGAAGGGGACAAGACGACCCCGAGCGGTGTCTTCACCCTCACCGATGCGGGCGGATACCGGAAGGACCCGGGAACGAAGCTGGCCTACACGCGCGATGCCGGACTGCCCGCCTCGGCGACCGTCGCCTACGGGGAGGAGTACTCCCGCGTGTTCGACTACATCATCGCCATCGACTACAACCGCAAGCGCGGCACTCCGCCGACTGACCGGACGCGGCCCCTGGGCAAGGAGAAGGGCGGCGGCATCTGGCTCCACCTCGATCACGACTCGGGCACGAACGGGTGCGTCACCCTCAAGGAGAAGGACCTCCTGTGGATCATGCGGACGATCGACCCGGAGGCGGACCCGCGCATCGCCATGGGTCCCGTGAGCGAACTGAGGGAATGATGCGCCGGATCACCATCGCCCTCGTCCAGACGATCAACGGCGCCTACGCCCACGACGGCTGGTCGACGGGGGTCTCGACGCCGACGGATTTTCGCTACTTCGTCGGACTGCGCAGGCGGGCGGGAGCGATCATCATCGACCGCCGTACCGCGCTCAACCCCCGGCTGCCGATGATCAACGCCCCCGGCAAAGCCCTCGAACACACCCCCGTCCACGTCCTCACGGAGTCCGACCCCGCTGAGCTCGCCCGGCAGCTCGCCGATCGGGGACTCGACTACCGTGCCGTGGGCTTCACCCCGAACTCCCTCGCCGAGGTGGTCGCCGGGCTCGCGTCGGACAGCGACGAGATCGTGTGCGAATCCGGGCCCAACCTCGCCTATCGGATCCTCGAGCACTATCCGCACACGGAGCTGCATCTGAGCATCTCGTCGCGCTATCTCCGGGACGGTCTCACCCACTTCTCGGGGCTCGAGGCCGACATCCCCCTGCGCGTGCGTGGGATCGAGCAGCTCGACGATCAGGTCGTCATCCGCTATGCGAAGGCGAAGCCCCCTCCTCAGTGAGCAGGGCGTCGGACGGGGCGAGGTGGGTGATGACCTCGTCCGTGCCTGCGGTGAGGATGCGCTCGGCGGCGCCGACGACGACGTCGATGCCGATCGTCTCGACCCCGCCCTCGGTGTCGTTGCGCTCATCACCGTGGAGCGGAGCGAGGATGGTGAGCTCCCGGAACCGCACGGACGGGGACTCGGCGTCGGCGACGCGGATGAGCATCTGCTGGGCGGCCCCGAAGACGCTGATCGCCCCCGAGCCCACGCAGGCCTCGATGCTCGCGACGCCGTTGAACGCAAGGTGGATGTCCACCCCGAGGTCTGCCGCGACTGCGCACGCGGAGAAGTGCGCCCGCAGGTACGAGTCGAAGTCGGCGTCGAAGGCGTCGATGCCGCGGCCGAGCATCGGCCCGTCGACGTACCAGCCGCCGACCGCAGCGATCTGCGCGTCGATGCTCAGTCCCACCTCGGCGAGCGCCTCGGCGACGGCGTGCGGTCGCTCGACCCAGTCGGGGACGACGAGTGGGATGAAGTCCACCGAGGCGGTCGGCGGAGTGCGGACGACGCCGACGATGTCATGGTCGCCGGACAGGCGTCGGGCCAGGCGGGAGCCCACCCAGCCGGAGGCGCCGAAGAGAAGGATGCGCATCAGCCCAGTCTAGGGGGCGGGCTCGCCGGCGGACCCTGCCTCGCCTCTGACAGGATGCTCACCCGGCGAAGACCTTGACGCCCTCGCTCGCCGTGTACGTCATGTACCCCTTCTCGAAGTTCTGTCGGGTCTTGCCGTTCGAGGTGTACTCGCCGCTCGTCGGCAGGCCGAGGCTGCTGCGTTCCCAGCCGAGCGACTTCCACTTGCCGAGGAAACCGCCGCTGAGCGGCTGGCCCTTCGTCGTCGACGAGTACGTGATGATGCCGCCCGCGAAGTTCTGGTAGACCGCGTTCGAGCGGTACTTGAAGGTCACTTCGTCGCTCGTGGGGAACCCGAGCCTGCCCTTCTCGTAGCCGATCGCGCCGTACGCGGTCCTGATTCCGCCCTTGTTGAGGTGCGCCCCGGTCGCGCTCGACCAGTAGACCGTGCCCTTCGTGAAGTGCTGGTAGGCGCCGTCGGGATTCGACAGCGACCTCTCGGTGCCCGTCGGCTCCCCGGTCTGCGCCCGATGCGCACGGTAGTACACGCCGATCGCCCCCTTGGTGACGTAGCCGAGCGAGGACTGGAGGTTCGCCGCCGCGGTGCGGATCGACCCGAGCCGGTTGTAGAACGCCGTGCCCGGGCAGTCCGTATAGCTCGTGTCCCGGTGGCCGGAGACGGTCTTGAGCGTGACCGACTTCCCCTCCGGATACTTCGAGGTGCTCCCGCCGCCGGAGGTGAGCGTCATCGACCCTGTCGGTGAGAACGCGAACATGTTCGCCTTCCACGCGACGACCCGTTCGACGGCGCGCTGGGCGGCCGAGCTCGGGGCCGATCCGCTGTACGTCCCGAGGACGGCCACCCCGATCGTCCCCGAGTTGAAGCCCGAGGCGTGTGCCCCGGTGATCGCCTTGTCGATGCTGCCGGCACGGCCTTCGTAGATCGTGCCGAACCGGTCGACGAGGAAGTTGTAGCCGATGTCGCACCAGCCCCGGGACTGCGTGTGGAACGTGAGGTAGCCGCGGATGATGCCCGGTGCCTGGGCCTGCGTGTACGAATTCGACCCGGCCGTGTGGTGGAGGAAGACGCCCTTCGCGCTCGACGTCTGGTCCGACTGGCAGCGCACGAGGCTCTCATCCGCGCCCCACTCCTTGCGGGTGACGATGTTCGCCTTGAGTCCTTGGTCGTAGATCTGCGGGGACAGTCCCTGTGTCGGGTCCGGGGCCGGCGGCGGGTCGATCGCCTCATCCGCAACGGTGACCGGGGTCGAGACCGTCGTGATCTCGAGGTCCGTGGTCGCGGCCGAACCGTCGACGCTGCGCACCTCGACTCTCGAGGAGTCGAGGACGGGCACGGCCTCGGACTCACCGGAGACCGCTGCCGCCTGCTGCGCCTCGGCCGAGCCGTCGTCCGGCCCGCCTTCGTCCTCGACGCGAAGCTCCTCCCAGTCCGACCATGTCCCGGACTGCTTGTAGCGGATCTCGAGGCCCGGGTCGTCGCCGTTCCACGTCGCACCGAGGATGGTCACCTCGTCGGCGTCGAGGTCGATGCCCGTGACAGCGCCGGCACGGGCCGAATGCGTGGCGATCGCGGTGTCGCCGAGGTTCTTCGTCGCCGGTGGGTCCGAGGCGGCGCCTGAGCCGGAGCCGGAATCGGTCGCCGGTGGATCCGTCGGTTCGGAGCTCTCGGTGGGATCGGCGGCGAGCGCGGTCGTGCCGAGGGAGGCGGTGAGGGCGAGTGCAGTGGCGGCGGAGATGGTCAGTGACAGCGCTCGTGTGCGCATGATGCTTCCTCGCAGGTCGGTGACATCTGCGATGCTACCCGAGCTGTGAGCAGCTTGTGAAGAACCTCACTGTGCCGGGGGTCCCGCCGAGGCGCACCTCTGGCCTGGAACGATGACGGTAGTCTTGAGGCCTCCGACCGATCGCCGAAGGACCCCGATGACCTCTGACCGCGAGCTCACGCGGCTCGAACTCCTCCTCGATCGCTTCGCCAACCGCTGGCTGACCCGGGTGCCCACCGGAGTCCGGGAGTTCCTCGTCTTCGGGATCAAGCAGGCGTGGGCGTGCCTGTTCGGGGCGCTCATGCTCGCGGCCATCGTCGCCACCGCGTGGTGGTATCCCGACGGGGCGGCGCTCGACCGCAACGACCTCCTCGTCATCATCGCCGTGCTCATCCAGATCGGCATGCTCGCCTTCCGCCTCGAGACGGGTCGGGAGTTCCTCGTCATCGTCGTCTTCCACATCGTCGGCACGGGGATGGAGATCTTCAAGACCGCCGTCGGGTCGTGGAACTACGCCCCCGGCGGCGTCCTCCACATCGGCGCGGTCCCCCTGTTCACGGGATTCATGTACGCCGCCGTCGGGTCCTACATCGTCCGCGTCTACCGCCTCTTCGACCTCCGCTTCAGCCATTACCCGCCGAGGTGGATCACCGCGATCATCGCCGCTGCCATCTACCTCAACTTCTTCACCCACCATTGGCTGCCCGACATCCGTCTCGTCCTCGTCGCGGCCACGGTCATCGTCTACTTCCGCTGCACGATGCACTTCCGCGTCCACACCCGCACCCTGCGCATGCCGATCCTCCTCGCCTTCGTCCTCGTCGCCTTCTTCATCTGGATCGCGGAGAACATCGGCACGGCCGCGGGAGCCTGGCTCTACCCGTCCCAGGCCGGCGGCTGGGAGCTCGTGCCCGTGACGAAGCTCGTCGCGTGGTTCCTGCTCATGATGATCTCCGTCGTCCTCGTCACCTTCGTCTACCCGCCGCGGCCCCCGGAGGACCCGTCGGCCGGCGTCGATCCCGCCCGTTCCCGCCGGTGAGCACCTATACTCTGAGGTGACGCCGTCGAAGGAGACCCATGGCTGCCGCGGATGCTGACGTGCCGAGCCCGCTGGAATCCGCCATGCGCCCGCCCGACGGGACCCACCTGTCCCTGAGCAAGAAGGCCGTCCTCCGCGTCGTCGCGGCCCTCGTCGTCCTCCTTCTCATCGCCGTCCTCCTCGGCATCGGCGTCGTCCGCCGCTCCTTCCCCACCACCGACGGAACGCTGAGCATCCCCGGCCTCGACTCCCAGGTCGTCGTCACCCGCGATGCCTCCGGCATCCCCCGCATCGAAGCGGACACGGCCCGCGACCTCTTCCTCGCCCAGGGGTTCGTCCACGCCCAGGACCGGTTCTGGGAGATGGACTTCCGTCGGCATGTCACCGCGGGCCGGCTCTCCGAGCTCTTCGGCGCCTCCCAGTACCGCACGGACGCGTTCATCCGCACGCTGGGCTGGCGGAGGGTCGCCGAGGAGGAGGTCGCCCGCCTCGACGCGACGACGCTCTCCTACTACCAGGCCTACGCCGACGGGGTCAACGCCTACCTCGCCGACCGCTCCCCCACCGAGGTGTCCCTCGAGTACGGCATCCTCGGCCTCCAGACGGGGCCGGTGACGATTGAGGAGTGGACGCCGGCCGACAGCGTCGCCTGGCTCAAGGCGATGGCATGGGACCTGCGCTCGAACCTCGAGGACGAGATCGATCGCGCGATCTCCGCGGGGTCCCTCGACGAGTCGCAGATGGCCGACATCTACCCCGACTACCCCTATGACGACCGCCCGACGATCGTCGGCGGCACCCCGGAGGCCGAGCCGGCAGCAGAACCGGGAACCGCCTCGGCGGACCCTTCGACACCGGGAACCGCCTCGGCGGGGGACGACCCGAACGCCGGAGGCACCGTCACCGGCCCTCGGTCGGAGGACGCCCTGCCGGGCGACCTCACCGAACTCGACGAGCAGATCCGCAGGCTCCCGGCGCTGCTGGGGATGAGCAGCCACGACCTCGGGTCGAACTCGTGGGTCGTCTCCGGGGAGCTCACGGCCACCGGGGCCCCGCTGCTGGCCAACGACCCGCACCTGTCGCCGGCGATGCCCTCGGTCTGGTATCAGGTGGGTCTGCGCTGTCGCACGGTCTCCCCCGCATGCCCCTTCGACGTCTCCGGTTTCTCCTTCTCCGGCATGCCCGGGGTCGTCATCGGCCACAACCAGTCCATCGCGTGGGGGATGACGAACCTCGGCCCCGACGTCACCGACCTCGTCGTCGAGAAGATCCGGGACGCCGACGTCCTCTCCGACGCAGGCGATGAGAGGGTCGAGACCCGGCAGGAGACGATCGAGATCGCCAAGGAGGAGCCGCGGACGATGACGGTGTGGGAGACGAAGCACGGACCGATCGTCTCCGACCTCGACAAGACCTACCGTCGCGTCCTCGACACGACGACCGGGGAGAAGTCTGCCACGGAGGGATTGGGCGGAGTGCGCTACCGCCTCGCCCTCGAATGGACGGCCCTGCAGCCCGGGCGCACGGCCACGGCGATCTTCGCGCTCAACAGGGCGACGAACTGGGAGGAGTTCCGTGACGCCGCCGAGCTTTTCGACGTCCCCTCCCAGAACCTCGTCTACGCCGACACCGAGGGCAACATCGGCTACCAGGCGCCCGGGAAGATCCCCCGCCGCGGCACGGCCGACGGAATGATGCCCCGCCAGGGCTGGGAGTCGGCCCAGGACTGGCAGGGGTGGATCGGCTTCGATGAGCTGCCGTCCCTGTTCAACCCCGAACGCGGCTGGATCGTCACCGCGAACAACCCCGTCACGCGTCCCGGGCAGTCCGTGCGGCTGTCCGGCGACTTCGACAGAGGCGACCGGGCCGAGCGGATCACCGATCTGCTCACCGAGGCGATCGCCGCCGGTCCCGTCACCGCTGACGACTTCTCCCGCATCCAGGGCGACGACCTCAATCCCATGGCCGACACGCTCCTGCCCCGCATCCTCGCCGTCGACGCCCAGGGAGATGCCGACATCGAGGCGGGTCAGGAGCTGCTGCGGACGTGGGACGGACGCGACGCGGCGAACAGCGTCGGTGCGGCGTACTTCAACGTCGTCGTCTCCACCGTCCTCGACGAGGTGTTCGCCCCGAAGCTGCCCAAAGGGGTGCGCCCGAGCGGCGGCAGCCACTGGTACCTCGTCATCGACAACCTCCTCACCCAACCCGACTCCCCGTGGTGGCAGGAGGGCGAGGTCGAGAACCGCGACGAGGCCCTCGCCCGGGCGCTCGGCTCCGCGTGGAACCGGACGGAGGACCTCCTCGGTCCGGAGCCGGTGACATGGCGGTGGGGCACCCTGCACGAGCTGACGATCCGCAACGCGAGCCTCGGCGAATCCGGGATCACCGCGGTCGAGCGGCTCTTCAACCGCGGACCCTACGAGGTCTCGGGCGGCTCGGGAGTCGTCAATGCCACCGGCTGGGACGCCTCCGAGGGCTTCGCGACGAATTGGGTGCCGTCGATGCGCCAGATCATCGACCTCGCCGATTTCGACGACTCCCGCTGGATCAACCTCACCGGTGCCTCGGGGCACGCGTTCCATCCGAACTATGCCGACCAGACCGAGGACTGGGCGGCGAATCGGACCCGCCCGTGGGCGTATTCGCCGCAGGCCGTGCGTGAGAGCACCGTCGACACGCTCGTCCTCACGCCGTGATCGGGTGGATCCGTGATCCCGCGCCGAGGCGGGGCTCAGGCGTGCACTCGCGCCTCAGTCGTGCGGGAGCACCTTCGTCTCGAGGAAGTTCGCGACATCGTCCTCCCAGCGGACGGGGTCGATGTTCCATTCCTTCGTGTGTCGGGCCCTCTCATAGGCCGGCATCGTCACGAGGTCGCGCCGGACGGAGGCGAGCGCATGGGACGGTGAGGAGGGGACGAACTCGTCGTCGTCGGAGTGGATGAGGAGCACGGGAACATCGAGTTCCGCCGCCCGCGTCACCCAGTCCATCCGGCTGAGGTCGAGGGGCGTCTCGAGCCCGGTGATCGGGCGCGCCCACGGCTGGGTGATCATCTCGAGTGTGAGCTTCGCGACCGGGGTGGGCAGCATGTTCTTCCGTGCCTGCCCGTCGAGGACGTTGATCCAGTCGACGACGGGCCCGTCGAGGACGAGGGCGGCGACGTGCTCGCGGTTGCGTCCGCGGGAGGCGGCCTGGAAGGCGATCGCCCCTCCCATCGACCAGCCGAAGAGGACGACGTTGCGCGCGCCGTGCGCGAGGGCATAGTCGATCGCGGCGTCGACGTCGATCCATTCGGTGTCGCCGAGGCCGTAGCGGGACGAGGACTCGACTCGCACCTCGGCGTCGTTGCGGTAGGACATGGCGATCGCCGGGACGCCGAGAGTATTGAGGACGGGGGCGGCACGCAGGCCCTCGGCGCGGGTGCTCGCCCGGCCGTGGATGAGGATCGCCCAGGTGTCCGAGGGCTCGGGGTGATCGGTGGGCAGGTACCACGCGGGCAGAACTCCGGCGTCGGATTCGAGTTCGATGTCCTCGAACTTCACGCCCGCTGCCAGCGGGTCGGGGTAGACCACGCCGGTCCACCGACCGTGGCGGGCCCGGCGGATGTCGCCCTTGGTCACGGAGAGGATCTCCCGGGACACCGTCTGGGACCTGGGGTCGTATTCGACGATGTCGCCGATGACGGCATGACCGGCGCCCTGGCTGAAGTAGAGACCGTACGTGCCCGGGACCGTCGTCTCCTCATCGGCGGGCAGGTGGATGCGCATGTTCGGTGAGAAGCCGTCGATGTGGAGGATGTCGAGCTCTTCGGGTGCGTTCTCGGGAACGACGATGCGGCGGGCGAAGTACGCGGCGAGTCCCGACGACGCCACCGAGATCACGGCGCCGACACCGGCACCGACGCCGACGGCGGCGAGCAGCAGACGCGTCGGGAACTGTGAGTCGCGGACCATGTGAACCTCCTGATCTCATTCTCTCCCACGGAATGAGATCTCTCCAAACGCTGTTGAGCTGGTGGGAGGGTCTGTCAGGACCACCCTGCGGCTGGGATGATGGATGCGACCAGTCCCGCACGAGAGAGACCGGAGGTCATGATGAGTGAGACGAACGCCCGCACCGCAGCAGACGGCGAGGAGGTCCGCTGGCAGGACGTGCTCAGCCCCGAGGAGTTCGCCGTCCTCCGGCAGGGCGGCACGGAGAGGCCCTTCACCGGCGAATACGTCGACACGACGACGGCGGGGATGTACCAGTGTCGGGCGTGCGGCGCCGACCTCTTCCCCTCAGACACGAAGTTCGCCTCCCACTGCGGCTGGCCGTCCTTCTACGCCCCGCTCGCCGAGGACCGCGTCCGCTACATCCGCGACACGTCGATGGGCATGGAGCGCATCGAGGTCCGCTGCGCGAACTGCGACTCGCACCTCGGCCACGTCTTCGAGGGTGAGGGATACGACACCCCGACCGACCAGCGCTACTGCATCAACTCGATCTCGCTGCGGCTCAACGAGGACGCCTGAATGTCCGATCTCGTGCTCAAGCGCTTCGCGGAGCTGACGACGACCGAGCTCTACGGCATCCTCCAGCTGCGCTCGCAGGTCTTCGTCGTCGAACAGGACTGCGTGTTCCTCGATCTCGACGGCGTCGACACCCTCGAGGGCACGCTGCATGCGTTCTTCCCGGGACAGGGGCGGACGATGGCCGATACGCACGGTGCGGAGCTCGGGAAGAGCCTCATGCCGCTCGCCTACGCGCGGGTGCTCCCACCCGACTTCGCCGACGGTCCGGCGGCGGAACCCGGGGCGCGCAGCATCGGCCGCGTCGTCACCGACCCGGCCGTCCGCGGCGGAGGCTGGGGCAGGCGGCTCGTCGCCGACCTCGTCGAGGCCTTCCCCGGCGAGCCGCTCACCCTCAACGCCCAGTCGCACCTCGAGCGCTTCTACTCAGGTTTCGGCTTCTCCCCCAACGGTCCCCGCTTCGACGAGGACGGGATCGAGCACACGCCGATGTCGCGCCCGGCCTCCGCACTCGTCGGCGATGCCGCCGGGACGCTGTGATTCCGACCGCGTCGGCGTCCCCGCCTGTCACCGGGGCAGCGTTCGTCACCCGGCGGCCTTCTCCTCGGCGGCGTTCGAGGCGTCGACGGCGGCGATGAGGTCGGTCATCGTCGCGTGGAGCGCGCGCAGACCGGCTTCGTCCATGCCGAGCTTCTCCATCATCGCCGGGGGGATCGCCTCCGCCTCCGTGCGCAGCGCGGCCCCGGTCGGCGTGAGGTCGACCTCGACGATGCGCTCGTCGGCGGCGCTGCGGGTGCGGGTGACGTAGTCGAGGGCCTCGAGGCGTTTGACGAGCGGCGACACGGTCGCCGGTTCGAGCCGGAGCATCTCCGCGATCCGGCGCACCGGCAGGCGTCCGTGCTGCCAGAGCGCGAGCATGACGAGGTACTGCGGATGGGTGAGGTGGAGCGGGTCGAGCACCGAGCGGTACGCGCCGATGACGCTGCGCGAAGCCACCGCGAGGGCGAAGCAGATCTGGCTTTCGAGATCGAGTGGGTCATGGTCGGTCATCGTGTTGTTCCCCCAATTAGTTAGTGCACTAACATTAAGTGTACTATTGAAATGTCGGAGCGTCCGTGCACACCGGGATCCACCCGGTCGGAGAGCCCGAGGAGGACTGCCCCCATGACTGAGAACCACGATCCCCAGCGCCGCGTGAAGTGGCTCAACCAATTCTTCCGCAGGATCGTCGGCCCCGCCCAGGTCGACGGCACACGCCCCGGAGGCTACTTCGAAGACGCGAACCGCAGCACCGAACAGCTTGAGGCGCTCGGACTCGAGATGCGCACGGATGCCGCCGGACACTCCTACGTCGTCAGGCGCGAATCGCCTGGCGAGTGAGAGCGTACTGATCTGAAGCGCAGCAGCGAACCGAAGGGGGCCGACGCCATGATGGCGTCGGCCCCCTCGTCGTCTCTGCCGTCGGCGGCCGGCGGGTCCGCCGCCGTGGGTCGATGCCACGGCGGCGGAGCGCTCAGCGCCAGTCGGAGATGATGTCGACGAGCTCGCGGCGCGGGCCCGTGTAGAACGGGATCTCCTCCCGCACGTGCAGGCGGGCCTGCGTGTTGCGCAGATCGCGCATGAGGTCGACGATGCGGTGGAGCTCCTCGGCCTCGAAGGCGAGCAGCCATTCGTAGTCGCCGAGGGCGAACGCGGAGATCGTGTTCGCCTTGATGTCCTTGTACGGGGCGGCGGCGATGCCGTGGTCGCGCAGCATCGTCGAGCGCTCCTCCGGGTCGAGGACGTACCAGTCGTAGGAGCGGACGAACGGGTACACGCAGATGTAGGAGCCGGGCTCGTCGTCGGTGAGCAGCGCAGGCAGGTGAGCCTTGTTGAACTCGGCGGGGCGGTGGAGGCCGACGACCGACCACACGGGTTCGAGGACTCCCCCGAGCAGGGTCCTGCGGATCGCGGAGTACGCGGCCTGGACGAGTTCGATCGTCGGCGCGTGGTACCAGAACATCACGTCGGCGTCGGCGCGCAGGGCGGAGACGTCATAGATGCCGCGGACGACGAGACCCTTCTCCCGCAGCGGGGCGAGCGCCTCGTCGAGTTCCGTGGCGAGCTCGGCGCGGTCGGCGTCGCCGAGTTCGGCGGCAGCGGCGAAGACCGAGTACGCGATGTAGCGGGTCTCCTGGTTGGCGCGTTCGATCTGCTCCTCGGTGGGCTGAGTGTAGTCGCTCATTGCTTCTCCTTCGTCTCATCTGGACTGTCAGTGGTCATCAGTCGGTCCGCGACGGCGTGGGCACGTCCGATGCAGGCGGGGATGCCCACACCCGAGTAGGCGGATCCGACGAGTTCGAGTCCCTCGATGCCCGCGATCTCCTCATCGAGGTCGTCGACGGCGTCAAGGTGGCCGGGCACGTACTGCGGCAGCGCCCGGTCCCACCGTCTGACCTCGGCGGTGAGGATCCGGTCGCCGCTGCGTCCGGTGATGGCCTGCCAGTCGGCGAAGGCGCGGTCAGTGAGCTCGGCGTCGTCGAGGTCCTGCCAGGTGCCGGGCGCGTCGCCGAAGCGTCCCACGCTCATCCGCACGAGCGCGGTGCCGGCGGGGATCCGTCGCCGCATCCACGGCCATTTGTTCGACGCGAACGTCGAGGCTTTGATGAAGGCGTCCGCGGTGGGTGGGACAAGGAACCCGGACCCCTCGAGATCGTCGTCGCCGAGGTCGACGAGGGCGAGGACGAGCGCGGTCGAGGCGTAGGGCACGGCCGCCAGCGTCGTCGCGGGACCCGGGGCCGCCTCGGCGAGGAGATCGGCGGTGACATAGGCGGGGGTGGCGAGGATGACCGTGTCGGACTCGATCGCGCCGTCGGGGGTCGCGACGCTCCAGCCGCTCCCGGCCCGGCTCAGGCCGGTCACCGGGGAGCCGGTGCGGATCTCTCCTCCGGCTGCAGTGATCGCCTCGGCGAGGGCGGGGATGAGGGCTCCGATGCCTCCGGGGAGGCTGAGGAAGACGGGTGCGGGTTCTCCGCCGGGATCGGTGTGTGCGGTCTCTGCGCGGGCGACGAGCAGGGTGGCCGCCCGGTCGAGGACGGAGGTTCCGTCGAGGGCGGCGGGGAGGAGGGCCGGGACGGTCGCGGCGAGCGAGAGGTCGCGGCAGCGCCCGGCGTAGACGCCGGCGAGGAGGGGGTCGACGAGCGTGTCGACGAGGTCGTCGCCGAGGCGGGCGGCGAGGAACTCCCCCACCGAGGTGTCCGTGCCCGCGATCGGGGCCGTGACCTCCTCGGCGGCCACCCTCGCGGTCGCCTCGGGCCCGAGCAGATCTGCCACGGTGTCCGGGTCGGCGGGCACGCCCATGATCGTCTCGCGCGGGATCGGCCGCAGCCCTCCTCGACTGAGCACCTGCGAACCGTGCTCCCGCGAGGGGTGGACCGGGTCGAGTCCGAGTTCGGCGATGAGCTCGCGCGTCTCGGGGCGGCGGTGGAGGCTCGCCTCGGCGCCGAGATCGATCCCCTCAGCCACCGTTCCCGACAGGGTCGTCGAGTCGAGGCAGCCGCCGAGGTGGTCGGTCGCCTCGAGCACGATGACCTCGTGCTCGGACGCGAGGCGGTGAGCGGCGGCAAGCCCGGAGATCCCGCCGCCGACGATCGTGATCCGGCTCATCGGGTCGCCGCCGCCTCCCCGAGGATCTCCGCGGACACCCGATGGACCTCAGCGACGACGCGGCCCGGCACCTCGGGGTCGGTGTCGGGCAGGACACCGTGACCGAGGTTGAAGACGAAGCCGGCGTCGTGGCTGAGCCCGGCGCGGACGATCTCACCGATGCGCGGGGCCAGCGCCTCCCACGGGGCGAAGAGCAGCGCCGGGTCGAGGTTGCCCTGGAGGGCCTGCCCGGGCTGGATGCGGGTGGCGGCGTCGGTGAGTGCGACGCGGAAGTCGACGCCCATCGCGGTCGACCCGGCCCGGGACATCGAACCGAGCAGCTCCCCGGTCTGGACGCCGAAGTGGATGCTCGGCACGTCATGGCCGGCGAGTGCGTCGAAGACCGCGGTCGAGTGCTCGAGGACGTGGTCGTCGTAGTCGCGGCGGTTGAGGTAGCCGGCCCACGAGTCGAAGAGCTGGAACGCCGACGCGCCGGCGGAGAGCTGCACATCGATGAACGTCGCGGAGATGCGCGCGAGCTTGGACAGGAGGAGGGAGAAGGTCTCGGGGTCGGCGACCATGAGCGACTTCGTCTTCTCGTGGTTCTTGCTCGGTCCGCCTTCGATGAGGTAGCTCGCCAGGGTGAACGGGGCCCCGGCGAAGCCGATGAGCGGGGTGTCGGAGCCGAGCTCGGCGGTGATGCGCCCGACCGATTCGGCGATGTCGGGAATCTGGTCGGGTTCGAGCTCGGGCAGGGCCTCGACGTCGGCGCGGGTGCGGATCGGTGCGGCGAGGACCGGTCCGCGGCCGCCGACGATCTCGACCTCGACACCGGCCGCCTGGAGGGGGACGACGATGTCGGAGAAGAAGATCGCGGCGTCGACTCCGTGACGGCGCACGGGCTGGAGGGTGATCTCGGTGACGAGTTCGGGGTCCCGGCAGGAGTCGAGCATCGAGGTGCCCTCGCGCAGTCTGCGGTACTCGGGCAGGGAGCGACCGGCCTGCCTCATGAACCAGACGGGGGTGTGATCGATCGGCTCTCCCTGCAGAGCAGGCAGCAAAGTTGAAGTCATGAGCCCATCCTCCCATTCCAGAGGCCCTGCCGCCCAACCGCGCACGGTTTCAAGACGCTGCGTCTTGCGCCCGGATCAGCTGCGGGACCCGGACCTTGAGCGGGCAGGTTCCGTCGGTGGGAAGCGATTCTCTCGGGCCGCCTCGGCGTGGATGATTCCGCACCGGTGCACGCTGTTCTATCGTGTCGAGTGTGGTCAACACCTCGCCTCTCAACCGCATACCGGCGGAGTTCAGCGCCGTGACGTCGGTGCTCCGTGAAGCCCGGGACACGAACAACGTCTCGATCTCGGAGATCCCGGCTCCCGCGAAGCTCGCGCCCTACTCCTATGCCCTCGGTGCCGAGGTCACGGCCGACGAGAACTTCATCGCCGCCAGCGGTGAGTCGATCGAGGAGCTCGCGACCGGACGCATCGTCGTCCTCTTCGACCCCGAGGCCCCCGAGGAGTGGGAGGGCTCGTTCCGGATCGTCTCCTACATCCGGGCCGAACTCGAACACGAGCTCGGCAA
This sequence comes from Brevibacterium casei CIP 102111, assembly GCF_900169275.1. Taxonomy (GTDB): domain Bacteria; phylum Actinomycetota; class Actinomycetes; order Actinomycetales; family Brevibacteriaceae; genus Brevibacterium; species Brevibacterium casei. The sequence goes on along the minus strand of NZ_FXZC01000002.1, from coordinate 146,839 downwards.
CGAGACGATGCTCGGCCACGTCGCCTGGTCGTGGCTCGAGGATGCCCTCGAGGCCAATGACTGCGAACTCGTCGCAGCCGGCGGGACGACGACCCGAGTGCTCTCGGAGAGCTTCGGGACGCTGGCGACGAGACCGGCGACGATAGACTTGGAGCTGCGCGCCTCGTGGACGCCGATCATCACCGAACCGGAGATGATCGGCGATCATCTCGAGGCCTGGATCGATCTGCTGTGCACCGTCGCGGGTCTCCCGCCCCTGCCTGAAGGAGTATCAGCCCTGCCCGGGCGACGTCGATGACTACCGAACCACCGCTTCTCTCCGTGCCCGAACACGGCGTCCCACCCGTCGTCGACACCTCAGAGGCTTTCGCCGAGGTGCGCGCCGGTCTCGCCGCAGGCTCCGGTCCCATCGCGATCGACGCCGAACGCGCCTCGGGCATCCGCTACGGTCAGCGCGCCTTCCTCGTCCAGCTGCGCCGCGCCGGTGCGGGCACCGTCCTCCTCGACTCCGAGGAGCTCGGGGACCTGTCGGCGCTCAACGCAGCCCTCAGCGGCGGCGAGTGGGTCATCCACTCCGTCACCCAGGACCTGCCGTGCCTGCAGGATCGCGGCATGGTCCCCACTGCGCTCTTCGACACCGAACTCGCCGCCCGACTCCTCGGGTGGGAGAAGTTCGGCCTCGCCGCGGTCGCCGAACGCACGCTCGGCGTCCGTCTGGCCAAGGAGCATTCGGCCGTCGACTGGTCGACCCGTCCCCTGCCGGAGGAGTGGCTCAACTACGCCGCCCTCGACGTCGAGGTGCTCCTGCCGATCCGCGACGCCCTTGCCGCAGAGCTCGTCGCGGCCGGCAAGTGGGAGTTCGCGGAGCAGGAGTTCGCCCACCTCCTCGACTTCCGTCCGAAGGTCCATGCGGAGCCGTGGCGACGAACGAGCGGGCTCGCGAAGCTCACCTCGCGCGCCGAGCTCGCGAAGGTCCGCGAACTGTGGCTGACCAGGGACGCGATGGCCTCCGAGGTCGACATCGCACCCTCGAAGGTGCTGCGCGACCGTGAGCTCATCGACATGGCGCGGTCGCGGGCCCGCTCGAGCGATGACCTGCTCGGACGCTGGTCCCGGCTCTCCCGTGCCGACGCGGCGAGGCTCTTCCGGGCCCTGCGCAGGGCCGCTCGCCTCACTCCCGACGAACTGCCTCCCAAACGTGAGCCGAGCCGACTCCCCCGGTCCCCATTCAGCCACACGGAGATCAAGGAGCGCACCGCCGCGCTCAAGGCCGCAGTCGCCGAGGTGGCCGAGGAGCACACGATTCCCCACGATGTCCTCCTCCAGCCCGCTCTCGTCAAGTCGCTCGCCGCCTCCGGGCGCGAGGACGTCGAGGCCTTCCTCACCGAGCACGGGGGCAGGCCGTGGCAGGTCGCACTCACGGCCCCGCCGCTCTCAGCGGCGCTCGATGAGCTTCCTCGCGCATGAGCGAGCACGGTGAGGGAGCGCCCTGGCCGGGTGCAGCCGGTCAGAGTGCGGCCCGGCTCATCCGCCCACCCGAGCTCATCCTCATGGTCGGCCTCGCCGGTGCCGGGAAGTCGACCCGCGCCGCAGAGCTCGCCGCCTCGCTGCCTGCCGTCCGGCTCTCCCCCGACGAATGGATGCGCCCGCTCTTCGGCGACCCCGATCCGGACGGTCAGCGGCCGGTCCTCGAGGGCAGGCTCATCGCCACCGCGCTCGAGATCCTCCGCGCCGGCACCTCGGTGATCCTCGACTTCGGACTCTGGAGGAAGCAGGAGCGCGTCGCCCTGAGCTGGCTCGCTGCCCGAGTCGGAGCGGTGGCACGCACAGAGTATCTCCCGATCAGCAGGGAGATGCAGGCCGAACGGATCGCCGAGCGCCACCGCCGGTCCCCGGAGACGGAATGGCCCGTCACCCAGGCCGAACTCGATGAGTGGCGGGAGATGCTCGATGAGCCGGATTCCGCCGAGGCGGTCGGCGACTTCGGGGCCCGCGCCGCCGAGGACTGGAGCGGGTGGATCGCCGAGAAGTGGCCGACGGCGTTCGCCGAGACCTGAGGCTCTGGTCTGAGGCTCTGGTCTGAGGCTCAGACGGCGCGGCGGCTACCGTGTTCGGCCCGTCCCCGCACGTCCGCGGGCAGGGCGTTGACGATCTCGGAGACCATCGTCGGCACGTCGAGGCCGATGTACTCGAGGATCTCGTCGCGGGTGCCCTGCGGGAGGAACTCGTCGGGGGCGCCGAGTTCGACGACGCCGATGCGGGAGTCGGCGGCCCGCAGGTCGCTGCGGATGCGCGAACCGATGCCGCCGAGGCGGACCCCGTCCTCGATGACGGCGACGAGGCTGTGCTCGCTCGCGAACTCGATGACGCTGTCGGGCACCGGCAGGACCCACCTCGGGTCGACGATCGTCGCGGACAGACCCTGGGCGGCCAGCGCCTCGGCGACCTCCTGGGCCCGGGCGGCGAACGGTCCGACGGAGACGATGAGGACGTCCTTAGCCTGACCGGCAGGTATCTCGCGGATGACGTCGACGCCGTCGGCGGTGCGCGTGAGAGCGGGCACGTCCGCGCCGACGCTGCCGCGCGGGAAGCGGATGACGGTAGGGGCGTCGGAGATCGCGACCGCTTCGCGCAGCTCCTCGGTCAGGCGTGCCCCGTCGCGTGGGGCGGCGAGCTTGAGGCCGGGGACGATGCGCAGCATCGCCATGTCCCAGACGCCGTGGTGGCTGGCCCCGTCGGGGCCGGTGATGCCGGCGCGGTCGAGGACGAAGGTCACACCCTGCCCGTGGAGGGCGACGTCCATGAGGATCTGGTCGAAGGCCCTGTTGAGGAAGGTCGCGTAGATGCACACGATCGGATGGAGTCCGCCGTAGGCGAGGCCGGCGGCTGAGGCGACGGCGTGCTGTTCGGCGATGCCGACGTCGAAGACGCGCTCGGGGTAGGCCTCGGCGAACTTCGCGAGCCCCACGGGCAGGAGCATCGCTGCGGTGACGGCGACGACGTCGTCGCGGTCGCGGGCGATCTCGAGCACCTCGTCGCCGAAGACCGAGGTCCACGACGCCTGCTTCGACGGGGTCGAACGGCCGGTGACCGGGTCGATGACGCCGACGGAGTGGAACTGGTCGGCGTCGTCGTTGACGGCAGGGTCGTAGCCCTGGCCCTTCTGGGTGATCATGTGGACGATGACGGGTCCGCCCTCGTACTGCTTGGCCCGGGCCAGAGCCTTCTCGACGCTCTCGAGGTCGTGGCCGTCGACAGGGCCGAGGTATTTGATGCCGAGTTCGTCGAACATGCCGGTCTGCTCGGCGCTGACCATGTCCTTGAGCCCCTTCTTCACCCCGTGGATCGCGCTGTACGCGGCACGGCCGGGGGCACCGGACTGCCGGAGCGTCGACTTGCCCCACGAGAGGAGCTTCTCGTAGCCGGAGGTCGTCCGCAGCTCGTCGAGGTGGGCGGCGAACCCGCCGACGGTCGGGGCGTAGGAGCGGCCGTTGTCATTGACGACGATGACGAGTTTGCGCGGCGGGGTCGAGGTGTCGGCGGCGATGGTGTTGAGCGCCTCCCAGGCCATGCCGCCGGTGAGCGCACCGTCGCCGATGACGGCGACGACATGACGGTCGCTCTCGCCCTTGAGCTGGTGGGCCTTGGCGATGCCGTCGGCCCACGACAGGGACGCCGAGGCGTGGGAGTTCTCGATGACGTCATGGTCGCTTTCGGCCCGGCTGGGGTAGCCGGAGAGTCCGTGACGTTGGCGCAGAGTGCCGAACTCGGCCATCCGCCCGGTGAGCAGCTTGTGGACGTAGGTCTGGTGGCCGACGTCGAAGAGGATCGTGTCGTGTGGGGAGTCGAAGACCCGGTGCAGCCCCATCGTCAGCTCGACCACGCCGAGGTTGGGGCCGAGATGCCCGCCCGTGCCCGCGACCGTCGTGACGAGGTAGTCGCGGATCTCCTTCGCGAGCACTTCGCACTCGGCCGAGTCGAGTCCGCGCAGGTCCTCAGGCGACTCGATCGACTCAAGGAATGTCATGCGGCCTCGCTTCTCGGATGGGACGGCGATCGACGATCGGTCGATCGCGATGGTGCAGGTGGTACCACTCGGAACATTTTAGCGCGTCGGCTACACGCAACCCAGCTTGCCTCGAAGATTCGTGTCGCCGGTCACGCTCGGCACGTCGCCCACGGGGTACGTCTCCCCGTGCCTTGAACCCATGCCCGCACCTCGGCGAAGTCTCCCACCCCGCACCCAACACCCTTGGCCGCGCTCCGCACCCGACACTGCACACCACACCGTCAGCCGCACAACGCACCTGTGGCACGACAACCTCGGCGGAGCTCCGCATCCCGCACCCGGAGCGCGAAAAACAACCGTTGCAGAGGTTGTGTGTGCGGCTGAGGGTGCGGGGTCCGCAGGAGCCCCACCTCGCCGAGGCGGTCCCCCGCACCCGAAACCCACACCACACCGTCAGCCGCACAACGCACCTCTGGCACGACAACCTCGGCGAAGCTCCGCACAACGCACCCGGAGCGCGAAAAACAACCGGTGCACGGGTTGTGTGTGCGGCTGAGGGTGCGGGGTGCGCAGGAACCCCACCTCGCCGAGGCGGTCGACCCGGGCCGTCCCCGCCGAGGCGGACGCACGCACCCCATCCCGCCGAGGCGGCCGAACGCGAACGTCCCCCGCCCCGACCCCATGAGGGCCGGAACGGGGGACGTCGTCCGAGCGGATCAGGCAGTCGCGAGCTGACGGAGCACGTACTGGAGGATGCCGCCGTTGCGGTAGTAGTCGGCCTCACCCGGGGTGTCGATGCGCACCACGGCGTCGAAGTCGACGGTCGTGCCGTCGTCCTTGGTCGCTGAGACCTTGACGGTCTTCGGGGTCGTGCCCTCGTTGAGCTCGGTGACACCGGTGATCGAGAAGGTCTCGGTGCCGTCGAGTCCGAGCGACTCGGCCGATTCGCCGACGGGGAACTGCAGCGGCAGGACGCCCATGCCGATGAGGTTCGAACGGTGGATGCGCTCGAAGCTCTCAGCGATGACCGCGCGGACGCCGAGCAGCTTCGTGCCCTTGGCCGCCCAGTCGCGCGAGGATCCCGAACCGTACTCCTTGCCGCCGAGGACGACGAGCGGGATGCCCGCGGCCTGGTAGTTCACGGACGCGTCGTAGATCGTCGTCTGCGGCGCACCCTCCTGCGTGAAGTCGCGGGTGAACCCGCCCTGGACTCCGTCGAGGAGCTGATTGGCCAGACGGATGTTCGCGAACGTGCCGCGGATCATCACCTCGTGGTTGCCGCGACGCGAACCGTAGGAGTTGAAGTCCTTGCGCTCGACGCCGTGCTCGACGAGGTACTTGCCGGCCGGGGTGTCGGCCTTGAAGGAGCCCGCGGGCGAGATGTGGTCGGTCGTCACCGAGTCGCCGAGCTTCGCGAGCACGCGGGCGCCCTCGATGTCGGTGACCGGGACGGTCTCGAGCGTCATGCCGTCGAAGTAGTTCGGCTTGCGCACGTAGGTCGAGTTCTCGTCCCACTCGAAGATCGCGCCTTCGGGGGTCTGCAGCGCCTGCCAGCGCTCGTCACCGTCGAAGATCCGACCGTACTCGGTGTCGAACATGTCGGTGGAGATCGAGGAGTCGATGACCGACTGGACCTCCTCAGGCGAGGGCCAGAGGTCCTTGAGGTAGACGTCGACGCCTTCGGAGTCCTTGCCCAGCGGCTGGTTCTCGAAGTCGAAGTCCATCGTTCCCGCCAGCGCGTAGGCGATGACCAGCGGAGGCGAGGCGAGGTAGTTCATCTTCACGTCGGGGCTGATGCGGCCCTCGAAGTTGCGGTTGCCCGAGAGCACTGCGGTCACGGCGAGGTCGTTGTCCTGGATGGACTCGGAGATCTCGGCGTCGAGGGGACCCGAGTTGCCGATGCAGGTCGTGCAGCCGTAGCCGACGACGAAAAAGTTGAGCGCCTCGAGATCCTCGATGAGCCCGGCCTTCGTGTAGTAGTCGGTGACGACCTTCGACCCCGGTGCGATCGAGGTCTTCACCCACGGCTTCGAGTTGAGTCCGCGCTTGCGCGCGTTGCGGGCGAGCAGACCTGCGGCGAGCATGACAGAGGGGTTCGAGGTGTTCGTGCACGAGGTGATCGAGGCGATCGCCACGGCGCCGTTGGCCAGCTCGAAGTTCCGTCCGTCACCGGTCGACACGGGTGCCGACTTCGACTCCTCGCCGGGAGCGGCGTAGTTGTGGATGTCCTTGGCGAACTGGCTCTTGGCATCGGAGAGCTCGATGCGGTCCTGCGGACGCTTCGGTCCCGAGATCGAGGGCACGACCGTGGAGAGGTCGAGCTCGAGGTACTCGGAGTAGGCGACCTCGTTCGCCGGATCGTGCCACAGCCCCTGGGTCTTCGCGTAGTCCTCGACGAGCTGGATCTGCTCGGGCGAGCGGCCCGTGAGCTTGAGGTAGTCGATGGTGACGTCGTCGATCGGGAAGATCGCGGCGGTCGAGCCGAACTCTGGGCTCATGTTGCCGATCGTCGCACGGTTGGCCAGCGGCACCGAGGCCACGCCCTCACCGTAGAACTCGACGAACTTGCCGACGACGCCGTGCTGGCGGAGCATGTCGGTGATCGTGAGGACGACGTCGGTGGCGGTCACGCCCGAGGGGATCTCCCCGGTGAGCTTGAAGCCGACGACGCGCGGGATGAGCATCGAGACGGGCTGGCCGAGCATCGCGGCCTCGGCCTCGATGCCGCCCACACCCCAGCCGAGGACGCCGAGGCCGTTGACCATCGTCGTGTGCGAGTCGGTGCCGACGAGCGTGTCGGGGTAGGCGCGGAGCACTCCGTCGACCTCACGCGGCATGACGACGCGGGCGAGGTATTCGATGTTGACCTGGTGGACGATGCCCATGCCGGGAGGCACGACCTTGAAGTCGTCGAACGCGGTCTGGCCCCAGCGGAGGAACTGGTAGCGCTCGCCGTTGCGCTCGTACTCGATGTCCATGTTGCGCTCGATCGCGTCGGCCGTGCCGAAGGCGTCGATCTGGACGGAGTGGTCGATGACGAGCTCGGCCGGGGCGAGCGGGTTGACCTTGTCCGGATCGCCGCCGAGCTCCGCGACCTTCTCACGCATCGTGGCGAGGTCGACGATGCAGGGCACGCCGGTGAAGTCCTGCATGACCACACGGGCCGGGGTGAACTGGATCTCCGTGCTCGGGTCGGCGCTGGGATCCCAGTTCGCGAGGGCCTTGATGTGCTCCTCGGTGATGTTGGCACCGTCTTCGGTGCGCAGCAGGTTCTCCAGCAGCACCTTGAGGCTGAAGGGAAGCTTCTCCGCCCCGGGGACCGCGTCGAGGCGATAGATCTCGTAGTCCGTATCGCCCACGGTCAGGGTGCTCTTCGATTCGAACGTATCGACGTTGCTCATCGTGATTCTCCTGTTTCATTCGACACTCATCCAAGAAACCGGGCCAGGCCCTGCGCGCGCACCGATTTACGCGACACAATTGTTTCCAAAAGTATCTTGACGTCAAGATAAATTCTAGCGCATTCCCCTGCCGATGACCACCTCGGCGAGTCGCCATTCGGACAGGGCAGGCTCGGGTTTTCCTCCCCACCTCGTCCGGTTCGCACCACGGCGCCGGCGGCCCGCCCGGTCCTAGTCTGGAGCGAGAACACAGCACTGTCCGCTCCGTCGACGGACCCCTGAATGAGGAGAGACCATGGATCCGTTCACCCTCGGCGCCGGCTTCGGCTTCGGCGCCCTGCTCGTCGGCATCATCTTCGCCGTCGTCTGCCAGACCGTCGCCAAGGAGAAGGGGCGCTCGGGCGGCTGGTGGGGCCTGTGGGGATTCCTCACGACGTTCCTCGCCCTCATCGTCCTCGTCCTCCTCCCCCGCAGGTCCGGCGTCCACTGAGTCAGTCCCTCGCCGAGGCGGCCGTCCGGTCCTGCCGAACCGTCCGTGAGGCGCTCCCGTCCCCCCGCCGAGGTGCCGGCTCAGCGGCGGAGGACCGTGACCGTCTCGATGTGTGCGGTGAGCGGGAAGAGGTCGAAGCCCTCGAGGCTCTCGATCGCGTACCCGCCGGCAGTGAGGGCGGCGAGGTCGCGGGCGAGCGTGCCCGCATCGCAGGAGACGTAGACGATCGAGTCCGGACCCGACTCGACGAGGCGGTCGGTCACAGCCTTCCCCGCTCCCGCGCGGGGCGGGTCGAGGATGACGACGTCCGAGTCAGGCAGTGCGGCTGTGTCGACCCGTCCGGCGACGAACTCGGCGTCGAGACCGGCGGCATTGGTCCGCGCGTGCTCGATCGCCGGTCCCACTCCTTCGACGCCGTAGAGGCGCGCGCCCGTGGCCGCGGCCGCGCCGATGCCGAGCAGCCCGACCCCGCAGTAGAGGTCGACGATCTCACGGGCGTCGTCGGGCAGGGCTGCGACGACGCGGTCGCTGAGCAGCGCTGCCGCCTGCTCGTGGACCTGCCAGAAGCCGTCGGCGGAGACCGTGAAGTCGCGACCAGCCACGGTCTCCGTGAGGGTCTCAGTGCCCCGGTGAACCTGCAGAGGCCCAGTGGGCTCCCCCGCCGCAGAGCCCCCGTGGGAGCGGTGCGCACTGCCGCGGTGCCGGCCGCGGGCGCGGCGATCGTGTCCGCGGCGTGCCGTCTGCCGCGGCGGCGCTGCCGGTCCGGTGAGCAGCGACCAGTCCTCGGGCAGGGCCTCGGCGAAGTCGCGCAGCGCCGTGTCCTCGACCGCCCCGCGGACGATGACGGCACCGGTCTGCCCCGTCGCGGCGAACTCGACGCGCTCGGCACCGGGCAGGCGCACGGTGCCGAGGTCCACCTCGGCGATGGAGGTCACGGCGAGCGGCGCGCGACCCACGGCGACGACGTCGTGGCTGCGGGACCTGACCATGCCGAGCTCGCCGTGCCGGTCGACGGCGAGCTGAACACGGGTGCGCCAGTCCGTGCCCGTCGTCTCCCCGGGTGCGGCGGACACGGTGTCCTCCCGGTCGAGTCCCCCGAGGCGCCGCAGCTGGTCGGTGACGATCTCCGCTTTGAGGTCACGGCTGTGGGCGAGGTCGACGTGGGCGAACTCCATGCCCCCGAACAGACCGCCGGCGCCCCGGTCGTCGGGACCGGCCGCCTCGGCGAGGTAAGCGGTCCGACGGTCGGGGACGCGATGCTCGGAGGCCTCGAGGACCTCGGTGACCTCGGCACGGAGCACCTTCCCCGGTCCCGGCACGGTGCGGGCCCGGACGAGCTCGCCGGGCAGGGCCCCGGAGACGAAGACGACGCGGCCGTCGTCGCGGGCGACGAACGAGCCGCCGGCGGCGGGACCCTCGATGCGCAGGACGAGGTCCTCGCCGTTGGGGTGTGCGGAGGCGGGGGTGTGGGGGCTCACGATCTCAGGCCTGTCCGTAGAGGGGAAGTTCGGCGTCGGGACCGTCGCCGCGATGCTGACGCGAATAGGAGCGCAGCCGCCACGGGACGGAGACGACGACGACATTGGGGACGAGGAGGAGTCTCGTGCGCAGTTTGAGGGCGACCTGGTTGTGGAGGATGTGCTCCCACCAGCGGCCGACGATGTACTGCGGGATGTAGACGATGACGAGGTCGCGCGGGGAGCGCCTGCGGATCGCGAGCACATGGGCGAGCAGGGGGCGGACGAGCTCACGGTAGGGCGAGGCGAGCACCGTCAGAGGCACCGGCAGCTCCATCTCGTTCCACCGTCGCTGCAGCCTCTCCGCGGCCTCCTCGTCGACGGCGACGGTGACGGCCTCGAGCTGGCTCGACCGGGTCACCCGGGCGTAGGCGAGTGCCCGCAGGGTGGGCTTGTTGATGTCGTTGACGACGACGATCGCGTGCGTGTTCGACGGGATCGTGCGCGAGTCGACCTCGGCGTCGGGGGCGAGTTCGCTCGCCACCCGTGAGTAGTGGCGGTGGATGGCGCCCATGACGAGGTAGAGCACGGCCATTGCGGCCACGGCGATCCAGGCGCCGGCGAGGAACTTCGAGACGATGACGACGATGAGCACGCCGGCGGCGATGACGCAGCCGACCCCGTTGATGAGCCGGTTGATGCGCATCCGCATCCGCGCCTTCGGGTCGATGACCAGGCGCAGGCGCTTGTTCCAGTGGAGCACCATGCCGAGCTGCCCGACGACGAAGCTCGCGAACACGCCGACGAGGTAGAGCTGGATGAGCGTCGTCGCCGAGGCGTTCGTCGCCACCACGAGGATGATCGCTGCGACGGCGAGGAGGAGGATGCCGTTGGAGAAGGTGAGCCGGTCGCCCTTGCTCGCGAGCTGGCGGGGCAGGAAGGCGTCCCTGGCCAGCCGCGATGCCAGTCCGGGGAAGCCCTCGACGGCGGTGTTCGCGGCGACGATGAGGACGAGCGCGGCGACGAGGACGACGATGTAGAACATGATCGGGGTGTCGGCGAAGATCGTGTGCGCGAGCTGGCCGAGGACCGGTTCCTGTTCGTACTCGGCCGAGACGGGACTGCCGTCGGCGCGGACGAGATAGAGGTGCGGATCGTCGACGTACTTCACCCCGGTCACCGAGGCGAGGTACGTCAGCCCCGTGAGCATGATCGCGGCGAGGAACCCGGAGAGGACGAGGGTGTTGCCGGCGTTCTTCCCGCGCGGCTTCGCGAACGCGGGAACCGCGGTGGCCACGGTCTGGACGCCGGCGAGCGCCACCGAACCCGAGGAGAAGGCGCGGAGCACGATGAGGACCGTCGCGAGCCCCAGGCTCGCCTGGTCGGCCAGCTCGTCGTGGACGATCGTGTAGTCCGCCGTCTCCGCCTGCGGGACGTCGCCTTGGGCGACCATGAGCAGGCCGACGATCATCGTGAGGAAGACGGCGCCGAGGAAGAGGTAGGTGGGGATCGCCAGCAGCACGGGCCGGGCCCGTGATCCGCGGAGGCCGAGGAGGGAGATGACGACGATGCCGACGATCGCCACCGGCACCCGGTAGGGCGCGAGCAGAGGGAAGGCCGTGGTGATGTAGGCGGCGAAGACCGTCATCGACACCGCGAGCGTGAGCACGTAGTCGACGAGGAGGGCGGCGGCGACGATGAGACCGGCCTTGGGGCCGAGGTTCTTCGACGCGACCTCGTAGTCGCCGCCGCCTGACGGGTAGGCGCGGACGTTGAGCCGGTAGCAGGCGACGATGACGAGGATGACGGCGCCGACGGCGACGCCGATCCACGGGGCCACGGTGATCGAGACGAGCGTCGTCAGTGAGAGGGCGAGGAGGATCTCGTCGGGGGCGTACGCGACCGAGGAGAGCATGTCCGAGGCGAAGACAGGCATGGCGATGCGCTTCTTGAGCGCGGGTGCGCGCCTGTCCTCACTGCGGAACGGCCGTCCAACGAGTAGTCTTTTGACGGCATCAGAAAAACTGCTGGCCACGAGCACCAATGGTAGAGCACGTGCCGAGAAGGGATACCATGCACTTCGTCATCATGGGCTGCGGCCGAGTCGGGGCAACGCTGGCCAAAGCACTCGATGCGAATGGCCACTCGGTTGCCGTCGTCGATCGTGACCCCGACGCCTTCCTCAAGCTCGGACCCGACTTCAAGGGTGCGACGATCACCGGCCTCGGATTCGACCGGGAGACCCTCACCCAGGCCCGCACCGCCGACGCGTTCGCCTTCGCCGCCGTCTCGAGCGGAGACAATTCCAACATCCTCGCCGCGCGTGTCGCCCGGGAGACCTTCGGCGTCCCGAACGTCGCCGCCCGGATCTACGACCCCGACCGCGCGCAGGTCTTCGAACGCCTCGGCATCCCCACGGTTCCCACGGTGCGCTGGACGGCGGAGCAGGTGATGCGCAAACTCGTCCCGCAGGGCTCGATCACCGAGTTCCGGGAGCCCTCAGGCAACCTCGTCCTCGCCGAGGTCCACCTCGACCCCGGGTGGGTGGCCAGACCCATCGCGGAGATCGAGGAGGCCACCGGCGCGCGGGTCGCCTACGTCACCCGACTCTCCGAGGGCATCGTCGCCACCGACGAACTGCTCATCCAGGACGGCGACCTCGTCCACCTCATGTGTCCGGTCGGTCGCCTCAGCGAGATCGAGCGCATCCTCGACAAGCCCGTGACCGCCAGGGAGGAAGAAGAATGAGAGTCGTCATCGCCGGCGCCGGATCCGTCGGCCGCTCCGTGGCCAGGGAGCTGCTCGACAAGCACCACTCCGTCCTCCTCATCGATCAGAGCAAGGAGGCGCTCGGGCACGAGAAGATCCCCGGCGCCGAATGGCTGCTCTCCGATGCGTGCGAGCTCTCCGGTCTCGGCGAGGCCCACCTCGAGGAGGCCGACGTCGTCGTCGCCGCGACCGGTGACGACAAGACCAACCTCGTCCTCTCCCTGCTTGCGAAGACGGAGTTCGGGGTGCCCAGGACGGTGTCCCGGGTGAACAACCCGAAGAACGAATGGCTCTTCGACGACAACTGGGGCGTCGATGTCGCCGTGTCGACGCCGAGGCTGATGACCGCGCTCGTCGAGGAGGCCGTCGAGGTCGGCGGCCTCGTCCATCTCATGAGCTTCGAACGGGGGCAGGCGGGGCTCATGGAGTTCACCGTCAACGAGACCTCGGAACTCGTCGCCTCCAGGATCGGGAACATCAGCTTCCCCGTCGACACGGTCCTCGTCGCGATCATCCGCAACGCACGGGCGTTCGCGCCGAGCCCGGACGACGTCATCGAGGCAGGAGACGAACTCTTCTTCCTCTCCTCCCCCGATCAGCAGGGGGCGCTGCTCAGCCTGCTCCAGGCCACAGCGAAGTGAGCGGACGCGAGCGCTGAGCACCCGTCGGAGGGTGCTCAGTCGTCGCGGGAGGCGACGAGCTCGTAGACGGGGTTGTGGGCGCGCAGGAGACCGTCGCGGTCGCAGAAGCGGCCTTCGAGGACGATGAGCGCACCGGGCCTGATGCCGCTGATCTCCCGGCGGCCGAGGAACTGTGCCTCGACTTCGCCGGTGCCGTCGGAGACGGTGATCGTCAGCCGCGGATTGTCACTGTTCGTCGACCGGGTCAGGGAGCTGACGACGCCGGCCACGCGCACCGTCGACCGGGACGGGACGGTGTCGATGCACGAGACGCCGGGGATCCGGCTGGCCAGCCGCAGGTCCTCGCGCGCGTCGTCGTCGCGAGACCCGAAGCCGTGGCTGAGGCGGGAGATGAGTCCGCGCATGGGATCAGCGGACCTCGGTGATCTCGGGTCCGCGGGCGAACGGGTTGATGTCCTCGGTCTCGTCCGTCTCCTCCTCGGCGGCCTCGACCTCGGGGGCGGTGAGCACGATGAGCTCTCGGGGAGCCATCGCCTCCTGCCCGCGGTCGACGACGACGCCGCGGACGAGGGCGCTGAGCTCGGCCCTCACCTCGGTGTCGGTGACGGCCTTGCCGGAGAACACGGCGCGGATGAACCAGCGGGGGCCGTCGATGCCGGCGAAGCGCATCGCGCGCCTGCTCGGGCGCCCGTCTTCGGACTTCGCGGGAACCTCGACGGCGAGCTCACGACCGAGGCCGGTGTGGAGTTCGGTGCACTCGCCGCCCTGCGCTTCGACGCTCGTCGCGAGCTGGCGGCGCACGGTGTTCCACAGGCCTTCGGAGCGCGGGGTCGCGAATGCCTGGAGCTGCACACCGCCGCCGTCGTGGATGAGGGTGACGGCGAGCACGCGCTCGGTCTCGTCGTCGGTGTCGAGTCGGATCTGCATGCCGTCGACGACGGGGACCTTGAGCGCCCCGAGGTCGAGGCGGTTGAGCTCGGGGTAGTCCTCGGCCGCGTCGAAAGGACCCTTCTCGGAGCGGTCGAAGGGAGCGGACTTCTCGAGCATCGCATCCTCGTCGAGGTCCTCGGTCTCCGCCTCCGTCTCGACGACGTCGTCGGAGGCGGATTCGTCGGAGGTGGACTCGTCGGAGGCATCCGCCTCGGCGTCCACGGCTGAGTCGGTCTCGTCCCGGTCGACGACCTCGGTGTCCGGGGTCTCGTCAGTCTCCGGTGACGACTTCTTGGAGAAACGTGAAAACAGTCCCATGATCCTTCACTCCACTGTATTGCCGAGGCCGGTGACGACTCCGCCGGTGGAGCCGAATCCGCCGGCGCCGCGGTCGCTGTCGTCGAGGCTGTCGACGACGCGGAAGTCGGCCTGCCGGACCTCTTGGATGATGAGCTGGGCGATGCGGTCTCCGCGGGAGATCCGCATCGGCACCTTCGGGTCGAGGTTGATGAGCGGCACCTTCACCTCACCGCGGTACCCGGAGTCGATCGTCCCGGGTGCGTTGACCACGGTCACCCCGTGCCGGCTCGAGAGTCCCGAGCGGGGATGGACGAAACCGGCGTGGCCGGCGGGGAGCGCGATCGCGATGCCCGTGGGCACCACTCTGCGCTCGAAGGGTTCGAGGGTGAAGTCGATCGCCGAGCACAGATCCGCGCCGGCGTCGGACGCGTGTGCGTAGGTCGGCGGGGCCATTCCCTCGTCGACGAGCGTGATGTCGATCTGCAAGCCTTCTGTCACAAGGAAGCACTCTAGTCCTCCAGGCTGAGCGCTTCAAAAACGTCCGCTGTGGGACAATGGAGGACATGGCTCAGACTCATACCGAACCGCACGTCGCCTTTCGGGAGAAGGTGCGCCCCTCGCCAGCGATGTGGGTGCTCTCCGCGATCGGCGCGGGCTCGACGGCGCTCATGGTCCTCCCCGTGTGGGCGCTCGGCGCCTTCGTCCTGCCCGTGATCACCTTCGCACTCCTCGCCCTGTGGCTGCGTTCGCTGACCGTGACGATCATCGTCACCGACCAGAGGCTCTACGTCGGTGAAGCCCACATCGAACGGATCTTCATCTCCCGCGCCGAGGCGCTCGACGAGACCGCGACCGGCACCGCCCGCGGCGTCGGACTCGACGCGCGCGCCTTCCTCGTCACCCGCCCGTGGGTGAAGACCGCGGTGCGCGTCGACATCGACGACGCGGCCGACCCCACACCGTACTGGCTCGTCTCGACGCGCCGACCCCGCGAGCTCGCCGCCGCACTCAACGGCTGAGCCCGCCCGGCAGAGCCGCACGGCACGGCTGTGCCGCACGGCACGGCAGAGCCCGCCCGGCTCGGCTGCGTCGCGGGAAAACGAAAACGCGCCCCGAATGGGGGCGCGTTGACGACGTCGACGAGGTGAGGCTCAGCCTGCGCAGTCCGTGCAGATGAGGATTCCGCCCTCATCGCTGGCCAGCTGCGAGCGGTGACGGACGAGGAAGCACTCCATGCACGTGAATTCGTCGTTCTGCTTCGGAAGCACGCGGACGGAGAGCTCTTCGTTCGACAGGTCGGCACCCGGGAGCTCGAACCCTTCGGCGGCCGCCGTCTCGTCCTCGTCGATCTTGCTCGCCTGGGCCTGCGAGCGTTGCGCCTTGAGCTGCTCGATCGAGTCGCTCTTGATTTCGTCGTCGTGCTTGCGAGGTGCGTCGTAATCGGTTGCCATATGGCCTCATCGCTCTCTGTCGGGTGTGCTGAAATGGAGTTTCAGCCCCTGTCGCCTATCGTGTCCCCAGCATTGTGCACTGCATGGCACCCATTGGCAAGAGCAGATGATAACCTGTCACGGTGATTCTCGTCACCTTATGACGCTCACACATACGACTCTCGAAAAGCTCTGTCAGAATGCAGAGGACGATGCCGTGCGCGTGCGCCGGATTTCGACGAGCACCGAACACACGTCGGCGATGACTCCGCTCATCCCCGACCGACTATTCCCGGAAGGACGGATGCACGATGAGTGAATTCGCAGAGCAGCTGGACAGCAGGATCGACGATGTCCGTCACCGCTTGCAGGATGCCCGATCAGCCGGAGACGACTACCTCGTCGAGAACCTCATCGACGACCTCGAGAACCTCCTCGAACTCGCCGACCGCAACGACGTCGACACCGGGCCCATCGTCGAGGTCATCAAGGCCGAGACCGGTGCGCTGCCGGTGATCCCGGAGCCTGAAGAGCAGAGCTGAGTCCCACCACCGAGGCGGTGGAACGACGGAAGGCGGGTGCCCGAGGGCACCCGCCTTCCTGCGTACGCGCTGTCCGTGCGCATGCTCTGTCGAGCGCGAAACCGCGCTCGCTCAAGCCCGCCGTCACTTTTCGGACGTTCCTCGCCTCGCAAAGCGACGGCCGGCGTGAATGAGAGAGATCTCACCCGGCAGCAGGCGCCCAGTTCGGCAGCGTGGGCTTGTCGGCGCGGCCGCGGCAGCACGCGATGCTGCACGCGCCGCTGCCGGGGGACAGCGGCGTCGTGCCCGGCAGCGCGGGCGTCTCGACGGACTCCCCGCGCAGCTGTGCGAGCCGCTCCTCGACGAGGTCGACGAGCCCGGAGACGAAGCGCGGGTGGGTACCGACGGTGGCGACGCGGGTGAACGCGAGCCCGAGGTCGGCGGCCGTCTCCTTCGCCTCGGTGTCGAGGTCGAAGGCGACCTCCATGTGGTCGGAGATGAACCCGATGGGCACGAGGACGACGCCGGTGACGCCCTCCGCGGCGAGTTCGGTCATCCGGTCGTTGACGTCGGGCTCGAGCCACGGCATCGAAGGCGGTCCCGACCGCGAGCAGTAGACGAGTTCGGCGGGCAGGCGCTGACCGGCCTCGAGCCCGTCGAGCAGCCACGCCATGAGCTCTTCGTGCTCAGCCCGGTAGCCGACGGTCTCGACCTCCGAGGCGGCCTGCATGACGTCGGGGATCGAATGCGTGACGAAGAGGATGCGGTGCCGCTGCGGGTCGAGCTCCCCGACCTGTCCGGCGAAGTCGGTCAGCCCCTCCCCGAGGAGCTCGGCGCAGGCCTCGGCGTAGCCGGGGTGGTTGTAGAACTGGCGGATCTTGTCGAAGCTCACCTCGACGCCCTCCGCGGCCAGCGTATCCACGGTGCCGGCGAAGTCCTCGCGGTACTGGCGGCACGAGGAGTAGGAGGAGTACGCCGAGGTGTCGATCGCGAGGAAGCGGCTGCGACCGGCCTTCGCCTCGTCGCGGGCGACGTCGGTGAGGTAGGGCGTCCAGTTCCGGTTGCCCCACACGATGGGAAGGTCGAGGTGACGGCGCCCGATCTCGTCCCGCAGCGCCGCGAGCAGCGCCTTGTTCTGGTCGTTGATCGGGGACTTCCCCCCGAATCCGTAGTAGTGCTCCCCCACCTCCTCGAGCCTCTCCTCGGGGATGCCGCGGCCTGCGGTGACGTTCTTGAGGAAGGGAACCACCTCCTCGGGAGCTTCCGGTCCGCCGAAGGACATGAGGACGATGGTGTCGATGGGAGCTGTCGTATTCACGACTGCGATTTTACAGGCTGCAGTCCTCCGCCGCCCGCTGTCCGCACCCTGAGCGGATCCGACTCACGAGGGCGCCGGATTTCGCGACTCGCGCGGAAATCTGCGGGCTTCGAGGGCTCGGACGTGACACGATGCAGGGTGAGAAGCGATGACAAGGAGCGAAGGCGAATGCGTGAACTGATCTTGCACGGGGTCGACGCCGACGGCACACATCTGCTCCTCGGCGATGACTCCGGGGCGCAGTACAGACTGGCACTCGACGAGTCGCTCTATGCGGCTGTGCGCAAGGACAGGGCCGTGGTGCGCTCCGATGCGCCCGTGCGCCCCCGCGACATCCAGGCGATGATCCGCGGCGGCATGAGCGCCGAGGAGGTCATCTCCGCCACCGGCGCCGATCCCGACCAGGTCCGCACCTACGAACGCCCGGCGCTCGCCGAACGCGCGCACATGGCGCACACCGCGAGCCGGCATCCCATCTACTCCGACCACGATCCCAACGGCGATCCGACTCCCCTCATCGAGCTCGCCCAGACCCGCCTGGCGATGCGCGACGTCGACATCGAGACGATGGACTGGGACGCCTGGAAGCAGCAGGACGGCAACTGGTACGTCGAGCTCAGCTTCACCGCCGCCGACCGCAAGCGGACCGCCGGATGGAACTACTACCGGGGTTCGCTCACCGCCCTCGACGACGAGGCGAAGTGGCTCGCCGACTCCGGACCCACCGACACCGGACCGATCCCCGGCTACAGCTCGAACGGGGAGCGTCGCCGCACCACCGAGGAGATCGAGACTCCCCCCGCCGAGGCGGAGGTGGCCTCACGCTCCCAGGAGCGTCCGTCCACACTGAGCGACCATCAGGTCGAGACGGGTCGGATCCTGGAGAACCTCCGCCGTCGCCGGACCCGGCATGACGACGACGAGGAGCCTCGGGGCCGTCTGCGCGCGGTGACCGAGGATCCCGAGACCCATCCGCAGGGCGCTCACACCGCCCCCGGTCGTCCCGCCGACGCCACCGATGACGAGGTCCTCGCGTTCGAGTCCCGCTCCCCCGCCGAGGCGGATCACGTCTCCGGCGAGGACGAGCAGGAGCCGACCCAGGAGGTCGGGACCTTCGACGACGACAATCAGCTCTCCCTGCTCAACGAGCCCGGTGTCAGCGACGGCGTGGCCTCCCCCAAGGAGTCCGAGTCCAAGGAGTCCGAGTCGCGGGCGAAGAAGAAGAGCAGCCGCGCCTCGATCCCCAGCTGGGACGAGATCATGTTCGGATCGAAGCGGGACTGACCTCCGTCCCCAGCTGCTCCACCCGGTCGCCCGCGGCCACCAGGCTGTGATCATGGGTGACCATGATGACCGTGTGATCGCTCAGGCTGGTACGCAGGTCGTCGATGAGGCGGTGCGCGGTTCCCTCGTCGAGGTGGGCCGTCGGTTCGTCGAGGACGATGACCTCGGCCCCGGTGAGCAGGGTGCGGGCGATCGCCAGCCGCTGCCGCTCGCCGCCGGAGATCTCTCCACCGTGGTCACCGACCCACCGGTCGAGACCGGCCGGGGTCGCCCAATGCCCGAGGCCTGCCGCACGCAGGGCTGAGAACATCGCCTCATCGTCGGGGACCCGTCGCGAGGCCAGGGCGAGGTTGCCGCGCACCGTCGACCTGAAGACGTGCGCCTCCTGCGGACACCACGCGATGCGCCCGGCGAGCTCCTCGGGACCGAGGGCGAGGACATCGATGCGCCCGCCGTCCCCCTCTTCGGCCGAGTAGGTGCCCGACCAGGGGTCGAGGAAGCGCAGGAGCACGCTCACAGTCGTCGTCTTCCCGCTGCCGCTCTCCCCGCACACGACGGTCCACGCGGTGGCATCTGCCGTGAGAGCGAGGTCCTCGAGCACGGGCACGCCGTCCCAGCCCACCGAGACGTCGGCGAGCTCGAGCTCGGTCAGGGGCGCACGATCCGGCTCCCAGGCCTCGGACTCTGTCCGGGCCGCCTCGGCGGGGTGGGCCTCGGTCTCCTCGGACTCGGCCGGATCCGCCTCGGCGAGCTCGGACTCAGCGGCGGCGGTGACGGGCGGGAGCCGGTCGAGGGCGATGCCGAGAGCGGGCATCTGCCGCCACGCCCCCAGGGCGGAGGCGAAGACGTCGGCGAGGCCGAAGGTGCTGAGGACGACGACGGCGAGGATCTCCGTGGGAGCGCCCGAGGTCAGTGCGATGACGATCGCCGCGAGCACGGTCGAGGCCTCGATCCACAGTTGAGCGGCGCCGAGGTGGCGCGCCGACCTCTTCTGCGCGGACTCGAGGTCGTCCTCGGCCTCGGCGAGTCGGTCGAGCACCGCGTCCTCGGCGCCGTTGGCGCGCAGGTCGGCCTTCGCACCGAGGGCACGGGTGAGGAGCGAGAGGACCATGGCCCGACCGACGTGGATGCGGTTCGCGAGCACGCCCTCGGCCCGGACGAAGACGAGTGGGACGACGATGACGTTGATGATGCCGAGGACGACGATGACGGGCACGGAGGCCGGGTCGAGGATCGCTGCGGCGATGATCACGGCGGTGACGACGAGGGCTGTGACGACGGGCGGGAAGAGCGTGCGGGGCACGAGGTCGCGGACTTCGTCGGCGTCGGCGACCATCGTCGCCAGCGCCGTGTCCGAGGAGAGCATCTTCCGGTCGCTCATCCCGGCCTGTGTGAAGTGCGTCCACAGCACCGAGCGCAGCCGTCCGAGCGCACCGAAGACCGCCGAGTGGAGGTGGAGCCGGCTCACGTAGAGCAGGACGGAGCGGCACAGACCGAAGAAGCGCACGCCGACGATCGCGACGAGCAGCGTCATGATCGGAGGACCGTACGAGGCCTCGACGATGAGCCACGCGGAGACGGCGGTGAGCGAGATCGCCGCGAGGCTCGCCGCGCACGCGGTGAGCAGGGCGATGGCCATGGTGCCGGTGAACAGCGGCAGGGTCGCCCGCAGCGTCCTCCAGCGGGCGCGGAGGGTGCCGGGTCCTCCGTGGGTCCGCGACGACGCGTCGATCCGAGCCTGCGCGCTGCGCTGTGCCGTGCGCTCGGTGTCGGTCGCAGGCCCCGCCGGGCCGGCACCCGAGGGAGGCGGGCTCGCGACATCCGCTGTCGTTCCGGTGTTCGGGCCGGCGGTGTGCGATGAGGCGGTCTTCGCTGCCCCCGAGGCGCTCGGGACTCCCGTGCGCCCCCTGTCCCCATCGGTCGCCGGTGCCGTCTCCGCCCGGCCGAGGACCGGGGTGATCGTGTCCGTGGCGAGGGCGAGGACCCGCGGGTCATGGCTGGCGAGGACGACCCGGGTGTGCTTGGCCGCCTCGGCGATCATGGCGATGATGATCTCCGCATTGTCGTCGTCGAGGTGGGCGGTGGGTTCGTCGAGGACGAGCAGATCGGCGTCCTCCCGCATCCGGGCGCGGAGGCGGACGAGGGCGAGCCGGCGCAGCTGACCGGGACTGAGCGCCGCCGTCGCCTGGTCGCCGTCGACAGGCAGCCCCGCCTCTCGCAGGGCAGCGGTCGCGTCGTCGTCTGAGAGCCCGAAGGTTGCAAGCTCCTCGCCGACGGTCGCGCCGAAGGTCCGCGGGCTCTGCGGGACGAGGGCGGCCCGCTGGGAGGCGATCGTCGTCTCCGCACCTTCGGGCAGGCTGCCCGTGAGCGCTGAGAGCACCGTCGTCTTCCCCGCCCCCGAGGGACCGAGCACGGCAGTGATCCCGGGTTCCGTCGGCATCGTGTCCGCCCAGGTGATCGTCGTGCCGTCGGCGTAGACGGCCCGGTGGTCGCCTCCCGTCGCCGAGGCGCCGGCGCGGTCGCCGGGGACGGCGTCCTCCCTCGTGCGGTCGGGGTCGTCGAGCAGGGTGTGGGCACGCTCGAAGGCGTCCCGACCGTTCTCACTGGCGTGGAAGCCGGCCCCGAGGGCCCGCAGCGGCATGAAGCACTCGGGGGCCAGCAGCAGGGCGAGGAGTCCGTCACTGAGCTCCATCGACCCGGACACGAGTCGGACGCCGATGACGACGGCGACGAGGGCGACGGAGATCGTCGCGATGAGTTCGAGGGCGAGGCTGGAGAGGAAGGCGACGCGCAGAGTCGTCAGACTCGCCGCATGGTAGTCGTCGCTGAGACGTCGCAGGGTGCGCGCGTGCTCCCGGGAGCGGCCGAGGCCGATGAGGACGGGCAGTCCCTCGGCGAGCTCAGCGAGGTGGTCCGAGAGCTGTTCGAGGGCGCGGATGCTCTGCTTCGTCGTCTCCTCGGTGTAGCGGCCGATGAGGATCATGAAGAACGGCACGAGCGGGAGGCAGAGGACGATGATGATCGCCGAGAGCACATCGGCGAAGACGATCCGCACGAGGAGGACGGCCGGGACGATCGCGGCCTGCGCGAGGGCGGGGACGACGGTGGTGAAGTAGTCGTCGAGGTCGTCGATGCCGCGGGTGACGGTGACCGCGGCCTTCGCGCGCGGCTGGCCGGGGCGGCGCAGCAGAGTCCCGAGGATCCGGGAGCGCAGCCCTCGCTTGGCAGCGGCGGACTGCGCGGTTCCCAGGCTGTGGTCGGCCCACAGGCTCGCCCCGCGCAGGGCCGCCCCGAGCACGCCGAGGACGACCCAGAGCGGGACGGGCCCGAGGTCGAGGATCGTGCGCACGAGCGCCTCGGCGATGAAGACGATGCCGACCGCGCGGACGGCGGCCGAGGTGAGAGCGAGGACGAGGGACCTCCTGCCCCCGGGCAGGGACAGGAGGATCCCGAGCGGTGAGCTCACGAGCGGATCGCCGCCGGCACCCGGTGGGCGTCGGGGATGTGCGATTCGGCGATCCGGTTGAGGAAGTGCCGGTAGCTGTAGATCTGGTAGCCGATGACGATCGGCAGGAAGATCGCGGTGACGATGAGCATGACGCCGAGGGTGTAGTCCGACGACGAGGCAGTGCCCACGGTCAGCGAGAACGCCGGATCGAGCGTCGAGGGCAGGACGTTCGGGTAGACGCCGGTGAAGACGGCGGCCATGCCCGCGAGGAGGAAGAGCCCATGGAGGAAGAACGCCTTCTTCTCCGCCCCCGCGCGGATCGCAACGTATGCTGCGATGATCGCGACGACGGCGATGCCGACGGGCACGACGAGCCACGTGCGGTTGAGAATCGCGAGGACGAACCAGATGAGCATCGGCACGGAGCACACGAGCATCGACTTCGTCGCCCAGCGCCGGGCCTTCGCCCGCAGTTCGCCTTCGGTCTTGAGCGTGAGGAAGAGGAGGCCGTGGACGAAGCAGAAGGTCACCCCGGCGAGACCGCCGAGGACGGCAGGCCAGCCGAACCACGCGAAGGCTCCGCCGACGAGGTCGCCGTTCTCATTGAGCGGCAGACCCGTCGTCGTGGTCACGAGGAGGGCGCCGATGAGGAAGGCGGTGACCGTCGAGCCGATCGCCATCGCCCAGGTCCAGAACGTCAGCCACCGCTGGGTGTGGCCCTTGCCGCGGTACTCGATGGCCACGGCACGGAAGATCAGCCCGAGCAGGCAGAGCGTGAGCGGGATGTAGAGGGCGCTGAAGAGCGAGGCGTACCAGTGCGGGAACGCCGCGAACATCGCCCCGCCGGCGGTGATCAGCCACACCTCGTTGCCGTCCCAGACGGGACCGATCGAATTGAGCAGGACGCGCTTGCCGCGCTCGTCCTTGGTGAAGATCGGCATGAGCATGCCGACGCCGAGATCGAACCCGTCGAGGAAGAGGTATCCGATCCACAGGACTGCGATGAGGACGAACCAGATCGTCGCAAGAATCTCCATCGGTCTTCTCCTCCTCAGTAGGCGAACGACAGAACGTCGTCGTCTTTGCCGGTGATGGTCGGTCTGTGATTGGACTCGGCGAGTTCGGGCATCGCCGAGGCGACCCCTCCCCTGATGTACTTCGTGAGCAGTTTGAGCTCGACGACCATCAGCCCGCCGTAGACGAGGGTGAGGCTGATCAGCGAGAACAGCAGCATCGCCGGTGTCACCTGGGGCGAGAGCGCGGCCTGGGTGAACATGTACACCCCGTCGAGCTGCGCCGGGTTCGGAGCGACGACGAAGGGCTGACGGCCCATCTCGGTGAAGATCCACCCGGCCGAGTTCGCGATGAACGGCGCGGCGATCGCCAGCAGCGCCCCGCGCATCAGCCAGGTCGAGGTCGGCACCGTCCCCTTGCGGGTGAGCCACAGTCCGACGACGCAGACACCGGCGGCGATGATGCCGAAGCCGATCATGGCGCGGAAGCCCCAGTACGTGACGATCATGATGGGCTGGTAGTTGATCGGTTCGCCCGCATGCTCGCCGTAGCGCGGATCGTCGGGGATCGTCGTGCCGTAGCGCTCCTGGTACTCCGGCAGCAGCGTCGTGACACCGCGGACGGGAGTCTCGAAGTCGCCGTTGGCGAGGAACGAGAGCAGACCCGGGATCTCGAGGACGTTCTGGACCTCGGAGCACTTGTTCGAGGCGGGGTCGCCGATCGTGAGCACAGAGAACTCGGTGCCGTCGTGGCAGGCGCCCTCGGCCGAGGCCATCTTCATCGGCTGCTGCTCGAACATGAGCTTGGCCTGGATGTCGCCGGTGATCGAGACGCCGGCGAAGGCGATGATGCCGGTGATCGCTCCGATCCGCAGAGAGGTGATCCACACCTTGTAGTCGATCTTGTCGCGTCCGGGAACGTCCGCAGCGCTGCCGACGATGACCTTGCCGTCGGCTCCGACGGAGTCGATGCCGTCCTTGCGCCGACGGTAGAGGTGGTACCACGAGATGCCGACGAGGAAGCTGCCGCCGACGGCGAGGGCGCCGAAGAGGGTGTGGGTGTAGGCCGCGATCGCGGTGTTGTTGCCGAGCACCGCCCAGACATCGGTCATCACGGGCTTGCCGTCGACGAGTTCGACGCCGACGGGGTGCTGCATCCACGAGTTCGCGACGATGATGAAGAACGCTGAGATCCACGAGCCGATGACCGCGCACCACAGCGCGGTCAGGTGGAGCCAGCGCGGCAGTCGTCCCCAACCGAAGATCCACATGCCGAGGAACGTCGATTCGAGGAAGAAGGCGAGCAGAGCCTCCATCGCCAGCGGGGCACCGAAGACGTCGCCGACGAAGCGGGAGTATTCGCTCCAGGCCATGCCGAACTGGAATTCCTGGACGAGACCGGTGGCCACGCCCATGATGAAGTTGATGAGGAAGAGCTTGCCGAAGAACTTCGTCGCCCGCAGGTAGACCTCGTTGCCCGTGCGGTGGTAGATGGTCTGGAGGATCGCGACGAGCATGCCGAGCCCGAGGGTGAGCGGAACCATCCAGAAGTGGTAGACCGTGGTGATGCCGAACTGCCAACGGCCGATGAGCACCGGATCCAGTTCCATGGGCTTCTCCAATCCTGTCGTCGAGGGAATCTTTCTACAACACGTAGAATTCTACGCCCGGTAGAAGTCGGTTGGACAACGTCTCACAGTGCGACTCATCACGTCCCAGAAACCGCATCGGCGTCGCGGCAGATTCCGCGGCACCAGGTCGAACCCACCGCGCACAGAGGCCGGCCTCACATGGAATTCGACATTGCGTAGAGGTAGAATGAGCGGACAAGGCGAATGGACTTCTCGAAGGACAAGGGAATCGTGGGAACACTGGGCGAACTCGAACGCAGCGTCATGGACGCCATCTGGGTCCACGACGACGGACTGAGCGCAGCCGAGCTGCGCGACGCCCTCGCTGATCGGGATCTCGCGCTGACGACGATCCACACCGTTCTCACCCGGCTCGAGAAGAAGGGTTTCGTCACCCGCGACCGCAGCGTCCGCCCGCATCGCTACATCGCGGTGTCGACGCGAGAGGACCACGTCGCCGAACTCATGACCGAGGTGCTCTCCCAGGCCCCGGATCGCCAGGCTGTCCTCGCCCGCTTCCTCGGCACCGTGACCGAGGCCGACGAGAACACCCTGCGCAACCTGCTCGGACGCAACCACTCCTCGCGTTCCTGACGGCCGGCCGAGTTCCACCATGATCCTCGTGGGATGCCTTCTGGCGATCCTCGCATTCCTGCTGGCGTGGCCCGTGCCTGCGCTGCTGCGGCGATTCCGCAGCGATCCGATCTCCGAGGTCATCCTCTGGCAGGCGGTCGGCCTCTCCGGCGGCCTCTCCCTCATCGGAGCGGCACTCGCCTTCGCCGTCGACCCTGCGGCCACCAGCCTGCCCCACGGCCTCTGGGATCTCGTGCGCGGCGAATCCCACGCGAAGCTCTCGCTCTTCGCGTGGACGTTCCTCATCATCGCGCTCGTGCTGATCGGGCGCCTCCTCGGCTGCCTGGCGCTGACGTTCTACTCAGCGCGGAGGACTCGACTGCGTCATGCCGAGATATTACACCTGCTCAGCGAACCATCCCAGAACTATCCCGACACGCGCATCATCTCCTCCGACGAGGCCGTGGCGTACTGCCTTCCGCAGGGCCCGCGCAAGGGCACAGCCGTGCTCTCAACAGGGCTCCTTGAGGTCCTCAGCGAAGACGAGCGCTCAGCGGTCATCGCCCACGAGAAGGCGCACCTCGATTTTCGTCACGATATCCTTGTCATTCCCTTCGCGGCCTGGCACCGGGCGCTGCCGTTCTTCTCGGCCACCGCGATCGGACTGAATTCGGTCAACCGGCTCATCGAGTTCATGGCCGACGACCAGGCCCGCGAGCGCATCGATCCTGCCGTGCTCGCCCGAGCCGTGTCGGCGGCGGCCCGCATCAGTCCCGAGCATCGGGAGGAGCTGAGCGCCGAGCGCATCGAGCGGCTCTGCCAACCCCGGCACCCGGCCCGGGCGATGGTGCGGCTGGTCTCGTGTCTGGCTGCCGCCGGTCTGCTGCTCATCCCGACGGTGCTCCTCTTCGTCCCCGTCCCCGCCCTCACCTGAGATCCGGGTCGGCTCCCCCGACGAGCCGACCGCGCCAGCCGCTCAGCTGTCGATGCGTTCGGCGTCGAGGATCGCGGCGCCAGAGACGATGAACTCCTTGCGGGGGCCCACCGACGAGCCCATGAGGAGTTCGAAGGTCCGCTCCGCCGCCTCGGCGTCGGCCATCGTCACCCGCCGCAGGGTGCGGTCGGCGGGGTCCATGGTCGTCTCCGCGAGCTGGTCGGCGTCCATCTCTCCGAGGCCCTTGTACCGCTGGATCGGCTCCTTGTACGTCTTCTTCGACTTGTCGAGCTTCTTGAGCAGCGCGTGAAGTTCGGCCTCGGAATACGTGTAGACGATCTCGTTGGGGGTGCCGCGCTTCGTGACGATCTCCACCCGGTGCAGCGGCGGAACGGCGGCGAAGACCCGACCCTCCTCGACGAGCGGCTTCATGTACCGGAAGAAGAGCGTGAGCAGCAGCGTCCTGATGTGGGCGCCGTCGACGTCAGCATCGGTCATGATGATGACCCGACCGTACCGAGCCGATTCGAGGTCGAAGCTGCGGCCCGAGCCGGCCCCGATGACCTGGATGAGTGCGGCGCACTCGACGTTGGCGAGCATGTCGGACAGCGACGCCTTCTGAACGTTGAGGATCTTGCCGCGGATCGGGAAGAGCGCCTGGTAGTCGGAGTTGCGGGCGGCCTTCGCCGTGCCCATCGCCGAGTCGCCCTCGACGATGAAGAGCTCGGTGGTCTCGACTCCGCTGTCGCGGCAGTCGTAGAGCTTCGCCGGCAGCGATGAGGCCTCGAGCGCGGTCTTGCGGCGCTGGTTCTCCTTGTGGGTGCGCGCGGAGATCCGCGACTTGAGCTCGGCGACGACCTTCTCCATGAGGACAGCGGCCTGCTGCTTCTCCGCACGCTTCGTCGAGGAGAGCACGGCTCCGAGCTGGGCTTCGACGGTCTTCGCGACGATCTGGCGGACCGCGGCGGTGCCGAGGACCTCCTTCGTCTGCCCCTCGAACTGGGGTTCGGCGAGCTGGACGGTGACGACGGCGGTGAGTCCGGCGAGGACGTCATCCTTCTCCAGCCTGTCCTTGCCGAGCTTGAGCTTGCGGGCGTTGGCCTCGACCGCTTTGCGCATCGCCTTGAGCGTGGCCTGTTCGAAGCCGGCGAGGTGGGTGCCGCCGTGGGGAGTGGCGACGACGTTGACGAAGCTCTTGATCTTCGTGTCGTAGCCGGTTCCCCAGCGCAGCGCCACGTCGACGCCGACCTCACGTTCGACCTCCTTCGACACGAGGTGGCCGGAGGAGTCGAGGACCGGCACGGTCTCCTTGAACGATCCCGTCGACTGCATCCGCCACGTGTCGGTGATCGGGGGGTCGATCGAGAGGTGGTCGACGAATTCGGTGATCCCGCCGTCGAAGCGGAAGTCCTCGACGCGTTCGGTGATGACCTCACCGGTCTCATCACGGGCGACACCCCGGCGGTCGACGATCGTGAGCTCGAGGCCGGGGACGAGGAACGCCGTCTGGCGGGCGCGTTCGACGAGGTGCTGGTAGTCGAACTGGGCGCTGCCGAGGAAGATCTGCGGATCGGCCCAGTAGTGGACCTTCGTGCCGGTGACCCCGCGCTTGGCCTTGCCGACGATCTCGAGGCCGGTCGCCTCGTGGAACTCCTCGAAGGGGCTGTCCGGGCTCGGCGCGCCCCCCGAGTCGTCGAAACGGCCGGGGACGCCTCGGCGGAACGACATCTTGTGGACCTTCGACCCGCGGGTGACCTCGACGTCGAGACGCGAGGACAGGGCGTTGACGACGGAGGCGCCGACGCCGTGGAGTCCGCCGGAGGCGGCGTAGGAGGAGCCGCCGAACTTGCCGCCGGCGTGGAGTTTGGTCATGACGACCTCGACCCCGGTCAGTCCCGTCTTCGGTTCGATGTCGACGGGAATGCCGCGACCGTGGTCGGTCACCGCGACGGAGCCGTCGGGTTCGAGCTCGATGAGGATGGACGAACCGAACCCGCCGAGGGCTTCGTCGACGGCGTTGTCGATGATCTCCCACAGGCAGTGCATGAGCCCTCTGGAGTCGGTCGTTCCGATGTACATGCCCGGTCGCTTCCGCACGGCCTCGAGGCCGGACAGCACGGACAGATGGCGGGCGCCGTAGCTTTCCTCTTCCACACTCTTCCTCTCGTTCGATTGAATTCTAATCGTCCGACTCCCGGGCGGCGGGCTGCGAGGGCACCGTGTCGGCTCCGAATCCTGGGACAATGGACTCATGACAGCTCTGCGCCGCACCTCGCATCCGCCCCGCGGCACGCTCGCCTGGGCGAGCACCCTCGTCGCGGCGGCGATGCTCACCGGCTGCGCGCAGGGACCCTCTCCCGCCGCCGACCCGACCTCGGTCGCTCCGGAGTCGTTGGCCACATCCGCCTCGGCGACAGGGACCCCATCGGAGGGCGACCTCACGGGGCGGACCATCGCGCTCGACCCCGGGCACAACGGCGGCAATGCCGCGAACCCCGATGAGATCGCGCGGCGGGTCCCCGACGGTCGCGGCGGGACGAAGGCGTGCAACACGACGGGCACCGCCACCGACGACGGATACGCGGAATCCGCATTCGCGTGGGCAGTGGCCCAGCTGCTCGCCGACGACCTCGAGGCCAAGGGGGCGAGAGTGATCATGAGCCGTGAGAACGATGACGGGGTCGGTCCGTGCGTCGACGAGCGCGGCACCTTCGCCGACGATGCCGACGCCCTCGTGAGCATCCATGCCAACGGCAGCGAGTCGACGAGGACGAAGGGCTACCACGTCATCGTCGCCGATCCGGGGACGAGTCCCGAACTCGAGGAGCAGTCGAGCGCGCTCGCGTTGTCCGTGAGCACGGCGATGGCCGAGTCGTTCACCCCGAATCAGGCCTACGGAGAGGATGCGATCAGTCCGCGCCCCGACCTCGCCGGGCTCAACAACGCCTCGGTGCCCGCGGTCATCGTCGAATGCGGGGAGATGCGCAACCCCGACGAGGCCGAGGTGATGGAATCCGAGGACGGGCGGCGGCGCTACGCCGAGGCGATCGCTGCGGGCATCGTCGACTGGCTCTGAGTCCCCCGTCCGCCGCGCAGGGACCCCTGGTGACGCGACGACGTCGGGCACGGCACCAGAAAGTGCCGTGCCCGACGTCGTCGCAGCTGTGACCGCGATCAGTCCAGGTAGTCGCGCAGGACCTGCGAGCGCGACGGATGGCGCAGCTTCGCCATCGTCTTCGATTCGATCTGGCGGATCCGCTCACGGGTGACCCCGTAGACCTTGCCGATCTCGTCGAGGGTCTTCGGCTGCCCGTCGTTGAGGCCGAAGCGCATCGAGACGACGCCGGCCTCACGCTCGGAGAGCGTGTCGAGGACCGAGTGGAGCTGCTCCTGGAGCAGGGTGAAGCTCACGGAGTCCGAGGGCACGACGGCCTCTGAGTCCTCGATGAGGTCACCGAACTCGGAGTCGCCGTCCTCGCCGAGGGGCGTGTGCAGGGAGATCGGCTCGCGGCCGTACTTCTGCACTTCGACGACGCGCTCGGGCGTCATGTCGAGCTCCTTCGCGAGCTCTTCGGGGCTCGGTTCGCGGCCGAGGTCCTGGAGCATCTGGCGCTGGACGCGGGCGAGCTTGTTGATGACCTCGACCATGTGGACCGGAATGCGGATCGTGCGCGCCTGGTCGGCCATGGCGCGGGTGATCGCCTGCCGGATCCACCACGTCGCGTACGTCGAGAACTTGAAGCCCTTCGTGTAGTCGAACTTCTCCACGGCGCGGATGAGACCGAGGTTGCCCTCCTGGATGAGGTCGAGGAAGAGCATGCCGCGGCCCGTGTAGCGCTTGGCGAGGGAGACGACGAGACGGAGGTTCGCTTCGAGGAGGTGGTTCTTCGCGATCCGCCCGTCGTGGATGATCCACTTGTAGTCCATCGTCAGGCGCGGGTCGCTCACCTCGCCCTCCTCGAGGAGGTGCTCGGCGTACATTCCGGCCTCGATGCGCTTGGCGAGGTCGACCTCCTCAGCGGCGTTGAGCAGCGCGACCTTGCCGATCTGCTTGAGGTAGTCCTTGACCGGGTCGGCGGTCGCACCGGCGGAGACGACCTGCTGGGCAGGGGCGTCGTCCTCGTCGGCGTCGGAGACGATGAAGCCGCCGGCCTCGGTGACCGCGGCGTTCTTCTCCTTCTCCTCGGAGTTCTTCGTCTCCGTCGACTCGGAGGGGCTGAGCTCGGTGGCGAGCGCATCCGCGGTCGGCTCGACCTCGTCGGTCGACTCGAGGTCCGCGTCGGACTTCTTCTTCGTGGTCGTCTCTTCGCTCGGCTCAGTGGACTTCTTCGCGGCCGTCGTCTTCTTCGCCGTTGCGGTCTTCTTCGCGGCGGTCTTCTTCGCCGGTGCCTTCTTCGTCGCCTCGGTCGTCGCCGAATCGGTGTCGTCGGCGGGGGCCTTCTCCGCCGCCTTCTTGGCCGTGGTCCTCTTCGCCGTCGTCGACTTCGCGGTCGTCTTCTTCTCGGCCGTCGACTTCTTCGCCGCCGTCGTCTTCGCTCGCGTGGTCGTCGACGTCTTCGTCGCCTTCTTCCCCTTCGCCGCTGTGGTCGTGGAGCCGCCCGTGGACGCCGTCGCGGACGTGGCCTCGGACTCCTCAGTCACCGTTTTCCTGTCGACTGTCGGCACGTGTACACCTTTCGCGAGCGTTCATACTTCCCGATTGCACCAGGACACTACTAAGACCCTTGTCAAGAGGGCGCAGAGTTCGTGCCCGCGGGGACGATCGCAGAACTGTCCCACTATGCAATGACAGGGTCAACGCACAATCCTCGCACGTTATTCCGTGTCCTGTCCATTCCGCGGCCGGTTCCTGCCGGCGCGGCGTCCCGCCGCGTCAGAGGTCTCGTGCTCCCCGCGGTTCGGGCATGAGCCACTGCGGGAGGAACCCCTGACCGATCGCCGAGACGAGGAGCTCGGCCAGCGAATGGTGCGGGTCGTGGTCGAGCGCGGCGAACGCGTACTGCTCGGCCAGGGTCGATCCGCCGAGCGACCAGTGGAACCACGCGATCACTCCGTAGGCGGTCGCGAGCGTCTCGGGACCGGACCAGTGGACGTACGCCTCGCACAGGTCGATGGCGAGCAGGATGTCGCGGGGCTGCGGGGCGCGCGCGGACAGGCCGATCATCTGCTCGGCGGCCAGCCGCGAGGCCCCGGCGCGGCGGGCCGCGCGGGCGAGCTCGGCCGGGGCGAGGCGGCACATCCGCTTGGGGAGGAAGTCGGGGTGGTCGAAGCTGAGGATCATCTCGAGCGCATCCCTGGACCACTTCTCCGCGAGCAGACGGTCGAAGGCGCAGACCACGTCGGGAGTCATGAGCGCCTCGAGTCGCTCCCGGTCGAAGGCCTCGGTCCCCGCCCGCATCTCGAGCAGGGTCGGATAGATCTCGCCGAGGCGGCCGAAGCTCTCCTCGACGCTCGGGCGGGGATCGGCGGCGCCGCTGCGGTACTCGGCAGCCGCCTCGGCGTCCACCGGTCGGACGACGAGGTCCGCGGGCCCGGCGGCCGGGGCAGATCCGGTCGAGACGAGCTCGGTCGCGCACGCCGAGGACTGGGCGAGGGCGATGTCGGTGCCGGGATCCTCGCCGTCGTCGATGCGACCGAAGCGTCCGCCGCTCACCCACCACGCGCTCAGGGTCGCGATGCCCGCATCGCCGAGCGCCGTCGCCATCTCATCGGTCGCGGCGCGCACGAGTCCGCGGTGCAGTCCCGCATAGTCCTCATCGAACCAGTCCTCGTCGGCATCGTCGTCGCAGACGCTGTCCCCGCCGGCACCGTCCCCGAACCCGACACGATCGCCGACCCCGTCCCCGTGCCCACGGGTCGGCCCGAAGCGCTCGGGGACGGCACCGGCGGGGATGTAGTCGTCGTCGTAGAGGATGAGGAAGACCCCGCTCGGCGCACACGCCCGGCACACGAGATCGCGCAACCACTCACCTCCCTCCGCGAGCGTCATCGCAGCCGTCTCGAGGTCGAAGTCGACGCGCATCGTCGTCCCGCAC
The DNA here is from genome assembly GCF_900169275.1 of Brevibacterium casei CIP 102111. Classification (GTDB taxonomy): domain Bacteria; phylum Actinomycetota; class Actinomycetes; order Actinomycetales; family Brevibacteriaceae; genus Brevibacterium; species Brevibacterium casei. The sequence goes on along the minus strand of NZ_FXZC01000002.1, from coordinate 114,655 downwards.
GACTGCACGCCGTCGCCGTCGGTGACGACGAGGATGGCGACGAGGCTGCTCGCCGGGGTGTATCCGAGGGTGTGCGGCACGATCCCGATGAGATCCTCGGCCGTCTTCGCTGGCGTGTCCATGCCCACAGTCGACTCCCCCGTCCCGGCCGTGCGCCAGAGCCGCGGTCCCGGCTGTGGACGGAGCCTGGCCGTGCACAGGCCGAGCGCACACGAGTCGGCGTCGCCGTCCACACGCGCCCGGGCGGCGAATTGCCCTCGGCGGCGAACTGGCATAGAAGTGAGGGGTGGCGAAGAGACGGATATTCACAGCCCCGAGCACACAGGTCGTTCCGATCGCAACCGGGGAGGCCCGGCTGGAGAAGGTCGACGGAGAACCCGACAGCTACGTCCTCCACGTCAACGGCGTGCCGTCGTCGTCGATCACGCTCAGCGATCCCGCCAGGCTCGACTTCGAATACCTCGACTGGATGTCACGGATCATCGAGGCCGCCCTTCCCGACGGCTCGCTGCGGGCGATCCACCTCGGTGCCGCAGGCTGCGCGCTGGCCCGCGCGCTCGATTCCCGCCGACCCGGCTCACGACAGACGGCGATCGACATCGACCCCGTGCTCATCGAGCATGTCCGGACCTGGTTCGCCCTTCCCCGCTCCCCCGCCCTGGCGCTGCGCGCCGGGGACGCCGCCGAGGAGATCGCGACCTTCCGCGACGACACCGCCGACGTCATCGTCCGTGACGCGTTCTCCCACGACTCCGTTCCCGAGAGCCTGCAGACCCCGGGGTTCTATGCCGAATGCGCTCGCGTCCTGCGCCCCGCAGGCCTCTTCCTCGCCAATGTTCCCGATTCCGGCGACCATCGGGTGCTGCGGGCCGAGCTCGACGCCGCCGGCTCGGCGTTCTCCCATGTCGCCGCCGCCTCCGAGTCCGGGGTCCTCAAAGGCAGGCGCCGCGGCAACGTCGTCGTCGCCGCGGCACAGGAGCCGTTGCCGGATTCGGCGCTCGACCGAACGCTGCGCACGGCGGCGACGATGGCGCGGTGGCTGAGCGCAGAGGAGCTGCGCGCCCGATTCGGCAGGTGAGCACCTCAGTGACGGCGAACACACCGTCCAGGTGACGGCCCGACTACTCCCGTCGCCCAAAGTTCGGCATAATTGAATGCCGATTGGAAGGTGAGATGAGCGAGACTTCAGAAATCCGCGTCGAACAGAGCAAGCTCGACGAACTCTACGCACGACTCGACGAGCTGCGCGATGAGACCACCGCCCGTCTGGGGACCGTCCGGATCTCCGAGGTCGGGGGAAACCACCAGCACCGCAGCGAACGCGACGCCTTCGCCACCCTGTACGAGGACCAGCTCATCCGCCTCAACAGCGCTGAGGACGGACTGTGCTTCGGTCGCCTCGACTTCAGGGACTCGGACGAACCGAGCTACATCGGGCGCATCGGACTCACCGACGCCGACCGCAAGCAGATCCTCATCGACTGGCGCGCTCCCGCATCCGAGCCCTTCTACCAGTCGACCGCGGCGAACCCGGAAGGCGTCGTGCGCCGCCGCCACCTCGTGACGAAGAACCGCCGGGTCACCGATGTCGAGGACGACGTCCTCGACATCGACGCCCTCGACGACTCCCAGCGCTCGGCGCTCCAGGGTGAGGGCGCCCTCATCGCCGCACTCACCACGCATCGGACGGGCCGGATGGGCGACATCGTCGCGACCATCCAGGCCGAGCAGGATGCGATCATCCGCCAGCCCCTCCAGGGCGTCCTCGTCGTCCAGGGAGGACCGGGCACCGGCAAGACCGCCGTCGCCCTCCACCGCGCCGCGTACCTCCTCTATCGGCACCGCGAGCGGATCGCGAAGTCCGGCGTCCTCCTCGTCGGCCCCTCTCCGGTGTTCCTCAAGTACATCGAGAAGGTCCTGCCCAGCCTCGGCGAGACCGGTGCGCTGCTGCTCACCCCCGGACAGCTCTACCCGGGTCTCGACACGGAGATCTCCGACGATCCCGTCGTCGCCGAGATCAAGGGACGCTCCGCGATGGCGAGAGTGCTCGCCCACCACATCGCCAACTACGAGCGGGTGCCCGAGCACGACGAACGGCTCCGGGTGGGAGCCCACACGGTGCTCCTGCGCCGCAAGGACGTGCGCTCGGCCAGGGAGCGCGCCCGCCGCAGCGGGGACCCCCACAACGCAGCGCGCACCGGCTTCGTCTCGGGCCTGCTCAAGACCCTCGCCGAGGACCTCGCCGTGCAGATGGGACTCGACGGCGCGGGCGAGCGGCTGCCGGAGCTCCTCGACGAGCTGCGCTCCGCCGTCGACGTCCGCCGCGCGCTCAATCTCGCGTGGTTCCCCATCAGCCCCGGCGATGCCCTCCGCGCGCTGCTGACCAAACCCCACAAACTCGAGGCTGCCGCGGCAGGCGTGCTCACCCCGGACGAGCAGGCAGAGCTCATCCGCCCGGTCGACGCGCCGCTGACGATCGAGGACGCTCCCCTCCTCGACGAGCTCGCGGAGCTGCTCGGCTCGACCCCGCAGCAGACCGCGGCCCGGGACGAATCCGCCCGGGAGTACGCCGAGGCCGTCGTCGACATGACCGAGACCTCGTCAATCGTCATCGCCGAGACCCTCGCCGCGCGGTGGGCCGAGGAGGGACCGGCGACGACGCTCGCCGAACGCGCGATCGAGGACCGGGAATGGACGTACGGCCACCTCGTCGTCGACGAGGCCCAGGAGCTCTCGCCGATGCAGTGGCGCGTCCTCTTCCGCCGCGTGCCCTCGAAGTCGGCGACCCTCGTCGGCGACCTCGCGCAGGCCTCGCACAGCGACAGCTCCCGGACCTGGGGATCGATCCTCTCCGAGTTCGTCGGCGACCGCTTCGCCCTCGAGGTCCTCACCGTCTCCTACCGCACCCCGCAGGCGGTGATGGATCTCGCCAACTCCTACCTCCACCGCCACTTCCCGCAGCTCGAGCTCGTCGAGTCCGTGCGTCAGGGCGGGCACCCGCCGAGGCTGGTGTCCTATCCCGACACCGCGGCCGTCATCGCGGGCCTCCCCGAGGCGACCGCGGAGGAGGTCGACGCCGTCGCGGGTGGGAAGATCGCCGTCATCGCCCCCGAGGTCCTTCTCGATTCCGTCGCCGAGGCGCTCGCGGGCTTCGACGTCGGGCGCTCGGCGGCCGGGCTCGACCATCAGATCGCGGTGATCACCCCGCAGCAGGCCAAGGGCCTCGAGTTCGATTCGGTGCTCATCGTCGAGCCGGGGCTCATCGCGCCCGTGGGCGGCGACGAGGGTGTCGGCGCGCTCTACGTCGCGCTCACCCGCACGACGGACCGCCTCGGCGTGCTCGCCGCCGCACCGACGGAGCTCGCCGAACTCGGTCTCGACTGACACGAAGTCCCCACGCGACGACCATGGGCGTCGCGTGGGGACTTCTTCTGCTCTCACCAGCACGAACGGCCGGAATCGCCGCTCACTGCCCGGGAACGTAGAAGGCCGCTTGACGGTTCGGCTTCCCCTCCGAACCGCAAGCGGCCACGCACCATAGGCGCGCACTGACAATGGTACACAACTATGGACGTGATCGCGGAATCCCGGGCGAGATTTTCCGAAGAAACTTCAGTCCTCGAAGTCCTCGGGCACCGCTTGACGTGAATCGCCGGAGCGCAGGGCCGCATCGGCGCGCAGCGAATCGATCGCCGCTTCGAAGTCCTCGAGCGAATCGAAGCCCTGATAGACGCTCGCGAAGCGCAGGTAGGCGACCTGGTCGAGTTCGCGCAGCGGTTCGAGGATGCTCAGCCCGACCTCGTCCGCGTCGATCTCCGCGATCCCCTTCGAGCGGATGTCCTCCTCGACCTTCTGGGCGAGCTTCGCGAGGTCGTCGTCGCCGACCGGGCGGCCCTGGCAGGCCTTGCGGACGCCGGACATGATCTTCTGGCGGGAGAACTCCTCGGTCACGCCGGAGCGCTTGATCACCGAGAGGCTCGTCGCCTCCATCGTCGTGAAGCGGCGTCCGCAGTGGCGGCACTGCCTCCGACGGCGGATCGCCGCCCCGTCCTCGCTCGTCCGCGAATCGACCACCCGGGAATCGGACTCCCGGCAGAATGGACAGCGCATATCACTCCTCGAAGCGGATGGCCACGGCACGTCCGTGGGCCGGAAGGTTCTCGGTCCGCGCGAGCGCCACGACATGGTCCCTGACCTCGCCGAGCGCCGGACGCGAATAGTCGATGACCTGGCTGACCTTGAGGAACGAATGGACGCCGAGACCCGAACCGTGGGCGGCGGTGCCCATGGTCGGGAGCACGTGGTTCGATCCTGCACAGTAGTCGCCGAGCGAGACCGGAGCGTACGGGCCGACGAAGACCGCTCCCCCGTTGACGATCCGTGCGGCCACGGCCCGGTCGTCGGCGGTGTGGATCTCGACGTGCTCACCGGCGTAGGCGTTGACGACGGTGATCGCGTCGTCGAGGTCGTCGACGAGGACGAGGGCGGACTGGCTGCCGGCCAGGGCCGTGCGGATCCGCTCGGCATGGGCGGCCTCCGGGACCTGCCGCTCGAGCTCGGCCTCCACCGCCTCGAGCAGGGGCTGCGAGTCGGTGACGAGCACGGAAGCGGCGAGTTCGTCGTGCTCGGCCTGGCTGATGAGGTCGGCTGCGACGAAGGCCGGATCGGCCGTGGCATCGGCGAGGACGATGATCTCGGTCGGCCCGGCCACGGCGTCGATGCCCACGTGCGAGCGCACGAGTGACTTCGCCGCGGCGACGTAGGCGTTGCCGGGGCCGGTGATGAGGTCGACCGGTTCGAGCACCTCGGCGTCGTCGAAGCCGTAGGCCAGCGCCCCGATCGCCTGCGCTCCGCCCATCGCCCACACCTCGTCGACGCCGAGCATGTGGGCGGTGGCGAGGACCACCGGGTGCGGGAGGCCGTCGGCCTGGGGAGGGCTGGCGATCGCCAGCGACTGGGCACCTGCGGCCTGCGCGGGGACGACGTTCATGACGACCGTCGACGGGTAGACAGCGAGTCCGCCGGGGACATAGAGGCCGACGCGTTCGATGGGCAGGCTGCGGGTGGTCACCTCGGCTCCGGGACCGAGTTCGGTCCGGACGTCGGTGGGCACCTGGTCGGCAGCGACGCGGCGGGTGCGCTCGATCGTCTCCTCAAGCGCGGCCCTGACCTCGGGGTCGAGGTCCGCCGCCGCCTGCGCGAGCGCCTCGGCGGGCACCCGCAGCGTCTCCGGACGGACTCCGTCGAAGCGTTCGGTGAGGTCGGCGACGACACTCGAGCCGCCGACTGCGACGGAGTCGAGGAGCTCGGCGACCCGCCGTTCGACGTCGGCATGGGTCTCCGCCGCCCGAGGCAGTCGCTGCCGGAGGAATCGTCGGCTCAGGGTCTCACCGCGGAAGTCGAGAATGTTCACCAGACCATTCTAGTCCCGCGGTCCCAGGCTCCCGACGCCACCTCAGGCGCTGAGGCAGCGGGAGCCGAGGAGTGCCTTGAGGTCGCCGTAGAGGCTCGGGTTCGGGTCGACGCGGATCGACCGGTCGAGACGCATGACGGTCTGACGGCCGGGCTGGGTGAGGACGAGGTGGACGTCCGTGTGGCCCTTGTTCGCTTCGAGGATGCGCCGCAGCTTCTCGGCCATCTCCTCGGTCGCCTTCTCCATCGGCACGATGAGGTTGAGCGGCCGGTCGCCGGGATCCGTGATGTCGGGGATCGTCATCGACATCGCCATGAGCGAGGTCGGCCGGTCGTCGGACTGACGGATCCGCCCGGTCAGGGAGATGACGAGGTCGGTGGCGAGCAGGCTCGCGACCGGTTCGTACGTGTCTCCGAAGAACATCACCTCGACCTCGGCGTCGAGGTCCTCGAGCGTGACGATAGCGTACGGCTTGCCGGAGTTCTTCGACACCTTCCTCGTGACCTGGGTGATCATCCCGCAGACCTTGATCTGCGAACCGTCGGGGCGGTGCGATTCGGGATCGACCACCTCGGCGATGGAGGCATCGGACTCCGCGGCGAGCACCCCTTCGAGGCCGTTGAGGGGATGGTCGGAGACGTAGAGGCCGATCATGTCGCGTTCGAACGCGAGCTTCTCCTTCTTCTCCCACTCGGGGCGGTCGGGGATCGCGACGGAGAAGCTCGGCCCGTCGTCGCCGCCGTCGAGGCCGGCGAAGAGGTCGAACTCGCCGATCGCCTCCTTGCGCTTGACGCCGATGACCGAGTCGACGGCCTCCTCATGGACCTCGACGAGGGAGCGGCGGGTGTGTCCGAGCGAATCGAAGCCTCCGGCCTTGATGAGCGATTCGATCGTGCGCTTGTTGCACACGTGGCTCGGGACCTTGTCGAGGAAGTCGGTGAACGAGGTGTACGAGCCCTTCTCCTCACGCGCGGCGACGATGCCGTCGACGACGTTGCCGCCGACGTTGCGCACCGCGCCCATGCCGAAGCGGATGTCCTCGCCGACCGGGGTGAAGTGGAGTGCGGACTCGTTGACATCGGGCGGGAGCACCGTGATCCCGAGGCGGCGGCACTCGTTGAGGTAGATCGCGAGCTTGTCCTTGTTGTCGCCCACCGAGGTGAGCAGGGCCGCCATGTATTCGGCCGTGTAGTGCGCCTTGAGGTAGGCCGTCCAGTAGGAGACGACGCCGTAGGCCGCGGAATGGGCCTTGTTGAACGCGTAGTCGGAGAAGGGCAGGAGGATGTCCCACAGCGCCTGCGCGGCGGCCTCGGAGTATCCGCGCTCCTTCATGCCCCCGAAGAAGCCGACCTGCTGCTTGTCGAGCTCGGCCTTCTTCTTCTTGCCCATCGCGCGCCGGAGGATGTCGGCCTGACCGAGCGAGTAGCCGGCGACCTTCTGCGCGATCGCCATCACCTGCTCCTGGTAGATGATGAGGCCGAAGGTCGTGTCGAGGATCTCCTTGAGCGGTTCGGCGAGCTCCGGATGGATCGGGGTGACCTCCTGGAGGCCGTTCTTGCGCAGGGCGTAGTTCGTGTGCGAGTCCGCACCCATCGGGCCCGGACGGTAGAGGGCCAGGGTCGCCGAGATGTCCTCGAAGTTGTCGGGCTTCATCATCCGCAGCAGCGCGCGCAGACCGCCGCCGTCGAGCTGGAAGACGCCGAGCGTGTCCCCGCGGGTGAGGAGTTCGTAGGCGCCCCGGTCGTCGAGCTCCAAGTGTTCGAGATCGAGGTCGAAGTCCCGGTTGGCTTTGATGTTCTCGACGGCGTCGGAGATGATCGTGAGGTTCCGCAGACCGAGGAAGTCCATCTTGATCAGCCCGAGGCCCTCTGAGGTCGGGTAGTCGAACTGGGTGATGACCTGGCCGTCCTGGAAGCGGCGCATGATCGGGATGACGTCGATGATCGGGTCCGAGGACATGATGACGCCGGCCGCGTGGACGCCCCACTGGCGCTTGAGTCCCTCGAGGCCCTTCGCCGTCTCGAACGTCTCCTTCGCCTCGGGGTCGGTGGCGACGAGTTCGCGGAACTCCCCGGCCTCCTTGTACCGCTTCGACTCGGGGTTCTCGATGTCGGCGAGCGGAATGTCCTTGGCCATCTCCGCCGGCGGCAGGGCCTTCGTCAGCCTCTCGCCGAGGGAGAACGGCTTGCCGAGCACCCGGGCGGAGTCCTTGAGCGCCTGCTTCGTCTTGATCGTGCCGTAGGTGACGATCATCGCCACCCTCTCGTCGCCGTACTTCCGGGTGACGTACTCGATGACCTCCCCGCGGCGACGATCGTCGAAGTCGACGTCGAAGTCGGGCATGGACACACGGTCCGGGTTGAGGAAGCGCTCGAAGAAGAGTCCGTGCTGGAGCGGGTCGAGATCGGTGATGCGCATCGCGTAGGCGACCATCGATCCGGCACCCGAGCCACGGCCTGGCCCGACCCGGATGCCGTTGTCCTTCGACCAGTTGATGAAGTCGGCGACGACGAGGAAGTAGCCGGGGAAGCCCATCGAGATGATGATGTCGAGCTCGTAGTCCGCCTGCTTGCGCACGTCGTCGGGGATGCCGTCGGGGTACCGGTATTCGAGGCCCTTCTCGACCTCCTTGATCAGCCACGACGTCTCGTCCTCGCCGGGAGGGCACGGGAACTTCGGCATGTAGTTCGCCGAGGTGTCGAAGGAGACCTCGCACTTCTCCGCGATCTCCAGGGTGTTGTCGCAGGCTTCGGGCATCTCGCGGAAGAGCGCCCGCATCTCCGCCGGCGTCTTGAGGTAGTAGCCGGAACCGGAGAAGGCGAAGCGGGACCCGCCCTGGTCGTAGGTGGGTTCGATGAGCTTCGAACCCGACTGGATGGCGAGCAGCGCCTCGTGCGCCTTCGCATCGGATTCGTGGGTGTAGTGGAGGTCGTTCGTGGCCACGAGCGGGATGTCCATCTCCCCGGCAAGGCGGAGCAGATCCTTGGTCACCCGCTTCTCGATCGAGAGCCCGTGGTCCATGAGTTCGCAGTAGTAGTTCTCGGCCCCGAAGATCTCCCGGTACTTGCCCGCCGCGGCCTTCGCCTCGTCGTACTGGCCCAGGCGCAGTCGGGTCTGGATCTCACCCGAGGGGCAGCCGGTGGTGGCGATGAGGCCCTGGGAGTAGTTCTGCAGGAGGTCGAGGTCGAGGCGGGGCCACTTCGCGGTCACGGAGTCGAGGGAGGCATGCGAGGAGGCCTTGAAGAGGTTGCGCATGCCCGTGTTGTCCTTCGACAGCAGGGTCATGTGCGTGTAGAGGCCGCCGCCGGAGAGGTCGTCGGACTTCTGCGATTCGTCGGTGCGCCACTTCACCCGGGTCTTGTCAGTCCGGTCGGTGCCGGGAGTGACGTAGGCTTCGACGCCGATGATCGGCTTGATGTCGGCCTTGGTCGCCTGTGACCAGAAGTCGAAGGCTCCGAAGAGGTAGCCGTGGTCGGTCGTCGCGATGGCCGACATCCCCGAGGCCTTCGTCGCCGCCATGAGGTCGCCGAGGCGGGCCGCCCCGTCGAGCATCGAGTACTCGGTGTGGACGTGGAGATGGACGAAATCGTCGTTCGGCACGGGCTGCCTTCCCTCGGATGCGGGCCTGTCTGCCCACCCAGCTTAGACCATGCCGGGGACACGGCTGAGGTGATCTCGGCGACCCCGAAGGACACCGTTCGGGGCCCCGTCCGGGCGTGTCTCAGCCCTGGCGGATCGTGTCGAGAGCGTGCTGGAGATCGTCGGGGTATTCGCTCTCGAATTCGACCCACTCCCCCGACTCCGGGTGGTGGAAGCCGAGGCCCACCGCGTGCAGCCACTGCCGCTGCAGCCCGAGGTCCTTCGCGAGCACGGGATCGGCCCCGTAGGGCAGGTCCCCGGCGCACGGGTGCTTGAGAGCGGAGAAGTGGACGCGGATCTGGTGCGTCCGCCCGGTCTCGAGGTGGATCTCGAGGAGTGCCGCCCGCCGGTGGGCTTCGATGACCTCGTAGTGGGTGATCGCGTGCTTGCCCTCGCTGTGGACCGCGTAGAGCCCGTCGTGGCGCGGATGTCGGGCGATGGGGGCGTCGATGGTTCCGAGCACGGGGTCGGGCAGGCCTTGGACGAGCGCGTGGTAGGTCTTCGACACGGTCCGATCCTTGAAGGCGCGTTTGAGCACGCTGTAGGCGTATTCGCTCTTCGCGACGACCATGAGTCCCGAGGTGCCGACGTCGAGGCGCTGGACGATGCCCTGTCTCTCCGATGCGCCGGAGGTCGCGATCCTGAAGCCGGCCGCCGCGAGGCCGCCGACGACCGTGGGCCCGGTCCACCCGATCGCGGGATGGGCGGCGACCCCGACCGGCTTGTCGACGACGACGAACGAGTCGTCGTCGTGGACGATGCGCATCCCCGGCACGGGGTCGGCGACGACCTCGAGCGGGCGCTTGGGTTCGGGCAGCGTGACGTCGAGGCGGGCGCCCGAGGTGACACGGTCGGACTTGCCGACGGGACTCCCGTCGAGTTCGACCCCGCCGTCGGCGCAGATGTCGGCGGCGGCCGTGCGGGAGAGTCCCAGCAGCTTCGACAGGGCCGAGTCGACCCGCTGCCCGTCGAGGCCCTCGGGGACGAGGATCGAGCGTTCAGTCATGGAGGTCCTCCTTGGTCCTCTCCTCGCTGCGCCGATGCGAGCCGTCGAGTTCGATCCCGCGGATGCTCGCGATGACGAGGGTGACCGCTGCCGCGGAGATCGCGATGTCGGCGAAGTTGCAGATGAAGAGCGAGAGGTCGATGTAGTCGACGACGGCGCCGCGGAGGAAGCCGGGCTGACGGAAGAGCCGGTCGACGAGGTTGCCGAAGAGTCCGCCGAGCAGCATCCCCAGACCGATCGCCCAGACGCGGGAGCCGAGCTTGCGCGACATCACGAGAATCGCAGCGAAGACGGCGATGGCGATGAGCGGGAAGATCCACGTCACTCCGGAGCCGAGTCCGAGTGCGGCGCCGGGATTGCGGTAGAAGGTGAATCCGGCGAGTGAGCCGATGACGGGGATCGGCGGCTGGCCCTCGAGGAAGGTCACAGCGAGGAATTTGAGCACCTGGTCGATGACGAGGATTCCCGCGGCCAGGCCGAAGAGGATGACGAGCAGCCGCCGTCGCGGCTCCGGGCGGTGATCGTTCATTCGGATCATTCTAGCCGACCCGACCGACCGGAACGTGCCGCCGCGGCACCAGACGAATGTGCACCGGCTGAGAGTTCCGCGGACTCCCTGGGACCGCGGTCTGCGCGGAGACGACGCTGGGGCCGGACGACATCGGTCGTCCGGCCCCAGCGAGGCGCTCGGAGATCAGAGCTTGTGGTTCGAGGAACCGAACGAGTTGCCGTCGAGGGTCTCGGGAGCGAGACTCGTCAAGTTCTCGAGGTCACGCAGCTGATCGTTGAGGTAGCTCTTCAGTCGCGTGCGGTACTGGCGCTCGAAGTTCGACAGCTGGTCGATCGAACGCTCGAGCTGGGACTTCTGCGTCTCGAGGCTCGACAGGATCTCGTCGCGCTTCGCCTCGGCCTTGCGGACGATGTCCTGTGCTTCCTTCTCCGCACCCTTGATGAGTTCGGCGCGCTTGCGCTCACCTTCGGCGACGTGCTCGTCGTGGACGCGCTGGGCCAGCGCGATGAGTCCGTGCGAGTCGTTGCCGCCCACTGCGGCGGCACCGGCACCGGCGCCCGCTGCACCAGCGGCGGCGGCCGGGGCCGCGGCGGAGACGGCGGGAGCGGAGTCGTTCGTCTTCGGAGCCGGGGCGGCTTCCTTGACGACCGGGGCCTTGGGTTCGTCGGCGGCGGGAGCAGACGGAGCCTCGGAAGCCTTCTCGGCCTTCGGGGCGGGAGCGTCCTTGGACGAGTCCGGCGCAGGAACGGCGGCGGGCATGGCCTGAGTGGCGTCGATGTCACCCGCGGGCGCGGCCTTGGCGGAGCCGCCACCGGCTTCGAGCTCCTTGACGCGCTGTTCGGCGGCCGAGAGCTTCTGACGCAGTTCGTCGTTCTCCTGGTAGAGACGGCGGAGCTCGACGACGACCTCGTCGAGGAAATCGTCGACCTCGTCCTGGTCGTATCCGTCGCGGAACTTCACATGCTGGAACCGCTTGTTTACTACGTCTTCAGGCGTGAGCGCCATGAGGTCACCTTTGGTCGATCTGCATTCATTTCACTGCCGCCCACATGGGACGGCTTCAACGTCACATTAGCGTAACACCTGCCGCTTTGTCGTGCAGAAATGCTCCGCCACGCCGAACTGGGCGAACTTCTCCGCCCGTCAGGTCCCCTGCCGCAGTCTCACACGCCCGAGCGCGAGAGCCCGAAGAGGAACGAGGCGATGATCTGGATGCCGATGAGGAGGACGATGAACCCGAGATCGAGCGAGATCTGCCCCAGGCGCAGCGGAGGGATGACCTTCCGCAGGAGCTTGAGCGGCGGATCCGTGAGCGTGTAGACGATCTCGGCGAGGACGAGGAAGAAGCCCTGCGGCTTCCAGTCGCGGGAGAAGACCTGCACAAGATCGAGCACGACTCGGGCGAGCAGCACGTACACGTAGAGGCTGAGTGCCGTGCCGAGGATGTAGAAGATGATGGCCACGTGGGATCCTCGTGCCTTTCGTCGGTGCGGATCTGTCGTCGACCAGACTATACGGTCGACCTGAGGATCTGCTCAGACCGGCTCAGCTCTGGTTGAAGAAGCTCGCCTGAGTGTCCGCGTCGGATTCGCTCTCTCCGCTGACCTCGATGTTCTCCGGGGTGAGGAGGAACACCTTGTTCGTCACCCTCTCGATCGAGCCGTGGAGGCCGAAGATGAGGCCGGCGGAGAAGTCGACGAGGCGCTTCGAGTTGTTCTCGTCCATCTCCGAGAGGTTCATGATCACCGGGGTGCCGTCGCGGAAGGCCGCGCCGATGACCATGGCGTCGTTGTAGCTGCGGGGATGGATGGTCTTGATGCGATTCATGGAGGTTCCTGGCGCCGGAGTGTCAACGGGACGAATCGGTGTCGGGTGGATCGGCGTCACCTGCGCGGGCGGACGCTCGTCGACCGGGGCGGGCTCCTTCGCACGCTCGGGCTCGTCGTAGCTCTCGACGACCTCGCGGTTCCGTCGCTCGGGAGTCTGGGTCTCGTCGTCCTCTTCAACGAATCCCAGGTACTCGAGAGTCTTCTTGATTGCTGACATACCTAACGCTCCTCTGGCCTCCGGCACTTCGACATCTGCGGCCAAACTATCGCACTCTCCGCTTCCGCGGGCGGTGCCGTCGCGGTGTGTCGTGCGGAAAAATCCTCACATCCCTCGAGGCGACGGGGTCACTGCAGCCAGACGACGCCGGCGAAGCGGCCCGTCCGCCGGCTGCGACGGTACGAGTAGAGGTCCTCGGACTCGCGCGAGCACGTGCGGGAGAAGTGGTCGATGACCGCACCCTCGCGGCGCAGCTGCTCGGCCACGGCACCGGCGACGTCGAGGGCGGGGGTGCCGGAGACCGAGACCGAGGCGGCGACGGGTTCGACCGCGGCGACCTCGTCGCGCAGGGACGCCGGGACCTCGTAGCAGCGCGGGCACACGGAAGGGCCGATGACGGCATGGATCTCACGGGCCCCGAGGTCGCGCATGGCCGCCAGGGTCTCGGGGACGATGCCTGCGGCCATTCCCGGCCGCCCGGCGTGGACGGCGCCGATGACTCCCGCCTCGGTGTCGGCGAGGAGGATCGGCGTGCAGTCGGCGACCATGATCACCAGGCCGACCCCGGCAAGCGCACTCACCTGGGCGTCGGCTTCGGCACCGGCACGGATGGCGGCGGTGTCGGTGACGTGGTGGACGGCCGTGCCGTGGACCTGGGAGACGAAGCTGAGACGCTCCGCGCTCAGCCCGAGGACCTGGGCGAGGGCGGAGCGGTTGGCGGCGACGAGCTCCTCATCGTCGCCGACGTGGCGGGCGAGGTTGAACGAGGAGAAGTCGCCGCTCGAGTATCCGCCGTGCCGGTCGGTGAACGCGACGTGCGCGGTCGACCTACCGGGGACGACGAATCTCGAGTGCAGCATGGTGCCGGATGCTACTTGAGGAAGTCGGGGATGTCGAGATCGTTGTCGAGGCTCGACGTGCTCCGCTCATTGGGCAGCGAGGTCGGGATCTGGTGCTCCTCACGGCGCGGCTCCTCGCGGCGCGGCTCCGGTTCGGAGGTCTCGGGCTCGGAGCTCTCATAGGTCTCGGCCTCCGATTCGACGACGGCGGGACCCGACGATGCGCCGACGCCAGCCGGCACGGCCTCGACGACGTTCGACTCCTGTCCGGCGACGGTGCTGTCGAATCCGGCGGCGATGACGGTGACCCGGCATTCGTCACCGATGTTGTCGTCGATGACGGCGCCGAAGATGATGTTCGCCTCGGGGTGGGCGGCCTCCTGGACGAGGCGGGCGGCTTCGTTGACCTCGAAGAGGCCGAGGTCGGCCCCGCCCTGGATGCAGAAGAGCACTCCGTGGGCGCCGTCGATGCTCGCTTCGAGCAGCGGGGAGGCGATCGCGGATTCCGCGGCCTCGACGGCGCGGTCGTCGCCGGTGGCCGCGCCGATGCCCATGAGCGCGGTGCCTGCGTCCTGCATGACGGACTTGACGTCGGCGAAGTCGAGGTTGATCAGGCCCGGCACGGAGATGAGGTCCGTGATGCCCTGGACGCCGGAGCGCAGCACCTCATCGGCCGAGCGGAACGCCTCGACGACGGAGACGCTGCGATCGGAGATCGAGAGCAGGCGGTCGTTGGGGATGACGATGAGGGTGTCGACCTCTTCGCGCAGCGCGGCGATGCCGGCTTCGGCCTGCGCCGAACGGCGGCGGCCCTCGAACGTGAAGGGGCGGGTGACGACGCCGATCGTCAGGGCGCCGAGCGACCGGGCGACGCGGGCGACGACGGGTGCCGCACCGGTGCCGGTGCCGCCGCCCTCGCCGGCGGTGACGAAGACCATGTCCGCGCCTTCGAGGGCGTCGCGGATGGCGTCCTCACTCGACTCGGCGGCCTTGCGGCCGATCTCCGGGTCGGCGCCGGCGCCGAGGCCGCGTGTCTGGTCGCGGCCGATCTCGAGCTTGACGTCGGCGTCGGAGAGCACGAGCGCCTGCGCGTCGGTGTTGATGGCGATGAACTCCACGCCCCGCAGGCCGACGTCGATCATCCTCTGCACAGCGTTGACACCACCGCCGCCGGTACCGGCAACCTTGATATCCGCTCCGGATTGTGGGAATTCAGCCAAGTCGGTTCCTCGTCTCACGTGCATCGTCCACGCTGTCTCAAGCGTGCATTGTTCGAAGTCTCTGCCCTGAGGCTATTGGCCTGGGCGATACCACTGCAACCATTCTCCCCGGAGTGTCGGACATCGGCCAGTCTCAGCCCCGGTGTGTCGGAGCCAATCGCGGCACGTCGTCCGGGTCGGGTCAGCCGGTGACGGGCACCGAGGGCACGGACACGTCGATCTCCGTGCGCCCGTCCGCGGCGAGCTGGAGTGCCGTCTGCATCTTCTGGCTCGCGTTCTCCGCGTCGCCGAAGACCACGGAGGCCGTCGTCTCCCCCGTCTCGATCGTGCCGGCCAGTCCCTCGCTGCCCTTCGCCTCGACCGTGCTCAGCTGAGAGCGCAGCTCGGGGCTGAGCGAGGACATGAAGCGGATGACCGCGGCGATCGTCTCCTCGTTCGGCGAGGCCGACTCGAGGACCGTGAGTCCCTGCGGCGCCTTGTCGACGGTGCCGAGGTCGACGGCCTCGGCGTCGTAGAGGGTGAAGCCGCCGCCGGCGGCGATCGCGATGACCGGGGTGCGGTCGGTGATGGCGATCGAGATCGAGCGCGGGCCCGAGTAGCGGACGTCGGCCGCCTCGGCGCGGGGGAACTTCTCAAGGACCTCGGCTTCGATCCGGGACATCCGCAGCTGCGGCAGCGGGGTGCCGCCGTGCTCCGCCTCGACGAAGTCGGCGACCTTGCCGCCGGCCACGAGCCGGGATCCGTCGACGGAGACCGACCCGAGGGCGAGCAGCGGGGAGAACCAGGCGACGGCCGCGAGCGCGAGGACGGCAGCGATGCTGCCGAGGACGGTCAGCCGCTTGGCCCAGATCTCGCGGCGGCGGGCCCGGATGATCCCAGTGAGGTCCGCCGTCGACTCGTCGCCGACACGTGGGGGCTGCAGGGGCACCGGTCTCACTTCTCCAGGGCGGCGAGGATCTCCGGACCGAGGATCGTCACGTCGCCGGCGCCGATGGTGAGGACGAGGTCGCCGGGGCGCACGCGCTCAGCGACGAACGGCACAGCATCGCCGAACGAGGAGAGGAACGTCACGTGGGAGTGCGGTACGCGTTCGGCGATGAGGTTGCCGGTGACCCCGGGAACGGGATCCTCGCGGGCCGGGAAGACGTCAAGGACGACGACCTCGTCGGCGAGTCCGAGGGCCTGACCGAACTCCGCCTTGAACTCCGCCGTCCGCGAGTAGAGGTGCGGCTGGAAGATCGCCCACACGCGGCCTTCGTCGGCGACGACGCCGCGGGCGGCGGAGAGAACGGCGCGGACCTCGGTGGGGTGGTGGGCGTAGTCGTCGATGACGCGCACGCCTGCGGCGAGACCGCGTTCCTCGAAGCGCCGCCGCGTCCCCCCGTAACCGGCGAGACCGGCAGCCGCCCGTTCGACGTCGGCGCCGAGGCTGTGGGCGACCGCGATCGCAGCCGTGGCGTTGCGGGCGTTGTGGGCTCCGGGCTGGCGCAGCGCCACCGGCAGCGGTGCGCTGCGTCCGGGCACGAGGAGAGAGAACTCCGAGCCGAGGCCGGAGACGAGGTCGACGATCCGGATGTCGGCGTCCTCGGCGGTGCCGTAGAGGAGGACTGTCGTCCCGGTCTCACGCGCATGCTCGGCGACGTCCCGGGAGCCGAGGTCGTCGGCGCAGGCGATGACCGTGCCGCCGCGCCGGCCGATCCCGTCGCAGAAGTCGATGAAGGCCTGCCGGACATTCTCCGCGGTCCCGTAGTGGTCGAGGTGGTCGGCTTCGACGTTAGTGAGGATGCCGATCGCGGGCTCGTAGAGGAGGAAGGAGCCGTCGGACTCGTCCGCCTCGGCGACGAAGACGTCCCCGGTGCCGAGGTGGGCGTTCGTTCCCCTCGTCGAGAGCACCCCGCCGATGACGAACGAGGGGTCGAGTCCGCAGGCCTGGAGCGCGACCGTCGTCATCGACGTCGTCGTCGTCTTCCCGTGGGTGCCCGCCACGGCGACGGCCCTCGAGTCGGCCATGAGCGAGGCGAGTGCCCCGGAGCGGTGGAGGATCCGCAGCCCCCTCGCGCGCGCGGCGACGAGTTCCGGGTTGTCCTCGCGGATCGCCGAGGAGACGACGAGGGTGTCGGCCTCGCCGAGGTGGTCGGCGGAGTGGCCGATCTCGACGCGGGCGCCGAGCGCCCGGAGGATGTCGACGACGGCGGACTCCTTCGCGTCCGATCCCGACACGCTCACCCCGTTCATCGCCATGATCCGGGCGATCCCGGACATGCCCGAGCCCCCGATGCCGATGAAGTGGACGGCTCCGAGTTCGGTGACGGGGACGATCTCAGCTGTGCTCATGGTCAACCTCTCAGAGCGGAAGTGGTGATCTGGGCCATCGTGGCCGCCGCATCGGTCGGGTAGTCGAGCGCGCGGGCGGCCCTGCTCATCCCCTGCAGGCGGTCGGGGTCCGCGAGCAGGGGCAGGACGACGTCGGTGACGGTCGCCTGAGTGAATGCCTGGTTGTCGATGATCTGCGATGCCCCGGCCTCGGCGCTGCCGGCGGCGTTGAGACGCTGCTCGCCGTTGCCGATCGGCAGAGGGACGTAGATCGCGGGCACCCCGGCGACGGTGGTCTCGGCGACGGTGGCGGCCCCGGATCTCGCGACGAGGAGGTCGGCGGCCGCGTAGACGCGGTCCATCCCGTCGACGTAGTCGACGACGTGGTAGTCGGGAAGCTCGGCGGTCGTCTGCCGCAGGGCCTCGCCCTTGCCGGCACCAGTGAGGTGGAGGACCTGGACGCCCGCGGCCTGGCACGCGGCGGCGGCGCCTTCGAAGGCCTCGTTGATCCGCTGCGCGCCGGAGGATCCGCCGGTGACGACGAGGGCGGGCCGGGAATCGGTGAGTCCGAGCGCGGCCCGGGCGGCCGCGCGCACGGACGGGTCGTCACGGTCGAGGTCGGTGATCGCGGCGGGCATCGGCATCCCGACGAGCTCAGCACCGCGCAGCTTCGTCCCCGGGAAGGTCACTCCGACCCGTCCGGGACGGGTGAGGGCCGCACCGAGGCGGTTGGCCATGCCCGGCTTCGCATTCGCCTCGTGGATGACGATGGGGATCTTCGCCTGCTTCGCGGCGAGGTAGGCGGGCGGGCAGACGTATCCCCCGACGCCGACGACGGCCGCGACGTCCCGGTCGGCGATGATCGCCCGGACCGCTGCGATGTTGTCGGAGAAGCGCTTCGGGAACCTCAGCAGCCCGGCCGAGAGCGACCGCGGCATGGGGAGCTTCTCGATCGTCAGCAGCTCGAAGCCGGCCGCCGGCACGACCCTGGTCTCGAGGCCGTCGTCGGTGCCGAGCGCGAAGACGTCGGCCTCGGGCAGGGACTCCCGCAGCTGCCGTCCGATCGCCAGCATCGGCGAGATGTGCCCGGTGGTGCCGCCACCGGCCAGGAGAATGCTCGTCACGTCATTTCCTCACTTTCTTCGCGAGTACGCCGAAGGAGGACCGCACACGGTCCTTGTGGGCACGGATCGCCTCGGCGGCTCCCTCTTCGGTGCGGGCGAAGGAGAGGAGGACGCCGACGGCGAGCAGGGAGGCGATGATCGACGATCCGCCGTAGGAGACGAAGGGCAGCGGGAGGCCGATGACGGGCAGGAGGCCGGCGACGACGCCGATGTTGATGGCCGCCTGGCCGATGAGCCATGCGAAGAGGCCCGCGGTGGTGATCGTGACGAACAGGCTCGTCGAGCGCACCATCACCCGGATGAGTCCGAAGGCGAGCATCGCGAAGACGAGGATGACGGCGAGCGTTCCGGCCAGACCGAGCTCCTCGCCGATGATGGCGAAGATGAAGTCGTTGTGTGCCTCGGGCAGCCACGACCACTTCTCGCGACTCGCTCCGAGCCCGACGCCGAACCATCCTCCCGAGGCCAGGGAGAAGAGTCCGTGGTTGGACTGCCAGGCCTGACCGGTGACGTCGATCGCCGACTGGTCGGAGTGACCGGTGATCACCGTGGTCAGCCGGTTGAGACGGTTCTCGCTGCTGAAGACGAAGAAGGCGGTGACGGCGCCGAGTCCAAGGGCGAGCAGGGCGAAGTACTTCCCGGGGAAGGCGCCGATGAAGAGGCAGGCCAGGGCCATCGCCATGAGGACGAGCGCGGTGCCCAGGTCGTTGCCCGCGACGACGAGGCCGACAGCGGCGGCGATGCCGGGCACGACGGGGATCATCGCATGGCTGAACGTCGTCATCTTCCCGAACTTGTTCGCGAGCACGCAGCCGAGCCACACCGCGAGGGCGATCTTGAGGAACTCCGAGGGCTGGAGCTGGAAGCCGCCGATCTGGATCCAGTTCGCATTGCCCTTCGTCGCCTTGCCGAGCCCGGGGACGAAGACGGCGGCCTGCATGAGAACACCGAGGCCCATCGCCCACCACGCCAGGCGCTTCCACATGGTCAGTGGGACGAAGGAGGCGGCGATGAGGAGCGCGAAGCCGACGCCGGCGAAGCCCGCCTGCTTGTTGAAGTAGGCGAACGAGGAGCCCTCTCCCCCGTCGTACGAGGTGATCGAGGACGCCGAGAGCACCATGACGAGGCCGAGGCAGGTGAGGGCGACGACGGAGATGAGGATGATGTAGTAGGTCGTGAGCGGGTGGGCCGACACCCGGGAGTACTCGGCGCCGATCGCCCGCAGCAGTCCGCGACCGGGGAAGGGCCTGCGAGTCCGGCCCGCCGTCGCTGTCGCCGAAGCGGTCCTCGCCGAGGCGGTCGCCGGCTTCGTGCGCTTCGGTTTCGCGGACTTCGGTTTCGCTGTCTTCGCTGTCTTCGCCGGCTTCGCTGTCTTCGCCGGCTTCGCCTTCGCGGGCGCTGCCGCGGAGCTCGTCGGTCGGCGTGCTCCCGGTTTCGCGGTGCTCTGCCGTCCCATGTCAGGCCTCCGTGCGGGCGTGGACGGCGCGGGCGAAGAGGTCGCCCCGGGTGGTGTAGTCGAGGAACTGGTCCATGCTCGCGGCGGCCGGGGCGAGGAGCACGGTGTCCCCGGCCGAGGCGATGTCGACTGCCGCGGCGACCGCGGCGTCCATGACCGCAGCTCCCCGCTCACGGGGGGCGACGGTGGGATCGTTCGGGTCGTCGGCGAGATTCGGGTCGATGCGCACGATCTCGAGGTCGGGGACCGCCGCGATCGCCGCCTGGCGCAGCGCGGTGTCGTCGGCGCCGATGAGGACGAGAGACTTGAGCCGCTGGCCGTGCCGGGAGAGCAGATCGGTGAAGTCGGCGCCCTTCGGCAGGCCGCCGGCGATCCAGACGATCGACTCGAGGCTGGACAGCGAGGCGTCGGCGGCGTGGGTGTTCGTCGCCTTCGAGTCGTCGACCCAGCTCACCCCGTCGGCCTCCGCGACGGTGACCATCCGGTGGGCGCCCGGGGCGTGATCGCGCAGCCCCTGCGCGATCGCCTGACCGGGCACGTCGATGCTGCGGGCAAGGGCCGCTGCGGCCAGGGCGTTGGCGATCTGGTGATCGGCGGGTCGTCTGCCCGGGGTGCCGGCGGCCTGCGCGACGTCGCTGAGCGAGGCGAGTTCGGCCGCGGCGGTGTAGCGCTGCGGGATGAAGGCCCGGTCGACGAGGCGCTCGTCGACGACGCCGAGCTCACCGGCGCGGGGGATCTCCGTGGTGAAGCCGATCGCCCGGGCCCCGGCGACGACGTCGGCGTCCTCGACCATGCGCAGGGTCGCCTCGTCGGCGACGTTGTAGACGCACGCGGTGGACACGTCGTGGTAGATCTTCGCCTTGTCGGCGGCGTACGCCTCGGCGCTGCCGTGCCAGTCGATGTGGTCGGGGGCGAGGTTGAGGACGACGGCGGAGGTCGCCGACATCGAGAACTCCCAGTGGAGCTGGAAGCTCGAGAGTTCGATCGCGAGCACCTCGAGTCCGGGTTCGAGGACGGCTTCGAGCAGCGGCGTGCCGATGTTGCCGCAGGCCCGGGCGCGCAGCCCGGCGGCGAGCAGCATCGATTCGAGCATCGTCGTCGTGGTCGTCTTGCCGTTCGTGCCGGTGATCGCGAGCCATTTCGCGTCGTTGGTCCCGCGGATGCGCCAGGCGAGCTCGACCTCACCGATGACGGGGATCCCTGCGGCGATCGCCGCGGCGAGCACGGGCTGCTCGGGCTTCCAGCCCGGTGAGGTGACGACGAGGTCGAACCGTCCCTCGGGCAGGTCCGCCACTGCCGCCGGTCCGCGTCGGATGTCGACGTCGAAGACCTCGAGGATCCCGGTCTTCTCGCTGAGGTCGCGGGTCGTGTCGCCGTCGATGACGACGACCTCGGCACCGCGTTCGCCGAGGTGGACGGCGGCGGGGAAGCCGGTGACGCCGAGTCCGGTGACGAGGATCCGCAGTCCGGCCAGGGACGAACTCGGTCCGGACAGGGCCGCGGGGACCCGGTCGGCGAGCGGATAGTTCAGGTCGGGGTCAGTGGCCAACGCGGGCGACCCATTCGGCGTAGAAGAGGCAGATGCCGGCGATGACGAAGAGTGCGGCGATGATCCAGAAGCGGACGACGATCGTCACCTCGGCCCAGCCCTTGAGTTCGAAGTGGTGCTGCAGCGGGGCCATCCGGAAGACGCGCTTGCCTGTCGTCTTGAACGAGGCGACCTGGATGATCACCGAGAGCGTGATGATGACGAAGAGTCCGCCGATGACGAGGAGGAGCAGCTCGGTGCGCGACATGATCGCCAGACCCGCGATCGCGCCGCCGATCGCCAGCGATCCGGTGTCGCCCATGAAGATCTTCGCCGGTGAGGTGTTCCACCACAGGAAGCCGAAGCACGCGGCGGCCATGGCGCCGGCGACCATCGCGAGGTCGCGGGGGTCGCGCATGTAGTAGCACGCGTTCGTCGCCTCGGACATGAGGTTGCAGTTCTGCGTCGACTGCCACGTGCCGATGACGACGTAGGCGGCGAAGACGACCGCCGAGGCGCCCGCGGCGAGACCGTCGAGTCCGTCGGTGAGGTTGACGGCGTTCGAGACGGCCGTGACGATGAGGTTCGCCCAGATGACGAAGAGGATGAGGCCGAGGACGCCGCCGGCGAAGGCGAGGTCGAGGTTGGTGTCGCGGATGAAGGAGATCTTCGTCGACGCCGGGGTCTCTTCGAAGGCGTTGGGGAACTGGAGGGCGAGGACGGCGAAGGAGATGCCGACGAAGGCCTGCCCGAGCAGCTTCGGCACCGGCCGCAGACCGAGCGAGCGCTGCTTCTTGATCTTGATGAAGTCGTCGAGGAAGCCGACGACGCCGAGGCCCGCGGCGAGCCAGAGGACGAGGAGTCCCGAGGCGGTGGGCACCGAGCCGGTGAGGAGGTGGCCGAGCAGGTAGGCGATGATCGCGGCGCCGATGATGACGACGCCGCCCATCGTCGGGGTGCCGCGCTTCGTCGCATGCGTGGTCGGACCGTCATCGCGGACGAACTGCCCGTAGCCGCGCTTGACGAGGACCCGGATGAACAGCGGGGTGCCGACGAGCGCGAGGAAGAGGCTGACACAGGCTGCGAGCAGAACCGCGATCATTGGGCCCCCGAGACGCCGGCGATGTCGTCCCCGAGGTACCGCAGACCGGCGTCGCGGGAGGACTTGAACAGGACGATGTCACCAGGGGCGAGTTCGGCGCCGAGCAGGTCCTTGGCCTCGGCGACGGTGGCGACCCAGGTCGCCTCGTTGCCCCACGAGCCTTCGAGGTTGGCGGCGTTGAAGATCGGCTTCGCCCCCTCGCCGACGACGATGGTGCGGGTGATGTTGAGCCGGACGACGAGTTCGCCGATGTCGGAGTGCGCGGACACGCTCTCGTCGCCGAGTTCGAGCATCTCGCCGAGCACGGCGAAGGTCCGGCGGGGGCGGCTGTCCTCGTCGCCGCGGCCCATCGCCGCGAGCGTCTTGAGCGAGGCGCGCATCGACTCCGGGTTGGCGTTGTAGGCGTCGTTGAGCACGGTCACGCCCGAAGGCGAGTCGATGAGCTCCATCCGCCAGCGGCTCGCCGCCGAGGAGGTCGCGAGCGTGGTGACGATCGACTTCACCCCGACTCCGCAGGCGAAGGCCACGGCGGCCGCGGCCAGGGCGTTGCCGACGTGGTGCTCGCCGACGAGCGCGAGACGCACCTCCTGCGGCTCCTCGCCGGGCAGATGGAGGGCGAACGAGGGGTGGCCGGAGGAGTCGGTGGAGATCCCGGTCGCGCGGACGATGCGGTCGTCGGCACCGACCCATTCGGGCAGGGATTCCCGCTGGGAGAACCACAGCGTTTCGACGTCTGCGGCGAGCACCTCGCGCATCGCCGCGACGCGGGAGTCGTCGGCGTTGAGCACCGCCGTCGAGCCCGCGACGAGCGATTCGACGAGTTCGGCCTTCGCCCGGGCCGTGTTGTCGATCGAGCCGAACACGCCCGAGTGGGCGGTGCCCACGGCGAGTTCGACGGCGATGTCGGGCCGGATGAGGCTCGTGAGGTAGGCGAGGTTGCCGATCGAGCGAGCGCCCATCTCGAGGACGAGGAACTGCGTCTCCTCGTCGGCGCGCAACGCGGTGAGCGGGACGCCGACCTCGTTGTTGTACGAGTTCGGGGGCCACACCGTCGGGCCGGCACCGGCGAGGAGATCGGCGGTGAGGTCCTTGACGGTGGTCTTGCCGACCGAGCCGGTGATGGCGATGACGCGCAGCTCCCCGGTCTCACGCAGCGCTTCGACGCTGCGGCGGGCGAGCTGCCCGAGCGCCTCGGTGGCGTCGGCGACGAGGACCGTCGGCAACGGGCTGTCGTCGACGGTGGGGACGGATTCGCCGATGACGAGCGCGGCACCGGCCTCCACGGCGGCGGCGGCGAACTCGATGCCGTCGAAGTTCTCTCCGCGGCGGGCGACGTAGATGTCACCGGGGCCGACTTCGCGGGAGTCGGTGACGACTCCGGCGCTCAACAGGGATTCGGGGTCGATGCCGTACAACTCGCCGTTGACGGCGGTTGCGATCTCGGCTGCACTCAGTCGCTTCATATCAACTGTGAACTTTACCTGTTTCGGGGCGCCCGAGTCGCGCGGTCAGCGCTGAGCGTGTCCTCGAGCGGTCGTCGAATTCGGTGACGACGCCGCCCGCCGACTGGCCCGTCTCATGGCCCTTGCCCGCGATGAGCACTGTGGTCGCGGGGCTCGCGGAGGCGATCGCCTTGTCGATGGCCTCGCCGCGATCGCCGATTTCGATGACCTTCTTCACACGCGCGCCTCCCGCAGCGATCTCGGCATCGATTCCCGCCCTGACGGCGGCCCGGATGGCCGCGGGGTCCTCGCTGCGCGGGTTGTCGTCGGTGAGAACGATCACATCGGCCCCGCGTGCCGCGGCCGCACCCATTCCGTGGCGCTTGCCGGGGTCGCGATCGCCGCCGGCGCCGACGACGATGACGAGCTCGTCGCTGTCGGCGTCGAGCGAGGCGAGGGCCTTCGCGATCGCATCGGGCGTGTGGGAGTAGTCGACGATCGCCCGCGGAAGCTCGTGCGCTGCGTCCTCGGCGATGCCGATGACCTCCATGCGTCCGGGGACGGCGGCGGTGAACGTCCGCCCGATCGCGCTCAGCTCGGTCGCCGGGATCCCGGATTCGACGAGCATCGCGGCCGCGAGTGCGGTGTTCGTGACGTTGAAGTCCCCCGGCAGCGGTGAGCGCAGCGGAATGGTCTCTCCCTCGCCGAGGCGGAGGCTGAAGTCGGATTCGCCGGGTGTGTGGTCGATCCGCAGCCGGCTGCGGTCGTCGCGGCCGAGGGTGGTCACGGGGATCTGCGCGGCCGCGGCCATCCGCTCGCCCCATTCGTCCTCGATGACGATGACGGCCCGGTCGGCGAAAGCGCGGGTGAAGAGCGCGGCCTTGGCCGCGAAGTACTCGTCCATCGAATGGTGGAAGTCGAGGTGGTCCTGGGAGAGGTTCGTGAACCCGGCGACGGCGAAGTGGGCGCCGTCGACGCGGTGCTGGCTCAGCGCGTGCGAGGAGACCTCCATCGCGCACGTGTCGACGTCGGCGGCGCGCATCTTCGCGAACAGGGCGTGGAGCTCAGGTGCCTCGGGAGTGGTGCGCACGGCCGGCACGGCGGTGCCGTCGATGAGGGTCGCCACGGTGCCGATGACGCCGGTGCGCCGCCCGAGGGCCTCGAGCATGCCCGCGAGCAGGTAGGTCGTCGTCGTCTTCCCGTTGGTCCCGGTGACGCCGAGGAGCTCGGGGCGGACGTCGGTGCCGTAGACGGCGGCGGAGACGAAGCCGAGCACGGCCCGGGGGTCGTCGACGACGAGGCCGGTGACCGCGGCGAGGGCGTCCGGGTCGACCGCCTCGGCGATGAGCCGCCAGCCGACCGGATCGGTGAGGATCGCGCTCACGCCTGCGGCGATGAGGTCGGGGGCGAAGCGGGCGCCGTGGACGTTCGACCCCGGCAGGGCGGCGTAGAGCTGCCCCGGGGCGACCGTGCGCGAGTCGTGGGAGACGCCCGAGACCTCACGGTCGGGGTCTCCGTGGATCGTGCCGGGGGCCGCGGGGAGCAGCTGGGAGATGCGCATCATTTCCATTCTCGAGCAGGCAGGTTCGGGTCCGTCGACGACGGGGGGATCTTGTAGTGCCGCATCACGAAGCCGGCGACATCGGAGAACACGGGCGCGGCGGCGGTACCACCGTAGTAGCCCTTCCGCGGGCGCTGCAACGTCACGGAGATCGCGAACTGGGGGTCCTCGGCGGGGATGACTCCGACGAAGGACGCGGTGTAGCCGTCGTAGCCGCCGCCTTCGGCGGACGGGGCCTGCGCGGTGCCCGTCTTGCCGGCGACGCGGTAGCCGGAGACCTGCGCGGACTGTCCGGTGCCCTCGGCGACGACGCCCTCGAGCATCGCCAGCGTCTGGTCGGCGGCCTTCTCACTGACCACCCGTCTCGGTTCGTCGGCGGGGAGAGGGATCGTCCTGCCCGATGGGGAGATCGTGCCGTCGACGAGGCGGGAGGGCACGTCGACTCCTCCGTTGGCGATCGTCGCGATGACGTCGGTGGTCTGGATCGCGTTCGCCGCCATGCCCTGTCCGAACATCACCGTGTACTTCGTCCGCCCGTCCCAGTCCTGATAGGGGTGGAGGATGCCGCCGGTCTCGGCGGGGAAGCCGATGCCCGACGCCGATCCGAAGCCGAAGCGCTTCATGTACTCGTACCGCTGCGCCTCGGTGAGCGCCTGACCGGCGAGGATCGTTCCGGTGTTCGAGGATTCGGCGAGGATGCCGGCGAACGTGAGCTTCTGGTCGGGGTGGGGTGAGGAGTCGCGGAACTCCTCGCCGTTGGGTGCCTTCCACGTGTCGGGGACCGTGAACTCCTGGTCGGGGGTGACGAGACCCTGGTCGAGCAGCGCTGCGGCGGTGACCATCTTCGCCGTCGACCCGGGCTCGAAGACGTCGGTGAAGATGCGCGACCCGCGGTCGGTGCCGTCGACCTTGCCCGGATTGTTCGGGTCGACGCTCGGGGCATCGGCGGCGGTGAGGATCTTGCCGGTCTTGATCTCCTTGATGACGACCGATCCCGACTCGGCCTTGTGCTTCTTCACCTGTTCGGCGATCGCCTGCTGCGCGTAGTACTGGACGGGCGGGTTGATCGTCGTGCGGATGCCGTCGCCGTCCTTGGCCGCGCGGATGTTGTTGTCGCCGAGCGGGATGATGTCCCCGCGCGCGCCGCGTTCGTACTGCTGCTGCCCGTCACGACCCGAGAGCTGCTCGTCGTAGGCGAGTTCGAGTCCGGCCTGGGCCTGGCCGTCGGAGCTGAGGAAGCCGACGAGGTTGCCGGCGACCCCGCCGGAGGGATAGGAGCGGACCGCGTACTCCTCGGCGGAGATGCCGAGGATGTCAAGGGCCTCGATCTCCCGCCAGGTCTCCGAGGTCAGGCCCTTGGCCACCGGGTTCCACCGCTTGTCGCCGACGAGTTCGGGGTAGAGCAGGCCCGGGTCGGTGTTGAGCGGTCCGGCGAGCGCCTCGGCGGCCCCCCACGCTCCGAGCAGCTTGCCGTCCCGTTTGTACTGGGCGACGTTCTTCTGGTCGACGACGAGCTGATAGCGGGAGACGCTGTCGGCGAGCACCGTGCCGTCGGCGGCGACGATCTGTCCCCGGTCGGCGGGCAGGGTGCGGGTGACGAGGCGGTTGGCCAGTGCCTTCTCCGCGAGCTTCATCGAGTCCATGCCCTGGATGGAGACGAGGCGGACGCCGGTGACGACGAGGACGATCACGGAGAGGATCGCGACGACGGCGATCCGACGGCGCAGGTTGGGTGCCTTCGCCTTGCGCGCTCGTGGGGCCATGCCTCGTCCTTACCTCGTGGCTCGTCTCTGTCTCCGGGCGCCGGCCCGGCTGCGGGGCTCCCCCGCCCCGAGCGGGCGAGGATCAGTTCGGGGACTTCTGTGCGGGGGGTGCGATGTCCTTGCCCGGGCTTCCGCCGACGACGGGAAGCTTCTCATCCGATCGTAGATTGGGTCGGAGGTCCTCCCTGGTATCGGCGCGCGGGCCGGGGACGACTGTCGGCTTCTTCTCACCGGACTCGTCGATCGGCGGGGCGTCGATGACCTTGCCCGTCTTCGCGTCGAGGAACTCCGGGGAGGTGTCGCGGACGAGGCCGAGCTCCTCGGCGGCCTTGGCGATGTTCTGCGGGGACTCGCGGTAGGAGTTGTCCTCGACGAGGCGGTCCTTCTCCTCGGCGAGTTTCTCCTTCTCCGCTCCCAGCCGCTCGATCTCATACGAGGTGTTCGAGATGAAGATGTTGAGGAGGAGGACGGCGACGAGGGTGGCGACGAGAATCCCGATGCAGAGCAGCGAGAAGGGCAGCTTCGACTTCGGCAGCTCGAACTTGAGCAGGCGCAGCCGCGGAGACGATGCGGGGGTCTCCTGCCTGCGGCGCTGAGGTGCTCCGGCGACGGCGTGTGCGTGGCTCACTGCTGGTCCTCCCTGATCTTGACAACGGCGCGCAGCCTCACGCTCTTCGCGCGAGGGTTGGTCTCGGCTTCCTCGTCGTCGGCGACTTCGGCTCCGCGCACGATCTCGCGCAGCCACGGCTGCAGGTGCTCGGGCACAACGGGCAGGTCCGGCGGCGCCTGGCTGACGGTGCCGGCTCGGAAGATCCGCTTGACGATCGTGTCCTCGAGCGACTGATAGGACTCGATGACGGCCACTCCCCCGACGTGGAGCGCTTCCAGCGCGGCCGGCAGGGCAGTGCGGAGCACGCCGAGTTCGTCATTGACCTCGATCCGCAGCGCCTGGAACGTCCGCTTCGCCGGGTGGGAGCGCTTCTTGCCCTCGGGCAGGACGCGGGCGAGCATCGCCGCGAGCTGATCGGAGGTCTCCCACGGGGTCGTCTCACGGTCGGTGACGATGATCTTCGCGATCTTCCCGGCCATCTTCTCCTCGCCGTACTCGCGCAGGATGCGCCGCAGTTCGGCTTCGGGATAGGTCGCGAGCACCTCGGCGGCGGTCCTCCCCCGGCTCTGGTCCATGCGCATGTCCAGCGGGGCGGGACGGGAGTAGGAGAAGCCGCGGTCGTCCTCGTCGAGCTGGAGGGAGGAGACGCCGAGGTCGAGGAGGATGCCGCTGATCGCCTCGATGCCGAGGTCGGCGAGGACGCGCGGCAGTTCGTCGTCGACGGCGTGGACGATGTCGGTGCGCTCGGCGAAGGGGGCCAGCCGCTTCGTCGCGATGGCGATGGCCTCGAGGTCGCGGTCGATGCCGACGAGGTGGACGTCGGGGAAGGCCCGGAGCACCGCCTCGGCGTGGCCGCCCATGCCCAGGGTGCCGTCGACGATGACGGGGGTGCGCCCCTGGTCGCGGGCGGCGGCGACGCCGACGCCGAGGAGCTCGACCACGCGCTCGAGGAGCACTGGCACATGCTGTGCGTTCATGGTGGAGTCCTTCGTGCGTGGTCGTCTCTGGTCTCGGTGCCCTGCTGGAGTCGGAACCTTGTCCGCCGCGGCCCTGGCACCGGGGAAGTGTGTCAGGACGGGTGAGCTTCGGAACCGGGGAAGTGCCCCGAATCTCAGCACACGGCGGGCAAGGATCGAACCCGAGCAGGATCAGATCACTCCGGGGATCACCTCGTTCTCGCGTTCGGCGAAGGCCTGCTGCGCTCCCACGAGGTACTCCTCCCACGTCGGTGCGTCCCAGATCTCGACTCGGTTGCCCATGCCGATCACTGCGACCTCCCGATCGAGCGATGCGTACTGCCGCAGTATGTGCGGGACGGTGATGCGCCCCTGCTTGTCCGGCTGATCCGCAAAGGCCGCCGACAGGAACACGCGCTGGTAGTCGCGTGCCTCCTTGTTCGTCTTCGGCGCGTTCTGGATCCGCTCGTGCTCGGCCTCGAACTCCGTGGTGGGGAACAGGGTGAGGCAGTTCTCCTGGCCACGGGTGAGAACGAGTCCTGGCGAGAGCTCGTCACGGAACTTTGCGGGCAGGATGAGGCGACCCTTGTCGTCGAGCTTCTGCATATGAGTGCCCAAGAACATGTCGTCTCACCCCTTTCGAAACCAATCGGCTCCGATAGCAACCACCCTACTCCACTTCCCTCCACATCATCCAGCAAATTCCCCCCACTTCCCCTCCAGAGCCAATGAAATCCCAGGTCAGACCGGTGGAGGAAAGTGGAGAAAATTTCCCATCGGCGCGTTCGACGGTGCTCGTCTCCCGGTGGGATGGGCCGCCTCGGCGGGGGTGTCAGGGTCCGTGATCCCCGGATTTCCGGGGTTGACCGCCGAGGTGGAGGGCAGTGGGGAGGAAAGTGGGGCGGTCGGTGGAGCGAAGTGGGGCGGGGGGTGGAGGAAGGTGGGGAGGGAAGTGGAGACCCGCCGGGAGGCGTGAGGGCAGGGCCGGGGAGCGGAGTGGGGCGAGGTCGACGGCGACCGCAGAGTTCCTGAGAGGCGCCCGAATGGATGCCGGGGGCGGGATAGGGAAGAATGGACGCATGTCGACCAGCCAGGAAGCCACGCAGACCAACTCCGTCATCGGCACCGAGCACATCGAATGGGTTCAGCAGCTGACGTCCCGCGCCCGCACGGCGATGAACTCCGTGCTCGAGGGCAAGGACGAGGCCGTCGGCCTCTCCCTCATCGCCCTCCTCGCCGGCGGCCATGTCCTCCTCGAGGACGTGCCCGGCGTCGGCAAGACGCTCCTGGCCCGTGCGATGGGCAAGGTCGTCGACGGTTCGGTCCGCCGTATCCAGTTCACGCCCGACCTTCTGCCCACCGACGTCGTCGGGGTCAACCTGTTCAATCAGGAGACCCGCCACTTCGAGTTCCGTCGCGGCCCGGTCTTCGCGAACATCGTCATCGCCGACGAGATCAACCGCGCTTCCCCCAAGACCCAGTCGGCGATGCTCGAGTGCATGGCCGAGGGTCAGGCGACGATCGACGGGGAGACGCACAGGATGCCGTCGCCGTTCATCGTCGTCGCCACGCAGAACCCCATCGACATGGAGGGCACTTACGCCCTGCCCGAGGCCCAGCGCGACCGCTTCATGACCCGACTCTCGCTCGGCTACCCGGCGACGGCCGACGAGGTCGATCTGCTCGACAATCAGATCGAGCACGACCCGCTCGCCGCGGCACAGGCGGTCACGAGCCTCGAACAGGTCGGACAGGCCCGCGACATCGTCCGTCACGTCGGTGCCAGCCGCGAGCTGCGCGAGTACATCGTCGCGATCCTCCAGGCCAGCCGCAACGACCAGGCGATCCTGCTCGGCTCCTCGCCGCGCGGCGGCGTCCACCTGCTCCGTGCGGCGAAGGCGCGCGCAGCGCTGTCGGGCCGCACCTTCGTCACCCCCGACGACATCCAGGCACTCGCGCCGTACATCCTCGCCCACCGCATCATCCCCCGCGACGGCGACGACTCCGAGCTCGCGGCCGAACTCATCGGCCGTGTCCTCCAGCGGGTCCCCGTCTCTGCGAATCAGTGACGGCATGCGACTGAGCACCTCGGGAATCATCTTCATCATCGCCGGTGCCGCGCTCATCGTCGGCGCCTACCGGTTCGCCCTGCCCGGTCTGCTCCCCGCCGGCCTGCTCCTCCTCGCCCTCGTGCTCCTCTCCGCGGCACTCATCGGGTGGAGCACCCGGCGGATCTCGGTGAGCCTGCGCACCCCCCTGCCCGAGGTCCGGCTCCGGCCCGGCGGCGACCGGTACCCCCTGGCGCCCGAAGGCAAGGAGGTCGAGCTCGACGCGGTGGTGACGAACACGGGCCATCTCGCGGTGCCGTCCTCGACGATCGACTTCATCGCCGCCGACGGATTCGGCGATTCCACCGTCGGGGAGGTCCCGCCGCTGGCCGGCGGTCGCTCGCAGACCGTGCTCACCTCCTTCACCCCCGGACGACGCGGGGTCAGCGGCATCGAGTCGGTGCTCATCACCGTCGCCGGGCCCTTCGGGCTCGTCACGGCGAAGAAGAAGGTCCTCGGGTCGTTCCCCATCGCCGTGGCTGTGCCGACGCTCGGCGCGCGCATCCCCCGCGAATCGGCGAACCGGCCGGCCCGCCTCGACGAGGGGAAGATCCGCTCCGGGCACACCACCCGCGACTTCCACACCCGGGAGTACGTGCCCGGCGACGACCTCCGGCACGTGCACTGGCCGACGACCGCGAAGTCCGGGGAGCTCATGGTCCGCCACGAGGCCGAGGAGGAGACGCTCCACGCGCTCATCGTCATCGACCTCGATCGTCCGGAGCAGGCACCCGACGAGCTCGAGACCGAGTTCCTCATCGCCGCAGCGGCAGCCGCCGGCGTCGCCTTCCTCCGCGCCGACTACGAGGTCTGCGTCGTCGCTCCGGGACACGAGATCAGGTTCCGCGGGCAGAAGGACGTCGACCGACTGCGCCTGCTCACCGCGCTCATCGAACCCGGGCGGGCCGAGCTGCCCGCCCATGACGATCCCAACCACGTCGTCATCTGCGCCGCCGACGACTCCCGCGCCGAGGCGATGGCCGCGCACTTCTCCCGGCGGATCCCCATCACGGTCCGCAGCCTCTCCGAGATCGACGACATGACGATGCTCGGCCTCAGCGAGGACCTTCCGGAATCGTGGACGACCTTCGAGACGAAACGGGTGATCCGATGACCGCCGACCTCGCCCAGACCACCGAGGCGAAGTCCTCGACCTGGTTCGAGTCCCTCGCCGTGTTCGTCGCCATGGTGCTCACGGCGATCGGTCTCTCCGCGGTCTTCTCCGACCTGGGCTGGCTGCCGCCGGTCCTCGTCGCCGTCGCCCTCATCGTCGCCGTCGGCGCGATCTTCCGCAGCATCGCCGGACTGCGGGCCACCGGCACCGCCGTCATCGCCCAGTGCGTCGTCGGCGTCTTCGCCGTCCTCATCCTCTGCGTGCCCGACACGATGCTCTTCGGAGTCATCCCCACCGGTGATTCGTTCGTCGCCGTCATCGACCTCCTCTCCTCCGGGGTGAGCGACCTCTACGCCTCGACGCCGCCGGCGGCGAGCACACCCGGCTTCACCGCGATGCTCACGATCGCCTTCACACTCATCACGATCCTCATCGACGGCCTCGTCTCCGACCTGCGCGCGCCCAAGGTCTCCGGTGTGCTCCTGCTCGTGCTGTGGATGATCCCCGTCTTCTTCGCCCCCGCCGAGGTCCGCTGGTGGCACATCGCCGCAGTGCTCGCGGCCTTCCTCCTCCTCATCCTCAGTCCGTACTTCCCGGCGGCGAAGTGGCAGGGCGGACTCACCGCGCTCGTCGCCGGAGCGGTCGCCGTCATCCTCGGCATCGGTCTGCCCACGATCCTGCCGACGGTCCCCACCCTGCCGGACCGGGCCTCGAACAACCAGGGCGACCTCACGGTGACGAATCCGTTCCTCGATCTGCGCTCCGACCTCGGTGACCGGGACGACTCGACGCTGTTCTCCTACACGACGACGGCGGAGGAGCCGGAGCCGATCCGGCTGACCTCGGTCAACTCGTTCGACGGACAGACGTGGGCCCCGACGCCGTTCGGCCTCGACCAGTTCGCGATCGCCTCGGAAGGGCTGCCGTGGCCGGAGGGGCTGCCGCGCAACAACGGCTACACCGAAGAGCGCATCGACGTCACGATCGGCGACTACGACCAGCAGTACCTGCCGACTCCCTATGCGCCGCAGCAGCCCCAGGGACTCAACCGCCGGTGGATCTACGACGAGGAGTCGCTGACGATCGTCGGCAACGGTGAGCGCTCAGCAGGTCAGCAGTACTCGATGGAGTACCTCTCGATCACCCCCAACGTCGAGGATCTGAGGACGGCGACTCCGGTGAACTCGAGCCAGTTCGAGACCGAGCTCGAAGTGCCCGCGAGCCTGCCCCCGAGCGTGCAGCAGACCGCGGAGGACGTCACAGCCGGGGCGAGCAACCAGTGGGAGGCGGCTGTGCTCCTCCAGGCGTACTTCCGCAGCGGTGAGTTCGAGTACTCGCTCGACGCTCCCGAACAGGCCAGCGGCGATGCGATCTCCGACTTCCTCACCGAGAAGAAGGGCTACTGCGTCCAGTTCTCCTCGGCGATGACGATCATGGCGCGGACCATGGGGATCCCCGCCCGGATCGGCGTCGGCTTCGCCGGAGGCACCGAATCCGGCGACGGGTACGACGTGTCCATGCAGGATTCGCACGCGTGGCCCGAGCTCTACTTCGAGGGCGCCGGCTGGGTCCGCTTCGAACCGACGCCCGGCGGACCGGCCGGCGCCCCGCCGGCGTGGACGCTCGCCGACGGCAGCAGTGAGAGCACCGACGAGGAGACCGAGGAGTCGGCCTCGCCGACAGAGGAGCCGACGGAGTCGGCTGCCGAGACGGCTCCGGCCGAGACCGAGGAGCCGACGACCGAGGAGACCGACGCGGCCGCCCAGCCGGCGTCGGCGGACTACTCGACGATCGTCTGGGCCCTGGTCATCGCCGCGCTCGTCCTCCTCCTGCTCGCGATCCCCGCGATCTGGCGGATGCTTCTGCGCAGCCGCCGCACCGGCTCACCCGTCGACGTCGAACGGGTGTGGACGGAGATCAGGGCACTGGCCACCGACTACGGGCAGAGCCTCGACCCGAGCCGCACCCTGCGCCACGACGAGCTCGTCCTCGCCGGAGGTCCGGCAGTCGCCGGCGCCGCTCCGGGGGATGCCGGGCCAACCGCCGGGGACCCGGCGACGGGCGGGCCTGGGCCCGGCCCCGGACCCGACGGTGCGACTGCCGGACCCGACAGCGCGACCGCGCGCCCCGACGGCAGACTCGCCCCTGCGGGCGGACTCGACGCCCTGCGTCGACCGGTGCCCTCGGGCCCTGACGGAGGCCGCCGCGACACCGCGCTGGCCGGGTTCATCGACGCCCTCGAGGCCAAGCGCTACGGTGCGCAGCCGGTCGACGTCTCTGACGCCGAGGCCCGTGCGGTCGTCGACGAGGTGCAGACCGACCTGTCCGAGCATGCGACGCCGGGCGCACGGATCCGGGCGAAGATCTGGCCGGCGAGCATCTTCAGCCCGCCGAAGTGAGCCTCCGGAGGCTCCGGCGTCCGAGGACCGCTTCGACGGGTTTGACCCACCACAGCTCCCCGAGGCGGTAGTCGCCGCCGCGGACGAGGCGCTCGGCGAGGTCGGGGCGCAGCCGCCGCAGGCAGATCCGTGCCTTGAGGGCATGGTGGGACGTCGAGACGACGGCGATGCTCGTCGCCTCCTCGAGGAGCGGGATCGCCTGCTCGATGTTCTCCTTCGTGCTCGTGCTTGCCGTCTCGAGGCGGATGGCACCGGTGAAGCCGAGCTCGTCGCGGGCGTACCGGCGCATGAGTTCGGCTTCGGGGAGCGCTCCTGCGACCGCGCCGCCGGAGAGCACGAGCGCGGACTCCGCGGCTTCCGGATCGACCGAGCGCACGCCTGCGCGCACCCGGAAGCGGTTGATCGCGTTCGCCCGTGGACCCGGGTTGCGGTACCCGAGGACGAGGACGGCGTGCGACGCCGACGGATCGGTGGCGCCTTCCGACGTCTCCGACCCGCTCCGCGGGAACCCTCGCCGGCTGGCGGCCCAGCTGGAGAGCTCACCGAAGGCGACGACGCCGATCGCGGCGATCACCCCGGCCGAGGTCAGTGCTGCGGCTGTGCGCACGAGTCGTTCCTCCCCCGGGAGGATCCGGCAGGGACAGCAGAAATGCGCCCCCGGCTGGGAGCGCATTCGGTTGGCATTCGGTGTCTCAGCGGTCGGTCATTCGCCGCGCTGGCGCTTCTCCCACCGGTCCTCGATCCGGCTCATGAAGCCGCCGGAGGAGCCCTTCGCGTTCGACTTCGGCGCCGCCGCACCCGTGGAGCCCTTCGCCCCGCCTCCGATGCGACCGGGACGGCTGAACGCCCAGTACATGCCGGCGACCATGAGGCCGAAGCCGACCACGCCGAGGGCGATCCAGGCGACGGCCTGGTTGACCATCGAGATCGCGAAGATCGTTGCGGCGAGACCGAGGAGCGCGACGAGGATGCCCACGACGAAGCGCTTCGCCGAGAACCCGGGACCGCTGACAGCGGCCTGGGTCTCCGAGATGTTGCGTGCGAACCGGGGGTCTTCGCTGCGCAGCTGCTTCTCCAACTGATCGAGAAGCTGCTGTTCGTGATCGGAGAGTGGCATGTCGAACCCCCGTTTCCTTACTCTGGCCTGTGCCTCAATCATAGTCTCTGAACACTGAAAAAACATCTCGGGAACGGGGGCGACGGCGGTATTCCCATCCCGTCCACAGACTCGTCCGCACGCCCGTCTCCGCAGGGCTGCAGACCGGCGCTGCGGCCCCGGTGCCGCGGCCGGGTCGAGGGGCCTCGACGTTCTCCCAGGCCAGCCGCCGTACTCGGTTCCCGCCCCGTCCTCAGCGCGGCCTGGGGTGCCTACGCAGCAGTGAGGCCTGGGAGATCGCATCGGTCCCGAAGCGCCGGCGCACGTCGTCGAGCGCCATCTCCGCCTCCCTCCCCGCATGCTCGGGTTCGTCCAAGCGGGCTTGTCGTCCGCTGACCGCGAAGTCCATGAGCCCGGCGGCCCTGACCCCGAGCAGCCTAACCCCCCGCTGACGCTGCTCGCGCAGCCCGGTGAGCGCCGGCCGCAGCGCCTCGTACATCTCCCGGGCGAGGTCCGTGGGCGCCTCGAGCGTGATCGACCGCGACAGGGTCGTGAAGTCGTCGAGACGGTATTTGAGCCCGAGGGTCGTCGCGACCTTCTCCTCGGCCCGCACCCGGTGGGCGACCTTGTCGCAGAGGCGCAGGAGCTCGTGCTCGAGTTCGGAGACGTCCCAGATGTCGGCGCCGAAGGTGTGCTCGGCGCTGATCGAGCGGTCCTTGACCTGCCGGTCCATGCCGTGCGAGTCGAGTCCGTGGGCGCTGCGCCACAGGTGGTGTCCGTGCGCCCCGAACACCCGCCCGACCCAGGCCTCGTCCATGGCCGCGAGGTCGCCGATGAGCCGGATCCCGTATTTTGCGAACCCGATGCGGGTCTTCTCCCCCACCCCCGGCAGCGCTTCGATCGGCATCGGGTCGAGGAACGTCTGCGTCGCGGCGAGCGGGACGAGGAGCTGGCCGTGCGGCTTCGCCCGCGCCGAGGCGAGCTTCGCGACCACCCGGGAGCCGGCGATGCCGACGGAGGCGCTCAGGCCCGTGCGCGCTTCGATCTCCGCGCGCAGCGCCGAGGTGATCGCCACCGGGGAGCCGAGGCGCCGCACCGCCCCGGAGACGTCGATGTAGGCCTCGTCGACGCTGACCTGGTGGCAGTCGGGGGTGACCTGGGCGACGAGCTCGAAGACCTGCTTCGAGTACGCGGAGTAGAGGCCGTGGGAGGGCGGGATCACCTCGGCGACGGGGCACAGGCCCATCGCCCGGGACATCGGCATTGCGGCGTGGACGCCGAACTCCCTGGCCTCGTAGCTCGCGGAGACGACGACGCCGCGGCCGGCCCGCCCGCCGACGATGACGGGACGGCCGACGAGTTCGGGACGGGTGAGGAGTTCGACGGAGACGAAGAACGAGTCCATGTCGAGGTGGAGCATCGTCGCACCGGTGTCGTCCGTGCCGAGATGCTCGAGGTCACCGCCGGAGCGGGCCAGCTGTTTGCGGCTCATGTCCCACCCATGGCTCGATCGCGGTCCGAACCGGCGGGTTCGGCTCCTGCGGGGTCTGCGGGTAATCTGTCAGACATGGTATCGCGCAGGACTGTCACGACGCTGACTCTCGCCTTGGGCCTCGCTCTCACCGGCTGCACCGGCCAGTCCGGGTCGACGCCGGACGCCTCGCCGAGCGAGGCATCGACCACCCCGGCGGGCACGCAGTCCGCCGACCCCACCGGGTCTCCGGCCCCGACGGAGACGGCTGCGGAGGAGGAGGTCGAGCTCCCCGACTTCATGGAGCCCTACCCCGACGCCGAGGTGATCTCGAGCTCGCGCGCGGCCGCCGAATCGGGCGAACTCGACGCCGTGAGCCTCGTCATGCGCGCGCAGGCCGAACCGAAGGACATCATCTCCTTCTACACCGACCGGCTCGAGAAGGCCGGCTTCGAGACCTTCGGCAAGGAGTCGATGACGAAGTCCGCGCAGGTCGTCAACTTCCGGCACAAGGACAACGACGGCGTCCTCGTCATCACCGTCAGCGACGACCCGGACGATCCCAAGGCCTCGATCGTCTCCCTCGGCGGGAACATCGCTCCGTGATCTCAGCCGACCGCGTCGAGTCCCTCGACGCTCCCGCTGACATCGCCGCCGAGGCGGCCGCCGGAATCGAAGGCTTCCTCCGAGCGAAGGCCGCCGAGTTCGCGGCCATCTCCCCGGACACCGCCGAGATCGGCGACTCGCTCATCGCCTACACCCGCGGCGGCAAGCGGATCCGACCCGTCCTCCTGTGGTGGGGCTTCCAGCTGGCCGCCGGCAGCGAGCTGACCCCGGGGTCCCAGGCGCGCACCGGGCTCGCCGAGGCAGCCGCTTCCCTCGAGCTTCTCCACGCCGCGGCCCTCATCCACGACGACGTCATCGATCATTCGGACACCCGCCGCGGGGCTCCGGCCCTGCACCGGCAGTTCGAGTCCCTCCATGCCTCGCTCGGCTACGAGGGCGACGGCGAGGCCTTCGGGGTCTCGGCCGCGATCGTCATCGGCGACATCTGCCTGGCCCTGAGCGAGGAGCTCTTCGAGTCCGCGCAGGACCGCCTCGGCGCCTCCGTCCCCGCGCAGCGTCTGCGCGCGCAGATGCGCCGGGACGTCATGGTCGGGCAGTTCCTCGACGTCCGCGCCGAGGTTATCCCCCTCGACGACGCCCGCATCGGCGAGCGGGCGTGGGAGGTGCTCAGCTTCAAATCGGCGAAGTACTCCGTCGAGCAGCCGCTGCTCCTCGGGGCCGCGCTCGGCGGGGCCGACGACGCGCAGCTCGCCGCGCTCTCCCGCTTCGGCCTGCCGCTCGGGCAGGCGTTCCAGCTGCGCGACGACGTCCTCGGCGTCGTCGGCGACCCGAGCGCGACAGGCAAACCCGCAGGCGACGACATCCGCGAGGGCAAGCGGACGGTCCTCATCGCAGAGAGCCTGCGCCGGATGGACAGGGAGCAGGCGGACCTGCTCGCCTCCCGCCTCGGCGATCCGACGCTGAGCGCGGAGACGGTGGCGGAGACAGTCGCGATGCTCCGGGAGGTCGGCGGACTCGACGCCCTCGAGGAGATCATCGCCGACCGGCACGCTGCGGCGCTGAGCGAGCTCAGCGCCTGGTCAGGCGGCAACGGGGCGGCGTTCGACCTCGGCGAGGGGGCACGGACGCGGCTGACGTCCTTCGCGGAGACGCTGAGCTACCGGCAGCGCTGAGCCGCTGAGAGCTCTGCGCCGAGGCGCAGGCGGGGGCTCAGAAGGCCAAGGCCTGGGCCCGCCGGCGGACCTCCTTGCGGTTGCCGGCGCGCAGCAGGTCGATGGGACGACCCGGCAGGGAGTCGTCGGGGGTGAAGAGCCACCTGATCGACTCCTCGTCGTCGAATCCGGCGTCCTTGAGCGTGCTCAGCGTCCCCTTGAGCGGGGTGAGGACCTCGCCGTCGACGAAGAAGGCCGTCGGCACGCGCAGCACCTTGGGGTCTCCGTGCTTGTATCCGCAGATGGCGCCGTCCTCGAGGAGTCGGCGCACCTGTGTGATGCCCAGTCCGGTGGTCTCCGCGATGTCGGGAAGGGTGGCCCAGTCCTCGACGAGTTCTTCGGTGTTCACGCCCCCAGCGTAGCAATTCCTCGGAAGAAACACGCCGCCATGCCCGCCGCAATCCCGGGCTCGGAGCGGCCCAGTCGATACGCTGGTGGGTGGAACTTCCCCACACGATATGCAGCCGAACAGGTGACAGATGACACGCTCGCGACGGACTTCTCCGATGCCGATCACCGCCGCCCCTGACATCCGTGCGGCCTCCCGGGTGAACTCGACCGGTCCCGTCCCCCGTCCCGAGGGGTCCGGCGATGCCCCCGCCGAGGCGGCTCCCGAGTCGACCCCTGCCGCCGACACCGCGCCGTCGTCTGCGGCCCCTGACCGTGCCGCGACCCCGCAGTGGCTGACGGGCACGAAGAGCGAGACCGTCCCCGTCACGCACGGTGGCCGGACGTACAAGGTCAAGCAGGGCGACACCCTCTACGCCGTCGCCAGCCGCCACGGCGTCTCCGTGCCCGCGCTCGCCGAGCTCAACCGGATCTCGCCGCGCCAGAACCTCGTCCAGGGCCAGGTGCTCTCCCTGCCGGAGAAGAACGACCTGCCCGAGACCGATCCCTCGCACATCGTCGCCCCCGGAGAGACGCTCTTCGGCATCGCCGCCTCCCACGGGGTCTCCCCCGGCACGC
The DNA here is from genome assembly GCF_900169275.1 of Brevibacterium casei CIP 102111. Lineage (GTDB taxonomy): Bacteria > Actinomycetota > Actinomycetes > Actinomycetales > Brevibacteriaceae > Brevibacterium > Brevibacterium casei. The sequence continues at coordinate 75,194 of NZ_FXZC01000002.1, read as the reverse complement.
TGCGGCGGGCGAACGGGATGGGCGAGGACTCCCACATCCGCGTCGGAGAACTGCTCATGCTCCGCGACACCGGCACCCGCCCCCGCCGGCAGGCCCCCGAACCTCCGGCCCCGCTGCCCCAGGTCGCCGCCGGCGGCTGGGGTGAGGAGCTGCGGGAGAGCGTCGTCCAGGCGGCCCGCCTGAACAAGGCCACGCTGCTCGGCCGCTCGCACCCGAACCCGGAGCAGGCGCGGCTCCTCGTCGCCTCGATCGCCGAGGAGCTCGGCGCCGAGCCCGCGCTCATGCAGGCTGTCGCCGCCCAGGAGTCCGGCTTCCAGCACGCGACCGTCTCGGCGGGCAACGCGATCGGCATCATGCAGGTCACCCCCCGCTCGGCCAGATGGGCCAGCGACATCGTCGGACGCGGACTCGACGTCCTCGACATCGCCGACAACATCGTCGCCGGCACCGTCATCCTCGGGTGGCTCATCGAGTCCACCGACTCCGAGGACGAGGCGCTGGCCGGCTACTACCAGGATCTGCGCTCGGTCCGCGCCGACGGACCGCTCCCGGAGACGAAGGCCTTCGTCCGCGGCGTGCAGCTCCAGCGGAAGCGGCTGGAGGAGGCCCGATGAACTCGCTGCCCGACCCGCTCATCGGGGTCGTCCTCAACGACCGGTATCGGATCGACGCGAAGATCGCCCGCGGCGGCATGGCGATGGTCTACCGGGGCACCGACCTGCGTCTCGACCGCGAGATCGCGATCAAGGTCATGCACGAGCACCTCATCTCCGATGACACCTTCGTCGAGCGCTTCCGCCGTGAGGCCATCAACGCCGGTCGCCTCACCCACCCCAACCTCGTCGCCATCCATGACCAGGCGCGTGACGGAGACGTCGTCTACCTCGTCATGGAGCACCTGCCGTCGGTGACCCTGCGCCGCGAACTCAAGCACCGCGGCACCTTCACCCCCCGGCAGGCGATCGTCGTCCTCGACGCGATCCTCGCCGCGCTCGAGGCCGTCCACTCGACGGGCATCATCCACCGCGACCTCAAGCCCGACAACGTCCTGCTCGGCACCGACGGTCAGGTCAAGCTCGCCGACTTCGGGCTCGCCCGCGCCGTCACCTCGGCGACGACGACGAAGACGCTCATCGGCACCGTCGGCTACGTCGCCCCCGAGCTCGTCACCCGGGCCGGCGCGGATGCCCGCACGGACCTCTACACGGTCGGCATCATGTTCTACGAGATGCTCACCGGCTCGCAGCCCTACACCGACGACGTCCCCATCCAGGTCGCCTACCGGCACGTCCACGACACGGTCCCCCCGCCCTCCGAGCGCACCGACGGCATCAGCCCGCTCCTCGACGCGCTCGTCCTCTGGGCGACATCGAAGGATCCCGAGGACCGGCCTGAGGATGCCGGGGAGTTCCGCCGGGCCCTCGCCGAGGCGCGGGCGCAGATGTCCGATGCCGAACTCGACTACGGCGATCCCGACGCCGTGGCCGGTGAGCACTCTCCCGCACTCACCGCGAGCATCGACCTCGGCGAGGAGGTCCCGAAGGAGCGGAAGTCCCGCACCGACGAGATCCCCTACCTCGCCGAGGAGGATGCCGACGGCGACGGCGCCGCTGCCGCCGATGATGCGGCCGACGGGGATGAGGACTCGGCGTCCGTCCCTCTCGCCGGCACCGCTGCCGCGGTGGCCGCCGGTGGCACGGCCGCGGCGATCGCCACGGCTCCCCGAGCGGAACCCGCCGAGGACACGGACGATCCTCAGGACGCGAGCGACGACGATGCCGCAGCCGACGGCGCGACCGCCTCGGCGGGCGACGTTGACACGGCCGACGATGCCACCGCCTCGGCGGATGCCGCCGACACAGGGAAGGACAGCGAATCCCCGGCGGCGGGCAAGCGCACCCGCACGAAGACGGCGATGTCCGCAGCGACCGCCGCCGGCTCCGGCAGCGGAGGCTCCGGCTCCGCTGGCTCAGGCACCGGGGGCTCAGGCACCGGCGGCGGGAGCCGCGGGTCGGGCGCAGACGACCCAGCCCCGGTGGCGGCCGGTTCCGCGCACACCCGACGGCGCAGGCGTCGGCGCCTGGCGACGACGGTCGGCGCAGGACTCGTCGTCCTCGCGCTCCTCGCGTGGCTGATCATCGCCAACCTGCCTGCCCCCACCTCCATCGTCCCCGGTCAGCTGGCCGGGAAGGAGTTCTCCGAGGCGACCGAGGTCGTCGAGAGCAGCGGTCTCAACCCGGAGAAGCAGGAGGTCTTCGACGATTCGATCCCCGCAGGCACCGTCATCGGCTCGGAACCGGTCGGCGGCACGGAGCTCTCCCCCGATTCGACGGTGACGCTCGTCGTCTCGAAGGGGGTCGAGACGTTCGCCGTGCCCGAACTCGAAGGACTGAGCGCCGAGAAGGCGAAGGCCGCGCTCGACGACGCGGGCCTCGGGGTGGGCAAGGTCGACGAGAAGTACGACGAGAACGTCGCCAAGGGCATCGTCATCAGCGCCTCGGAGAAGGAAGGCGAGGAACTCGTCCACGATGCGAAGGTCGACCTCGTCGTCTCCAAGGGCGACGCCCCGGTCGAGGTCCCGGACGTCGAGGGCCTCACCTACGACGCGGCGTTCGCCACCCTGACGAAGCGCGGCTTCCGCGTCGGCAAGGAGGAGGTCTTCTCCGACACGGTGCCCAAGGGCAAGGTCGTCTTCCAGTGGCCCAAGAGCACCGAGGCGAAGCCGTACAACTCCCTCGTCATCGTCCGGGTCTCCAAGGGCAAAGAGGAGAAGAAGGACGACAAGCCCAAGGACGAGAAGCCGAAGGATGAGAAGAAGGACGAGGGCAAGTAGGACGCCCCTGGATCCTGAGACGATCGAAGCGCCGGCGGATCACCGCCGGCGCTTCGATCGTCTCAGGTCTGTTCTCAGCCCCTCCGGGTGAGGTACTCGGCGACCTGGAAGGCCATCTCGAGCGACTGGTCGTGGTTGAGGCGGGGGTCGACGAGGGTCTCGTAGCGACGGCGCAGCCCCTCGTCGTCGATCTCGGTGGCGCCTCCCATGATCTCGGTGACGTCGTCGCCGGTGAGTTCGATGTGGAGGCCGCCGGGGATCGTTCCGGCCTCCTGGTGGGCTGCGAAGAAGCCCTCGACCTCGGCCATGACGTCTTCGAAGCGGCGGGTCTTGTAGCCCGTGCTCGAGGTGATCGTGTTGCCGTGCATGGGGTCGCTCATCCACGTCACCTGCGGGAGTCGGTCTCCGATGCCGGCGAGCAGCTTCGGCAGGACGTCGTTGATCTTCCCCGCACCCATCCGGGTGACGAAGGTCAGGCGCCCGGGTTCGGCGTTCGGGTCGAGCTTCTCGGCCAGCGCCAGGGCGTCCTCGGCGGTCGCGGTGGGACCGAGCTTGACGCCGATGGGGTTCTGGACCTTCGAGAGGAAGTCGACGTGGGCGCCGTCGATCTCGCGGGTGCGCTCCCCGATCCACAGGAAGTGGCCGGAGACGTCGTAGGGCAGGCCGGTGCGGGAGTCGATGCGGGTGAGCGCCCGCTCGTACTCGAGCAGCAGCGCCTCGTGGGCGGAGTAGAACTCCGTCGTCCGCAGGGCGTCGAAGTCGGCGCCGCAGGCGTCCATGAAGCGGATCGCGCGGTCGATCTCCCGGGCGGTCTGCTCGTAGCGCTGGTATCCGGGGTTCGAGGCGAGGAAGCCGCGGTTCCATTCGTGGACGAGGCGCAGGTCCGCGAAGCCGCCCTGGGTGAAGGCGCGGATGAGGTTGAGCGTCGACGACGACACGTGGTAGCCCTGGAGCAGCCGCGCGGGGTCGTGGCGGCGGGACTCCTCGGTGAATTCGTAGCCGTTGACGATGTCCCCGCGGAACGAGGGCAGGGTCACTCCGTCGCGGGTCTCCATGTCCGCCGAGCGGGGCTTGGCGAACTGCCCTGCCATGCGCCCGATCTTCACCACCGGCATCGAACCGCCGTAGGTGAGGACCGCTGCCATCTGGAGGACCGTCTGGACCCGGGCGCGGATCTTGTCCGCCTGGGCACCGGCGAAGGACTCGGCGCAGTCGCCGCCGGCGAGGACGAACGCCTCACCGCGGGAGGCCGCCGCGATCCGCTGCTTGAGCACGTCGGCTTCCCCGGCGAAGATGAGCGGCGGGAGGCTGCGCAGCTTCGTCAGGGAGTCCTCGAGCGCCTCGGCGTCGAGATACGTCGGCTGCTGTTTGGCGTCCATCGACCTCCAGTCGTCGAGACCGGAGAGGTCGTCGGTGCCGGCTGCGGTGATGTCGGTCTGAGCGAAGACCGGATCGATGTGGAGGCTCACGCTTGTTCTTTCTTCATTGCTCGTCGCCGGTCTCGAAGTCCTCGGCGGAGACGTTGTCGAGGAAGTCGCGGAACTGGGCGACCTCCTCCTCGTCTGCTTCGGGAGCTTCGATGCCGGCGTCTTTGAGGAGGTCGGAATCGACGTAGACCGGGCACTCGGCTGTCAGCGCCAGGGTCACGGCGTCCGAGGGCCGGGCGGAGATCGTCCTGCCGTCCTCGGTGTGGAGTTCGGCGAGGAAGATCTGACCGTCGCGGCCGGTGATCGTGACGTCGGCGAGCTCGTCGTCATGGGCGGCGAGGACGTCGAGCAGGAGGGCATGTGTCATCGGCCGCGGCGGGGTGAGACCGCGCTGCGCGATCGAGAGCGCGTTCGCTTCGATCGCCCCCACCCAGATCGGCAGGTAGTAGGCGGGCTCGCTGGCCTTGAGCAGGAGGATCGGCTGATTGGCGGGCATCTCGATGCGCACCCCGACGACCTCGACTTCGACGTTTGGCATTATCCCCTTCTCAGGAGCGCGGACGCTGCTGGAAGATCATCCGGAACTTCCCGATCTGCACGTCCGCGCCGTTCTGCAGTTCGATGGAGTCGATGAGCTGACGGCCGACATAGGTGCCGTTGAGCGATCCGGTGTCGCGCAGCGTGAACCCGCTCGGCGTGCGGATGAACTCCGCGTGCTTCCGCGAGACGGTGACATCGTCGAGGAAGATGTCGGCGTTGGGGCTGCGGCCGACGGTGACGACGTCGGTGTCGAGCAGGATCTGCGAACCGGAGTCCGGTCCGGAGACGACGACGAGGAGCGCATCGGTGTCCTGGAGACCGTCGAGGTCGGGCACCGGGTGGATCTCACCGGTGTGCGGATCGAGGATGCCCTGGAACGGCTGCCGACCGGAGTCGGTCATGCTCTGTCCACCGGGAACCGGGTACTGCTGCTGGTTGGTCTCGCCGCCCGAGCTCGGCTGCTGGGCGTACTGCTGCTCGCGGGGATCGTGACCCTGCTGGCCCGCCTGCTGCGGATAGCCGCCGTCCTGCTGGTACCCGCTCTGCTGGTACCCGCCCTGCTGCTGGTATCCGTCCTGCTGGTACTGGGCATGACGGCCCTGCTGGTCGTCCTGTCCCTGGTATCGGCCCTCGTCGTACCGGCCTCCGGGCGCCTGTTCACCGGTCGGGTGATCGGCGTGCCGGCCGTGGCCCTGCCCGCCGTCCTGCTGGTGCTGGGGCGGCTGGTACTGCTGCTCGTCCCGCCGAGGCTGCTCCTGGCGGTACTGCCCCTGATCGCCGCCGTAGTTCGGCGCCTGGGGTGCATCGTCGACGGAGGGCTGGCCGTAGGCCGGCGTGTTCGGCCGGGCGTCTCCGCCCTGGTCCTGCGGGGCGCCGTCACCGGGGCCGAAGGGGAACTTCTTCGACTGCGGGACTTCGCCGTTGTCGTACCACGGCTGCGAGGGATTCCGGCGACCTTGGTCATTGTTCTGCGACATCATGCCTCCTCGCTCTGCACGAGCTTGTGGTACTGCTCCTCATCCATCAGACCGGTGACCTGCTCAGGATCGCTCGCCTCGACGAGGTACATCCATCCGTCCTCGTAGGGCGAGGAATTCACGGTCTCCGGTCTGCCTTCGAGGGCATCGTTGACGTGGGTGATCGTTCCCGACAGCGGTGCGATGAGGTCGGACACGCTCTTCGTGCTCTCCACCTCGCCACAGGACTCCCCCATGGTGATCGCATCTCCGACGGCAGGCAGGTCGACATAGACGACGTCGCCCAGCTGAGACTGGGCGAAGTCCGTGATGCCCACGCGGTAGACGGCGTTGTCCTCCGTGGTGTGGACCCACTCGTGGTCCTTCGAGTACAGGTAAGACACTGGAAAATCCAGTTCCGCCATGTCGACTCCTCTTAGCTTGTCGGTGTTCCAAGCATAGCCGCCTGGGGTGCTTGCATAACAATCGCGAAACAGAAATGTTACTGACCCCCTGAAAGGGAGTCCGCAGACACCTGTTTCTCCGGTGATTACCTGGGATGATACTAGTTTGTCGAAGGTCACGATCGGCAATTTTGGCAGTTGGACGACGATCGTTATAGGCTAGTTCTCGTTGCTTCGGCCCAGGTGCTGGACAACGGGCTATGGCGCAGCTTGGTAGCGCGCTTCACTGGGGGTGAAGAGGTCGTGGGTTCAAATCCCGCTAGCCCGACCAAATCCGCCGCTCATCATCCTTGAATTTAAGCGGAAGAATGCCCCGCCACACGTACAGTGTGACGGGGCATTTCGTTTACCTCTCACAAGGCCTCTCACAAAGCGCGAGAGTCCTCAAGCGGCATGAGTACGTGACCCGAGGGCCTGCGCCGCCGCTGTGATGCCTGAGTCTCCAGCGTCCGGAAGGTACGTGCTGAGGTGGACCTCGACAGTGTGCCCGAGGAGGGCGGCGGCATCGCCGGGCACTACTCCGAGTCGATGGAGCAAGAACGCGAGAGTGTGCCTCACTGAATGCAGGCGGATCACAGGGACACCCGAGCGTCGGCATAGCGCCCTGAACCAATCTGAGTACAGCTCAGGACGGAGAGGACACCCCACCTCGTCGACGACGACATAGCCGCTGTCGTGGTAGGCCGCTCCCGCCTCCAACTTCTCACTTACCTGCCTTATCTTGAGCTGTCGCAGGAGGTCGAGAGTACCCGCCTCGATGACATCGACCGGCACCGAGCGGCGACGCTGTTCTGACTTCGTATCGTCGACAACATCGCCCCCACCCTTGTCGGCAATGACTCGACCTTGCCGGACTGTGACGGTGCCCGCGCCGAAGTCGATGTCCGACCATCGCAGGCCCATTACATCCGCCCTGGTGAGTCCGCACAAGGTGAGCCGCCATGCCCCAGCGAGGCGATCCAAGTCTGACTTGGCACGGAACTTGTCGAGGTCAGTGCATACGGCCTCGGCCCCATGGCCTTCAGTGGGCCAGTGTTCCAGCTCAGTGCCCCTGGTCTTGCGAGCGCGTGGCATCCTCACCAAATCGGCGACATTCTTCTCGACCAGACCGTCGCGGACCGCGAAGTCGAGCGCCTGGCTGAGGCGGTTCACTGCCGAACGCACAGTGCCAGGAGCGAACGGCCGACCATCTCGGCGCGTCCGCTCCCCCGCCACCGTCTCGGCGATGAACTTCTCTATCTCGCCCGCTGTCAACTCCCGCACGGGTCTATCCCCGAGCGCGTCGACGACAGGTTTCGCCCGGTAGGCGTAGTTGTCGGCTGTGGTCTTACGGATGTCGACGCGAGACGCGACATAGCGGTCAACGAGCTGAGCAACCGTGAGCGTCCGCGCAGACAGTCCCCCACGCTCGGAAACCTCGGCGCGCACCTCGGCGACGAACTGCCGCGCCTCATCGAGAGTGTCGAGCGTCTTCGTCGCTTGCTTGCGCTTAGCCGCACCTCTGGGCGTGGCATCGACGACGACGCGGAAGCGAACGCCGCGCGCCGTCTCGATACGGCGGATCGGCTCATCCCACATCGGACAGTTGGGGCACGTGTAGCCGATCACCTCGTCGCCCTTGTGGATCGGCCCCCAGCCTTGTCGGCGATTGCCTCGGGACTCTCCACACGAGGGGCACGTCTTGAGAGCATCGGCTGGGACAGCTCGACGGTTTCCCGTGCTCATGCCGCCACCTCCTCGGAGGTCAGACGAACTACTCCACCCCGTATGGGTAGAACGCCCTCAGCGATGAACTTGGCTGTTATACGCCGAATCTCGTCATCGTCGCTATGCTGACCGCAGCCGAGACGGTAGACGACGGCACTGTCGGCGATCCTGGTCAGCATGAGGCCCGTGGTGGTATCGACCCCACCGAGGCGGTCGACAGGAGCCTCCTCGCTGTAGATCACGCTCAGGTGTGGCTCTATGGCCTCGGCGAGAGTGAGATGGGTAGTCTGGTGCATGGCTGTTTCTCCGTTCTCAAATATGAGTTTCAGTCAGGCGGTCCCGGGGGTTCTTGGCGGAAGTCCGGGGCCGCTTTCTATTTCTCCGACCTGTCAAGGCCGGAAGCTCGTTTATTGCGCTGGATGGCGCTTTCTTCAAGGTGCCCCTCGTCCCGAAGGAAGCGCACCCATTTGTCGACGGTGTACTCAGTCACGCCGTAATGCTCTGAAAGGGCTTGGCGGCGAGGCGTGCGGGCGATCGTGCCGTCTGGTCGCCGTCTCGGACCGGCGTCACGATAGGCCTGCAAGAACTCGACGACAGGCGTCCTGCCGTCGGGCATGAGGTCGGGCTGCTCCGCCTCGTCGAGAGCATCATCGAGCCGGAAACCCTCATCTAAATGTTGTTCGACCTGCCTCATGTAGGAATAGGCCACTGCTCGGATTTCGGTAAGGGGCACTCCTCGAAGATGAGACTGCTTTACGTTATCGGCATGCACCGTGAGTGAGGTGATCCTCTCGCCGTCTCCGAGCGTGACCGTCCATCGGCCTCCTCTGCCGTCCTCGACTTCAACCCAAGTTTCTCGGTGTGAGTGATTATCTTGCCTTTCGTTGGCGGGGCGGTCTGGACCGCTTCTCGCTCTCCAAGTTGGATTGCGTTTCGTCATGTCTACAAGATTATAGGTTGGTGTCTGCAATTACAACCTTCTAGAGTGAAAGTCGTCGGCAGACATCAGATGAAACAAGCAAAAACTGGAAATTGGAGGAAGACATGACCGCAGTTGTCGAGTCCCCAACATTGGAGAGAGTAATGAAAGTGTCCGAGGTAGCCGCTCATCTTGAGTGCACCAATGACACCGTGTATCGCGTCATAGCCGAGGGTGCGCTCCGGGCCATCCGAGTGGGGCGACTCCTACGCGTGCCCGAGTCCGCCCTCGCAGAGTTCATCGCCGGGGCCGCACGATGATGAGTCAGGATGAGCACCGTCGCAGACTTCGTCGTGCGGACATGATCGCCGCCGCCGAAGCTCGACAGCGGGAGCGGCAACAGGTCGAAGCCCAACGACGACAAGCTGAGGAGCAAGCCCGGCATGTCGAGAAAGCTCGACGGGACGAGAAAGAGCGTCGACCGGCCACCCCGACACACTCGACCGACGAGATCGCGGCGGCATTCGCCGACTGGGAGCGACGCGTGTCGAGAGGCGGGTCGCTTGCCTCTCAACACTTCTGAGCGATCAAGATCCAGATCGCACATGCCGCTGGCGCGAGGGCCGGGCAGTCCTACGAGGGCCGCTCGGCCCTCCGCATTTCAGAAAGGACTCACATGATGATTCGAAAAAGCGAAGTGCCCCCGACTACACCGAGGGCACTTCTCACATGGGCATCGAGATCGCACTCGACGGAACCAAGGGCGAAACTGCCGGTAACTGCTGTACCGAGAGTGAAGCCTGATCTTGGCTCAATTTTTCTCCCCACCGCTGATCGGAGGGGCGATGCCAACGCTACCTCGCGCTGAAAACTCCGCAAGTTTCATAACGCTCGACGACCTGGTCGGCGAGCTTGATGAAAGCCTGACCTCATCGGCGGCACTCAACGCGGCGACGGCGGTAGAGGCAGGCGTGCCAGTAGTGGCCCTGGTGCCTAGTGGCAAGCAACCCACCCACGCTCTCGGGTTGGGATCAAGGTCCCAACCGTTCAGCCGCGCCGAGCAGGTGCTCGACCATGAGGTAGAGGTCCTGCGGACGATGGGGCAACGACCGAACTGGGGCCTCCTCTGTGGTCGTGGCCTGGCAGTGCTCGATTTCGACGGCCCCGAGGGTCGAGCGTGGCTCGACGAGTTGGCCGCAAGGCATGCCGAGGTCTCTGTCTGGGCACGCTCGACCCTCAAGGTAACGACCGGACGCCCCGACGGAGGCGTGCACCTATACGGATCCGTGCCCGAGGGCGTGGACCTGCTCACGGCTTCTGGTGCGGTCGCCCCGCATGTCGATGTCCGAGGCGCTGGCTTCTACGTCGTTGGCCCAGGGTGTCGTCATGCCTCGGGAGCCTTCTACCGCATTACTACCGACCTTGGCTATCACCGCGCCGCCGCAGAGAAGGACGCGGGCGCTGTGCGTGACCTTTTCCCTGTAGTGGAGGACGAGGGTGTGACGATGCTCAGTGCGCTCACAGTGCCGGAGGTGCTTCTCGACCTCATGCGCCGCCCCGAGGACACTTCTCAGGGACCGAGAGATGGGCGGCATACCTTGAGTGCGACAACAGCCGACTTCAGGCCCGGAACGACTGTTCCGAGCGCCTACGTCGGGAGGGCCGTCGAGGGCGTGCTCGCCGAGCTGCACGAGCTTGGCAAGCTCGGCAAAGATCAACGCAATGATCGCGGGCACGGCTGGGACACCGGCGCATTCGCGGCGGCAGTGCGCCTGGTCGAGCTGAGCAATGCCGACCCTGAAGGGCACCCGCTCGACGACATGCGCGAGCAGTATCTCGCGACATGCCCTCGGGATCGACGGTTCGGTTCTAGGCAAGTCGAGCACAAGTGGGCGAGCGCCATCGAGAGGGTCGGCGAGCGCCCCGCCGAGATCACAGGAACAGGCACTGAGGAGATCGAGAGCGTGACGACCACGGCTGAGGCGGAGATCGTTCCCGAGGTCGCCGAGGCGACGGCGCGCGAGCCTGTCAATTGCTCTGCGGAAGCTGGACGCGCGAGCACTCCAGCCGAGGAAGTGCGAAAGGCTTATCCTCTGGCGAACTTGGCTGCGCTTGTTGACCCTGACCGCCCCGAGCGTGCATGGGCGTGGCATGGAGTGGTCCCCGAAGGCGAGCAGGTCTCGATCATCGCCCCTGCGGGCGAAGGAAAGAGCTTGCTGGTGCAAGCGCTCGCAGTGGCGCTGGCCATGGAGCGGCCCGATTTCATCGGTCGGCAGCTCACGTTCGCTCGGTCTGCTCGCGTGCTCATCGTCGACATGGAGAACAGCGATGACGACCACGCCGAGAGGCTTACCGACCTTGGCGTGACACCAGAGAATGTCGAGAGAGTCTCTGAACGCCTGCTATTGCTCTCAATGCCTCGTCTGCGCGGTTTGGACACCGACAAGGGAGCTGAGCAACTGCGAGCGATCCTCGACGCATACGGCATCGGACGCGGCGACCTTCTCATCCTGGACTCGACTCAGCGTGTGACCGAGGGCGAGGAAAACAGTTCTGACACGATGAGGCGGCTGTACAACCTCACCAGTGCTGAGCTGAAGCGGCGCGGGCTGACAGTGATCCGCACCGACAATACTGGCTGGGCTGGCGACCGTGCACGCGGATCAAGCGGCAAGCGTGACGACGTGGGTGGGAGCTGGACCCTCAAGAGAGATGAGCGTGAGCGCGAGATGTTCTCTCTCGTCAATACCAAGCAGCGCTCCAAAGGCGACGGGTCCACCCTCACCTTTCGGCGGTCGCTCGACGAGACGGGCCGTCTGGCGTTCGTTCCCGAGCGCACCACATTCGGAGTCGTCACCCAAGACATCCGCGACTTGCTCGACCGACTCGACGTACCAACCGACGCAGGTGCTCGCCATGCCCGCGATGTCGTCATGCGCGAGAAGAAACGTGCCGAGGAGATGGGCGAGGAATTCCCCTCGGGCGTGACAGGTCGCCTCGTCGAGAAGGTACAGCGCGAGCGCGGCCTCATCATCGAAACAGTCGAAGCGGGGGAAGCCGAGGAGGTCGAAGGGTGGTAACACAAGTAGGAATAGAACACGTGTTCCCCGCGCATGAGAGTGCAAATATTGACCCGATTCAGACCAGGCATGCGCGGGGCATTTTTGCCGCGCGCCGATATGCGCGGGTTTGCGCGGGTCACTGCATTAGGCACCTTCTGCCGCTATTTCTAGCGGATCGCAGCCGCGCAAGGGTCTGCGCGGGTTCTGAGCGGCCTCGGCACGGAGGCATCATCCCGGGGGTGCCCGCGCACCCGCGCGCACCCTTTAGGGTGCGCGGGTGCGCGGCCCCCTGGAGCCTGAGCGCGAGCGGGGTGATTGAACAGATGAAAACACCCGCTCATTGGCCTGATACGCGAAGCCAACTGAAGAGCTTCAGCCCACCGCCCGGGGCAGGGAACTCCACCCCTGCTCAGAGCGCCACACCACCATTACTGTCCTCGCGCGTGCGAGAGCCCATCATTTCGAGGAGATCACAATGAGCGCCAAGACACCTGAATCAGTTGTGAGCATCGCACCGACCGCTCCCCCACCAATGACGCGAGACCACGGCGTGAGCGAAAGGTCGACATCTGTCCTTGCCAACCTTGCCCGCAGGGCGACCGAGTTCGCCTCGACAGTGGCGCGGCCTGCTCCACACACCTGCGGTCGCGTGCACAGATTGCACAGGGCGCTCGCACGGTGCCGGTGGCCGCGCGCCGAGTGGGTGATGGGCGACGGACCGCACGCCGTCCTGAGCCACTGCGGACGCGGCCTCACGGTCGCTCTGTACGCCACCGAGGCGGAAGCGGAAAAGGCGAGGGCGTGGCTGGACTCATCCCGCTGCGGGCATGCCTGCAACGGGACTGGCTGGCATGAGCTGGTGAGTCTACCTGCTCGACCTGCCGAGGCAGGCGCGAGGAGGTGCGAGACATGAGCACCAAGTACCGCAAGAGTGCCCCACTTCCCGAGTGGAGAAGTGGGTCTAACGACTCGCCTGCCCTCTCAACTGGAGCGATGCTCGGATCACCTTTGGGCTTCTCACAGGAGTACTCACAGGGTCGCGGGAATGAGGCCGAAGCGGCCCCGTCGATCCACGTCCCGAAGCGCTCGAAGCTGTTCGATCTCGTCGACACGGCGAAGAACACGCCCTGCCCGATCTGCCGGTCGAAGCGAGGTAGCTGGTGCCGAGGCAACCTCGGCTATCCCACTCGCATCTTCGACGACTGCTACCTCCACGTCATGAGGCTTGAGGCGGCGATCCTGGCCGATGACAGCCGGAGGTCGGGACAGTCGACCGTCGTGTCGGCAGTGGCCTCGGCAGGCGCTCCACCGACAGCACAGGAGCACACGACCGACCGTGACGACGAGCAGAGCGGAGACGACCGCGATGGATAACCGCAGACGCGCCCATGCCGCCCTCGCGCCTCTCCTCGTGGCGATGGAGACCGACCGGCCCGCCTGCGAGGGTGACGAGCGGTTCATCGACGACCGCATCAGGCAGGGCGGCGGCCTCCGGGACCGCATCGACATGAGGCAGACCTGCCGATCCTGCCCACTGCTGGAGCTGTGCCAGGAGTTCGCCACCACGGCCAGACCTGAGGCGGGCTTCTGGGCGGGCAAGTGGCGCGGTGGCGAGCCTCGACCGCTGAGCCGCAACGGCGGTGATCCGCTGTGACCCCGCGCTCTCGGTCATCGCCCTCGTCGCCACCCCCGGCGCTCCACCCCCACATCGACACCATCTCGACCGTGCCACCCCTGACCAAGTGGTGGCGAAGAATCACAACGAAAGGCCCGAATATGTATTACGAAACCAACCCCTACGCTCCCGAATTCACCCCAACCGTCGAGCTGGCGGACGGCTGGCTCGCCTGCCGCGTCTGCGGGGTAGCGACCGCGCCGACCGTCCAGCACGGGCAGGACACCATCACCTCGCTCGGTCGGGAGTATCGAGGCGGGTCGCCGTCACTGCGAAGGAAAGCGGCACAGGAGTTCGAGACCACCATGACAAGATGCTCGGCCTGCGAGGAGCGCCGTGAGCGTGCTGTGGCGGTCAACATCGAGCACCCGGCAGGGCGAGGGCAGTACGTCGCTGACGTGATAGCGAACACCGCCGTCGAGCGTGCCCTCGCTGTCGCCGCCGTGGCGGAGACCGACCTCAAGCTGACTTCGGCGCGACGGGTCCGCATGGCGATTCGCTATCTCACGACCGAGGCCCTGGGCCTGGTGTGGGAGAGCAGATTCGCTCCCGTCGCCGAGGCCGAGGCCCACCCGAGCACCGGAGCGGCCCTGCCATGGTCACACGTGCCCGAGGAGGGACGTGCTCGCGCACGGCAAGCGGTGGCCGCGTTCCTCCGCGCCCTGACCGAGCGCCCCCAGCCAACCCCAGCGCCCACTGGTGGCGGTTGCTACCTCTGCGGGGTCGCCTCGGTCGAGGTCGTCCCCTCACGGGCATCGTCGGCATGGACCGAGGCGCGAGTCTCACCGTCCTCGCTCGGCGGCACCTCGACCGCCCACCGGCGCGTGTCGGTGTGCCGGACGTGCGCCGATGCCGCCGAGGCATTCGGGGCCTACGGACAGTCGGCTATGGCACGCCTCGTGCTGGAGGCGGCAGGCATCTCGCGCAAGCTCGGCATCGAGAACGTGCGCCTCGACCCTCCAGCCTGGGGCGTGATGGACATCGAACCGAACCCGACCCCATGGGCACATATCGACCTCGCCGACCTGCGAGAGAAGTTCGAGACCGGGAGGGTCGGGCGATGAGCAGGAAGATGAAGAAGGGCCTGACCGCTGCCGAGGTCGCCAAGCTCCCACCTGACCAATGGCCGTCATGGTATCGCCCCGCGAAGGGCGCAGGACGCGGCTCACCGAAGCACTCGGACTTCTCCGAGAACAACACCGTGAACCTTCAGAGCGGCTACAGATCACCGAGGGTCTACAGCGCCGTGAGCGCCGCCCTCGTGGCGGGCATCGTCGACGACCGACCGGACTTGAGGAAGTATCCCGAGGCCCTGGCAGCATGGGCGGATGCCGAGGCCCGAGCTGCGCTCCTGCGTCGTCACCTGGACGAGATCGGCATCATTGACGACGACGGACAGCCTCGCACCTCGCTGGTGAACATGCTCCGTTGGTTCGAGAACAGTGCCACCTCTGCCCGTGACCGCCTCGGCTTGGACCCCCGATCTGAGGCGGAGTTGTCTCTACTCAGGGCAAAGGCCGTCCGCGAGGGCACCAGCTCTGCTGTCGACCTCGACGCGCTGGTCGAGAAGGGTCGAGAGGTACTCGACGCTGGACCCGACCCCGTGATCGCGGCACTCGACCGAGTGAAGGCCGAAGGCGCACAGACCACCCCTGAGGAGGACGACCGATGAACAGGACAAAGACCACCGCTACGCTCGCCGCGCTCGACCTCCTCGCCGCTTTGCCTCTGGAGAACGGCGCGAGGTGGGGCGAAATGGCCCACCCGTTTCAATTGGCCGACGCTCGGGCAATATTCGACCCCGAGGGACCTCGACGGCATTTCCTCCTCCGAGGACGCGGCATGTCCAAGACGACCGACATCGCTGGTATTACTTTGTCGCTACTCCTCACCGAGGCCCCAGCGAACTCGACCTCACTGGTCTACGCGTCAGACGCGGATCAGGCCGAGCTGACCATGGAGGCGCTGAGTGGCTTCGTCGACCGTTCCGGTCTCCGGTCGAGCGCGAAGGTGCTGGGCAGGACGGTCGAGAACACGGCGACGGGTGCCACGCTGACCGTCGAGACTTCCGACGGGGCCTCAGCCTTCGGCAAGCGGCCATGGCTCCAGATCGTTGACGAGCTGGCAGTCTGGCCGAACACGCCGAACCACCGAACACTGTGGTCGGCCATCTCCTCGGCGGTGCCGAAGGTGCCAGGGTCGCGGCTCATCATCATCACGACGGCGGGGTCGCCGACGGGCATCGGTGCCAAGAGGTGGCAGAAGGCCCTGACCTCGCCCGCCTGGCACACCTCGCTCCATCCTGGCCCCTCGCCCTGGTGGACTGAGGAGGACATCGCCGAGGTGAAAGACGATCTCACCCCCTCGGAATGGCGGCGGCTTATCCTCTGCGAGTGGTCCGAGGCTGACGACGCTCTGACCTCGCCTGCCGACATCGAGGCAGTCATCCGCCCAGGCGACCCGGTGCTCGCCCCTGATCCTCGCCGTGAGTATGTCGCCGCGCTCGACGTGGGCACCCGGCGAGACCTCACGGCGCTCGCGGTCGGTCACGCCGAGGAGCGTGCAGCGGGCCGCGTGTTCATCATCGACAAGGTGATGAGCTGGAGACCATCGGACAGTGGGGGCAGAGTCGACCTCGCCGAGGTCGAGGCTGCCTCGCTGCGCGTCTGTCGTGAGTACGGAGCCAAGCTCCGCTTCGACCGGATGCAGGCGGAGCAATTGACGACGAACCTCCAACGGCAAGGCGTACGCACCGAGGAGTTCGTGTTCTCCTCGGCCGGCGCGAATCGCCTCGCACGGTCGCTATGGGGCGCACTCCGCGACCGCTCGCTGAGCCTGCCTGACGATGACGAGACTCGGGAGGAGTTCATGAGTGCTCGCATGGTCGAAACTGGCCCCTCGACAGTGAAGCTCCAGAACCCTCCAGGAACTCACGACGACCTCGTGGTCGCTGTCGGCATGATCGTCGCTGACCTCTCTCAGCGGCCCGCCGCGCTCATGGGCGGGATCAGCATCCCCGGCAGAAGCGTCGCTCCCTCCGACGAACGCCGACTCCCGACCCCACATCGCTCGGGAGAGGCTCGACGAGCCGTCACTCCGACCGGAGGGATACCACCACAGGCCAAGAGGCTGACAAGCGCACCGAGACGGGTCTATGCGGTGGCCGGAAAGGCTCGCCCGTATGGCTACGAAACTGGGCGGCGGCGGTCGTAGGGGTCGGCTCCTGGCACGGTCCATAGTGGAGTGGCGACCTCTTCGTCGGCGAAGGTGCCGTGAACGGCGGTTTCGTCGTTTGATGCGTCCGGGCGGCACATCCCGGCATATGCCGTGACCGACTCATCGTCGGGCAGCTCGGTAATCGACATACCGTTATCGAGTTTCTTCCCCTGCCAGTCGTCAAAGACGTTCGGGGCATCGACGAGCACTGGATCGTAGGAGCCACGAACCCCGTCTTTGTAGTAGACGCCTGAGATGTCGAGACTATCGCTTGGATTGACAGTCGAGCCGGAGTTGTTGGCAATAGTCAGTTTGAACACGGCGACCGGATCGCCTGCGGTGCAGTTGCTCGCGGTCCCGTGCTCGCTGAACTTCGTCTCTCCGAGGTAGTCGACGGTCAGCTCCATGCCGGACGGGAAAATTGCTGTCTTGCCAAAGTCGAAATAGCCGGTGCCATCGTCCTTATAGGAGGTGGCACCTGATGCGGTAGCAGGCGGGTCGGCCTCAGTCTGCACGTAGTCGCCGTCGGAATCTTGAGTCTCGTGAGCCTGCGGACTCGCCTCGGCGACTTGTGACTCCGTGTGTGAGTCGTCCGTCGCCGATGTGCACGCCGAGAGGGTTAGAAGTCCCAGAGCGGTAGCAGTGGCTGTGATTCGCTTCATGGAGTCTCCGTCCTATTTGTCGAGGTCCGGGTTGACCATGCCCGCGTCCCTAAGGTCCCAAATATCAATCAATGCGCTGTTGTCGAAATCGATCTTCTCGACAGTGTCTCGTGTGTATCGAACGCTGAACAGGTAGGAGTTGTCCTTGTTGCCGTACTTGTCGACGGTCGGGCCGCTACCCATCACAACGATGCTCTTGTAGTCGGGGTACTTCGCCTTTGCGGCCTGGAGCGCCGCGATGGTGTCTTGTTTCGCGCCGGTGGCCACCAGTCCGGTAGTGAAATTGTCGTCAATCTCGAACTGGACTGTGACCTCGCCTTGGTAGTAGTCGAAGTCGAATTTGTCATCGTCTGTCGACTTCGACTCGGACTCCGACTCCTTCTCTTTGGAGCTTTCGTCCTTGGCCTTCTCCTCCGCTTTGGCCTTCTCAGCCTTCTTTTCCTCTGCTGACTCCTGGTCGTCGTCGATCTTGGATACTGTGAGGGTGACGGCATCACCCGGCTCGACTTCTGCACCGGCATTGGGGGACGTGCTCTCAACCTTCCAGTTGGAATTCAGAATCACCGAACGATCCTCATCGCTCTCGTCGACAAAGTCCGCTTTCAGATCGAGGTCGTCGAGCGCGTCTTTGGCTTCGTCTCCAGCCTTTCCGACGAGATCGGGCACCGTTATCGGCTCTGCCTCCTCGGTAGAGCTGGCCTCGACAGTTTCCGGCGCGTCCTCGGTCTGGCCGAACACCCCGGTAGCGGAGAGCACGACCAGCGCAGCCAGCGTCCAGACCCACCACCTCTTATAGAACGGTTTCGAGGCTCGACGCTGCCTCGGGCGCGCCTGTGGTGCTTCTCCAGTGGGGCGGTCAGTCATTCGGGCTCCATCGCTTCTGTAGTTCACTACATCTATACCACCATTGTGCTACTTATAAGTCTGTAGACCAAAAAGTAGCACCGGTAGACGCTTGGTCGAGTGGAAGGTGAGTTGCAGCGCGTCGTGGGTGAGAACCTCCGACGCCATCGGTTACGGCTCGGGCTGAGTCAAGAGGCATTTGCTGAGCGCCTCGGAGTGCATCGCACCTACATGGGTGGCGTTGAACGCGGCGAGCGCAACCTCACGCTTAAGACCGTCGAGCGGCTGGCAGAGACGATAGGGGTGCAGCCTCTCTCGCTACTCACCGGGCCTGCCGACTGCCACTAATTGCCGCCAGGTCGCTGCGCCCATACCCGATAGCATCATTCGCAATTTGAGACACATCTTCAAACGCCAAGGGCTTGAAGTGGTTAGTTTGAATTCTCCAAGGGATAGCTTTGGGGCGCAACGTTGACTTCTGGGAGCTTACCGTTATAAACCTGTGCAGTGTATTGCGCGATGTGCCATTGAACGGATTGGTCGGAACACTTGAAGCCTCTGCTCTCAAGTTCCTGTTGCAGACTTACATGTATCTCTGCGGGATTTTTGCCGTCTCGACGTTGGTAGACCAACTTAATCGCCTTTTCTAGCGTCACCTGTTTTGCGAAAGCGGCTATCTCATCCAAGAACATAACGTACTCGTATGGTCCGACGGTCTCGAATGTGGCACGAGAGCCGTCGAGAGACTGGTCGAGGCAAACGTCGCGAGTGTAGGCAGGGCTTTTCGGCTCCTCGCCTTTGAAATACCAACTATCGCCATGGGCGGCGGCGTTTCTGAAATGCCGTGCGAACTGAGTGAGCGGCCTTTCTGATCTGTTTAGGTCATGTCGAATTAGTAGGTTGCCGATTTTGGTCGCTCCGAGGAGCATCGGCCCGGCGAGTAGGTCCTTTTGTACGTCTGCGCTCGGTAGCTCTCGCACGTACTCGAAAGCTTGCAGAGCTGAGAAGCGGACTCCCTCATCTGTATCCCGCTTCATCAGGTCCACAGGTATATCAGCGTCGCGAGGAGCGCCCGTCAATTCGCGATGCCACTCCAAGATCGGCGCGCCAGGGTGGAGCATCGCCACGAGGGAAAGATTCTGAGTGATGAAAAGCGTCTTCAGTGAGTTTGCCGCCTCAGCAATGTCCATATCGCGCTTGGGTTTCTGAGCCATTCGCTCAGTCTATGTCGACCTCTCACAATCCTCTCACAGAAGGCACGGAATGAGGCAGGAAGAGACACAACAAGAAAGGTCAGCAGTCCGAGAGAACCGCATGAAATAAGGGCAGACGGCACAAGCCACTGCGCCTAGTCTTCACTGGGGGTGAAGAGGTCGTGGGTTCAAATCCCGCTAGCCCGACTCACTGATCGTTCGATCACGAACGCCCCGAACCTTTCGGGGCGTTTCTGCTTTGCCGGAGGTCATCGACGAGTCGCCGGCCCGATCCTTGTCACACATTCGCGGCTCACCCGTGATCGGCTGCCGCTCCCCGGCTCCCGGGACCGTCGAGGCTGGGTGCGAAGACCGCCGTGACCACCCCGATGAGGACGAGCAGCCCGAGCCCCCAGCGCAGGCTCGCCGCCGTCGCGATGATCCCGACGAGCGGACTGGTGGCGAGGAAGCCCGCCCGCATCATCCAGTTGACGAGCGTGACCCCGCCCGCACCGCCGACGCCCGGGATCCGTGAGGCCGCCGTGATCGCGTTCGGCACGAGGGTCGCCGCCCCATAGCCGAGTGCTGCGAGCGAGACGAGCAGCTGCACGGTCCCGGTGGACGTCGCCAGTCCGAGACCGCCGAGGGCGATGAGGATCCCGCCGAGGCGGCCGATCCGTCCCGCGCCGAAGCGCTGGACGAGGACGTCCCCGGAGAACCGTCCCAGGCAGTGGGCGCCGATGACGGTGCTGAAAGCGATGCCCGCCTCGGCCGCAGGCATCCCGCCGAGCTCGACGGCGGCGAGCGCCGACCAGTTGTTGGCGATGTCCTCGACCGCGATCCCGCACACCGCGACGACCGCCAGCGGCAGGGCGATGCGCATGATGGCGCGACGCCGACCGGGCATCGCCGTCGGGGTCCCGTCCGCAGAGTCGTTCACGAGGCGCCTGCCCCACTGCCGTCCCTCCGCACCGAGAAGCAGTCGGCCGATGACGACGAGGACGATGCAGCCGAGCGCGACGACGACGAGGTGGAGGCGCATGTCGACCCCCGCGGCCGAGGCGGCCGTGGCCAGGGCTCCGCTGAGCAGACCGCCCAGGCTCCACACTGCGTGCATCGAGGAGAGGATGACGCGGTTCCGGTTCTCCTGCACCCCGATCCCGACGACGTTCTGGGCGACGTCGACGACGGCGTCGCAGACACCGGCGACGAAGAGGCACGCTGCCATCATCCACCCGTTGACCGACCACGGAGTGAGCGCGGCTGCGGCGACGAGGGCGATGGTGCCGCCGAGGACGATGGGATTGGGACCGAAGCGCGCGATGAGGCGGGCGGGCAGCACGGAGGAGAGGACGGCGCCGAGGGCGAAGCAGGAGACGACGAGCCCGAACTCGATTGAGTTCAGACCCAGCCTCTCGACGAGCTGGGGATACCACGGGAGGAGACCGGCGAAGGCGGCGCCGTTCGACCCGAAGTAGATCCCGGCACCCGCGATGCCGGAGAATCCCGGCTTCCGCTGTCCGTCCACGCCCGCCTCCCTCCCGTCCCCTGCCTGGGGATTGCCGTCTCCGAGCACACTGCCGCCCACTCTACCCACGCCCCCGGACCCACCCGTTCACGTGCGCACGCCGCCCCGGGACCGCCTCGGCGAGGGACCCCAGCGGGAAATCCCCGCCGAGGATGTCGTCCATCACCTCCGACCTGGCGTAGCCTGGGGGACGATCTGCAGTCGGGACGCCCGTCCCGGCGACCACATGAGCCAAGGAGACCTCCCGTGTCCACGTCACCGAAACCAGCCGACGACCGGCTGCACGGAATGGAGCGGGTGTCCTCCCGCATCATCGGCATCTCGATCGCCGCAGCCCTCGGCGGGTTCCTCTTCGGCTTCGACACCGCCGTCATCAACGGTGCCGTCGACGCCCTCGCCGAGGACTTCTCCCTCGGCGCAGCCCTCAAGGGCTTCGCCGTCTCCTCGGCCCTCATCGCGTGCGCGCTCGGAGCGTGGTTCGCCGGCAGCCTCGCCAACCGCTTCGGACGCCTGCCGGTCATGGTCGTCGCCGCGATCCTCTTCTTCGCCTCGGCGATCGGCTCAGGACTCGCCTTCGGCGTCACCGACCTCATCATCTGGCGCATGGTCGGCGGCCTCGGTGTCGGTGCGGCCTCGGTCATCGCCCCCGCCTACATCGCCGAGGTCTCCCCCGCCCGCGTGCGCGGCCGCCTCGGATCGCTCCAGCAGCTCGCGATCGTCACCGGCATCTTCGCCGCCCTCCTCTCCAACGCACTCCTCGCCTCGGTCTCCGGCGGGGCGGCCGCACCGTTCTGGTTCGGCATCGACACGTGGCGGTGGATGTTCATGGTCGAGGCGGTCCCCGCCCTCGTCTACGGTCTCGCCGCCCTCGGCCTGCCCGAGTCCCCGCGGTTCCTCGTCGCCCGCGGACGCGAGGAGGAGGCCGCGAAGGTCCTGCGCGACTTCACCGGCGTCGTCGACACCGATGCCCTCATCGCGCGCATCCGCGATTCGCTCAAGCGGGAGGAGCGCGAGTCCTTCCGCGACCTCCTCGGCAGGGCGTTCGGGCTCAAGCCGATCGTGTGGATCGGCATCCTCCTCTCCGTCTTCCAGCAGTTCGTCGGGATCAACGTGATCTTCTACTACTCGACGACGCTGTGGAAGTCCGTCGGCTTCGACGAGTCGAGCGCCCTGCTCACCTCCGTCATCACCTCGGTGACGAACATCCTCGTCACCATCGTCGCGATCCTCCTCGTCGACCGGGTGGGACGCCGGAAGATGCTGCTCGCCGGCTCCGCCCTCATGGGGCTGTCGCTGGCGACGATGGCGCTGTCCTTCTCCTTCGCCGAGCTCGTCACCGCCGCCGACGGCACGCAGAGCGCGGAACTCGGCGCACCGTGGTCGATCATCGCGCTCGTGGCCGCGAACCTCTTCGTCGTCGGCTTCGGCGCGACGTGGGGGCCGCTCGTGTGGGTGCTCCTCGGCGAGATGTTCCCCAACCGGATCCGCGCCGCCGCTCTCGCCGTGGCCGCGGCCGCGCAGTGGGTGGCGAACTTCGCGATCTCGACGACGTTCCCCGTCTTCGCCGACATCAGCCTCACCTTCGCCTACGGCTTCTACGCGTTCTTCGCCGTCCTCTCCTTCTTCTTCGTGTGGTGGAAGGTCCCGGAGACGAAGGGCATCGAACTCGAGGACATGACCGAGGACGCCGCCCCCGTCCACCACGGGCGCGAAGGCTGAGCCCCGTTCCCCTGCGTCAGGGGTGTCCCCTTCCTCAGGGGTGCCGTCCCTCAGGGGCGTTACCCCTTTCAGGGGGTGTCGTCGCCGGACCGCGCCGAGGCGGGGCCGGCCGCGGTCCCGCCCGTGCCCTCGGGTGCCGCGCCCGTCTTGCCGGGCGCCGTGTCCATGCCGCCGGGCGTCTCGTCCGGATCCTCCCCGTCCCCGCTCTTCGGTGACCCGTCCCCGCGCCTGAGGCCGATGACGAGGCCTGCGATCGCGAGGACGAAGAAGACGCCGAGGCCCACGGTCAGACCCGGAGCGGCGGCATAGGCCATCGCGAGGGCACGGAACCCGATGAGGCCGACGGTCGAGTAGATGAGCGCCCACAGCGAACCGCCGAGGATGAGGGCGGGGACATAGCGGCGCGCGCTCATCCCCGTCGTCCCCGCGGCGAGGTTGACGACGGTCTGAAGTCCGACGGTGAGGAAGGAGACGGCGACGACCGGGGCGCCGAAGCGTTCGATCATCGCCTCGGCCCTGCGGTATCGGGGTCCGGACATGATCCTCTCGACGCGGTCGATGCGCTGCATGCCCTTCCGGGCGAGGCGCCCGAGGAGGTAGGTGCCGCCGGCGCGGGCGAGGATGATGCCGAAGAGGATGAGCCAGGTGACGGCGATCGGCAGCGACCAGTCGAGGGGATTCATCGGTGCTGCGTGCCTCCGTGCCGGGTGCGGTGTGCTCACACCGATTCTACGCCGATGTTAGCCTCACCTCACACCGCCCGGGAGCCGGCCTCGCCCGGTCGGCCTCGCGTGCTCAGACGCGGGTGCCGTCGAGCCAGACCTCGCTCACCCGGTCTTCGATGCCGCGGACGTCGTCGCTGCTCAGGTCCCCGTCGACGAGGACGAGGTCGGCGAGCGCGTCCGGGGCGATGCGCCCGCGGTCGTCGTGGCCGAGGAGGTCGGCGGCGACCGAGGTGCCTGCGGCGAGCGCCTCGGCGCTGCTCAGACCGGCCCCGGCGAGCAGGCTGATCTCCTCGAGGTTCTTCCCGTGGGGTCCGACCCCGGCGTCGGTGCCCATGGCGATGCGGATGCCCGCCTCGTGCGCCCTGACGATCGACTCGTGATGGGTCTCGATGACGGCGTGCGCCTTGTCGATGACGGACTGGGGCAGGCTCGCCCCCGCCTCGGCGGCCTTGATGACTGCCCGCGGCGCCTGGAGGGTGGGGACGAGGAAGGTCCCGTGCTCGAGCATGAGGTCGATGGCCTCGTCGTCGAGGTAGATCCCGTGTTCGATCGAGCGGACCCCGGCCCGGACGGCGTTCTTGATCCCCGGCGCCCCCTGGGCGTGGGACATGACGTGCGCTCCCTGGGCGGCCGCCTCGGCGACGATGACGGCGATCTCCTCCTCGGTGAACTGGGAGTGCCGGGGATCGTCGCGCGGGGAGAGCACTCCCCCGGTCGAGCAGATCTTGATGTGGTCGGCTCCCGCCCGGAGCAGCTCCCGGGTCTTGCGCCGGACCCCGTCGACGCCGTCGGCGACGCCGGAGGGCCGTCCCGGGTGCGGGGCGAGGAACGGGGAGTCGGAGCCGGAGACGAGGTGGAAGTCCCCGTGCCCGCCGGTCTGGGACATGATCGTCACGGCGATCGTCATCCGCGGTCCCCGGACGACGCCGGTGTCGACGGCGACCTTGGCGCCGAGGTCGGTCCCGCCTGCGTCGCGCACGGTCGTCACCCCGCCCGCGAGCGTCTCCTCCATGTGACGGACGGAGGAGTAGAACGGCAGCGAGAAGGGGTCGTGGAAGGCCGAGGTGCTGGCCGCGCCGGCGCTCATGAGGTGGACGTGGCAGTCGATGATCCCGGGGACGAGGGTGCGCTCAGAGCAGTCGACGAAGGTGTCCGAGGCGTTGTGGGAGCCCTGCCCCGCCTCGGTGATCGCCGTGATCCGCCCACCGTCGACGACGACGTCACGACGGCCCGGGATGAACCGGGTCCCGTCGAAGACCTGCGCATTCGTGAACACTGTGACCATCGGCAATCTCCTCATCATCGGTGTCGGCTTCCTCACATCTATCACGTCCGGCGGGGCCGCGTCATGTTCACCGGTTCGACACCTTGACGCAGTATGATCAGGGCCGATACGGGTCGTCTGCCTCGGCACCGGCCCCTGGTCGCTCGATCCGGAAGAACTGTGACTGACTACGCCGCGCAATTCCCTGCTCAGCCTCGCCCGCGCGAGGACCGCACCCTCATCGACGTCCTCCTCGAGACGGCGGGTGCCCACGGTGATCAGCCGGCGATCGACGACGGGCACACCGTGCTCAGCTACTCGGAGCTCATCGTCGAGATCAGGGATCTCGCGCTCTCCCTCGCCGAGGCGGGCATCGGTCCCGGGGACAAGGTCGGCATCCGCATGCCCTCGGGGTCGGTCGACCTCTACGTCGCGATCCTCGGCACGATGATGCTCGGGGCCGCGTACGTGCCCGTCGACGTCGATGACCCGGAGGAACGGGCGCGCACGGTCTTCTCCGAGGCGGCCGTGACCGGGGTGATCACCGCGGGACGGGTGATCGAGGCCCGCACCGACCGGGGACCCCTCGACCGTGCCGAGCTGCGCAGCCCCACCCCGGACGACGACTGCTGGGTGATCTTCACCTCCGGCTCGACGGGCACCCCCAAGGGTGTGGCGGTGAGCCACCGTTCGGCCGCCGCCTTCGTCGACGCCGAGGCGGCGCTGTTCTGTCAGGCCGATCCGCTCGGTCCCGGCGACCGGGTGCTCGCCGGACTCTCCGTGGCCTTCGACGCCAGCTGCGAGGAGATGTGGCTGGCGTGGCGCCACGGTGCGTGCCTCGTGCCGGCACCCCGCTCCCTCGTCAAGTCCGGAATGGACCTGGGCCCCTGGCTGTCCTCGCGCGGCATCACCGTCGTCTCGACCGTGCCCACCCTCGCCGCACTCTGGCCCGCCGAGGCGCTCGACGCCGTGCGGCTGCTCATCTTCGGCGGCGAGGCCGCCCCACCCGAGCTCGGGCGACGACTGAGCGAGGAGGGGCGCGAGGTGTGGAACACCTACGGTCCCACCGAGGCGACCGTCGTCGCATGCGGGGCGATCCTCGACGGCACGGAGCCCGTGCGCATCGGCCTCCCGCTCGACGGCTGGGCGCTCGCCGTCGTCGACGCCGCGGGCGTGCCCGTCGCCGAGGGCGAGACCGGTGAGCTCATCATCGGCGGCATCGGGCTCGCCCGCTACCTCGACCCGGCCAAGGACGCCGAGAAGTACGCCCCGATGCCCACACTCGGCTGGGACCGCGCGTACCGGTCCGGCGATCTCGTCGTCAACGACCCACGGGGACTCATCTTCGTCGGTCGCGCCGACGAGCAGATCAAGCTCGGGGGTCGGCGCATCGAACTCGGAGAGATCGACGCGGCCCTCCAGGCTCTGCCCGGTGTCGAGGGTGCGGCGGCCGCGGTGAAGACGACCCCGGCGGGAACGGACATCCTCGTCGGCTACCTCGCGACCACCTCGGCGGGGGCCGAGGAGAGGATCGACGGCTGGGAGGAGACGCTGCGGGCGGAGCTGCCGGCCGCGCTCGTCCCCCGGCTCGCCCTCGTCGACGAACTCCCGACGAAGACCTCGGGCAAGGTCGACCGCAACGCCCTGCCCTGGCCGATGGGCGAGACGGCCGAGGCCGAGGACTCCGCGGAGACCTTCGGCCCCGACGTCGAGTGGATCGCCGAACAGTGGACGGCGGTGCTCGGCACCCGGCCGGGATCGGACACGGACTTCTTCACCGTCGGCGGCGGCAGCCTCGCCGCCGCCCAGCTCGTCTCGCGTCTGCGCCTCGAGCACCCGAGCGTGACCGTCGGCGACATCTACGCCCACCCGCGGTTCGGGGCGCTCGCGACCCTGTGCCTCGGGGACGAGGGCGCCGCCGTCGCCGCAGGACCGCAGCGCGACATCGCACGGACCTCGAAGGGGATGCAGGCGTTCCAGACGCTGCTGGCCGTCCCCGTCCACATCCTCGCCGGAGTCCGCTGGGTCGTCATCGCCATGGTGCTCGCGAACCTCGCCGCCGGACTCGGCGCCGCGGTCCCGTTCACCCCGTGGCCGGTCGTCATCACCCTTTTCCTCGTCTTCGTCACCGCGTGGGGGCGGATGCTCATCTCCGCCGCCGCAGCGAGGCTCCTCCTCTTCGGGCTGCGGCCCGGGGTCTACCCGCGCTCGGGCTGGGTGCACAAGCGCCTGTGGCTGGCCGAGCACATCGCCGACATCGCCGCCGCCGTCTCCGTCGCGAGCGCCCCCTGGGTGACGTGGTACGCGCGCCTGCTCGGGAATCGGGTCGGCTCGGACGCCGACCTCCACTCCGCCCCGCCCGTCACCGGCTTCCTCACCCTCGAGGCGGGAGCGGCGATCGAACCCGAGGTCGACCTCAAGGGCTGGTGGGTCGACGGGGACCTGCTGCGCATCGGGACGATCGAGGTCGGGGAGAACGCGACCGTCGGGGCGCGCTCGACGCTCATGCCCGGCACCCGCATCGGATCCGGGGCGCTCATCGAGGCCGGGTCCGCGGTGACCGGCAAGGTGCGCCGCAACCAGATCTACTCCGGTTCGCCGGCCGTGCGCATCGGCAAGGCGAAGAAGACGTGGCCGGCACCACCGGACCGGCGACGGCTGCCGTTCCTCTTCTACGCCGCCGGATCCCAGGTCAACGCCGCCCTGCCCTACCTCGCCGCGATTCCGGGGCTCTGGCTCATGGTCGCCGTCTCCGGCATCGACGTCGTGACGAACCCGTGGCTCGTCCTCGCGTGGTCACCGCTCATCGCATGCCTGTGGTTCCTCACCACGGCCCTCCTCATCCTCCTCTCGGTGCGGCTGCTCGCGATCGGGATGGAGGAGGGGGAATTCCCCGTCCGCTCGGCCCGCGGCTACCGGGTGTGGGCGACGGAGAGGCTGCTCGATCTCGCCCGCGACCTCCTCTTCCCCCTCTACGCCTCGATGCTCACCCCGTGGTGGCTGCGCGCGCTCGGAGCGAAGGTCGGTCCCGGCACCGAGATCTCCACCGTCGTCTTCGTTCCGAAGATGACGACGATCGCCGCCGGCGCCTTCCTCGCCGACGACACCATGGTCGCCAGCTACGAGCTCGGCCACGGGTGGATGCGCGCGGGCCGGGCGAAGGTCGGCAAGCGGGCGTTCCTCGGCAACTCGGGCATCGCCTCCCCGGGTCGCCGGGTGCCGAAGAACGCGCTCGTCGCCGTGCTCTCTGCGGCCCCGGCGAAGGCGAAGAAGGGCTCGTCGTGGCTCGGGTCTCCCCCGGTGCAGCTGCGCCGGGCCGCCGTCGACGCCGACGAGACGCTCACGTACGCCCCGAAGTTCGGGGTCAAGGCCGCCCGCGCTCTCTTCGAGACGATGCGGATCACCTCGGTGATGGTCGGCGGCGCCCTCGTCGCCGCCGTCATCCTCACGATCATCGCCCTGCTCGACCTGCCCGGCGGGATCGGCATCTCCGGGGAGCGGGGGAACTTCTTCGCCTCCGTCGGCCTCGCCCTCGTCACCTCCGGGCTGGTGATGTTGGCGGCCGGCGCGGTCGCGGCGGGACTCGCCGTCATCGCGAAGTGGGTCTTCGTCGGCCGCATCTCCCCTGGCGACCACCCGCTGTGGTCGTCGTTCATCTGGCGCGGCGAGGTCGCCGACTGCTTCGTCGAACTCGTCGCCGCCCCCTGGTTCACCCGCAACGCCGTGGGCACGCCCGCGATCGTGTGGTACTTACGCGCGATGGGCGCGAAGATCGGCCACGGTGTGTGGTGCGAGAGCTACTGGCTGCCCGAGGCCGACCTCGTCCGCCTCGGCGACAACTCCACGGTCAACCGCGGCTGCGTCGTCCAGACCCACCTCTTCCACGACCGGGTGATGAGCCTCGACGTCGTCGAACTCGGGGCCGGTGCCACGCTCGGCCCCAACAGCGTCATCCTGCCGGCTGCCACCCTCGGGGAGAACTCGACGGTCGGGGCGACTTCGCTCGTCATGCGCGGGGAGTTCGTGCCCCCGCATGCGTACTTCAGCGGCAATCCTGTCATACCCTGGGTGGATGCCCCAGAACTTCCCCGCGCCGAGGCGGTCGACACGATCCATGCCTGACAGCTACACCCCCGGGGTCGGCACCCCCGACCTCCACATCGACCACTACGACATCGACCTCGACTACCGGATCGGACCCAACCGGCTCTCCGGCCGCGCCCGGCTGACCGGGCGGGTGCTCACGGAGACGACGGCGATCCTCCTCGACCTCACGGGCATGCGGGTGACGAAGGCGAGCGTCAACGGGCGCAAGGTCCGCTTCGCCGCCCGCGCCGGGAAGCTGCGCCTGACCACGGAGCCGCTTGCCCGCAACCAGCCGGTGCGCATCGACATCGCCTACACCGGCAACCCGCAGCCGGCGATCGGGACCTGGGGAGACATCGGCTGGGAGGAACTCGAGGACGGCGTCCTCGTCGCCGGGCAGCCCATCGGGGCCTCGACGTGGTTCCCGTGCAACGACCACCCCTCGAACAAGGCGACGTTCCGGATCACGGTCCTCACCGAATCCGAGTACACCGTCGTCTCCAACGGCGACCTCGTCGAGAAGGTCCGCAGGGCCGGGCGCACCGCGTGGACGTTCCAGTCGGGCACGCCGCTGGCGACGTATCTTGCGACCGTGCAGATCGGCCGCTACCGGCAGGGCCCGATCGCCGTGCCCCTGAACTCTGCGCCGAGCCCCGTGCCCCTCGGGCTCTTCGCTGCCGAGCACTGGAACCGGGCGGCCCTGCGCCTGCCCGTCCAGCACGACATGATGAACGCGTTCATCGAACTCTTCGGGCCCTACCCGTTCGACCGCTACGACGTCGTCGTGACGAACGAGGAGCTCGAGATCCCCCTCGAGTCGCAGCCGCTGTCCGTGCTCGGACCCAACCACCTCGGACCCGAGTGGGAGTCCGAGCGCCTCATCGCCCACGAGCTCGCCCACCAGTGGTTCGGCAATTCGCTCACGCCGAGGCAGTGGTCGGACATCTGGCTCAACGAGGGCTTCGCATGCTACGCGGAGTGGCTGTGGTCGGAGGCCTCAGGTCGGATGAGCGCCGACGAGTGGGCGCTGCGCTGGTACGAGTCGCTCGCCGTCTCCCCGCAGGACATCGTCCTCGCCGATCCCGGGGGGCCGGGGATGTTCGACGACCGCGTCTACAAGCGCGGAGCACTGTTCCTCCATGCTCTGCGCGTCAACCTCGGCGACGCCGTGTTCTTCGACGGCGTCCGCGAGTGGACGACCCGATACCGGCACGGCAGCGTCGACACGGCCGAGTTCATCGCGCACTTCACCCGCATCGCCGGGCGCAGCATCGCCGAGGTCGTCGATCCGTGGCTCTTTCGCACCTCCCTACCGCAGCTGCCGCACCATGAGGTCTGAGTCCCCGTTGCGTCCGACCGTGGCGAATCCCCGGTCGACGTAGAGGTTCTTCGCCCCGTTGCCGTCCTCGACGGCGAGGCTGACGGCCTCGACCCCGCTCATCCTCGCCAGTGAGAGGAGGACGTCGAGGAGCGCCGTGCCGATCCCCTCCCCCTGGTGGTCGGGGAGGACGGTGATCGAGAGCTCGGGGATGTCCGCTGCCACCCAGCCGTAGCCGGCGAAGGGCTCGGCAGTGTCCTCGGCGTCGTCGGTCGCGGTCTCAGGCCCCGCCTTCGCAGTCCCGGCATCCG
Source organism: Brevibacterium casei CIP 102111 (assembly GCF_900169275.1). Lineage (GTDB taxonomy): Bacteria > Actinomycetota > Actinomycetes > Actinomycetales > Brevibacteriaceae > Brevibacterium > Brevibacterium casei. The sequence continues at coordinate 44,746 of NZ_FXZC01000002.1, read as the reverse complement.
CCTCGGCGGGGGCACTCTCACCGGAGGATCGGGACCGGTTCCCGGTGTCCTCGGCATCCGCCTCGGCGAGCACCTCGGATTCCACGGTCCGGCCCGCCTCGGCGGGATCCTCACTCAGCCCTGTCGCGAACGCGGCATCGGCAGGACCCTCATCGGGGGTCTCGACCCCGCCGCCCTCAGCCAGGCGCAGCCATGCGAGCCCGAGGATCTCCTCTCCGGACTCGTCGAAGCAGGCCACGGCCAGGTCGCCGGTCCGCCCCCAGTCGGCGAAGTAGTGCCGGGCGTCGGGACGGGTGACCAGCTCCTCGCGCGGGATCGTCGGGGCGTCCATCGACCAGTTGAAGCAGAGGTCGACGAACGGGAGGAAGGTCTCCTCGGGGGTGTCGGCCGGCAGCGGTCGGATCCGGGATCGGAGGTCGGCGGGTGTGTCGGAGCTGGTCATGTCAGTCCCTTCTTCACGGCGGTGCGGATCCACTGGTGGTTGCGGACTCGCCAGCCCAGCGTGATCGCGCGGAGGCCGATGAAGCCGAGGCAGAACGCCGCCCACAGGCCCTGTGCGCCCGGCCAGAGTCCGGTGACCGGAACGAGCAGGAGGGCGTAGCCGATCACCGCGACCAATTGTGCCAGAGCGAGGTAGCGAGCGTCCTCGGCACCCATGAGGACGCCGTCGAGGACGAAGACGTACCCGGCCACGGGCATGCCGAGGGCGAGGATGGGCAGGAGTCCGGTGAGGGTGGCGATGACGGCCGGGTCGGAGGAGAAGACGAAGGGGATGATCCCGGAGCCGGCGACGAGGACGAGGCCGACGAGGATCCCGAACCCGATGCCCCAGACGATGAGGCGGCGGTTGATCGCGGCGACGACGTCGACCCGCTGCGCCCCGAGCTGGAGGCCGATGAGGGCCTGACCGGCGATCGCGAGCGAGTCGAGGGCGAGCGCGAGGGCGAAGAAGAGGCTCTGGGCGACCTGGATCGCCGCGAGGTCCGTGGCGCTGAGCGCGGTGGCGAGGACGACGAGGATGATGAGGGAGGCGCGCAGGCTCGCGTTGCGCACGAGCAGCCAGCCCGAGGTCTTCGCCGAGGAGATCACCCCGGCCCAGTCGGGGCGGAAGCTCGCGTGGTGGCGGCGGGCGGCGCGCAGGGCGATGAGGATGTAGACGGCGCACATGCCGGCCTGGGTGAGGACGGTGCCGAGTGCGGATCCGGCCACGCCCATGCCGAGTCCGTAGATGAAGAGGGCGTTGAGTCCGATGTTCGCGACACAGCCTCCGGCGGCGACGACGAGAGGGGTGCGGGTGTCCTGGAGGCCGCGCAGCAGCCCGGTCGCGGCGATGACGACGAGCATGAACGGCAGTCCCCACCACGAGATCGCGAGATAGGCGTGGGCGCCGCTCGCGATCTCGGGTGTCGGTCCGAAAGCGCCGATGGCGGTGCCGAGCAGCGGCAGTCCGAGGGCGAGGAGGACGACCGAGGTGAGGAGGGCGAGCCATATACCGTCGAAGCCGGCGCCCACGGCCCCGCGGGTGTCCCCGGCACCCATCCGCTTGGCCACCCGCGGGGTCGTCGCATAGGCGAGGAAGACCATGAGCCCGAGGACGGTCTGGAGGATCGTCGAGGCGATCGCGAGCGATCCGAGGGCGCCCGCACCGAGATGGCCGACCATGGCCGTGTCGGTGAGGAGGAAGATCGGTTCGGCGATGAGCGCGCCGAGGGCCGGCAGCGCCAGCCGGAGTATGTCCCTGTCGATCGCTGCCACGCCTGGCAGTCTATCGAATCGCCGGCGAGGCGCGCGCCCTAGCCTCGGGCGCAGCGCGCGCCTCGGCGGAGGGGCAGGCGTCAGGCGACTTCGAAGAGTCCCGCGGCTCCCTGCCCGCCGCCGATGCACATCGTCACGACGACGTACTTGACGCCTCGGCGCTTGCCTTCGATAAGGGCATGGCCGACGAGGCGGGCCCCGGTCATCCCGTAGGGGTGGCCGACCGAGATGCCGCCGCCGTCGACGTTGTAGCGTTCGGGGTCGATGCCCAGCCGGTCCCGGCAGTAGAGCGCCTGGACGGCGAAGGCCTCGTTGAGCTCCCACAGACCGATGTCGTCGATCTTCAGCCCGTGGGCGTCGAGGAGCTTGGGGACGGCGAAGACGGGGCCGATGCCCATCTCGTCGGGGGCGACTCCGGCGACGGCCATGCCCCGGTAGATCCCGAGCGGGGTCAGTCCCCGCCGGGACGCCTCGGCGTCGGACATGAGGACGGAGGCCGAGGCGCCGTCGGAGAGCTGGGAGGCGTTGCCCGCGGTGATGCTCGGCTCCTTCGAGGCGACCCCCGGCTCGAGGACGGGTGTGAGCTTCGCGAGCCCCTCGAGCGTCGTCTCGGGGCGGTTGCCCTCGTCCTTGGTGAGCGTGACCTCCTGCGTGGAGGTCTCCCCGGTCTCCTTGTCGAGAACGACCTTCGTCGAGGTCAGAGGGACGATCTCGTCGTCGAAGCGCCCTGCCTCCTGCGCGGCGGCGGTGCGCTTCTGCGATTCGAGGGAGTAGGCGTCCTGGTCCTCGCGGCTGACCCCGTAGCGCTCGGCGACGACCTCAGCGGTCGCGAGCATCGGGTAGTAGATCCCGGGAACGTTCTCCTCGAGCCACGGGTCCTTCGCCCGGTAGGTGTTCATGTGCTCGTTCTGGACGAGGGAGACGGATTCGACGCCGCCGCCGACAGCGATCTTCTGCCCGTCGACGATGATCTGCTTCGCCGCGGTGGCGATCGCCATGAGGCCCGAGGCGCACTGGCGGTCGACGGACATGCCGGCGACCGAGACGGGCAGTCCCGCCCGCAGACCCGCCTGACGGCCGATGTTCGTCGACTGGCTGCCCTGCTGGAGGGCGGAGCCGATGATGACGTCATCGACCTCGGCGCCTTCGACACCGGCGCGTTCGACGGCGTGGGCGATCGCGTGTCCGGCGAGCTCCTGGGCCTGGGTGTCGTTGAACGCACCGCGGTAGGCCCGCCCGATCGGGGTCCTGGCGGTGGAGACGATGACGGCATCGACCATGGTGTGGCTCCTTCGAAAGCAGTGCGGTGGGGTGGGGTGGTGGCGCGGATGGCGCGGGCGGCGCGGCGCGGGCGGATCAGTCCTTGGGTCCGCCGGCGACGTAGACGACCTGGCCGGAGACGAAGCCTGCGCCCTCGGAGACGAGGAACGAGGCGGTGTTGGCGATGTCCTCGGGCTTTCCTGCGCGACCGACGGGGATCTGGCTGATCGCGGCCTTCTTGAAGTCCTCGAAGTCGACGCCGACGCGTTCGGCCGTCGACTTCGTCATGTCGGTCTCGATGAAGCCCGGGGCGATCGCGTTGGCGGTGACCCCGAACTTGCCGAGCTCGATCGCCCACGTCTTCGTCATCCCCTGGATCCCAGCCTTCGCCGCCGAGTAGTTCGTCTGCCCGCGGTTGCCGAGCGCCGAAGTCGACGACATCGAGACGATGCGCCCGAACTTCTCGGCCACCATGTGCGACTGCACAGCCTTGGCCATGAGGAACGCCCCGCCGAGGTGGACGGAGAGGACCTTCTCGAACTCCTCGTAGGTCATCTTGAACAGGAGGTTGTCGCGGAGGATGCCGGCGTTGTTGATGAGGACGGTGGGCGGACCGAGACGATCGGCCACCTCGGCGACGGCGGCGGTGACGGAGGACTCGTCGGAGACGTCGGCGTTCAGTCCGATCGCCTCTCCCCCGGCTGCGGTGATCGCCGAGACGGTGTCCTCGGTCGGTCCCATGTCGAGGACGGCGACCTTGAGGCCGTCGGCGGCGAGCCTGGTCGCGATCGCGGCGCCGATGCCGCGTCCGCCTCCGGTGACGATTGCTGTGCGTGCCATGCGTGATCCTCCGGGGTAGGTGGTGTGCGACGCAGCGTGACTCCCGTCTCACTGCGGTCAGGTCTCACTCTAACCGAGAATCGCTCCTGAACGAATGATTGCTCACTGGGCGAGAACGCGCCTTCGCCAGCGCGGTGATCCGACACTCACGCGGTGATCCTACGCCCGGCACGCCACCAACGCGGTGATCCGACAAAAACGCGGTCTGCAGACCGCGTTTTTGTCGGATCACCGCGTCGAAGCGGAGCAAGGCCGCGGGTCGAAGCGGAGGGGGCCGCCTACTCCTCGTCGAAGCGGGAGACGTCACCGGCGCCGACGCGCGCGACCTCCGGGTACCTGCCGGTGAAGTCGATGACCGAGGTCGGGACGACGCCGGGCGTTCCGGACTCGATGACGACGTCGACGTCGTGGCCGATCTGGTCCATGACGTCGTCGGCCTCGGTGAGCGGGTCCTCGTCTCCGGGCAGGAGGAGCGTCGAAGAGAGGATCGGCTCCCCCATCGCCTCGACGAGGGCGAGAGCGGTCGTGTTCTGCGGGATGCGCGCGCCGACCGAGTGCTTCTTCGGGTGCATCATCCGGCGCGGCACCTCCTTCGTCGCCTTCATGATGAACGTGTACGGGCCGGGTGTCATCGACTTGATCGCGCGGAAGTCCGAGTTGTCGACGATGACGAACTGTCCGAGCTGCGCGAAGTCGTGGCACATGAGCGTGAAGTGGTGCTTGGAATCGAGGTGGCGGATGCGCGTGATCCGCTCGATGCCCGCCTTGTTCTCGAGCGCACAGCCGAGCGCGTAGCACGAGTCGGTGGGATAGGCGATGAGTCCGCCGTCACGGAGCACCTCGGCGGCCTTCGTGATGAGTCGGGGCTGGGGGTTCTCGGGATGGATCTTCAGTAGTGTCGCCATAGTCCATGGTAATCACGGGTGCGCTCCGTTGGGAACGAGCAGCCGGCACCCGCGATCCGGTTCCGTGCCGATCCACGCCAAGCAGGGAAATCGACGCTCCCACGATCCGCCGCAGCGCCGATCCACGCGAGGCACGAAATCCGCGCCGCCCGCGACGCGGAAACCCGGCTCTGCGTTGATCGACGGAATTTCGCCGAGGTGGCCGACCGGAGTGCGTGCCCGTGCCGTCGTGGCGTGCCGGCGGCCGCGGACCCTCGCCGAGGCGGTCCGCCCGGCTCAGCGTTGATCGACGGATCCTCGCCGAGGCGGTCGGGGTCAGTGGACGGGGGTGTGGGCGGTGCGCGGGTCGGAGGCGATGAGGATGTTCACCCACCTCGCCTTCGGGTCGGCGTCGACGAGGAGGGCCTTGAGGAGCAGGGTCGCGGGCAGTGCGAGGAGGGCGCCCAGCCATCCGAGGACCCACACCCAGAAGAGCAGGGAGAGGAAGGAGACGAGCGGGGTCACCCCGACCGACTCGCCGGTGAACTTCGGCTGGATGATGGCCTGGATGACGAAGTTGAGCACGCTGTAGGCGACGATCACCCACACGGCCGACTGCCACCCGCTGTCGACGAGGGCGAGCAGGGCGGGTGGGATGAGCCCGATGACGAAGCCGATGTTGGGGATGTAGTTCGTGAGGAACGCGAGCACACCCCACACCCAGACGAGCGGGACGTCGATGATCGCCAGCGCCACGACGTCGAGGATCGCGACGATGAGGCCGAAGATCGTCGCGACCACCCAGTAGCGGCGCACACCGGACGCGAACCCGCCCAGCGACTGCGCGAGCGCAGGCTTGGCGTCCTTGAGCATCCCCATCCGCGACGACATCCCCATCGAGTCCATGGCGACGAAGAAGACCGCCATGATCACCGTCGTGAGCAGACCCGCCCCGAGCGAGACGTTGGTGAGCAGCGGGCTGACAGCGTCGAAGATCGAACGGACGTTGAACTGCCGCAGCTGCGCTTCGAGGACGTTCGAGGTCACGCCGAGCTCCCCGAGCATCGACATGAGGCTGTGATAGGTCGCCACGAGCTGATTGCCGTAGCTGGGGATGAGCATGACGAGCTCGGCGATCGCCCACGCGGTGAGCCCGAAGAACCCGAAGAGCATGACGAGGACGAGGACGACGGAGACGCACGCGCCGAGCGCCCCCGGCACGCGATGCCTCGTCAGCCAGCGCTGCAGCGGGTAGACGACGATGTAGAAGTTGAGCGCGAGGAAGACCGGAGCGACGATCTCCTGGAGTCCGCGGAAGAACGTCAGGGCGTAGGCGAGCCCGGCGATCGTGAGGACGACGACGAGTGCTCTCGCCGGCGGCCTGGCGTGCCACGGAGTGACTGCCTGGGGCTCAGTGCCTGCGCTCAACTACCGACCTCGTCTCTTCTCCCTGATCCGCATCGAGACCTCGATCGGCGTCCCTTCGAAGCCGAACGTCTCGCGGAGTCGTCTGATGATGAAACGACGATACCCCGGTTCAAGGAATCCTGTGGTGAAGAGGACGAATTTCGGTGGCCGTGACTGCACCTGGGTGCCGAAGAGGATGCGCGGCTGCTTGCCTCCGCGCACCGGGTGCGGGTTCGCTGCGACGAGTTCGCCGAGGAACGCGTTGAGGCGTCCGGTCGGGATCCGCTTGTCCCAGTTCTCCAGAGCGGTCTCCATCGCCGGTACGAGCTTCTCGGCGTGTCGGCCGGTCTTCGCGGAGATGTTGACCCGCGGGGCCCATGCGACGTGGGCGAGGTCGCGTTCGATCTCGCGTTCGAGGTAGTAGCGGCGCTCCTCGTCGAGGAGGTCCCACTTGTTGAACGCGAGCACGATGGCCCGTCCCGCCTCGGCGGCGGTGGTGACGATCCGCACGTCCTGCTCGCTCAGCGGTTCCTGGGCTTCGAGGAGGACGACGGCGACCTCGGCGCGCTCGAGCGCGGTCTGCGTGCGCAGGGCCGCATAGAAGTCCGCGCCGCTGGCCTGGTGGGCGCGGCGGCGGATGCCCGCGGTGTCGACGAAGCGCCACTGCCTGCCGCCGAGTTCGATGAGCTCGTCGACGGGGTCGCGGGTGGTGCCGGCGACGTTGTCGACGAGCACGCGTTCGGACCCGACGAGCTTGTTGAGCAGGGAGGACTTGCCGACGTTGGGTCGACCGACGAGGGCGACCCGACGCGGACCGCCCTCCTCGATGCGGGTATCGACGGCGGAGACCTCGGGGAGGACGGAGACCGCCTCGTCGAGGAGGTCGGCGACGCCGCGACCGTGGAGGGCCGAGACCGACCACGGCTGGCCGAGGCCGAGCCCCCAGAGTTCGGCGGCCATGAGCTCGCCGCGTTCGTCGTCGACCTTGTTCGCGGCGAGGATGACCGGCTTCTTCTTCTTCCGCAGCATCTTCACGACCATCTCGTCGGTCGCGGTCGGTCCGGTCGTGGCATCGACGACGAGGACGACGGCGTCGGCCATGTCGACGGCGACCTCGGACTGGATCGCGATCCGCGAGGCCATGCCCTTCGAGTCGGAGTCCCAGCCGCCGGTGTCGACGAGGGTGAAGTCCTTGCCGTTCCACTCCGCCTGGTAGCTCACGCGGTCGCGGGTGACACCGGGGACGTCCTCGACGACGGCCTCACGGCGGCCGAGGATGCGGTTGACGAGCGTCGACTTGCCGACGTTGGGGCGGCCGACGATCGCGAGCACCGGGTTGGCGCCGATCGCCTCTTCGTCCTCGATCTCGAAGCCGAGGGAGTCGAGCAGCGCCCGGTCCTCGTCCTCGAGCTCGTAGCTCTCGAGTCCGGCCTCGAGCGCGGTGGCCCGCTGCTCAGCCTCTTCGTCGCTGATCCGCTCGAGACGCTCGGCGAGCGCCTCATCGGGGGTCTCGTGGAATTCCTCGTCGGTCATTCTGCGTCCTTCACCAGGTCGAGCACGGTCCCCACGACCTGCTCGAAGTCGAGATCGCTCGTGTCGAGGGTGTACACGCCCTCGGCGGCGGTGAGGAAGCTCGTCGTGGCCGAGTCCTTGGCGTCACGGCCGGTGACGAGCGACGCGGTGGCGGCGACCGCCTCGGCGTCGGCACTGCCGTGGACCTCCTTGGCCCGGCGGGCCACGCGGACGTCGTCGCGGGCGGTCATGAGGATGCGGACCTCGGCGTCGGGGGCGACGACGGTCGTGATGTCACGGCCTTCGACGACGATGCCGGGGGACGCTGCGGCGATGATCTCCCGCTGCCGTTCGATGAGTTCGGTGCGGGCGTCGGGGACCGCGGAGACGGTCTGGACGTTCTCGGAGACCTCGGCGCTGCGGATCTCCTCGGCGACGTCGATGCCGTCGACGGACACCGCGAAGTCGTCGGGGTCGGTGGAGATCTCGAGGTCGGCCCCGCGGACCTGCTCGAGGACGTCGACGGGATCGGTGACCCCGCGGCTGAGCGCCAGCCACGCCATCGCGCGGTACATCGCACCCGTGTCGAGGTAGGCGAAGCCGAGGCGGCGGGCGACCTCCTTCGCAGTGCTCGACTTGCCGACCCCGCTGGGTCCGTCGATGGCGACGACGCTCATGTGGTTCCTTCCTTCTCGATGGCGGATTCGGGGATCCGCCATCCCAGTGCTTGCAGTCCGGTCTCGAGTTCGTTCGCGTTCGCGGGCATCACGGAGACGTCGACGATGCCGAGCCGGCGCCCCGGGGCATGGTCCATCCGGAAGTCCTCGACGTTGATGCCGAGGTCCCCGATGTCCTTGAACAGGGAGGCCAGGGTCCCCGGGGTGTCGGGGATGAGGACCGTGACGACAGCATATGCGGTCGGGGCCTGTCCGTGCTTGCCGGGGATCCGGTCGTGTCCCTCGTTGCCGTGGGCGATGGCCCTGGCGATCGCCCCGGTCGACCCGGGTCCGAGGCTGAGCGCCTCGATGACGGAGTCGAGCTCCCCGCGCAGGGCGAGCAGCACCGTCCGGACCTCCTCGGCGTTGCCGGAGAGGATCTGCGTCCACAGTCCGGGGTCGGAGGCGGCGATGCGGGTGACATCCCGCAGTCCCTGCCCGGCGAGCGCCACCTCATCGAGCGGGGCGTGGCGCAGCTGGGAGGCGACGAGGGAGGAGACGACCTGCGGGACGTGGGAGACCTTCGCGACCGCGGCGTCGTGGATGCGCGGGTCGAGGTGGGTGACCGAGGCGCCGGTGGCCTCGGCCATCTCGACGACCTCCCGCAGCCGGGAGGCCGGCGTGTCGTCGTCGGAGCAGATCACCCACGGTCGGGCGGTGAAGAGGTCGGGGCGGGCGGAGATCGCCCCAGACTTCTCCCGTCCGGCCATCGGATGGCAGCCGATGTAGCGGTCGAGCTGGTCGGCGGTGACGAGACCGCGCACGGTCTCGAGCAGGCGGGTCTTGATGCTCGCGACATCGGTCACCGTCGCGCGCGGGTAGTTCCGAAGTGCTGCGGCGATGACGTGGGCTGCGACGTCGGGCGGGGTGGCGACGACGACGATGTCCGGGTCGATGCCCTCCCCCGCCGAGGTGGTCGCCCCCGGTGAGTCCCCCGCCGTTCCCGGCACGGCCGTTCCCGACCCGGGCGAGGCCGGCCCGGGCGAGGCCGGGGCCACCGGCTCACCGGCGCCGAGGTCGGAGGCGAGCTGCTGAGCGGTCGGCGAGGTGTCCTCGAGGGTGACCGTGTGCCCGCGCCCGGACAGGGCGAGGCCGAGGCTCGCACCGAGCAGCCCGGTGCCGATGATGTGGACTCTCACAGGTCGACGGCCTCGAAGAGCTCGCCGATCTCATCCGAGCGCAGGGGTCGGATCTTGCCCTGCCGCTGCTCGGCGAGCGAGATCGGTCCGAACTGGGTGCGCACGAGGCGTTCGACGGGGTTGCCGATCGCCGCGAGGAGACGGCGCACGACCCGGTTGCGGCCCGAGTGGAGGGTGAGTTCGACGACGGAGCGGCCAGGCGTCGAGTCGACGAGCTTGAACTCGTCGACCGTGACGATCCCGTCGTCGAGTTCGATGCCGGCCTTGAGCCGGGCGCTCGCATCCTTGGCGATCTGCCCCTTGACCTGCGCGAGGTAGGTCTTGGGGATCTCGTAGCGGGGATGGGCGAGGCGGTTGGAGAGCTCCCCGTCGTTGGTGAGCAGGATGAGGCCCTCGGTGTCGGTGTCGAGGCGTCCGACGTGGAAGATCCGCTCGGCGCGGTTGCCGACGTAGTCGCTGAGGTTCTTGCGCCCCTCGGGGTCCTTCATCGTCGAGACGACCCCGGCGGGCTTGTTGAGCGCGAGGTAGACCTTCTGCGGGCTCGTCGAGATCCGCAGGGTGTCGACGTAGACGGCCTGGGTCTCCGGATCGATGCGGGTGCCGAGTTCGGTGACGATGTTCCCGTCGACCTCGACCCGGCCGTCGAGGATGAGCTGCTCGCACGCGCGACGGGACCCCAGCCCCGCCTCGGCGAGGACCTTCTGCAGGCGCACTCCCCCGCTGACGTGGGCGTCCGAGGTCTCGCCCGTGCCGGTGGGGGCCTTCTTCGCGTTCGCGCGCTGTTTGCGGCTCGGACGGTTGCTGCGCCCGCCGGGCGCCCTGGGATCGCGGTAGGGACTCATGGGGACCATTGTCTCAAATCAATCGTCCTCTGGTGACATTCCGTCCTCGACTGTGGCGAGGACCTCGGTCTCATCGGCGCCGAACTCCTCGAGGTCGGCGTCCTCGGGCAGGTACGGGGCGATGTCGGGCAGTTCGTCGAGGCTGACCATGCCGAGGGCGTCGAGGAACTGGTGGGTCGTGGCATAGAGGAGCGCCGAGGTCGTCGCCTCCTTCCCCGCTTCGACGATGAGACCCCGCAGGAGCAGGGTGCGGATGACGCCGTCGACACTCACCCCGCGGATCGCGGCAATGCGGGGCCGGGAGATCGGCTGTCGGTAGGCGATGACGGCGAGCGTCTCGAGCGCTGCCTGGGAGAGCTTCGCGCTCTGCCCGGCGGTGAGGAAGTCCTTGACGACGTCGTGGTAGTCCCCGCGGGAGTGGAGGCGGAAGCCGCCGGCGACCGCGCGGATCTCGAAGCCCCGCTGCCGCGTGGCGCCCTGCCCGTCGGGGCCGGCGGGGGCACCGTCGTAGTCACGGGCCAGTTCCGCGATCGCCTCGGTCACGGTGTCCTCGTCGATGCCGAGGGCCGCCGCGAACTCCTCGATGGACACCGCGGAGTCGCTGACCATGAGCACGGCTTCGATGCCGGAGAGGATCTCATCGTCGATCATGCCCGGCCTTCCGTCGTGTCGTCCCCGTTCGTCTCCCCCGCCGAGGCGGTGCCGTCGTCCGTCTCTCCCGCCGAGGCGGTGCCGTCGTCCGCAGAGTCCCCACCGTCCCCGTCCTCCTCGGCGCTCCACGCACCTTCGGTGCGCAGATCGACGCCGTCCTCGGGGGTCTCGGTCCGCGTGATGACGAGCGGGCCGAGCGGTTCGGCCTGGTCGAAGTCGCAGAGGCCGACCTTGAAGAGTTCGAGGAGGGCCAAGAACCGGGCGACGACGACGAGCGTGTTCTCGGAGGTGTCGAGGAGGTCCTGGAAGTCGACGTCGCCCGAGCGCAGCAGCCCGAGGATGTGCCCGCGCTGTTCGGAGACGCTGACGAGGGGGAGGTGGATGTGGTCGACGGCGACCGTCGGCGGGGTGTGGTCGCGTTGGAGGACGGTCGCGAAGAGGGAGGCGAGCTCACCTGGGCCGATGCTCAGCTCGAGCGGGGGCAGGACGTCCTGGAACTCCTCCTCGAGGCCGACCGAGCGGGGCACGCGGATGGAGCCTGCGGTCATCGCCTCGGAGAGGAAGCCGCTCACGGCTTTGTACGCCTTGTACTGGAGCAGGCGGGCGAAGAGGAGGTCACGGGCTTCGAGGAGTTCGAGGTCGAGTTCCTCCTCCCCCTCCTCGTGCGGGAGCAGGCGCGCAGTCTTGAGGTCGAGGAGGGTGGCGGCGACGAGGAGGAACTCGGAGATCTCGGCGAGGTTGGACCCGCTGCCCCCGTCCTTCTCCGACAGCTGCGTCGTGTACGCGATGAACTCGTCGGTCACTTCGGCGAGCGCGATCTCCGTGATGTCGAGGCGACGTTTCGAGATGAGGCCGAGGAGCAGATCGAAGGGGCCGGAGAAGTTCTCCAGCTCGACCTGGAACCCGTGCTCGGCGCCGTCGTCGGCGACGGCATCGTCGTCGGCGACGGTCTCGACGGCGGTCTCGCTCAGGGTGCGCCTCCGCGGGCGATGAGCTCCCGGGCCAGGCGCCGGTAGGCCTCGGAGCCGGGGTGCTTGGGCGCGAACGAGGTGATCGGCTCGGCGGCGACGGAGGCGTCGGGGAACTTCACGGTGCGGTTGATGACGGTGTCGAAGACCTTGTCGTCGAAGGCCTCGGAGACCCTGGTCATCACCTCTTTCGAGTGCAGGGTCCGCGAGTCGAACATCGTCGCGAGGATCCCGTCGATCTCGAGCGAGGGGTTGAGCCGGTCCTGGACCTTCTCGATCGTCTCGACGAGGAGGGCGACGCCGCGCAGGGCGAAGAACTCGGTCTCAAGCGGGATGATCACGCCGTGGGAGGCGGTGAGCGCGTTGACGGTGAGCAGGCCGAGCGAGGGCTGGCAGTCGATGAGGATGACGTCGTATTCGCCGGCGACCTTGGCGAGCGCCCGGGAGAGGACCTGTTCGCGGGCGACCTCGCCGACGAGCTGGACCTCGGCGGCGGAGAGGTCGATGTTCGCCGGCAGGACGTCGATGTTCTCGAAGTCGGTTTCGACGATGACCTCGTGCGGGTCGAGGCGCGGGTTCATGAGCAGGTTGTAGACGCTGATGTCGAGGTCGTACGGGTTGATGCCGAGCCCGACCGACAGGGCGCCCTGCGGGTCGAAGTCGACGAGGAGCATCTTGCGTCCGTAGGCGGCCAGGGAGGCGCCGAGGTTGATCGACGACGTCGTCTTCCCCACCCCGCCCTTCTGGTTGACCATAGCGATGATCCGGGCGGGCCCGTGCGAATCCAGGGGTGCGGGTTCGGCGAAGTCCTCGGCTCCCGCCGTCGGGGTCGTCGCTGTGGGGAGATCCAACGCCTGCTGCGGATTCATCACTCGGTCGGCCACCTTTCGTTGCGTGCTGGAACCAACCCTACCGCGCCCTGGGGTGCGAGGTGGCGTAGACCTCGCGCAATGTTTCCTCCGACACCTTCGTGTAGATCTGCGTCGTCGTCACCGAGGCGTGGCCGAGCAGCTCCTGGACGACGCGGATGTCCGCCCCGCCCTCGAGGAGGTGCGTGGCGAACGAGTGGCGGAACGTGTGCGGGGAGACCTCGGTCTCCAGTCCGGCGAGGCTGCCGGCACGTCCGACGATCTTCCACGCCGTCTGCCGCGACATCCGCGTGCCCCGCGCGTTGAGGAACAGGGCGCCTGCCGGAGTCCCGGACCTCGCCTTCTCGGCCATCGTCGGGCGCACCCGGGTCACCCACGCCCCGAGGGCGGCGGCCGCATGGGAGCCGAAGGGGACGATCCGCTCCTTGCCGCCTTTGCCGTAGAGGCGCACGAGCCGGGTCTCGAGGTCGAGGTCGTCGAGGTCGGCGCCGACGGCCTCGGAGATCCGGGCCCCGGTCGCGTAGAGGAGTTCGAGGAGGGCCGCCGCCCTGATCTGGGCCGGCTCCTCCCCCGCCGACGTCGCGAGCATCGCCTCGATCGCGGAGAGCGAGAGCGCCTTCGGCAGCCGCAGACCCTCCCTGGGCGGACTGACCTCGGAGGCGGGATCGGTGTCGGTGAGACCGTCGGCGAGGGCGAAGGCATGGAACCGGCGCACCGCGACGAGGGCGCGGGCCCGGGTCCGCGGGGCGAGCCCAGAATCCTGGAGGTGGAGCGCGAAGTCCTCGACGTGAGTGCGGGTCACCCCGCCGAGGCGGTCGATCCCGGCCTCGGCCAGCCAGGTCCCGTACCTGCCGAGGTCACGGGCGTAGGCGTCGATGGAGTTGAGCGAGAGTCCGCGTTCGAAGCGCAGAGCCGAGAGGTAGGAGCCGATCGCGCGGGCGATCTCGGCGGGAAGGTCGGGAAGGAGTTCGGCGCCGTGACGGGCCATGGGGTCTCAGGCGTCCGTATCGTCGGCTGGGTTGCGGCCGTCGACGAGGAGCCGGGGCGCATCGACAGGACGGGTGCGCACGGGTCGGCCGGCCGCCTCGGCGGCAAGGACGTTGCTCACCTGGAGGATCGCGAGCTGGGCGACGGAGTTGGTGATCCGCCCCGCGGCGATCGCGTCGAGGGCCTCGGGCACGCTCACCCACCGGTAGACGAACCCGGCCTCCTCGTCGCTGCGGGCATGCTGGTCGGCAGCGGGCACCTCGGCGAGGTCACGGGCGAGGTAGAGCCGGATCGTCTCGCTGCTGCCGCCCGGTGAGAGCGCGGAGTCGGAGAGGACCTCCCAGCGGGCAGCGGTGAGGTCGGCCTCCTCGGCGAGTTCGCGCTTCGCAGCGGTGAGCGGATCCTCACCGGGGATGTCGAGGAGCCCGGCCGGAACCTCCCACAGGCGGGCGCGGACGGGGTGGCGGTACTGCTGGACGAGGAGGATCTCGCCTGCCTCGTTGAGGCAGGCCACCGCCACGGCCCCGGTGTGGGCCATGAGGTCGCGGACGAGGCCGGTCGCCTCGGGCAGGTCGAAGGTCTCCCGCCGGATCGTCCACACGGCGCCCCGATACACCTCGTCGGAGGCAGTGATCTCCGGGGTGAACGGGACGTCGTGCAGATCGCTCACGGTCAGCTCACTGGCGCTCGAGTGCCGCGGCGACGAGGCCCGCGAAGAGCGGGTGGGGCTTCGTCGGGCGCGACTTGAGCTCGGGGTGGGCCTGGGTGGAGACGTAGTACGGGTGTTCGCTGCGCGGGAGTTCGACGAACTCGACGAGCTCGCCGTTGGGCGAGGTGCCGGAGAAGACGAGTCCCGCCTCGGCGAGGTCGTCGCGGTAGGCGTTGTTGACCTCGTAGCGGTGACGGTGGCGTTCGCTGATGTCCGTCGACCCATAAGCCTCGGCGACGACGCTGCCCTCGTCGAGCTTCGCCCGGTAGGTGCCCAGGCGCATCGTCCCGCCGAGGTCGCCCTCACCGTCGACGATCGACATCTGCTCGGCCATCGTCGCGACGACCGGGAACTTCGTGTCGGGGTCGAACTCGGAGGACGAGGCGCCCTCGATGCCGGCCTTGTGGCGGGCGTACTCGATGACCATGCACTGCAGGCCGAGGCACAGGCCCAGCGTCGGGATGCCGTTCTCGCGGGCGAACCTCAGCGCTCCGACCTTGCCTTCGATGCCGCGGATGCCGAAGCCGCCGGGAATGCAGATCGCGTCGAGACCCGACAGTGCCGCGGCGGCGTCCGCATCGGACTCGCAGACATCGGACTGGATCCATTCGATGCGCACCTTGGCGTCGTTGGCGAAACCACCGTGGCGCAGCGCCTCGGTGACGGAGAGGTAGGCGTCGGGCAGATCGATGTACTTGCCGACGACCCCGATGGTCACCTCGTGGGCGGGCTGGTGCACGCGCTCGAGCACCCAGTCCCACTTCGTCCAGTCGACGTCGCGGAAGGGCAGGTTGAGGCGGCGGATGACGTAGACGTCGAGGCCGCCGTCGTGGAGGACCTTGGGGATGTCGTAGATGCTCGGCGCATCGACGCACGAGACGACCGCTTCCATGTCGACGTCGCACGAGGAGGCGATCTTGCCGCGGATCGAATCGGGCAGCTCCCGATCGGAGCGGAGCACGATCGAGTCCGGCTGGATGCCGATCGAGCGCAGTGCGGCCACCGAATGCTGGGTCGGCTTCGTCTTCAGCTCGCCCGACGGTCCGAGGTAGGGCACGAGGGAGACGTGGATGAAGAAGACGTTGTCGCGGCCGACGTCGTGGCGGACCTGGCGGGCCGCCTCGAGGAACGGCTGCGACTCGATGTCGCCGACGGTGCCGCCGATCTCGGTGATGATGACATCGGGACGGTCCTCGGCGGGACGCTCGGCCTGCGCCCGCATCCGGGCCTTGATCTCGTCGGTGATGTGCGGGATGACCTGGACGGTGTCGCCGAGGTAGGCCCCGCGGCGCTCCTTGGCGATGACCGAGGAGTAGACCTGACCGGTGGTGACGTTGGCCGCCCCGTCGAGGTCGATGTCGAGGAAGCGCTCGTAATGGCCGATGTCGAGATCGGTCTCCGCACCGTCCTCGGTGACGAAGACCTCACCGTGCTGGAACGGATTCATCGTGCCCGGATCCACGTTGAGGTAGGGATCGAGCTTCTGCATCGCGACCTTGATGCCGCGCTGGGTGAGCAGGTGTCCGAGGCTCGATGCCGTGAGACCCTTGCCGAGAGAGGAGGCGACGCCGCCTGTAACGAAGATGTGCTTGACTGTGTTCGGCTCGTGAGCCCCGATTCGATTCACCACGGAATTTGATTCTATCAAACCCGGCTTGCCGACTTCGACAGGGCCTCGACCTCGGCGTAGAGACCGAGGAGGCTCGCGGCGATCTCACCGGGGTTGTCGACGTCGATGACCCGCTTCTTCGCGGCGATCGCCTGCGCACCGCGGGCTGCCGGATCGTCGAGGAGATGATTGATCTCACGCAGCAGCGCGTCGGTGTCGTCGGCGGGGACGATGTCGGCGGCCTCCCCCCAGATGCCGGCGCGGCGTTCGGCGCCGATGAAGACGGTCGGCTTCGCCAGCTGCATGAGGTCCTCGTGGCTGAGTCCGGTCATCTGCTCGCTGGCGATGACGACGTCGGAGGCGGCGGCGACATCGACGAGGTCACCGGCAGGGGCGACGATGACGCCGCGGTCGGCGAAGGCGGAGGCGATGGTGCGGCGGTCGCGGCCGGTGCCGGTGAGGACGAAGACGACCTTGCGGTCGGGCCGGCGCCTGTTGATCTGGTCGGCGGCGTCGAGGACGGTGGCCAGGGCCGTGTGGTCCTTCAGGGCGATCGGGCTCGCGACCATCCACGTGCCCTCCCCGATGCCGAGTTCACGGCGCACCTGCGCCCGGGAGGCGGTGACGGTGAGGTCGGTGTCGATGTCGGGGGTGACGAGTTCGGCGCGTTCGACGAGCGGAACGGAGCCTGCGAACCATTCGACGACGGGTTCGGTCGTGCCGAGCACTCCGCGGGCGGTGCGGGCGACGATCTCCGCACCGGTCTTCTCGATGACGTCGGCGGGGGCGAAGTTCTCGACGGTGGCGACCGCGGTCGGGCTCAGGCGGGCGGGCAGGCCGGTGAAGCCGAGGCCGGTCAGCGTCGCGGCATGGAGGCCGTGACCGTGGACGATGTCGACGTGGGGGTAGATCTTGTGGAGCGTGAAGGCCGAGGCGGGATCCGAGGGTGAGAGCCGGCGCTTGGCGCTGAGCTCGATCTCGCGGTAGTTCCCGATGAGGTCCTCGGGGACGTCGAGGCGGTCGAGGATCGACCGGTGGGCGGCGAGACCGACCTGGTGACCGGCCCGGAGGTGACCGATGACGGCGAGCTTGGCCACCTCGGCGACGGGGTCCGTCGTGTCGGCGAGCACGTGAAGGATCCGTGCGTCGGTGCTCAGCGGCTGGATCTCGGCGGTCTCGGTCATTCCTCATCCCTCTCAGTCGTGTGTCTCTAGCCTACCGGTCTCCCCCGGCCTCTTCGGCAGCGGCCGGGGCCGTGTTCGGCACGGTGTCCGCCCTGGTCGTCGCCGGGGTCGTCGGGGTCGTGCGGACCCCGGTTCGCCGAGGCGGGAGTTCAGTCCCGCGGTGACGGCTGGGTCTCCGCGTAGACGGCGAGCAGCTCGGCGGCGACGTCGCGCTCGTCGGGCAGCTCCCGTCCTCGGGCCCTGGCCCGCTCCCCGAGTTCGGCACGCAGCGCGGGGTTCTCAGCGAGCGTGCCGATCGCATCGGCGAGCGACTCGTCGTCGTCGGAGTCGATGAGGACGCCTGAGTCCCCGACGAGCTCCGGGGTGCCCCCGGTGGCCGTGGCGACGATCGCCTGCCCGGTCATCAGCGCCTCCTGGAGGACGAGGGCGCGGGCCTCCCAGACGCTCGTGAGGACGTAGACGTCCGCTGCGGCCAGGAGTGCGGCGACGTCGTCGCGGGCTCCGAGGAAATGGAGGGCCGGAAGCGCCGAGGCGGTCGCGGCCTCTGCATACTGCGCGCGGATGTCGGCGAGCACCGCCTCATCGGCGGCCCCGGCGACGAGGACGACGATCTCGCGGGGTGCGGCGGCGTCGGCCGGTGCGGCGGCGTCGGCCGGTGCGGCGGCGTCGGCCGGGTCGGCTGTGTCGGTCGGTGCGTCCGGGTGACCGAGGCGGGCCAGGACACGGACGAGCATGCCGTAGTTCTTCTGCGGGGCGACGCGGCC
This sequence comes from Brevibacterium casei CIP 102111, assembly GCF_900169275.1. Taxonomy (GTDB): domain Bacteria; phylum Actinomycetota; class Actinomycetes; order Actinomycetales; family Brevibacteriaceae; genus Brevibacterium; species Brevibacterium casei. The sequence continues at coordinate 26,650 of NZ_FXZC01000002.1, read as the reverse complement.
GACGGCGAGCACGATGACGGCGTCCTCGCTGAAGTCGTACTCGGCGGCAAGCGCCGCCCTCGTCGCGCGGGCCTCGGCGGCGCCGACCTCCCGGATCGCGGGGGCCGCTGCCGGAGAGAAGCGGGCGTCGCGGGCACCGAGGTCGTGGGCGCGGACGACGAGGTCGGTGCTCGCGGCCAGCGTGAGATCGGCCCCGCGAGCAAGCAGCCGTTCGATGCCGGTCTCGACGCTCCCGCGGATGCCGGTGCCCGAAGCCTGGTTGTGGAGGCTTTCGATGAAGGTCGGCCGCGGGCGCAGCAGACGGGTCGCGAGATGGGCGATGAGTCCGGCGCGGAAGCCGTGGGCGTGGACGATGTCAGGGCCGAAGCCGCGCAGAATGCGTCGCAGCCGGGCGACGAGGACGGTGTCGCGCAGATCGACGCCGGTGCCGACATCGAGGGCGGCGAAGCGGACCCCGGGGAGGGCGGAGAACCCGAAGTGCTCGTCGGTCTGGGCCGGGCCGATGACGCCGACCTCGTGGCCGGCGGCGGCGACGTCGCGGGCGAGTGCCCGCACGTGCGTGCCGACTCCGCCGGTCGACGTGCCGATGACGTAGACGATCCTCATGGTCTCTCCTCCTCGTTCTGCGGTGCGGGGCCGGGTCGCTGGGGTGCGGCACCGGGGGTCGAGGGTGGGATGCCCGGACCGTCGTGGTCGGGACCCGGCTCCGGGGCGGTGGGCACGGTGGGGTCGGCGGGTCCCTGGGTCTGTCGGCGGGAGGCGAGCATGCCGCGCACCTCGGCGACGTAGCCGCGGTCGAGGACGAGGATGCCGGCGAAGACGAGGCAGCCGACGAGGGCTCCGAGGATCCCGACGATGACCGAGGGCACCGCGCCGGTGCCGATGAGACCCGCGAGCCACCAGGCGGCCAGCGCGCCTGCGGCGGATCCGAACGCTGCGGCGAGGAGCGAGTGGAGTCCGCGGCGAAGGATGCCGCGCAGTGCGTCCGGGCCGAGGACCCGGCGGATGGAGACGAGGAGCGCGGCCGCCGCGGCGCTCATCCCGAGCACATAGCCCGCGCAGATGGCCACGAGCGTGCGCTCGGGGCTGCCGTTCGCCTCGGTGAGGGCGATCGCCGCGACCATGCCGACGATGACGAGGATCCACCCGGTCGTCGTCGCCGCCGCCGCGTGGCGGGAACGTTCGAGGGCGTAGAAGATCCGTGAGCCCCACGCGATGAACGACCAGCCGGGCACGGCCAGGGCCATGACCATGATCGCGGTGCGCATCGCCGAGAACGGGGCGGCGTCACGACCGCCGACGGCATCGATGGAGGTGAAGAACGATTCCAGCGGTCCGGCGGCGCTGAAGAGGATGACGGTGCCGAGCAGTCCGATGGTGACGATGACCGCCGAGGTCGTCGCCGTCATCGCGCGCAGCCGCACTCCCGCCGCCTCACGGTCGGCCGCCTCGGCGTCGTCGTCCTTCGTCCGGCCCACCCACGTCGACAGGGTCGGGAACATCACGGTGACGACGGGGATCGCGAGGACCGCGTAGGGCAGGAGGTAGACGGCGTTGATGTAGTTGAAGAGGACGAACGTGCCGGTGCCGCCGGAGCGGTTGGAGAGGACGAGGGTGACGAGCACGGCTCCCTGCTGGGCGAGCAGTGCGGCCATGCCGGCCCCGGCGAGGCGCAGCGCCCGGTGGGCGACGCCGGGTGGGAACGACCAGGTGGGACGGATGCGCAGCCCGGTCGAGCGCATCGGCAGTGCCAGCGGCAGGGCGAGGGCGGCGACACCGGCGGTCGTGCCCCAGCCGAGCCATCCGATGTGGGTCTCCCATGTCGCGTCGGTGCCGCCGACACCGCGGTAGGTGATGTAGGAGCCGATGACGACGAGGCTCGAGAGCAGCGGGGCGAACGCCGGCCAGAGGAACTTCCGGTGCGCCTGGAGGACGCCGGTGAGGACGGCGCCGATGCCGTAGAGGACGAGCTGCGGGGAGAACATGAGGAGGAAGGAGGCAGTGGCGACCTGTTCGTCCCCGGCGGTGTCGACGAGGAGGGTCGCGATCGGCTCGGCGAACACGGCGAGGACGATCGTCAGGGGCAGCGTCACGGACACCGCCCAGGTGAGCAGCGCCGAGGCGATCCGTCCGGCCGTGTCCCGGTCGGCGCGGGCGAGCGGGATCGCGAGCAGGGGAATGACCGCTCCCGCCAGTGCGCCTCCGGCGACGACCTCGAAGAGGATGTTCGGCACCTGGTTGGCGCTCTGGTAGGCGGTGCCGACGGTGCCGGCCCCGACCGTGCTGGAGAAGACGAGCCACCGGAGGAATCCGACGAGTCGGGTGATCAGGGTGATGATCGAGACGAGCAGCGCCGCGGAGGCGAAGACCCGGAGGAGCCGGTTCACTTCACCGTGCGCCCGAAGGCGTCGATCTCACGCAGTCCGGGGGTGGATTCGATGACGGATGTGAATGAGACCTTCTCCGAGGCCAGGGTGAGGCCGGCGAGGACGGCAAGGATGACCGCGCGCGTTCCGGCGCTCGTGTTCGCCGCCAGGGTCGTGCCGATGGCAGCCCCGAGGGCGTTGGCTCCGGTGTCGCCGAGCATGACGGACCCGTCGAGGTCGTCGGGCCACGCGGCGAGGCTCGTGCCGGTGACGACGGCGGTCGGCACCCAGGTGAGCTGCCGCTGATGCGGCATGAGGCCGAGGACGAGGAGACCGGCCTTGAGTGCGCGTCCGGGGCGAAGGTCGAGGAGGTTGAAGAGGTTCGCGGTGCCGGCGATGACCCCGCCGGTGACGACGGTGTCGATGCCCGCCTTCCACCACGGTGCCGTCTCGGCGGGGCGGAAGGCGTCGAGGAGACCGTGGCGGCGCGACTCGTCGGGGCCGAGGATCGCGGCGGCGATGATCGCGGCGACGGGGATGCCGGTGACCTTGATCGCCCCGGTCGTGACCTGCCCGTGGGCGAGGGCGCTGAGATGACCGCGCAGGCCCTTCGACGACCCGGACTCGAGGAAGTCGTCGACGGCGCCGAGGACGCCGGAGACCGAGGTCGCGAGCAGGGTGGCCGCCCGCTGCCGCGGATCTTCGATGAGGGCGCTGCCGGCGAGCAGTCCTGCGGTCACGGCCGGGCCCTCGACGAGGGAGACGTCGCGTCCGGCATGGTTCGTCCGCACCGCGCGCTCATGGCGACGCAGCGGGGAGTTCAGCACGGCCTTCGTCACGCCGTATCCGACGAGACCGGCGACGGCGGAGCTCACGAGGGTTCGGATCATGTCATTCCCTTCCGGGCAGGATCGATTCGGCGTCCGAGGCGAAGCCGAAGTGGCCGTGGGTGCCGGCTCGGCCGGCGGCGATCGCGCGGACCGTGATGATCGCCCCGGCGCCGAGGCCGAGACCGTCGACGGTGGAAGCCCGGGACTTCCCGGTGCGGAGGACGGAGACGAGGCCGTTGGCCGCCGAGGCGGCGTCGCCGGCGACGACGACGGACGTCGCCTCGTTGGTGAGCGCGTTGACGAACTCGGTGACGGCGTCGCGGGAGGCCATGTCGCCGGTGGCCTCAGGGCTCGGTTCGGTCTCCTCGGCGAGCTGGGAGTTCTCGTCGTCGATGATGACGAAGAGGTCCGTCGTCTTGTGGTCGGTGTCCGTGCGCAGGCGTCCGGCGTCGACGAACGCGTTGAAAATCTCCTCGGCCTTCGCCTCGGCGTCGTCGCGGTCCTTGCCCTCGGCGAGCATCGAGGCCTTGCCGGTGAGCGCGATGACGAGGGCTGCGCGCAGCGCGGTCGCATCATCGGCAGGCAGGGCGGGGACGAGTCCGCGCAGGGTGGTCATGAACTCTCCGGCGCCGCTGACGCTGAGCGCATCGTCGACGAAGGAGACGTCGCTGGCGATCGTTCCGCCGGCCTCCTTGATCCGGTTCGTCACCTCTTCGACCTGCTGGGGGTCGGCCTCGGGGGCGGAGATGACGGTGACCGTCGCATCCTTGAGGGTGTCGCCGATGAGCTCGGGGGCGGCGGCGGTGACGAACTCGTTCTGCTTCTCGATGTTGCCGTTGGCGGCGTCGAGCTTCGTGCGCAGGTCGTCGCGGTCGGCGCGCAGGGCGTCGACCTGGCTCTGCAGGGACTCGCCGATCGGCTCCTTGAGGGGGCCGGCGCCGAGGACGATGCCGACGGCCAGGGCGAGGAACACCGAGACGAGGGAGACGAGGTGGTAGCGGAAGTCGATCACGAGAGAGTCCTTGAGTCGAGTCCGGCCCAGATCGTGCCGGCGGATTCTGAGGTCGCGGCGGGATCCCCGCCGAACAGGGAGCCGATCCAGCCGAAGACGCCGTCGAGCTGGGCTCCGATGAGTCCGAGGAACGTCTGCCCGGCGGCGGTCGCCGCCATGGCGACGCCGAGCGCGACGAGTCCGGCGATGATGAGCACCGCGAGCTGCAGGCTGGAGATCCGCTGCCGGTAGAGCAGGGAGACGCCCTTGGCGTCGATGAGCTTCGACCCCACCCGCAGACGGGTGAGGAACGTCGAGGCCATGCCCTTGCGTCCCTTGTCGAGGAATTCCATGAGCGTGTCATGGGTGCCGACGGCGACGATGAGGTCGGCGCCCTTGTCGTCGGCAAGGAGCATCGCGATGTCCTCGCTCGTGCCCGAGGCGGCGAAAGCCACACAGTCGACACCGAGGGCCTTGACCCTCTCCGTGCCCGGCGCGTGTCCGTCGCGGTAGGCGTGGACGACGATCTCCGCGCCCGAGGCGAGCGCGGAGTCGGACACGGAGTCCATGTCGCCGACGATCATGTCCGGCTTGTAGCCGGCTTCGAGGATCGCATCGGCGCCGCCGTCGACGCCGATGAGCAGCGGCCGGTACTCGCGGATGTAGGAGGCGAGGATCGCGAGGTCCTCTTTGTAGTGGTAGCCGCGGACGACGATGAGCGCGTGCCGGCCGGCGAAGTCGGTGCGGACCTCGGGGACGACGAGTTCGGCCGAGAGCAGGTCGGAGTCCTTGCGGATGTACTCGATCGTGTTGTCGACGAAGTCGACGAGCACGGAGTTCATTCCTGCCTCGGCCTCGTTCATGTCCTCGGCGATGGTCTCCGAGGTCTGGAAGACGCCCGAGGCGACCTCGGTGCCGTTCCGGTAGATGGTGCCGCCGTCGATGCTGATCTCGTCGCCTTCGCTCACCGTGTCGAAGATCTCAGGTCCGGTCGCGTCGATGAGCGGGATTCCGGCGTCGACGATGATGCCGGGGCCGAGGTTCGGGTACCGGCCGGAGATCGACTTGTCCGCGTTGATCACGGCGACGGGGCGGCACGCGACGAGCGCCTCGGCGGAGACGCGGTCGATGTCGGAGTGCTTGATGATCGCGATATCACCGGCGGCCAAGCGCTTCGTGAGGTCCTTCGTCCGTCGGTCGAGCTTGGCCGGGGCCGCATCGGACCGGGTCGTGACAGGGGGGTTCTCCCGTAGTCTGCGCGCTTTCATGGTTCGCCTATTCTCTCATGTTGCCGCAGCGGCACCGGCCTTGACCTGCCGCGCGGAGTCGAGGAGTTCGGCTGCGTGGGCCTTCGCCGAGGCGGAGTCCTCCATCCCGGCGAGCATGCGGGAGAGCTCGACGACCCGGTCGTCCTCGCTCAGCTCCCGCACGCCCGAGCGCACGGTCTCCGCGTCGTCGTCCTTGACGATCGTCACGTGCGTGTCGGCCCAGGCCGCGACCTGCGGCAGGTGGGTGACGACGATGACCTGGGCATGGCGGGCGAGCTTGGCCAGGCGTCTGCCGATCTCGACGGCGGCGCGACCGCCGACGCCGGCGTCGACCTCGTCGAAGACGTAGGTGGGCACACCGTCCTCGGCGGCGCGGACGACCTCGATGGCGAGCATGACGCGGGAGAGCTCACCGCCGGAGGCGACCTTGGCGATGTCGTCGCCGGTCGAGGAGTCGTGCGGGGCGAAGGTGAGGCGGATGTCGTCGAGGCCGTGGACGGCGGGTTCGCGTTCGGTGATCTCGAAGCGCACCTGTGCCTTGGGCATCGACAGGGCGGTGAGCTCCTCGCTCACGGCGGCCGAGAACGACTCCGCGGTCGACCGGCGCAGCGCGCTCAGGGCGGCGCCGGCCTCGCGCATGGCAGCCTCGGCGGCCTCGAGTTCGCCGTCGAGCTGGTCGAGGTCGCGGTCCTCGGCTTCGAGCTCGGTGAGTTCGGCGGCCGCGCGGGTCTCGAAGGCAAGGACCTCCTCGACGGTCTCACCGTAGGGGGCCAGTGAGCCGAGTTCGGCGCGTCTGGCTTCGGTCTCCTCGAGCGAGGTCTCCCCCAGCTCGTCGAAGCCCGAGAGGTAGGAGCTCAGCTCCGCGGCGGCGTCGGAGAGGCGCAGCACGGTGTCGGAGAGGCCCTCGCGGATCCGGACGAGTTCGGGGTCGGAGGACTCGACGTCGCTGAGTGCGCTGATCGCCTCGTGGACCCGGTCGACGGCGGCCCCGGTCTCGTCGATGTCCGAGCCGAGCAGGAGGTCATGGGCACCGCCGACGGCGCGGGTGATGTCGGCGGCGGCGCCGAGCTTCGCGGCGAGTGCGCTCAGCGCCTCGTCCTCGCCGGGGACGGGGCGGACGGCGTCGATCGCGTCGAGGCAGCCCTGCAGCCAGAGGATGCGCTCGCGGCGGGCGGCGGTCGAATCCTTGATCCGCTGGACGCGGGCTTCGGTCTCGCGCCAGTTCTCGAAGGCCCGCGAGTACTGTGCGGCCGCCTCGGCGAGGTCGGGTCCCCCGGCGGCGTCGAGGAGCCGGCGCTGGGAGGCCTGGCCCTTGAGTTTGAGCTGTTCGGACTGGCCGTGGAGGGTGATGAGGTCATCGGCGATCTCGGAGAGCACCCCGATCGGCACGGTCCGGCCGCCCGCTGTCGCCCGGGCGCGGCCCTTGGCGGCGACGGTGCGGGAGATGATCGCCTCGTCGTCGGCACTGCCTCCGGCCTCCTCGATGCGGGTCTGCACGGTGCCCGGCACCTCGGTGAAGATGCCTTCGACCTCGGCCTTCTCCGCGCCTTTGCGGACGACCCCGGCTCCGACCTTCTCCCCCATGAGGAGGCTGAGGGCGGAGACGAACATCGTCTTGCCGGCGCCGGTCTCACCGGTGACGACGGTGAAGCCGGGGGCGAGTTCGACCTCTGCCTCGGCGATGACGCCGAGGTGGGAGATGCGCAGTTCGGAGATCATTCAGCCTCCTTCGATCGGTCCCCGCCATCCGGAGACGGGCAGGCGGAACTTCGCGACCAGCCGGTCCGTGAACGGACCGGTGTGGAGGCGGGCGAGCTTGATCGGCGATTCCGAGCGCTTCGCCTCGACGCGTGCCCCGGCGGGCAGTTCGAGGGCGCGGCGGCCGTCGCACCAGAGGACCGCGGCGAAGTCGGGATTCGACGGGGAGATCTCCACGCCGAGGCGGGAGTTCGGGTTGACGACGAGCGGTTCGGTGAAGAGCGCGTGGGCGGAGATGGGGACGAGGAGGAGGGCCTCGACCTCGGGCCAGACGATCGGTCCGCCGGCGGAGAACGAGTACGCGGTCGACCCGGTCGGGGTGGCGAGGATGACGCCGTCGCAGCCGAACGCGGAGACCGGGCGGGAGTCGACGCCGAGGACGACGTCGATCATCCGCGCCTTCGAGGTCTTCTCCACGGTCGCCTCGTTGAGCGCCCAGGCCGAGTAGATCTGCTCTCCCTCATGCCACACGGTGACGTCGAGGGCGAGCCGCTCCTCGACGAGGTAGTCGCGGGCCGAGGCACGGTGGACCGCCTCGGCGAGGTCCTCCCTCTCGCTCTCGGCGAGGAATCCGACGTGACCCAAGTTGATGCCCATGAGGGGGACGCCGGAGCCGTGGAAGCGTTCGGCGGCGCGGAGGATCGTGCCGTCGCCGCCGAGGACGATGACGAGTTCGCACTTGGACTTCCAGGTCGCGAGCTGGCTGGCGCTGATGATCACGCAGCGGGAGAGGAGGTCCTGGTGGACGTCGGGGTACGAGCTGCGGGAGGAGATGTCGAGGATCTCCTCATCGAGGACGACCGGAGTGATGCCGTCGTCGAGGAGCGCCCTCCACACCTGCACGGCCGCCACCGCGGAATCCTCGCGGTTCGGGTGGAGCAGCACCATGATGTACCGGCTCACGACTCTCCTTCCAAACTCTGGGCTTCCATGTTCTGGGCCTGCATGATCGCGTCGAGGCGGTCGGGGATCTCCGCCGTGACGAGCCTATCGGACGCACCCGGGTTGGATTCGGGTCGAACACGCAGGAAGTACTCGCGGTTTCCGCTCGGGCCCGGCAGCGATGAGGCGGCGATGTCGCTCACGCGGGCGCCGTTGTGGGTGATCGCCTCGAGGACGGATTCGACGGCGCGCCGGCGGTCGGCGGGCCTGGTGACGACGCCGTGCTTGTCGAGGACGGAGCGGGCGAGTTCGAACTGCGGTTTGACCATGAGGAGGAGTTCGCCGCTGGGGCGGACGACGCCGAGCAGTGGTGCGACGAGCAGGCGCAGGGAGATGAACGAGACGTCGGCGACGACGAGGTCGACCCTGTGGGCGGGGACGTCGGAGTCTGCGAGATCGCGGAGGTTGAGGCCTTCGCGGACGTGGACGCGCGGGTCGTCGCGCAGGGTCGCGGCGAGCTGGTCGTGGCCGACGTCGACGGCCCACACCTCATCGACACCGCGGCTGAGGAGGACCTGGGTGAACCCGCCGGTCGAGGCTCCGGCGTCGAGGGCGGTGAGCCCGTCGAGGCGGTCGATGCCGAAGTCGTCGAGCGCGCCGAGGAGTTTGTGGGCGCTGCGCGCGACCCAGGGGTCGGGATCGCTCACGGTGATCTCGTCGGTGTCGGCGACCTCAGTGGACGGTTTGGTCGCTGGAGTGCCGTTGACGCTCACGCGCCCGGCGGCGATCTCGCGGGCGGCGCGGGAGCGGGAGGGCAGCAGACCGCGGTCGACGAGGGCCCGGTCGAGTCGGGTCCCGCCCGGTCGGCTCACAGGGAGCCCACCTGCGTCTCGAGGTCGTCGAGGAGGGCGGAGAGTGCCGTGTGGCGTTCGGCGGCCGGGGCCTCGGCCGTCTCGGCGAGGCCGCGCTTCCACGCTTCGGCGGGAATCTCCTTGTTGACACTGCCCGGGGTAGGGGTGTTGCCCGGGGTGGGGGCTCCGGGGGTCGGCTGGTTGCCTGGGGTGGGGGCTCCGGGGGTCGGCCGGTTGCCTGGGGTGGGCGTGTCAGTCATCGATCCTCCTCGGCAGGTTTCCCGGCTCTATGCTCTCACCTGCGTCGATCGCCTTCCAGGCCAGCCGCAGCGCCGCTTCGATCGCCGCCGGGTCGCTCAGCTCAGCCTCGGCGAGATCGATCTCTCGGCCACCACCAGTCCCCCGCGATTTGCTGGTGGCTGCACCGAGGTCCGCGGACGATTTCGGCGCATTCTCCTCGGCAGAGTGACCAGGGAATCGCATCGTCGCGGCCTGCACGCTTCCACCGTCCCCGTTTGCGGTCGGAGAATGGTGGTCGACGGGCCGATTCTGCGTTTTCGCCTCGGTTTTGCGACCACTGTCGGGCGCGGTGGAACCGACCGGCCGACTCGCCGCGGCCTCGAGGACGCGCGGAAGGTCGGCGAGTGTCGGGAGGATGAAGGTCGGGCGGTGGATCGGGTCGGCGGTGAGCGCATCGTGGAGGTCGTGAACGCCGGTGAGGACGAGCGCGGTGTCGAAACCGGCGCGGTTGCCGCCCTCGATGTCGGTGTCGAGGCGGTCGCCGACCATGAGCGGTCGCCGAGCGCCGAGCCGCTGCCCCGCATGCGTCATGACATCCGGGGAGGGTTTGCCGACGATCCGCGGCTGCCGGTCGGTGAGGCGGGCGAGCATGTCGACGAAGGCGCCGTTGCCGGGGACTCGGCTGGCGCGGCCGACCATCGAGTAGTCGGGGTTCGTCGCCCACCAGTCGAGACCGGTCGCGATCGCCTCGGCGGCGCGGACGATGCCCGCGTAGTCGATGTGCGGGTCGAGGCCCTGCGCGAGTGCGACCGGTTCGTCGGCGAGCGAGTCGACGATCGTCAGTCCGGCCTCGGTCAGTGCTGTCGAGAGTCCCGTCGTGCCGATGAGGAGGATCTTCGCCCCTGTGCCGTACTCCTCGCCGAGGCGGGCCGCGAGCACCTGCGAGGAGGTGATGACCTCGTTCGGCTCGGTCCGGATGCCGAGGTCGGAGATGTGGTCGGCGACCACCTCGGCGGTGCGGGTCGCGTTGTTCGTCACATAGCCGACGGGGATGCCGCGGTCGTGGAGACCAGCGATCCCCTCGACGGCGCCGGGGATGGCGTCGGGGCCGTGGTAAACGACGCCGTCGAGGTCGAAGAGGACGCCGTCGATCGGCGTCCCCGCGGGGACGCCGAGGTCGCGGGCCCGCTCAGCGCCCGGTGTCACCGATCTCCGTTCGCCTGGTCCGATCCCTTCGGGTCGTCGGCAGCATCGGCGGTGTCAGCGTCAGCGGCGTCGGCCGCGTCAGCGGCGTCGGCCGCGTCAGCGTCGGCGGTTTCAGCGTCGTCGTCCGAGCCGGCGTCGGCCTCGGCGAGGATCTCGTCGAGTTCGGCCTCGATCTCGTCCTCGGAGACCTTGACCTTCTTCAGTTCCTTCTCGGAGACGTGCGTCTTCGCGGACTTCGCCGGCGCGGCTGCCGAATCCTCGGCTGCGGCCTGGTCAGCGGCGGCTTCGTCAGAACCCGCATCGGTCGCACTGCCGTCGGCCGGGGCGTTCGAGTCGTCCTCTGCGCCGGAGGTGGCAGAGGCAGCAGATTCGTCAGAGTCATCGGAGTCGACGGAAGAAGCCGAGTCGACGGAGTCGACAGAGGATGCAAAGTCGTCAGCACGCTCCGCGTCGTCGGCCCCAGCGGTGTCGTCACCCTGACCACCGGTCTCCGCAGGTGCCTCGCCCTCAAGTTCCTCGTCGGGGATCTCTTCGATGGTCTCGATCTCGACGCCGAAGTTCGGGTCGGGCTCCTCATCGCCGAACAGGGTTCCCGTGGCCTTCGCCGTGCGGCGGGAGAGCTCTTCGTACTTGTCGGCGAGTTCGGTCTCACCGTGGAGGCGCAGCACCTCGGCGTAGGCGGCCATCAGGCGCACGAGGGCGCCGCTGGGCCGCTGGGTGAAGTCCTCGGCTTCGATGAGCCTGCGCGCGGCGTCGATGTCGCCGAGGTCGGACTTGGCTCCGGCCGCAACGATGACGAGTTCGGTGCGGGTGTCGTTGTCGAGCTCGGCTTCCTTCGACCATTCGAGGAGTTCGAGGGCCTTCTCCGGTTTGCCGCGACCGCGTTCGGCGTCGGCGATGAGCGCGATGTTCTCATTCGAGCCGGAGATGCGACGGTGGGTGCGCAGTTCGCGGACGGCTTCGTCGTACTTCTCGACGTGGTAGGCGGCGATGCCGAGTGCTTCACGGACGAGGCCGACGCGACCGGCGCGGGCCATCGCGGTCTTCGCGTGCTCATAGGCGCGTTCGGGATCGACGTCGAGGAAGCCGCCGGTCGCGACGAGGTGCTTCGCGACGGTCTCGGCGTTCTCCTTGTCGAGCGAACGCAGCTGGCCGCGGATCTCCTTGTCGAGTTCCTTGCCGGTGATGTCCTCGGGGATCTCGGGTTCCTGGAGGCGAGGGCGGCGAGAGCGCTGTTCCCGCGCGTAGTCACCGGTGTCGGTCGCGCGGGAGGCGCGACGGTCGTTGTTGTTCCGACCGTAGCCGCCGCGGTCGCCTTGGTATCCGCCGCGACGGTCGTCGTCGCCTCGGCGGTCCCCGCGGTATTTCCCGCGGTTGTCGTCTCGGCGGTTGCCGCCGCGGTAACCGCCCTGACGGTCATCGTCACGGCGATTGCCCTGGTAGCCACCTCGACGCTCACCGTCGTTACGGCGATTGCCCTGGTAGCCGCCTCGGTTGTCATCGCGACCTTCTCCGCCGCGGTAACCACCCTGACGGTCGTCGTCCCGGCGGCCCTGGAATCCTCCACGACGATCGCCGTCACGGCGATTGCCCTGGTAGCCGCCTCGGCGCTCACCGTCATTGCGACGGTCCCCGCGGTAACCACCCCGGTTGTCATCGCGGCGATCTCCACCGCGGTAGCCGCCCTGGCGGTCGTCGTCCCGCCGGCCCTGGAATCCTCCACGACGATCGTCGTCACGGCGATTGCCCTGGTAGCCGCCTCGACGCTCACCGTCGTTTCGGCGGTCTCCGCCGCGGTAACCGCCCTGGCGGTCGTCATCGCGTCGGCCCTGGAATCCTCCACGACGATCGTCGTCGCGGCGATTGCCCTGGTAGCCGCCTCGGCGCTCACCGTCATTGCGACGGTCCCCGCGGTATCCACCCCGGTTGTCATCACGGCGATCTCCGCCGCGGTACCCGCCCTGACGGTCGTCGTCCCGACGGCCCTGGTAACCGCCCCGACGGTCATCGTCGCGGCGATTGCCCTGGTAGCCGCCTCGGCGGTCGGAGTTTCGCGGCCCGCGCTCACCACGCGATGACGGAGAGTCCTGTCGACGATTGCGACTGCCTCCGCGATTGTCGTCGCCCGAGCGGCGGTTGTGCTGGCTGTCTCGCGAATCCCCTTGGGCCACGATTCTCCCTATAAAGACTTTTCAATGATTCTGCCCCATTCTAGTCCACGACCGCCTCAGACTCCCTGTGGGCGCGGACACGTCGGACCAGTCATCTTGCCGTGCAGCCCCGCGATTTCGGGGCTTCCCACCTCGGAGTCCGCAGGAAGTGCTCTGTTAGACTCGTCGCGAACCGATCAGTGAGCCCCGAGCATGGGGCGACCACCCATTCGCACGCAGTCAGTGGGGTACTCATGGCCGCAGAGACGACAGATGTCGTGAAACTGCACCTGCGTCGGAATCCTCGCGGCCACCGCTGTGTCGGATCAAGCCGCCTCCGTGTCGGACCAGACGGCATCACCCCCGCCTTCGCGAACTCGTCGGGTGTGCAGGCCTGCCTCGTCCGGTCACCCGCCTCGGCGCCCTCGCCCACGACGACCGCCTCGGCGAGCATCGCTGTCCACCCCGGTGACGGTTCACCGGACGGACCGCTCCTGCGCACCCCGCTGAGGACTGCCCCCGCCATCGGCACAGACCGCTGGCGGCTATGATCGCTGTCCGCACGACCGCACTCGAACGATCGCATCAGGAATAGGAGACATCGTGCCCAACACACTCTTCATCGATGGCAAGTGGGTCTCTGCCCAGGACGGCAGGACCCGCGAGATCCACAACCCTGCCGACGACACGCTCGTCGCCGTCGTCGACGAGGCGAGCCCGGCCGACACCGAACTCGCGATCGCCGCCGCGCGCCGCGCCTTCGACTCCGGCGTGTGGTCGAGCAGGCCCGCGAGCGAACGCGGTGACTTCCTGCTCCGCTTCGCCGCGGTGCTGCGTGAGCGCAAGGAGGAGTTCGCCGTCGCCGAGTCCCTCGACACCGGCAAGCGCATCGTCGAGTCGCGCATCGATATGGACGACATCGCCAACTGCTTCGACTACTTCGGCAAGCTCGCCGCCAACGATGCCGGACGCATCGTCGACGCCGGCTCGGACTCCGTCGTCAGCCGCATCTCCTACGAGCCCGTCGGCGTGTGTGCGCTCATCACGCCGTGGAACTACCCGCTGCTCCAGGCCGCGTGGAAGATCGCCCCGTGTCTGGCCGCCGGCAACACGTTCGTCCTCAAGCCCGCCGAGCTCACCCCGCACACCGCGATCATGACGATGCAGGTCATGGAGGAGCTCGGGCTGCCCGCGGGAGTCGGCAACCTTATCCTCGGCGCCGGTGCCGACGCTGGTGCCCCGCTGTCGACGAGCGAGGACGTCGACATGGTCTCCTTCACCGGCGGGCTCGTCACCGGTCGCCTGCTCGCGGCCAATGCCGCGGCGACGGTGAAGAAGGTCGCCCTCGAACTCGGCGGCAAGAACCCCAACGTCGTCTTCGCCGACGCCGACCTCGACGCAGCCCTCGACAACGCCCTCAACGGCGCGTTCGTCCACTCCGGCCAGGTCTGCTCGGCCGGTGCCCGGCTCATCGTCGAGGACTCGATCGCCGAGGAGTTCGTCGACAAGCTCGTCGAGCGCGCCTCGCAGATCCGCCTCGGCGGGCCCTTCGATCCCGATGCCGAGACCGGACCGCTCATCTCCGCCGCCCACCGCGACAAGGTGACGAAGTACGTCGAGAAGGGCATCGCCGAGGGCGCGCGCGTGCGCTGCGGCGGCAAGTGGGGCGAGGGCGAACTCGAGAACGGCTACTACTACCTGCCGACCGTCCTCGACAACGTCGAACGCGGCATGTCCGTCGTCTCCGACGAGGCCTTCGGTCCCGTCGTCACCGTCGAGACGTTCTCGACCGTCGACGAGGCGGTCGCGACTGCCAATGACACGATCTACGGTCTCGCGGGCGCCGTGTGGACCCAGGACGCGGGCAAGTGCCAGGAGGTCGCGGCGAAGCTGCGCCACGGCACGATCTGGATCAACGACTTCCACCCGTACCTGCCGCAGGCCGAATGGGGCGGCTTCAAGCAGTCCGGCTTCGGCCGTGAGCTCGGACCCACCGGCATGGCCGAGTACCAGGAGGCCAAGCACATCTACCACAACCTCGAACCCGCCGTGACCGGTTGGTTCCCCGTGCACACCGAGAGCGAATGATCGCAGCGAGAGCGAAGAAGGAGATTCCCGTGGACACCACCCACAGCTTTGACTACGTCGTCGTCGGAGGCGGATCGGCCGGAGCCGCCGTCGCCGCTCGCCTGAGCGAGGATCCCACCGTCACCGTCGGTCTCCTCGAGGCCGGCCCCACCGACGTCGACGAGGACGTCATCCTCCGCCTCAACCGATGGATGGAACTCCTCGAGTCCGGGTTCGACTGGGACTACCCGATCGAGAAGCAGGAGCACGGCAACTCGTTCATGCGCCATGCGCGGGCGAAGGTCCTCGGCGGCTGCTCCTCCCACAACTCGTGCATCGCCTTCTGGGCGCCCAAGGAGGATCTCGACGAGTGGGAGACGAAGTACGGCGCGACCGGCTGGGGTTCGAAGGACACCTTCGGCCTGTACAAGAAGCTTGAGAACAACGAGCTCCCCGGCGACCACCACGGCCATGACGGTCCGGTGCGCCTGATGAACGTGCCTCCGGTCGATCCCTGCGGCATCGCGCTCCTCGAGGCGTGCGAGCAGGCGGGCATCCCCACGGTGCAGTTCAACGAGGGCGAGACCGTCATCAACGGTGCGAACTTCTTCCAGGTCAACCGCAAGGACGACGGCACCCGGTCGTCCTCCTCGGTGAGCTACCTCCACCCGATCCTCGATCGGGAGAACCTCACGATCCTCACCGACACCCAGGCCAAGGAGATCGAGTTCGACGACGAGAACAACGCCACCGGCGTCCTCGTCGTCAACAACGCCTTCGGCAAGACGCACCGCATCGAGGCGAAGAAGGAGGTCATCGTCTCCGCGGGTGCGATCAACACCCCGCAGCTGCTCATGCTCTCGGGCATCGGACCGAAGGACCACCTCGCCGAGGTGGGGATCGAGTCCCGTGTCGACGCTCCCGGAGTCGGGGAGAACCTCCAGGACCACCCCGAGGGCGTCATCTCGTGGGAGGCGAAGAAGCCGATGGTCGAGGACTCGACGCAGTGGTGGGAGATCGGCATCTTCTCCCCCACCGAGGACGGGCTCGACCGCCCCGACCTCATGATGCACTACGGGTCGGTGCCCTTCGACATGCACACTGTGCGCCAGGGGTACCCGACTTCCGAGAACACGTTCTGCCTCACTCCGAACGTCACGCATGCTCGCTCGCGCGGCACGGTGCGTCTGCGCTCGTGCGACTTCCGCGACAAGCCGCTCGTCGATCCGCGCTACTTCACGGATCCCGAGGGCCACGACATGCGCGTGATGATCGCCGGCATCCGCAAGGCCCGTGAGATCGTCTCGCAGGATGCGATGTCCGAGTGGGCCGGCCGCGAACTGTTCCCCGGCACCGACGCCCAGACCGACGAGGATCTCGAGGACTACATCGTCCGCACCCACAACACCGTCTACCACCCGGTGGGCACGGCGAAGATGGGCGCTCCCGACGACGACTCGGCTCCGCTCGATCCGCAGCTGCGCGTCAAGGGCGTGAACCGTCTGCGCGTCGTCGACGCCTCGGCGATGCCGGAGATCACCACCGTCAACCCCAACATCACGGTGATGATGATGGGCGAGAAGTGCGCGGAGATGATCAAGAACGGTCAGTGAGCCTGTTGGTGGTCTGAGGCGCATTTAGGTCCCCTGCCTAAAACTGATCATCAGGAGTCAATACTGACGCCGACATACGTCAGGGCTGGTCACGAGCTAAGAACGACTCGTGACCAGCCCTGCTTGTCATTCCCCGAGGAATCAAACGGCCCCAGGAGTTGCTTTGTCAATCTCGCGCATGAAGCGGCGAAGCCCGGTTCGAGCCGATTCGCTCAGCCCAAACTGGTATAGGCGACGAAATCGATACGGCTCAACCGCACCCTCCGCGACAGGCCTGAAACATGCTCGGAGCGCGGCAAAACTCTCAAGTGCCTTATCGCCTTCAAGGTCGTCGTATTCCCGGAATCCGTCTGCTAGCGAGCGACGGACGCTCAAGGCCGCAAGCCACGTGACGACTCCCAGTGCGATTGTTGCCAAGCCGCACAATACGTACACGCCTATCCCAGCGAACATGACAGCGTACTCAAAGGTATTTTCTGGATCGACCGAGTAGTAGACGACGATCGCGAAGAGGAATGCTGACATCGACATCAAGAGAAGAACTGCAAGTTGCAGATCACGACCAGGCACCAATCGACTGACCATTGCAGCCTCTATAGCCGCACGACTGACCGCATAGCCGGCCTTTCCCAAACCAGTTCCGTCATCGATCTCCTTCAAAGCCTCCAATTCGCCTTTGAAGGCGCTAACCCTGTCACTTACCCGACTGGGACGGAACCAGTGGAAGACCTGCGCTACCACTCCAGCAATCACTGAAGAACCAAGAACAATTCCTGCGATCTCAAACATGCGGAGAACGTACCAATCGGCACCGACATGAAGAGAACGATCGGTCCACGCGAGCATGCCAGTCGCTCCAGATGTTGTCCCGACTGTAGTGAGAGCTCGTGGTGAAAATAGAGCATGGGATTCGTTCCGTGCGCTGCTTGTTGAGAGACCCCAGTTCGACTTACTTCCGATGCCTGTTGGGACCACAGCAGAGGGCCGGGCGCACACCACATTCGGTGAGCGACCGGCCCTCTTGCGCGACTGATTCACTTTTCGCCGGATCGGTCGGTTCGAAACCCGACCATCTCGGCGGAAAGTGACTCACAACGGCGCGGCTGGCCTGCCGCCCCGCTGCCCGGCGCAACCTCCCCCGCCGGAGGCGCCCCCTACTCCCGCTGGGGCCGGGTCTTGCTGCCGGTGCGACTGGCGAGCGTGCTCTGCCGCTTGGGCTTCGCCTTCGGGGCGTCGACGTAGGGGTCGCGGAACTCCGGCGCCGGCTCGTCGGCCTCGGGAGCGACGACGGTCTCCTCCGATGCGTCGTACTCGTCGTTGAAGGCATCGTCGTCATCGGCCCTCCGCTCGGCCTCCTCCGGCGGCAGCACCTTCTTCCACCGGCGCATGCGCACCCGCGGCGGCTCGCCCGCGTCCTCGCGCAGCGCACGCATGAGCGCGTAGATCTGGAAGTAGGCGATGACGAAGAACGGCAGCCCGACGAGGATGATCGTCGACTGCAGCGCCTCGAGGCCACCCGTCCCCGAGAACACGAGGAGGGTCGCGGTGACGACGGCGATGGCAAGCGCCCAGAAGATCCGCTGCGCCAAGGGGTTGAAATCCTCGTGCCCGTTGTTCATCGTGTCGACGACGAGCGCCGCCGAGTCGACGGAGGTGACGAAGAAGATGACGACGAGCATGATCGCGATGACCGAGATCGGACCGGCCAGCGGGTAGTTCTCGAGGAACGCGAAGAGCGCGCCCGGAATGTCGCCCTGATTGACGACGCGGTCGACGAGACCGCCGCCCTTGTTGAACTCGATGTCGAACGAGGCGTAGCCGAAGACGCCGAACCAGATGATCGAGAACGCCGAGGGGATCGCGAGGACGCCGATGACGAACTGCCGGATCGTCCGTCCGCGCGAGATGCGGGCGATGAAGATGCCGACGAACGGCGACCACGTGATCGTCCACGCCCAATAGAAGACCGTCCAGCTGCTCTGCCACCCGGTGTCGGCGAACGTGTCATTCCACAGCGCCAGCTGCGGCAGCTGCTGGATGTACGTGCCGAGGGACTCGAAGATCCCCCGCGCCATGAACAGCGTCGGCCCGACCACGATGATGAAGATGAGCAGGAGCACGGCGACGACGATGTTGATGTTCGAGAGCACCTTGATGCCCTTGTCGAGACCGAGCGAGACCGAGATCGTCGCCAGCCCGCAGACGACCCCGATGATGATGAGCTGCCACAGCGCGTTCTCCGGGATCCCGAAGAGCTGCGCGAGTCCCCCGTTGATCTGCAGGGTGCCCAGTCCGATCGAGACGGCGACGCCGAAGACGGTGCCGATGATCGCGACGACGTCGATCGTCTTCCCGATCGGCCCGTGGATCCTCTCACCGAGGATGGGCTGGAAGATCGAACTCACCCGCGGCGGCAGGTTGCGCTTGTGGATGAAGTACGCGAAGCACAGCGCCGGCAGCGTGAAGATCGTCCATGTGTGCAGGGTGAAGTGGTAGTACGTGAAGTTCATCGCGTCAGCCGCGGCCTCGACCGTGCCCGGTTCGATCCCGGTGCTCGCCCGGGGCGGATCGCCGAGGTGGCTGACCGGTTCCGCGACACCCCAGAACATGAGGATCGACCCGATGCCCGCGGCGAAGAGCATCGCGAACCACGCACCGTTGGAATGCTCGGGCGGTTCGTCGTCGGGTCCCAGCTTCGCCCGTCCGTAGCGGGATGCGGCGATGTAGATGAGGAAGACGAGGAAGACGGTGACGCCGAGGATGTAGAACCATCCGAGGTTGCGCAGCAGCCAGTCGGAGGCGGCGGAGACCCCGGTGTCGAGGGCGTCGGTGAAGAGGATCGTTCCGAGGACGAAGAGAATGATCACAGCGGCTGAGGAGAAGAAGATGACCGGGTTCGTCCTCAGCCTGAGAGCATCGTGCAGACGGTTGAGCATGCGCTGTACCTTCCATTGATGTGTGCTCACCACGCTATCGAAGTTCGCAGATATGACAACAACGCCGATTGCGGCCATGGCACGCCCAGCGCCCACCACGACCGCCGAGAATGCCCAGATCACGGGCTCAGCGCGCCCCGTAGCACCCTGCAGGATCGCCACCCGACTGCAGTGATCGCAGGCGGTGTACGCGCGCCGGGAGTACACACTGCGCGCCGCTCGCGTGCCCCGCGATTGATAACATCAGCGTCTCAATCGAGACGTAATCGGCTCTTTAAGTCATCCGTGATCGGGCCTACTGTGACTACTGACAGCACCGGCCGGCGTGGCGTCGAACCAACGGCCCCGAACCACAAGCCTCGAACCACCGGCCCGACAGCGCAGCCTCGACGGAGAGGGAGACCGATGACGATCGCACCGATGAGCGTGGTCCCATGATGATCGAGACCCGCCAGCTGCAGTACTTCGCCACCGTCGCCGAGGAACGCCACTTCGGCCGTGCCGCGGAGCGGCTCAACCTCGCCCAGCCCTACCTCTCGCAGCAGATCAGGAAGCTCGAACGCCAGCTCGACACCACCCTCCTCAACCGCACCACCCGCTCGGTGTCTCTGACGGAGGCGGGCAAGCACCTCCTCGACGAGGCCCGCCGCGTCCTCGCCGACCTCGAAGCCCTCGGCACCGAGGTCCGGCTCATCGGCGACGGTCTCCAGGGTCCGCTGCGGCTCGGCTTCACCGGGTCGACGACGTACGGGATCATGCCGCAGGTCGTCCGGCGGACCGCCTCGGCGGCACCGGCACTGCGGCTGACCGTCAGCGGCGAGATGATCACCCCGCGCCTCATCACCCGGCTCCTCGACCACACGATTGACATCGCACTCCTGCGGTCGAACTCGCGGATCCCGGGGCTGACCTACGCTTCGCTCGGCTTTGAATCCTGTGTCCTCGCCGTCCCCTCCGACTCCCCACTGGCCGACCATGAGACCGTCCCCGCCGCCGAGGTGGGAGCGCACGCCCTCGTCGGCTACCCCGAGAACTCGGTCATGGCGGCCGCGACCCAGCGGCACCTCTCAGCGCACTCCGCCCAGCCCGAGTACACGGTGCGCGCCTCGGAGACCTCGACCCTGATGTCGCTCGTCGCCGCCGGACTCGGCGCCGCCGTCATCCCGCGCACCGCCACCGCCCTCGGCCTGCCCGGGGTCCTCTTCCGCGAGCTCAGTGACGCCCCGCGCACCGAACTCGCCCTGGCCTGGCGCAAGGACGAGGACACCGCCGCCATCGTCCGGATGTCCGACATCATCGCCGAGGTGGTCGCCGACGTCATCGACGACCCGGCCTCCGCCGAGGAGGCGAGCGCCTGATGCGCATCACCGCCGTCGAGACGATCCCCTACCGGATCCCCATGCGCAAACCCCTGCGCTTCGCCAGCGGCGAGGTCGACCACATCGAGCACGTGCTCGTGCGCCTGCGCACCGACGACGGGCTCGTCGGCACCGCCGACATCCCGCCCCGCCCCTACACGTACGGGGAGACGACCGACTCCGTGACCGCGATCATCGGTGGTGTCTTCGCCGAGGCGCTGCTCGGCGCCGATCCCCTCGACCGTGCGCTCATCCACGCCCGCCTCCACCGCACGGTCGGCAACCAGACAGCGAAGGGCGGCATCGACATCGCCCTGTGGGACCTCATCGGCCAGGCCCTCGAGACCCCGGTCCACCGCCTCCTCGGCGGGTTCGCCCCCTCCCTCGAGGTCTCCCATATGCTCGGCTTCTCCCCCGCCGAGGCGGTCGTCGACGAAGCCCTCGCCTGCGTCGAGTCGTACGGGGTGCGGGCGTTCAAGATCAAGGTCGGCCGCCGTCCGATCTCCCTCGACGTCGACGTCGCGATCGCGCTGCGCGAGGCCCTCGGACCCGAGGTGCTCCTCTACCTCGATGCGAATCGCGGGTGGACGGCGAGCGAGGCCCGCCGCGTCCTCGAGGCCACCGCCGACCTCGACCTGCGGTTCTTCGAGGAGCCCGATGATGCCGCCGAGGTGCTCGCCCGCAGGTCTCTCGTCTCCGCCTCACCGATACCGATCGTCGCCGACGAATCGGCGTCCACCCTCGGCGAGGCGGCCCGGGAGATCCATACGGGAGGGGCGAGCGCGCTGTCGATCAAAACGGCGCGGACCGGGTTCACGGAGTCAGCGAAGATCCTCGCATTCGCCGAGGCGCTCGGCATCGACGTGCTCATGGGCAATCAGATCGACACGCAGCTGGGCAGTGCGGCGACGGTGACGTTCGGGGCGGCGTTCGAGCATTCCTCGCGGTATCCGGCGGAGCTGTCGAACTTCCTCGACATGGGCGATGACCTCATCGCCGAGCCGCTGACGATCGTCGACGGTCGCCTCCCGGCCCCGACGGTGCCCGGCGTCGGGACTGCGGTCGATGAGGACAAGCTCGCCCGCTACCGCCTCGACTGACCCTGCAGCTGCGCCCGCTGGCGTCCGATCCGACGACTGCGACCCTGACCACCGACCCAACCCCCGACCACCGACCGACGACGAACCGCAATTGGAGGCGATGATGCTCTACCTCGTGAGGATGGATGTGACCCTGCCAGAGGGTCTGAACCCGGAGGAGAGAGCCGAGCTGCTCGACCGGGAGAAGGCCTATTCGCAGGACCTGCAGCGCGACGGCAGGTGGAAGGAGATCTGGCGGGTCGTCGGCGAGTACGCAAACTACTCGGTCTTCGACGTCGCCGATCACGACGAACTCCACGGCCTCCTTGCCGGGCTGCCGCTCTTCCCGCACATGCGGATCAGCGTCACGCCGCTGGCCACGCATCCCTCCCACATCTGACCACTATCCCACCACCCGACCACGCACCCACCACCCGAACCGCCGGCAGAGCCGGCTCGTCACAGAAGAGGAACAGCAATGTCTGAGAACAGTTTCACCGAAGAGGTCACCGCCAGGGCCGCGGATTCCGGGGCGAACGCCTCGGCGCGGTTCCAGGAGCGTCAGGCCAGGGCGGCGGGCGGAGTCGTCGACCACGAGCGGGTCGCTCTGCTCGCCGGGAAGGCGGTCAAGGCGCTCAACGACCTCGTTCTCGAGGAGCAGGTGACCTATGAGGAGTACAACGCGTTCAAGGCGTGGCTGATCAAGGTCGGCGAGGAAGGCGAATGGCCGCTGTTCCTCGACGTGTGGCTCGAGCACTCCGTCGAGGAGGTCGCCAACCAGGACCGCGAAGGATCGAAGGGCACGATTGAGGGCCCGTACTACCTCGAGGGCTCACCGGAGCTGCCATGGAACGGAACCATCCCGATGCGCCCGGACGAACCGGGCACACCGTTCGTCTTCAAGGGCCAGGTGACCTCGACCGACGGCGCTCCCCTGCCGGGGGCGAAGCTCGAGCTCTGGCATGCCGACAATCTCGGCTTCTACTCGCAGTTCGCGCCGGGGCTGCCCGAATGGAATCTGCGCGGCACCTTCGTCGCCGACGACGAGGGTCGGTATGAGATCCACACGATCCGGCCTGCGCCCTACCAGATCCCCACCGAGGGAGCGTGCGGCCAGCTCATCGAGGCGGCCGGATGGCACGCGTGGCGTCCCGCGCACATGCACTTCAAGGTCCATGCGCCGGAGCATCAGCTCATCACCTCGCAGCTCTACTTCCCCGGCGATCCGCACAACGAGGACGACATCGCCTCGGCGGTCAAGCCCGAGCTCATGCTCGATCCCCAGCCGAACCCGGACGAGGAAGGCGAGATCACCGTCTACGACTTCGTCCTCGACCCGGCCCGCTGAGAAGGCCCGTCGCTGAGGAGGCGTCCACGACCGCGGCCGCGGCAGCAGCTCACCGAGCTGCTGCCGCTCAGCCATGTCACCGCCTCGGCGATGCACCACCTCGGCGAGTGACCACCCCACGATTCCGACGTCTGATGGGAACTGAACGATGATGGAGAACCTCGACCTGCGGGCGGTGCCGAGCACGTTCATCCAATCGATCGATCGTGCGCTGATCATCCAGAAGATCCTCCGGGACTCCGTGCCGCTGCACCTGCAGGAGATCTGTGCGCGCACGTCCCTGTCGCCGTCGACGTGCCATCGCATCCTGCAGATGCTCGTCTACCGGGACTTCGCGACCCAGCTCGATGACCGACGGTACACGGTCGGGCCGGCGGTCACGGCTCCGCTGCCGGTCTCCGATGATCTCGACGCACTGCAGGAGAGTGCTCGGCCGCGGATGGATCGCCTCGCGGAGGAGGTCGGCGAGACCTGCCACCTCATGGTGCGCACGGGCAGCACGGTGCGTGTCCTCGTCTCGAGCCCGGGCAGCCTTGAACCCCGCGTGGGCAGTCGGGAGAACGCCGTCCTGCCGGCGGCGACGACCTCGGGCGGTCTCGCGCTGCTCGCGCAGATGCCCGACGAGTGGCTCATCCGGGTCTTCTACCTCCAGCAGGCGGGGCGTTCGTCACCGGTGAACGAGCACTTCCCGACGGCCGCGGACTTCCAGCGGACCATGGAGCGCATCCGTCGCGACGGCTTCGCCCAGGTGTCCGGGCTGACCGAACGCGGCGTCGATGCGTTCGGGATCGCACTGCGGGGCGCCGAGGCGGTCGCGCCGGTCGCACTGAGTGTGGCCGCCCCGACGGTCAGGGCGGCCACACTTTCGTCCTCGGTGACGCGGGAGGCTATCCTCCGATGCGCTGCGGAGATCGAGGAGCAGGCTCCGCAGACGCAGGGTCAGGCGCAGGCCGGGACTCAGGCTGGGATTCGGACCGAGCCGCAGCCTCGGTGACGGTGCGGATGGGGGCGGTCGGCGAGGTGCCGTCGGCACCGCTGCCCGACTCCAGACCGAACAGTCGTGCCGCGTTGCCCGAAGCGATCTTCTCCTTGTCCCGGTCGTTGAGCTCGACCGCGTCGAACCACCGTGCCGCCTCCTCCATCGACTCGAACGGGTAGTCGGCGGAGAACATGATCCGGTCGGCGCCGACCTCCTGGATCGCGTTGAGCAGTGCGGGCGTGCGGAAGTTGCCGCTCGTGGTGAGGTAGAAGTTCGTCCGCAGGTAGTGGCCGAACGAGTGCTCGACGTCGAGTCCGCGCGGTGCCACTGCGAGCCGGTGATCGGTGCGCCAGATGTTGAAGGGCAGCAGTTCGCCGAGGTGGCCGAGGATGATCCTCACCCCTGGGTGCCGGTCGAAGAGGCCGGAGCCCATGAGCCGCAGCGCGTGCGTGCCGGTCTCGACGGAGAACGCCCACGAGGAACCGTAGAGCCAGGGATGCCCGTCGTACTGGGGGCTCTTCGAGACGAGCGGATCGCGGGGGTGGAGGTAGACGGGAACGTCGAGTTCGGCGACGGTGGCCCAGAAGTCCTCGTAGCGTGGGTCGTCGAGGTAGACGACCGTGTTCTCGTCATCGACCTGGGAGAAGCCGTTGATGAGCGCCCCGAGGAGACCGAGTTCCTTGACCGATCGTCGCAGCTCCTCCGTGGCAGCATCCGGGTCCTGCATGGGGAGGGCAGCGAAGGAGGCGAAGCGGGCGGGGTTCACCGCGACCTGGTCGGCGGCGTAGTCGTTGAGGCGGTGGGCCCAATCGACGGCGTGAGCCCGATCGTGGAGCGACTGGATTCCCGGCGCGAGGAGGGAGAGGATGACCTTCTCGATCTCGAGGTCGTCCATCTGCTGCAGGCGGGCCTCGTGGATGTCGAGCAGCGCTGCTCGCCGGGCCGGCCACGCGTCGGGGGTGAAGTGCTCGGCGGACTGCTCGACGATGTTCGGGTCGGAGGCGCCGAAGTGCTCTTCGAGGGCGATCTTCTTCATGGTGTTCTCTGCTCCTTGCTGGTGGTGGTGCGGGTCGTGGGGCGTCGTCGCCTCAGGGCTGGGAAGCGGCGGGTGCGGCGGAGGTCCGGTCATCGGCGTTCGCGGCGACGGTGGGCAGCGCGGCTCGGCGGATGACGACGATGAGGATGACCATGACACAGGCGGCGAAGAGCGCTCCCCCGGCGAAGGCCGAATAGACCGCAGCGACACCGGCGGCAGTGCCGATGAGCAGACCTCCGGTCTGCGGGGCGAGAACGGCGCCGAGGCGGCCCACCCCGAGTGCCCATCCGAGGGCGGTTCCGCGGATCGCCGCGGGGTAGGTGTTGTTGATCGCGCCGATGATGAGGCAGAGCGACCCGTGGGTGCCGATGCCGGCGACGACGAGCAGCAGGTAGGTGACGAGGGTGGGCAGTTGGTCGGAGATCATGATGACCATGGCGATCCCGGTCAGGGCTGTGGCCACCGAGGCGGCGGCGAGGGCTCCGAAACGCGTGCCGGCCCAGGCGGTGAGGATCGACCCGATGACCGCGCCGAGGTTGAGCGAGAGAGTGAAGGTGAGCGCGGATCCGAGGTCGTAGCCCTGGGTTTCGAGGAGACGGGGAAGCCAGGTGCCGAGCCCGAACCACACGAAGAGCACGGCGAGGGCGGAGACGGCGAAGAGGGCGGAGATCATGGCGTAGCCGCCTGTGAAGAGGGTGCTCGTCTCCTTGCGTGCGGATTCGAGGCGTCCTTCCTCCTGCCCGCGTGTTGGCAGATACTTCAGGGCGAAGGGGATGATGAGCAGGGAGACGAGGGTGAGGAAGAACATCCAGCGCCAGCCGAGGGTGGGGATGACGATGAGGCCGGTGAGGGCTGCGAGGACGCCGCCGACGGGCACGCCGGACATCATGATCGTCGCGACTGTGGCGCGCCACCGGGGTGCGACGAGGCCGGCGACGAGCGCGTTCGAGCTCGGCAGCAGTCCGCCGAGGCCGACTCCGGCGAGGAAGCGGAGGATGCCGAAGAGGATGGGGCTGTCGACGGCTCCACAGAGGGCGTTGAGGCAGGTGAAGAGGATCGTGCAGACGATGACGGTGCGCTTCTGGCCGAAGCGGTCGCCGAGGCGGCCGCCGGCAAGAGCGCCGATCATCATTCCGACGAATGCCAGGGAGCCCAGCGTCCCGATCGACGCGTTCGTCAGTCCCCACCCGGTGGTTTCGATGAGCGAGGTCTGGACGGTGCCGAAGACGATGAGGTCGTAGCCGTCGGAGACCACGAGCAGCCAGGCCACGAGGATGGCCATCGTGGGCACGACTTTCGCCGTGGTGGTGGATGTGGGTGCGTCGGGTCGGCTGTGACCGGTCGGGTTGCTCATGTCCGTCTCTTCTCGATTCCTCACCGTTGAGGTGTGCGGCAGTATCTCTGCGACGAGTTGGACGTTACGGAGGAAGCGACGGATGGCCACGCGGATCTGCGTCCAATTCCATATCGTGAAAAACCACGGTCACGGCAGTGGTCGTGAATGCAGAAAAGGGGGACCCTCACCAGGTCCCCCCACTCCCCCACAGGCTCCTACCCGTGAATGTAAAAAGTGGGGGCACCCCTTCGAAAAGGAGTGCCCCCACCAACAATTATTGCGGCAGTCACTTACTCTCCCACAACCACCAAGTTGCAGTACCATCAGCATGACATGGGCTTAGCTACCGGGATCGG
>NZ_FXZC01000004.1 GCF_900169275.1 Brevibacterium casei CIP 102111 | reverse complement strand
TGTTACTCACCCGTTCGCCACTCATCCACCCGGTGCAAGCACCAGGCTTCAGCGTTCGACTTGCATGTGTTAAGCACGCAGCCAGCGTTCGTCCTGAGCCAGGATCAAACTCTCCATAAAAAATTTATTTCTAGTGATCCCGGCAAGACAGTCACCCATCCACGGGGGTGGACGGTGACCCCACCATGAACCGAAAAAGTCCATGGGTTTTTGGTTGTCTTACCAGAAAAAATTTCTGGCATCACATTGTTCAAACAAACACGCTATTGGATTCTCAAACCACAAACACACACCCACACCACACACGAATATTCGCGTGCTCGCTGGGGGCATCCACAGGATTGCGTCCGCCCGATCCACACACCCGGACTGTCCTGGCCAAACTTGTGTTTGCGCTGGTGACACCCGGTGGAAACACCGCGTTGTTGTGGTGTTCCCGGTGAGGCGAACGAGATATAACTCTAGACCACCAGAACACCCCCACGCAACCCCGAAACCACACCAGGCAGGGTGACAACCACCACATGACCCACGCCACCCGAATCGGGCCGCGCCAGCCGCCTCGAATCGAGCACTGCAACCCAGGACCAGGACCATCAGCGAGCCGCGCGCTGAGACGCAGCGTTTCGCCAGAAGCCGGCACCCGAGAGTCCGATGCTCGCCACGCTACGGTGACCTCATGAGCGAGCCTGCCGCATCTCCCGTCCACTCCCCCACCGCCGTCATCGCCGGCGCCTCAGGATTCATCGGCCGCTCACTCATCGGCCCGCTCGAGGAGTGGGGCTACCGGGTGCGCACGATCGGTCGCGGTAGCTCTGCCGATACCGGATGGGATGACCCGGACGGCATCAGAGTCACAGTCGACGGCGCCGATCTCCTCATCAACCTCGCCGGCCGAAGCGTCGGATGCCGCTACACCGACCGTAATCGGCAAGAGATCTGGGATTCCCGCATCCTCACGACCCGGGCACTCCACGACGCGGTGAGCTCCGCCTCGGCGCCGCCGCGGCTGTGGATCAACGCGAGCACGGCGACGATCTACCGTCACGCGATCGACCGCCCGCAGACCGAATCGACCGGAGACATCGGGGAGGGATTCTCCGTCGACGTCGCCACCGGCTGGGAAGCGGAGTTCTTCCGCGGCAAACTGCCGCGCACTCGCCGCGTGGCCGCCCGGATGGCGATCGTCCTCGGTGATGGTGCGGCCCTGAGCATGCTCGCGACGGCCGCTCGCTTCGGCGCAGGCGGTCGCCAGCTCGAGGGACGGTGGTTCGGTCATCGGCGTTACCGTGGAATAGGACCGCACGCCTCCGGACCGACCGTGTGGCGGGGGCACGAGCCGACTCACGGCCGTCAGCGCTTCAGCTGGATCCACATCGACGACCTCGTCGCCGCGATACGCTTCATCGACACGCATCCGGAGATCTCGGGGCCGGTCAATCTCTCCAGCCCGGGAGTCTCGGACAACGCCGCACTCATGGCCGCCCTGCGCAGCGCGGTGCGGATGCCGATCGGGATCCCCGCGCCGAGGTGGCTCCTCGAGACCGGCATGGCGGTCCTCCGGCAGGAGTCGGAGCTCGTCCTCAAGAGCCGGTGGGTCCTGCCGGAGAGGCTCGAAGCCGCCGGCTTCGACTTCCGCTGGACCGACGTCAGCGCGGCGGTGAGGAGTCTCCTGCGCTGACGAAGAGGTGAGACGGTGGCGGAGTGAGGCGACACCCGAAGCGCGACGGTTGGTGTCCGGCATCGAGCGCCTGGGTCGTCCGCCCGCAGTCAGGCCTGCTCGTCTGCGCTCTCTGTCGCATTCGGCTCCGCTGACCGAGCACCCCATTCGGATGAGTCACTGCCGAGGATCTCGCCAAGCGTCACACGCACCTGCGCAACCGCCTCGGCGCCGATGCGCTCATCAAGCCACGCGTCGAAGCGGGTGATCACCGCCTCGGCGATCTCGACTCCCTCCCAACCGGATGCGGTCAGCCGCACGAGCCGTGCCCTGCCGTCGCTCGGGTCGGGCACGACCTCGACGTAGCCGAGCCTCTCGAGGTGACGGACCTGCTCCCCCATCGCCTGCTTCGTCATCTTCGTCCGCTTCGCGAGCTCCGACGCCCTCGTCCCCTCGGGATCGATGACGAGGAACAGCGGCGCGTGCGCGGACCGGATCCCCGCCAGTCCCGCATGAGCGAGGGCATCGTCGAGGCCGCCGAGGAGGTGCTGCGCCGTCGACGAGAGCAGGGAACCGAGCGGCAGCGGTCGCTCCCGCAGAGGATTGGTAAAGTCCTTGACCATTTCTCCCCAGCCTCCTATCCTGAAATCAGTCAACCACCTTACCATTCGGGCGGCGGCCGTGAGGGCGCGGGGAGTGCGTCAGGACGGGCATCGGAGCCACAGCAGGCGTCACAGGCCGAGACGTGGGGCGGGCAGCAATCACCATGACCACCGCCGCGGACCACGGCGGTTCAGGAGCACAGGAGTGAACATGGAGTACATGGACAGGTACCGCCTGGCAGGCGGTCTCATCTGGACGGCACTCGGCGTCATCGTCGCCGGCATCGGCGTGCTGCAGGGCGTGACGGTCGGTCCAATCGTCACGGCCCTCACCGCACTCACCGTCATCGCGGGCGTGGCAGCTCTGACCCGCAGTCGGTGGGCACGGTGGCTGACCGGCCGTCTCCTCGGCGCGGTCGTCGGGATCGAACTGCTGCTCTCGGTCGCCGATCGCTTCGGACTCCTCGGAGCGCCCGGCGCTCCCGGAGTCTCATGGGGATCGTGGCCGGAGTTCCTCGCCTATGTCGGGGTGCTGCTGCCGTGGGCGCCGAGTCCGCTCGCCGCCGTCGCCGGGGTGATCGCGACGGTCGCCGAGGCGGCACTCGGCACCCTGCTCATCGTCGGTCCGCTGTGGCGCTGGGTCGGCAAACTCGCGGCCGGCCTGCTCCTCTGCTTCCTCATCGCGATGCTGCCGACCGTCGGCTTCGCCGAGGTCGTCCGCTACGGTGTCGTCCTCCAGATCGGCGCCGTCCTCATCGTCTCGGCGCGCGGGTCCTGGCCGAGGCGGGATCACCGCGCCGAGGCGGACGCCTCCCAGCGCCGCCCGATCGACCGGAGCAGGGCCGGGTAGACGAAGAGCAGCCTCAAGGGCTTGATCGCCGTCATGTAGAACGCGCCGAGTCGGCCGTTGGGGCGGACGAGCACGGTCATCCGGCAGACATAGCGGCCGGCGTCGCCGGGCAGCCAGCCCAGGTGCATCGCCGTGTGGACGGTGCGGTTCGCCAGCTCGGCCGCGAACTCGTCCTCGGTCTCAAAGACCAGCGTGAAGGGGTCCACTCGGACGTCCGCGTCGGGTCGGAGGTCGTCGGGCAGCCGCTGCCGCAGAGACGGCACGCGTTCGTCGAGTCCGCCACCGACGTCGTCCCACCCGAGCAGCGCGCCGATCTTCCACCGGGCTGCCCAGAGGACGCGGACGACGGCCGGCGCCTCATCGGGGAACGCGCTGCCGAAGATTGCGTCGACGACCCGGGGCAGCTCGTCGCGGTCTCCGCGGATCGGCAGCTCCCAGACGTCTTCGACCGTGAAGTCGGGAGCGATCTCGTGCATGCGCCAGTGCCTGGAGGTGTAGGCGCTCCGGGGCAGTCTCATGGTCACCTCGATATATACGTCAGCGTATAGAAGCACGCTACCACGGTCTATGCGCTACCGTATAGATCTGAAGTGAGAGAGGTGACCATGGCCCATCCACGAACTCCCCGGCGCGCCTGGATCGACGAGGGCCTGCGGGCACTCGCCGTCGGCGGTCCGGAGGCGGTGAGAGTCGAGGCTCTCGCGCAGTCCCTCGGCGTCACCAAGGGCGGCTTCTACGGCTATTTCGCCGATCGGTCGGCGCTGCTGACGGAGATGCTCGACGTGTGGGAGCACGAGGTGACCGACCGCATCGTCGACCGGACCGAGCAGAGCGCCGGAGACGACCCTCGCGAGCGGCTGCGGCGTCTCGTCGACGTCGTCGACGAGGCAGACGACCGACCTGCCACCGGTGTCGACGTCGAGCTCGCGATCCGCCACTGGGGTCTCCGGGATCCGGATGTGGCACGCCGATTGCGCCGAGTCGATGAGAAGCACCTCGGTTACCTCCGGGAGCTCGTCGGCGAGATCTGCGCCGATCCAGTCGAGGTCGAGGCCCGGTGCGTGATCGCGATGTCGACCCGCCTCGGCGATCACCTCATGCCCGCGATCGCGGAGAGCCGCTCTGCCTACGCGGCCCGCGAGCACATCCTCGACCGACTCCTCGCCTGACGTCCGACGCCGGCTCCTCACGTGACGGCGACGATCGGGCGTTGTCGACCCTCGGTCGACGACGGGATTCAGCCGGCGGCCGCCTCGGCGAGGGCGGGATCCTCGGCACAGTCCGTGCACTCGGGCTGGAGCCCGGCAGCCGTGCACTCCGCGCACCGGAGGTACTGCTTCCGACATTCGAGGTTCGCGCAGTTGACGAATTCGGGAGTCCGCGTCCCGCACTCGACGCAGTGGCCGATCGACTCGGCACCCTCACCGAATTCGACGTGCATGCGCTTGTCGAAGACGTAGAGCGAACCGTCCCAGTAGCCGGTGTTGCCGAAGGTCTCGCCGTAGCGGACGATGCCGCCCTCGAGCTGATAGACCTCATCGAAGCCGCGGTTCTTCATGAGCACGGACAGCACCTCGCAGCGGATGCCGCCGGTGCAGTACGTGACCACGGGCTTGTCCTTGAGGTCGTCGTATTTGCCGGATTCGATCTCGGCGATGAAGTCGCGGGTGGTCTCGGTGTCGGGGACGATCGCATCGCGGAACTTCCCGATCTGCGCCTCCATCGCGTTGCGCCCGTCGAAGAAGACGACCTCATCGCCGCGTTCGTCGAGGAGCTTGTGCAGCGCTCCCGGCCCCAGGTGGACTCCCCCGCCCTGCACGCCGTCGGTCGTCACCGTGATCTCGTCCGTGGTGCCGAAGGTGACGAGTTCGGGGCGGACCTTCACACTCAGACGCGGGAAGTCATCGCCCTGTCCGTTCGACCATTTGATGTCGGCCTTCCGGAACGGTTCGTAGGACTTCGTCGCCCGCACGTAGGCCTTGACCTCGTCGATGTCACCGCCGAGAGTCGCGTTGATCCCATCCTTCGACACGATGACCCGCCCTTTGAGCCCGAGGCTCTGCGCGAGCGTGTGCTGCCACAGCCTGACCGCTTCAGGGTCGGGCAGTGGGGTGAAGACGTAGAAGAGCACGATCTTGGGAGTTGCCATGGCTCCCAGTCTAATTTGCGGACAGTTCGTCCGGCGAGGCGGAGCCCGATCGCCCTCGCCGAGGCGGTTGCCCCGTCCTCGCCGAGGCGGGCTGTCCCAGGGGCGAGGGCGCGCGGCGTTGCCCTGCCCGGATAAGATGGACGGCGAGCTCCGTGTCGTAGGAAAGGGCCACCCAGAGGACATGTCAGAAAACCTCATCTCCGCGAATTCCGAGTCTGCTCGCGCGGACGAGTCCCAGGAGGTCCCGGCGACCTCGAAGAAGGTCAGGGAGACGGTCGAGTTCGCCACCGCGAACCCCGACGTCGACCAGCCGTTCGCCGAACTCGGCCTCAAAGCCGACGAATACGCACGGATCAAGGAGATCCTCGGACGTCGCCCCACCTCGGCGGAGTTGGCGATGTACTCGGTCATGTGGTCCGAGCACTGCTCCTACAAGTCCTCCAAGGTCCACCTGTCGAAGTTCGGCGACTACGTCACCGACGAGATGAAGGAGCACCTCCTCGTCGGCATCGGCGAGAACGCCGGCGTCGTCGACATCGGCGACGGCTGGGCCGTGACCTTCAAGGTCGAGTCCCACAACCACCCGAGCTACGTCGAACCGCACCAGGGTGCTGCGACCGGCGTCGGCGGCATCGTCCGCGACATCATCTCGATGGGCGCCCGCCCCGTGGCTGTGATGGACCAGCTGCGCTTCGGCGCCATCGACCACCCCGACACCTCCCGCGTCGTCCACGGCGTCGTCTCCGGCATCAGCCAGTACGGCAACTCCCTCGGCCTGCCCAACATCGGTGGCGAGACGGTCTTCGACTCCGTCTATCAGGGCAACCCGCTCGTCAATGCGTTGGCCGTGGGCGTCATGCGCCATG
Source organism: Brevibacterium casei CIP 102111 (assembly GCF_900169275.1). Taxonomy (GTDB): domain Bacteria; phylum Actinomycetota; class Actinomycetes; order Actinomycetales; family Brevibacteriaceae; genus Brevibacterium; species Brevibacterium casei. The sequence goes on along the minus strand of NZ_FXZC01000004.1, from coordinate 549,656 downwards.
AGGACATCCGGCTGGCGAACGCCTCGGGCAAGGGCAACAAGGTCGTCCTCTTCGGTGCCCGCACCGGCGGCGACGGCATCGGCGGGGCCTCGATCCTCGCCTCGGAGTCCTTCGACGACACGAAGCCCTCGAAGCGCCCGGCCGTCCAGGTCGGCGACCCCTTCGCGGAGAAGGTCCTCATCGAATGCTGTCTCGAGCTCTTCCGCGCCGGCGTCGTCGAGGGCATCCAGGACCTCGGTGCCGCGGGCATCAGCTGCGCGACCTCGGAACTCGCCTCGAACGGCGACGGCGGCATGCACATCGCCCTCGACGATGTCCTGCTGCGCGATGACACGCTCACGCCCGAGGAGATCCTCATGTCCGAGTCGCAGGAGCGGATGATGGCCGTCGTCCGCCCCGACCGCCTCGACGAGTTCATGGCCATCGTCGACAAGTGGGACGTCGAGACCTCCGTCCTCGGCGAGGTCACCGACACCGGCCGCCTCATCATCGAATGGCACGGCGACGTCATCGTCGACGTGCCCCCGCGGTCGGTCGCCCACGACGGTCCCGTCTACCAGCGTCCGATGACCGAACCGTCTTGGACCGCCGAGGTGGCCGCGAACTCCGTCGAGTCCGCAGGCCTTCCGCGACCGGAGACCGATGAGGAGCTCAAGGCGACGATGGTCGCGCTCGCGGGCTCGCCCAACCTCGCGTCGAAAGAGTGGATCACCACCCAGTACGACCGCTACGTCCAGGGCAACACCGCCCAGGCCTTCCCCGACGATGCCGGTGTCATCCGCGTCGATGAGGAGTCCGGTCTGGGCGTGGCGATCGCCACCGACGCCAACGGCCGCTACGGCTACCTCGACCCGGCCCGCGGCGCGCAGCTCGCCCTGGCCGAGGCGTACCGCAACGTCGCCACCGCCGGTGCCATCCCGCGGGCGGTCACCGACTGCCTCAACTTCGGTTCCCCCGAGGACCCGGAGATCATGTGGCAGTTCGCCGCCGCCGTCGAAGGCCTCGCCGAGGCGTGCCAGGACCTCGGCATCCCCGTCACCGGCGGCAATGTGTCCCTGTACAACCAGACCGGGGGCGTGGCCATCCACCCGACCCCGGTCGTCGGCGTGCTCGGCATCTTCGACGACGTCGCCCGCCGCACCCCGAGCGGCTGGAAGGAGCCGGGGCAGACGATCTACCTGCTCGGCACCACCGAGGCCGAGCTCGACGGGTCGGCGTGGGCCGACGTCACGGCCGGCCACCTCGGCGGGGTTCCTCCGAAGTACCGGCCGGAGACCGAGCGCGAACTCGCGGAGATCCTCATCAACTCCTCGCGCGACGGGATGGTCGATGCCGCCCACGATCTCTCCGAGGGCGGCCTCTCGCAGGCCCTCGTCGAGTCGTGCCTGCGCTACGGCACGGGGGCGCGGATCTGGCTCGACGAGCTGTGCGAGCGCGACGGCATCGACGTCTTCACCGCCCTGTTCTCCGAGTCGACGGCGCGGGCGATCGTCGCCGTCCCGCGCTCGGAGGAGGTCCGGTTCAAGGACATGTGCACCGCCAGGAACTTCCCATTCATCCGCATCGGCATGACCGACACCGGGGACGGTTCGCCTCAGCTCGAGGTCGTCGACCACTTCTCCGTCGGTCTCGACGAACTGCGCAACGCCCACGCGGAGACCCTGCCGAAGCACTTCGGCTGAGCCGTCCGGCCGGACCGTACAGCGCAGAGCCCCGCCTCTCGACATCTCACTGTCGGGATGCGGGGCTCTTGCGTTGGCGGGGCTCTGTCGTCAGCGTTGGCGGGGATGTGCCTTCGGCGGGGATGGTTCTCGTCAGCTGAGGGGTCGGGCGTCTGTCGCCGCGTTCGGCGCCACCGGCCTGCGCCTGGCCAGGAGCAGGATGCCGAGGCTGTAGTACGCCGCACCCAGGCAACCGAAGACCACCGGCCACAGTGGGGCGATGTCGAGCAGGGAGGCGATCGCGACGACCACCGTGGCCAACAGCAGTCCGACGACGACCCAGCGGTGCCACGGCTGTCTCGGAGGGGCATCGTCGCTTCCGCGAACGATGAGGGCGATCGGCAGGGCTGCCATCGCGGCCGCGAGGATGAGCGCCGGCAGGCTCACCCAGAAGACTCCGATGCCGATGACCGCGGCGCCGAGCACGCCGCAGATCAGTCCGACGATGCGGTCTCGTTTCGGGTTCACACGATCAGCTCCTTCGGGGTGTCTCGTCGCTCGCCGTGGTGCTCACTACGCTAACGGTGCAGCACGTCGCAGACAAGGCAACGTCGCTGGTGGGAGCGCACAGCCGTCGAATACACCGATGTCGTTCGCGCCGAGGTCGGCAGTCGAGGTACCGGTGTGGTTGACGAGTCCATCCCGTCTGTGTTCACCTCGAAGGACCGGACGAGGACGGTGACTGCGGTCCGACCGATGAGACTCTGAGCACCCCGAACACCCCGAGCGCTCCGATGACCCTGAGCACCCCGATCTCGCAGAAACGAGAAGGCATCATGGCACGCGACGACAACCCGCAATCAACAAAGCCGAGCGGGCACCCCAGGCGGACGATCAGGTTCTTCCCTGACTACTGTCGAACTGTCCTCTGGGAGAACGGATCGGCCAACTACGCGCTCTACCCCGAGGACCTCGGACTGTCGGAGGCGTTGAGCGCAGACATCGTTGCTTGGAACTCGTACTGGAACAGTCATTTCGACCCGTTCGACGGCTGGAAGTCCGAGGAGAGCCGCCGACGAAGCCAAGCTGAAGGCGACGCACTCGTCGAGCGCCTGCGGGACGAGATCGGCAGATTTGCCGACGTCGTTGACGACAGGTGGGCCTAAGACCTCGCCGCCGCGGTGGGGGTCGCCCCGTGTCAGTGCCGGGGGCGGTGCGGAGACTGCTGGTCTGAGGAGTTCGGCTGCTGACCTGCCGGGCCCGGTTGCTGGTCAGACGGTCTCGGCTTCCACCGTTGCGAGTCCCCTGCCTGGTCAGGTCGACGGTCCGCCTGTTGCCTCGAGTCATCGGGCGCCCGGTACGGATCAGGCCCAGCGTTCGGCTGGGGCCGACTCGCCGGTCCACTGAAACCGCCGCCAGACGACTGCTGACCGTACGGCGTCTGACCGCCGTCTGAGACGTGGCCATAGGGCTGCTGGCCGCCAGAGGACGCCTGACCGTACGGGTGGTGACTGTTCGAGTCCTGCCCGCGTCCTTGACCCAGAGGACCCTGGCCCGGCGCCCCGCCCGGATACGGAGCCAGCGCTGTGCTCGACGCGCTGCGGCGCGGCCGTCCTTCACCGAGCGTCGGCTGCGCGACGATGGGAGCCGCTCCGCCGCGGAGTCCCCCGAGGACGTGCAGGAGTCCCAGCGCCCCCAAGAAGAGGAGCAGCGCGATGATCGGAACGAGGACGCCGCCCACCCAGTACGGCAGCCCGGGCCGGTCGATCGTGGTGCTCGTCGCCGCCTGGAGCACCGCGTTGATCACCGGAATGATCACACCGCAACCGGCCGCAACGAGGAGCACCCACCAGCGCCGATTGCGCGCGATCGACCATCCGACAAGGCGGAGGGTGAGCGTGAAGGCGGAGAACACGGCGAAGACAACCGTGCTCACCCAGAACCCCGCATTGAACTGGTAGGAGATCTCAGCGACGAACGCCCCGAGGGCGGGCGGGACGGTCAGCGTGAGGATGATCGCGAAGACGTAGAGTCCACCGCCGATGAGCCGCCGCGCCCACGAAGTGTTCCGGACGAGCGCGAACGCCGCCGCACCGAGGAGCAGAGCGAGGATTCCCGTGAATACCGTGACGAGTGAGTGGAGGCGGCGCACCTCTTCGAAGTCGCCGCTCATGAGGATCGGTGCCAGCAGGACCGCCGGCAGGAAGCCGACGACCATCCCTGTCCAGAGGAGGAACCGCGCGAGCCACCCCGGCGTGTTCGGGGCGATCACCGCAGCAGACCGAGATCCCAGAGGACCCGACTGCCCCATCGCCGACGGGTACGGCGGCTGTCCGCCTGCCTGCCCCCACCCGGCGTCAGGACCGTCCTGGCGCAGATGGGCGGGCACACCCGCGTTCCGCGGCGGCACGTTCCCGGGGCCGGTCCACTGATTCGGCCGGTTCCACTGGTCGGCCCTGCCATGCGGGTAATGGTCGCTCATGCCCTCACTCTATGCGCTCGACCGGGGCGCGGAGGCGACTCCCTCGCCCCCTGCGACCGCAGATGACGACTCACACCCCTGAGCGGACACGCATGTGATTGCCTGAAAGGGCCCGCCGATGCGCTCCGCGCCGGCCGCCGCCCGGCGACCACCGCGGCGACCACCTCGGCGAACGACATCCGAACGAGAGAAGGAGTCCCTCCATGGCCACGATCCGCACCTCGCACGCCGGTTCCCTGCCCCGCACCCCCGAACTGCTCGAGGCGAACAGGGCCAAGCAGGCCCAGAACACCGCCCGCCTCGCCGGGGAGACCGTGACCGACGACGACACCGAACGCTACGACGAGCTGCTCACCGCGAGCGTCGTCGACCTCGTGGGGCGCCAGCGCGACCTGGGGATCTCGCTCCCCAACGACGGCGAGTACGGTCATGCGATGGCTGCCGACTTCGACTACGGCGCGTGGTGGCACTACTCGTTCGCCCGCACCGACGGCCTCGAACTCGACGACGTCGACAAGTGGGAGGCCCCGGCGAAGCGCTCCGAGCCCGGAGCGATCCGGCTGACGAGCTTCGGCGACCGCCGCGACCGCAACCTCTTCGCCGGTGTCTACGGAGATGAGAGTGCGGGCACCGACACCGGCACCCAGCCCCAGTTCCCCAAGGCCACAGGACCGATCAGCTACATCGGCCAGGCCCAGGTCGCCGCCGACATCGCGAACCTCAAAGCCGGTCTGTCGGCTGCCGGATACGACACTCGCGACGGCTACATCAATGCGCTCTCACCCGGCTCGGCGTCCCGCATCGCCAACGAGCACTACGCCACCGAGGAGGAGTTCATCTGGGCGTGGGCCGATGTCCTCCGGGAGGAGTACCTCGCCATCACCGAGGCGGGGCTGACCGTCCAGATCGACGACCCCTCGCTCGCGGAGAACTTCGACCAGATCAATCCCGAGCCGAGCTTCGACGACTATCGGGCCTTCACGCAGATCCGCATCGACGCCCTCAACCACGCCCTGCGCGGCATCGACCCCGCCCAGGTCCGGGTCCACACGTGCTGGGGCTCCTGGCACGGCCCGCATGTCACCGACCTGCCGTTCGCCGAGATCGTCGACCAGGTGCTCACGATCAACGCCGCCGGCATCACCTTCGAAGCCGCGAACGTCCGCCACGAGCACGAGTGGCGGATCTGGGAGGACACGACACTGCCCGAGGGCAAGTACCTCATCCCCGGCATCGTCTCGCATGCGACGAACGTCGTCGAGCATCCCGAGCTCGTCGCCGAACGCATCAGCCGCTTCGCGAAACTCGTCGGCCCCGACAACGTCGTCGCCTCGACCGACTGCGGCCTCGGCGGGCGCGTCCACCCGGAGATCGCCGTCGCGAAGCTCCAGGCGCTCACCGAAGGCGCGGCACTCGCCTCGGCGCGACTCTGACACCGATCGCCCGCACCGAGCCGGTCGCTCAGGCGCCCTTGCCGAGCTCCTCGACGAGGCAGTCGTCGAGCGTCGGATGGGCGAACTGGTACCCGGTCTCCTCGAGCTTGGTCGGCAGGACCTTCTGATCGGCCAGGGCGAGCTCCCTGGCACCGTCCCGACCGAGGACGAGTTCGGTGACGAACCCGGGCGTCGGGATCCGGGCGGGGCGGTGGAGGTGGGAGGCGAGCGCCTCGGCGAACTCCTTCTGTGTGATGAGCTCGGGGGCGACCGCATTGACCGGGCCGCGCACATAGTCGGTGAGCACGGCGTGGACGTACGAGCGGGCAAGATCGTCGAGGGAGACCCAGGCCAGACCCTGCTCTCCGCTGCCGAGCCGCCCGCCGGCTCCGGCGAGGTAGAGCGGGGCCTGCGCTCTGAGGAACCCGCCGAGCGTCGTCAGCGCGATGCCCGAGCGGATCGAGACCCACCGGATGCCGGCGTCCTCGACCCGGGAGGCGGCGGCCTCCCAGTCACGGCAGAGCTCGGCGAGGAACCCCTCCCCGAACGCTCCCGATTCGTCGACGGGCACCTCGGCATGGGCACCGTAGGCGCCGACCGCCGAGGCGCAGACGAAGACCTCGGGGCGCTTCGCCTCGGGCAGGGAGCACATCGTCTCGGCGAGCAGCGTCGTCGAGTCGATCCGCGAGGACCGGATCTCCTCCTTCGCCTTCTTCGTGAACCGGGTTGCGATCGACTTCCCGCCGAGGTGGACGACCGCATCCGCCCACGCGAGGTTCTGCGGATTGAGGATCCCGACCTCGGGATCCCAGTGCACCTCGTAGGGGAACTTCGGCGTCCCGCGCACGAGGAGGCGCACATAGTGCCCGGCGGTGGAGAAGAGAGCCGCGACCTGCCGCCCGACGAGTCCGCTGCCGCCGGCGATGAGGATGTGCTTGCCTTTGCCCTTGCCGATCCGCAGCAGCGGTGCGCTCATCCGTTCGAGGAACGCGAAGTCCATGAGCAGGCGCCGCTGACGGGCTTCGAACGTCGCCTCGATGTAGTGGGTGATGGAGCGGTCGATCGTCTCGAAGCCCTGCGGGGTCATCGAGAACTCGATCGTGTCGGTGATCTGTGAGCCCCCAGCCTCCGAGGTGAACTCATGAGTGTGCTTCCACTGGCTGAGCGGGCCCTTCATCAGCTCGTCGACGAAGGAGAACCGCGACGGCCCTTCGGAGTGGACGGCGGTGAAGGGGCGGCGGACAAGTCCGTAGCTGCCGGGCAGGCTCGCCTTGACCTCGGCGACCGAGCCGGGCGCGAGCGGAGGATAGCTCTCCTGGACGACCTCCTGGGCCCAATGCGGTGAGACGCGGGTGAGTGCTCCGGGCTGAGCGTGCCAGTCGAAGACGGTCTCTGCGGCGAGCGGGACTTCCGAGGTCCACTCGAACTTGGTCATGACATCCCTCCTGTCCTCCGATCTTCCCACCCCAACCTCAAAGTGTGATCCACAACTCGCCCAATGCCCGGTGAATTGGCAGACAACCGACCTTGACCGATCACCGTCGGCACCCATTGCGCAGATGTATGCATGACGCATATGATTCCCGGCATGGCAACGCCCCAGCACTCCGACCTCGAGACCGCGGTGAATGCGTGGCATGAGGCAGTGAACTCAGGAGACCTCGACCGGTGCGCCGAGGCGGTCGGCGATCCCGTCGTCGTCCTCGGTCCCAAGGGGGCGGGACCGATCAGTCCCGCGGACTTCGCCGGCTGGGTCGCACGCTCGGGCATCCGTCTGCGCCCCCGCTCCTGGCACCCGATCAGCGAACGCCTCATCGTCGTCGAGCAGGACGCGACCTGGCCGCAGACTCCGACGCCGACGCGCGTGGCCACGGTCTTCCGCGCCTCCGCCGGTGTCGTCACCGCCGCCCTGCGGCTCCCGGATCTCCGGTCCGCACTCGAGCTCGCCTTCATCTGCAGGGAGATGGCGGCCACCGAGGAGCCGCCCACACCATGAGCGCCCCCGCCGCCCACCCGCTCTTCGCCTTCGTCCGCCGGTTCTCCCGCATGCCCATCACCGGCGAAGACGCCGTGGCCGAGAATGGTCGGCTCGTCCTCGTCGCCGAGGCGGTCGATGCCCTCGCACGGCAGGACATCGAGCCCACGGTCAACGCTGTCGCCGCTGAGATCGGGATCGACCAGTCCGGAGCGTCACGGCTCATCACGGCCGCCGCGGACGCCGGACTCGTCGCCACCGCCGCCTCGGCCCATGACGCGAGACGGCGGACCGTGCACCTCACGCCGACCGGGCAGCGGCTGCTCGTCGATGCCCGTCAGTGGCAGGGCGAGGTCGCCGACCGGCTCACCGCCGGCTGGTCCCGCAAGCGCCGGGAGGAGTTCTTCGCGGCGCTGAGCGAAGTCGTCGCCACGGCCGACGCCCTCGACCTCTGAATCGCGCGCAGCCGCCGGTCGCCGTGTGAACGCCGGGCCGCGCACATCCGGTCCCCGCCCAGCCGTCTGCTCGCGCAGGTCGGGGATCTTCCCGAACCGGAACGCCGCCCAGAAGTCCCCGCGGACGTACCCGTTGTCGACCGTCGGTTCGAAGTCCCAGTGGCGGACGTGCCCGACCCGGAGGGCATCGGCGACGAGATGACGGCTGCGCTGGGAGGCGAGCACATGGTCTTCGATGACCTCAAGGTCGCAGCGGGCCGCGATCGCCGTCCGCAGCTGCGCGACGGCCTCGGCGTACTCCGGTGAATCCGCGCGATTGTGGAGCTCGTCCGGATCGTCCGCGAGGTCGAAGAGCAGGTCGGGATCGCCGGGGCAGACGGTGAGCTTGAGGGTCCCGCGCACGATCGTCACCTGCGGTCGGTACGTCCCCTCGGCGAAGTACTCGATGAGGATGTCCCTGTCCCCCGGCCCCTGCTCCCCTGCCGCCTCCCGGCGAGCCGATTCGAGGAGGGAGAGCCCCGAGAGCCCCCGGTCGGCGTGGTGGGCGGCCCCGCCGGTGCCGGTGTGCGCGATCTCGACGAGGGTGGGGGCGAGGTCGAGCAGGGAGACGGGGTCGGCGTACCGGCCGGGGAGGACCACCTCGGCGGGGCCGGAGACGATGAGCGGGACCCGGGAGGACTGCTCGTACGGGGACATCTTGTACCAGAGCCCCTTCTCCCCGAGCATGTCGCCGTGATCGCTCGTGACGATGACGACGGTGTTCGCGTCGAGTCCGAGATCGCGCAGACGCGCCGTGATCGCCCCGACGTGGTCGTCGATGTAGGACACCGCGGCATAGTAGGCCCGCCGGGCACGGCGGACATCCTCGAGCAAAGGCGCCCGTTCGTCGAGCCCGGACATCGTCCGCAGCCGGTGGCTGTGGGGATCGACGGCCGGGTCGGGAACCTCCGGGTGGGCAGGGTCGGGGATGGCCGCCTCGGCGAAGCGGTCCCAGTGCTCCCTGGGCGGTTCGTACGGGTCGTGGGGGTGGATGAACGAGGTGACCATGAGGAACGGCTGGTCCTCGCCGGCCGCCTGGTTCGCCCGCTTCCGGTCGCCCAGATGGCGCAGGGTCCGGAAGATCACCTCGTCGTCGAAGTCCTGCTGGACGTTCGCCGTCGCCGCTCCCGCGGTGAAGACGGGATCGGCCTCGTGGTACCACTGGAGCCTGTCGTGGAGCGGTCGCGTCCAGTCGGGGACCATGTCGAGGTCGGCCGGGTAGACGTCGGTCGTCAGCCGCTCCTCGAAGCCGTGGTGCTGGTCGGGGCCGATGAAGTGCATCCGCCCGATGAGGGCGGTGTGGTAGCCGAGCTTGCGCAGCCGGTGGGCGAACGTCGGCACCGAAGCGGCGAAGTCATCGCCGTTGTCGAGGCAGTCGATCTCCGAGGGCATGCGCCCGGTCATCATCGACGCCCGCGAGGGGGCGCACAGCGGAGTCGTGCAGTAGGCACGGTCGAAGACGGCACCGGATTCTGCGAGCTCGTCGATGTGCGGGGTCAGTGCCGCCTCGTTGCCGTAGGCGCCGAGAGCTTCGGCCGCCATCTGGTCGGCCTGGATGACGACGATGTTCGGGGGTTGCATATGCTGGTCACGTCCTTGCGAATGAGGGCGCGACCATCGTCGGGCGCGCCGTGAGCTACGTCGGTGAGGTGGGGAATGGAGTCATGCTGCGGTCCTTCGCGGACATCGCCGACCGAGTCCGACGGGCAGGCGTCGCCCCCACCCGAGGTGGGTGTTGTGGAAGAAGAATCCCCCGCCGAGGTGGCTGTGCCGAGCAGGGAACCGTCCCGCGACGAGGACGGCGTCATCGCCGCCCTCGCCGAGTACGCGTCCGCCGAGATGCGCATGGTCGGCCTCACCGGCGGGGTCTTCCGCATGGGCAGCGAGGATTCCCTCGCCTACCCGGAGGACGGTGAGGGGCCGGTCCGTGAGGTGGATATCGCTCCATTCGCGATCGCGGCGACGACGGTCACACGCGCCGAGTTCGCCGCGTTCGTCCTCGCCACCGGTCACCGCACCGGCGCCGAGGCGTACGGTGATTCGCTCGTCTTCGCCGGTCTCCTCGACGCCGAGGCCCTCGAAACCTCCCCGGCTGTGGCGGCGACCCCGTGGTGGCGGCAGGTCGCGGGTGCGTCGTGGCTGCACCCCGAGGGCCCGGGCCGCACTCTGGTCGGGCAGGGCACCGCCGCCGGCGGCGAGCACGGCAACGGCCAGGAGCGCGGTGCCGACGCGAGGCTGAGAGCGGACCATGCGTTCATCGTCGCACGCCCCGACCATCCCGTCACCCACGTGACGCGGTATGACGCCGAGGCCTATGCCGAGTGGGTGGGCGCCCGGCTGCCGACCGAGGCCGAATGGGAGTTCGCGGCCCGCGGCGGACTCGACCAGCAACCCTACCCGTGGGGGTCGATCCGGGAACCTGACGGTGTCCCGCGGATGAAGACCTTCGTCGGCGCCTTCCCCGACCACCCCACCGAACCGGTCGGCACCGTCGCTGTCGACGCGTACCCGCCGAACGGCTTCGGGCTGCACAACATGACCGGCAACGTCTGGGAGTGGACGAGCGGAAGCTTCGGTCCCGATGATGCGCGGGCGGTCATCCGCGGCGGCTCGCACCTCTGCCACGCCTCGTACTGCCGCCGTTACCGCACCTCAGCGCGCAGCGCGGTCACCCCGGAGACGTCACTCGGTCACACGGGATTTCGCCTCGCCGTCGACCTCTGAGGCCGACCGGGGCTCGGCGTCTGCGGACTCATCCGGCGCGGACTCAGCGTCCGAGGCGGAGTCGGGGGTCGCCTCGGCGGGGGCGGTGTCCTTCGTCTCCGGAGTCCAGCCGTCCTCCCACTCCCCGGTGCCGTAGTCGTAGCCGACGGGCTCGCCGTCCTCATCGGTGCGCTGGTACCAGTCGGTGTAGGCCTCGTCCTCGGAGACGATGTCGCCGTTCGCACCGTCGCCGGGTTCGGTCGGCACGACCTGGAGGGCGAAGTTGTCGCCGTAGGTCTCGGCGCCGGCGACGACGGCGTTGTCGACGGCGTTCTGCGCGTACCGGCGGCGCAGGGCCATCGGGTCGGTGCGCAGCTCCTTGACCCACGCGACGATGATGAAGAGCATGACGAGGGCGAAGGGGACGGCGGTGACGATGACGAGCTGCTGGAGACCCTCGAGTGCGCTCGCGTCGCCGAGGAGGAGCATGACGACGGCGATGCCCGACATCACGAGACCCCAGAAGACGACGACCCACTTCCGCGGTGACTGGTCGCCGCGGCTCGTGAGCATGCCCATGACGACGGACGCGGAGTCGGCCGAGGTGATGAAGAAGATCGCGAGGACGACGATCGCGACCGCCGGCAGCCAGCCGAGGAAGGGGAGGTTGTCGATGAGGGTGAAGAACACCTCGGGGGCGGCCATGGTGTCGGTGAAGCCCGCCGCGCCCTCCCGGTAGAGCCAGATCGACGTTCCGCCCATGATTCCGTAGGCGACGAAGAGGAGCGTCGAGGGGATGAAGATCGTGCCGAGGATGAACTGGCGGATCGAACGGCCACGGGAGATGCGGGCGATGAACGTGCCGACGAACGGCGACCACGAGATCCACCACGCCCAGTAGTAGACGGTCCACACGGACTGGAACTCCTGGGTCTCGGCACCCCACGACAGCGACCGGCCCATGAGGTCGAAGAACGACCCGAGGTACTCCATGAGCGCCGAGGGCAGGAGGTTGAGGAGGAAGAGGGTGGGGCCGAGGAAGAGGACGAGGCCGACGATGCCGATCGTGAGCACGATGTTGATCGAGGACAGGTAGCGGATGCCGCGGGAGACCCCGGAGACCGCGGAGATGATGAAGCCGATCGTGAGCACGCAGATGATGCCGACGAGCATCGCGTTCGTCATCGGTCCGACACCGGTGACGATGCTCACCCCGGTGCCGATCTGCATCGCGGCGATGCCGAGGGCCGCGGCGGTGCCGAAGAGGGTGGCGACGATCGCGAAGATGTCGACGAGCTTGCCCGCGAAGCCCTCAGTCTGACGCTTGCCGAAGAGGGTGCGGAAGATCGAGGAGAGGAGCAGAGAGCGTCCGCGCCGGTACCCGGCGTAGGCGATCGCACCGCCGACGAGGGCGTACATCGCCCACGCGTGGAAGCCCCAGTGGTAGTAGGTCTGGGCCATCGCACCGTGGAGGGCCTCGGTCGTCTCGGGGTCGTTCGTCAGCGGCGGCGGGGTGATGAAGTACGTGAGCGGTTCGGAGGGGCCGAAGAAGAGGACGCCGATGCCGATGCCTGCGGCGAAGAGCATCGCCACCCACGCGAACGTGCTGAACTCGGCCTTCTCCCCGTCCTTGCCGAGCGGGATCCTCCCGTACGGGGAGAACGCGAGGATGAGGAGGGAGACGAGGACGACGATGGCGACGAGGTTGAAGAACCAGCCGACGTTGAGCGTCGACCAGTCGAAGGCGCCTTGGGCCACCGAGGCAACGCTGCCGGGATCTGAGATGCCCCAGATGACGAAGGCGACCGTGAGTGAGCCCGCGACCGCGAAGATCACCTTGTCGATCGAGTACCGTCGCCGCTGCTCGTCGATGGCGATGCCGGGGACGAGGATCGGGTGGATGTCGTGCGGGTACTGGGCGTTCGGATCGAGCGTCGGATCGGCCGCCGTCGCGGTGTCCCGTTTGGGGCGGGCGTAGTCGAGGGCGCCGAGGCGCTTGCCGGTGTCCCTGCCCACGCGTTTGGCATCACGGCCGACCCGTTTCGCATCCCTGCCCACTCGTCGCGCGTCGGCCTTGAAGCGGTCGCGGGTGACTCTGCGGGCGGTGGTGTGCTCGGGCGGAGTGTGATGATGCGCGGAGCGCTGGGTGTCGCTGACCGAATCATCGGACATGACGAAGGGCCTTTCTCAGTTGTCGATCTCGCACCGGCCTCCGGGCCGCGGCATCTCGGCCGGGGCTGCTCAGCAGTCCGGCGGCACGACGTCCGCGGCACTCACGACCACGCGAACCATCTCAGCCGCGCGGGAGGCGCAGGGGGCCGGTCACGGCAACGGGACTTGGCTCACCCGTTGCGGCCCACGGTCGTTGAGGCTAACAGCATCGCGCGGGCTTCTCAACGCCGCGGCGACGCATTCGGACGCATCGGCACTCGGCAGTCGACCCTGCCGCACCGACGCTTGCACACCGGCAGACGGGGCACGCGGACCCACGCCGACGGCCGGCCCGCGGAGTCGCGGACCGGCCGTGGTCGGGGCGGGGCTGCCGAGCATCCCGGCAGCGCACAGCGCTCAATTGAGCAGTGCGCGGTCTCCGAGAGAGGCGCCCTTGAGCTTCGAGAACTCGCCGAGGAGGGTCTCGACGGTGAGCGTTTTCTTCGCCTCGGCGTCGGCCTCGTAGATGATGCGCCCTTCGTGCATCATGATGAGCCGGTTGCCGAGCGCGATCGCCTGCTCCATATTGTGCGTGACCATGAGCGTGGTCAGACCGTCGGCGGCGACGATCTTCTCCGTCAGCTCGGTCACGAGCGCTGCCCGCTGCGGATCGAGCGCGGCCGTGTGCTCGTCGAGGAGGAGGATCCGCGGCTGCGTGAACCCGGCCATGAGCAGGCTCAGCGCCTGCCGCTGGCCGCCCGAGAGCAGCCCGACCTTCGTCTTCAGCCGGTTCTCGAGTCCGAGTTCGAGGGTCTCGAGTTCGGCACGGAACCGCCTCCGCCTCGCCGAGGTGGTCCCCCGACCCAGCCCCCGCCGCTGTCCGCGGCGCAGCGCCAGGGAGAGGTTCTGCTCGATCGTCAGGTCGGGTGCGGTGCCCGCCATCGGGTCCTGGAACACCCGCCCGAGGTAGGCGGCCCGATGGTATTCGCGCTTCTTCGCCACCTCGGCGCCGTCGATCGTGATCGACCCGGAGTCGATGGGCAGACGTCCGGAGATCGTGTTGAGCAGCGTCGACTTGCCCGCACCGTTCGAGCCGATGACGGTGACGAAGTCGGACTCCTCGAGGGTGAGCGAGAGCCCCTGGAGAGCCTTGCGCTCGTTGACGGTGCCGGGGAAGAAGGTCTTCGAGATCGTGTCGATGGTCAGCATGGCTCAGCCCTCCCTGCCCGCCGAGGCGGTCGTCGTCCCCGGCGTCCCCGTACCCGCCCCGGCAGGCGCGGCGTGGACGGCGGCGGGGTCGTCGGTGGTGCCCGGAGGCAGCTTCGTCGGCGCCCGGTTGCCGCGGCTTCCGAACGACGGGATCCGTTTGAGGAAGCCCCACCTCGGCAGGAGGAGGGCGACGATGACGAGGAGCGCGGTGGTGAGCTTCATGTCATCGGTGTTGAGGCCCGCGCGCAGGGCGAGGAAGATGATGATCCGGTAGATGACCGACCCGAGGATCGCGCCGAGGCTGGCCATGACGATGTTCCGGTTGCCGAAGATCGCCTGGCCGAGGATGACCGAGGCGAGACCGACGAGGATGAGTCCGATGCCCATGCTGATGTCGGCGAAGCCCTGGTACTGCGCGATGAGCGCCCCGCAGAGCGCGACGAGACCGTTCGAGAGCGCGAGCGTGAGCATCGTCGTGTTGTCGGTGTTGACGCCGAGGCTGCGGATCATCTCGCGGTTGTTGCCCGTGGCCTGGATGGCGAGCCCGAGGTCGGTGGTGAGGAACCAGTCGACGAGGAACTTGAGCACGAGGGTGAAGGCGACGAGGATCGCGATCGACACCCACGAGCCCAGCCACATGTTCTCCCGCAGCGGCGTGAAGACGGTGTCCTCGCGCAGCAGTGAGAGGTTCGCCGCGCCCATGATCCGCAAGTTGATCGACCACAGGCCGATCATCGTGAGGATGCCGGCGAGCAGACCGTCGATGCCTCCCTTGGTGTGGAGGAGACCGGTGATGAAGCCGGCGACGAGGCCGGCTCCGATCGCGGCCAGGGTCGCGAGGAAGGGGTTGACGCCGGCGATGATGAGGGAGGCCGCGGTGGCGCCGCCCGTGGTGAAGCTTCCGTCGACGGTGAGGTCGGGGAAGTTGAGGACCTTGAAGGTGAGGTAGACGCCCAAGGCCATGGCTGCGTAGATGAGCCCGAGCTCCAGTGCTCCGTACATTGCTGTCCGATCGGATTGTCAGGATGGGTGAGGTCGCACGCGGGCCCGCGGGAGGGAGCTCCCGCGGGCCCGCCTCGGCGTCATTCGATGACGGTGTCGGCCTCGTCGATGAGGTTCTGCGGGATCTCCGCGCCCTGCCGCTTCGCGGCCTCCGGGTTGACGACGAGTTCGAGCGTGTCGCTCGTCTCGACCGGCAGGTCGGCCGGCTTCGCGCCGTCCTTGAGGACCTTCAGCGCCATCGCACCGGTCTGCTCTCCGAGCTTCGTGTAGTCGATGCCGCGAGTGATCGCCGCACCCTGTTCGACCTGTCCGGCCTCGGAGCCGACGAGCAGCGCCTTGTTCTTCTCCGCGGCCTGGACCATCGTCGTCACCGCGGAGACGACGTTGTTGTCGGTGGGCACGTAGTAGGCGTCGACCTTGCCGAGCGAGTCGACGGCCTGGCCGAGCTCACCCGAGTTCGCGATCGTCGCCTCCTTGATCTCGAGGCCCATGCCCTTCGCGGCCTCCTTCGCGAGGTCGACCTGGACCTGCGAGTTGACCTCACCGGAGCTGTAGACGATGCCGACGGTCTTCGCGTCCGGCTTGACGTCCTTGACCAGCTGCAGCTGATCGGCGACGGGGTTGAGGTCCGAGGTGCCGGTGACGTTGCCGCCCGGTGCCTCATTGGACTGGACGAGACCGGCTTCGACCGGATCGGTCACCGCGGTGAAGAGGACCGGCTTGTCCGTGATCGCCTGCGCCGCTGCCTGCGCGGCGGGGGTGGCGACGGCGAGCACGAGGTCGAGGTCGGAGCTCGCGAAGTTCTGTGCGATCGATGTCGCGTTGGCCTGCTCGCCGTTGGCGTTCTGCTCATCCCAGTCGACCTCGACTCCTGCGTCCTCGAACGACTTCTTGAAGCCGGAGGTCGCGGCGTCGAGCGCCGGGTGCTGGACGAGCTGGGAGATGCCGATGCTGTAGGAGTCCCCTCCGCCCTCACCTCCGCCGCTGTCACCGCCGGAACACGCGGACACCGCAGCCATCGAGCCGACTGCGACGATCGCGACAGCCAGTTGCTTGAGACGCATACTTCTCCCCTTTGAAAAATTCGGTCCGGCATCTGCGGACCGCAACGAACCCATGCGCGTCCTCGATCGTCTCCGTCGTCGGCGACGATCAAGGCATCAGCCGTCCCCACCCGGACTTCGCCCTCTCCGATGAGGGCGAAGTCCGGGTGGAGACGACTGCCATAGTGACCACTCTATTCGGCACCTGAGGTGCCCGTGGCCCGAATCACGCTTTGGGGACGTTTCGTCAGCAGATCGTTATCTGCCGAGCCGAACGTCCGCTCAGGGCTCGATGACGACGTCGGAACGTCCCAGAACCCCGAGCATCCACGCGAAGTCGAAGGCCGTCTCCTTCCACGCGTCGTAGCGCCCCGACGCGCCGCCGTGCCCGGCGGCCATCTCGGTCCGCAGGATCACGTCGGCGCCGACCTCGCGCAGACGGGCCACCCATTTGGCCGGCTCGACGTAGAGGACCCGGGTGTCGTTGAGTGAGGTCACGGCGAGGATCTTCGGGTGGGCCGCCTCGGCGACGTTCTCATAGGGGGTGTAGGAGCGCATGTACTCATACACCTCGGGGTCGTGGAGCGGGTCGCCCCATTCCTCCCATTCGATGACGGTGAGCGGAAGCTCGGGCATGAGGATCGAGGTGAGCGCATCGACGAAGGGCACGTGCGCGCTCACACCGGCGAAGAGCTCGGGGGCCATGTTGACGATCGCGCCCATAAGAAGGCCGCCGGCGGACCCACCGGTGGCGACGAGCTGCTCCGGGGTCGTCCATCCCGCCTCGACGAGGTGGCGTGCGACCGCGATGAAGTCGGTGAAGGTGGTCACCTTCGCCGTCGTCTTGCCCTCGTCATACCAGTGCCGGCCCATCTCCCCGCCGCCGCGGACGTGGGCGATCGCGTAGACGACCCCGCGGTCGAGCAGCGAGAGCCGGGCGACGGAGAAGTACGGGTCGACGCTGATCTCGTACGATCCGTAGCCGTAGAGGATGAGCGGCGCCGAGGCGGCCGGCCGTCCCTGCTCGTCGACGTCGACGAGGTCGGTGCGGTAGACGAGCGAGACGGGGATGCGGGTGCCGTCGGAGGCACTCGCCCACACGAGGCTCTCCCCGTAGGCGCCGAGGTCGACGGAGCCGAGCACGGGCTGGCGCTTGAGGACCGTGTCGGTGCCGGTGGCGACATCGTGCTGGTAGACGACGGCCGGGGTCGACATCGAGGTGAAGGTCAGGCGCACGGTCGGCTGGTCGAACTCGGGGTTGGGCCCGAATCCGAGGGTGCCCGTCTCCCTGTCGAATGGCAGCTCGACAAGCGGCGCGTACGGGACCGTCGGGTCGCCGGTGAGACGGACGATGCCGACTCGGGCGAAGCCGCCTCGGCGATAGGAGATGACGACGAAGTCGGCGAACGCGTCGACCTCCTCGATGCGCAGCCCGGAGACGTCGGCGAGCACCCGCCGTCCGGTCGTCGTCGGATCCGCACCGGTGCCCGCGGGTTCGTCGACGGCATCGGCGGTCTCGGTCGCGTCCCCGGTCGGATCGGCGGCCGGGACGTCGACGATGTCGAAGTCGGCGCGGTCGCGGTTGTGGGTGATGAGGAAGCGGTCCTCGCCGGAGACGACGGCGTGTTCGACGGAGTACTCGACCCCGTCGACCCGGGGCCAGATCTCCTGCGGGGCCGCCTCGAGGTCGTCGCCGCGCAGCCGCCAGTACCCGGTCGTCGTCTTCGAGCCGGTGACGATGAAGAGGTAGCGCTCGGACCGGGAGAAGCCGACGCCGACGAAGAACCGTTCGTCGGGTTCGTGGAAGATGCAGACGTCTTCGGCGCCGCTCGCCTCGGAGGCGGCGGTCGGGTCGGTCGCTGAGGCGTCGCCGACGCCGTCGCCTGTGACCGTGTGGCGCCAGACCTTCTCCGGACGCCATGCCTCGTCGACCGTCGTGTAGAAGACGAACCGGCCGCTCGGGTCGATCGTCGCGCCGGCGAACGTGTTCTCGATCCGGTCTGGCAGGTCTTCGCCCGTGGAGAGGTCGCGGATGCGCAGGACGTAGCGTTCGTCGCCGGCGGTGTCGACGCCGTAGAGGAGGTAGCGGCCGTCCTCGGTGAGGGAGAACGTACCGAGTGAGAAGAAGTCCGTGCCGCGCGCCGCCTGGTTCGAGTCGAAGACGACCTCTTCGCCGGACAGCGGATCCTCGCCGATCTCCGGCGGAGTCCAGTCGCCGTCGTCGGCTGCAGGGACGCGGACGTGGATGCCGTAGTCGAGGCCCGCCTTCGTCCGTGTGAAGTACCAGTAGCCGCCGCGCCGCGTCGGCACGGACATGTCGGTCTCCTTGATGCGGTTTTTGATCTCGGTGAAGATCGCCTCGCGCAGCGGTTCGAGCTCGGCGGTCTGCGCCTCGGTCCACGCGTTCTCCGCCTCGAGGTGGGCGATGACCTCGGGCGAGTCCTTCTCCCGCATCCACTCGTAGTCGTCGACGAAGGTGTGGCCGTGGTGGGTGCGCTCGTGCGGGATCTTCTTCGCCACCGGCGCCGAGGTGGGGGTGGGTGCCGAGTTCCCGGAGCCGGCAGTGGCGGGAGTTGTGGCCGATTCTGACGGGGACGCAGCAGCAGCTGAGGCGGATGCCGCGGTGGCGGACGCAGGGGTGGCGGTCGCAGGAGCGGGTGTCGAAGAATCGGATGTCGACGAGTCGGCAGCGGACTTCGAGGGGTCGGAAGACGTCATGCCCCCACCATAACCACCGCGCCAACTCAACCACACCCACCGCTCTCACCCGCCCACACCCACCAGCCCCACCCGTTTGCGGTCGAAGAACCGAGGGAAATCGCCTCTCAGGGCCAAATCTCCTCGGTTTATCGACCACAAGCGGGGCCCGAGAGGACGGTCCCAGCCGCACACTCCCGCCCGCACACGCACTGCACCGCCGCTCCAAACCGACCCCGGCCGCCGCTCCACCCCGCCCACACCCACTACTCCCACCCGTTTGTGGTCGCAAAACCGAGGGAAAACGCGCCTCTGGGCTGAATCTCCTCGGTTTATCGACCACAAACGGGGCTCGAGGGGACGACCCCAGCCACTGACGGGGCTCGGGAGGGGTACGCCCAGCCACTCACTCCCAATCCCACGCGCTCAAAGATGAGCAGAATGCGCAGAAGGCGCAGAACGCGCGAAACGAGATCAATGCGCTCAAACAGGCACCGTGACCTGGGCCACAATAGAATCGGTCGCACATATGTCGGTGAGGCCGAGCGCCGCCGCCGGCACACATACACGTCTTCGATGATGAAGAAGGGACCCGATGATGCAGTCCTCCGGCGACGCGAGTCCGCCCGGCAGCCCCGATCCCGGCGGCACCGGCGCTGGCGACACCGACCCCTCCCCCAACACCGCAAACCCCAACACCGCAAACCCCAACGCCGCAAACTCCGGCAACAGGAACTCCGGCGTCTCCCGGCGCATGTTCGGACGGGTCGCCTACGGCGTCCTCGCGGTGGCCGCGATCGGCACGGCGACGGGATACTCGATCCGGTCCGCCTCGGCGAAGGGAGATCTCTCCTCCAACCTCACGCTCATCGCCCCGGCCGGCGCCGGCGGCGGCTGGGACGGATTCGCCCGCGAGACGCAGCAGGCGATGCGGGCGACCCGCACGGCGAACAACGCGCAGGTCGTCAACATCCCCGGCGCGGGCGGGACCATCGGTCTCGGCAAGTTCTCGACGATGCACGGACGCGCGGACACGATCCTCGCCACAGGCACCGCGATGGTCGGCGGAATCGCCCTCAACGACTCCCCCGTCGGCTTCGACGACACGACGCTGCTCGCCCGCGTCGCCGAGGACTACGACGTCCTCATCGCCGCCGCCGACTCCCCGTATGACACCCTCGAGGACGTCATGACCGCATGGCAGGAGGACCCCGAAGGCTTCGTGTGGACAGGCGGGTCGGCCGGTTCGGTCGACCATCTCACGATCGCCCAGCTCGCGCAGCTCGGCGGGATCCCCGGTTCGTCGATCACCTACATCCCCAAGTCCGGCGGCGGCGAGTCGATCCAGACCCTGCTCTCGGGCACCACCGACTTCGCCTCGACCGGGTTCAACGAGGTCTCCGACCAGATCGAGGCCGGGCGCGTCAAGGCGATCGGCATCGCCGCCCCCGAACGCCTGGCCGGCTTCGAGGACATCCCGACGATGAGCGAGCAGGGCTTCGAGGTCACCCTGACGAACTGGCGCGGCTGGCTCGGCGCCCCCGGCATCACCGCCGACGAGACCGCGGAGCTCGTCGGCATGCTCGAGGCGACCCGCAACAGCGCCGAATGGAAGGACGCCCTGACACGCAACCAGTGGACGGACGTGTGGCTGACTGGTCAGGCGTTCGCCGACTTCATCGTCGAAGACACCAAGCGCATCGAAGCGCTCCTTGAGGAGTTGGGACTGTGAGCACGACAACGGACACACCCGCACGGACCCGGACGGGCCACCTCGGCGAGGGGACCTGGTGGCACGGCCGCTCGGGTCTGCTCGTCCCGCTCATCCTCGGTGCGTTCTCGACGTACCTGCTCATCGGGATCCTCACGATGGAGGTCGCCGAGGACTCCGATCCGCCCGGCCCGCAGTTCTTCCCGATGATCATCATGGTCCTCGGGTACGTGATCACGGTCCTCCTCGTCCTCGCGATCATCCGCAATCCCGAACCCGTCGACGCCGACACGGCCGCCCCCGCCGAGGCGAGGGAGGAGAAGGCGTTCTCCACCCCGGTGACCTCGGCGGTCGCCGCCTCCCGGCTGTCCCCGCACGAGGAGGACGAGCCGAGTGCGGATCGTCGAGCCCTCGCCGAGGCGCGCGCTGAGGATGCCAGGCACCGGACCCATTCCGATTTCACCTCCCTGGCCTGGGCGATCGGCGGCTTCGCCGCGTTCGCCGGGATCCTCGAGTTCGCCGGGTGGATCATCGCCGCCGCCCTCCTCTTCTGGTGCGTGGCCCGCGCGATGGGATCGAGGCGCCCGCTCTTCGACCTCACGCTCGCGCTGACGTTCTCCTCTCTCGTCTACCTCGCCTTCGCGGTCCTCCTCGGACTCAATCTGCCCTCGGGTCTGCTCGGAGGGGGGTTCTGACATGGATGCTCTCTCCTCCCTCATGGAAGGGTTCACCCACGCGCTCACCCCGATGAACCTGCTCTGGGTGCTCGTCGGCTGCTTCCTCGGCACCGCTGTCGGTGTGCTCCCAGGTCTCGGCTCGTCGATGGCTGTGGCGCTGCTCCTGCCGATGACCTTCGCCCTCGACCCGACGGGCGCGTTCATCATGTTCGCCGGCGTCTACTTCGGCGGGCTCTTCGGCGATTCGACGATGGCGATCCTCATGAACACCCCGGGGCAGGCCTCGGCGATCGCCTCGACGTTCGAGGGCCACAAGATGGCCAGGGCCGGCAGAGCCCCGCAGGCGCTCGCGACAGCGGCGATCGGGGCGTTCATCGGCGGGTTCGTCTCGTGCTTCCTCGTCGTCTTCATCGGGCCCCTGCTCGCGGACCTCTCGGCGAACTTCGGTCCCGCCGAGTTCTTCGCGCTCGCACTCTTCGCCTTCGTCGCCACCTCCTCGGTGGTCGCCGACTCCGTGCTCAAGGGGCTCATGGCGCTCCTCCTCGGCATCGGGATCTCGGTCATCGGCATCGACTCGGTCTCGGGCACGGAGCGGTTCACGTTCGGGGTGCCCGAGCTCTTCGACGGCGTCTCGCTCGTCACGGTCACCGTCGGCATGCTCGCCCTCGGCGAGGTCTTCTACATCGCCTCCCGGATCAGGCGGAAGGCCGCCGACAACACGATCAACGCCTCGGGCCGGCCGTTCCTCTCGGGACGCGAATTCAAGGAGGCGCTGCCGGCGTGGCTGCGCGGCACGGCGATCGGCCTGCCCTTCGGCGTCGTCCCCGTCGGCGGTGCCGACGTGCCGACGTTCATGGCCTACGGGCTCGAGCGCAAGCTCGACTCCCGCCGGAAGGACCCGCAGTTCGGCAAGGGCGCGATCCGCGGCCTCGCCGCGCCTGAGGCTGCCGGCAGTGCGACGACGGGCATCGCGATGGGCGCGCTCTTCGCGCTCGGGCTGCCGATCTCGGCGACCGCGGCGATCATGCTCGCCGCCTTCCGCCAGTACGGCCTCCAGCCGGGACCGCTGCTCTTCGACCGGGCCCCGGAGCTCGTGTGGGCGCTCATCGCGAGCTTCTTCATCGCGATGATCGTCCTCCTCATCATCAACCTGCCGTTCGCCCCGCTGTGGGCGAAGCTGCTCAAGATCCCCGAGCCCTACCTCTACGGCGGCATCGCGGTCTTCTGCGGGCTCGGCATCTATGCGACCTCGGCGTCGACGTTCGAGCTCTTCGTCCTCCTCGGGATCGCGATCATCAGCTTCGTCCTCAAGCGCTACGGGGTTCCCCTGGCGCCGCTGATGATCGGCATGGTGCTCGGCCCGCTCGCCGAGACGAACCTCCGCGACGCGCTGCTCGCCTCGGGCAACGACCTCTCGGTGCTCATCTCCTCGCCGATCGCCGTCGTCCTCTACCTCATCCTCATCGCCGCCCTCATCTACACGGGCACCGGCCGGGTCCTCGCCCGCCGGAGGCAGAGGGCGAGGGCCGACGACTCCGAGGCCCTCGCCGCTCGCTGACCGCGGGGATGTGAGGCACCGAAGCGCCGAGGTGGGGAGGACGATCAAGTCCTCCCCACCTCGGCGCTTCTCATCGTGGGAGCGTCAGTGCGCGGACACGGGCTCCCGCACCTCAGCGGCCTCGGTCTGCGGTCCGCGGCCGGCGCCCTTGAGGCCGAAGGCCGTGAGGACGGCGGCGGTGAGGACGACGACGGTCGCGCCCCCGGCCGCCCACTGCACGCCGAGGTCGAAGGCGCGCACAACGGTGTCGGCGAGCTCATCGCCGAGGCGGCCGCCGATCTCACCGGCGCGCTCGAGCGCGGATCCGAGCGTCTCGAACGCCGGATCCTCGGCCCTCTCGCCGAGGTGGGAGGCGAGCTGGCGGCCGAAGACCATCGTCGTCAGGCCGCCGAGGACGGCCGTGCCCATGACCGAGCCGAACTCGTAGGCGGTCTCGGAGATCGCCGAGGCGGCTCCGGCCTTGTCCGCCGGCACCGCGGAGAGGATGAGGTCGTTGGTGATCACCTCGGCGGTGCCGATGCCGGCGCCGAGGACGATGAAGGAGATGATCATGCCGGGCACGCTCGGCTCCGGGGTGAAGGCGACGAAGCCGAGGCCGGTCGCGTTGAGGGCGAGCGCGGCGGGGACGACGATGCGCGGCTGGATCCGGGCGACGAGCGGGACGGCGAGGTAGCCGGCCGCGATCGACATGATCAGTCCGGGGACCAGGGCGAGCGCGGCCTCGACCGGGGAGAGGCCGAGGACGAGCTGGAGGACCTGCGTGCCGAAGTAGAGGAACCCGGCCAGCCCCATGAGGCTGAGCAGGTTCGCCGTCACCGCCGAGGTGAACACGGCGTTGGCGAAGAGCCGGACGTCGAGCATCGGGTTGGCGGACGCCAGCTGCCGGCGGACGAAGAGGAACCCGGCGATGAGCGAGACGATGACTGCTGCGACGAGGAGCCAGTCGAGGCCCTCGGACATTCCGTGTTTGATCGCGAAGACGAGCGGGGTGAGCGTGAGCATCGAGAGCACGATCGAGAGAGGATCGATGGGGCCGGGGTTCGGGTCGCGGGACTCCGGCAGGAGGAGGAGCGCGGCCGGGATGAAGAGCGCGATGAGGGGGAGGTTGATGAAGAAGATCGAGCTCCAGTGGAAGTGCTCGAGGAGGACGCCGCCGACGACGGGACCGAGCGCGGCACCGCCGCCGAAGAGCGCGGCCCACGTCGCGATCGCGATCCGCCGGTCCCTGGCGTCGAGGAAGATGTTGCGGATGAGCGAGAGCGTCGAGGGCATGAGCGTGGCGCCGAAGACGCCGAGGAGGGCGCGGGCGACGATGAGCATCTCCGGGGTCGTCGAGAACGCCGCGAGCAGGGACGCGGCCCCGAAGCCGATGGCACCGATGACGAGGAGTAGCCGGCGCCCGAAGCGGTCGCCGATGCTGCCCATCGCGACGAGGAGTCCGGCGAGCATGAGCGCATAGATGTCGACGATCCACAGCAGCTGGGTGCCTGTGGGGTGGAGGCCGGTGCTGATCGCCGGCAGGGCGAAGCCGAGCACCGTGTTGTCGATCGAGATGAGGAGGACAGGGATCATCAGCACAGCCAGGCCGAGCCATTCACGCCGGCCGGCGCGCACAGGTGGAGTCTGCGTTGTGAACATGCTTCAACTGTACCGTCTAGACGGTATAGTTCCAAGGGTTGGGTCGGCGGTGAGGCCGGACTCACAGTCGGTGCGCAGTATCTCGGTTAGGCTCGTGTCCATGGCACGGAATTCCGCCGATACGAGGGAGAAGCTCCTCGACGCCTTCGACAGGCTGCTCGAACAGCACGGCACTGCCGGGGCGACGCTCGACGCCGTCGCCGCCGAGGCGGGAGTGTCCAAGGGCGGCCTGCTCTACCACTTCGGGTCGAAGGCGAAGCTCATGCAGGGCAGCCTCGACCGCTTGCGCCGCCTTGTCGACGCCGACATCGCGGCGATGCGATCCTCCGAACTCGGCCCCCACATCTACTACCTCGAGACCTCGGCGGAGATGGGGACGCCACTCGACCTCAGCCTCATCGCCGCGACCCGCCTGGCGCAGGAGCACGACGAGGCGCGGGTGGCGCTGCGGGAGACGCGCGAGCAGTGGTTCGCCGTCCTCAACGACCACCTCGGCGACCCGCACCTGGCGATGACGATCCAGCTCATCGGCGACGGAATGTACCTCAACCAGAACTTCGGGCTCTCGGAGTCCGAGGCGCTCGTCCACGTCAAGGACGTCCTGGCGCGCCTGGGACTGTAGGGCGGCGGGCGCGCCTGGGCCCGGCGGGTGTCTGGACGTTTTAGGCAGGTTTCCGCGCCGTTTCTCTGCCTAGAACGTCCAGGACTCGGCCGTTCTGCCCGAGGACCATCGAGTGAGGACGTCGCTGTCCGGCGGTCAGGCTCCCATCGCACCGCACTCGTGCACGAACGCCTGTGGACCCCACCCCTACGCGGTGCGCCCCCACTTCTCATAGCCCACGACTTCAACAGGCGATTCTTGGTCACTTCGGACAGGTTCCAGAGCCAGAAACCAGCCTGAAACGTCCAGGTCTCGGGCCGCCACAACTGTTGCGCGCCGATTGCTGCCGGCATTGCGTATCTCGCCGACCACATGTGTGCAGACGACGATGATCGGCGAGCCGACTCGTGTGCAGATCGCCTGTGGGTGGCGACACCGTTTCCACAAGCACGCAAATGTCGCTTTCCACAACTATCTTCTTCGCGGAGCATCGACGATATGTTCACTCCAGGCCCGTGGGAGTTGCGCGACTACTCCCCGCTCTTCCGCGCGAACGCTGCCGAACAGCGCGGGATCTCACGGCACAAGCTCTTTCACTCGGGCCGCTATCCTGTCGTCGTCCCCGGTGTCCGCATGGATCGCGAATCGACAGTCGCCTACCCCACGCCGCAGTGGGCCGATCAGAGTTGGATCGACGACGCCCAGCGGCTGCGAGCCGTGGGCCTCAAGTACCCGAATGTCGCCGCCGGCTTCGCAACAGCGGCCCGGCTCTTCGGTTGGCCGTTGCCGAGAGTTCTACAGACATCCGAACTCGATGTGTGCTCTGACGACATGAACATGCGCATCCGTCTCCCGGGCGTTCGCCTTCACCGGACGAAGGTCTTCGTCGCCTGCGAGTACTTCGACCTGCCGGTGGTCATACCCCTGTACGTCTTCGTCGCTCTCGGACCAGCGTTGTCTCTCCACGACCTCGTGAGACTCGGCGACGCCGCGGTTGGCAACTGGCATGGGCCACCCCAGATCGACCTCGACAGACTGCGCGCCTACGTCTCCGAGACGCGAGGAATCCGCTCCCGTCGCCACCTGCTCGATGCTCTCGCGCTCGTCCGCCCCACGGTCGACTCGCCGCGGGAGACCGACCTGCGACTGTGGGCGCGCTCGGTCGGTCTGCCCGAACCCACGGTCCATCCGCGCATCTTCTGCCCGAGCATCGACCGCGTCGTCGAACCCGATCTCGGCTACGAGAACGAGAAGCTCGCGCTCGAATACGACGGCGACCACCACCGGACGTCGAAGGACCAGTGGAACAGGGACATCACCCGCGACGAGGCGATGCGCCTCGAGGGATGGACGGTATTCAGGGTCACCGGCCGCACGAACTACCGCCAGCTCGAGGAAAAGATCCGTCATCACCTCGGCCTGAGCTGAACAGTGCAGGCACGAGCCGAGGACGCTGAGTGTCGATCTGCGACCCGCGAATCGACACCCAGCGTCCTCAGCTCCACCCCAGAGCGACCACTCCACCCCAAGGGCGAACGCCACCCCAGGGCGACCACCCCACCCCGGAGTGGCCGCCCCACGACCCCTCACCCGAGGTGGTGGACCTCCTGCAGCCGGTAGACGGGGGTGTCCATCCCCTCGAACCGGGCCTTGAGCTGGAGAGCCAGGTAGAGCGAGTAGTGCCGCGACTGGTGGAGGTTGCCGCCCTGGAACCAGAGGTTCTCCTGCTGAGTGGGCTTCCACATGTTGCGCTGTTCGCCTTCCCACGGACCGGGGTCCTTCGTCGTGTCCGAGCCCAGTCCCCAGCACTTGCCGACCCGATCGGCGGTCTCCTGATCGACGAGGTCGGCGACCCAGCCGTTCATCGACCCGTACCCGGTGGCGTAGACGACGAGGTCGGCGGGCAGTTCCGTGCCGTCATCGAGCACCACGGCATCCTCGCTCAGATGATCGACCTGCCCCTTCGCGAGGCGCACCTTGCCGTCGGCGACGAGCTCGGCGGCACCGACGTCGATGTAGTAGCCCGAGCCTCGGCGCAGGTACTTGAGGAACAGCCCGGACCCGTCGTCACCGAAGTCGAGGTCGAACCCGGCCTCCTCCATCCGCCGATAGAAGTCGGCGTCACGCTCCTTCATCTGCTCGTATAGGGGGATCTGGAACTCGTGCATGATCCGGTACGGCAGGGACGCGAAGATGAGGTCGGCCTTCTCCGTCGTCACCCCGGCTGCGACCGCCTCCTCCGAGTAGAGCGCGCCGAGGCCGATCTCCATGAGCGAATCGCTCTTGACGATGTGCGTGCTCGAGCGCTGGACCATCGTGACGTCGGCGCCGTTCTCGTAGAGGGCCCCGCAGATGTCGAACGCGGAGTTGTTGCTGCCGATGACGACGACCCGCTTCCCCGCGTACGCGTCCGGGCCAGGGTGCTGCGAGGAGTGCTGCTGCTCGCCGCGGAAGACCTCGCTGCCGGGGAAGCTCGGGATGTTCGGCTTGCCCGACATGCCCGTGGCCATGACGAGGTGCGTGGGAGTGAGCGTGATCGTCTCCCCGCCGCGTTCGACCTCCACCGTCCACTGCCCTGCCGCCTCGTCATAGCTCGCCGAGGTGGCCGTCGTCGACGACCAGTACGGGATCTCCATCACCCGGGTGTAGAACTCCAGCCAGTCCGCGATCTTGTCCTTGGGTGCGAACACCGGCCAGTTGTCGGGGAACTTGAGATAGGGCAGGTGGTCGTACCAGACCGGGTCGTGCAGGCACAGCGACTTGTACCGCGACCGCCACTGGTCTCCCGGCCGCTCCCAGCGGTCGATGACGAGCGCCGGCACCCCGAGCTGCCGCAGTCGGGCCCCGAGCGCGATTCCGCCTTGTCCCCCGCCGACGACGAGCACGTACGGGTGGGCCGTCTCGCCCCACGCGGCATCCTCCTCGGCGCGCTTCTCCGACCAGCTCTTCCGCTGCGGATCGACCCCGTGCTCGGCGCCCTTGACCCGGCGGATGCCGCGCGGCTCCTCGTGACCGGTGAGCTCCTGGAGCGAGGTGAGCAAGGTCCACGCTTTCGTCCCGTCCTCGTCGATGAGGCGGACGAGTCCCTTGCCCCGCCCCACCGAGGTGGTGAAGGTGAACCAGGCCGTCGTCACTCCGTCGGCGGTCTCCGCGGGTTCGGCGAGCGCGAAGTCGCTCGGATCGACGCGGTCGAGGGTCTCCTGGAGGAGGTCACGGATCCCGTCATGGTTCTCCGTGGTCGTGAGATTCCACGAGAAGGACACGAGGTCCCTCCAGAAGCTGGTGGCGGCGAAGAGCCCCACCGCTGCCTCGATGTCCCGGCTGCCGAGGGTCGAGGCGAAGTCGTTCAGCCATCCGGTGGCGATGTCGTCGGCCGTGAGCTGGGGACGGTCCACTGTCATTGTCATGATGCACTCCTCGTCGTTGAGCGGTGTGCGATCACGCTATGCTCCGGGGTTCGCCGTCGAAAGGGTTGCACTCGGTTGCATCACCGCCGCCCGAGCCCCGGCTCCATGCACGCGCCGAGGCGGTGCGCCGACCGCCACCCCGACTCCACGGCCACTCCGATCCCGAGGCCCTATACTCGTGGCATGCCTCAGCCGGACCTGGCGCATCTCGCCAGGGATCTGACCAGGATCCACGATGCCGTGGTCACCGGCGGTCCGCCGCCGTCGCCGCCGCGGGACATCGTTGCGCGCTCGTGGCAGCGGATGCTCCGCCTCGGCCTCGACCCCGGCGGGGGCAATCGTCGGGTCCACTCCGCCGAGGCGGACGTCGAGTCCCGCCGGCACCGTTCGCGGCTGCGCCTCATCGTCGACGAACTCAGGTCGGTCCTCCTCCGCACCCCCGCCTCGGCGGGCTTCATCCTCGTCGTCACCGACGCCGACGGCGTCATCCTCTGGCGCGACGGCGCCTCCCGGGCCAAGCGGCAGGCGGACGGACTCGGCTTCGTCGAGGGCGCCCACTGGTCGGAATCGGTGGTCGGGACGAACGCGATCGGCACCGCGTTGGCCGAGGAGGCCCCGGTCCAGCTCTTCTCCGCCGAGCACTTCGAGACCTCCCAGCACCCCTGGTACTGCAGCGCCGTGCCCATCCACGACCCGAGCGACGGCGAGCTGCTCGGAGTCGTCGACATCAGCGGCCCCGCCCTCACCCTCCATCCGACGGTGCAGTCCCTGGTCACCACGGCCGTCCGGCTCGCCGAGGCGCGGCTCCTCCTCGGCCATCAGGAGCGCCTGGGCGGTCTGCGCGACCGTTATTCGCCGATGCTCAGCGCCAGCAGGGAGCCGGCGCTCATCGTCGACGACGACGGCTGGGTCGCCTACCGGCAGGGCGTGACGACGCGGGAGCGGATCGAGGCGCCGACCCCGGAGCGCACGGTGCTCATCCCCGGTGCCGGACTCTGCCTGCCCGAGCGGGTGACCGGTGGCTGGGTGCTGCGTCCTGCGGGAGACCGGCAGACCTCGGTGACCCTGCGACTCGAGACCGATCCCGCGGTCCTCGACGTCGCCTCCTCAGCGGATCCGCTCGTCGTCCCCCTCACCCCGCGCCGCGCGCAGATCCTCGCCGCGATCACCTCGGCGGGGCAGGCGGGCGTGAGCGCCTCGGCGCTGAGCACCCTCCTCTACGGGGATGGCGACCACGTCGTCACCGTCCGTGCCGAGGTCTCGCGTCTGCGCCGCTCGATCGGCGCCCTCATCGCCACCCGCCCCTACCGGTGGGCCGAGGGTGTGAACGCCCGGATCGAGGGTGCTCAGCCGCGGCCGGCGCCCCGGTAGGTGCCGAAGTTCCACAGCACGCCCTCGGGGTCGGTGACGCTGAAGTCCCGGGACCCGTAGTCCTTCTCGCTCGGACCGCTGACCACAGTGGCCCCGGTGGCGACGGCCCGATCGAAGAGCGCATCGACGTCGTCGACGGCGATGTAGACCGAGCCGCTGGCGATGCCGACGTCGGACATCACGCTCCCGTCGTCGCGGGCGGACCCGAGCATGATCCCTCCCCCGCCCGGCCACGTGAGTTCGGCGTGGTCGACCAGGGTGTCGTCGTCGGGGTTCGTGTATTCGGCGGTGACCTCGAAGCCGAATGCCGAGCGGAGGAAGGCGATCGCCGCCTTCGCGTCCCGGTAGCGGAAGGCCGGCCAGATGTTCGCCTCTCCCCTCGCTGAGGCGGCCGTGGGGTTCCCGTCGGCCGTGGACTGGGTGCTCCTTTTGTTCCCGTCGCCCGCCGAGGCGGCCATGGGGTTCGCATCGGTCGTGCGGTTCTCATCGGTCGTCGTCGGGTTGCTCGTGGGGTTCGTCGTCATGGTTCGTCCTCTCATCGCGGGTGGATGGCTCCAGCCTCGCGCACCGTGCCCGCCGACGTCTTGGACGAATGGGAACCGGTCAGCGTGCGGCGAGTTCGGCGCTGGACCCGCGCGCGGCCACGGGGTCAGAGCGCAGCCACGCGGTCGGGGAGGTCCCCGCGAAGGCGGCGAAGTCCCGGTCGAGATGGGACTGGTCGGCATAGCCGCAGGCGGCGGCCACCTCGGCGAGGGTCGGGGACGCACCATTGCCCGCACCCTCCGCACGGCCGGCACTCTCGTCCCGGCCGGTGCTCCCAGCGTTGCCGGCGATCATCCGCCTGGCCCGGTCGAACCGGATGACACGGGCGGCCTCCTTCGGGCCGATGCCGAGCTCGGCGCGGAAGCGGGCGCTGAGGTGACGCCGGCTCCAGCCGACCTCCTCGGCGAGGGTGCCGATCGGGAGACGACCCCGGCTGCGGACGATCTGGGTCCAGGCCCGGCCGACCTCGGCGCGCGGGAAGGCATCGTCGCTGAGCACGCGCAGGAGCACGGCGTCGATCGCCGCAAATCGCTCCGACCACGACGCCGCGGCGTTGACGCGGTCGTGAAGTTCGGCGGCGAGCGGGCGGGAGACGGCGTCGAGGCCGACGGTCCGGTGGGTGAGCTCGGCGGCAGTGAGGGCGAAGAGGGCGCGCGGGGCGAACGGGGAGACGTTGATCTGGATCCCCGCCATCGTCCCGTTGTGGCGGATGCGGGTCGGGCGCAGGTGGAGGCCCGCGAGGAGGACGTCGAAGCGTCCCGCATCGACCTGGCGCAGCGGCTCGCCGATCGTGACGACGAACGTCAGCGCCCCCGACGGCAGACCGAGGTGCGTCCCCGCGGGGACGCCGCTGATGTCGTAGCCGACATAGTCGCCGAGGTAGGGGCGCAGCCGCGGATGCGGAGCGCGGATCCGGTCGTCGTCCGGTGCGGACATGGGGGCAGTCTAACCCGCTCGCGGCGCGGGGTCACTGGGCGCCGGCGGGCGTGGACGTGACCGGTCGCCGGCCGGGATGCAGGTCAGCGTGGGCTGCCGGCATCGGTCGGCCCGTCGGTGCCGGTTGGCACGTCGGCGTCGGCGGGCACGCGGGTTCCGGCAGCTTCGCTGCGGCTGAGGTCGAGGACGAACTCGACTCCCGGTGGGCTGCGGTGGGCGGCGACGATGATCGTCGCGGCCGGGAGTCGGGTGCGGATGAACTCGAGCATCCGCACGAACGAGCCGGTGTCGAGACCGAGATCGGGCTCGTCGACGAGGAGGACATCCGGTGCCGTGACGACGGCGCGGGCGATGACGAGGCGCCGCGTCTCTCCGCGGGAGAGCGCACGCCCGCCGATTCCCGTGCGCGTGTCCGGGGTGATGTCGTCGTCCAGCCCGAGGGCGGTGAGGACCCCGGCGAGGTCAGCCGGGGTGAGCTCGGTCGGCGCGCCGAGGCGGAGGTTCGCTGCGATCGTGCCGGTGAAGAGGAACTCGTCGTCGGCGACGTGCGCGACGGAGGGGACCGCGGCGGTGCGCTCGGCGGCGGTCGCGGTCCCGGCACCGCGCACCGCCTCGGCGATGGAGGTGAGCAGGGTCGATTTGCCCGCGCCGGACGGACCGATGATCGCCGCGCTCCCACCGGGCGGGATCGTGAGCAGCGTGCCCGAACCGGTACCAGCCCCGAGGGTGATCGTGCCGTCGGCGGCGACGTCGACCGGGCGCGGGGGCACGGGGACACGGCTGGGATCGCTGATTCGGCGGGCCCGGTGTCCGCGGAGTCGTTCGAGGTGGGGGACGATGCCGCTGATCGCGACGGTGCGCTCGAGGACGCCGAACGCGAGGCAGACGATCATGACGAAGAGCGGGACCACGTCGAGATCGCCGACCCCGAGCGAGGCGGCGCTGACGACGATGACGGCGCCGAACGCGAGACCACCGGCGAGTGCGGCGACCACCTGTCGGCGCAGCTGTCGGGAATCGCGGCGCTGTTCGGCGGCGGTGAGGTCGTCGAGGTAGTCGAGGATCCGCGCGCGCAGCAGGGGCGCAGCTCCCAGCGACTCGAGTTCGGGGGCGGCGTCCATGCTCGCGAGCACCTCGGCGCGCAGGCGACCGCGGCCGGGGTCGGACTCGGCGGGGAGGAGCGCGAGCGCGAGGAGGGTCACCGCCCCGATGACGAGCGGGATGACGGCGAGCGGAGCGGTGAGGAGGATGACGACGACCGCCGTGAGGATCGCGCTCACGGTGACGACGAGCGGGGCGGTGACGCGGAGCACCCGCTCCCCTTCGTCCTGGGCCTCAGTGAGCAGGCGGTCGACCGTCCGGTCGTCGATGGGTAGGGCACCGGCGGCCGCGAGGTCGTCGAAGACGCGGAGGCGGTCGCGGGTCGTGTCGGCGAGGGCTGCTCGGTGGAGGAGGACGTTCTGTCCGTAACCGGCGCCGATGCGGCCGAGGGCGAGGAGGCGGACGATGCCGCTCGGCGTCGGATAGGAGAAGGTCGCGAACAGGCCGAGACCGGCGAGTGCGCAGGCGGCGAGATACCACCCGGAGACAGCGAGCAGACCGAGCGCGCAGAGCTCGGCGGCGACGGCGACGGTGAGTGCGAGGACGTGCCTGCGAGGTCGGTTCCTCATGCCGTGCCCCCGCCCTCTCGGGTCTGCTCGTCGAGGAGGCCGGCGCGCAATTCCCACGCGTGCTCGGCGGCAGCCGTCACCGCCGGCGAGTGGGTGGCGATGACGACGGTGCGCCCCGCCCCGACCCGGCGCAGGGTGCGGAGGATCTCCGCTTCCGTCTCGTGGTCGAGGTGGGCGGTCGGTTCATCGAGGACCCAGAGGTCGCGGTCGGCGGCGAGGAGGCGGGCGAGCGCGACGCGCCGCCTCTCCCCGGCCGAGAGCACGCGGCCGCGGCGGCCGAGGACGGTGTCGATGCCCTCGGGCAGATCGGCGAGCACCTGTTCGAGGCCGGCGTCGTGGGCAGCCGTGCGGATCGCGTCGGGGCTGATCGTCGGATCGCCGAGGCCGATGTTCTCGGCGAGGGTGGCCTCGAGGATGACGGTGTCCGCGCCGAGCCAGCCGTGGGAGGTGCCCGATCCGTGACCGCCGTCGGACGTGTCCCCACTGTGCATGGCGTCGGCCCCACGCCTCATCACCTCGACCGAACCGGCTGTCGGCGCTCGGGTCCCGGCGACGAGCTGGAGCAGCGTCGTCTTGCCCGACCCGGACGGTCCGCTGATCGCCGTCCACTCCCCGGCCGGGATCGTGAGGTCGCGGTCGTCGAGGATGACGGCATCCCCTTCGACGACGCTCACGCCCCGCAGGTCGACGCGCGGGGCGAGCGCGGCGCGGTCTGAGATCACAGCCGAGTCGGCGCTCGGGCTGGGGCGCAGGGTCGGGGCCATATCATGGTCCGACTCGGTATTGCGGTCCAGAGTCCGACCCGTCCAGCGGTACGGCGCCGGGGTCGTGCCCGTCGCGGCATCGGGGCCAGGCTCGGCGGCATCGGGCCGTGGCTCCGCGGCGGCAGAGCCTGGCCGTGCGGACTCGTCCGCGACCCCCGCCGCCTCATCCTCGACCCCCGCCGCCTCGCAGATCGCGCGCGCGGCGACGAGCGCGTCGTCACGATCGTGGAAGCCCCTGGCCGCCCGCTGCGCGGGAGCGAAGTACGCGGGACAGAGGAGGAGGACGAAGAGCGCCTCGCCGAGGTCGAGGCCGGGCGCCCCCGGAAGGGTGACGAAGCCGAGGAGGACGAGACCCGTGTACGTCGCCGACACCGCGATCGCGAACGTCACCGCGACGTCCATGACCGCCCCGGAGAGGAACGCGTAGGAGAGGACTCTCAAGGTCGAAGCCTCGAGCCGCGTGGACGACCGGTCGAGGACCGCGCGCCTCCGAGCCACTGCGCGGAGGCTGACGAGGGTCGGCAGGCCGCGCACGCTCTCGGTGATGACGGCCGAGAGTCGGCGGGTTGCGGCGAGCTGCCTCTCCCCCGCGGTCACCGTCGCCTGGCCGGCGAGTCGGAGATTGAGCGGCAGCAGCAGTGTGCAGACGGTGAGGAGGACCGCGACCGGCCAGTGGACGAGGGCGACGGCACCGAGGATGAGCAGCGTCGACGGCACAGCCGCGACGCGCAGCGGCCGCGTTCCCGAGAGATAGCCGGCGACGACCGGGGCGTGGTCGATGAGGACGTCGGCGGCCTCCGTCGCGGGTGTCCGTCCCGCCGCGGCGAGGAGGGCGGGGACGAGGTCGGTGCGGATTCGCGTGCTCACCCACTCGCGTCCGGCTGCCGCCAGGCGCGCGGCGAGCGCCCGGAAGAGCAGGCGCATCGGCGCGGCCGTCGCGGCGACCATGAGCAGGCCGACGACGTTGCCCGCTCCCGTCATCCACGCCGTGACCCCGGCGCCGAGTAATGCCCATTGGCCGATGAGCGCCACCGTCGCGGCGACCTCGGTGAGTCCCGAGAGCCGGAACTGCGTCCGACCCGGTCCCGCCTGCGAGGCGATCCACTCCATCGCCGACGCGTCCCGCATCGGGGCAGGAGGCTGGGAGGTCGCCGAGGTGGCTGCTCCCCGATCAGGCGCCATCGTCGTCGTGGTCGTCCTCGTGGGCGCGGCGCCTCTCGTCGCGGATGAAGACGACGGCGGCGAAGACGACGATGGCGAGGATCGCTGCCCGGTTGAACCACTGAGAACCGACCTCCGGGTAGCCGGAGTACATGTTCATGCTGATCGTGTAGAGGATGATGCCGAGAAGCACGAGGCCGATGCGACGGAGGATCCGCTTCCCACGCCCGGCCGTCGCACCGGGCGTGCCCGACCGATGCGTCGACGACCCCGACCGGTGCGTCGACGACCCCGACTGCTCCGGGCCGTGCCCGCCAGGCTTTCGCGGCTCCGGCTCCCGCTGCTCCGGCTCGTGTGGGCTAGGGTCGCTCATGATCGCGGCACCTCCCTCTCGCCTGTGCGTCCCGCCGCCCGCACGCTTCCCGCCTCCGTGCTCCCCGCCTCGGTGCTGCCCGGGATCGCGTCCTGGTAGAGGGGACCGGAGAACGTGCGGTGGGCGAAGATCGTGTAGAAGACGATGAGGAGGATGTTGATGCCCACCCCGATGAGCAGGGCGTAGAGGGCGAGGCTCGGCGCCGCTGCGTCCTCGACGGTGACGCCGGGACTGAGGATGACGGGATAGCGGCCGACGACGATCGCGGCGAGGACTGCGACGACCATGATCAGGGCCGACCGGTATCCCCCGGTGCGCCGCGGCCCGGGGCCGAGCTGCCGCCATGCGAGGATCGCCGCCGCCAGAGCGAGGGCGAGCAGGGCGGTGACGAGGACGCCCTGGATTCCCGACCAGGTCAGCGGGGCATCCGTCGTCCCGAGCAGGACGACGATGACGGCGAGGACGACGGCTGCCGCGGCGACGAGCGAGCGGCTCGTGCGCACCGCGAGCGGGGAGTCGACCTTGGTGCGCATGAACGCCGCCCCGAGTGCCGTGTAGACGGCGACGACGCCGATGACGACGACGATCGTGAAGAGCACCGAAGCGGCGTCCCACGGGGTGGTCGGACCGACGAAGTCTCCCTCGGCGTCGAGGGTGAGCTCCCGCGCGAGGCCCGCGAGCGCCACACCCTGGGCGATCGCCGCACCGAGCGAGGCGACCGCGAAGGCCCGCACCCACACCTCGGCGGTGTCGTGCCGGTGCGAGATGAGCTCGGTGGAGAAGCCGCGGACGATGAGGCAGAAGAGCATGACGATGAGCGGGAGGTAGAGGTGGGGCAGGGCCGCGCCGTAGACGGAGGGGAATCCCGCCCACAGGGAGACGCCGAGGAGGATGAGCCACGATTCGTTGATGTCCCACGTCTGCGCGACGACTTCGACGCCCTCGCGGCGGCGCCGACGATCGCGTTCGACGAGCATGAGGATGCCGATGCCGAGGTCGTAGCCGTCGAGGACGATGTACATCGTCAGGCAGAGGACGGGAACGATGAGCCACACGTCGGCGATGGTCATGACCCTTCCCTCCCCTCGGTCGGCTCGGTCTTCTCGCCGGTCACCGGGGTGCTCCCGCCGCCCACCGGGGTGCCCCCGCTCCCCACCGACGCGGAAGCGGCGGCCCCTGTGGACCCGGCGGCCGCCTCGGCGTCGAGATCATCGAGATCATCGTCGTCGGCGATGATCGCTCCGGGACGGTCATGCTCGGGTCCGCGGCGCACGGCCCAGACGATGTAGCCGATGTAGGCGGCGAGCATAACGGCGTAGAGGACGACGAACCCGATGACGGAGAAGACGAGGTGGGCGGGGGCGAGGTCGGAGACGGCATCCTCGGTGCGCAGACGGCCGTAGACGACCCACGGCTGGCGCCCGGTCTCCGCGGTCACCCAGCCGCCGATGATCGCGAGGATCCCCACGGGTGCCGACCACAGGCAGACCTTGTGGAAGCGGTGGGAGGTGAAGAGGCGCCCGCGCAGGCGGAGGACGACGCCGGCCATGGCGATGCCGAAGAGGACCATCGACCCGTAGAACATCAGCCGGAAGCCCCAGAACGTCATCCACATCGGCGGCTGCAGGTCCGGATCGGGTTCGACGTCGCTCAGGCCGGGAAGGAAGTTCTGCCCGGTGAGATCCTGTCCGATGAGGGCACCGAGGAAGGGCACCTCGACATCCGCACGGTTCTCCTGGTCGGCCTGATCGGTGACGATGAAGAGGTTGTAGCCGTTGCTGTCCGTCTGCCAGTGCCCCTCGATCGCCGCGAACTTGGGCATCTGGTGTTCGACGACGACCTCGAGGGCGACGTCATCGCCGACGGAGATCTGGATGGGCAGAAGAACCGCGAGGACGCCTATCGCCATCGAGAACGAGCGCTTCGCGAAGGGCAGCGAACGGCCGCGGATGAGGTACCACGCGGCGATGCCGATGATGAACGTCGATGCGGAGATGAGGACCGCGAGGAACATGTGGAGGAAGCGCAGCGGGAAGGACGGGTTGAAGATGATCTCGAGCCAGTTCGTCGGCACGAAGGTGCCGTCGTCGGCGATGGCGAACCCGGCCGGGGTCTGCATCCACGAGTTCGCGATGAGGATCCACGTCGTCGACAGCAGGGTGCCGATCGAGACGAGGAGGGTGGAGACGAACATCGTCCGCTCCTTCACCCGCCCGTCGCCGTAGAGGAGGATGCCGATGAATCCGGCTTCGACGAAGAACGCGGTGACGACCTCCATCGCGATGATCGGTCCGATGATCGGACCGGTGACCCGGGAGAACACACCCCAGTTGAGTCCGAACTCGAAGGTGAGCACGGCACCGGCGACGACGCCGAGGGCGAAGCCGACCCCGAAGATCCGCCGCCAGAACCGGAACATCTGCAGGTAGACCGGACGCCTGGTCTTCCAGTACAGCCCGTAGACGACGGTGAGGAACACCGAGAGCCCCACCGTCATCGCCGGGAACATGATGTGGAAGATCGCGGTGAGCGCGAACTGCAGCCGGGAGAGGTCCTCGAGGGTCATCGCCCTCGCCCTCCCCGCCGGGTTGGCCGTCGCATGGTCATGCCCAGCCCTGTGCGGTCGCGACGATGTCGAGGTCGCCGAGGTGGACCCCGGCAGGTTGGTCGAGCGTGAACTCGATGACGTGGGCGACGTCGTCGGGAAGGAGCAGACCTTCGCCGAGCTGCGTGTACTCCTGCTCGAGCCCGCCGAGGAATTCGGCGAACGCTCCCCGGATGTACCCGGGCGCGATGTTCGACACGCGCACGTTCCGCTCTCGCAGTTCGATGCGCAGGTGGTCGGCGAAGGCCTTGAGCGCCGCCGAGCACGCGCCGTAGATCGTCGCATCGTCGAAGTAGGCCTGGTCGGCGATCGATCCGATCGTGATGACGTCGGCCCGCTCTCCCGCCTCGGCGGTGGCCTCCAGGGACGGGAGGACGGCGTGGACGATGTGGACGGCACCGGTGATGTTCGTCGTCAGCACTTCGTTCCACTTCGCGAACTCGGTGTCGGGGAAGGAGCCGACATAGGTGACTCCGGCGCACGCGATCACCGATGCGCATCGCGGCCACCGCTGCCGGATCGTGGCGCCGAGCTCGGCCAGGCCCGCCAGATCGGCGACGTCCTGCTCGAAGTACGTCAGCTTCGGATGGTCGGCGAACTCGTCCGGGACCGGATTCCGGTCGATAACGACGACCGAGTCTCCCCGGTCGAGCAGCCGCCTGGCCGTGGCCAGACCGACGCCCCGGGCTCCTCCGGTGATGACGTGGGGGACCTCCGCCGAGGCGGTCGTCGACTCCGTCATGCCGACCTCCCCGCGCTCGCCTGGACGGGTGCGCCGCCCTGCACGGCACAGTCCGAGGTGAGGATGTGGTCGGGCCGGGTCTGCGGATCCGGGGCCTCGGCGCGGGTCGCGTCGAGGTCGGCGATGATCGCGTTCGGCTCCATGTCCCCCTTGTAGAGCAGACCGTTGACGAAGAGGACGGGACCGCGCGTGAGCCCCATGTTCTCGGCGTCGAGGTAGTCCTCGTCGACGCGGCCGAGGTGGTTGCCGCGGCGCAGGTCGTCTTCGACGCGGCTGAGGTTGGCCCCGATGTTGACGCTGGCGCGCAGGAGTTCGCGATTGTCCAAGCTGCGTTCCTCACTGATCTCGTTGAGTTCGTGGCGCATCGGCCAGAAGAGCTTGCGCTGCTGGGCGGCGACGGCCTCGAGGGCTTCGGCGGTCTGCTCGGGCGCGCCCTCGGCGGTGGGGCGGATGTGGCGGAAGACGAAGTTGATGTCGCCCTCGTAGTGGTCGATGACCTGGTCGAGGATCTCCTCCGTGTTCGCGTCGTCGAGGCCGCCGAAGGAGCCGTAGACCGTCAGGGAGTTCTTCGCCTCGGGCGGTCCGTAGATGTGGTCGCGCTCGGGGTCGATCGGCCGGTTGAGCTGGACCCGGGCGGGCGCGTGCCTGCGGTCGTAGCGGGCGGTCAGCTGCAGGCTGATGACGCCGATGAGCGCGGCGAGCGCGGACGCGGTGAGGATGCCGATGCGGGCGTCGGACTGGGCGACCGGGTCGGTGATCGCGAGGTCGACGATGAAGAGGGAGATCGTGAACCCGATGCCGGTGAGCATCGCACCCGAGGCGATGTGCCGGGGGCGCAGCGCCTCGGAGAGCTCGCCGATGTGCAGGCGACGCCCGAGCATCGTCGCTCCGAAGATGCCGACGAACTTGCCGAGGACAAGACCGGCGATGACGCCCCAGGTCAGAGCCGACCCGAACGCGTGGGACAGCGACTCCGGGGTGATGAGGACGCCGGCGTTGACGAGCGCGAAGACCGGGACGATGACGAGGCTGACGACGCGGCGCAGGGAGAGCTGGAACCGGTCGTTGATCGACACGGAGCGGAGGATGCCCTCGGCGGCGGACATCCCGCGTTCGGCGTTGGGGCTGCGGCGGAAGCTCTGCGTGAGGTCCTCCGCCTCGTCGACGAGCTGGTGCTTCGGCGGGAAGACGGGCAGGATCAGGCCGAGGATGACACCGGCGATCGTCGCGTGGACCCCGGACTGGAGGACGGCGAACCAGAGGAAGACCCCGAGGATCGCGTAGACGAGGCCGCGCCACGCCTGCATCCTCTGGACGAACCAGGTCACCGCTGCCAGGGCTGCGGCGATGCCGAGCCAGAGCAGGTCGATGTCCTCGGTGTAGAAGAACGCGATGACGGCCAGCGCCCCGATGTCGTCGACGACCGCGAGGGCGAGGATGAACACCCGCAGCTGAGCGGGGATGCGGGAACCGAAGGCGGCGAGGATGCCGACGATGAACGCGGTGTCGGTGGAGATGACGACACCCCAGGCCCCCACCTCGGGGGTGCCGCGGGTGATGGCGACGAAGATGAGGGCGGGGACGATCAGGCCGGCCACCGCGCCGACGATCGGCAGGGCCGCGCGCTTCCACGACCGCAGTTCGCCGAGGACGACGTCCTTCTTCACCTCGAGGGTGACGAGGAAGAAGAAAGCCATCATCACGGCATCGTTGATCCAGTGCTGAAGCGACATCTCGAGTTCGGATCCACCGGCGACGAAGCCGAACTCCGTCTTGATGACCGTGTTGTAGCTGTCCGGGGAGAGGTTGGCCCACAGCAGCGCGATCACCGTGGCTGCGAGGAGGACGACGGCACCGGCGCTCTCCGTGCGGAAGAACCCTGCGAGTCCTCTGCTCAAGCGTGTGACCATGTCAGCTCCTCACCGGTCGGATGGTGGCGGCGGCGAGGTTCGACCGTGCGGGAAGGCCGATCATGAACTTCACGAGGTGGGCGACGCTTCCCGGGTCGATCGAGGAGAACTCGTCGGCGCGTTCGAGGAACCGCTGGTAGTGCTCGGTGTCGCTCATGTCGGCGCCGAGTTCGGAGGTGACGTAGAACGGGGCGATGTGGTGCACCCGCACACCGCGTTCGCCGTACTCAGCGCGCAGGTGTTTGGCGAGCTGCTCGACGGAGGTCGCCATCGCAGAGAACACCGCGTAGCTCTTCGCCCGCTGCGGTGCCGGGGCCGAGCCGACGAAGATGAGGTCGGCCCGGTGCCCGGTCTCGCCGATCCGGAGCAGCCCGTCGGCGAAGGTCTGCGCGGTGTAGAGGGCACCCTCGACGTTCGTCATGATCATCGCCTTCCACTCCGAGGGCACCGCCTGCTCGAAGTCGCCGGCGCGCATGACGCCGGCTGAGACCATGACGAGGTCCGGGTCGGCGCCGAAGCCGTCACGGATGGCGTCGCGGGCCTCGACGAGGTCGAAGGGCTGGGTGACATCGGCGCGGACCGGCAGGGTGAGGTCGGGCGCGTCGAGCTGTTCGGCGAGCCGCTCGAGTCGACGGAGGTTGCGGGCGAGCATCGCGGTCCGGATCCCCTGGCCGACGAGAGTTCTGCTCACAGCAGCGCCGATCGCACCGGTCGCTCCGGTGACCAGGGCGATGCGCTCTTCGGGAGGGGCCTGAGCGGTGTCGGTCATGCGGTCATCTCTCCTGGTCAGCGGTAATGCGATTCAGTTGTCAGCAGCGGCGGGGTTCGCTGCGGCGGCCTCCCGGTTGGCTGGGGAGGTCCGGGCGCTGCCGCCTCAGTTCCCGAAGGTGTCGCCGATCGCGCGTCGACGCTGGAAGTAGTCGTTGATGATCGTGCGGTAGCGGTCGGAGTCGGACCGGGCCCAGTTGCGCATGAGTTCTGCGCCGAAGGCGAGCGAGGTGATCGGGTGCGCTCCGGCGGTGACCATCCTCGTCACCGCCGAGTTGTGGGCGTCGTCCGAGACTCCCCCGACGGCGTCGATGACGGGGTAGACCTCGTAGCCCTCTTTGAGGAGGTCGAGGGTGGGGAAGGTGAGGCAGACTTCGGTCCACAGGCCGGCGAGGACGATCTTCTTCCGACCGGTCGCCTCGATGGCTGCGCGGAAGTCCGCGTCCTCCCACGAGTTCACGCCTGTGCGGTCGATCTCCTCGAGGTCGGGGAGCTCGTCCTTGATCTCGGAGATCGTGCCGGTGTTGACGCCGAGGTCGACGCCGACGGTCGAGAGCACCGTGGGGATCTCGTAGGCGCGGGAGAGCTTGGCCAAGGTGACGACGCCGAGGAGGATCTCATCGCGGGTCGTCGACCCGACTGTCGAGAACTGCTCGGGCTGATAGTCGATGAGCGCGATGGCGCAGTTGCTCGGGGTGAGCAGGTGGTCACTGGCAGGATCGCGGACGGGTTCGGGCTGGTTCTTCGGCATGGCGTCCTCCTGAGGGGATGAGGTCGATCGCTGCGATCACCGGGGAGGCAAATCTATCATCTTTCAACGACTTTGGCGTCAAGTATGCCTCAGGTTCGCGACCATGGCACCTGTTGCGAGAAAGAGGGGTCCTCGAGGTGACCTGACCTGCCCAGGAGTCACTGCAGTCACCTCGGCGCTTCGCTGTCGGAATCGCCGGGAAGAGGTCGGCGCACCTCGGCGATCCTCGCAAGGTGACCTGTCTGCCTGATCCTCACCGGGCGGGGTGTCCGCTCGTTCCAGACGGGGTGGGGGTGTCGGCTCGATCCACGGCTGGCAGGGATTCCGCGCCTCCCACGAATCGCCACGCTCTCAATCAACGCGAGGCCCGAATTCCGAGTCGCGGGCGACGCGGAAATCCGGCTGCGCGTGGACTGACGCCTGGGTGTCTGCCGACCCAGCCTAGAGATTGGCGCGTCTGCGAACACACTCACCGCGCAACGCAACTCGACTCCCCTGAACTGCCTTCACTCGGAGACACTCGCGCTCTCTGGGGCGCTGTTCGTCTGCCGCGTGACGGCATTCGCTTCAATGTCCTCGAGGGTGCGCCCGCGTGTTTCGGGCACACGGAACGTAACGAAAAGAACTCCAAGGATGCACACTGCTCCGAAAATCGCGAACACA
Source organism: Brevibacterium casei CIP 102111 (assembly GCF_900169275.1). GTDB lineage: Bacteria > Actinomycetota > Actinomycetes > Actinomycetales > Brevibacteriaceae > Brevibacterium > Brevibacterium casei. The sequence goes on along the minus strand of NZ_FXZC01000004.1, from coordinate 506,957 downwards.
GCCGCCTGATTCATGCCGGCCGTCATGATCGGGAACATGAGGCCGACCAAGAATGAACCGATCCAGTTGAACGAACTCGCCAGTCCCGAAGCGCGTCCACGAATCGCCAGCGGGAAGATCTCACCGACGATGACCCAGGTGAGTGGTGCCCAAGTGAAGGAGTAGAAAGCGACGTAGATGCTGAGGAACACGACGATCATCATCGGATCAGCGTTCGGAACCAAGGTGTTGACGATTGCGGGCAACAGAAATGAAGCACCCATGACGAGTCCGCCGACCATCAGGAGAAGACGTCGGTTGAATCTCTCGGCTATGGCCATGAAGAACAGCGAGCCCAGCACAAGGATCACGCCCTGGATGATCGGCCACATCAGCGCAGACTCAGCCGCGCTGCCGGTGGCGTTCTCTACGATCAGCGGAATGTAGTAGAAGATCGCATTGGCTCCCTGAAACTGCTGGAACGCCGCGACACCAACTCCGGCGATCACGAGATAGCGATACCGACTTGCCAGGAGGGTGGACCACGAAGTGCTTGATGAGGCCTTCTTCTCCTGCGCAGCCGTCCTCCTGATCAGACCGAGTTCATCATCCAACTCCTCCGGCTTGCGAATGTAACTCAGCACCCGGCGCGCATCTTCATCGAATCCGTTCTTCACAAGGAAGCGTGGCGATTCAGGCAGGCGAAGCACTCCCAGGAACAGAATTACCGCCGGAACCGCAGCCGCGCCGAGCATCGTCCTCCATGCCCACGCCTCCGGTAGATCACGGAGGAGGTAGTCGACGACATAGGAGAGCAGCATGCCGGAGACGATCATGGTCTGGTTGAGGCCGGACAATCGACCTCGGAGTCGGGCCGGGGCAAGCTCAGCCATATACGCAGGGACCAGTGCGCTGGCCGCACCGACCGCGAGGCCGAGGAAGATGCGGACGAGAACCAGGAACAGCGTCCCCCCATTCGGGGCTGCCGCACAGAGTATCGATCCGAGAACGAATACAAGCGCAGCCGCGAGGATCATCCGTCGGCGGCCGAAGCGATCCGAGAGCTGGCCGGCGATGGCTCCGCCGAAAATTGCACCGAACATCACCCCTGAGGTGATCCACCCGATCACGCCTGCTTCATCGCGCAGGCCCCAATCATTCTGCAAGAACGGCAAAGCTCCAGTCATCACGCCGATGTCGTATCCGAAGAGTATTCCTCCGAAGGCGCCGAAGAAGTAGATGAACGCACCGGAGATCTTCTTGTCATTGTCCACGTTGACAACGCCCTTTCCTGGGTGGAGAGCCAGCGCGGTTCGCTTTGGCGAGTTCAACGACATAGCCTTCGATCGCGAAAAGTTAGCGCTAACATTTTGTCCTACTTCACGCTATTGGAAGCTCGATCGAGTGTCAATGCCTGGAGCTGCCCTCCCGCACGGTCGCGCGATGTCTGACGGGCAGTCGACGCCGGGGCGCAACGGTGGAACGACAGTCCCGACGCCGCCGGCCTTAGCTCCTCTTCGCAGGTTCAGCTGTCGAATCACGCAGGGCGAGCACGGGCGCAACCGGGGTCATATCCGGCTCCTCTCCGCGGATCGCCGCCACTGCAGCTTCGAGGACTCGATGCCCGAGAGTGGTGAAGTCCTGATGCACGGTAGTCAGCGCAGGACTGAAGTAGGCCGCCTCCGGTATGTCGTCGAAGCCGATGATCGAGACCTCGTCAGGGACTTTCACCTGCGCGTGGTTGAACGCCGCGAGGACACCGAGAGCCATAGCGTCATTTGCTGAGAAGATTGCTGTTGGCATCTCACCTGGCCTGGCGACCAACGCTTGACCCGCCTGATAACCGCTCGCAGGGCTCCAGTCTCCGGCAATGACTTCGGCGGCCAGCCCCCGCGCGGCGCACTCGTCAAGAGCTCCCGTTCGACGCTCCTGTGCGTCGATCCATTTTCCGGGCCCGGTCAGCACCAAGATCCGGGAATGACCCAGCTCGCCGAGATGAGAAACGGCCTCTCTGGCTCCCCGTCGCTGGTCGACACTGAAAGTCAGCAATCCAGGCAGGTGGGAGCGAGGGGGCCCGACCACAATCAGCGGGACGTCGACGTTGAAGATCTGAACTTGCCTGACGACGTCCTCTTGAGCTGCGATGACAATGATCGCTTCGACCGAGCGATCGAGACAGGTGTCGATGGCTCGCTCGAACTGCTCGGAGAGTTCGGCGTCGCCGTTCGAGCGAATTGTTGCCAGCAAGATGGTGAAGTCCCGACTGCGCGCCGCCTCTTCGATACCCACAAGCGTCCTGGTGGGGCCATACAGGAAAGATCCGACCGCGATCACCCCGATCAGGCCAGACCGACTAGTCACCAGGGTCCGAGCTGCATTGTTGCGACGGTATCCCAGTTCGCGGATCGCAGCCTCCACGCGCTCGCGAGTTGCGGGCTTCACCCCAACCCCACCATTTACTACCCTCGAGACGGTCTGGTGCGAGACCTTCGCATGGGCAGCAACTTCCGCCATGCTCGGTCTTCCGTCAGTACGCCCCACTGAACTCAATCTTCTTCCCCGGTAGCCGAAATATGCCAGGTCGCGCGGTGCTCTTGACCCGATTCGAGAACGATCAGGTCCGTTCCGGAGTTGAATGCATCCGGCGGGCAGGTCATCGCTTCGACAGCAACCGCACGCCGATCACGGCCGGGGTCATTCGGCAGGTCACCGGTGAAGATCTGCACCCAGGGCAGCACCTGTGGATCCCAGCGCAGCGACACCCCTGCCGCGCCCTCCGCACCGAGGCGCACGGCTGCAATCCCGTTCTCCGCTTTGATGTCGGTCATCGCGTGATCGATCACCGCAGAGCCGATCTGCCGCGGAGAGGTGAAATCGAAGGCCCCGTCCCGGAAGTCGGCCACAGAGTGTAGGCCCCGAGGCAGCTTCCTCTCCTCATCGACGTCGAGCACCGATGACGCCGGCACATGCAGTTCCCAGTCATCGGGCCTTCCCGTCGGCAGCACGAGGTAGGGATGGGTGGCGATTCCATATGGGGCTGCCGTCGAGCCGACGTTGGCCGCAGCGACAGTCCATTGCAGGCCGGTGTGATCGACTGCGAACTCGGCCGTTGCCTCAAGCGTGTGCGGATACCCCGGCTGCGCAGCGATGCGCACGGCCAGCTTCACTCGATCGATGTCGACCTCGAGGACCTCCCAATCGAGCCAACCTGCCAGGCCGTGAATGGCGTTTCCGCGCGACAGCTCCGTGATCGGCAGCTGCTCTGCGCACCCTCCGAATTCGTACTTTCCGTCGGCAATGCGGTTGGGCCAGGGCAGAAGGCAGGTGCCCAACGACGCCGGACGCACCTCATCGGCCTCGAAGCTGCTCGTCAGGTGCCTGCCGTGATAGCTAAGAGAGCGCAGGGTCGCACCCACTGACGCGATCTCAGCGCTGTAGCCGCCTCCCACGATGCGGACCTGCCGCCCGCTTCGCGCACACTCACCGTTCACTCAACACTCGTTTCATCCGCATCCGTCGGAGCACCCTGACCGCGCTAGACTCCGCATGGCTTCACTCCGCGGTCGCCGACCGGGCGGACTGCCGCCCTCCCTGCCGTCACCTGCAAGGCTACCGACTCGCCCGAGGGAAGGCATGTCCGCCGGAGCCATTCCCGCCTCTTGCAATCAGACTTCCGGTGCGGCATTATGGTCGGACGACATGAATGTTAGCGTTAACATTCAGGAGCAGGAACCCCCCGGTTCCTGACGCAAGGGCGCGGAAGGCCACCAGCATGGAATCAGAGCGGACCTCGATCAGAGGCACTGATCAGGAGACGAAGCGGCTCATCGAGAGCGGCACTGCGGTGCTCGGCATCGAACTGGGTTCAACGCGGATCAAGGCCTGCCTGATCGCTCCCGAAGGCGTCAGCCTGGCCACCGGGAGCTCGGAATGGGAGAGCCGCCTGGTCGACGGGCACTGGACTTACGGGATCGGCGACGTCTGGAGCGGAGTGGCAGGTGCTGTCGCCGACCTTCGCCGACAGGTGCAGGACGCCTACGACGCCGAACTCACCTCACTGGCCTCCCTGGGTGTCTCCGGCATGATGCACGGATACCTGGCCTTCGACTCCGACGATCAGCTGCTGGTGCCGTTCCGCACGTGGCGCGATACGACGACGGCCCGATCGGCCGCGGAACTCACTCAGCTCCTCGACATCAACATTCCCATGCGCTGGACGGTGGCACACCTCTATCAGGCGATCCTGGACCGCGAAGAGCATGTGGCCGGCGTCGACTACCTCACGACTCTCGCTGGATACGTGCACTGGCAGCTCACCGGCGAGAAGGTCCTGGGCATCGGCGACGCCTCCGGCATGTTCCCTGTCGACCCGCAGACAGGCGATTTCGACGCCGAGAGGTTGGCGAAGTTCGACTCGCGGCTCGGTGGGACTCCACTTCGCCGCAGCCTGCGCTCTCTCCTTCCCCGCGTCATGTCCGCGGGAACCAGGGCGGGGACGCTGACCGCGCGCGGCGCAGAGCTCCTCGATCCCAGCGGTGCTCTTCGGCCGGGAACGACGTTGTGCCCGCCGGAAGGCGATGCGGGAACCGGAATGGTCGCGACGAATTCTGTGCGTCCCCGCACGGGAAATGTGAGCGTCGGCACCTCGATCTTCGCTATGGTGGTGCTCGAACGCCCTGTGGAGGCTCTCCATACCGAGATCGACCTGGTCGCCACTCCGGACGGAGCGACGGTGGCGATGGTCCACTGCAACAACGGAGCCGACGAGCTCAGGCGGTGGGTCAGCTTGTTCAAGCAGGCGGCCGTGGCACTGGGCGGGCAACACTCGATCGCCGATGACGACGCCTTCCGCGTCCTCCTGTCTGCCGCCGAGGACAGTGCCGCCGATGCCGACGGCATCGTGATCTTCAACAACATCGCGGGTGAGCCGGTCACAGGACTCGTGGATGGCCTTCCGCTGATGGTGAGAAGTCCCGGATCGCAGCTCAACCTCGGCAACCTGATGCGCGCCCAGGTCTACAGCGTCTTCGCGTCCTTGGCTATTGGCATGGAGGTGCTCGGGGGTGAAGGTGTCGAGATCGATTCCCTCAACGCGCACGGCGGAATCTTCAGAACGGCGGGAATCGCCCAGCGGTTCCTCGCAGCCGCTGCCGGAACGCCAACCGTCGTGTCAGAGAGCGCCGGAGACGGAGGCGCTTGGGGCATCGCCCTGCTCGCCGCCTATCTCGACCACGCCGACAAGCCGCTGGCACAGTTCCTCGACTGCGCCGTCTTCTCCGGCACCTGGACCCACACCGTCACTCCCACACCTTCTGATATGGCGGGGTTCCGCTCGTTCCTCGACCGATACCGACGCGGGCTGCCCGTGGAGGCAGCGGCCGCAGAACTCCTCTCATAACTCCTACCGCCTTGCAATCGCCCGTTCCAGCACAGATCTTCGGAGGATCACCGTGACGATTTCCGCACACATTCGAGCACAGGTCTCGAATGCACGACAGCGCGTGAGTGAGCTTCACGCCGAGCTGCCGCGCTGGGGCCTGGTCGTCTGGACTGCAGGCAATGTGTCCGAGCGTGTCGTGGTCGACCCCACCGGCACTCGGGGGGCAGATGATCTCCTCGTCATCAAACCCTCGGGAGTGCGCTATGACGAGCTCTCAGCCGACACGATGGTCGTGTGTGACCTGCACGGCCGTCTCGTCGAGGAGCTGTCCTCCGGAGGGCTCACACCTTCGTCCGATACTGCGGCACACGCGTATGTCTATCGTCAGATGCCGCAGGTCGGAGGGGTCGTGCACACGCATTCGACCTACGCCACGGCGTGGGCAGCTCGCGCCGAGGAGATCCCCTGTGTCCTGACCATGATGGCCGATGAGTTCGGCGGACCGATCCCGGTGGGTCCGTTCGCCGTCATCGGCGATGACTCGATCGGGCGCGGCATCGTCGAAACGCTCTCCGAGTCGCGCAGTCCCGCCGTCCTCATGCGCAACCACGGCCCGTTCACCATCGGCGCGACAGCCTCCGACGCCGTCAAGGCAGCTGTCATGGTCGAGGAAGTCGCCAAGACCGTCCACGTCTCGCAGCAACTCGGTCTGCCGCATCCGATCCCCGATGAAACCGTCACGCGTCTCTATGACCGATACCAGCACGTCTATGGGCAATGAATCGCACTCCGACGACCCGATACACGCGACCATCACAGAGGAGCATCTGACATGCGCAACCCATTCGAGGGAAAAGAGATCTGGTTTCTCACCGGCAGCCAGGATCTCTACGGTCCGGAGACCCTGGCCCAAGTGGCCGAGCAGTCGCAGCAGATGGTTCGCACGCTCGACGCCGCCGCGGACATTCCGGTCCGCATCACCTGGAAGCCCACGCTCACGGATTCGGCATCCATCGAACGAGCCATCGTGGAGGCAGGAGCCGACGACGACGTCGTCGGAGTCATCACGTGGATGCACACCTTCTCTCCGGCCAAGATGTGGATCCGCGGACTGGAGGCACTGCGCAAGCCGCTGCTCCACTTGCACACGCAGGTGCATGAGCGCATGCCCTGGGCGGAGATCGACATGGACTTCATGAATCTCAATCAAGCTGCCCATGGAGATCGCGAATTCGGCTACATCCTCACTCGCCTCAACGTTCCTCGAGTAACCGTTGTCGGACATGTCACTCACTCTGATGTGACTGGACGAATTGGCGTATGGTCCCGGGCCGCAGCCGCTTGGAATGATGCTCAGCACATGACGATGGTCCGGTTCGGCGACAACATGCGCAACGTCGCCGTGACGGAGGGCGACAAAACAGAGGCAGAAATTCGCTTCGGAGTCTCCGTGAACACCTGGAGCGTCAACGAACTGGCGTCAGCGATCGATTCCGTTGCTGAATCATCAGTCGACAGATTGGTGGAAGAGTACGCGCAGACCTACGAGGTCGCTTCCGAGCTTCTGCCGGACGGAGACCGACACGAATCAGTTCGGTACGCTGCCAAGCAGGAGATCGCGATCCGCGATTTCCTGGAGAGCCATGATGCGTCAGCATTCACCGACTCCTTCGAAGACCTCGGCAACCTGAGACAGCTGCCCGGTCTGGCTGTGCAGCGATTGATGGCCGATGGTTACGGCTTCGGGGCAGAAGGTGACTGGAAGACCGGAATGCTCATACGAATCGCCAAGGTGATGGGTTACGGCCTCGAGGGAGGTGCGAGCCTGATGGAGGACTACAGCTACAACCTCGAGCCCGGCGCTGAGAAGATCCTGGGCGCTCACATGCTCGAGGTCTGTCCTACGTTGACCTCGCGCCGGCCCCGACTCGAAATCCACCCGCTTGGCATCGGCGACCGCGAGGATCCGGTGAGACTCGTTTTTGAGGCTGACCCAGGAGAGGCCGTAGTGCTGGCACTCTCAGACATACGCGACCGATTCCGGCTCACTGCCAACGTCGTCAACGTGGTCGAGCCAGACGAGCCACTGCCAAAGCTGCCGGTGGCCAGGGCGGTTTGGGAGCCATTGCCGAATTTCTCGACCTCAACAGCATGCTGACTCACCGCCGGCGCGGCACACCACACCGTGATGACGACCGCAGTCGGCATCGAGGCCTGGCGCGACTTCGCAACCATCGCTGGGGTCGAACTCGCGGTCATCGCGGAAGACACGACAGTCCACGGCTTCCAGGACGCGCTGCGGTGGAACGACGTCTACTACCGGATCTCACAGGGGTTCTGAATCCGAACGAAAGCCCATTGGGCGAGGTATTCAGGTCCCCTGCCCGCGAACCGCGCGCGCTCGTTCCACGCGCAGCCGGAAATCCGCGTCCGGGGCGACGCGGATTTCCGGCTGCGTGTGGATCGACGGCTGCCCGAACCGCCGGCGGCTCAGCTCCAGGACTGAGCGCTCAGGCCGTGCGCACCGCGGTATCGCGGCGACTGCGGTTCGGTCCAGCCCTCGAGGAGGTCGTCCGAGACCGCATAGACCGTGACCTTGAGCGGGTGGCAGTTCTCCGCGGCATCGTCGCCGTCCTCACCGAACATCGGCTGCGACAGGTCGCCGCCCGGGCATGCGGAGAGTGCCGCGAGCAGGTCCTGCTCGGCGAAGAACTCGAAGTAGTCCCCGGGCTGCGCCGGGCAGGTCTTCATGAAGTACTCATCGTCGTCGTTCAGGCCTGTGCACTGGAACACGTTGAGCACATCGTGGACGTCGAATTCGGTCAGCCCGAACGGGAGGATCGCACGCACGAGGTTCGAGTGGCAGTGGTAGTCGAAGTCGACGCCATTGAGCATCTGGGATACGTACGGGTCGCACCGGGTGCCCAAGGTATCGTGCAGGCGCCCGCCTTCGCTGTCCTCGCCATAGTCTGCGAGGGTATCGCCGACGATGGTGGCCATCGGACGGAGGAACGGCAGGGTCGACCACAGCCGGTCGAACGTCGAGACGTGGGCGGCCTGGAGCTGACGAGTCCGCGACGCCCAGAAACGTTCCCGCGGGTCGTTCCTGTTCCACAGATTGAGGTCCCCGACCTGGGGCCCCTCGACCGAGGAGATCCGGCAGATGTGCCCCGCGGGAATCTCCCACGCCTCACCCGAGCGGATCTCGACGGTGAGCTCGGAGACGACGGTGCGGGAATCGGTGAGCTCGCCGAGGCGGCCGTAGAAATCCCGGTCGACCTCGAGGGCGTCGCCTTGGTAGGCGGCTTCGGTCAGTCGTGGGTTGTTCGTCATCATGTTTCCTCTCGAAATCTCGGGCATCTTGGTCGGCAGTCGTCGAAGGGCAGAGCCATCAGGGCCGCGCGATCGCCGCGCCGCGAACGGCATCGACGATCGCCGCCTCCGAATCGGCGAGGTAGGCCATCAGTTCGGCTTCGGCCGCGTCTCGTCGCCCTGCCAGGAGAAGATCGGCGATCACCCTGTCACGGTCCACCCACAAGGCCTGGAACTCGGCCTCGTCGGGCATGATCGCGAATGCCAGACGAAGCTGAGCAGCGAGGGCCGCGAAGAAGTGGTTGACCCGCTCGGAACCTGCCAACGCAACGACTGCGGCATGGAACTCCAGGCTGGCAGTTCCCGTCTGCTGCCACCGCTTCTGCGCTCGCTGTCGAATCCCCGTGTCGGCTGCCACGTCGATCTCGGCCAGCTCTGCGTCGCTAGCGCGACTGCTGGCACGGATTCCGCCGAACTCGAGAAGTCGACGAGCGGCGTAGATGTCGGCGACGTCCTCCGTGGTGAGCACGCGCACGGCAGCTCCGGAATTCACGGTGAGAGTGACGAGCCCATCGCTGACGAGCAAACGCAGGGCCTCTCGAACGCTGTTCCTCGACACTTCGTGCTCCGCAGACAGCACCCGATCCCTCAACCGCGTACCGGGTGGCAGCTCTCCCCGCAGGATCTGGTCGCGAAGGCGCGTGCGCACCATCCCCGAGGCACTTTCATTGTCTGCACTCGTTGCCATACGACGAAGATAGCAGAGTTCAACCAAACTTCAGAAAATCCAGTTCTGCACTCGACTCTGAACAGGAAGAATCTCCTTTCTCAGCGGAAGGATCAACTTCTCCTATTGTCAGATGGTTGAACCATCTATAGGCTTTCGGGTAATTGGACGCCTTTCGAAGGAGAACGCGTTGAACGAGACCGATGCCGGCCGCCCACTCCCGAGGGCCGAGAGAGATACCAGCCGATCGCGGCGACTGCGCTTCGGCCCTGGCCTCATCATCGCCGCGTCGTTCATCGGCCCCGGAACGATCACCACCTCGGTCGTCACCGGCGCATCGTACGGATTCGCCCTCGCCTGGACGGTGCTCTTCTCGATCATCGCGACGATCATCCTCCAGGAGATGAGCGGCCGACTGGGAATCGCCACCCGCCTCAGCCTCGGCGAGGCGCTCCGCACCGTCTTCGCGTCCCGGATTGCGCGCATGGCGATGGTCGTCCTCGTCGTCGCCGCCATCGGCATCGGCGGGGCGAGCTATGCCGGCGGAGACACGACCGGAACGGCTCTGGCGCTGTCCACCGTCACCGGCATCGACCAGAGGCTCATCGTCATCGTCGTCATCGCGTTCATCGGGGCGCTGCTCTGGACCGGCAGCTACAAGGCCATCGAAGTCGTCCTCACCATCTTCGTCGTCATCCTCGGAGTAATCTTCGTGATGACCGCATTCGTGGTCCGCCCGCCGATCAGCGAGATGCTCGAGGGACTGTTCGTACCGACGATCCCCTCGGGTAGCCTCCTCGTCGCCATCGCGCTCATCGGCACGACGGTCGTCCCCTACAACATGTTCCTTCAGTCCAGCCTCGTGCAGGAGAAATGGGGTAAGGGCGCCGTCGAAGAATCTCTCAAGGAGTCCCGTCGAGACACCGTTCTCTCGATCTCCGTCGGTGGAGTCATCACGCTCGCCGTGATGGCCACGGCATTCGGCGGCATGTACGTCAAGGGGATGACCGCCGAGACCGCAGAGGACATGACCCAGGCGCTCGAACCTCTTCTGGGCTCCGCCGCCCCGTGGGTCTTCGCCACCGGCCTGTTCGCAGCCGGTTTCACGTCGGCGGTCGCCGGTCCGCTCGGCGCCGCCTATGCGATCAGCGGCACCCTCGGGCTGAGCACCGACCTCAAGGCGAAGCCTGCCCGCATCATCTGGATCAGCGTGCTCGTCATCGGCGGGATCTTCGCCGTGACCGGCATCAACCCGGTGCAGATCATCATCCTCGCTCAGGCGGCGAATGGGCTGCTCCTGCCGATCATCGCCGCCTTTCTCATGATCGTGATGAACAATCGCCGGCTGATGGGTCGCTACCGCAACGGCGTGGTCGCGAACATCCTCGGGTGGCTCATCTGCCTCGTCGTCACCGGCTTGGCCGTGTTCCAGCTGGCAGACCTCTTTGGCGCGTGGGGTTAGCACCATGGGGCTTCATCGTCGATGAGCAGGTGCTGCGCCTCCACCCGACCAGGCCAGCGCATCAGGTTGCCGGAACGGCTGTATGGTCTCGATCCACGCGAGGCTCGAAATCCGCGCCTCCCACGAATCGCCGCGCACTCGATCAACGCGAGGCACGAATTCCGAGTCGCCCGCGACGCGGAAATCCGGCTGCGCGTGGATCGACACTCAGCCGTCGGGCTGCGCGTGGAACGACGGCGAAGTGCAGCGACCCGAGCCGCAGCTCAGCGGCCCAGCGACTCGAGCCGTCGCGCCCGGGCCAAGCCGAGCCCGTGCCCAGCCGCGCCCGCGACCGGGCCCGGCCGGTACCTTCAGTCGAGCAGGTCGTGGCGGACGATCGACTGCTCGCGGTCGGGGCCGACGCCGATGACGGAGATCCGGCAGCCGGAGAGCTCCTCGAGGGCGAGGACGTACTTCTGTGCGTTCTCGGGCAGATCCTCGAAGGTCCGGGCGCCGGAGATGTCCTCGGTCCAGCCGTCGAAGTACTCGAAGATCGGCGTCGCGTGGTGGAAGTCGGTCTGCGTCATCGGCATCTCGTCGAAGCGCTCACCGTCGACGTCGTAGGCCACGGCGACGGGGATCTGCTCGATGCCGGTGAGGACGTCGAGCTTCGTGAGGACGTAGTCGGTGAAGCCGTTGACCCGTGCGGAGTACCGGGCGATGACCGAGTCGTACCAGCCGCAGCGGCGCGGACGCCCGGTGTTGACACCGAACTCGCCGCCGGCCTTCTGCAGGTACTCGCCCATCTCGTCGAAGAGCTCGGTCGGGAAGGGCCCGGCGCCCACGCGGGTCGTGTAGGCCTTGACGATGCCGACGACGCGGTTGATCCGCGTCGGGCCGATCCCGGAGCCCACGCACGAACCGCCGGCGGTCGGGTTGGAGGACGTGACGAACGGGTACGTGCCGTGGTCGACGTCGAGCATCGTCGCCTGGCCGCCCTCCATGACGACGACGTCTCCCCGGTCGAGGGCGTCGTTGAGCATGAGCTCGGTCTCCGCGACGTAGGGGCGCAGCCGCTCGACATAGGGCAGGAAGTAGTCGACGACCTCCTCGACGCTCACCGCGCGACGGTTGTAGACCTTGACGAGGAGTTCGTTCTTCTGGTGGAGCGAGCCCTCGATCTTCTGGCGCAGGATCGACTCGTCGAAGATGTCCTGGACGCGGATGCCCAGGCGCCCGATCTTGTCCATGTACGCCGGCCCGATGCCGCGGCCGGTCGTCCCGATCGCGCGCTTGCCGAGGAAGCGCTCGGTCACCTTGTCCAGAGTCTGGTGGTAGGGCGCGACGAGGTGCGCGTTCGCCGAGATCCGCAGCTTCGAGGTGTCGGCACCGCGCGATTCGAGGGCGTCGATCTCCTCGAAGAGCGCCTCGAGGTTGACGACGACGCCGTTGCCGATGACGGGGGTGACGTTGGGCGAGAGGATCCCCGCGGGAAGGAGCTTGAGCTCGTACTTCTCACCGCCGACGACAACCGTGTGACCAGCGTTGTTCCCGCCGTTGGGCTTGACGACGTAGTCGACGCTGGTACCGAGGATGTCGGTGGTCTTCCCTTTACCTTCGTCGCCCCACTGAGCGCCGACGACAACGATTGCTGGCATGAGTGTTTCACCTCAAGTGAAAGAAGGGGATCATTACCTCCACAGTCTACTTGCTGGTCATGACATCGCCCCCGTTCCGTCCGCGGCTCCGCCCCGATACGGCCCCCGTTCCGTCCCTGGCCCCGCCCCGATACGCGCCTCGCACCGGTAGCATGGGGCAGACCGTCCGGTGTTCGAAGGAGCTGATGATCGATGACCACTCCCGACACCGCTGACACTGCCGTCGAACGCGTCGTCCTCCTCGACGAGGCGGCTCGCCCCATCGGGTCGATGCCCAAGTCCGAGGTCCACACCGCCGACACCCCGCTGCACTCAGCATTCTCCTGCTATCTCATCGACGACGAGGACCGCATCCTCCTCACCCGCCGCGCCCTGACGAAGGCGGCGTGGCCGGGTGTGTGGACGAACAGCTTCTGCGGTCATCCGACGCCCGGGGAGGACATCGAGGACGCCCTCGTCCGGCGGGCTGACCAGGAGCTCGGCACGACCGTGAGCGCCGTGACCGTCATCGCCCCCCACTTCCGCTACCGTGCCGTCGATGCCGGCGGCATCGTCGAGAACGAGGTGTGCCCGGTCTACGTCGCCCGGATCGCCTCGCCACTCGACCCCTCCCCCGCCGAGGTGGCCGAATGGTCCTGGACTCCGATCGCTGAGGTCCGTGCGGCGCTGAGTGCGACCCCGTTCGTCTTCAGCCCGTGGATGGTCGATCAGTTCGCCGCGGGCGTCTTCGAGAGCCTGCGGCCGTGAGAGGACACGACTCCGCTCGCGCCGACCCCGCCCCGGGTTACCACCGGATCCGCTCGTTTGCGGCGGCCCGAGAGGTCCTCCGGGCCCGCCGCTCTACGGCCCAGGCCGGCTTCACCGCGGAGCGGATCCCCCGCGGATGGTTCCGCCGACACCCGATCCTCATCTCCGACGGCCCCTCGCATGATGAGCAGCGGCGTGCCCTCGCCCGCTTCTTCGCCCCGTCCGTCGTCGACGAACGGTACGCGGCAGACATCGCGGCGCAGGCCCAGGCGATCGTCGATGAGGCCGTCGTCACCGGACGCTGCCGCCTCGACGACGCCGCTCTGCTCTACACCGTCGGCGTCACCGCCGGGATCGTCGGCCTCACCGCGTCCCCGGTCCCGGCACTCGCCTCGCGGCTCACGGCGTTCTTCCGACAGCCCCCGGTCGACCTCGCCGCCCCGAACTGGGGGCGGACCAACCGCCAATGGCTGCAGGCCGCCGTCAACGGGCTCCTCCCACTCACCGCCTTCCACGTCTGCGACGTGCTGCCCGCCATCCGCGACCACCGGCGCAGCCCTCGCGACGACATCATCTCCCACCTCCTCGACACCGGTGCCGGCACCGCGGACATCCTCGTCGAATGCGTCACCTACGGCACCGCGGGAATGGTCACCACCCGTGAGTTCATCTCCTTCGCCGCGTGGCGGCTGCTCAGGGACGATGAGCTCCGCCACGACTACCTCGGCGCCGCCCGGGACGCCCGGCTGGCGATGCTCGAGGAGGTCATCCGCCTCGACCCCATCGTCGGCCACCTCTACCGGCGCGTCACCGACGATCTCACTGTCGACATCGACGGACTGGCGACGACGATCCCCGCCGGCGACCTCGTCGACATCGACGTCGCAGCCGCCAACGTCGATCCGTCCGCGTTCGGGACGGCCGCCGAGGCGGTCTGTCCGGCCCGGACCGAGCACGGTCGCGTCCCCGGCCGCCCGCGGACAGCGCTTCCCGCGGGACTGAGCTTCAGCGACGGGGCCCACCGCTGCCCGGGACAGCCCGTGGCGCTCGTCGTCGCCGACGCGCTCCTCCACCGCCTCCTGGCGTGCGAACCCACCCTCCTCACAACCCCGGTTGTCGGTCACGACTCCGTCATCGCCGGGGCCCGCCTGCGCGGTCTCGACCTCGGCTTCACCGTCCCGTCCCGTCCGCGGCGGCGCTGATGTTCGGCCAGTGGGAGTACCTCGCGCTCATGGCGGCCTGTGTGCTCATCACCCTGCCCCTCGAGTTCGTGTTCGCCGCGCGGGTCTATCGCCGGTGGAGGCTCCTGCTCGCCGCCCTCATCCCCGTCGTCATCGTCTTCGCGGTCTGGGACCTCATCGCGATCGCCCGCGAGCACTGGTCCTACAACCCGGAGTTCGTCACGGGAATCGAATTCGGTGCCCTGCCGCTCGAAGAGCTCGTGTTCTTCGTCGTCATCCCCATCTGCGCCCTGCTCAGCTACGGGGCCGTCGGCACGGTCCTCGCCCGTGCCCGGCGCCTACGGGCGCGCATGGCGGGAAGGAGGAACCGGTGATCCCCGAGTACACCGTCATGACGGTCGCCGGAATGGTCCTCGTCGTCGCCCTCGAACTGTTCGTCTTCCGCAGCGGCATCTTCCGGCGCGCCCAGTACTGGACTGCGCTGGCGATCTGCCTCTTCTTCCAATGCCTCGTCGACGGCTGGCTGACGAAGCTGCGCGACCCCATCGTCGTCTACAACCCGGACATGTTCTCTGGCATCCGCGTCCCCTTCGACATCCCCATCGAGGACTTCGGGTTCGGCTTCGCGATGATCACCGCGGTCCTCATGCTCTGGCAGTGGAACCTCAACCGGCGCAGCGCCGAGGCGGATTCCCCCGCCGAGGCGGACTCCCCCACCGAGGCGGACGGATGACCGCCCGGACCCGCACCGGTTCCGGTGCCGGCACCGATGGCCGCGTCCGCCCCGCCGACCGTCATGCCGTCCGGCTCCCGGCCGCCCCCGGCAGGTCGCGGCCGCTGCGGCCGAAGAGCGTGACCGTCATCGGGGGCGGGATCGCGGGACTCAACGCCGCCGCCGTCCTCGCCGAACGCGGAGTCGACGTCGTGCTCCTCGAATCGGGCCGCCGCCTCGGCGGGCGGGTGAGTGCATGGCCGCTGCCCGGCGGGCGGACGATGAGTCGCGGGTTCCACGCGTTCTTCCGGCAGTACTACAACCTCCGCGACCTGCTCCGCCGTGCCGATCCCGACCTCTCCCGTCTGCGTCCGCTCGCGGACTATCCCCTCACCCGCCGAGGCGGGGCCACCGATTCGTTCGCCGCGATCCCGACGACGCCGCCGTTCAACCTCGCCGGGTTCGTCCTCTCGAGCCCGACGTTCCCGCTGTCGGGACTGACCGAGATCGACACCGCGGCGGCGTTCGAACTCATCGACGTCGACTTCCCCGACTCCTTCGCCCGGTACGACGGCGAATCGGCGGCGGCCTTCCTCGACCGCCTGCGCTTCCCAGCGGAGGCCCGGCATCTCGCACTCGAGGTGTTCGCCCGGTCGTTCTTCGCCGACCCCGATGACTTCTCCGCCGGCGAACTCGTCGCCATGTTCCACACGTACTTCGCCGGCTCCTCAGAAGGCCTCCTCTTCGACGTCCCCACAGACGACTACGACACCGCGCTGTGGGCACCCCTCGGGGACCATCTCGCCGACCTCGGCGTGCGCATCGAGACCGGCCGCACCGCTACCGCACTCAGACGTGGCCCGAGCAGGTGGACGGTGACGACGGACAGCGGGGAGGTCGACTCCGATGCCGTCGTCCTCGCCGCCGATCCGGCCGCGGCCCGCAGTCTCGTCGCCACGCTGCGCGCTGACGAGCCCGCGGAGGCCGAGTGGGCGAGCCGGGTCGCCGCCACCCGCAACGCGCCCCCGTTCGCGGTGCTCAGGCTGTGGTTCGACGGACCCGTCGACCCCGACCGTCCCGCCTTCCTCGGGACGAGCGGCTTCGACCTCCTTGACAACGTCTCCGTCGTCGACCGCTTCGAGGCCGGCGCTGCGGACTGGGTGCGCGAGCACGGAGGGTCCGTCGTCGAACTCCACGCCTACGCACTACCGAAGACTGCACTGCAGGAGACCGCGGTGCCGGAGGCCGGAGTGTCGGAGACCGCGGTGCCGGAGACCGCGATGCCCCAGGGTGGGGCGTCCCAGGGCGCGGTGGCTCCACGGGCGGTGTTCGAGAAGGCGATCGCCGACCGGCTGCTCGCCGACCTCCACACCGTCTGGCCGGAGACGTCGCGACTGACCGTTCGCGAGTCGCAGCTGCTCATCCGTGACGACTGCGGACTCACCGATCCGCGCCCGTGGCACGAGCGCCCTGGTGTCGAGACACCGCTGCCCGGACTCGTCCTCGCCGGGGACTGGGTGCGCTGCGATGCGCCCGTCGCCCTCATGGAGCGTGCGGCGACGACCGGCGCCCTGGCCGCGAACGCTTTGCTCGCCCGGTGGCGGGTCGCAGGAATCGACCTCTGGTCGCCGCCGCCACGCGGACTGCTCCGACGCGGTCTGCTCGGGCGAATGCGGCGGACGACGACGCGCGGCTGAGACGGCGGGACGCCACAGGACGACGCGACACAACGGCATAGAGGGAGGCGGCACGGCGGATGCGGCGCGGCGCAGAGACGGCCGGGCGGGACGCCCTGGCGCGGCGTTCAGACGGCACCGCGCTCAGGCGGCACGACGGGACACCACGGCACGGCGGGAGATGGCACGCCGCAGAGGCGGCACGGTGCTCAGCCGGCACGTACGGCGGCACTGGAAGCCCACACGGCCCGGGCAGGGCCGCGCGGGCGGGCGCCCCTAGACGCCGTCCCCGACCGGAAGCGGACCGGGACTCGAGTCGCCGCGGATGTGCTTGAGGACCACCTCGGCGCTGATGAGGCACATCGGCACGCCCACCCCCGGCGCCGTGGTCGCACCGGCGAAGTAGAGGCCGTCGACGGTGCGGGAGACGTTCTGCGTCCGGAACATCGCGGACTGGCGCAGAGTGTGCGCGGGCCCGAGCATGCCGCCGAGCCACGAGTTGTAGTCGCGCGCGAAGTCGGTCGGACCGATCGTGTGGCGGACGACGATGCGCTCGGCGAGGTCGGGGATGTCCGCCCACTCCGCGATCTGCGCGATCGCCCGATCGGCGGCGCGTTCGATGAGGGGATTGCCGCTGCCCTCGGGACCACCGCCCCCGAGCCCGGCATCGGCGGGGACGGGGACAAGGACGAAGAGGTTCTCGCATCCCGGCGGTGCCACGGTCGGGTCCGTGGCGCTGGGGCGGCAGACGTAGAGCGACGCCGGGTGGGGCACCCGCGGGCGCGGGCCGAAGATCGCGTCGAAGTTCTCCGTCCAGTCCGGGGTGAAGAAGAGGGAATGGTGGGGCAGCTGCGGAAGGTCGCCGGTGACGCCGAGGAGGACGAGCACCGCCCCGGGGCCGCTGACCATCCGTGACCACCGGCCCTCCGAGCCACCGCGGAGAGCGGGCGGGAGCAGCCGGGTCTGCGTGTGGTGGAGATCGGCGGCGGAGACGACGATATCGGCCCCCGTGCGCCGGGCACCTGATCGGGCATCTGTCCAGCTCACCCCTGTCACCCGCGGTCGCCTGCGACCGGTGGCCTCGGTCTCGATCGCCACGACCTCCGCCGAGGTGTGGATGCGGGCCCCGGCGCGTTCGGCGAGACGGGTGAGAGCATTGACGACCGTGCGGAAACCGCCCATCGGGTAGTCCACCCCCTCGTCGAGGTCGAGGGCGCTCATGAGGTGGTAGATCGCCGGTGCCCGGCGCGGGTCGGTGCCGAGGAAGACGGCAGGGTATTGGAGGATCTGCCGCAGACGCGGATCGGCCACAGTCCGCTCGGCTCGTCTGCTCAGGCTCTCCGTGAGCAGGCGGGTCAGGGACGGAAGCGAGGGCAGGAGCGCACGGTCGAGGACGGAGAGCGGAGAGGTGAACGGGTTGTAGAGGAAGAGCCTCTCGGCCATCGCCTTCGCATGGGCGGCCGAGCGCAGATGGGCCTGCAGGCGCCTGCCGGCACCGGACTCGCGGCCCTCGAAGGCCGCGACAACCCGGTCGCGTCCCCGCGGAACACTCACCGGTGCCGCCTCGGCGGTGACGCTCGGCGCGGTCGACGCCTCCGGGTCGGTGAACACCGTGTAGGCGGGATCGAGGGGCACGAGGTCGAGCTCAACCGCCGCGCTCGTGCCCATGAGCGCGAAGAAGTGGTCGTAGACCTCGGGCATGAGATACCAGGACGGGCCCGTATCGAAGCGGAACCCGTCACGGACGATCCGACCGATGCGCCCGCCCACCTCGGTGTTCTTCTCGAAGACGTCGACGCTGTGGCCGTCCCGGGCGAGCAGGGCGGCGGTGGCGAGTCCTGCGGCACCCGCCCCGATGACGCTCACCTGCGCCATCACGAACTCCGGCCGCGCAGGGTGCCCAGGGTCGAGCGGGCGAGGAGACGCGCCTTGACGTGGCCGGGGATGCGGATCCGCTCCCGGTAGAGCCGCTCGACGGGGGCAGCGGCGATGGTGTCGATGAGCGCGGCGAAGAGCGCGGTGGCGGCGCCGACGGCGAGCCTCGCGTCGTAGGGCAGGAGCGGGATCGCAGCCTCGGCGTCGGCGAGCTGGTCACGGATGGTGAGGATCCAGGCGTCCCGCGCACTCGTGCTCAGGCGCGCGTCCTCGGTGAGGTAGCTGCGACCGAGGCGGTCACGGTCGTCGGCGAGGTCGCGGAGGAAGTTGATGTTCTGGAAGGCCGCGCCGAGACGGCGGGCCCCGCACTCGAGGGTGGGCAGCTGGGTGTCGTCGCGGGGGTTGTCGTGGAGGAAGATGCGCAGGCACATGAGGCCGACGACCTCGGCGGATCCGTAGACGTAGTCCGCATGCTCCCCGGCGCTCAGGCACCGCACCTCGGGTGCCGCCGGGTGTCCCGCAGGCGATTCGGCGTCGAGATCGGAGCGCATGGCGGCGAAGAACGGTTCGATGAGGTCGCTGCCGATCCCCGTGTGCCGCGCCGTCCGGGCGAACGCGTGGATGATGAGATTGGTGCTCACCCCGCGCGAGAGCGCCCGATAAGTCTCGGCGACGAAGTCCTCGAACATCTCCCCCACCTCGTCGGGCCCCACCCCGGCACTGCTCGGCAACCCGTCGACGATCTCATCGGCGACGCGGACGAGGGCGTAGACGTTGCGGACGTGGGACCGGTGGGAGGGACCCAGCAGCGCCGTCGCCGTGCCGAACGACGTCGAGTATCCGTCGATGACGGACTTCGCGGCCCGCTCGGCGGTGCGCGAATAGGTCTCGAGGGAGGAGCGTTCACTCATCGCCGACGCCTCTCGTTGCGCCGAGCAGCCCGTTCGATGTTGTGGGCCATGGCCGGGAAGATGAACCGGTGGAAGGGTGAGACGAACGCCCAGTAGAGGCGGCCGCGGATGCCGCGGGGGAAGAAGATCGCCCGCTGCCGGTATTCGCAGTCGGGGCCGACCTGGTCGACGGTGAACTCGAGCCATGCGTCTCCGGAGACCTTCATCTCCGCGCGCAGGAGGAGCTTGTGGTCGGGGACGATCTCCTCGACCCGCCACCAGTCGACGGGATCGCCGACCCGCAGGGCATCGGGCAGTCGGCGTCCGCGGTTGAGACCGGCCCCGCCGACGATCTTGTCCCAGAGGCCGCGGATCTTCCACGCCAGCGGCCACGAGTACCAGCCGTTGCGGCCGCCGATGCTGACGATGACCGGCCAGATGTCGGCGACGGCGAGGTCGCGCAGCAGCCGCCGGCGGTCGTCGACGAACGCCTTCTTGCCTGCCCACTGCGGGTCGTTGGGCAACGGCTTCGCCGCCTGCTCGAGCTCCCCCGAATCGGCATCCCAGTTCGTCGCCACCGCCCCTTCCTTCTCCCGGCGCAGGGCGAGCCGGACCGCTTGGTCGAAGCTGAGCAGTCCCGACGCCGGTGGTGGGATGACGGCGTCGATGTCGTCGTTGCGGGTCACCGCGTCCTCCTGCAGCGACTGGACGAGTGGGAGCGTGAGCTTGAACGGCAGCGGGGTGACCAGCCCGACCCAGATGCCCGAGAGGGTCGGGGCCGGCAGCGGGAGGGCGATGACGTGGCGCGGGGGCAGACCGCGGATGCGCGCGAAGTCCTTCATCACCTCGGCGTAGGTGAGGACGTCTCCGGAGCCGATGTCGAAGGCGCGGTTGACCGGCTTCGGGAGGTCGCAGGCGGCGACGAGGTAGTAGAGGACGTCGCGGACGGACAGCGGTTCGACCCGGTTGGCCACCCAGTTGGGGGCGGGCATCCAGCGCAGGGCGTCGGCGAGGTGCCTGATCATCTCGAACGACGCCGACCCGGAGCCGATGATGATCCCGGCCTGGAAGACGATCGCCGGGGTGCTCGAGGCGAGGAAGACCTCCCCGACCTTCGCCCGGGAGCGCATGTGCATCGACAGCTTCGCCGACTCGGGGTGGAGGCCGCCGAGGTAGATGATCTGGCCGACCCCGGCCGCAGCGGTGGCCTCGACGAGTCTCGTCGCCGCCTGCGCTTCGCGTCGTTCGAAGTCGCTGCCGGAGTTCATCGAGTGGACGAGGTAGCAGACGTCGTCGATGCCCTCCATCGCCGCCTTCAGGCCGGTGCCGTCGTCGAGGTCGACGGTGTGGACGGTGACCTCGTCGGCCCAGGGCACCGCGCTGAGTTTGTCCGGCGAGCGCACGCCCACGCTCACCGAGTGACCGGCTTGGAGGAGGCGGGGCACGAGGCGACCGCCGATGTAGCCGGTGGCCCCGAGCACGAGCACAGAGCGGGGATGGTGGGCGGACGGGATGGTCTCGGTGAGGTCGGTCTCTGCCATCGGGTCCTCGCTGATGGGTAGGCGAGGCGCGTCGCTGCGTCTCGGTGCGAGCCCCTGCGTCCGGATCGGCAGCTGGGACACTGTGGGAACAGACTACCCTGTCGTCTCGCCGAGGCGACCGATCCATTGAATGAGCAGCTGAGTCTCCGTCTCGCCGAGGATCTCCGGGTTCGCGGCGGCGCGTTCGATGACCGCGTGCCCGAGGCGGACATCCGCCTCGCCGCCCGCCCCGGCGGGCCCGGTCCCGGTGATCGCTGCGAGCACGCCTTCGCGCACGTGCGCTGAGAGGTCGGGATCGGCTTCGCCGAGGATGATCTGGCGCAGCGTCACCCCGATGTTCGTCGCGATGATGTGGGCGGCCGCCTCCTTGTAGCCGACGACGAGTCGCCCCTCCTCCTCGGCGCGCTTCGTCACTGCCCGAAGCATCTCGCCGGGCCTCGACTGCGCGTCGGGCGAATGGCCGGGCCGGACCTTGCCGTACATGAGCGTGTAGAAGCCGGGATTCTCGAGCCCGAACGCGACGTGGGCGTCCCAGCCCTGGCGCAGCGCCTGGATGGGGTCGTGGCTCGGCTCTGCCGCGGACTTCTCAGCGAGGTACATGTCGAATCCGCGTTCGATGACGGCGTCGATGAGTCCCTGCTTGCTGCCGAAGAAGTGATAGAGCGTCGGCATCTTCACCCCGACCGCGTCGCACACGGCACGCAGCGAGAAGTCCTCTCCCGGCGCGGCGGCGATGAGGTCGGCCGCGGCGTTGAGGAGGCGGGTGCGTGTATCGACCGCCTGTGTATCGAGCGAAGATCCCTCTGTCATATCGCTATATTATCGTGTACTGTCGATATAACGAGATGTACCGACGCTATATCTCGTCTCTGCGGGAAGCCTCCGCGAGGCATTGGCCGCAGAGTCCCTATCGTCACGACCGATCAGGAGCAGACATGACCACCCACACCCTCGAAGGCAAGAACGTCCTCATCGCCGGCGGCGGCAAGAACCTCGGCGGCCTCGTCGCCCGGCAGGTCGCCGAGGCGGGGGCCAACGTCGCGATCCACTACAACTCCGAATCCTCCCGTCCGGATGCCGAGGAAACCCTGGCGGCGGTCGAAGCCGCAGGTGTCAAGGGCGTTCTCCTCACCGGGGATCTCACCCAGCCGGCGAACGTCGAGAAGCTCTTCGCCGATGCCGCCTCGGCGCTGGGCCCGATCGACATCGCGTTCAACACCGTCGGCAAGGTGCTCCGCAAGCCCATCGTCGAGACGACGGAGGAGGAGTTCGACGAGATGTTCGCCGTCAACGCCAAGGCCGCGTACTTCTTCATCAAGGAGGCGGGCAAGAACCTCGCCGACAACGGGAAGATCGTCACGATGGCCACCTCGCTGCTCGCGGCGTTCACCGACGGGTACTCGACGTACGCCGGCGGCAAGGCCCCGGTCGAGCACTTCACGAGGGCCGCTGCGAAGGAGTACGCTGATCGCGGCATCTCCGTCGTCACCCTGGCCCCCGGTCCGATGGACACTCCGTTCCTCTACGGTCAGGAGACCGATGAGCGCGTCGAGTTCCTCAAGTCGCAGGCAATGGGCAACCAGCTGACGAAGATCGAGGACATCGCCCCGATTGTCCGCTTCCTCACCACCGACGGCTGGTGGATCACCGGCCAGACGATCTTCCCCAACGGCGGCTTCAGCACCCGCTGAGCCGACGCCCACCCCTTCACCGCTGGGACTCCAGCCTCTTGGCTGAGACCAGCCGACTCAGGAGGAATCATGACCGACCAGTCCATCCCCCAGCCCGTCGCCGACTTCATCGCCACCGTCAACGCCCATGACGACGCAGGCTTCCTCGACTCATTCACCGATGACGCGTTCGTCGATGACTGGGGTCGCACCTTCACCGGCCGTGACGAGATCAAAGGTTGGAGTGACAAGGAGTTCATCGGCTCACAGGGCGTCCTCACCCCTGAGGAAGTCAGCGCTGACGACGACTCCGTCACCGTGGTCGGCGATTGGAAGTCGAACTACGCCAATGGGCGGTCCTCGTTCAGGTTCACCACCAAGGGAGACAAGCTCACCTCGATGACGATCCGCGAGGGCTGACCACATCGGCGGCCGACACCCCGCCCCGCGATGATCACCGCGAGCCCCACCGCCTCGACGCATGTGCCACAATGACAGAGACGCGCATCCGTCACGGCGGTGGGGCTCGCCGTACCCAACCGCGGAGCAGTCCGCTCCGACAACAGTCCCTACCTCGACCGGCGCCAGCATGCCCGAAAGGTAGGAGAGACCATGAGCACCGCCCCCACCCACCTGCGAGCGTCCTCCCTCATCCTCGTCGCTGCGGGCGGCACGCTCGGGACGGCAGCCAGGGAGGCGATCAGTCTCACCGTTCCCTCCCTCGCGGGGATCCCGGTGGCGATCTTCGGCATCAACTTCCTCGGCGCGTTCCTCCTCGGACTCCTCCTCTCCGCCCTCGCCCGGCGCGGGCCGGATGAGGGCGCCCGACGCCGAGTGCGCCTCCTCGTCGGCACCGGGTTCATGGGCGGGTTCACGACGTACAGCGCGCTGGCCACGGATGCGGCGCTCCTCCTCGGCGGGGTGCCGGGAACGGAGTCGGCGGGTGGGGTCCCCGCGGTCACGGCCTCCACCGGGATCGGCATCGGCTATGGGCTCGCGACCCTCATCATCGGCGGGCTCGCGACATGGGCGGGGATCGCCCTCGGCACGATCACGCGAGCCCAGCGCCCGCACGCTACGACTCAGACCCCTGCGACCCGCACGGCGGCGACCCGCGCGAAGGCGACCCTTGCGGAGGCGACGGACTCCCCCGCCGGGACGTTCGCGCCCGACCCGACGGGCGCGAGCGACCCCGCCGCCCGGGCGCCTCGTCGGAACGGGGGTCGCCGATGACGCCGCTGCTCTTCGCAGGCATCGCCGTGGCCGGCGGGATCGGCGCGGCGGCGCGGATGGTCCTCGACGGACTCGTCAGGTCACGCACCCGTGGGGCGACACCGTGGGGGACGATCGCGATCAACGTCTCGGGTTCTCTGGTGTTCGGATTCCTCACCGGGCTGGCGGCAGGGAGCCTCCTGCCCAATGAATGGTTCCACATCATCGGCACGGGCTTCCTCGGCGGGTACACGACGTTCTCGACGGCGAGCTACGAGACCGTCCGCCTCCTCGAACAGCGCGCATGGTGGGCGAGCGCGACGAGCGGGCTCGGCACCCTCGTGCTCGCCACCGGTGCCGCCGGCCTCGGACTCCTGCTCGGCGGGCTGGTCTGATCCGCCTCGGCGGGCCGGTCTGATCCACCTCGGCGGCAGGATTGCCTCACCGCCCCACCGGCGGATCCACAGGCTTCTTTCCGGCAATGCACGTTCTGCTCAAATCTCCGCAGATGCCCCCACCCCTGCCGCATCACGGCAGTCATCTTGCCTGGTGAGAACGGCAGGTTCACCGGCCTTTACTGTCACGGCCCGACATGCCTAAAGTGGGAACAGAGGTTGCCGTGTGACCTGCAGTCATACGCGTGTCACTCCTCTTCAGCATCGAAGCGAATGGAGAACGAATATGCCTACGCCCGAAGAACAGGTCGACCAGTGGTTCGATCCGAAGAAGCCCTCGACGACCGAGGTGGGAACGAAGCGGGAGTCGGACGCACACTCGCTGAGCGTGGGTCCTGACGGCCCTCTGCTCCTTCACGATGTCGCCCTCGTCGAGAAGATCGCCCGCTTCGACCGTGAGCGCGTGCCCGAGCGCAGCCCGCACGCGAAGGGCTCCGGCGCATTCGGCGAATTCGTCGTCACCGGTGACGTCTCGAAGTACACGAAGGCGAAGTTCCTCCAGCCCGGGACGACGACACCGATGCTCGCGCGCTTCTCCACCGTTGCCGGCGAGCTCGGTTCCCCGGACTCGTGGCGCGATGTCCGCGGCTTCGCCCTGAAGTTCTACACCGAAGACGGCAACTTCGACATGGTCGGCAACAACACCCCTGTCTTCTTCGTCCGTGACCCGATGAAGTTCCCGGACTTCATCCACTCGCAGAAGCGCCTGCCCGACTCCGCGCTGCGCAGCCCGAACATGCAGTGGGACTTCTGGTCGCTCTCGCCCGAGTCAGCGCATCAGGTCGCCTACCTCATGGGTCCGCGCGGCCTGCCGAAGACCTGGCGGAACATGAACGGCTACTCCTCGCACACGTACATGTGGGTCAACGAGGACGGCGAGAGGTTCTGGGTCAAGTACCACTTCCTCACCGATCAGGGTGTGGAGAACATGTCGAACGAGGAAGCCGCCAAGCTCGCCGGAGAGGATGCCGACGTCCACCGCCGCGACCTCTTCGATGCGATCAAGAACGGCAACTTCCCGTCGTGGACGCTGCACGTGCAGATCATGCCGTACGAGGACGCGAAGACCTACCGGTTCAACCCCTTCGACCTCACCAAGATCTGGTCGAAGAACGACTACCCGCGCATCGAGGTCGGTCGGTTCACGCTCAACCAGAACCCGATCAACCACTACGCGCAGATCGAGCAGGCCGCGTTCAGCCCGTCGAACACGGTGCCCGGCACGGGAGTTTCGCCGGACAAGATGCTGCTCGGCCGCGTGTTCTCCTACCCTGACGCGCACCGCAACCGCATCGGCACGAACTTCAACCAGCTGCCGGTCAACGCCCCCGTCGTCAAGACGAACAACTACGACAAGGAAGGACACATGCAGTACCACCACACCGGTGCTGCACCCGTGTACGCGCCGAACTCGTACGGTCGCGCCTACCAGGACACGCAGGGCGTCGTCGACAACGGGTGGGAGGCCGACGGCGAGCTCGTCCGCATGGCCTACACCCTGCACAGGGATGACGACGACTTCGGTCAGGCGCACACGCTTGTGCGCGAGGTCTACTCCGAAGAGGAGCGCCAGGAGCTCGTCAACACGGTCGTCGATATGCTGAAGGCCGATGTTGAGGAACCTGTCCTCTCGAACGTGTTCGCCTACTGGAAGAACATCGACGCCGAGGTCGGTCAGGCCATCGAGGACGGCTACCGCCAGGGCTGACCTGACCGCGCTCACCCGGCCCACGGTCGGGTGAGCAGTCGGTGAGCGGTCGAGGAATCGCCGACTGACGGTCGGCTGACCACCGAGCCCACCGTCAGGTGTGCCTCCGACCGGCTCAAGCGCCCGAGCGCCGAACCGCCATCCCACGGGGAGCGGTTCGGCGCTCGGGCGCTTCGTCGTCTGGCAGTTTAGTTAACTTGGTGAAATACTAACCGCATGAAGGACTCCTCTCGGTCACCCGGTGCCCTCCGCATCCTCATCCCCACCGTGCTCATCCTCGCCTGGCTCGCGGTCTTCGGCCTCGGCGGTGCGAGTTTTGGCGACATCAGCGAGGTCTCCTCCGACGAACGGTCGAGCTTCCTCCCCGACAGCGCGGAGTCGACCCGCGTGCAGAACGCGATCACGGAGTTCACCGGCTCCGATGCCGTGCCCGCGATCATCGTCGCCGAACGCCGTGACGGCCTCACCGAGGCGGACCGCACAGGTCTCGAGGAGTTTGCCGATGCCGCCGAGGCAACGGTCCCCGGGGCGTCGGCGTCCCCGGTCATCCCCTCCGAGGACGGGCAGGCAGCGGAGATCGTCGTCGCCGTTCCCTCCGACGCCGAGGTCGGCGACGCCGTCACCGCGCTGGAAGCCGAGGCGCAGACGGTCCTGCCGGACGACCTCGGCGTGTGGGTGAGCGGACCCGCCGGTTTCACCGCCGACCTGCAGGAGGCGTTCAGCGGCATCGACGGCATCCTCCTCCTCGTCGCCCTCGCCGTCGTCTTCGTCATCCTCGTCATCGTCTACCGCTCCCCCCTGCTGCCGATCCTCGTCCTCCTCGCGTCGATGACCGCGCTCTGCGCCGCCGTCCTCCTCAACGTCGCCCTCGCCCGAGCCGACGTCGTCACGCTCAACGGCCAGGTGCAGGGGATCCTCTTCATCCTCGTCATCGGCGCGGCCACGGACTACTCCCTCCTCTTCATCGCCCGGTACCGGGAGGAGCTGCGCGACACCCAGTCGCCGCGCACGGCCGCGTGGCGGGCAGTACGGGGTGTGCTCGAGCCGATCGCCGCCTCCGGCGGCACTGTCATCGCGGGTCTCCTCTGCCTGCTTCTGTCCGATCTCGGGTCGAACTCCGCTCTCGGCCCGGTCGCCGCAATCGGCATCGTCTGCGCGATGCTCACGTCGCTGACGTTCCTCCCGGCCCTCCTCGCCGTCACCGGCCGTGTCGCGTTCTGGCCCCGGGCCCCGCGGTTCGGCACCGCCCATCCTGTCCTCACCGGCCCCGAGGCGACTGGGCCCTGGTCCCGCATCGGCCGTGTCGTCGCCGCAGGTCCCAAGCGGATGGCCGCCGGGGTCACGGTCGTCCTCGTCCTCGGGTGCGGCGGTCTCCTCGTCCTCGACGCCGAGGGGGTCCCGCAGAGCGAGTTCGTCCTCGGCGAGTCCGAGGCCCGTGACGGGCAGGTCGTCATCGACCGTCACTTCCCCGGCGGATCGGGCACCCCCGCCTACGTCCTCGCTGATGATTCGGAACGGGGCAAGGTCGCCGAGGCGATCGCCCGGACCTCCGGAATCGACGGGGTCGCGCTCATCGCCCAGGATTCGCCGTCCGGAACCGTTCCCGTCGACGCCTCCAGCGAGGTCGAGAGCGCAGGCCCGGCCGGAGGCGGTCCCGGCGGTGCGCAGGCCCCGGCCGCCGAGCCGACCGTCATCGACGGTGAGGTGATGTTCTCCGTCACCCTCTCAGATCCTGCGGACTCCCTCGAGGCCGAACAGACCGTCCGCGACCTCCGGGCTGAGCTGGGCCCCTACGATGCGGCAGTGGGTGGGAGCACGGCCGTCGACCTCGATACGAACGAGACCTCCTCAGCCGACCGGTCGGTGATCATCCCGATCGTGCTCGTCGTCATCACGATCATGCTCGCCCTGCTTCTGCGCTCCCTCGTCGCGCCGCTCGTCCTGCTTGCGACGACGGTGCTCAGCTTCGGCACGGCGCTGGGGCTGAGCGCGCTCATCTTCCAGCTCATCGGACAGCCCCAGTCGGATCCGTCCGTGCCGCTCTATGCGTTCGTCTTCCTCGTCGCCCTCGGCATCGACTACAACATCTTCCTCATGACCCGGGTCCGCGAGGAGACCTTCGGCCACGGCACGAAGGAGGGGACGTTGCGGGGTCTGTCGGCGACCGGAGGGGTGATCACGAGCGCGGGCATCGTGCTCGCCGCGACCTTCGCCGCCCTCGTTGTCATTCCGATCCAGTTCCTCCTCCAGCTCGCGATCATCGTCGCCCTCGGCGTCCTCCTCGACGCCCTCGTCGTCCGCACCCTGCTGGTGCCGGCGCTGGCGATCTGGATCGGCGACCGACTGTGGTGGCCCTCGCGGCTTGCACGTCCGCGCCGCCCCGATGCGCGCCCGCGCCGCCCCGATGCGCGTTCAGCGACGAAGGACGAGCGCGAGTCGTCGGCGACGAGGCTGCTTGCCCGACGCTGAATGCCGTGGCTGAGTGTTGAACGCAAGGGTGGCGGCGTGACGACCGCCAGGGCAGGGACCTGTGCTGGGCTTCGAGTGCAGCTGTGTGCACTCGAAGCACTTCGGACTCAAGCGTCGACCCAGTCCGCTGGGGTTGCGTCAGGTGCCCGGTTGGTCGGAGGCGGAGTCTGACTCGGCGTCGGCCTCTGCCCAGCCCTGCCCGCTCAGTGCGATCTCCTCGCGGGTGTCGCGGAGGAAGCGGATGACGACCTCACGTTCGTCCCGAGTGAGTCGGGCTGCGGCGTGGAAGCGCCTCGCCTGCTGCCGACCGACGGTCTCCATCGCCGAGGCGTAGGTTCCCTGCGTGATCGACACGGTCTGCGCGCGGCGGTCGTGCGGGTGCGGGGCGCGGGTGATGTGGCCGCCGCGTTCGAGCCGGTCGAGGAGCTTCGTCGTCGCCGCCGGTGAGATGGTCAGGTGGGCGGCGATCCCGCCGGGTGTGCCGAGGATGTCGCGATGACGGCAGACGATGAGGTAATGAAGCGCCTTCATGTCCGTGGCGCCGAGGCGCATATAGCGGCGGGAGGCCTCGGAGATCTCCTGCTCGGTGTCGCGGAGCTCGCCGAAGGCGGTCATGAGCTCCGTGATCTGCTCGACGTCGGCGGGGTCCATGCCGGAGCGGTCGACGAGGCTCTGCTGCGGGTCGCTGGCGTCGACGTCATAGACGGCCGATCTCTCGACGGCTTCGCTCGCCACGCCCTGCTCCCACTCTGCCTCGTCATTCCGGGGCCCATCGCACCCCGTGAGTCTCCCACCCATGCTACAGCGCGGGCCCGAGGCTCGACCTCCGCCGCCAGGAGCGCCCAAGTCTGCCCTCGCCCAACCGTCGGTTGCCTCCGCGAGGAGGATCCGGTTCGAAACCGGGCTGGTTTTCGCACCCGGTCCTCCTCGGTGGCGAGTCCTCACACTCGCCGCGTCGACCCACCGCAGCCTCTGGCTCCCCCACTCCTCGCTCCGTCGGCAGGTCAGAGTTCAGCGACGATGCCCCAACGGGCGAGTCGGGCCGCAAGCCAGTCGAAGCCGCCATCGTCACTGAGGTCGTCGAACGACTGCAGCATGTCCCCTGGCCGGGCTCGCTCGAACGATGGGGCCGACTGCCCCGAGTCGAAGAAGACGAAGGCCAGCCCTGAGGGATCTCGCCGAGACACATAGCGGATTCCGTCGAAGCCCGCTCGCCAAGCGGTGCGCGCCCAGTGAATCGTCTCCGCATATCGGTTCGACCCGGGAGATGTCAGTTCGTCCCGCGGCATGTTCAGCGTGTGCATGTCAGCGCCTGCCAGAGAGGCGACCCTGAGGTCCCGGCTCGCCCGGACCTGTGCCAACACCCGACCGCGGAACAGTACGCGTGGGAGGGCATCGGTGTCGTCAGGGGCGCGGTCGCGAAGCAGCGTCTCCCAGAGCGCGACGTTCTCTGAGGGCGACGCGTAAAGCGTCGGGACCGGCCTCGCGGGCTCTGCATCGTCGAGGAAGAACGAGAACCGCGAAACCGGGAAGACATCGTCCCTCTGCGTCGCCCGGACTGCCAAGGACGTTCCCGGATTGAAGTCGTTCGGCGCACGGTTCGTAGGCCCCGGCGAGTACACACGCAGGAGAACGGCCCCTGCAGGAACCAGGTCCTCGGCGGGCCTAAAGGGGTCTGGCGGCGTCGCCACCGGCCGCGCCATCAGACGTCCGCGAGGGCGGCCGCTGCCATAGAGAGGAACTCGGGGTCTCCCGCGCTCCGCACCGGCAGGTCGCCTGCGAACCTCGGAGAGGGCGCGGCCGCCCAGATCGCGAAGTCTCGACCGTCTAACCCGAGCTCGTCGAGCATGGCAGCCATCGGAGCGGCCCAATCACGGACGGTTCGGGTTTCGGGATCGATCTGGAAGGCGGGGTAGAGCGTCCTGCCTGCATGCTCGACGCGGATGAGGCTGCCGGATTTGGAACGCTGAGCTGCCCAGTTGCGTCCGCGGCCGACATACTCAGCCATCTCACCCGCACTGAGCAGACGCGTCTCGTCACTGCCCTCGAGCGCGGCCAGCCGTCGCTGGGATGCCGCCAGGCCGGCCGCAATGGCTGGGCTCGGTTGCGCACTCGCGATGCTGCTCTGCAGTTCGCCCTCGAGCACCTCGAATCGCAGGAGACGCAGATTGTCTTCGAGTTCGTCCAAACGGGTGATCGCAGCGTGGGGAGACAGTCCTCCGAGCGAAGCGCGCAGAGATTCGACAGCGTCGTGGACCGGCTGTCCGCCATCGGCGTCCGCACTCGACCCGGAAACAGCACCCATCACCCACTCCAATCGTGCGTACCGTGCATTTCATTCTATTGCCTTAACTGCACGAAGGGAACCGATCGAGCCACTGGGCGTCGCCGAAGTGGCGGGAAGACAACCCGGCAGGGCGTCAAAGCGCGTCCCCGAGGAGGATCCGGTTCGAATCCCAGCCCGATTTCGAACTGGATCCTCCTCGGGGAGACGCCTCAGACCCGCCGCGCGTCGATGAGATGGCGGGTCGAGTGGGCGACGAACGGACCGTCGGAGGCGATGCGTTCATGGAGTTCGCGCAGGCGGTCCCGGTATCCCTCGACGGTGAAGCCGGGCACCCACCAGACGACCTTGCGCAGGAGGTAGACGACAGCGGCGACGTCGTGGATCTCGATGCGCAGGTCCGCGGTCCGGAGGTCGACAACCTTGAGGCCCGCCGCCTCGGCGGCAGCGGCCTCGTCGTCGGGGTGCCGCGCCCGCCTGGCCTGAGGCTGGGGGCCGAGGAAGAACTCGATGAGTTCGAAGACACTCGCCTGACCGACGTGCTGGGCGAAGTACGTCCCACCCGGTCGGAGCACGCGAGCGATCTCCTCCCACCAGATCGTCGCCGGATGTCGACTCGTCACGAGGTCGAAGGCGGCATCGGCGAAGGGCAGCGGGGGTTCGTCGGGATCGGCGACGACGACCACGCCACGAGGATGGAGGAGGCTGGTGGCCCGTGCGATGTTCGGCGGCCACGATTCGGTGGCCACGGCCGTCGGTGGGAACCGGGTCGCCTCGGCGAGGACCTCTCCCCCACCGGTCTGGATGTCGAGCGACGCCGAGGCGGCAGCCAATCTCTCGGCCAGCTGCCGGGCGTAGCCCCATGGGGGCCGCTCCTCGGTGGCGCGGCCCTCGAGCCACGCGAAGTCCCACCCGGAGACGTCGGCGTCGGCACCGAGGGCGATGAGATCGTCGAAGGAAGTGCTCACCCCGCGACGATGGCGTCGATCGCTGCCGGGTCGGAGGAGCGGAGGAACTCCTCGATGCGCGCGGTTTCTTCGCTCTCCCCGATCCCCGCCGAGGCGCGGCCGAGGGCATAGAGCGCACGGAGGAACCCGCGGTTGACCTCGTGCGACCACGGGATCGGACCGGCGCCGCGCCAACCCGCGGCGCGCAGGGCGTCGAGTCCGCGGTGGTAGCCGACACGGGCATAGGCATAGGAGTCGACGAGTCGACCTTCGGCGTGGGCCTCATCGGCGAGCACCGCCCACGCGAGCGACGAGGCGGGGAGGTCGGCGACGATGTCGAGGGCCTCCTCACCGGCATCGAGGCGGCGCTTCGCCTCGACGTCGGGGTGGTCGTCGGGCAGGAACGTCGGCTGCGGGCCGAGCTGCCCGGCATCGAGGTTGCCGATGTGGGAGGGATTGCCGATGGGCTGCGTCATGGTCGTCTCCTGTTCGTTGGGCGAGCGGTGCGGATCCGCCGAGGCGGGTCCCCGGTCATCGTGTCACACTCAGTTCGTCTTCACGGTCGAGGGCAGGACCGCGTACGGATTCGTCGCCAGCGCGCCGATGACGCCCTGTGAGGCGAGGTCGTCGAGCTGCTTCTTGTCTGCGACTCCGGTCGCCCAGACCCCCAGACCCGAGTCCGTCCAGTCACCGGCATCGGCGGCGTCGACGGCGACCATCGTGTACCCCTGATCGGCGAGCTCCTTCTCCGCCGTGGCGGTCGGATCCCCGACGAACATCGCAGCGATCCCGGCATCGGCGGCGGCGCGGGCCACCTCGGCGTCGGCGGTGCGCACGATCGTCGAGGCCGCCATGTCCGCCTTCGCGATCGCGGCCAGGGCCGGTTCCGCGGTGGCCGTGTCGGGGATGAGCGGCACGACCACGGTGCTGCCGGCGACGGCGTCGAGCACCTGCTGCCACGTCATCGGCGTGCCCGGTTCGGTGCCTTCGCGCGGGGGTGCGATCGTCCTGTCCTCGAACTCATCGACGGTGAGCCCGCCGAGGCCGTCGGGCAGTCCCAGCGTCTCGGCGGCGGTCTCGGGGTCGGCGGCGACGACGGTGCCGTCGTCGAGGGTGGTCAGCGTCGGGGCCGGAAGGTAGCCGAACTTGACGTTCTCGGTGAAGGCGAGCTCCGAGTTCGGCGGGTAGACCTCCGAGCCGCCGTCGAGGGCGGCCACGGCCGGTGGGTTGAGGTCGTCGACGGTGAGCGTGTCCTTGTCGCCGAAGACGTTGACGAGGAGGACGATGATGAGGCCGACGACGACCACGGCTCCGGCCCACAGGGGCGCGTTGAACTTCTTCGGCTCCGGCTGTTCGGGCATCGGGATGCGGTCCTCACTCATCGGCTGCCGTCCTTCGTCGATCCGGCGCCGGTGACGAGGCCGCGGAGGAAGCCCGCTCCCCAGCACAGGTGCATCGTCGGGAGGATGAGGCCGAACCAGAACCGTTCGCGGCGTCCGCAGTCCTTCGCGGTTCCCGCGGCGGCGACGATGCCGGCGATATACGTGAGACTGGGGACGTGGACGAGCGAGGTGAAGCGTCGGACGGGCTTCGGCCACCGCTTCGTGCGCCCGGTCAGTTGGAGGAGGGCCTCGATGACGCTCGCGGCCATGCCGAGGACGAGCAGCGGCGGCGCGAAGTACCGCAGGGAGTTCTTCGACCCGTACCGCCGGATGAGCTCGGCACGCCAGATGCCCGTCGCCCAGAACTGTCGGGCGATCTTCGACCACGTTCCCCGCGGCCAGTACGTGACCTCCATGTCCGGGTTGAACCAGATCCGTCCCCCGGCCGAGCGGATGCGCAGGTTGAGCTCCCAGTCCTGTCCGCGTCGGATGTCCTCATCGAACCCGCCGAGGTGGTCGAACACCTCCCGGCGGTAGACGCCGAGGTACGCCGACTCCGACTCCCCCGCCTCGTCGCCGGAGTGGTAGGCGGGTCCGCCGAGTCCGATCGGGGACATGTATGCGCGGGCGACGGCCTTCTGGAAGGCCGACTTCCCGCGGGCGCGCATGAGACCGCCGCAGTTGGCCGACTGCGTCTCCCGCAGAGTCTCGATGGCCTGGCGGGTGTAGTCGGGTTCGAGGCCCGAGTGGGCGTCGACGCGGATGACGATCGGGTGGCGGGTGTGCCGGATCGCGCGGTTGAGTCCGATCGGGGTGGCGCCCTCGGGATTGTCGACGGTCTGGACGCGCGGATCGGCCTGCGCCATGCGGGCGATGATCGCGTCCGTGTCGTCGGTCGAGGGGCCGAGGGCGAGGACGACCTCCTTCTCGCCGTCGTAGTCCTGGGAGAGGACGGTCGTGATCGCCTGCCTGATGTGCTCGGCTTCGTTGAGCACGGGCATGATGTAGGAGACTCCGGGCTTCTCCGCCAGCGCGGGAAGCCCTTCGGGGGTGAGGGGGGTGAGAACGTTCGGCACGCTCTCAATCCTCCCACACCCCCACCTCGGCGGGCGTGCAGGAGGCCCTCAGCCTCGGGAAGGGTCTCACCGATTCGCCGAGGCGGTTCGCCGAGGTGGTTCTCGCCGAGGCGGATGCCCGGCCGGTCAGTGCGCGGGCTTCCGGGCGGGGCGGGGCTTGGGCTTGACGGGACGGCCGGCGAACCACACGTAGCCGGCACCGGCCACGGCACCGCCTGCCATGATGACGATCCACCAGGGGAAGCCCGGGATGTCCGGCGGTTCGGTCGCGTCCTTGAGGGCGTCCGGCGGAGTGGGGATGACGCGTTCGCCGATGACGAGGATGCGCTGGGTGTTGATGCCCAGCGGGGTGCAGGTGACCAGGGTCGCAAGGTCCTTGCCGGCGACGGGGTCGAGCGTCTCGGTCTGGTCGGGGTCGACGATCTTCGTCTCGATGACCCGGTAGGTGACGACGCGACCGAAGGTGTTGAACGTGAAGTAGTCGCCCTTGCCGATCTTGTCGAGGTTGGTGAACATCTCCGCTTCGGCGAGGCCGCGGTGACCGGTGACGACGGTGTTCATGCCGACACCGCCGACGGGCAGCGCCGTGCCTTCGAGGTGGCCGATGCCGCGCAGCAGGGTCTCGTCCGAGGTGCCGTGGTAGATGGGCAGATCGACGTTGATCTTGGGGATCTGGATCCGCGACATGACGTCGCTGGACGGGGAGGTGAGGATGTCGTTGTAGCCGAGCGTGCCGCTCGGGTCCTTGCCGGCGCTCTGGCCGGGCTGGGGCAGACGCTGTCCGGCGTTGATCCGCGCGCCTCCGGCCTGCAGCTTCTTGTTGTACTCGTCGGCGAGTCTGAGCTGCTCCGCGTTCTGTGGGGCGTTGGGGTCCTCGGTCGTCGTCTCGTTCTTGAGCACCTCCGACTGGTCGAGCTGGGAGAACCAGGCGGCCATCGACGGGTAGGTCCACACGCATGTGCCGACGAGGAAGAGCACCGCGATGATCACCGCGGGCACCGACAGCTTCCACCGGGGCTTCGGCGGTGTCGGATCCGCTGGTGCGGGATCAGTGAGGGTCGCGGTCATATCTCCAGCATCTCATGGTTCGTGCGGGACGGGGCCGAGAGACGTGATCATCTCTCGGCCCCGGCTCTGCCTCTCACCGAGGCGGCGGCATCACCGCAGCCTCGGCAGGAGACGTTGTCCTCAGGCCTTGCGGGCCCGGGTGTAGCGCATCACGGCGGCGCCGATCGCGAGCAGCAGCAGGGCGATGCCGAGGATGGTCAGCATGAGCTGGCCGTTGGCACCGGTGAACGGAAGCTCACCGCGCTCCTTCTGCTGGTTGGAGATCTGCACGACCGTCGGGTTCGATTCGCCGTTGGCCTGGACGGTCACGGTCGTCCACGGATCCGCAGGCAGCGTGTAGCCGGCCGGTGCCGCGACCTCTTTGAGGTAGTAGTCCCGCGAGGTGACGTCGTTGCTGCCGACCCACAGGCTGATCGACGCGGTGCCGTCTTCGCCGGTGGTGAGTTCGCCGATGGGCTCCGCGCCGTCGCGCGATTCGTAGATCTCGAACCGTGCCCCGCCGAGGGTGGCGGACGTGTCGTCGTCGGCGTACTTGAGGATCTCGAGCGGCCCCCAGTTGGTCTTCGCCGGGTTGGTCGTGACCTCCGACCCGTTTGTCGAGACGATCGCCTTGTTCTCGATCTGGCCGTTGTCACCGAGCGAGGTGACGGTGGTGACGACGTTCATGACGACGTTGTGACCGCCTTCGAGCTTGCCTAGTCCAGTCGCCGTGAACTCGATGTTCGCAGTCTGACCCGAGCAGGTGGCCGTGTAGTCGGTTCCGGCGGTGAAGCCCTCAACCGTGATGCTCTTACACGTCAGTCGCGGGTCGAGGGTATCGGTGATGGTGAACGACCGGTACGTGTCGTCGCCGGCCTTGCCCGGGATCGGCGCGGTGATCGTCCAGGTGACGTCGTTGCCGAGCACCGGAGCGGTCGGACCCGAGACCTCCTTGGTCGGGGTCGTCTGGTTCGTCTTGTTCTTCGGGTAGACGTTGACGTCATAGAGCCACTGACCGCCGGTCTGCGGAAGCGGCAGGGTGACGAGGAACGGCTGCGCCGGGGAGACGATGTTGTTCGGACCCGGATCGGTCTCCTCGACGATGTAGAGGCCGTGAGGCAGGGACTGCGTGACCTGTCCGTTGGCGTCGGTGGTCACGGTGATCGGATCGCCGAAGGTGAATCCGTCGCCGGCGAGCACGTCTGCGACGACGACTCCGTCGATGGCGTCCCAGCCTGCCGCGGTGTCGAGGTTGACCTCTTCGCCGTTGGCCGTGAGCACCTGCCGGATCGTGAACTCGACGCCGGCGAGCGGGGTGCCGAGGGACGAGGTGTCCTCGATCTCGGTGCCGTCGCCGCGCGGTCCCTGGTCACCGTCGTACTTGTTGATCGTCAGTGACGACGGGGTGTCGGGGTTGATGTTGCCCGCAGCTTCGGCGGTCGGCGCGTCGAGGCTGACCCCGACGAGGCTGAGCGCAGCCGCTGCAGCGAGGACAGGGATCCACCTCATCCGCGTGAACAGAGTCGCTTTCATGGTTGGTTGTTCCTTCCGGTGCTCGTATAAATTTGTGAGTCGGTTGTCGTTTGCACGTGACGTGTGTGGAGCATGTCAGTCGCACCCCGCAAGGGGAATCGGATAGTGGGTCAGCTCCTCCCGTGCGCTCGACGTCGGTACTGCCAGATCGCGCCGGCCGCACCACCGAGGAGAAGAACCACCCCGCCGATGATGTAACCGGTCGTTCCGATGCCGCCGGTGAACGGCAGCTCAGGCGAACTGGCCTGCTCGTTGGCGATCGGCTCCTCGAAGGCGAAATCGAGCCGATCGCGGGAAATGGTGAACGGACGCGGGGTCTCGTCGAGGACGTACCCGGCCGGAGCCTTGGTCTCGACGAGGGTGTAGTCGCCCCAGTCGAGGTACTCGACGCGGAACTGGCCGGCCTCCGGGTCGACGTCACGGCCGCTGCATCCCTCAGCGGAGGTCGCCACGCAGTCGTCGAGGGGGATCTCGTTGCCGGCCGCGTCGCTGATCGTCCACTCCGAGCCCTCAAGAGGAGCTCCGGACTCGTTGACCTTCTCCCAGGAGACCGTGCCCGAGGAATCCGCGTTCGCGACGATGCACTGGGCGTTCTGCCCGGCAGCGATGGTCACCGTCTTCGTCGACTCGTCGTAGGTGGCCCCGGTGCACCTGATCGAGACCTGCTCGTAGCCGGGCAGGCTGTTCTCGGAGATGACGTAGGAGCCTGTGGTCACGTACTTCTTCTCACCCGAGTCGTAGGGCACTGCAGGGTTGGTGCCCTGCTTCGCGAAGAGGCGCTGGTTCCAGTCCGCGGCAGTCAGTGTTCCGCCGTTATCGTTCTCGACGTTTTTGGTGATCGTCAGCGTCTGGCACTCGACGGTGTTCGTCACTGTGTAGGTGTTCGCGGCACCTGGCAGCTTCGTGCTGAAGTCGTCAGTCAACGGCACTGTCCCATCGATGCCTGGCCCCGAGATCGTCTTCGACTTCAAGGTGCAACCTGGGAACTTCTGCGCATCGATCGTCGTCGTCTCTCCGATCCTGACAGTGTCGTTGACGGCGAAGCCGGTGCGGGTCTGGCCGAACTCCGGGTCACCGGCGGGCTGGCCGGCCGGGTCGAGCATGAGTGTGGCACTGATTCCGGCGGGCTGGCTGCCGTTGGCGAACCGCTCACTGTCGATATCCCAGGCCTTGTTCACCGTCACCGAAGCGGTCGACTGCCGATTGACGTATCCGCAGTCCACTTGGTCACCCGGCTGAATGGCGGAGGACAGCGTCTGACTGTCGGCACCGTTGAGGGTGATCGTCTGAGTCGTCCCGTCGAGGCGGGTGATTCGGCAGGAACCGCCTTGGAAGGCGAAGCCAGACCGCTGGACCTCTCGCACTGCCAGGTTGGCACGCGAGGACGCCGAGCCGAAGTTGAGCGTCCACTTCGCGTTGCCCTGCGCGTCAGTCTGCTGAGTCGTTGCGGCCGGTGCCTGAGTAGCGGTTCCGGCGGTCGCCGTCGTCGCGGCACCGACTGTCCACCCCGAGGCGTTCTGTTCGTTGCCGCCTTGGGCATTCTGTGTCTTCTTGTTGATCGTCACATTCGCCGTCAGCGGAGAGTTGCTGAACTGACACACGATCTCATTGCCTGTGGCTGGAATCGTGATGGCGGCAGAAGTCCCAGTACCAGAAATGCCAATCGGGTTTCCATCGGCAGTGCAACTGTAACTCGACGCATACCTGCTGAGGTCCGTCGTCCCTGCCGCCGTCTCACTCAGTCTGATCGTCGCATTGCGGGCGACGGGCAACGGGCCGACTCGCTCGGACTGGACGCCGTTGGCAGTTCCTGTGGTCGTCGCCGTGCCGAGACTGACCGTTCCCTGATTGAGCTCGAGATTGAACTGGTCGCCTGGGTTGACGCGTGTCTTCACGTCCTTCTCCAGAGTGATCGTCGCGGGAGAGGAACATGAGGCGAGGTCAGATGTTCCAGTCAGCTGATTCGTGAAGGTCGACGGATTGTTCCAGCCCGGAGTGTCGTAGGACGTGATGACGTTGCCGGCTCCGAGGTAGCCCTTGCCGGTGGAGTCGAACGCCACGCCCGTGACTCTCGCAACCGTTCGCATTGAGGAACCCGCGGCTGCCGGAATCGCACCCCCATTGGCAGCCGCGAGCGCCACGTCGGTCACACTGAAGATCTTCGTCTCCACCTCGGTGGCGGTACGATTCTCATTGCGGACGATGAAGAGGTTTCCTGCGCTGTCGAAAGCGATGTCGCCGTTCGCGCTGGTTCCCGCTCCCGGAGTGTTGACCGTACCCATGAAGGTGACGGTGCGAGCGGACGGGTTGTAACGCCAAAGCTTGAACTGCTGAGCTCCCGACACGAATCCGCCGAAGAAATAAGCGCCGGTCTTGAGGTCGACGGCCCCGGCAACGAGTGAGCCGTTGAACCCGCCATTCGCCGTCAGTGCGGTGTTGTAGGTCAGGCCGAGGCTGCTCCACGTGTCGGTGGCGGTATTGAACTGGTAGAAGGTCGCAGTTGTCGAATTGGTGCGGTCATACGCGTAGACCGGTCCACCACCCGTGCCGATGCCGAGGCCGTTGAACTGAGTGATTGCTCCGCTCGGTACTGTACCGACGTTGGTGGCCGTGCCGTCGGGTGTGACGTGTCGAAGCTGGCCAGCGGAGGTGATCGAGTAGACGTTGCCCGGGGCACACGCGATCATCGCCTGTGCGGGGACGCTGGGCATGGACGAGGGTGCAGACTGCTCGGCTGTCGGAGATCTCGTCGACTCTGGTTCAGTACGTGGGGTATTGTCACCGTTCTGCAGTTCCGAGCCCGAGGTTTCCTCGTTCTGCCTCGGCGATTCGCTCGGCGACGAGGGGGCGGATCCGAGCCCTGATTCAGTTGCTTGGGCGGGAGCCGGTGACGTGAGAACGCCGCTGATTGAGAAGAGCAGGGCCAGCACGACGACAGCCGAGAGGAGCATTCGAACTCGCGCCGCGCGATTCGCGTTCCGCTGGGGATTCGCGGCGAAAAGGTTCGTGACGGACGCCATACTGTTCCTCGATCGTAAATCTGCGCGGGTTGCTGGGGGATCTCTGAGAACCGGATCGGGGGATGAAGGGTTGCCGAGCTTGAGACACGGCGGGCTCTCGTTGCAAGTTCAACAATCAACCTACTATGCATCGCTCCGATTTCGGTCACAGATTCATAACATTCACAAGATTCCCTGTGATTCGCCTGGCCGGCCCATGCTCGAATGGGACGTCGCGATCGCCCGGGGGGGGTGCCCCTATATTTATTCGTAGGCTCCGAACGGGGTCTGGGCGCTCGTCCTGGTATGGCCGATTTGCCCTGTCATCAATTATCCGGGGGTGTTACCGCTAGGAATCCAGGACGCGCGTTGACTGCTGATAGGGGCTCGGCCCGGCTTTGTCTGAGGTCTCGTCGTAACGTGGGTGCCAGCATCGGGTGTCATGAAAAACCTGCGACCAAGGAACTGATGGTCGAGGAGGACTCTCATGAACACCGAATACGACGTCTGGTTAGGTCTCGACGTCGGCAAGACCAGCCATTACGGGTGCGGGCTCGACCCGGGAGGCGAGCGAGTCTATGACCACGAACTCCCGCAGGATGAAGCCGCGCTACGGGACGTGATCACGACTCTGACGGACGAGCATGGCCGTGTGCTCGTCATCGTTGATCAGCCCAACACGATCGGTGCGTTACCCGTCGCGGTCGCCCGTGATAGTGGTGCCGATATCGCCTACTTGTCCGGGTTGGCGATGCGCAAGGCTGCCGATCTGTATCCGGGGCAGGCTAAGACGGATGCCAGGGACGCGTTCATCATCGCTGACACTGCACGCACGATGCCACACACCTTGGGGTCGGTGGATCAGGAGTCCGATGGGCTGGCAAATCTCAAGATCTTAGCCGGCACGGAAGAAGACCTCGCTCACGACATCACCAGAGCGATCAACCGGCTGCGCTCGTTGCTGCTCCAGATCCACCCCGCGTTGGAGCGTGTCTTCAATGACACCGTGTTGACCAGGAGCATCGTGTTGGACCTGCTGATTCGGTACCGCGGTCCGGCGGGGTTGCGGGCGGCGGGGAAGTCGGGAGTGAAGCGGTGGGCGCGCAACCATGCCCGCAAGGACCCGTCGGCCCTGATCGATGCGATCTTTGACGCTCTGGCTGAGCAGACGGTGACCGTGCCCGGCAGTCAGGCCTCGGAGTCGGTGGTGCCGCGGCATGCCGCCAGGATCAAGGCGTTGAAGGTTGAACGGGGGAGAGATCGAGGCAGAAGCTGCGGAGTTGGCTGATTCGCTCCCTCTTCTTCAGGTCTTGACGTCGATGCTGGGAGTCGGCGTTAAGACCGCGTCTCAGATCCTCCTGGCGGCCGGTGATTTCTTCGCGTTCAGGACTGCTGGGCATCTGGCTGCGTATGCGGGTATTGCTCCGGAGACGCGGCGGTCGGGAACATCGATTCGGGGTGAGTTTCCGTCGCGGGCGGGGAACAAACGGTTGAAGAACGCGTTGTTCCACTCGGCCTGGGTGGCGTCGTGTCATGACCCGTTGTCGAGGGCGTATTACGACCGGAAACGGGCTAAGGGGAAGCGGCATAATGCTGCGGTGATGTGCCTGGCTCGTCGCCGGCTGAACGTGTTGTTCGCGACGGTCAAGGCCGGGGCCTTCTACGAGGCGAAGACCCCGGCTGCTGCTTGACAATGAATGTAATGGAGCTCTCCGTTCGACGGCGCGGTCACCCGCCCCGCCCATCCACAGTCATTGTCACAGACCACGCATCACCCGTGAGGTTGGAAGGACCCTCTGGATTCGCGGAGGTCTCTGAGGGTGACGTGAAGCCTTCACG
This sequence comes from Brevibacterium casei CIP 102111, assembly GCF_900169275.1. GTDB lineage: Bacteria > Actinomycetota > Actinomycetes > Actinomycetales > Brevibacteriaceae > Brevibacterium > Brevibacterium casei. The sequence continues at coordinate 465,217 of NZ_FXZC01000004.1, read as the reverse complement.
TCGGCGCCTCAGACAGCACAACCGGCAAAGCGCTGTCCGGCGCAGCTCATCCCCGCGCAACCGCCTCGACTGCGGCGGCCACCACGGGAGCCACGCGTTCATCGAGCGCACTGGGCACGATGTAGTCGGGTGAGAGGTCGTCGCCGACGAGCGCTGCGATCGCACTGGCAGCGGCGAGCTTCATCTCCTCGGTGATGTACGTGGCGTCGGCGTCGAGCGCGCCGCGGAAGACTCCGGGGAACGCGAGGACGTTGTTGATCTGGTTGGGGAAGTCGCTGCGTCCGGTGGCGACGACCGTCGCGTACTGCGCGGCGACGTCGGGGGCGACCTCGGGATTGGGGTTCGACAGCGCGAAGATGATCGCGTCGTCGGCCATGTGGGCCAGCAGCTCGGGATCGACCGTGCCCGAGGACAGTCCGATGAACACGTCGGCTCCGTCGAGCGCAGTGCCCACTCCCCCGCTGATGCCGCGCGGGTTCGAGTTGTCGGAGATCGCCTGCTTCGTCGGGGTGAGGTCGTCACGCCCGGATTCGACGATGCCTTTCGAGTCGAGGACGACGATGTCGGAGACTCCCGCCTCGTGGAGGATCTTCGTCACTGCGACGCCGGCCGCACCGGAGCCCGAGATGACAACCTTGAGGTCGGAGATGTCCTTGCCGACGACCTTCGCTGCGTTCATCAGCGCCGCGAGGACGACGATGGCGGTGCCGTGCTGGTCATCGTGCATGACCGGAATGTCGAGGGCGGCCTTGACCCGGTCCTCGATCTCGAAGCAGCGGGGTGCGGAGATGTCCTCGAGGTTGATCGCCCCAAAGGTCGGGGAGATCCGCACAATCGTGTCGACGATCTCGTCGGCGTCGTTGGTGTCGATGACGATGGGGATCGCGTTGAGACCGGCGAAGCGCTTGAACAGCGTACACTTGCCCTCCATCACCGGCAGCGAGGCGGTCGCGCCGATGTCCCCGAGACCGAGCACCGCCGAGCCGTCGGAGATGACAGCGACGAGGCGGCCGGTCCACGTCAGGTCCTTCGCCCGCTCCGGTTCCTCGGCGATCGCAGTGCAGACCTTGGCGACGCCCGGGGTGTAGGCGATCGAGAGATCGCGCTGGGTCTCGAGCGGACGGGTGAGTTCGACGGCGAGCTTGCCGTGGTGGTGTCCTGCGAAGATCTCGTCTTCGGTGATGGCAGCTGCCGGAGTCTGTCCCTTGTCGCCAGCGGTCGGTGTCGTCATCGATGATCCTCATCGTCAGTGGGGACGGCCCGCCTCGGCGGCCGTCGTCGTGGTCTCAAATCGCAGGTCGGACCGGTGAGCCGGTCGGACGCTGGCACAGTCGCAGTCGCCGCAGGGTGGCCGGTGACGCCGCGCGCACCCTGCCGACCGGGGTGCGGGTCGGACGATCGCGCGCTCCACGACCGGCCCGCCTGAGGCGGGCCCGGACCTCCTGGGTCGGTCGTCGTGCCAGCATAACCCATGGATCGGACACGGAGGTGTCCCAGCTCACCCCGCCGAGGCGGCCGGTCCGCTCCGCCCGCACCCGTGCTCTCCGCCCGGCTGACGCCAACTCTCCGCGCGGCTCGCTCCAGGAAGTCCGGCCCGGACTCAGAGCGTGATACTCGACCCGTCGGGCAGGATCCGCCGGAGCATGTCGGCCATCGTCACCGCCCCGACGATGCGCTCGTCACGGGTGACGACGGCGAGCTGCTCGGCCTCGTCGCGCATGAGGGTGAGCGCCTCGTGGACCGGCAGTTCCGCGTCGAGGACGAGGCAGTCGCGGGTGAACTCCTCGATCCCGTGGTCGGCGGGCAGGAGGAGCACGTCGCGGACGTGGACGACCCCCGGTGCCTTCCCCGCGCGCTCGACGAGGATGCGCATGTGCCCGGACTCCGCCGCGAGGTCGCGCACCTGCCCGGCCGTCGCCGTCTCCGGCACCGAGGTCAGGGCACGCGTCCCGCCGGGCAGCAGGCTGCCCACGCTCATCCTCTGGAGTTCGAAGACGTGGGTGAGCTGGTCGCGGTAGGCGTCGTCGAGTTCGCCGGCGGCCGCCGAATGCTCGACGAGCTGCCGGATCGTATCGATGTCCTGCCCGCCGAGCGCCCGCGATTCCGCGGGTGTGTATCCGCTTGCGGCCACGAGCCTGTTGGCGACGCTGTTGACCCAGACGAGCAGAGGCCGCAGCAGCCACGCGAGGGCTCGGGCCGGCAGGGCGATGATCGTCGCCGCGAGCTCGGGGTGGGCGATGGCCCACGACTTCGGCGCCATCTCACCGATGACGAGGTGGAGGAACGTGACGAAGAGGAGGGAGAGGACGAAGGCGGCCGAGTCGGCGAGCCAGAACGGCGCGCCCACCGCGGTGAAGAGCGGAGCCAACCACGCGTCGACGGCAGGCTTCGTGATCGCACCGAGGGCGAAGGTGCAGATCGTGATGCCGAACTGGGCGACGGCGAGCATGATCGTCAGCTCATTCATTCCCCGCAGCGCCGCCCGCGCAGGCGCCGACGTCGACGCCTGCTCCTCGAGTCGGTGCCGGCGGGCGGCGAGCAGGGAGAACTCGATGATGACGAAGAACGCGCTGAGCACGATGAGTGCGATCGTGCCGACGATGACGAAGAGCGGTGCGTCGGTCATCGGTCCCTCCCTTCCTCAGCGGCGGACTCACCCGTGTCGCGGCCATCCGCAACAGGGTCGTCGGCGGCCGAATCGTCGGCGGCCGAGTCATCGGCGGTGGTCTCGATGAGCGTCACCCGCATCTGCCCGGGCACGTGCCGGTCGACGGTGAGCACTTCGACGTCGAGCTCGCGTTCGACGGGGTCGTCGGCGAGGAGGTCGGACGCCTCGGCGAGGACGGGCACGGTGACCCGGTCGCCGGCCTCGGGGAACCCGCCGCTCGTGGCGATGACGAGCCCCGCGAGGGTCTCGAAGTCGCCCTCGGGCAGGTCGTAGCCGACGATGCGGCGCACCTCGTCGAGCGGCATGCCTCCGTCGGCCATCCAGGTCCGTGGGGCCTCTTCGACCATTGCGGTGGGGCTCTCCTCGTCGTGTTCGTCGGTGATCTCGCCGACGAGCTCCTCGGCGACGTCCTCGGTCGTGAGGATGCCGGCGAGGTCGCCGTACTCGTCGATGACGCAGGCGAGCTGCGAATCGCCGCGGTTCATCTCCGCGAGCGCATCGGGCAGTGCCATGAGGGTGGGGACGACGACGGGCGGACGCATGATCGTCGTCACCGGAGCGTCCATCGGCTCACGCGTGCGCAGGAGGTCGACGAGCTCGACGACTCCGACCGGCGCCTCGGTCTCGTCGAGGACCGGGTAGCGGCTGTGCGCGTGGGCCATGAGCTCGCGCAGCTCCCCGAGGGTGACCTCGTGGTCGACCGTGGCCACACGGGAGCCGGGGATCATCGCGTGCTCGACGTCGGCGTCGGGGAACTCGAGCACTCGGTCGATGAGGAGCGAGAGGTCGGCGGGCAGGTCGCCGGTCTGCCGTGACTCCTCGATGACGCGGCGGAGTTCGTCGGCGGACACGCTCGGGTCGACGTCGTGGACGGGTTCGACGCGCAACAGCCTGAGGAAGAGGTTCGCGGCGACGTCGAAGATCGCGATGAGCCAGCCGAAGACGGCGAGGTAGATCTGCGTCGACCGGGCGAGGGCGAGCGCGAGGGTCTCGGGGGCGGCGATCGCGAGGTTCTTCGGATAGAGCTCGCCGAAGACCATCTGCACGATCGTCGCGACGAGGAGCACGCCGACGGTCGTCACGGCGACGGTGACCGCCGGCGGGATGTCGAGTCCCCCGAGGAGCGCGCCGAGCGACTGGCCGATCATCGGTTCGGCGACGTAGCCGACGAGCAGACCGGTGACGGTGATGCCCAGCTGCGCGCCGGAGAGCATGAACGATGTGCGTTTGGTGACGGCGAGCGCCCGCTTGGCGGCGGGGTCCCCGGTCTCCGCGCGGGCTGCGAGCCGCGAGCGGTCGACGGACATGTACGCGAATTCCTGGGCGACGAAGTACCCGTTCGCGGCGATGATGATGAGGACGAGGACGCAGCCGATCGCCAGCATCAGGAGTTCGGAGCCCATGGGGCGCTCACCCCCGCCCCGGCCGGCCGATCAGAGGCGCGACGATGCGCGCTCAGTTCACAAATCCAACAGTCGCCGGGGTCGTCGGACGACGACCCCATATCCGCGGTGGTTCCCACGTGCGGCTTCACTCCATTTCGGTTCTTGAAAAGTCAACTCTCCCCAGCGTACCAAGTTCCCCTGACGCGACAGGATTCTCACATCATCCTGCGTGGGACTTCTCAGCATCGATGTCGCCGAGGCGGCCGTCCGTCTCGTCGGCGAGCTCCCGCAGGTAGGTGCTGAATCCTCCGTGGCAGCGACCGAGCATCCGCGCCGAGGTGACGACCCGGCAGTCGTCGGTCCGCCGGATGGTGCCCCCGACCGCGGTCACGGCGTGGACCATCGCGACGTCCTCGCCGAGGCGCAGCGGCGGACATCCGCCGATCCGTACGAAGTGGGAGCCCCGGATCCCGAGGTTCGCTCCGAACACGTGGTCGTGTCCCTCGCCGAGGTGGTGCGCGGCGAACCATGCCTCGATGAGGTCGTCGTTGCCGACGTCGGCCCGGGGTTCGACGGTGCCGACGACACAGTCCGCGCCCTGTCCGGCATGGTCGAGGTGCGCGGTGATCCAGTTCTCGGGCACCCGGGTGTCCGCGTCGGTGAAGACGAGCCACGTGCGCTCGAGCACAGCCTCGTCGGCATTGACCGCGGCGATCGCATCGAGTGCCGCCTGTGCCCCGGCGTCGCGGGCGCGGCCGACGTTGCCGAAGGGCACGGTCATAGGAGTGACGACGGGGTGCCTGGCGGCGAAGCGCTCGATGAGGTCGGCGGTGCCGTCGGCGCATCTGTCGGCGACGGCGATGATCTGCACAGAGGACAGGGGGCTCGCGGCCTCGACGGCGGCGACGAGCGCGGTGAGGCAGCCGAGGATCTCCGCTTCCTCGTTGTGGGCGGGAACGACGACGGCGACGTGGTCGATCATCACGCCTCCTCCCCTCCGACGCGCACCGTGCGGGAGACGTGGAGGACGTCGAGCCGGTACTCGCCGACATCGTGGTGGAGGCGAAGGGCATCCGGCCAGCGGTCGAGGCAGATCGCGTGGACCTGTGCGGCGTCGAGCGGCCAGTCCTCGATCTCCCCGGTCCAGTGGCAGAGGACGAGGATGAAGTCGTCGCGGGTCGACTCCGCGATCCGGTCGAGGGTCTGCTCGAGCTGCCCGGGTGTGAGGTAGTAGCCGGTCTCGGCGAGGACGACGGCGTCGAAGCGGCCGGCCGGCCAGTCCTCGGGCAGGGTGCCGTGGACGAAGTCGATGCCGTGCCCGGAATGCCGGCGACGCGCCTCGGCGAGCGCTGCGGAACTCGCGTCGACCGCGGTGACGTGGTCGGCGACCTCGGCGAGGGCACGGCTGAGCTCGCCGATCGAGCAGCCGATCTCGATGATGTGGTCGAACTGGCCCTCCGGCAGGGCGGCGATGAGGGCGCGGCGTTTGGCGATCTCGTAGGCCGAGGTGCGCACCTCCCACGGGTCGGGTCGTTCGGTGTGCACGCGATCGAAGACCGCCTCGGCGGTGCGGGCATCGTTCGTCTCCCGCACCTGACCGGTTCCGGTGTGGTCGTCGGCAGATCCGAAGCGGGTGACGGCGAACGTGTCCCCGCCGCGGGCGAAGTGCGCGAGGAACTCTGCCGGGAGGATCGCCTCGTCTCCGGGCCGGTCCGACAGCGGTCGGATCTGCGAGGGATAGTGCGCCCACAGTCCCTGCCGGTCGAGGCCCGCCGGATCGGGGAGGAACGCCCACTCCCGCCACGCACGGTCGGTGGGGTCGGCCCAATGCCAGTACCAGATGGGGAACTCGAGCACCGTCGCCGACCGCCGCCGACCGACCTCGAGGGCCGCCCGCCCGAGGGTCTCGTGGTCGCCGTGGCCGTCACGGCTGTACGGAGCGACGATCGTCACCGGGGCGGGCAGGGCGGAGACGGCGGCGTCCACCTCGGCGAGGATCTCCTCATACCGGGCCGGAAGCCCACCGTCGCCGAGGTCGAGGAACCGCGCCGTGATCGACCCTCCCAGCCCGGTGAGGGCGGAGTCGAACTCGGCAAGGCGGATCTCCCGCAGCTGCTCGGGGGTGTGCGTCGGGGACTGCGGGTGGGAGTTCTCCCCAGCCGTGCACAGAAGGACATCGACGTCGCGCCCCTCCGCACCGAGGCGGGTGAGCAGTCCCGGACAGCCGAGGGCCTCGTCGTCGGGGTGGGCGAGGAGGACGACGACGGACCCGCCCGGCAGGGTGTCCGGCGCGAACCGGGGCAGCTCGGCGACCCCGGCCTCCGCCCACGCGTCCTCCGGGGTCGTCTCGTCGAGGTGGGTGAAGGTCATCGTGGTGTCGCGTCGGCGACGATCGCCTCGCCGAGGGAGGCTTCGTCGCGGGGGCCGTGGTGCTGGCTGAGGTAGACGGTGAGGTCGGCGTCGGCCTTCGCGAACTCTCGGTCGCCGGTGAGCGCTGCGGGACCGGCGAGTTCGCGGCTGAGCTCCTGGATGCGCTGGCACGCGCGGTAGACGAGGTTGCGCACGCGCAGGGCCTGGGTCCACGAGTCGTCGTGGGAGTCGATGTCGCCGCTGCCGGCGAGCTGCGCGGCGTGGGCGAGGACCGTGCGGGCGGCCGTGATCTCCGTGTCGATCTGTCCCAGCGTCATCGCCCCCAGGGGTGAGGGCTGGGGCCTTCCGAAGTGGCGCTGGGCTGCGTTGCGGGCGAGCCCGAGCGCCCCGCCGAACCAGCACGCCGCGACGCGGATGCCGCCCCACGCGAACCCGGGCCGCTGCAGGTACCACTCAGGCGGTCCGACCGCGGTGGCACGCGCGCCGTCGAAGACGATGGGGCCGCTGGGGATCTCGGCGAGCCCGAGGGCCGGCCAGTCCGCCTCGGCGGGGTGGACCCCGGGCCCGGTGAGGTCGACGGCCACGGTCTGTCGGGCCTCGCCGAGGCGGACGGAGACGATGGCGTGGGTGAGCTCGGTCGCGAGCGAGCACCAGGCCTTCTCCCCGTGGAGGACGAGCGTGCCGTCGGCCGCCGGGGTCGCGGTGACGACTCTGCCGGGGATCTCGGCGGCGAAGACGCCCCATGAGGACTCCGGCCCCGGGGTGGGGTGTCCCGCCTCGGCGAGGATGCCGAGGGCGTCGATGTGGGGTTCGAGCATGCGGGCGACGGCGACATCAGCGGAGGCGATCGCGGTGAGCGCATCCCACTGCTTGAGCGCCGAGGAGGTGCCGGTGAGGTTCCAGAACCCCTGGAGTGCTGCGAGTCGCGTGGCCAGTGGCGCGGTGCTCGTGACGAGTTTGAGGAATTCGTCCTCATGGGGCGAATCGGTGCCCGGCCGGTACCAAGGCTTGGTGAGTTCGGTGAGGGCTCTGACGAGCGGTGTGTGCATGGGCGGGACTCATCCCTTCGATCGGTGGGGCGGTTCCGAAGTCGACAGTCGAGGACCCGTCAGGACCTGACCGTCATGATGTGAGGCCGGCGCCACCTGGCTGCCGTCGGCGGCCCGCGCCGACGTCGGCGCGGTGGTCCGTTCGGTGGGGGCGGCTCGGGTCACGAGTCCTTGGTCGTGCGGATGCGTTCGATGAGGTCGTCGAGGCCGTCATCGAACTCGCGGTCGGAGTGGTCTTCGGCGAGCATGTCCTGGAGGCGGTTGAGCGTCGGGTAGTTCCCGAGGCTCTCACTGCTCTCCCCGCCGTCGGCGTCGTCGTCGATCTCGGAGGCGATGTCGATGCCGAGCGCGGAGACCTCGAGGACGAGGTGACCGAGGAGGAAGCTCGTGAAGGCCTTGTAGGCGTCGACGACACGGTCGTCGGAGAAGCCGTAGTCCTGGAGCGTGGAGAGGAAATAATCGACCCAGCGCACGCTGCGCAGCGGCGGGCGCAGCCACGGCGCCTCCGGCGGTTGGGTGATCATGAGCGGGAACATCCGCGGATGGCTGAGCGCGAGGTCGCGCATTGCGTTCGCGACGAACCGCAGAAACGCCTCCCATGATGCGGGCTGCTCCTGCATCAGCTCGTCGTCGAAGAGATCGTCGATGAGCTCATCGACGGCCAGCGAGACGAGCTCTTCGCGTCCCGAGACATAGTTGTACAGGGCCATTGCCTCCACCTCGAGCGACATCCCCAGTCGGCGCATGGACAGCGATTGCACACCGAACTCATCGATGAAGGCAATCGCCGCCCGGACGATGTCCTCTTGGCGCAAGCGCTGACGGGCCATTACTACTCCTGGAATCACTGATCCCGGTCGGGGAGGCCGATGCCACCCCGACCGCGATCTGTCGCGAGGTCCTCGTTCGTGCCCGAACCGTCGGACCGGCGTCGGCGGCGGGCGCGTTCACTGCCCAGTTTAGTGCACTGAACGCGCCCGCCGAGATGACCTGCGACCAAGTGTTCACAGGTCAGCGACTCACGCGTTGGTCGCGCGCGAACGACCGGTGATCAGTCCCCAGATGAGGAGGACGATGATCGAACCGCCGATGGCGCACAGCCACGTCGAGAGCGAGAAGAACGCATTCATCTCAGCGCCGAAGATCAGGCCGCCGAGCCAGCCGCCGACCAGGGCGCCGATGACGCCGAGGATGAGGGTGGCGATCCAGCCGCCGCCCTGCCGACCGGGCAGAATGGCCTTGGCGATGGCACCGGCGATGAGGCCGAGAATGAGATAAGCGATGAAACCCATTGGTAACTTCCTTCAACTGCATAATGGGATCCGGTGGGCCTGTGAGCCCGCCGCGACCATGTCGGTCGCAGGAGCTCACAGATGTCGCGGATCAGCGGCCTGGCCTTGGTTCCCAGGGCCAGGAGATGAGCATGGAGACAAGCCGCCTCGCTGCTTTCTTACACTGTAATCCCACCGGGAACCCAATGCCAACAAAACCCATGCGGCGGGCACGAGAAGCCGATTCACCGACAAGTCGACCAGGGTTCATTTTTTCAGATTTACGACGTAAAGTAGATGGCGGTATTCTCGTCGCGAACAGGCAGCGCCTCCCGGTGCGCCCGGCCCCGAGAATCGCGGCAGCCGTCCGGATGCCGCTGAGAGATCATCGTGTCCACAGAAGCACAGCGCCACAGGTTCCTTGTCGTCGCCAACCGGCTGCCCTGCCAGCGGGCCGCCGACGCCTGGCGGTCCTCTCCCGGCGGTCTCGTCGCCGCCCTCTCCCCCGTCGCCCAGCGCCACGGCGGCGCGTGGGTCGGCTGGTCCGGCATCGCCGACGACGAGACCGAACCCGAGCAGCAGTCCGACATGGCGCTCATCCCCGTGCGGCTGAGTGCAGACGAGGTGGAATCCCACTACGAGGGGTTCGCCAACAGCACGATCTGGCCGCTCTATCACGACCATGTCGTCGCCCCGCAGTTCAAACGGTCATGGTGGGAGGCCCACCAGCGGGTCAACCGTCGCTTCGCCGAGGAGGTCGCCGCCTCGGCGGCACCCGATGCGCTCGTGTGGGTCCATGACTATCAGCTCCAGCTCGTTCCCGGACTCGTCCGGTCGATGCGGCCCGATGTGCGGCTCGGGTACTTCACGCACATCCCGTTCCCGCCCGTCGAGCTCTTCGCGCAGCTGCCGTGGCGGACCGAGGTGCTCTCGGGCATCCTCGGCGCCGACGTCATCGGCTTCCAACGACAGGCTGACGTCGAGAACTTCATCGCCGCGTGCACCCGCATCCTCGGCGTCGACCCGCGCGAGGACGGCACCATCGTCGGCGCCTATCCGGTCTCCGTCGACTCCGAGCGCATCGGCACGCTCGCGAAGAGCGCCGTGCGCGACGGGGCACCGTCCAGAATCCGATCCGAGCTCGGCGATCCGGAGACCGTGCTCCTCGGCATCGACCGACTCGACCACACGAAGGGGATCCTCGAGCGACTGCTCGCCGTCGAGGAGCTCTTCGACGACGGCACCCTCGACCCGGCGACGACACGGTTCGTCCAGATTGCCGTGCCCTCGCGTGAGGCGATCCCGGCCTACCGTCAGCTGCGCGCCGACGTCGAACGGACGGTGGGGCGGATCAACGGGAATTTCGGCGGTCTCGGCGGGGCGAGCATCCACTACCTCCACCGCGAGTACCCGTTCGACGACGTCGTCAAGTGGTACCTCACCGCCGATGTCCTGCTCGCGACCTCGCTGCGCGACGGGATGAACCTCGTCGCCAAGGAGTATGTCGCCGCCCGGCGCGGCCGCGGCGGGGTGCTCGTCCTCTCGGAGTTCGCCGGTGCCGCCGATGAGCTCACCGAGGCCCTCATCGTCAACCCGCATGACCGCGATGCGCTCAAGGACGCGATCGCCGAGGCGGTGGCGACGGAGGCGGCGAACGCGCACTCGCGCATCGAGGCGATGGCGACGACGGTGGCAGATCACAGTCTCTGCCGGTGGGCCACCCGGTTCCTCGACGACCTCGAGGCCGCGGTCCACGAGACCCCCGGAGCCCTGCCGAGGCTGAGCGCCCTGCAGTGAGGGAGCAGGCAGTGACGCGCCGACGGTGACCTGCCGCCGCGGTCCTCTCCGCGCGCCCCTACGCCCAGCGGTACTCGTACTCCGGGCGGCCCGGGGTGCCGTGCCGGGGCTGCTTGACCGCCTGCCGGGTGGTCACGAGGTGTTCGAGGTAGCGACGGACCGTGACCCGGGAGAGGTCGAGCGCCCGCCCCACCTCGGTCGCCGACACCGGCGCCGGTGCCTCCCGCACCGCCGCCGAGACCGTCTCGAGCGTCTCCTCGATGAGCCCCTTGGGCAGGCGCCCCGGGGCGACCGACCTAAGGGCGCTGAGCGCGCTGTCGACCGACTCCTGCGTCGCGAGCTCGCCTCCCCCGCTCAGACCCTGCCGGAACGCCCGCTGGTTCTCGAGCTTCTCCCGGAACGCGGCGAACGCGAACGGTTTGATGAGGTACTGCGTGATCCCCACCGCGATCGCCGAGCGGATCACCGGCAGATGCCGCACCGCGGTGATCGCGATGATGTCGACCCCGGTGTTCCGACTCGTCATCCGCTTGGCCACCTCCAACCCGTGGGCGTCGACGAGGTTCATGTCGAGGAGGACGAGGTCGACCGGCCTGCCCTCTGCGGTCAGCGCGTCGAAGCGCTCGAGTGCCGCGGTCCCGCCGAGGCTGATCCCGACCACCGTGAAGCCGGGGACCCGCCGGACGAAGTCCGCGTGGGCCTCTGCCGTCATCGGGTCGTCCTCGACGATGAGGACCCGCAGGTCGTTGTTGTCAGCGGCCATCGGTGCGCTCCCGCCCCTTCCCTGTCACTGTCTCTGTCTCCGTCGTCGTCTCATCCCCCTCGCCGAGGCGGCCGTTCCCTGCCGCCGGATCGTCGGCCCGTGTCACGGGCAGCGTCACCGTGACGATCGCCCCTCCGTCGGATTCGACCGTGAGCTGTCCGCCGAGGCGAGCGACCGCCTGCCGGACGAGCGCGAGGCCGAACCCGCGCCCGCCGGGGTGCGCGGCCTCGGCTTTGCCTGTGGCGCCGAGGCGGAGCATCGCCTCGATCTCCGTCTCGTCGATTCCGGTACCGGAGTCGGCGATGGTGATGATGAGCTCGCCGTCGGCGGCGACGAAGTCCGCCCACACGTGCCGTTCCTCCGAGTCCGCGGCGGCGTCGAGGGCGTTGTCGATGAGGTTGCCGGCGATCGTGACGAGATCGCGGGCGTCGAGGCTGCCCGGCGGCAGCTCCCCGGTCGCGGAGACGGTGAGTTCGATACCGCGTTCGTGGGCCTGGGCGGCCTTGCCGACCATGAGCGCGGTGATGAAGGGTTCGTCGAGGGAGCCGACGAAGGTGTCGGTGAGCCGCTGGGACTCCTGTTCGTCGCGGACGGCGAAGTCGACTGCCTCGGCGGTGCGGCCGAGTTCGATGAGCGTCGAGACGGTGTGCATGCGGTTGGCGTGCTCATGGGTCTGCGCGCGCAGCGCCTCGGAGAGGGTCCGCATCGTCTCGAGCTCGTCGGTGAGTTCGGTGAGGTCCGTGCGGTCGCGCAGGGTGACGACGGTGCCGCTCGCCGCGGAAGCCTCCCCCTGCCGGGAAGCGCGATCGTGAGGCTGTGTGGCCCGCTTCTGGTTGAGGACGAGGACGCGATCGGCGGTGAGGTGGGTTTCGTCGACGGCGACCCGACCGGAGTCGAGGAGGTCACGGATCGAGGTCGGCAGGGCCACCTCGACGAGGGGAACCGGCTCATCGTCGGTGGGACGGGGCAGGTCGAGGAGGGCGGCGGCCTCATCGTTGTAGAGGACGAGCTGTCCCCGGTCGTCGACGAGGATGAGCCCCTCACGGAGCGAATGGAGCGCGGAGTCGTAGAACGCGAAGAGCCGTTTGAGCTCCTCGGGCCCGTAGCCGAGGGTGACACGGCGGAGGTAGCGGCTGAGGATCCACGCGCCGAGCCCGCCGAGGGCGATGGCGACGGCGGCGATGATGAGGATCTGCGGCAGCGCCGCGGCGTGGGTGAGCGAGATCGTCTCGAGGGTGACGCCGACGGCGACCATCGCGGTGACCGCACCGGTGTCGTCGACGATGGGGACGATCGCCCGCACCGAGGGACCGAGGGTGCCGACGTACTCCTCGGTCTCGGCCCGCCCGGTCAGGGCGGTGTCGATGCTGCCGATGTAGGGCCGGCCGATCTCGTCGAGATCCGGGTGGGTGTAGCGGGTGCGGTCGCGGTCCATGATCGTCACGAAGTCGACGTCGGCGGTGTCGACGACGGTCTGCGCATACGGCTGGAGCCGGGCGGACGGGTCGGGGCCGGTCACCGCCTCGGCGACGAAGGGGTCGTTGGCCAGGGTCTCGGCGATGCTGAGGACCCGGTCCGCGGTCGCATCCCGCGCGGAGTCACGGGCGGTGAGGTAGCTGGTGACGCTGAGGACCGCGCACACGGCGACGATGAGGACGAGCTGGAGGACGAAGAGCCGCCGCGCCAAGGGCACCGACCGACGCCCGGACGTGCGTGATGTCGCCATCGTCTCTCCTCTCCGCCGTGACAAGCTTCCCACGCCGGCACCTGCCATGAACACTATGAACGCAACCGTGACAGCGGTCACGGACCTTGCCACTCTGGGTGGGCGAAGGAACCACCGACCACTCAATGAGGAGACAAGGCAATGCCGCCTGAGAACACGACCCCCGCGACGCCGACGACGGCGAAGAAGCGGGACCGCACCCACTGGCTCTACATCATGGTCATCGTCGCCGTGGTCTCGGGGGCCGCGATCGGCCTCATCGCCCCCGAGGTCGGCATGGCCCTCAAACCCCTGGGCACCGCGTTCATCGCGCTCATCAAGATGATCATCGCACCGATCATCTTCTGCACGATCGTCCTCGGCGTCGGGTCGGTCGCGAAGGCCGCGACCGTCGGCAAGGTCGGGGGCCTGGCGATGATCTACTTCCTCTGCATGGCGACGCTGGCGCTCATCATCGGCCTCGTCGTCGGCAACCTCATCCACCCCGGCACCGGACTCCAGCTCAAGCCCTACGAGGATGCCGCGGGCGGTGAGGACAATGCGACCGTCGAGTTCCTCCTCGGCCTCATCCCCGGCGACATCCCGGTCCTGCCCACCCTCGTCCTCGCGCTCCTCGTCGGCTTCGCCCTGCAGTCGATGGGCAAGGCCGGGGAGCCGGTCATCACCGGCATCCGCCACATCCAGGCCGTCGTCTTCAAGCTCATGATGATGATCATGTGGGCGGCCCCCGTCGGCGCGTTCGGTGCGATCGCCGCCGTCGTCGGCGCCACCGGGTGGGCGGCGATCGGGTCGATGGCCGTGCTCATGGGCGCCTTCTACCTCACGTGCGCACTCTTCATCGTCATCGTCCTCGGCGGTCTGCTCAAGATCGTCACCGGGCTCAACATCTTCCTCCTCATGAAGTACCTCGCCCGGGAGTACCTGCTCATCTTCTCGACCTCGTCATCGGAGTCGGCACTGCCGCGGCTGCTCGCGAAGATGGAGCACGCCGGGGTCTCGAAGCCGGTCGTCGGCATCACCGTGCCCACCGGGTACTCGTTCAACCTCGACGGGACCGCGATCTACCTGACGATGGCCGCGCTCTTCGTCTCGAGTGCGATGGGCATGCCGATGGACCTTGGGCAGCAGATCTCGCTCCTCGTCTTCATGATCATCGCCTCGAAGGGCGCGGCCGGCGTCACCGGCGCCGGACTCGCCACGCTGGCCGCAGGCCTCCAGGCGCACCGGCCCGAGCTGCTCGACGGCATGGGCGTCATCGTCGGCATCGACAAGTTCATGTCCGAGGCCCGCGCGCTGACGAACTTCACCGGCAACGCCGTGGCCACCCTGCTCATCGGCCGGTGGACGAAGGAGATCGACCTCGACCAGGCGCGGGCAGCGCTTGACGGCTCGAGCCCGTTCGACGAACTCAGCCTCGACCCGGAGAACCACGGCGGGACCGTCGAGTCGCCGGAGTCCGAGTCACCGGCGTCCGGGTCACCGGCGTCCGGGTCACCGGCCACGCTGTCGCGGACGTGACGGTGTCGCGGACGTGAGCGTAAGGTGACGGCGAACTGAACAGTTCCCGACCCGACGGGGCGGAGGCGAGATCGCGCCTCCGCCCCGTCGTGTTCCCTCCACTCGACCTGTCGTTGGGGATAGAGTTTGAGGTGCGTCAGTGAGCCTCTCACCTCCCTCTCCGCCAGGGTCGGGCTCGCCGGCCGGACGAATCGAGAGGCGCTGAGAAGGGGAACGGCGATGGTCAAGCCCAAGACGGTGGCATCGGCTCTGGGGTCGCTCGGCGACGTCAACCGAGCCCGGGCGGCGTTCGACGACTCCTCCCGCAAGCTCGCCGACGAGCAGGCGTTCCCGCCCGCCGACATCCGCCCCTCCCCCTCCGATGCCCGCACCCTCGCTCTGCGCGTCACCACCCCGACCGTGCCCGGTGAGCCGACTGGGCCCGTGCCCGGGGCGGCGGACTCGAGCGGCAACGACCTCTTCGCCCTCGTCCATGTGCCCGCGACCGGTGACACGGCAGGGTTCCTCGTCCTCAACCCGTCCGTCGAGATCGAATCCGGACGCAGCCTCGCCTCCCTCGTCGACGAGGGCGGGTGGCCGGTCTTCGTCGCCATCGCCGAGGAGGTCCTCGGGGTCCGCGTCGACCATGTCGTCGAGCTCTCCGCCGAGGCGCTCGGCAACGTCATCGACGTCATCGGACCCGTCGCCGTCTACGGCCGCACCCCGTTCGAAGCCGGCGGCACGTCGTTCGTCGAGGGGACGAACTCTCTCGACGGTGCGTCAGCGGTGACGTTCGCTTCGGCGGCCGCCGTCGACGATGCCGGGCAGACGCGCACCCGCAATCAGCGGGCCTTGCTGCGCGCCCTTGTCCAGGCGCTGCGACAGGGTGGGCTGGCGAAGGATCCGGCGAAGCTCACCGCGGTGCTCAGTGCGGTCTCGTCCGGGGTGCGCACCGATCGGGGGCTGACGACGATCGAGTTGGACAAGCTCGCCAATGTCATCCGGCAGATCCCGCAGGACGACGTCGTCGCCGTCACGGTGCCGGCGACTTCGGAGCGCCTCGAGGACGGCACGGTGCGGGTGTCCTTCGACGCCGAGGCGCTGCCGGCTCTGCGGCAGGCGCTCGGCGGGCATGACCTCAAGGAGTTCCTCCGCTACGTCGCGTCGCTTGGGTACTGAGGCGAAGCCGCGAGAGCGCGAGCCGCGTCAGTCCCTACTCATGATCAACACGGTCGCTGAACTCGCGGCGAGGTCGATGCGCAGGTCGTTGTCGTCCGTGGGGCTCGCCGTCGGGGTCGGCCCGCTGTAGGGAACAGTGTCCGGCAGCGGGTTCGCGGGGATGACCTGGGTGGCGTTCTTCGCTTCGTTCGAGGGCCCGTAGATCTGGGAGGCCCGGTCGACGGAGAAGCCGTCGGGGATCTCGAGCGTGACCGGGTTGCCGGCGATGTCAGCGGCGTCGTTGGCGTTGATGACCGTCGTGACGAGGCTTTGGCCGTCGTTCTTGGTCACGGTGTAGGCGCTCATGTTCCCGCCGCCGTCGATGTCCGTCTTCGTGAAGGTGCCGCCGATGCTCGGGACGAGGAGCCGCATCGCCGCGAAGTGCGGGCGACCCTGGAGCGTGGCTGAGGCAGTGCCGTGGTCGGCGGGGTCGCAGACGAGCGACATCGGGGCGCCGCCGTTGCAGGCGCCGAGCATCGAGTGCATGGCTAGGCGGTCGACGCCGAGGGATGCTGCGTAGAGCGTGAAGTCGGCAGCCCACAGGGACATCGCGTTGGTCAGGGAGGTGTCGTTCGTGCCGCCGCAGCTCGTCGGGCCGGTCTCTTCGAGCCAGAGCGGGAGGCCGGCGGCGTCGGCCTTGGCCAGGCCGATCTCGAGGTTCTCCTTCGCCGCTGCCTTCGCGGACGGGGCGACGAGGTTCTCCGCCTGCGGGCCACGACCGGGCACCTGCGTGGAGTCGCATTCGTAGAGCTGGTACCAGTGCTGGGCGATGGCGGTCGTGTTGTCGACGTCGGCTCCGACGAAGGCGTCCATCCAGGCGCCGTCGTAGGCGTCGGGGCCGATGATGGGGGCATCGGGGCGCTTCGCATGGATGGCGTCGGCGTAGGCTTCGAGCTGCTTGACGTACTCGCTGCGGTTCCAGCCGTCCCCGCGGACGGCCCCGTTGGGCACGTCTTTGACGGTGTAGCCGTTGGGTTCGTTGCCGATCGCCAGCCCGACGAGGGAATCGCCGAGGATGTCGACGGCGTTGACCGCCATGTCGGCGCCGCGTTCGGGATCGTAGGTGCCGAGCGGAATCCCGATCGTCACGGTCGAGCCGGTGGCATCGACGAGTCGCTTGAGGTTCCTCAGGTCGTCAGGGGTGACGGCGACCTGCTCGGGTTTCGGCGGTGTCTCCCCTGTCGACGTCCAGAACGTCCGTCGGTCGAGTCCGTTGCCGCCGAATCGCAGCGCCGGACTGCCGAGGGATGTGAGCAGATCGTCGAGATTGGAGGCAGCCGGGTCGAGTCGCGGATCGGCGAGGTCGGTCGCTTCGAACGAGATGCCGATATTGGACGCGCCGAAGTCCTCGCCTGCGCTGTCTTCGCTGATGGCGATCGTTCCGGCGTCGCCGGTCGGTCCGGACCCAAGTTTCTGAGTGAACACCGTCGGTGTAGGACTGGGTGTCGAGGTAGCCGTATCCGTCGCAGAGTCCCGCATCGGAGTGCCGATCGTGCATCCGGCGATCACCAGCGCTGACGCCATAGCGCCACCGACCTGCAGCGTTCGCTTCACGTTTCCCCACCCCGGCAGACTCTTCGGCATCGACACCAGACAGCCTGCATGAGCGGCCAGCCACCGACGCAAAAGATGACCGAGCGTTGCCAGTGCTCGCCCGACCCACCACGGTAAGGGACGATTCTCACGGCACGCCCGATTAATGCGGAAATCAACCAACTAACGGACAACGAGAAGAGCACCACCCATGCTGGAAAAATACCTTTGAGCCAGTCCCTGACCCCGAAAACCTTCTCGGCTTTTCCAGGGAAAACTCATGAGGGCGGGTTATGAAACGCAGAACAATATGGACGATAGCAACAATTAGCCCAACATCCAAGACGAAGAGAAGTACATCTAATCTCCATGAAATCACTCCGATCGGGATTCGATGATGAACAGGGAGACATTACCACAGAAAACCTTCAATCGATTCGCAGTCTGCTACCCGGGAACTGCAAGCCAGCCGACCAGACATTCAATAGCCCCGTCACAAACCGCAGTGTACGGCCGCTAACGTCGGGGTGATCGTTTATCAACGGATCATGACTTTCAGCAAAAAGCAACGCGCTATGCGGCACCTTTGATGCAAGGGTCTCAATTGTGGAATACAAAGGCGAACGCGGGGACGTCACTATACCAATGCGCGCCGTGTTACCATGCGACGAAACAGAGTCAACGACACGAGAAAATAGTTCCTCTTTCCTCTCGATGAACACGGTCCCGCTGGTCCAGTGAGAATCGAGATACTTCGATTCATAGTAATAATCGTCCACAACTGGATCAACGGCGACGCACTTCCACCCATCACCATTAACAAGTGCGTGCAATAACGCACCCGAGCCGCCTTTAGAGCCGCCGTAAAGTATGACGCGCTCCGGATCAATAGCATATAGAGAGGCAATCTCACCAATTAACGATTGGACTCGGTCTATACGATCTGGAGCAAATACCGTAGGAGAATAGAAGCCTCCGACCACGCCATCAATATCTGCGATACGAAGAACCACAACACCCTGGCCGACATGCTTGCCTATCGAAGAGAAATTTTGCTCAAAAAACCTGCTCAGGCCGGGACCGTCAAATGGAAGAGACATCGACGAGAACACAACGATCAATGAGCTAGCGCGCTCAATAGCATTGTCATCGTTGATTGAATAGACAGTACCCCGACGATCGACATTATAAGATCCATCCGTGATCTTATGCCACAATTTAGAAATGTGGTCGTGACGAACAAGGGAAGAGGTGCTGCCATCGGATTTATATAGAAACCAACCGTTCCTTGCAAACCATTCTACGATTGGCCTAAACTCCCGAATTCGAGACCCAATTCGGATAAGATTGGAATCATCCAAAGCAAAATTCCGATGTTCCACTTCGACCAACAAAACGTCGTCATGAAGATCTTTCAAAGAACTCAGCAGCTCGTCCACCTGAGATGAAAGACTGCAGCGAACCGCACCAGGGCCTACAAGTTGCAACAACGCGTTACCTCTCACTTTCGGGACGCGGAGAGCTGAAAGAATAAGTTCTCCCAGTCCCGGACCAGCCTATCTTTAGAGAACATCGCCATTTTGACGCGACTAGCTTTCGACATTGAAGCAAGAGACGTGGGGTCATCCAAAAGCACACAAGCGGAATCAATCATATCAACAACATCACCTCGCTCAACTATAATGCCGTTCTCAAGGTCGTCCACAAGCATCCTAGCCCCGTACTTAAAATCAAAACACACGGGGACGCATCCAGCGCGCATCGCTTCCATAAGCGTAAGTGACTGGCCCTCGAAGGAAGACGGAAATAGCGCGATCTCCGCACGCTCAAAGACAGTTGAGGTATCGTTTGTGAAGCCTTTCAGCGATACGGAGTCGCTCAAACTCTGCTCCGATATTAACCGCCGGATATTTCCTTCGTCATTCCCGCGGCCCCACAACTCCAATCGGGCACCGGGATGACGTTCGAGCAACCGGGAAAACTTCTCGATGACAAGGCGCTGACCCTTAACCTGGTCCAGCCGACCAACAACAACAACCAGGCCTGTCTCCCGAGCTGCCACCGGAGTTCGTGACACCTTCAACGGCTGTGGAGCGGCGTGCGGGATGGTGTGAACGTTTTGCAGTTCCGGAAAGCGTTTCCGGATGTCAAATCTTTGCTGCGGAGTCAGCACGACGATTGCGTCCATATCTTCGGCATTATGAAATGTAGGACCCAGTTCAGGCTTAATAGGTGCCCCAGCGCCATGGGGTGGACCCAAGTGGGAACTGTGCAAAGTGTAAATGGTCGGTACCCCCGACTTTCGAGCGAACTCCTGCAGATCCGAGAATTTGAATGCGTACTCACAAATCACGAAGTCTTCGGTACCAATTTCAAAGCATGAGCTCAACCAGAAACCGAGGAGCGACTCGTCCCTATTAAGGTTTCTGTATCGCGACCGCCCTTCTCGGACTGTGACAGTAGCGACTTTTTCATCGGATCCGTATCGAATACGGCAATAGACTACACCGGACTCATTATAGAACTCGTCCCAGACTGGAGATTCATTGCGGTATCCAGTCCCTCGGATCAGCCTTCCTCCTGGACTAAAATAAAGGCGTTTGACGCGCTTTTTATCAATCAATTCATCCAAAAATAGTGGAGTGCTACGCTCATCTACGTAACCGAAGTATCTATAGAGGTGCTTGTCGTAGTAGCGTACAACTTGGCCATTGCTATCGTCGTACCGTGCATCTAAGCGTCCGATGTAGTCGCTCAGCAGCGGACTCGAGAATTGCGATTCCATGTACCCGTCCGGAAGTCCAGCCTGCGCGGCCAGATCGAAGTACAAGTTGCGTACAGCAACTTTAGGATGAAGTCGTCCGGAATCGACCAACGCCTCAACGTGCCATTTAAGGTCGACCTGCCACACATCCACCAGTATTGTCACAGTCCATCCGGCTTCGCTCAATGAAGAAGCTCGTTCAATGAAAGAGTTTGCCAATCCTGCAGCACCGTGCGTGAGAGGGCCGCTCAACAACATGAACACTATCCCGCCGGACTTCATCTCGGTGACATCTTCTAAGTGCCATTGCTTGTCGGTCACTGCGCACCTTCTGCATTCGATGTATCGTAGGCAAGTTCCACCGGTTCGCCGCCTACGCCAAGAATGGCATTCAAGGCGTGCTTCCGCGCTTTCTCCACGTAGCCCCAAGCGTCGAATTTGTCACTCGGCTCGTACCCGTTAATCAGGTCAAGGAACCCTCGGACTAGACCTTCCATACTGTTTTCCACTAGGAGGCCGGCACCGTCAGCTAGAATCGACCGCGGTCCGGGGATATCAACCGACATAATACGAAGGTCAAGTACAAGACCTTCCAAAATCACAATGCCCTGACCTTCATGGTGTGAAGCAAGTACCAGGTTGTCACAGTGCCTCATATGGGCGAAAGGCGACGCCAGCAATCCGGTAAAGAAGACTCGATCCTCGAATCCAGCCAGCTGAATCTTTCGCTCCAGCTCCATTCGCAGCGGACCATCCCCGATGACGACCAACCCCACATCCGGATTCATTTGAGCGACCTGCAAAAACCCGTCGATCAGACGGTCCGATCCCTTTTCGATGGAGATTCGTCCAACTGCCACAAACGTGGACCGATGGGCAGCGCAAAATTGTGCAAAATCGTGCTCAACTTCAGCCTTCGCTTCGTCCAGAATGCGGTGAATGTCAATTAGATTCTCAGCCACTAAGAACTGTCCCGGTCGAGTCCAAGCCGTCAAATTCTTCCGGTTCTGCTCGAGCGCATCCGCCGAGACGCACGCTAACGCGTCGAAGTACTGGTACGTATCGAACACCTTCCATAGGTACGGGAAGCGGGATGAAGCTTCGCCGTACATGTCGGCATGGAGGTACCCCACCTTACGATCAGCAGTGGCGGCCGCGAATAAGTTCGACCAGTACAATGAAAACCCTTCAAAGCCGATCGCGGCCCTGAATTGGGAATATCCAAACAGCCGATGGAACTCGGCTTTGTAAGCTTCATGGATCGCGTCCAGTTGTCGCCTGGTCATCGAATGGCCTTGGTGCTGTCGTGCGATAAGCCAGCGTTGTTCCGCGTTGTCCGTGGAACCCGCGATTCGTGGAATGACAGCTACCATCTCCGTGGCTTCCGAGAAGGACCCAGACCTTTCGGCAAAGGGCGTGATGGCGCTCGGCTCGACCGCGACGATAGGATTCAAATGCGTTTCCGCAAGAACCTTGTTTAGCTCGCCAGCAGCCGAGGTAATTCCATTGGGAATGAAATGACCCTCGAACAGCAGGACGTTGTTGGGCGATGGCTCGCAGCGGGTCTCAGGTCGCGGTTCTAGCAGGAAGTCGATGACGCGTTCGGTTGCTCCTCCGTCTTCATGGCGAAAGTAGACATCGTCGACATTGCCGCTTCCGCTCGCGTGTAATTGCTTAAGCCAGGTCGATACCTCCCCTACATCGGTTAAGACGGGCATACCGATTTCGTGGATGTCAAGAGAGAAGCCACGTTGCGCCGCGTACAACTCCTCGTCGTGAGCGTAGAGAGCCACAGGCAGACCGGCAGCGGCCGCGTCGAATGCGATCGAAGAATAGTCGCTGATTACGGCATCTACGCATCCAAGCAATACGTTCGTATCAATGTCGTCGGGAACCGTATGGACGACTGGTTCTTCGCTCTCAGCGCGACCTCCGAGTGCTACAGGATGTCCACGGTACAAGGCGCAGAATCCTTCGGCTTCTATGAGGGCAAGAACTGAGAGTTCAGTGTCGAAGTCCGAGACGACATTTCCAAGCTCCCCGCGCCAAGTGGGTGCGAACAGGACCGCTTTCTGACCCTGTTCAACTCCAAGCCGATTCCTTACCGCTTCGCGCGTTGAGTGTTGCATGTTCAGCGTTGTATCCATACGGGGCGAACCGGTCAGCTCAACATGCCCTTGGAAAAGGTTGGATATATTGTATTGATTAAGTAACTGATCTCGCGTATGGGAATTTGGCAACGCAAAGTGTGTCACCTGGAGGAAGTTTCGCGCTGCGTTTCGATAATCGAAATTTCCGTTCCTAATTTCCCGGCCCATCGACTTTATAGGCGTGCCATGCCACGTATTGAGGTACTGTTGACCATCCTGTCTAGAAAAATAGCTTGGAAATGTATTATTGTTGATCAAGTAGCTAGAAGTAGCCAGTTTGCGCAGATAGAGATCGCTTTCACGAGGGACGACGATCACATCTGGTCTATCTTGCAACGCCGGCGGCAGGTACGATCGGTTCGGAAGCACTACATAGTGGTTAAAATGTTCAAACCGAGGGTCGTCAACCATTTCGAGCACCATAGGTAAAACGTTGCACGTCAGTTTTCCACCATGATTACTTTCGTAAAGGATGGAAGACTCGTCAATGCTCCACCAACGTTGGAAAGCTCCGAAACGCATCGCATTGCGAACTCCGCGGTTCTTTTCATACGAC
The DNA here is from genome assembly GCF_900169275.1 of Brevibacterium casei CIP 102111. Taxonomy (GTDB): domain Bacteria; phylum Actinomycetota; class Actinomycetes; order Actinomycetales; family Brevibacteriaceae; genus Brevibacterium; species Brevibacterium casei. The sequence continues at coordinate 442,470 of NZ_FXZC01000004.1, read as the reverse complement.
ACATGGTCGACTATTGATGGCTCGCGATAGATTCTCGACTTCAGAATCGCATCGACTGCCGGACCTGTCATGCCTGCGCCTTCGAACGCTCGGCCGAGCAACAGGAAGTTGTCCATTCTGTGCGTCGGATCTCGGTCAACCAATGCTATCCCGGCCTCTACCGCTAGATCCCAGAACCCTGCATCGATTGCTTCTCTGACTACGAATTCCATAGTCGAGGTCCTCTGCGATTTCTTGGCCACGGCAAGTGAACTGGCAAGGCGCGTCTCTAGCGCGGACTGAGCTACATCAAGATCTTCAAAGGTGCGAGGTGACGGTGACAGCCAAGTCAAGCCCGCCAACGCCAAGGCGGCCGCTTCGGTTTCGCCAGCCTGGCTCATACAATGAAGCGCCCTATAGACGCGATAGTCTCGTGCCGATCCAGTTTGAGCCGCCTTTAGGTAGTCAATGGAAGCTTCGAGCCAGCTTTCTTCTCGTTCCAACGCGAGACCCAGGTAGTATCTTATCTTCAGCGCATCCGGGTGTCCTGGTATAGCTGCCCTGAACCATTCGACGGCTTCGCTCCACTCAAACAGTCGGGTAAAAGCAAAGCCGATCATATAGGCGAGGTGCGAATTTGGGGATTCTGAATAGCTCCGGATATACAAATCGCGGGCCCACTGCCAAGCCCCCAACTCCTTCATTAGGCTACCCGGATAACGGTCGTCCCCCTTAGCCCCCGAATTCGCCAACTGATCTACAGCTGTTTGCCATGCCGCGTCTGGACGACCAAGCTCCATAAGCGAGGCCACGACTTGTGCGATGGTCCTCCGTTTGGCGTGCCCCTTCATCAATGCGAAAGCTTCTACGCACACTTCGTACTTGCGCATGTTGTAGGCCGCGCGATCAAATCGCCTTGCCATCCTGGATCAAATTTCAGGTCGCCCGAGCCGTTGGCTAGAATTTCGTACCTTTTCCAGATTGGCTGGTTTGCAGAAAGTTTGAATGCCAGCTTACTTCCCCGCGAGTCTTCGGGATTAGCAAGAGCGAAGTTCACAGCCCACGAAAGGGCCTCAGCGTCTTCGTTTAGGCGATTGAGAGTGACGGCAAGGCGGTAAGGAACCTGATCGTTGAAGCCTGGCCGTTTCACGAGGTTGAGATAGGCTTCCTTGGCTTCTTCGAGCCGTCCCGTTTTCTCCAACAGGAAGGCTCGCCGATAAGCAATTTCGGCGTCATCAGGAAAACGAATTCTACCTGTTTCAAGAGTCTGCAATGCCCGATCTGCACCCTCGCGTCGATCTTGTGCATCTGCGATCAGCATTAAAATTGAGGAACGGCCAGCACGCCGGGTTAGAATACCCTCGACTTGCTCCACGATGCGACCGACTGTGCTCTCTTTGTGTATTTTTCGCCAGCGCGTCAAGATTGCCTTTTTGGTATTTATTCGCATCGCGGACCGTTCTGCTCTGTACTCGTTGTATTATGCAATTTAATAAGCGTATTAGCCAACATCATGTTACTTTCATGCATTGAATCGTGTCCCGATACAGGATTCAACGGATCTGAATCTTCAATACAAATCTGACGCAATGCTTCAGCCAGGGCGTTATGATCAACAACAACGTTGAGCGTCTCCGACCATCGTGGATATAGTCCACGCTCTCGCTCGTAACGATCAATGTCGGGCGTGAAATGCAACGTTGGCTTCCCAGAAAGAGAAAAGTCGTGAGAAATGGAAGAATAGTCTGTTACGAGAATGTTTGAAACAGCCATGAGATCTTCAACGTGCACTGCCGCTGAACCGTCGATGATATTCGACGACGCCGCTTGGCTCATCCTCGTCATATGGTGAGATCTTACCAGAATTCGTACATTACATTTTCTGGCCAGCTCATCAAGATCCAGATGATCCTCCCATTTTGCTTCTTCCCCGATCGCTTGCTTTTTTCTCCACGTTGGCGCGAATAACACTATTCTCTCATCATCGCCGATGCCCAATAGTCGCCTAATTGCCTGAACTTCATTATTGGATTTGAAGAGTCCAATATTGCGCGGATACTCCCTGATTTCGATGCGACCATTATATCCAAGTCCTGATCGGAGATTCGCTACGGCTCCCTCCGCCTGCGCTAGGAGTAGATCCCATTGCGCAACTTCAGACTTCATCAGACGGCGGTAGGTGAGAGGCACTTTCCGCCGTGGGATGTCCCATAGGAGCTTCTTGATTGGTGTGCCGTGCCACGTCTGGAGGTAAAATTGCCCCGCCTGCTTCTGCACGTAGTAAGGGAAATTGTTGTTGTTGACCCAGACTCTCGCTGTCCCGAGCGCTTTGTGCCAAGCCACGGTCCCTTCGACGACTGGTATTCCGCCTTCGGGCACGTCTACGCGTCTGTCCCGGACCGACCAGTAAAGTGGGATCTCAGGCTCTATCTCACGTATTGCGTCAAAGATCGCGCGCGGATTGTCGTTCGCTGACTTGCCGTTATATGACTCGAATACGATGCCATTCTGCAGCGGTCCCCAATCGACATCGCGCAGCGCAAACCGACCGAAACGAGTGCGTTCGCTTGCCGACCAGGGTGGCGACGCAGTCAGTGCGACTACGCCTGACGACCGACCTTCGACACGGATGGTGTTCCACTCAGTGAAGGTGTCAATGGGCCGGATCGCAAGCTTTCCTGCCACTCTGGCCCATTGCTCGGCAGTTTCCGGTGTCGAACCGAATCTCACGTGGTATCCGCCGGAGAGTGCGGCAACCAATCCACCCTCTGCTCCGTGAGTCGTCAAATCGTAGACGGCCGTGAACTCTCCGTCGGCATGCAGCTGAAACTCAGTGGGTGTGATCGTCTGGTCCGATGACTTTAGGACGAGACTCAATTTTTGTGGAGGGTCGATTCGCCCGGTGAGGAGCAACCGGTCTCGATCTATGCCGGCGCCGGTTACTGTGACTCGCAGAAAACGTTGTGCCAGTTGAACCTTTCCATCGATGTTGGGCTCGGGGCGCAGCCGACCAGTGGCGGGAAGGAGGTAGTCCACGGCCGAGAAGTAGACGTTTTCAGACTTGCCGTCGACGAGCTGCGCTCTAACGGACCAGATCAGCTCCCCTCCGTCTTTATAGCCTTCGGGGACTGCAGGTAGTTCCGCTCGAAAGATGTTCGTGCCGTCGACGGGAATCCTGACGATTGCGGATCCTGCCGAGAGTTCCACAGCAGCTATATCGTCCCGGTCGCGAACTTCGATCGACACGCGTTCACCATTGATCGTGACCTGTTCGGCAATAACCGGGAGCACGGGCAGTTCCACGGGGACGATTGAAAGCTCGCCATGGTCGTCGGCTACGACGGTGATTCGACCACTCGCTGTGACCGGGCTCGGCGCAATCATTCCTACTACCGCCGTAGAGGTGGCCGGTGTCGACATCTCGACTCCACGAACGGCGAAAGAGCCTATGATCTGGATTCCTCGGGGAGACACATCTTGGATGTGGCTGAGATCCAATTGCACCTTGAATCCGCTTCGTGCGTAGGTACGCCACGGGTCTCCGATTTCGAGGTCGATCCTATTGTCGTCGACTGATTCAACTCCCACGTCGAACTCCGTTGCACCGTCCATCACGCCGCGGACCTTGAAGCTGATGTCGTCGGTTCGGATTCCGGGCACGTATGCACACCCATTTAGCTCAATGGTCCGAGTGTCCACCCACCGAACATTGCGGACGATGAATGCAGGCTTGAAATCCACGTCGAAGGCTCGAAGGAGTCGGCTCGGAACTCGCGTCCTCAATCGCGTTAGGTAGGTGGGCGCTACGAGCCAATGACCGTCCATGTACTCCATTGGGACCGCCGTTGTTTCCTCGGCGCGCGTCCCCAGCACTTCTTCAATGTCGTCCAATCGGCCTGATGCGACTACCCACATGAACAAACGGGCTTGTGCCGGGATAAGGTCCCAGGCGTTGCGCGGCATTTCCTGACGTATCTCGGACGCGGCCTCTGTGAGGGTCTTCCGGAACTTCTTCGTCGCGGTTGCGAGATACTCCGCATGCATGGAAAGGTCGGTGCCCATCCAGATGGCATACGCAGTTCGTCGGACGTTCTCGGGCTCATGGACCAGCACGGCTTTGAGTGCTTCGATCACTTTGAGCCTCGCACGAAGGTCCGCGGCTTTGCCCTTGCGGCGAGAACGCGTCCGTCGCCCTTCCGCAAGCCTCCACGCGTAGACATCTTTGGTGAGCACATCGATTGCAGCGGCAGCGACTAAGGCGCGATAGACCGGTTCCTGGTCCTCATAGTTGGCAAACGTCTGCATCGTACCGACGTGACGTTTCCAGAATTCGCGACCGTACACCTTGTTCCACAGAACTGGTTCTTCCAAGAGCTCGGGCATGTCGTCGAGTCGTACCGCCAAACGCTGCCGAGCGTGAACGCGTGCAGTGAGTTTGGGGCGACTTCGCCCGGTCGCCCCGAATCGTATGTATGATCCGGTGGCGATATCAGACCCGGTGCGTCGCAACGAGTCGACCATGCTTGAGAATGCTCCAGGGAGAACCTCATCATCGGCATCGACGAAAGTGATGAAGTCGCCCGAGGCCGCTTCGATCCCGAGGTTACGTGCAGCCGCTGGTCCCGAGTTGGTGCTCTGCAGCAAGGTGATCCGTGGGTCGGTTTCGGCCAGTTTGTCGATGAGGGCCGCCGTCTCATCTCGCGAACCATCGTCGACGACGATCACCTCAAGGCTGACGTCATTCTGAGCGACTACACTGCGAAGGCAACGCTCGATGTACTCGGCTGCGTTGAAGGCGGGGATGATGACACTGAGGTCTGGGGCGGGTCCAGGTTGGCTTCCGGGCGCGGTAGTGCCGTCGATCGTGCGCTGTGGAATGGAGCCGCTCTTCCGGGACCTCTGCCGGAATTCTTTCAGACCGCTGATTCCCCCGTTCCGGAGGTGCCACAGGGCTTTACGCCACTGCTGGCCGCTCATTGGGGTTCACCGCCGATCTCCTTCACCTTGGCACGAATGTCGTCCACGATCGAGCGGTAGTCAGAGTCCCGGTAGTGAAACGGCTGCGGTCCCCATTTGTGGTCGCGGCCGATTCGAACCTCATCGCTTGACCGCCCTATGACATATTGCATACGCGAGCGCGCCTCATTACGATACCGGACGTATTCGCGGTTAGCGGCAAACGCCCTGTCCGCAAAGCTCTCCGCTTCAGTCGGCTTGACATCGGTGAAGCTGGCCCATGCATCGCGAACTGATCGTCGATACGATAGCGCTCGCTTCGCGTCTCGTGCGCCGCGTTGAAGTCGGCGCCATTGTCGCCCCATCTTAGCTATCCGGTTGGATTGCGGGTGTTGAGCGCCGTCCACGGCACACGCCCATTCGATGTCGAGCATGATCGTCTTTTCTAGGAGCTCCGCCGCCTGCAGACCCTCGACCAGAGTGGAGAAACCTTGAGACCATGCCTCAAAATGCTCGTTCGTACCGAACTCGATCAGCTGGGCACCGTCTTCTTTCGCCGCACTGGCGGCTCCACACGCTTCGATTTCGAGCGAGTTCGTCATGGTGGTCCCGTCAGAGAATCGCCAGAAACCGCGTCGTTCATCGACTAAGTCAATGAGAACGAGGTCGAGTTCGCCGGCGCGTTCCGCGATTCGAGCAGTCCCGTTGCCGCGGAGATCGCTGGTCACCATGCGCTTCTGAAAGGGCGACGTCAACTCTCCGAGGTCGATGTTGTCCTCTCCATGTGACGTACGCAGGCTCGTCACCGAATGTCGCGCTACGTAGGCGAGGACCTTTGCTTCGTCCATGAACTCGCAGGTATCTCGACTGACGCATGAACCGTAGATCGCGATATTCATCGCGATTGGCTTACCGAACTTGAAACCGAGGTTGTCTCGTAAGTCTCAGGCGAATCCATGTCTGGGTGAGGTGCATCTCCTTGCTGTTCACGTCGACGTTGCCGTTCCTGGTATCGCTGATCCGCGATCCGTCTCGCCTGTGATGCGAGACGTCGACCGGCGAGGTCGTTCTCGCTGGCGATCGAGGACGCCCGGTCTTTCGGATCGGCGGCTCGGAGCACGACCTTCTTGTCTCGCGGCTTGAGCCTCAGTGGTGGAGGTTCGTCGAATCGCGTCTGGGCGTTGACAGCCTCAGAAGCTGGTTTCGGCAGCACAGGGAACTTTGCCTGCGCGACGGGTGCGTCAAGCTTTTCGGGCCACACCTGGGTGCCCGCGGATGCAAGGAGTTCAGTCTGTGTCTCCTCTACCTCGTCCGTGTGACGCTGACGTCGTACGTGTCGAGCTGCAACGGCCCTCTTCTTGTCAGTGCGTGCGGCATGACGTGGGATGGGATTCTTGACCATTTCCGGTTCGAGGATATTGATGCCCTCCTGAGTCGCGTTGCTCATCACGTCGTGAAGGAGCTTGTCGGCGATATGCTCTTTTCCCTTGGCCACGTTCCACGCCCACCAGCGGTACTTCTCGGCGACAGCCTCGGCGGGTCCATTCATGAGGATCTCGCCCCTGTGCATCCAAACAGCTCGTGTGCAGAGCTCCTGGATGACTTTGGCCGCGTGGTTGACCAGCAGCACCGTTCCTGCCTCGGCAAGGAGTTCGTCCATCGCCGTCTCGCTACGCTCAGCGAATGTGGCGTCCCCGGTGGACAGAGCCTCATCGATGAGCAGGATCTTTGGTCGCGCAGCCAGGGCGATTGCGAACCTCAGACGTGCGCCCATGCCGGAAGAATAGGTGCCCATCGGACGGTGAATCGCCTGGCCCAAAGCTGAAAGCTCCACGACGTAGTCGAAAGCATTGGCCGCCTCCTCAGGGGTGAGCCCCATTGCAAGACAACCCAGTCGCACATTCTCACTTCCCGACAGGGCTGGCTGCAACGCCGCGCTCACACCCAGCAAGAGGGGCTGATAACGGACGAGGATTCGACCGCGATCGGGCTGTTCAACCCCGGCAACGTTGCGAAGGAAAGTCGATTTGCCGGAGCCGTTAGCGCCGACGATCCCGATCATCTCGCCTTCGCGCGCTACGAGGTTGACGCCGCGCAAGGCGCGCACGGTCGTCGTTCCGTTCCGTCCGGTGACCATTCTGCCGACTCGTGACAGCATCGTCTTCGAACGCTGAGAAGGATCGCTCGTATCGACGGTGTACCGGACCTGGACATTCTCCGCGATGATGTTCGGCTCTTCGAGCTCAGAGTCGACCATAGCTCTCCTCCCCTCGCCAGAAGAACAGGAATCCGAAGATGAGGAGTCCGAACGACCATAGGATGGCGCTGGCCCACATCCACAGGGGCGAGTCGACACCATAGAGCAGAGAGTCCCTGGCGAGAGTAAGGAACGAGTGCATCGGATTGAGTTGCATGACAGCGAGCAGCTCGGGATACTTTGCAAGTTTCTCATCGATTGAGAAGAAGACGCCTGATCCGTAGAGCCAGAAGCGACTGATGATCGACATGAAGTTGCTCAGGTCAGGGATCTTGTGGCCGACCCGTGCAAGCAGGCAGGCCAGGCCGACATTGAAGATCGTCTGCAGTGCGATCACCGGGATGACGAGAACCACTCGCCACGTGATTGTCTCCAGAGGTGGCAGAACGGCGAGTAGGACAACCATCACGGCGAAGCTCGGAATGAAATCGAGGAGATTTCTCACCACCGTCGAGATCGGCAACGCCGCGCGTGGGAACTGAAATCCCTTGATCATCGACGCTCCGGAACGGATGGCGCCAGTGCCGCCGGTCATGCTCTTGCCCGTGTACTGGAAGAAGAAAACCCCAATGACGAGGAAACCAAGGAAGTTCTCGATCTTGTCTGACGTTTCGAGAATGAACCCGAAGATGAACCAGAATGCCAGTACAGACAGCAGAGGGTTGAGGAACATCCATCCGAAACCGAGGATGTTCTTCCGAGTCGAACCCGACATCTTCGCGCGTGATTCGGCGATGATGAAGTACCGGCGGTCCCACAAGCTCGACAGGTAACTGCGCAAGCTTGTCCGTTTGCCGACCGGGACAAGCCCCTCGCTCGAAACCGACGGAATCGACGTCAGGCCCAGCGGATTCTTGGTTTCACTCACTTCGCTTCGGCTCCCACGATTCGGGCGTAGACCTCACCATATCGTTGACCGATGTCCTTCCACCGTCGGGATGCCAGTACGTACTCCCGTCCATTATTTCCGAAGCGCACCCGTGCGTCCGAATCGAGGGCGAGCTCCGCTAGGGTATCGGCCAACTGCCGGGGATTCTCCGGACCCGACCGCAAGCCAGCTGCCTCCGGCACCATTTCCCGCAGCGCCGGCAGGTCTGAGACGACGACGGGCCTGCCCAGCCCCATCGCTTCGATCGGTTTGATAGGTGTAACAAGTCTGCACACCTGGGTGTCTTTACGCGGAACCACAATGGTGTCCAGCGCAAGCTGGTAGTCGATAGCAGCACTCTGCGAAACGCGACCGGTGAATACCGCCGCATCACCGAGGACGTTGGCTCGTTCACGAAGATCGGGCAAAGCCACACCATCGCCGGCCACCAGCAGACGAAGGTCGATGCCCTTCGAACGAGCGATGCGCACGGCTTCGACGAGATCGTCAAGGCCCTCATAACCGACGATCGAAGCCGCCGTGCCCACCCACACTCCGTCGGTGGGAAGTCCCAGACTGGCCCTCACCTCGGCGGGAGACCGGGAGACGTCCGCGCTGACGACGGCCTCGGAAACCGAATTGGGAATAACGGTGATCGAGTCCTCATCGATACCGTTTTCGATGAGGTGCGCGCGCATGGTCTCACCCAAGGTGATGACGGCATCCGCCCGTTTTGCGACTTCGATCTCCTTCGCCCGCATCAGAGCGAATCGCTGGCTTGTTCGTCTTGACGCCTGTTCCTTCGAGGAGGCTCCGGCTGCGGCCCAAGTCTCCTCGAGAACACCCCGAACCTCATAGACCCACGGGAGACCGACGGCACGTGCAGCTGCTCCAGTGATCAACCCGTTGACGTAGTGGGTGGTCGTATGCAGAATTCGGGTGTCTCTGCGCACCGCTTCATCTGCGATCCAGCGGGCCTGTCCGAGGAGTCGCTCAGTCGGCGTTGACGGTGGCAGCAACGGAACGTGGCGGAGATAGTCGACGCCGTCGACTGACTCAACCGCACCGGACCCCAATCGACCGATGGTCACGGGGTACGACGTACGGGTAGCGGCGATCACCGAGTGACCAGAGTCCTGAAGCGTTCTGAGGATCAGGTGACTGCGGTAGGCGTAACCGGAGCGCGTGTGAGGAAGCGAGTTGGTGAGCACGTGCATGGAGGAAGGATGCGTACTGGACGGTGGTAGAGACGATGCTCGCGCAGTCACAAACGCATCGAGATGGGGCCACCAACCTGATGCGAGGGTTGCTCGTTCGGCCTCAAGTCGCGTTCGGCGGCGTCCCGGTGGCAGCGCCTCGATCGATGCGTCGACATTGCCCACAGTCCAGAGGATCCTTGAACGAAGTGCTTGACCGCCCGAGACCCCTTCGGCAATCCGTGAGGCAGAATCGACCAGCCCAAGGTTGAGAGCGATCTCGCCGAGGAGCCGAGTCGGGTGGACGGCTTCGTGCTCAGCGACAATCGCCTTGGCTGCTGTCTCCTGGCCGAGCAGCCACGCACCGGCGGCCCTGCTGGCGGCTTTCGGAATCCGCGAGAGAATCGCGCCCACTGCCTTGGACGCAGACTTCGGGAGGCGTCGGGCCAATTGCATCGCGAAGAAGACTCGGTCTTCGTTGATGTGTGCCAAAGTGGTGGCCGTGGCATTGACTACCTGACGACTGAGGAACCCCAGGTTCATCGACACACCTCCTTGAGAATCCGTTCGTACTCTCTTCCCATGACCTCGACCGAAGCGTTCTCGATTGTCCACTCTCGAGCGCGCTCGCTCGGTCGGACATCGGCCTCGGCGAAAGCGGACATCGACTCAGCGATCGATTCGATGTCTCCGGGCCGGGCTACTCGCCCTGCGCCGTTGATCTTAATGATCTCGGCGGCTTCTCCGGCCACAATTCCGAGTATGGGAACTCGCCTGACCATGAGCGAATACAGTTTCGAGGGAACCGTGCGCGTATGGGCAGGAACGTCGCCGAGGGAGACCAATCCAGCATCGGCCCAGTCCCAGTGTGAGGCAAGTTCGCTTTCCACCGCTTGGGGGAAGAACTCGACACCCGCACGGAGGCTGGCGCTCAACGAGACGAGTTCGGCTTTGTCTGCGCCGTCGCCCACGATGCGCAGTCGCACACCGGGCACTCGCACCGAGGCGCGAATCGCCGACGCAAGGTCCTGCGATCGCCCCACGGTCCCGACGTACAGCAGATTGGCTCCGGGTCCCTTCTCAAGCGCGGAAGGCTGTTCATACGTATCGGTTTCGATCTCCGCTCCGCTTACGCCGCTTCTCACCACCGCTGCGTTGATACCGCGGTGTCGAAGCCTTTCGCAGAAACTTTCTGTCGTCACTATGACGGCCGCCGCCCGGCGCTGAGCCCGTGTGAGATACGTCGGCAGAACGGTGTCTTCGAGTGGCCCGGTGATGGTTAGGGGAAGGTACCGCCCAGCGGCGTTGGTCACGAGCGAGAGTTCGTGGATGAGGTCCGGCCATGCGTCGCGAATCTCAGCGATGTGCGGAACCTTGAGCATTCGAGAGACGAAATCCCCCGCCAGGAGAGTCGGCAGAGCTGGTGTCGTGGAGATGACGACGTCTGGGCGGTGTGGCCCTCGCATCCGACGAAGGACTGCAGTGATCGCACCAGCCGCTGCCACGGACTGATCGAGCATCTGGCGCGTCATGGACGTGCCTCCGTGGAGGTAAGGGACCCGAATGATTCTTTCACCGAACTGACCTATGTCCCAGGTTCCGCCAAGGCGTGCTTTGACCCGCCGTCGAAGCCGACCGACCGTCGACTCGAAGAACTCGTCCCGGCGGGTGTACGGATAATGCGGATGAGGAGCGGCAACGACGACTTGGTGACCTCTGCCGATGAGGTGGCTGACCATCGTGCTCCACCGACGCTGCGGAGCGCCGACTTCGGGCCAGTAGTAGTGCGACAAAAGGAGAATTCTCATGCGGGGACTCCCGTTCGCACCTCTTGGCGTCTGAGCCAGAAGGGCACAACAGCATAGAGTGCAATCAACGCGACCCAGAAGACATGCGATGGGTAGGTGGACGCAGTATTGCCGGCCAGCAGAGTGGGCACCGCCAGTACGCAAGCCAGCACAGTGAGCGCGGCGTGGAAAAGCGAGACCGTGCCATGAGACCACCCGGCCTGTTCGATCCGCTGATAGATGTGTTTGCGGTGGGCCAGGAGTACGTTCTCGCCCTGGAAGAGCCTCCACACCAAAGTGCAGCCAACATCGAAGAACACGAAGACAAGTGGTGCCACGATGACGACGATCGGCACTCCAGATGAAAAAAGCCAGACCGCGATCGCAAACACTGCCGCTCCGATGCCGTAGCTGCCCGTGTCCCCCAGGAATGCCTTGGCCTGGCCAAGATTGAATGGAAGGAATCCCGCCGCGGCACCGGTCAGAGCCAATGCGAGGAGCATGACGTCGCCCTGTCCGTTCCACCCGCCGACGAACGCGTACCATGCTCCAGTGACAACCGCCCAACCAGTGACGTAACCGTTGAGCCCATCGACGAAATTCACGGCGTTGACTGTCACGACTCCGACAACGGCGAAGACGAGGACATGAGACACGCCTTGAGTCGAAACGAGTGCAATGCACCCGCTGAAGATCAGCGCGAGAACAACTTGGCCGGCCAAGCGCCCAATCGGCTGCAGGGAATCGAGATCATCGCTCATGCCGATCACCGAATAGCACCAGGTGAGGACCAAGAAGCCGATCGACATGAGGATCCCACCGACACCGTAGGCACCGTTCTCCACAACGTTCCAGACCATAGCGACGACAGTTGCAACTGTCACGCCGCATCCGACGGCGATCCCCCCGCCTCTCACCGTGACCTCTGTGTGCGAAGAGCGGTGAGACGGCACGTCGACGACACCCGCGCGTTTCAGCAAAGGGAAAACGAGGAGACCACTGACCGCGGTGGCTGCCGCGGCAACGATGAGGACGACCAGTGGAAGTACGATCATCTGCCCGAATCCCCTGAGCCCGGTGTCTCCTCGGATGGGGAGAGGACCGCGATGTCAGATGGGGATTCGGTCTGAGCGCTCGGGGAAGCGCCGTAAGCTGCCGGATATAGCTCGTCAGAGGGGTCGAGGATTCGTGACAGTTCGAGGCTGAGTTCGGACCTTCGCGAGTAGGCGCTGGCGTCACGGGCATGTTCGACGAGCGTGGCGAGATCAGAGATGTTCACAGGCAGGATGCGCACCTGCGTGATCAGGGGATGGACCGGGCGGACGTCCTCTTCTCCTGGGGACAGTAGCGCCTCGGACAGTTTCTCACCCGGGCGCAATCCGGTGTAGATGACGCGAGCATCCGAGCGACCGCTCAGCGCGATCACACGTTTGGCCAGGTCATCGATCTTGATCGGCACACCCATGTCAAGGACCAGTGTCTCACCTGGATTACCGATTGCTGCCGCTTGCAGCACCAGTTCGCACGCTTCGTCTGCAGTCATGAAGTACCGCGTGACCTCTGGGTCGGTCACGGTGACCGGATCGCCGGCTGCCACCTGGGCAACGAACGTCTCGAGCACGGAACCTCGCGACCCGAGCACGTTGCCGAACCTCACCGACATGTACCTGCGTCCTGTGGCGGCCGCCACAGAGGCGACTGCTCGCTCGATGGAGAACTTCGTCCGTCCGAGTACGGACATTGCGTTTGCGGCCTTATCGGTGGAGATGTGAACGAAAGACTCGACATCGTTCGCCACGGCCGCTTTGAGCAGGTCCAAGCTCGCTCCGACGTTGGTGCGGATTGCCTCTTCCGGAAAGCGCTCGAGGAAAGTCAGGTGCTTCAACGCCGCCGCGTGGAAAATGATGTCCGGCTTGGTCTCCGCCACAAGCGCATCGATGAAAGCTGCGTCTCTGAGATCACCGAGTATGAGATCGTCGCTGGTCAGGAGTGCTGAACCTTCGAGGCCGAGCTGTGTGGCGTGGAGCCCGGACTCGTCGCGGTCGGTCATGACGAGTCGGGTGGGCTCGAATCTCGCCACCTGTTTGCACAGCTGAGACCCGATCGACCCTCCCGCTCCGGTTACGAGGACTACTCGACCGGAGATCGCTGAGGAGATGTCATCGAGGTTAGTCGAGATCGGTTTCCGCCCGATGAGGTCTTCGAGACTGACGTCCCTGAAGTTCCTTGACCGGAGATCCGCGACTGCGGCGGCTGGAGTATCGTGTCGAGTCAGATCAGCCTCTGCCAGCGTGGGGAGGATTTTGATCTCGACTGGTCGACCATCGAGGTTGGCAGCGATTCGTTGGAGATCTTCTGGCGGCAAGTCCGCGATGGCAATGATGACGACCGTCGCACCCGTTCTGTCGACCTGGTCGGCGATATCCGACAACGCGCCGAGTACACGGATTCCGTTGTAGCGAAGATGGCGTTTGTTGGGATCATCGTCGAGGAGTCCGACGGCGGAATACTCGCCGCTGCGGTCCTCGGCGATCATGTCCAGTGCCCGCATCCCCAGGGTCCCGGCGCCGATGATCAGTGCAGGCTTCGACGAACGAGAGCCGGAGCGGGCTCGCTGCCTGCGGTTTCGCCGCACCCAGTTCTCCAGGCTCTTGACGACCACCATGAGCGCGCCCGCTGCGATCGGAACACTGGTGGGTATGAGGAGACGAGACGCGAAGAGGAATTCGGCCACCCACATGAGACCGACACCGAGGGCGACTGTGCCCGCAATCGCGGCGAACTGGTCAGATGAACCCTCGTGGTACCGACCCCGATAGATCGCGAGCGGTCCGCAAACGAGAAACACGATCAGGCCTATCCCTGCACAGACGATCATCCCAGCGAGATTGATCTGAGCAAGGTGGAAGTCGAACCTGAACAGCGTCATCGCGCAGACAAGGAAAGCAAAGATCAACCCGTCTGCCAGAGAACGGACGACTGCCAGCATATTCTTGGCGAAACGGGTGCGAGAGGCGTCGGGCCTGATCGTGCTTCCCACATTCCTCATTTCACTCGGGCAACTGATATCTGTGGGACTTTCCACCTGCGTTGGCGTACTCATCCGCATGGTACCGGTCGGCTTCACCCGACCACCTGATTGTACTATTGGAGGTGAATGCATTCATTACCCGGCTGAAACACAATGGTGAGCGATGACTCATCGGCTAACGAGCGACTGCACATTGAATAAGTGCAAGTTGCGACAAATGCGATGCAACAGCTACTTGAAGGCAACGGCCACGACACTGGTTTCGTGACGAACGCGACATCCAAGCGGATTCGGCTCCGCGGCACCGACGAAAGGCGGACGGGCCTTGGCGAACACGCCTCTTCGAACTCTGCGCACAGCATTGTGGCACCTGAGGAAGGGCGGCACCCGACAGTTTACGACGTGGGCACGTCGGCGTTCGATTGCGCAGGGGGCAGTCCAGACGCCGTCGAAGGTGGCCACGGGCAGCCTGTCGGACGATGTCCTCGCTGAGTTGTTTCCGCCCGCACCTGTGGCCAACCGCCCCCCTGTCTTCGGTGATGTGAGAGTCGGCGTCATCCTCGACGAATTCTCCTTACAGAGCTTCGGCTACGAATGGTCGACGACCACTCTCTCCACCGATCGATGGTCAGAGCAACTCGACGAGTTGGACTTCGTCTTCATCGAGGCCGCATGGAACGGCAATTCCGGCGACTGGAAGTACAAGCTCACAGGGCCGTCGGGGCCGAGCCACGAGATCGTCGAACTTCTCTCAGAGTGTCGACGTCGCGGGCTGCCGAGCGTGTTCTGGAACAAGGAGGACCCTCCGCATTTCGAGGATTTCCTTCCGCTTGCTGAGCTCTGCGATGTCGTTTTCACCAGCGATGTTCGACTCGTCCCCCGATACAAGGCCGCGCTGGGACACGATCGTGTGGCATCTCTTCCATTCGCTGCCCAACCGGCCATTCACAATCCGTCCCGTTCTGCAAAGAACTTCGCGGCTCGAGACATTGCGTTCGCCGGAATGTACTTCGCGCACAAATACCCCGAGCGCCGCCAGCAGATGGATCTGCTGTTGGGAGCCGCCGAGGCCGTGTCGGGTCGCATGGCTCATGGCCTCGAGATCTTCTCTCGTTTCCTCGGCGATGACGAGCGGTACCAGTTTCCGGGAACGTTGGCGGATCGAGTAGTCGGATCACTCCCGTACCGCAACCTGCTCACCGCCTACAAGCACTACAAGGTGTTCCTCAACGTCAATTCAGTGACGGACTCGCCAAGCATGTGCGCGCGCCGGATCTTCGAGATATCAGCGGCAGGAACACCTGTCGTGTCAACTCCCAGCGCCGCAACTAAGGCATTCTTTCCCGTAACGGAAGTGGCCCAACCGGAGACCGTCGAAGACGCCGAGTGGACGCTTCGGGCGCTGGTGCGCAGCCCCGAGCTGCGCAATCACACTGTCCACCTCGCTCAGCGACGCATATGGTCAGAACATACCTACTCTCATCGGGCCATGACAGTGATGGATGCACTCAATATCCCCCATAGCTCGCCGTTCTCGACCTCTGTCTCGGCTGTCGTTTCGACGAATCGTCCGGACCACCTCAGGCAGATCCTCGAGACGCACTCCCGACAGGTCCATTCCGACAAGGAACTCGTTCTAGTCACTCACGGTTTCGAACCACCCATGGATTTGCGTGCTCAGGCAGGAGACTTGGGTATCGAGAATCTGCAGATCGTCACGGCCGCTGCCGACCTGACGCTTGGCGTGTGCCTCAATCAGGGAATTGCGGCAGCTTCCGGAGATGTCGTCGCGAAGATGGATGACGACGATGTCTACGGCGATCACTACCTTTCCGACCAGCTGGCCGCACTGCGGTACTCTGCCGCCGACCTCGTCGGCAAGCAGGCCCATTATCTCCATATGCGGGGACGAGACCTCGTGATTCTGCGATTCCCGGAGCGTGAGCACCGATACACGGACCTCGTCATGGGCCCGACACTGATGGCGAGGAGATCAACGCTGCTGGACAATCCGTTCGCGGAACGAACGCTGGGCGAGGACACCGAGCTGCAGAAGCGGCTCGTCGGACTTGGAGCTCGGATCTATTCCGCTGACCGTTTCAATTTCGTGCAGGTGCGTGGCGCACATGGGCACACCTGGACCGTTGAAGACAGCCTCCTCCTTGCCAACGGCGACGTTCATACGTTCGGATACACCGAAGGCCACTACTGCTTCTGATTTTTGCAGATTGAACGGGGGCGAAGATGCAGTCCTGTCCCCTGTCTAGACGCAGACGGCGTTCGAGTGATGGGCATTCGCGATGTTGAGAGCGCACATCTGGACGTCGCCGTCGAAGCTTCTCGATACCCACGCTCTGACCCGCGTCAACCGATGCGACTCTGCAAGTCCGAACATGTGCGCTCGGAAGGTCATGTCGACAGTTGTGACGACGAACCCGATAGCCAAAGTATTGGCGTCCACCTCCACCCAGCGTCCAACTGCCTTTGGACGAGTACCTGGGGCGAACTCGAATCCGAGAATCACTCGGCCCTCTGTCTGCGGGCTATCCGCGCGCACTGAGATCTCCACCGCCAGATCACCCTGCAGCGCGACGTCGAACTCTACTGGATCAGTGCTGAGACCCGTCGCCCTGCCGACCGCTCGATCGTTCAGGCGGACCTGATCATAATCGGCAATGTGACCTGATCCGAGTACGGCTGAGAACTCCGATTCGAGGCGGTCGACTCTTTCGATCGGCTTGGCTGCCTGTTCGGCGTCGACTGCGGCGATGGCGTCGTCGTAGGTCAAACGAACTCTGCCGTCCTGGAGAGGGTGAACCACTGTGATGAACGAGGCGGATCGGGAATCCAGAATCGTAGGCGCCCACTTGTCGATCTGCGCGTGGTTCTGCCTCGGAGGTTCGATCAATCTCTCACCCGAGTCGTCGAAGGCACAGATGTAGAGCTGCCCGATTGAGTTCTTCGGACGATAGTCAGCCCGCACATCCCACAGCTGCTCTTTGTGATAGATCATCGAGTATCCCAAACCGAGACTGACAACCCGGCCTGGAGGTTCACCTTCGACATAGGGAAGGATCCGCTCAAAGTACTTGGTTGAGACCACGTCATCGTCATCGAGTCGGAACCATCCGAGACGCGCATCCTGACGTCTCGCAGACGGGACCATATCGCGAAAGCTCTCGACCACTGTCGACGCATGCACGGCCTCGTCGTCACTGCACTGGACCCGAAGGAAGGGATAGGTCGAGGTGAGATCTTTCAGGGCTTCCTGGCAGTAGTCGGGAAGTGAGGTCGAATACTGCACTACATGCCGATAATTGGTTGAGACCGTCTGGGCTGCCAACTGAGGCAGGGAGATCTCGGAGAAGATCTTGAGACGAGCATTCAGCCGCGCTGGGTCATAGAGGCGCCGCGCGTAGGACTCAGGCGTTTCGGCGGAGTTGGACAGATTCCAGAACGAAGCATTCGGCAGAAGAAGTGAGAATCGAGTAATTCCGACTACGTATGTTTTGCTGTTCGTTTCGCTCAAATCTCCACCTGCTTTGGATCGTTTCCGACGAACTTCATCTCTCCTGTGCCCATCAGATTTGCATCGGCGACCGTCCAGGTGTGACGCGATTTATCGCCCTTGCGGTTGACAATATAGTTGAACCGGTCGGAACTGTAGATCTTACCGCCGGCTTTCTTCACCTGGTCGATGAAGTTGGAATCTTCGCCTAGTCGCTGCTCCTTGAACTTCAGTTCGGCAAACGTCTTTCGAGGCCCTGCAAAAGTCGCACCGCGAACGAAGTCTGTATATCGATGAGACTTCCCTGGAAATGTTAGGAACGTCGCGTTTGCCTCTTCAAAATAGATGTACGTCTCTGCTTTCCCGACCAGTGCAGCTCCGCTGAACTTGATGGCGTTCAATTGGTCTCGCACATAGTTCTCGCCGTAGAAGTCATCGTCGTCCATGCGGAATACGTAGTCGCCGGTGGCGGCTTCGAACCCCCTGTTGAGGTTTGCCCCGAGAGTACTGGACGCGTCAGCTTCGATCAGAGCCAGATGAGCGATTCGTTCGCTGCCTTCGCACGACAGGAAGTCCTCAGGCTCAGCAGTGAAACCGTGAGTGACGACGATAAGTTCGAGATTTCCAATGTTCTGACGCGCGACGTTCTCGGCGATTGTGCCAACATGGTCTGGACGGTTCGTGCAGACTACAACCGAACACGAATCGGATTGCGGCCCGATTTCCAGACCGACCGCCTCCATGACCTCTCGCGCTCGGTGCGTATACGTGTCGTTCTCCCAGATCCGCCGCTGTGCCAGGTGGATTCTGCGCTCACGGAGCTCGTCAGAGCGCAACAGTGTCCGCATATAGTCGAATGCCGTCTTCTCATCGTCGATCAGAGTCAACGTGTCGTCGCCGAAGAACCGCTTGATCGCATCGGTTGGGGTGGTGACGACCGCGGCGCCGCATGCCGTCGCTTCAAAGACGCGGCGCGCGCACATCGAGGATGAATTGATCACCGAATTCACGTTGATGACGACTTTGTAAGCGTGATAGGCGGAGAGCATCTGCGAGTACGGGATTCCTGGACGAACCGCGGACGCATACTGCTCAGGGAACCGATATTTGGGATCGACGCCATCGTTCCGAGAGAAGATGTCCAGCCCAAACTTCTGAGCAGCGGGAAGCAAAATCTCCAACTGCTTCCTGCGCTCGGGATACTTATCTCGGAAGTACATTCCGCCGAACACCACGTCCCTGTCGCGGTCGAGAGTACCGATCCTTGCCGGATTGTGTATCGCAGGTTGTGCCGCAAACGGCAGTGTGCCGACTCGGTTGTGTCCCAGCCGTCGCTTATATTCAGAGACTTTGTCACCGTCGGTCGTGAAAACGAAATCGAAGAGCTTCGCAGTGTCCAGGAAGTCTTCGAAGTGAGGCGGGTCCTCCTTGTTCCAGAATACGGTCGGAACACCCAGACCCTTACAGTACCGGGCAAGCTCGACCACTGTCGGCCGTGGTGCAGATGGCCCGACAAGGTGATATTTCCACGCGCCGCCAGTCGCCTCCCAAGCACTTTCGATGAAGACCATCGAAGGTGCCTCCCGATCGATCACCTCCTGCCAAGTCGCCGGGGTGGCTGTGACCACGGTCCACTCGTGCGCAAATGCCTGTTCTGTGAACTCGTCAGCGATGACAAGCACTTTGGTTCCCGCGAAAGTGGGAGAAGGCTTCGGCACTGGCGCATTGGGAAATCTGGGGCCTTCGACGGAGCTGCTGAGAACCGTTCCAGCGACCGTACGCGACGAACTGCTAATCCCCAACGGTGGTTTCGTCAGCTCAGTGGTCAGTCCTCGGACCGAAGCTTCCACTCTGCGAACCACCGGCGCGCTGCGTCCGACCGACCCAGCGGTGTCGTTGAGGACTCTTTCCATCCTCTTCGTCCGCTTTTCGAGTTGAATCTGTGACTCTGCGACTCTGCGCATCACCAGGAGCGTATCGCGTTCGGACTGCGCCGCGTTTCGTGCGATGACCGCCCGTCGCTCAGCCACAATGAGAAAGACGACCGCCAATGTTGCGCAGACGGTCGTCGCGAACGCATAGGTAGCGTTGTTCGACAGCATGGAAACAACGATCCCCATGAAGATCAACGCCAACAGCAACGAAACGGCCACGAACAGAGTCCGCCTGAGACGGATCACCTTGGAAACTGACATTCTTCCCCGGTCTACTCGGATGCCTGAACCCATCCGGCAGACGCATCGCGAACATCGAGCTGACTCGTAGCGACCAGCGTCAACTAAGGCCATGAATTCGGCAGACATTAACTCCCGCAAGTGTTGTCCATTTAAATGAACACCGGAAGAACGCTCGAGGTCGAATCAGTAATCAACGATGCACAATCGTTGAACTCCTACGCAGCCTGGCCTCACTGAATTTGGGTCACCTGCGACATCCCGAGATCATGCATGACACCAACAGCAAATGCCTATTTGCGCAGCCTTTGAGACGAATCACGATCCGTCAGTCTCGGAGAAGCAGCTCCGCCAGAATGTCGACGCTTCGACCTGAGGACAATCCGTCACCATAAGGATTCACAGCGTTCGCCATCGAAGAGTACGCTTTTTCATCGTCCAAGAGAGTCGACACTTCGGTGACGATTCGATTCGTCGCCGTCCCGATGAGCCTGACCGTTCCCGCGTCAACTGCTTCGGGCCTCTCGGTGTTCTCCCTAAGAACCAAAACCGGTTTGCCGAGACTCGGCGCCTCTTCCTGGATTCCACCCGAATCGGTCAGAACGATGTCTGAACGAGCAATAAGGTGCGAAAACGCACCATACTCAACCGGTTCTATCGAGAGCACATTCTCTAGGTCCTCGATCTGGGGAGCGATGGATGCCCGGACCTTCGGGTTCTTGTGTGCCGGCCAGACGATGAGGAGGTCCGGATAGTCAAGCGCAAGGCGCCTCATCGCTCGACCGATATTGACCATGTTCTCCCCGAGGTTCTCTCTGCGGTGAGTGGTCACGAGAAGCACGCGCCTGTCCTCGGCCGCGCCGTCCTCAAGCTCGGGAATGGTGTTCTCTGTGGGGCGAGCGACCGCCCAATGCAGAGCGTCGATGACGGTGTTGCCGATGACGTGGATGTTCTCATCGGGCACCCCGTCGGCGAGGAGGTTGGCTCGGGACACCTCGGTGGGGGCCAAGTGGATCCGGGCGATCTGCGAAACGATCTTGCGATTCGCCTCCTCCGGGAACGGAGAATTGATGTCTCCGCTGCGCAGTCCTGCCTCGAGGTGAACCACGGGAATCTCGCGGTTGAAGGCAGCAATTGCCGCTCCCATAACAGTTGTGGTGTCACCCTGCACAATAACGGCGTCGGGTTTGTGCGCTTCGAGGACTTCGTCGATCTTCGAGATGACCGTCCCGGCAATTCCATTGAGAGTCTGCCCATGTGCCATGAGATTGAGGTCGACGTTCGGAGTGATGTCGAAGACCTCGTTGACCTGGTCGAGCATCTCTCGATGCTGGGCGGTGACGACAACCACCGGCGTCAGGCGAGGATCCTCTTCGAGGGCCTTGATCACCGGGGCCACCTTGATCGCTTCCGGTCGCGTCCCGTAGATGACCATGACAACCGGCTTGACTGCCGCGTCAATGTCGCTCACTCAATCTCCTCTGTTGAAACGCTTCATAGCGCTCTGTCACGAATTCCGGAATTCAGCTACTATGGTGACGAATTCGCCGGTCTTCCAGAGTCGCTTAATCGGAGTCCATCTGGAAAAACTGTGGCCGCTAATCTCCCGTGACAATATAGCATTGCCGCGACACCGCGAGTTGAGCGGACTATCTGAAGTTCATTCTCAGGATCACCGTAATTCACTTCTACGTTGTTGATACAGTTGACTCTGATTTCGGACGATTGCACGCGAGCACCCGCGCATGCGGTGGTTCTCTTCAGTACACCCGGACCCGGGCGGTGGACTGCCGAAGCTGTTCCTTGGCCACCCGACTGCGTCCGACCCGATAGCTTGGAGTCTCATTTCATGAACGCGCCCACCGATAGCATCCGCCCATCAGTCGCAGTCATCGGACTGGGGTATATCGGCCTCCCAACTGCCGCCATTCTCGCGAGCACCGGAGCGGATGTCGTCGGAGTCGACATCAACCAGAAGAACGTCGACGTCATCAACGCGGGCAAAGTGCCGTTCGTTGAGCCGGACATGGCGACCACCGTTGCCGGTGTCGTCTCGCAGGGCTTCCTCAAGGCGACGACCGAGACGCCGCATGCCGATAACTACATCGTTGCTGTGCCTACGCCGTTCACCGACGGGCACAAACCGGACCTCTCGTACATCGAAACGGCAGGCAAACAGATCGCGCCGCTTCTCGAGGGCAACGAGCTCGTCATCCTCGAGTCGACGTCGCCTCCCGGAGCCACGGAGTTCCTTGCGGACACAATCATGGCTGCGCGACCCGACCTCACACTCAAGCCCGGCACGTCGCAGTCGATCTACTTCGCCCACTGCCCGGAGCGCGTGCTTCCCGGTCGCATCATGATCGAACTCCGTACGAACGACCGCATCATCGGTACTCTCAACGGCGATGCCGGCGAACGCGCTCGCGATCTCTACCAGCTCTTCTGCGAGGGCGAGTTCCTCATGACCGATGCCTGCACCGCCGAGCTGTCGAAGCTCACTGAGAACGCCTATCGTGACGTCAACATCGCCTTTGCGAACGAGCTGTCGATGATCGCCGACAAGCTCGACATCAATGTCTGGGAGCTCATCGAACTCGCAAATCACCATCCGCGAGTGAACATTCTCCAGCCCGGCCCTGGCGTCGGCGGACACTGCATTGCAGTCGACCCGTGGTTCATCGTTGCCACGACTCCGGACTTCTCGTCGCTGATCAGAACTGCCCGTGAGGTCAATGACTCGAAGCCGCAGTTCGTTCTCGATAAGCTCCTCCCCCAGGCTAGGCGGATCAAGGATGTGCGCATTGCCGCACTCGGGCTCGCTTTCAAGCCGAACATCGACGACCTTCGCGAGAGTCCTGCCCGGCATATTGTTGATCAGCTGTCCGAAGAGCTGCCCGAGGCGACGATCTTGGCAGTCGAACCGAATATCGACCGACTGCCCGCGGACCTTGAGGGTCGTGACAATGTGACACTCACAGAACTCAGCGAAGCTGTCAAAGCGGCAGACATCGTCCTGTTGCTTGTCGACCACACCGAGTTCGCACGCATTGACCGTTCGCTGCTCGCCCAGAAGATCGTCCACGACACCCGAGGCGTCTGGAACTGATCGCCTCTCGAACTCACTGAATGCGACTGTGGGCGCCCGGATGATCCGGGCGCCCACAGTCTTTGAATGAACCGATCGTCGGCCTGAGCTCGGTCGACGACCACTCCCCTACTTGTACGACTCGTACTCCTTGACGACGTCATCGGTGGGGCCGTCGGCCCGCAGAACGCCCTTCTCGATCCACAGCGTGCGATTGCACGTGTCGCGAATCGAGCGCATCGAGTGCGAGACGAGGAAGACCGTACCGGCGTTCTCGCGGATCTCTCGGATCCGGCCCTCACTGCGCTGCTGGAACTTCTTATCGCCCACAGCGAGCGCCTCATCGACGATAAGGATCTCGTGCTGCACCGCGGTGGCGATGGCGAACTTGAGGCGCTGCGACATGCCTGAGGAGTAGGTGCGCATCGGCATGTCGATGAAGTCGCCGAGACCCGTGAAGTCGACGATGTCGTCGAACTTCGCCTCGATCTGCGATCGGGTCATCCCGAGGGCCAGACCGCCGAGGATGATGTTGCGCCCGCCTGAGAGGTCCGGGATGAGCGCGGCACCGACCCCGAGGAGGTTCGGCCGCGCACTCGCGTACACGGCACCCTGCGACGCCGGGGTCAGGCCGGTGATCGTGCGCATGAGCGTCGACTTGCCCGAGCCGTTGCTGCCGATGACGCCGATCGACTCGTTGGCGTACGCCACGAAGCTCACGCCCTTGAGCGCATGGACCTCGCGCAGTCCGCGGGTCTTCTGCAGCATGCCGCCGGCACCGCCGAGCTTGAGCTTCTTGCCCGTGGCCAGGGTCTTGTAGACGACGTGGACGTCGTCGCAGACGACGACGGGCGAATGCGGTTCGTTCGTCTCGCCGGGAGTAGTGTTCTCACTCATCGCGACCGTACCTTTCCTCGGCCTGCCAGAAGAAGACGAAGCCGAAGGCGAAGATCACCGCGGCCCAGATGGCGAAGTACCCGAAGTATTCGTAGGGGATCTCGTAGCCGTTCATCAGGATGCCGCGCGAGATCGAGAGCACCTCGTTGAGCGGATGCCAGTCCGCCAACGGCTGCAGCTCCGGCCTGCCAAGGCGATCGATCATCTCGTTGAGGGAGAAGAACACACCCGAGGTGTAGAAGATCATCCGGGAGATGAACGGCGTGACCTGGCTGAGGTCGCGGAAGTGCACGGTCACCCGGGCGAAGATGAACGCCACGCCCTGGCAGAAGATCCAGAAGAGGAGGATGAGCGGGATGAAGAGCAGCCACTCCCAGGACGGTCTGGCCCCGTAGATGACCGCGACGATGATCATCAGCGCCAGCGTCGGCATGAAGTTGAGGAGGTTCTGCATGACCGTCGCGATCGGCAGGACGATGCGCGGGAACGGCAGCGACTGGACGAGAGAGGCGTTCGAGATGATCGACTTCGCACCGCCGTTCATCGACGAGTTGAAGAACTCGAGCATGAAGACGCCGATGACGACGAAGGGCACGAAGTCCGGAGGCCGCACTCCCGCACCGTGCAGGAGGACACCGAAGATCGTGCCGTAGATGATCGCCGAGAACGTCGGGCGCAGCACGACCCAGAGCATGCCTAGCCGATTGCGTTCGTTCTCCGACTGGATCCGGTACCGGGACAGCGTCAGCGTGAAGTCACTGCGCTTCCACAGCTGCTTGATGTATTGGGGGAGAGACGGCCGCCCACCCACTCTGTCGAGTCCATGCTCGGCAGCAAGCTTGGCCATGTCCATGTAGGTAAAGATTCTCTCGTCGGCAATGGGGTTTGAACACAGGAAGTCTACGCGATGACCGCCTGCCGGTCTCACAAGCGGCTGTGAGCCTTGAAGTCGAATTCGGGATCGTCGAGCTGTGCTCGCGTCGGACGATTGGAGCCGGCGAGCACCCGTCGCGCGGCGGCCTGCATGGGCGGCCAGTTGAGCGTTTCGACGCCGACGAGCTCGGCCTCCGGCTCCGGTCCCGCGAAGTGGAAGACCTGGAACTTCGCCCCGCTGGGATCGCTGCGGACGATCGTATCCGTGGCATCAGGGCTGGTCAGACCCGCCGTGAAGACCTTCTCCGGGCCCTGGAAGCTCCAGTGCCACGGAACGTCGGTCCATGGTTCCACCGTCGCCGAGGCGGTCGCCCCGTCCCGTACGCCACCGTCGGCATCCTCGGCGAGGATCTGGTCGGCGAGGTACTTCCCGTGGCTCTCGGCAACCGGCTCGCAGGCCCACGGGTGGTTGACCGGGAACCGGCCGCCGACGATGTGGGCACAATCACCTGCCGCCCATACTCCCGGGTAGGCAGTGCGCAGGTGCGTGTCGACGTCCCACGCGAACGTCGGCGCCTCCCCCGCCACGGTGCCCTCGGGGTCGGCGGGATGCTCGTCGGTCGTCGGCAGGGACCCGTTGATGGGGATCCGCACCGGGCGGGCGCCGACGCTCGTGACGAAGAGATCATGGACGCCCTGCGGGATCGCCGCGGCGTCGGTGTGCTCGGTGACGAAGCGGACGCCGGCCTCCTTGTGCTTGGCGAAGAGCGCCTGCCGCACCGGTGCCGAGAGCTGCCGGCGCAGCGGCTCGGTCCCGCGCAGGTAGACCGTCGCCTTGTGTCCGGCAGCGACGGCGGCGCTGGCGACCTCGATTCCGAGGTATCCGGACCCGAGCACGCCGACGTCGAGAGGGTCTCCCGCCTCGGCGACGAAGCCGCGGATCCACTCCGCCTCGCCGAGGTTGTAGACCGGCAGCGCATCCGGGTACCCGGGGATCTCCGGCCGGTCGGCCTCCATGCCCGTCGCGAGGATGCAGTGCGTGAAGTCGAGGGTCTCCCCCGAGGCCAGGTGCACGGTCCCGGCGATCTCGGCTCCCGCCTCGGCGAGGGTGAGGGAGACGGCGCGATGCCGGACGTAGGTGATGCCCTCATCGGACTCGAGGTGGTAGGGCAGGTGATAGCGGGCGTCGTCGAAGAGGTGCTTCGACAGCGGGGGCCGCTCGTACGTGTCACCCGCCTCCGGGTCGACGAGGGTGACGGGCTGGCCTGCCTGGCTGAACTCTCTGGCGGCGGTGGTCCCGGCCAAGCCGGCACCGATGATGACGATCTGCTTCCCCATAGCTCCATGCTAGACCGGGACCGCCCCATGTCAGACCGGGTGAGGCGCGCGCCGGAGTGAGCGTCGTCACTGGCTGGCGGGTGGCTGGTCCGCTCGAGCACAAGCGCACTTTTCGACTGTTCCTCGCGTCGAAAAGTGCGCTCCGGCTTGAGCGAGAGGGTCACTGATGCCGCTGGGGCGCATCCACGCCGGTCTTCTGCAGCCGCTCATTGTTCGCGCGGGCCACGGCGACGGCCGCCGGCGGGTTCTCCCCCGTCCACGCGTCGGCGCCGCGGATGCCGAGTTTGATCGGATCGAAGACCGGGTCGAGTCCCGCCTTCTTCTGCGCCGTGTAGTCGCGCAGCACCTTCGAGACGAGCGGGGCGAGGAAGACGAGGCAGATCATGTTGATCCAGCCGAGCGATCCGTAGCCGATGTCGCCGATGCCCCAGATGAGGTCCGCGGGAAGGATCGCGGAGAGGAACGCGATGACGACCATGAGGACCTGGAGGATGCGGGTGACGATCCGCAGCGCGGCACCTTTGAAGAGGTATGCGGCCGCCGAGGTGGAGATGTAGTTGAACGCGATGAGCGTCGTGAACGCAAAGAGGAAGAGGGCGAGGGCGACGAAGACCGAGCCGAAGCCGGGGAAGACCGAGTCGAGGGCGACCTGGGTGTTCTCCGTGCCGGGCTCAATCCCGGGCATGTTCTCCACCAGGATCCGCCCCGCCTCGGTGACGACGTTGTAGCTGTCGGTCATGAGGATCATGATCCCCGTCGCCGAGCACACGAGGACCGTGTCGACGTAGATCGAGAACGCCTGGACGATGCCCTGCTTGGCCGGGTGGGAGACCGATGCCGCCGCCGAGGCGTAGGTGCCCTCACCGACGCCGGCGACGTTGGAGAACACGGCCCGGCGCACACCCCACGCCACGGCCGCGCCGACGATGCCGCCGAAGACCTCGTGGACGCCGAACGCCGAGCTGAAGACGAGCGCGATGACCGCGGGCACCTTGTCGAGATTGACGACGATGACGACGACCGCCAGCAGGATGTAACCGGCGGCCATGAACGGCACCGCCTTGTCGGCGACCGCGGTGATCCGCTTCGTCCCGCCGATGACGATGATGCCGAAGACGACGGCGACGATGAGGCCGGTCACCCATTCGGGGGTGCCGAAGGCGACGTTGGCGCTGTTGGCGATGTTGAAGCTCTGCACGCCGGGGGCGAGGATCGCGTAGAGGATGACGGTGGCAGCGGCGGCGATGACGGCGAGCCACTTCTGTCCGAGGCCGCGCTCGATGTAGTAGGGGATGCCGCCGCGGTACTCGCCGTCGATGCGGCGCTTGAAGACCTGGGCGAGCGTCGACTCGGCGAACGCCGTCGCCCCGCCGAGGATGCCCATGACGATCATCC
The DNA here is from genome assembly GCF_900169275.1 of Brevibacterium casei CIP 102111. Taxonomy (GTDB): domain Bacteria; phylum Actinomycetota; class Actinomycetes; order Actinomycetales; family Brevibacteriaceae; genus Brevibacterium; species Brevibacterium casei. The sequence goes on along the minus strand of NZ_FXZC01000004.1, from coordinate 415,123 downwards.
AGAACAGGGCACCGGGCCCGGCCACGGCGATCGCCGTGGCGACACCGGCGATGTTGCCGACGCCGACGCGGCTCGACAGGGTGAGGGCGAGCGCCTGGAAGCTCGAGATCCCTCCCTCGTCGCCGGCGGAGCTCTCCTTGAGGATCTTCACGAGATCGGGCAGTCGTCTGATCTGCACCGCCCCCGTCCAGATCGTGTAGAGCAGGCCGAGGCCGAGGGCCATATAGGCCATGGGATTCCAGATGCCGGTGTTGATCGTGCCGATGACGTCGAGCAGGTCGTCCATTGGTCGACTCCTTTGTGACATGGACTCAGTGACAGGGACTGCGGAAACGGGACTGTGGAACTGTGAACCAGGGAACGTGACACACGCCACTCCGTGTGTGTACCATTGCACAGTAACATGTCACACCGCATTAATGAAGATGCGATCGAACCAGAGGGAGAACCCATGTCGACCAAGCCCTGGCACGGTGTCATCGTCGCCACCGCCCTGCCGTTCACCGACGACTTCGCCGTCGACTACGACGCCTTCGCCGAGCACGTCGCGTGGCTCGCCGCCCACGGCTGCGACGGTGTCGCCCCCAACGGGTCGCTCGGCGAGTACCAGACGCTCTCGGACGACGAACGCGCCCGGGTCATCGCCACCGCCGTCGAGGCGAGCCCGACAGGCTTCCACGTCATGGCCGGCACCGGCGCCTACGGTGCCCTCCAGTCCCAGCGGTGGGCGGAGCAGGCAGCGGAGGCCGGCGCCACCTCGGTGATGCAGCTGCCGCCGAACACCTACCGAGCCGATGCCGAGATCGTCAAGGACCACTACGCAAGGGTCGCCACCGTCGGCCTGCCCGTCGTCGCCTACAACAACCCCATCGACACGAAGGTCGACCTCGTCCCCTCCCTCATCGCCGAGATCCACGCCGCCGGCCACGTCGTCGGCGTCAAGGAGTTCTCCGGCGACCCCCGCCGCATCTACGAGATCAAGGAGCTCGCCCCCACCCTCGACATCCTCATCGGCACCGACGACACCGTCCTCGAGGTCGGCCTCGCCGGTGCCGTCGGCTGGGTCTCGGGCTACCCGAACGCGATCCCCCGCGCGTGCATCGAGCTCTTCGAGCTGTGCACCTCCGGCGACGTCGCCGACCTCGTCCGCGCCCAGGAGATCTACCGCGACCTCCACTCGCTCCTGCGCTGGGACTCGAAGACCGAGTTCGTTCAGGCGATCAAACTCTCGATGGACGTCCTCGGCCTGCGCGGCGGACTCTGCCGTCCCCCGCGCCTGCCGCTGTCCCAGCCGTTGGTCGAGCGCATCGTCGCCGACACCGAGGCCGCGGCCGCCAAGGGATACGCGACCGAGACCCGGGCGACCGCCTCGGCGCTCTAGATATCATGCGAAGACCGGATCCCGGGGACCTCCCGGGACCCGGTCACCCGAACCCCACCCCCTCACCGCCGAGGGGACCCCGGCCATCAACGAGGAGGCCGCCTTGCGCACGTCCCGCGTCTTTCACGCCGTCGACTCGCACACCGAGGGCATGCCCACCCGCGTCATCACCGGCGGGGTCGGCGTGCTCCCGGGAGCGACGATGGCCGAGCGCCGCACATGGTTCATCACCCACCGCGACGAGCTGCGCACCCTGCTCATGACCGAACCCCGCGGGCACGCGTCGATGTCGGGGGCGATCCTCCAACCCCCGACCCGCCCCGACGCGGACTGGGGTGTCCTCTACATCGAGGTCTCCGGATGCCTGCCGATGTGCGGACACGGCACGATCGGCGTCGCCACCGTCCTCGTTGAGACGGGGATGGTCGAGGTGAGCGAACCGGTGACGACGATCCGCCTCGACACCCCGGCAGGGCTCGTCCTCGCCGAGGTGGCCGTCACCGACGGTCACGCCGATGCCGTGACGATCACGAACGTCCCCTCCTTCTCCGACCGCCTCGGCGCCGAGGTGGAGGTGCCGGGCCTCGGGACGGTCACCTACGACCTCGCGTTCGGGGGCAATTTCTATGCGATCGTCGACACCGAGAGCCTCGGCATCGAGTTCCGGGAGGACCGGAGCAACAAGGACGAGTTGCTCGCGGCGGGGCTGGCGATCATGGACGCGGTCAACGCGACCGATCCGCCCGTCCATCCGGAGCGCGACGACATCAGCGGCCTCCACCACGTCTACCTCATGGCCCCGGGCTCGGATGCCCGGCGGTCCCGGCATGCCATGGCGATCTCCCCGGGCTGGTTCGACCGGTCCCCGTGCGGGACGGGCACGAGTGCGCGGATGGCGCAGCTCCACGCGCGCGGGCAGCTGCCGCTCGAGACCGACTTCGTCAACGAGTCCTACATCGGGTCCCGGTTCGTCGGCCGCCTCGTCGGGGAGACCACGGTGGGCGGCCGTCCGGCGGTCGTGCCGACCGTGACCGGCCGGGCCTGGGTGACCGGCACCGCGCAGTACTTCCTCGATCCGTCCGATCCGTTCCCGGCGGGATTCCTCCTATGAGTATCCTCGTAGTCAGCCGACGAAAGGACTCTCCCGTGCCGGATCTCCCCCGCCTCGATCGCCCGAAGAACCTGCGCGAGACCGTGCTGGGCCGCCTGCGCACGGCGATCATCACCGGCGACCTCGCCGAGGGGGAGCTCGTCTCGGCACCGGTGCTCGGCGAGCAGCTCGGGGTCTCGGCGACCCCGGTGCGCGAGGCGATGATGGACCTCTCCCGCGAGGGCCTCGTCGAGACCGTGAAGAACAAGGGCTTCCGGGTGACGACGATGACGGACAAGGACCTCGACGACCTCGCCGCGATCCGCCTCCTCATCGAACCGCCAGTCATGCACGCGGTCGCCGAGAACATCACCGAGGAGGCCTTCGCCGAGCTCACGGCACTCGCCGATGCGTGCGCCCGGGGTGCCGCCGAGGAGGACCTCGCCGAGTACCTCGCCCACGACCGCAGCTTCCACGCGCGCGTCCTCTCCTATGCCGACAACCCGCAGCTCACCGAACTCGCGACCTCCCTGCGCCTGCGTACCCGCCTCTACGGCATCGCCGCGCTCGCCCGCCAGGGCAGACTCGTCGCCTCCGCGCAGGAGCACCATGAGCTCATCCGTCTCCTCCGCGACCGTGACGGGGCCGGCGCCGAGGCGCTCATGCGCGCCCACATCGGCCATGCCCGCTCGATCTGGGCGACCGGCGGCGAGGCGGGCGACGCCGGCGATGCCGGCGGTGCAGGTGCCGGTGGTAGGAGCGCCGGCGGTGCGAGTGCGGGCAGTACGGGAGGTTCGGGCGGCCTGGGAGATGCACCGTGATGGGCCTCGGCGCATGAGGCGGCCGGACGGGACCAGCGACGTTCTCGTCATCGGCGCCGGCATCGTCGGCAGCGCGATCGCCTACTATGCGACCCGGGCGGGACTGAGCGTCACCGTCGTCGAGCGCGGTCTGCCCGCCTCGGGAACCTCGTCCCGCTGTGAGGGCAACCTCCTCGTCTCCGACAAGGAACTCGGACCCGAGCTCGCGCTCACCCAGTATTCGCTGAGCCTGTGGAAGGGCGAACTCGCCGAGTTCGCCGACCGCTGGGAGTTCGAGGCCAAGGGCGGGATCATCGTCGCCTCCCGCGAATCGAGCCTGGCCTCTCTCGACCGAGTGACCGCTGCCCAGCGGGCCTTCGGCGTCGAAGCGATCCCGCTCGACCCGAATCAGCTGCGCGAGCTCGAACCCCATATCACCGCCGAGGCGCTCGGGGCCGCGTTCTATCCCGATGACTCCCAGGTCCAGCCCATGCTCGCCGCCGGCCATCTCCTCGCCCTCGCCGAGGACCGCGGGGCGTGGCTCGTCACCGACTCCCCCGTCGTCGAGCTGCTGCGCGCCGGCGATCGGGTCACTGGGGTGCGGACGCCGACCGGGTCGTACTCCGCCGGGCACATCGTCAATGCCGCAGGAACGTGGGCGAGCGAGATCGCCGCGATGGCCGGGATCGAGCTCGCCGTCATGCCGCGGCGCGGCTTCGTCCTCGTCACCGAACCCCTGCCGCCGATGATCGCCCACAAGGTCTACGCCGCCGAGTACATTGACAATGTCGGCAGCTCCGCCGACGACCTCCAGGCGAGTCCCGTCGTCGAGGGCACCCCGGCCGGGTCGATCCTCATCGGTTCGAGCCGGGAGCGCGTCGGCTTCGACGAACGGGTCAGCAGTGAGGCGCTCGGGGCGATCGCCCGGAACGCCGCCACCCTCTTCCCGTTCCTCTCAGACACCCGCATCCTCCGCCACTACCACGGATTCCGCCCGTACTGCGCCGATCACCTGCCGGTCATCGGACCCGATCCAGGGGCGCCGGGGCTCTGGCATGCGTGTGGTCATGAGGGTGCGGGCATCGGACTGTCGGTGGGCACGGGCAAGCTCCTTGCCCAGGCGATGGCAGGCGAGGCCACAGACCGCGACCTCACGCCGTTCGCCCCCGAACGGTTCGCGCAGTCGGGACTCCTCGACGGGCCCGCAGAAGTCACCGGGGATTCGGGGATCGTCGGGCCGGCGGGGATCGAGGAGACAGGGCGAAAGGCTGTCCCCACACGGAGAGAGGAGTCGGCATGAGCGACGAGGTCACCGGGTCCTTCGACGGATCCCCGCTGAGCGCACCTGCGGGAGCGAGCGTCGCCGCTGCCCTCCTCGCTTCGGGACGCACGAGCTGGCGGACGACCCGGGAAGGTCGTCCTCGCGGGCTGTTCTGCGGGATCGGCGTGTGCTTCGACTGCCTCGTCGACATCGACGGTCAGACCGGGCAGCGGGCGTGCATGATCCCCCTTGCCGAGGGCATGGACATCCGCAGCGCGGGCGGACACGCTCATCGGGAGCGTCCGACACCCCGCGGTGACGGTCCATCTCGCCGCGGTGACGATGCGCCGACCGCCGACGATCGAGGCGAACGATGAGCCCCGCTCTCACGCCCGACATCGCGATCATCGGCGCAGGGCCGGCCGGCCTCGCGGCAGCGAATGCCGCGGCCGCGGGAGGGGCTTCGAGCATCGTCGTCATTGACTCGGCGGTCCAACCGGGAGGACAGTTCTGGCGGCACCGCACCGAAGCCTCGGCGAGCGATGACGAGCACCTCCACCACGGGTGGGACGACTACCTCGCCCTGCGGGCGGCCTTCGATGCGAGCATCGCCACCGGCGTCATCGACTACCGGCCCTCAACCTCGGTGTGGGCGGTGACGAGGAACGACGAGGGCTTCACCCTCCGCCTCGCCCCGAGCCACGGCCCCGGACAGTCTCCCGACCCGGTCGTCCGGGCCTCGCGCCTCATCATCGCCACCGGCGGTTACGACCGGCAGATCCCCATCCCCGGCTGGGACCTGCCCGGGGTCTTGGCCGCCGGCGGAATCCAGGGGTTCGCGAAGCAGAACGGCCTGCTGCCCGGCAGGCGCTTCGTCATCGCCGGCACCGGCCCGTTCCTCCTCCCCGTCGCCGACACCGTCGTCCGGCTCGGCGGCGAGGTCGCCGCCGTCCTCGAATCCTCCCGCCTCACCGGGTGGCTTCCCCACGTGAGGTCGGCCGCCGGGGTGCCGGAGAAGGCGCTCGAAGGTGCCGGCTACGCGTGGACGTTCCTCCGCGAGCGCATCCCCTATCGGACGCAGACGGTGATCACGGAGATCCTCGGCGAGGACCGGGTCGAGGCCGTGCGCACGGCACGGATCGACCACCTCGGCGAGGTGGTGCCCGGCACTGAACGGATCCTCGACGACATCGACGCCGTCGGTCTGGGGTGGGGGTTCACCCCGCAGCTCGAGCTGCCGGTGTCCCTCGGGGCGGGCACACGGGTCGATGTCGACGGGTCGCTCGTCGCCATCGTCGACGAGGGTCAGCGGTCCTCGGTGCCCGGACTCCTCCTCGCCGGAGAGGTCACCGGGGTCGGAGGTGCCGTGCTCGCGGTCGCCGAGGGCAGGGTCGCCGGTGCCGTCGCCGCCGCTGAGGTCACCGGGCGGACGGCGCCGGGGCTGCGCGCCGAGCGGGCGACGATCGCCCGTCACCGGGCGTTCGCCGCAGCGATGCACCGGGCTCATCCGGTGCCTGCTGGGTGGGAGGACCGCCTCGGCGAGGAGACGATCGTCTGCCGGTGCGAGGAGGTCTCAGCGGGTGCGATCGTCCGTGCTCGCGACGGGCTGGCCGCCACCGATACCCGGTCGCAGAAGAACATGACGCGTGCCGGCATGGGCTGGTGCCAGGGCCGCGAGTGCGGATTCGCCGTGACGTGCCTGGCGGGTCGCGGCGGCGAGGCTCCAGCCGGTGCCGGCGATCCGGCGCGTGCCGAGGATGCAGCTGCCTCACTGGCGCAGACGATGAAACGGCCGGTCGCCCAGCCGGTGCCGCTGTCGGCGTTCTTCGAGCTCTGAACCGACATCCCGATGACAAGTAGGTAGCCTCCGCAGTGGACCTCTGATTTGTAGAACAGCCCCGGCCGACGTTCCCGAACTCGCAAGAATCCATATGTTACCTCGTGCAACAAGGGCGCGGAGTATCCAGGGGGCGATAGTTTGGCGCGCGAGAAAGCTTTCGGTTCAGTATTGACCGCCTGCCCGTTCAGCATTCTCTGGAACGCCCCATCGTGGCCGCGGATGCACGCGTGGGTCCCGCCCGGAAGTTCTGTCGCTTGGTTCGGAACGCGAAGATCGTCAGGATACTCCTTGGATGATGCTGAAGTGAGCGTCCAGTTGGGAATCCAGCAGTCTTGGCGGCAAAATTCTGTGGTTCACAGCATCACGGGTAAAGGAGGTATTCCCTTTTGACCCGAGTACCCCTGATACTTGCGGTATGACTTTCGCAGCAACCGTGATTCGTGTGTTTATTGCATCCCCCTCTGACACTGCAGAGAGCCGCGATGCCGTTGAGAGGACTCTGACAAGGTGGAACGCTCGCCGCGCTGAGACTAGCGGGCAGATCCTGCTACCAGTCCGCTACGAGTCACACGCAGTCCCCACCTACGAAACTGAGACTGCAGACGGACAAGCTGTCATCAATAAACAACTCGTCGAGAAGGCGGACATCGTGATCGGCCTGTTCGAGAGCACTCTAGGGTCAGCAACTCCCCGGTCCATCTCCGGCACTGTGGAGGAGATCGAAGAGGCTCGAAAGGCGGGGATTAAAGTCCATGTTTACTTCTCCGCAGCACCAGTTCCTCAGGACCGCCTTGAAGAAGCGGCAGTGGTCAACGAATTTAAGAAGACCTTCCGTGGACTATACGGAACCTACGATGACCATGGTGAGCTATCTGAGCACATCACTAGGGCAATTGATTCGGACGTAGCCGAGTTCGACAGCAACACACCTCCTCCTACACAAAAAGGTCGAGCGAACCCCATCGTTCAGCACATTAATGAACCTTTCACGAAATACGACAGCAAACATAGACCTAAGACCCAAAATAAGCACTCGATTAGGATTGAGAACAAGGGGACCGAGGATGCCGAGGATTTAAAAATAGAGTTCATACCATTCGAGCCGGGGGATTCAATTGACGGCGTCTTCTGGCATGTCCTTCCGACCGAATCTAAAACCCTCTACGCCGGAGATTCGATGGATGTTCGATACGACTTGGCCATGGGAAGCCCGAGAAAACTGAAGTACAAATTGAGCTGGACCGAGGGCGATGAATCTTACACACGTGAAAATTTCGTGGATCTCGTTTGAGAACGAGACTTAGTCAGCCTTCTCCTACCCCTCAGTCGCGGTTCAGCGACTATTAGATGGGCACCTGCTGGTAGGGCAAAGTTCACCCCACGAAAAGGGAATTCTAACAGTTCCGGCGCAGGTAGATACGGGCTCGCGCGAGAAGTTCGATTGTGGATTCACGGAGTTTTGCCCGTCGATTGCATTCATCGCGAGGACAGTTGGAACGAGCCCGAGATACTGTAGGCCACTCGACTCATAATTGACAGTTCTTCATCCTGGCCACCGGGAGTGGCTCTATCTTCCATAAGCAGTCAGGGTTGACACGCAAACTGGCGATGAAGCGGCCGGTCGCCCAGCCGGTGCCGCTGTCGACGTTCTTCGACCTGTGAAGCCGAAGACCCTCCTCGGTCAAGCCGGAGCGCACTTATCGAAGCGTGTGATGACTACCGACTTATCGGACACTGTCCGCACCCACTTATCGGACAGTCTCGGTAGTCACTTATCTGACACTCGCCTTGATTTTCGGCGGTCTTCGACACCCGCGGGCAGGCGGAGGTTGTCGCCATTGACGAACCTGCCATCCCTGGTGATGTTCAGTGATTTCGTTTCTGGCAGCGGAAGGTCGAGAATCGCGACGAGTTCACCGTGTGGGATGAGGTAGAACTCGAGGTGACTGCCCTTGTCGATGATCATCAGCTCGTGGCCTTCCCACACCATTCCGAAGAGGATCGGATGCTTGCGGAAGAGGATGAACCCGTGTTTGTGCAGTCGCCTGACGGTGTGTTCGAAACTCAGATGCCCTCGATCATCGGTGGTGGCATACCGGTCGACAAGAGCATGGGGGTCAATGGGTTCTGTGGGCGGATCGATCGTCGTCGCGGCTTGCCATGCAGCCGCTGGGGTCAGTCCGTCCCTGAGCCCTTGGTGTTGACGGTGATGGTTGTAGTGGTCCTGGAAATCGTTGAGGATGGCTTGGATATCGGCGCGGGTGCGGGGTCTAGTGGCCTTGAGACGTTTGATCACGGGTTTGTGGGCGCGTTCGACCTTGCCTTGGTTACGCGGACGATAGTAAGGCCCCGGGGTCATGATGATGCCCTGCGCAGCCATCGCGGCATCGATGGTGCCGACCATGCCCGAGCGCTGCAGGGTGAACGCACGGGAGTTATCACTCAGGATCTCCCGGGGTTTGCCGTACTCCGCGATCGCTGCGTTGAGGATGGCCAGAGTCGCTTCAGCAGTTTCACCCCCGGGAGCGAGGTCCAGGGCCGTCATCATCCTGGTGCAGTCATCGATGGTTTGGATGATCGTGACCACGGTATGCGCGTCGAGCCGGTATTCGAACCCGTCGAGTTGCCAGAGTTCGTTCGCGAACGCCTTCTGGAAGCGTTTGTACGACGAGTGGGGGCGTTTCTTGGGGTTGAGCCGGGTGAGTCCTTCCTGGCGCAGGAACATCCCGATGCGGGAGGTGCTGGGGATGAGGTGGTCGGGATGGTCATTGCGGATGAGGGTCCACTTGATCGAGCGGGGACCGTCGTCGTAGCCGGCTTCAGCGAGTTCGTGACGGTACTGGCGTATCAGTTCCCAGGTGAGGTCGGGGTAGATGGTGTGTGGTCGTCGGGGTGCTGTGGATCCGGCCTGTAACGGTGCCTGTTCGTTCCTGATGCGGTAGTAGGAGTCCCGCGAGATGTTGTTGTCGTGGCAGAAAGCGGTGACGGTATCGGTTTCGGAGGGTTTGTGAGCGAGGATTTTCCGGCGGAGGTGAGTCGTGATTCGATCGGCCATGTTCCCAGGGTGTGTCCGGGAAGTGTGTACCGAGTTCGGTGTCCGATAAGTGTGTACCGAGACTGTCCGATAAGTGGCGAGGAACTCTGTCCGAGAAGAAGGTGTTCAGCACAGCACTTATCGAAGCGAGGAACCGTCGAAAAGTGCGCTCCGGCTTGACCGAGGGCCGAACTCAGAGCTCCGTCGTCTGGCTTCCGCCTTCGGGACGCTGGCCGGTGACCTTGGCCTTGATCATCTGCGCAAGGCCCGCGACCTTCCCGCCCTTGAGCCCCCAGTGCTGAGCGGAGTCGGTGACGACGTGGAGGAGGCCGAGGTTCGGGTCCTCCTTGCCGCCCTCGAACCATGTGGGCGCATCGTCGTTCCAGAGGTAGTCGATCTTCGCCTGGCTGTCGACGAATTCGACCATGCCGGCCACCGAGAGCCAGTTCCCAGCCTCGGAGACGGCGATGTTGACGTGCGGGTTCTGCCGCAGGGCTCCGGCCTGATCGCCGTCGAGGCCGATGAAGAACCAGACGTCGGCATCGTCGGTGACCTGCTGCGGCACCATCGGGTGGGCGAGGAGCTTGCCGTCGGCGAGCGCTGTCGTGAGCATGACGTATTTGGCGTCACGGAGGATGCGCACGACGTCGCGCTGGTCGAGATCGTCGGTCGCGGACTCGTCCCGTCGGTGACGACGGTCAGTGGCGTCGCGCTGCGGACCGGTGGCGGCGTATCCGACGGTCGCGGACTCGTCGATCGCGGTGTGCGAGCCGTCCGGGTTGCGGTAGAGGGTGAAGCCCTCGGCGGTCGCGGTCTCCTGGGCGCGGACTTCGACGTTCTCCTCGGTGTAGCCGACCTTCGCACCCTCTTCGATGTCGGACGTGCCGCCGATCTTCTCAGTGGCGTGGTCGAGGCCGGCGGCGGCGTCGCGTGCCGTCTCTTCTCCGTTGGACTCATTCCTGTTGCGGCTCATGATGCTCCCCTTCGCAGACGGATTCCGTCCCTGAGTGCCTGCACTCGAGCGGTTGCCCGGCAGGCCACGGACGGTCATGCCGTCATTCTCACACGAGCGCGCCGAAAACAACAGTGGCCTTGTCTCAACTGGCGGCTCTCAGCCGGCGGCGGGCGCATCGCACTCGGCTGCGCGCGTTCGGCCACCTCGGCGAAACACTGCGACTGCGGAACCGCGGACCCACCGGGGACGGTCCGACCGCCTCGGCGAGGGGATGGGGCTGATGCGGCCGCCTGGGCACGGTCCTACACTGGGAGGCATGAGCGAACCATCTGTCACCGTGACCGAGATCCCCGACGGCGCCGCGATCATCGACGTGCGCGAGGACGACGAGTGGGAAGCCGGACACATCGAGGGCGCGATCCACGTTCCCCTCGGCGAACTGCCCGAACGCCTCGACGATCTGCCGCTCGACGATGACATGTACATCATCTGCCGCACCGGCGGACGGTCGCTGCGGGCGACGGCGTGGCTCAACCTCAACGGCTTCGACGCCTACAACGTCGAAGGCGGTATGGGCTCGTGGAACATCGACAACGGCAAGCCCATCGTCTCGGAGACCGGCCAGGAACCCTGGGTGAAGTGAAGCGGTCGCGGCACGACGCCGCGACCCTGGACGTGGGCTGACCACCGCCTGTGACCTGCCCTCATGCATGGGCGTCTGCGTCCACGATGCAAGAACTCGGGGGCCCTGACTGTGTCGACGCGGACGCATTTGGCAAGGTAGGCATATGACTACTCGTGCCGGCCAGCTCGCCCAGGACAGGGACCTCATCGACGTCCCCGCACTCCTCGACTCCTATTACGACCTCGTTCCGGACCCTTCGGTGCCGGGACAGGCCGTGAGCTTCGGGACCTCGGGGCACCGCGGCTCGAGCTTCAATCGGGCGTTCAACGAAGCCCACATCGCCGCGATCACCGCGGCCATCGTCGACTACCGCAAGGACCACGGCGTGCGCGGGCCGATCTTCCTCGGCCGCGACACCCATGCGCTGAGCGAACCGGCGTTCCTCACCGCCCTCGAGGTCCTCGCCGCCGCCGACGTCCCCGCCCTCATCGACGAACGCGATGGCTACACGCCGACCCCGGCGCTCTCGCACGCGATCCTCGGCTTCAATGCGGGCAAGTCGATCGGCGACGCCCAGGCCGACGGCATAATCATCACCCCCAGCCACAATCCCCCGGCCGACGGCGGCATCAAGTACAACCCGCCCCACGGTGGGCCCGCCGGCACCGAGGCGACGAAATGGATCGCCGACCGCGCCAACGCCTACCTCGAAGCCGGGTGGGAGAAGATCCCGCGCACGAGCTTCCAGCGTGCCTTCCATCTCGAGAACACCGAGAACTTCGACTTCATCTCCAACTACGTCGGCGACCTCTCCTCGGTCATCGACATGGACCTCATCCGCGACTCCGGGCTGAGGATCGGTGCGGACCCGCTCGGCGGGGCGAGCGTCGACTACTGGGCGGCCATCGCCGAGGACTTCGACCTCAACCTCACCGTCGTCCACCCCGAACTCGACCCCACCTGGTCGTTCATGACGCTGGACTGGGACGAGAACATCCGCATGGACTGCTCATCGCCGTTCGCGATGGCCGGGCTCATCGCCTCCCGGAACGACTACGACATCGCCACCGGCAACGACGCCGACGCCGACCGCCACGGCATCGTCACCCCCGACGCCGGGCTGATGAACCCCAACCACTACCTCGCGGCCGCCATCGACTACCTCCTGGAGAACCGTCCCGACTGGCCCGCCGAGGCGGCCATCGGCAAGACGCTCGTCACCTCCTCGATCGTCGACCGGGTCGTCGCCGCCCACGGGCGCCGCCTCTTCGAGGTCCCCGTCGGCTTCAAGTGGTTCGTCCCCGGCCTCCTCGACTCGACCCTGGCCTTCGGTGGTGAGGAATCCGCCGGTGCATCCTTCCTTCGCCGAGGCGGCAAGGTATGGTCGACGGACAAGGACGGCATCATCCTCGCCCTGCTGGCCTCCGAGATGACGGCGAAGACCGGGCAGACTCCGTCGCAGCGCTATGCGAAGCTCGCCGAGAAGTTCGGCACGAGTGCCTACGCCCGCCAGGACGCGCCGGCCAACCGCGAGCAGAAGGCCCGCCTCGGCGCCCTCGAACCCTCGCAGGTCACCGCATCGACGATCGGCGGGGAGGATGTCACCTCGGTGCTCACCTCGGCACCCGGCAACGACGCCCCGATCGGCGGGCTCAAGGTGACGACCGACAACGCCTGGTTCGCCGTGCGACCGTCGGGCACCGAGGACGTCTACAAGATCTACGCCGAGTCCCTGCGCGACGAGGACCACCTGCGCGCCGTCCAGCACGATGCCCGCAGCCTCGTCGACGGGGTGCTCGGCAAGCAGCCGCAGGGGTGAGGCTCGGACGCTAGGGCCTGCGGAATACTCTCGCCTGGTTCTCCGTTGACTCATTCAATCGTCAACTAGGAGGCAGTCATGCAGGCCAGGAATTCCCTTCGCTCGATCAAGAAGCAGCCGGGTTCGCAGGTCGTCCGTCGTCGCGGACGCACCTACGTCATCAACAAGCTCAACCCGCGCTTCAAGTCGCGCCAGGGCTGATCAGCTGAGACATGCAGAAGGGCGCCGGTTCCCATCTCGGGAACCGGCGCCCTTCTCGTGTGCGGTCGTCGGCGAGACGGCCCAGGACGTCCCCGCGGGGACGTCTCTCACTCTGCTGCCGCGTCGTAGGCGTCGCGGTTGGCAGCGATCTCGGCCGTGTGGGTGGCCGCCCATTCGGCAAGTGCGAGGACGGCGGGCACGAGGGACAGGCCCAACGGCGTCACCTGGTACTCGACGCGGGGAGGGATCTCCGCGAACATCTCCCGCTCGACGAGACCGTCGCGCTCGAGCTGACGCAGCGTCTGCGTGAGCATGCGCGACGAGATCCCCGGAGTCATCGACTTGAGCTCGGAGAACCTCCGCGGACCCTCCTGCAGCATGCCGATGAGCATCATCGACCACTTGTCGCCGACGCGGGCGAGGATCGATCGGAACACCTCCGGGTCGACGTTCGGACCCTCACAGATCGCCTCCATGCGCGGTTCGTCGACGCCTCCACGGGCATCGTTCCTCACTGATGGGTCAGTCATCGCCTTACTCTCCTCCCCGCGCACTGCCGACTCGCCTCGGTGCGGCGGCCCTGTCGTGCCCCTCCTCACCGAGGCGACCCACCCCAGAGATCGTCCCTGGCCAGGTCAAATGGTTACCTCCGTGTGACTCGGTGACGTTGCTGTGCGTGCCACACCCTGCGGAATAATTACCGACGGTATCTAGGTTACCACTGGTAACTATTGACAGTACGAACCGTCCGAAAGGGGCACAATGCTCGTTCTCTCCATCATCACGTGGGCCCTCTCCGGCCTCCTCGCCGCACTCTTCCTCATGGCCGGCCTCGCCAAGGTGCGCAGCCCGCACAATTCGACGAAGCCGATGCCCACCCTCCTCGACTACACACCCGGTCAGGTCCGGTGGATCGGCATCGTCGAAGTCCTCGGGGCGATCGGCATCATCCTGCCCGCACTCCTCGGCATCCTCCCCTGGCTCACCGTCGTCTCCGCACTCGGGCTCGCCCTCATCCAGTTCCTCGCGATCTTCGCCCACAGGAAGCACAACGAGGCATTCACCATGAACATCATCGTTATGGTCGTCGCACTCGCTGTCGCTGTTCTGCGCATCGCAGGGGTCTGATGACGATGAGGGAATCCACTGCAGTCGACCGGGCCGCGGCCGCTGACCCGACTCCCGAGTCAGCGACCCCGCGCAAAGGCACCGGGGTGATCTGGCTCCTCCTCGGCGCCGCCTTCGTCACCCTCCTCAACGAAACGGTCATGGGTGTCGCCATCCCGCACCTCGTCACCGACCTCGGCGTCACGCTCACCCTCGCCCAATGGACGACCACGGCTTTCATGCTCACGATGGCCGTCGTCATCCCGACGACGGGCTACCTGCTCAAGCGCCTGAGCACGCGACAGGTGTTCCTCTTGGCGATGAGCCTCTTCACCGCCGGAACGCTGCTCGGCGCACTCGCACCGGAGTTCTCCGTCCTCCTCGTCGCTCGCGTCATCCAAGCCTCGGGCAGGGCGATGATGATGCCGCTGCTCATGACGACGATCATGACCCTCGTTCCCGCGCACGAACGCGGTCGGTTCATGGGACGGATCACGATCGTCATGGCCGTCGCCCCGGCCCTCGGACCGACGCTGTCCGGGTTCATCCTCAACGTGCTCAACTGGCACTTCCTGTTCTGGACGATCCTGCCCGTGGCGATCCTCATGATGATCATCGGGGCGCTGCGTCTGCGCAACATCGGCGAACAGAGCCACTCACCGCTGGACTGGGTCTCCCTGCCGCTGTCCGCCTTCGGCTTCGGTGGACTCGTCTACGGGTTCAGCACCCTCGGCAGCGCCACGCCCGATTCCGCCCCTCAAGCGCTGACCGCCCTGGCCGTCGGTGTGCTCAGCCTGGGACTGTTCATCTGGCGGCAGATCGTCCTCCAGCGGGACGACCGGGCCCTGCTCGATCTGCGAGTGTTCCGGTCACGGACGTTCGCCCTGGCCATCGGCCTCGTCGTCGTGATGATGGCGGCGATGTTCGGTTCGATCATCCTCCTGCCGATCTACCTGCAGAACGTCCTCGCCCTCGATTCGGTGACGACCGGGATGCTCCTGCTCCCCGGTGGCCTCGTCATGGGCCTGGCCGCGCCGATCGTCGGTCGCCTCTTCGACCGCTTCGGTCCGCGACCGCTCGTCATCCCCGGGGCGCTCATGGCCAGTGCCGTGCTCTGGTCGCTCACCCAGCTGGACGAGAACTCACCGGCGTGGTTCGTCCTCCTCGGACACATGGGGCTCTCGATCGGCGTCGCCTTCATGATGACGCCGCTGCTCACCTCGGCGCTCGGATCGCTCACCCCGCAGCTCTACTCGCACGGGTCGGCGACGGTCGGCGCGATCCAGCAGGTCGCCGGGGCGATCGGCACGGCACTGTTCATCACCGTGCTCAGCATCGGCACCGTCCAGGCCGCCGGTTCGGGCGCGGCCTCGGTCGCCGCGCAAGCCGACGGGGTCTCGGTGGCATTCCTCGCCGGCGCGGTGCTCTCGCTCATCGCCGTGGTCGGCAGCTGGTTCGTCCGCAACCCGGCCCCGCTCGCCGCCCCAGCGTCGCCGGCCGCGAAATGAACCGGCCAGAGAGCTGAGCAGCGCAGAGCGCCCCGTCCCGGAGGAATCCGGGGCGGGGCGCTCTGCTGTGATCACCCGCCTCGGCGGGGTTCGCACGGTTCCGGACGACCGCCTCGGTGAGACTGAGCGGATGCCGCGGTACACAGCAAAAACCCGCCCCAGAATCACCTGGGACGGGGTTCGCTGTGTCTGGGAGGAATTTCGATTGCGGCCACGCGAAGACCCTAGGCCAGATGATCATCCGGTTATAGTTGCGAAATGGCCAATCCACCTCGGCTGCAGACGCCACCTTGGTCTCAAAACGACCTCAGGGCGCTCGGGAAGGCACTCCGGGATGGAACAACGCCCCCAGGCAGGGCACCAGATTATGAGGAGGTACTTGCGTGGTACCTCGACTTCTCTGGCGATGTCCTGGAGCACCTCGAGGGCCTCGATTGGTCGCCACTGGGATTGGCAGCGGCGCCCGGAACATCGCGCCCAAAGACAGTTGGCACTTTGATCGAAAAACTCCGGCGAGATCGCTCGACTCCATTGCAGAACATCGGCGACCTGGCAGGGGTTCGCATCGACGCCGATATGTCTCTTTCGGTGCAAACTGCGTTCGCTGATTCGGTCGCGGCCACAATTCGCGACGAGGTTGGTGATGCGAACGTCTTCATTAAAGATCTGCGTGGAGGCGAACACAGTGGGTATCGTGCAGTCCACGTCTTGACCAAGTATCCGGCGGGCCGATGCGAAATTCAGCTTCGAACGCAGCTTCAGAGCGCATGGGCCAACGCGTATGAACTTCTCGCGATGATTGTGGGACGAGAGATTCGCTACGGAGGTATGCCGTCAAATGCTCCCGGGCGAAGCCTCGTAGTGTCGATGCTGCAAGAATCACGGACCATCGCAGAGTTCGAGGGTCGCCTGAACCTTCTCAGTCACTTGTCTCACGTTTCCGAATCAGTCGACGAAGCCACACGCAAGATCCTGGCGTCCAAGTACAATGAAGACAAGAAGGGTGAGGAGCCGATCCTGCGGTCGTTGCACGACATGGAGCAAAGGCTACTCGCGTTAGTGAGAGGGGACCGTGATGACTAAATTCGTCCTCGCCTATAACAAGCGCACCGCTGAGCTCGTGGTTCTGGAGAAGTTCGGTGAGTCCAAGGACGCCGTCCGACGGCGTATGGAGCTGGCCGAAACTCACTTCGGCTCCGACTGGGAATTGGCGGTTCTCACGAGCCGAGATGAAGAGACTCTGCGCTCGACACATCAGAGGTACTTCGCCTCATCAGTTTGACGCATTTGACGTGCCATGAGGCTGGCCCTCACCAGGTCTGTCTACGACTCACATCCTCGAGCGAGTTCAGTCGCGTCATCAGACTGTGGTTCGACAGGTGCCAGAATTGAGGCATGACATGCATCCTGTGTGCGATCGCCAACGGGACCGAAGAGGCCGAGATCATCTTCGAAGATGACGACTGTCTGGCCATCACTCCACTGCGCCCGATGACCCCGGCACACGTTCTCCTGTTCCCGCGCGAGCACGCAGCCGATCTGCCTTCGTATCTCGACAGTTCGCCAGAGGGGGCCGGACGTCTGATGCGCCGGGCCGCTCAGACTGCGCGCACCTTGGGCTTCGAGTCTCGTGGATACCGGCTCGCCTGGAACTTTGGGCCGGACACGAACCAGAAGATCACGCACCCGCACCTTCATCTCCTCGGTGGACGGTCGCTGTCCGATCAGCTCGGCTGAAGGTTGTTGCGGCACCGGGAAGCTGAGCGGAGGCCTGCGGCACACAGCAGAACCCCGCTGCCAGGATCACCCGGAACGGGGTTCAGCTGTCACTGCGCGTCGACGGCCAGGACGGGACCGCCTCGGCGAGGGGCCGTCGGAACCGAAATGATCAGAGGTGCGCTTCGGGCGCAGACTTGACGTACTCGTCGACGGTGTCGTTCTTGAACGCGTCCTGGAGCTTCTTCAGCTCGTCCTGGTCGACGTTGACGATCGACTGACCGTCGGCCGAACGGCCGACGCCGGCGGTCGGGGACGTGAAGAACTCGATGTCGCCGGGGCGGACGTCGCGCATCGCGAACGCGGTCGAGGAGATGTACTGGGCGTTGAGACCGGAGTCGACGTACATGTACGGGGCGAACTCGGTGACCATCTCCTGGATCTTCGCCGGATTCGACAGGGTGTCGGCGGAGATGAGCTCATTGATAAGGCCCTTGATGAACGCCTGCTGATTGCGGGCGCGCTGGAAGTCGCCGTCCTTGAAGCTCTTGCGCTCGCGCACGAAGGTGAGCGCCTCGTCGCCGTTGAGGAGGTTCTCGCCCTTCTCGAACGTGTACCCGTTCTGGGTGAACGCCTGTTCGGAGTTGACCCGGACCCCGCCGAGGCTGTCGGTGAGTCCCTTGAAGCCCTCGAAGTCGATGATGGCGACGTGGTCGATGGGGGTGCCGATGAAGTCAGAGACCGTCTTCACGGCCAACGGCAGTCCGCCGTAGGACAGTGCCGCGTTGATCTTCGCCTTGCCCTGGCCTTCGATGTCGACCCAGCTGTCGCGCGGGATCGACATGATCTGGACGTTCGACCCGTTCTCAGGCAGGTGCATGACGAGGATCGAGTCCGAGCGCAGGCCGCGCGAGGAGTTGACGTCGACGTCCTTCATCGGCTCGTCGGAGCCGAGGAGGAGGATGTTCGTTCCGCCCTCCTCATTCTTCGCCTCGGGGCGCTGCGAACCGAAGACCTGCTCATCGCTGAGCTGATTGGCATTGTCGTCGAAGGACCGACCGACGTTCCACAGGTAGACACCGACACCGAGGACGCCGAGGACGACGACGACGAGGACGCCGACGAGGACCTTGCGCCACACGCGCTTCTTCTTCCGTCGCGGTCGCCGGGATTCCTCACTGTCGTTGTCGTTGGTGAAGATGTCATCGAACGGGTTGTTGTCCGTCATCGGCGCTCCGGATCTGGGTTCGGGGCGGCGCAGGGGCCGGCAGAGGAGAGTGGGCAATCCCGCTCATTGTATAGGGGTCCGATGACGTCCCGATGACCCACTCTGCCGATTCGCGTGGCCTGTCGAACCCCTGATGGCAGGGCTGCTTGCCGGGTCGGGAGCCGGTTGCGGCGGGGGCCGTCAGGCGTCCTGGAGGGACGGGTCGGCAAGGGGCGATGCCGGTCGGAGGACCACCTCGGCGAGGGGATGACCACCCACGACGACGGACACGGATTCCGCATCGAGAACAGGAGGATCCAACGGAAGAGGACGGAACGGCGACGGATCCCGGTCAGATCACAGGGTGAGATGCCACTCAACCTGCGGGATCCGCGGTTGCGAGCCGTAAGGGCGGAGATAGACTCGTCTGATGTTCACAAACTATCGGGAAATTCTGTCGCTTCCCGGTGCTCTCAAGTTCTCCTTGGCAGGTCTTGTCGCACGGATGCCGATCGCCGTCCTCGGACTCGGGATCGTCCTCTTCATCCAAGGCGTCACCGGTTCGTACGGCCTGGCAGGCATCGTCGCCGCCGTGTACATGATCGTCCAAGCCCTTGCAGGTCCCGGGATTGCGCGCCTCGTCGACCGTCGCGGCCAGGCGAAGGTCATGGTGCCCATCGTCATCACGCACCTCATCGCGCTCACCCTCCTCATCGTCTCCGTCTACCTCGACTGGTGGGTCGGTCTCACCTTCGTCTTCGCCGGCATCGGCGGCGCCACCGTCGGCTCCGTCGGATCGCTCGTGCGGTCTCGCTGGTCGCACCTCGTGAACTCGCCGAACCAGCTGCAGACGGCGTTCTCCTGGGAATCCGTCGCCGACGAGCTGCTCTTCGTCTCCGGACCGGTGCTCGCCACGGTGCTCGCGACCGCCGTGTGGCCGCCCGCGGGCATCATCCTCTCGATGATCTCCGCCGGTGTGGGATCCGCACTGCTCTACATCCAGAAGTCGACCGAACCGCCGCCGATCGAACGGTCCACCGAGGCGAAGGGCCACGTCTTCTCCAACCCGGGGATCTTCACGATCATCATCGTCAACGTCTTCCTCGGCGTGAACTTCGGCGCCATCGACGTCATCGCCGTCGCGTTCTCCGACGAGCAGGGCGTGAAGTCGCTCGCCGGCTTCCTCCTCAGCGCGTTCGCGCTCGGATCCCTCATCTCCGGTGCCATCTACGGGGCGAGGAACTGGAACTCCGCGACCCACCACCGTTTCGGGGTGACGGTCTCGCTGCTCGCGATCGGCACGTGCACGATGCTGCTCGCCCGCGACATGTTCACCTTCGGCCTCATCCTCTTCATCGTCGGCTTCACGATCGCCCCGAGCCTCGTCGGCGCGAACTCCGTCATCCAGCAGCTCGCCCCGCCGAGGCGGCTGACCGAAGCCTTCGCGTGGCTGGGCACCTCGCTCGGCTTCGGCGTCGCGTTCGGGTCGGCGATCGCCGGCAACCTCATCGACCACTACGGGGCGCACACTGCGATGCTCCTGCCCGCAGGCTGTGCGGTGCTCGGGGCGATCCTCGCGCTCTCGCTGCTCAAGCTGCTCAACCCGTCGCGGTCGAGCCACGAAGTCCGCATCGAGAAGGACCGCCGCAGGGCCCGCGTCGAGGAGTGAGGGGCGCCGGGCGGGTTGGGAGACCGGCCTGGCGATTTGCTGGTCACTGCGCCGAGGTGGCGTGACAATCACTGGTCACTGCGCCGAGGTGGCGCGGCCGAAATCAGCCCAGCCGCCTCGGCGGAGTGACCA
Organism: Brevibacterium casei CIP 102111; assembly: GCF_900169275.1. Classification (GTDB taxonomy): domain Bacteria; phylum Actinomycetota; class Actinomycetes; order Actinomycetales; family Brevibacteriaceae; genus Brevibacterium; species Brevibacterium casei. The sequence continues at coordinate 394,778 of NZ_FXZC01000004.1, read as the reverse complement.
GCAAATCAAGGGGTGCCTAGGTGGAGCGACCAGCAAATCGCTTCGTGCCCTACGGGGTGAAGCGGTAGCCGATGCCCATCTGCGTGTGGAGGTACTGCGGGCGCGCCGGATCGGCCTCGAGCTTCGAGCGCAGCTGCGACATGTAGACGCGCAGATAGTTCCGCTCCTTGCCGAACTCCGAGCCCCACACTTCGGTGAGGAGGGTCTGCGCCTCGACGAGCGCGCCCTTGTGCTTGACGAAGACCTCGAGCATCTTCCACTCGATCGGCGTGAGATGGACCGGCGCGCCCTCGACCTCGAGCAGGTGCGCGGCGAGGTCGACGACGACGCGCCCGTCCGCGGTGCGCACGACCCCTGATTCCCCCGTCCGGCCCGTCCGCCTCTCGATCGCCCGCAGCCTCGCGAGCACTTCGCCGAGCGAGAACGGCTTCGTCACATAGTCGTCCGCCCCGGCGTCGAGGGCGGCGATCTTCCCGTGCGAATCGTGCCGGGCCGAGACGACGACGATCGGCACCTCGCTCCACCGCCGCACCTGGGAGATGAGCTCGATCCCGTCGACATCGGGCAGTCCGAGATCGAGGAGGATGACATCGACCTCGGACTCGCTGAGCACCTCGTTCATCCGCCGTCCGCTGCCGGCGACGACGACATCGTGCCCCTTCGCCTGGAGGCCGATGCCCACAGCCGTGGCGATATCGGCATCGTCTTCGACGATGAGCACCCGCTTCATCGGCGGCCCTCCCCTGCCTGCAGTCGGTCATCCTCGGTCGTCGTCGCCACGTCGTCGGTCGCTTTCTCGCCGACGTCTGCCCTCACCGAGTCATCGTCGCCCGCCGAGGCGGTTCCCGCGGCGGCGCCGATGAGTTCGTCGTCCTCGCCGCCGGGCTCGTCCGCCGAGGCGGTTCCCGCGGCGGCGCCGATGAATTCGTCGTCCTCGCCGCCGGGTTCGTCCGCCGAGGTTGCGTCATCGTCCTTCCTGCAGCGCGGGAACGTGAGCACCGCGGTGAAGCCGCCTCCCGGCGTGTGCTCGGCGGACAGGTCGATGCCCATCGCCCGGCACAGGCCGAGCGCGACGGCCATGCCGAGTCCCAGGCCCTTCGCGTTCGACTCATCGAGCCGGGTGAACGGGGTGAAGATCGTCTCGAGTGCATCATCGCTCACGCCCGGTCCGGAATCGGCGATGCGGAGGTAGACGGCCTCGGCACCGGTCGAGGCGTCGATCGTCAGCGGTGCCCCGTCGCCGTACTTGAGTGAGTTCTCGACGATGTTGACGAGCACCCGCTCGAGGAGCCCGAAGTCGACGTCGACCCACGCGTCGGGGTCGATGTCGACGGTGATCTCGGGACCATAACCGTCTGCGGCACCCCGGCCCGACACAGTGCGCGAACTCGACCGGTCCGCGTTCCCGACCGACGCGGCCGCGCCACCAGCAGGCCCGACCACAGCCTCGGCCGCAGCACCCTCGGCGTCCCCACCGTCACCCCGCTCGCCCGCAGTCACGGTGCGGACGTTCTCGGCCCCCACCTCGGCGAGGGCGGAGACAACGAGATCGGACACGGGGACCGGGGACGTCGAGATCGTCACCGCACCGGACTGGATCCGGCTCATGTCGAGGAGGTTGTCGATGAGCTTCTCGAGCCGCAGGGCGCCGTTCTCGATGGTCGTGAGCATGAGGCGCTCATCGGCGTCCGAGAGCTCGATCCCGTCGAGCATGAGCGTCGACGTCGCCGCCTTGATCGCCCCGAGCGGGGTCCGCAGGTCGTGCGAGACCGCGGTGAGCAGAGCCGTGCGCACGGCGTTGCCGGCGCTGAGCTCGCGGGCCTGCGACCGGGTCGCGGCGAGCTCGGACTCCGTGAGCACCCGCAGCAGACGCCCCGCGTAGGCGTCGAGGATCCGCTGTTCGCCGGCGCTGAGCGGCTGACCCTTGAGGAGCAGGGCGGTGTCGTCGTCGAGGTCGAAGGTCTCGGTCGCCTCGGCCCGGGTGGTCACCGGCTCCCCCGCCGAGGCGGTCACCGCCCACTCCCCTGCCTCGTCCTTGCTCAGCACGGCGACACCGTCGAGGACGAAGGTCGTGAGGATGCTCTCGACCATCGACTCGGGGCTGTCGCCTTCGGCGATCATCGACCGGGCGAGCTCGCTGAGCACCGACCCCTCGTGTTCGGCGGCCTGGGCCTGCCGGCTGCGGCGCGCGGCAAGATCGACGACGGTGGCGACTGCGACGGCCACGGCGATGAAGATCGCGAGCGCGAGGATGTTCTCGAACTCGGCGATCGTGAATGACCCGACGGGATGGGTGAAGAACCAGTTGATGAGGGCGGTGCCGAGCACGGCTGTCATCACCGCCGGCCACAGCCCGCCGATGAGGGCGACGATGACGACGACGGTGATGTAGCTGAGGAAGTTGATGCTCAGCGACACCGCTCCCGGTCCGAGGGCGATGAAGAGGACGGTGAGTGCGAGTGGGGCGAGCGCGCCGATGACCCAGCCCAGTATCCGGCGCAGCTTCGAAATCGCACTGCCCGGCCGGGTCTCCCGGCGGGGCCGCCACACGCGCGCGGCTTGGGAGTGGGTGACCATGTGGACGTCGATGTCCGCGGCGGAGGCGATGACGCGGTTCGCGACCCCGGGGCTGAAGATCCGGCCGTACCAGGGGGTGCGGGAGACGCCGAGGACGATCTGGGAGGCGTTGACGGTGCGGGCGAATTCGACGAGCGCAGTGGCGACGTCGTCGCCGACGACGGTGTGCCACGTCGCGTTGTTCGCCTCGGCGAGCTCGCGGGCGCGCATGAGGTCAGGGGCGGTGGCCGAGCGGGTGCCGTCGGGTTCGACGACGTGGACGACGAGGAGTTCCCGGCCGGCCACCCGTCCGGCGATGCGCAGGCCGCGGCGGATGAGCGTGATCGACTCGGCGCCCCCGGTGACGGCGACGATGATCCGGTCGCGGGCGGCCCACGTGTCGCGGATCCCCTTGGCATCCCGGTACTCCTCGAGGCCTTCGTCGACCCGGTCCGCGAGCCAGAGGAGGGCGAGTTCGCGCAGGGCGGTGAGGTTGCCGAGCCGGAAGTAGTTCGACATCGCCGCATCGACCTTCGCCGCGGCGTAGATGTTGCCCTCGGACAGGCGGGCGCGCAGGGCGACCGGGGAGATGTCGACGAGTTCGACCTCGTCGGCGGTGCGGAGGAACGGGTCGGGGACGCGTTCGTGCTGGACGCGGCCGATGATCGAGCCGACGACGTCGCCCAAGGATTCGAGGTGCTGGATATTGATCGTCGTGAACACGTCGATCCCGGCAGTGAGGATCGCCGCGACGTCCTCCCACCGCTTCTCCCGGTCCCCGGAGCCGGGCACGTTCGTGTGGGCGAGTTCGTCGATGACGACGAGCTCGGGCGCTCGGGTGAGCACCGCCTCGGCGTCGAGTTCCTCGAAGGTCCGCCCCTGGTAGGGCACCTGGGCGCGCGGCAGGGTCTCGAACCCCTGCGCGAGTGCCGCGGTGTGGGCGCGGCCGTGGTCCTCGACGATGCCGACGACGACGTCGCGGCCGGCGCTCTTGGCCCCAGCGGCGGCTTCGAGCATCGCCACGGTCTTGCCGACTCCGGGTGCGTACCCGAGGAAGACCGTGAGCTTCCCCCGCCGAGGTGAGCCCATCAGTTCTCGGGATCCGCGACGTCGACGGCGGTGCCGGGGGTGTTCTGCAGGTCGTTGTTGAGCGTGACGACGTTGACCCGAGGTTCGCCGATGAAGCCGAGGATCGGCTGCTTCGTGTTCCTCTCGACCATCGTCGTCACTTCCTCCCTGCTCAGTCCCGTCTCCCGGGCGACCCGATCGATCTGCAGTCGAGCATACTCAGGACTGATTTCCGGATCGAGACCCGACGCCGAGGCGGTCACCGCATCCGCGGGAATCCTCGCCGGATCGACGTCCTCCCGCTCGGCGATCTCGGTGCGGCGGGCGGTGATCGCCGCGACGAGTTCGGGGTTGGTCGCGGCAAGGTTCGACGCGCCCGAGGCGAGTCCGTCGTAGTCGCCGGCCGAGGGGCGCGGGTAGAACCAGTCGTCGCCGGTGACCGGCTGCGCCATGAGGGCGGAGCCGACGACCTTGCCGTCGGCGTTGCGGATCGTCGAGTCCTGGGTGGGCACGACCCGGGCGATGAGGACCATCGTCAGCGGGTAGGCGAGGCCGAGGAGGAGGGTGAAGACGAGGAGGGCTTTGAGCCCGGTGAGGGCCTGGCGGATGAGCATGGTCTGTCCTGTCTGAGTGAGGTGGGCGGAGGGCCGAGGGGCCCGGAGTGGGTGATGGGCCCGGGAGGGGCGCCGCGGCGACGTGAGACCCGGCCGCCGCGGACGGGGTTGTGGTGGCCGGTCAGAGGAACGGGCTGATGACGAGGTCGATGAGTTTGATCCCGATGAAGGGGACGATGAGCCCGCCGAGTCCGAAGATGAGCAGGTTGCGCCGCAGCAGGCTCGCCGCGCTCGTCGTGGCGAACCGCACCCCGCGCAGGGCGACGGGGATGAGGGCGACGATGATGAGGGCGTTGAAGATCACCGCGGAGAGGATCGCCGACTCCGGACTGTGCAGGCCCATGATGTTGAGCGCGCCGAGTCCGGGGAACGCGAGGAGGAACATCGCGGGCACGATCGCGAAGTACTTCGCGACGTCGTTGGCGATCGAGAACGTCGTCAGCGCCCCTCGGGTGATGAGCAGCTGCTTGCCGATGGCGACGATGTCGATGAGCTTCGTCGGATCCGAATCGAGGTCGACGAGGTTGCCGGCCTCCTTCGCCGCCGAGGTGCCGGTGTTCATCGCGACCCCGACGTCGGCCTGCGCGAGCGCGGGCGCATCGTTCGTCCCGTCACCGGTCATCGCGACCATCCGGCCCCCGGCCTGCTCGGACTTGATGAGGGCGAGCTTGTCCTCCGGGGTCGCCTCGGCGAGGTAATCATCGACCCCGGCCTCCCGGGCGATCGAGCGGGCCGTGAGCTCGTTGTCGCCGGTGATCATCACCGTGCGGATGCCCATCTCCCGCAGCTGGGCGAAGCGATCGGCCATGCCCGGCTTGACGATGTCGCGGAGGTCGATGACCCCAAGCACCCGGGCGGAGGAGTCCTCGATCGCCTCGGCGACGAGGAGGGCGGTGCCTCCACCGGTGTTGATGCGCTCGACCTCGGCGCTCGCCTCGGCGGGGATGTCGGCACCCCGGTCGATCGCCCACGCGATGACCTCACGGGCCGCCCCCTTGACGATCATGCGCGACCCGACTCCCTTCTCACCGGGAAGGATGATGCCGGAGAGGCGGGTGCGGGCGGAGAACGGGATGAACTCGGCGGTCGGGAAGGCCTCGAGACCTGCGGCGTCGATGCGGAAGTCGCCTTCGGCCAGGGCGACGACGGACCGGCCCTCCGGGGTCTCGTCGGCGAGTGAGGACAGGCGGGCCGCCTCGGCGATCTCCTCATCGGTCGTCCCACCGAGGGCGACGAAGTCGGTGGCCTGGCGGTCGCCCATCGTGATCGTCCCGGTCTTGTCGAGCAGGAGCGTCGAGACGTCGCCGGCGGCCTCGACGGCGCGCCCGGACTTCGCAAGGACGTTCGCGGCGACGAGCCGGTCCATGCCGGCGATGCCGATCGCCGAGAGCAGCGCGCCGATCGTCGTCGGGATGAGGCAGACGAGGAGGGCGATGAGGACGGTGAGGGACTGCGGGGCGCCGGAGAACGCCGCGATCGGGGCGAGGGTGGCGACGACGAGGATGAAGATGAGGGTGAGGACGGAGAGGAAGACGCCGAGGGCGACCTCGTTCGGGGTCTTCTGGCGGCTCGCGCCTTCGACCATCGCGATCATCTTGTCGAGGAAGGATTCGCCGGGGCTCGCGGTGATCGAGACCGTGATCTCGTCGGAGAGGACCTTCGTCCCTCCGGTCACGGCACACCGGTCGCCGCCGGCCTCGCGGATGACCGGGGCGGACTCACCGGTGATCGCCGATTCGTCGACGGTGGCTGCGCCCTCGATGACGTCGCCGTCGCCGGGGATGACCTCACCGGCGGTGACGAGGACGCGGTCCCCGGCGCGCAGCTGGGAGGCGGGGACGGTCTCCCGCTGCCCCTTGTCGAGGATCCGGGTCGCGTTCGCCGTCACCCGGGTCGCCCGCAGGGAGTCGGCCTGCGCTTTGCCGCGGCCCTCGGCGAGCGCCTCGGCGGTGTTGGCGAAGACGCAGGTGAGGAACAGCCAGATGCTGATCGCCCACGTGAACGGGGTGGGGCCGGTGATCGCGAGGACGAGGGTGACGACCGCGCCGATCTCGACGAGGAACATCACCGGGTTGCGCCACGCGACCCTGGGGTCGAACTTCTTCAGCCCGAGGAGCACGGCCTGGGTGAGCGCCGTAACCGTGATCGAGTGGCCGGTGCTCGTCGGCCGGTCGGTGGGTTCGGGTCGGTGTCCTGTGCCGGACGGCGTCGTCGGAGTGTCCTCGACGAGGCGGGAGGGCGTCGGGCTGCTGGTGAGCTTGGAGGCCTTGGTGTCGGTGCGCATATCAGAGGAGTCCTTCGTTGATCGGGCCGAGGGCGAGGACGGGCAGGAACGTCAGGGCGCTGACGATGAGTCCGGTGCCGACGGTGACCCCGACGAACAGGGGTCGGTGGGTGGGCAGGGTGCCTGGGGTCGCCTCGGTGGAGGGTTGGGCGGCGAACGCACCGGCGAGCGCAAGGACCGCACAGATCGGACCGAACCGGCCGATGAGCATCGCGAGTCCCAGGGCAGTGTTGAAGAACGGGGTGTTCGCGTTGAGTCCGGCGAACGCGGATCCGTTGTTGTTCGCCGCCGAGGTGAACGCGTAGAGGATCTCGGACAGACCGTGGGGGCTGTCGGCATTGAGGATCGAGTCCGCGGCGTTCGGCCACATCGTCGCGACCGCGGTGCCGGTGAGCACGAGGGTCGGGGTGATGAGGATGACGGCGGAGGCGAGCGTGATCTCCGTGCGTCCGATCTTCTTGCCGAGGAACTCCGGTGTCCGGCCGACCATGAGGCCGCAGATGAAGACGGCGAGGACGGCGACGACGAGCATGCCGTAGAGGCCGGAGCCGACGCCGCCGGGGGCGATCTCGCCGAGCATCATATTGAGCATGAGGACGCCGCCGCCGAGGCCGGAGTAGTTCGAGTGGAACGAGTCGACAGCACCCGTCGAGGTCAGGGTCGTCGAGACGGCGAAGAACGCGGAGGTGATGACGCCGAAGCGGGTCTCCCTGCCTTCCATCGCGGCTCCGGCCGCATCGGTGGCCGGCGTGGACAGCGTCGTCTCGGTGAGGATGACGGCGACGAGGGAGAGGACGAAGAACGAGGCCATCGCGCCGAGGATCGCCCATCCGTGCCTGCGGCTGCCGACCATGACGCCGAAGGTGCGCGGCAGGGCGGAGGGGATGAGGAGGATGAGGAAGATGTTGGCGAGGTTGATGAGCGGGCTCGGTGCCGAGAGCGGGTGGGCGGAGTTCGCGTTGAAGAAGCCGCCGCCGTTCGTGCCGAGGTGCTTGATGACCTCCTGGCTCGCGTTCGGTCCGCCCGGGATCGTCTGCGTCACCTGTGATCCGCCGGCCACGGTCTGGACGACCTGGTCCGGGGTGAGATTCTCGATGACGCCGAAGCCGATGTAGATGAGTGCGAAGACCACCGAGACCGGCAGGAGGATGCGGAGGACGGTGCGGGTGAGGTCGACCCAGAAGTTGCCGATGAAGAGCGAGCGCTGCCGCATGACCCCGCGGATGAGGGCGACGGCGACGGCGATGCCGACGGCGGCGGAGACGAAGTTCTGCACGGCGAGGCCGGCCATCTGGACGAGGTAGCCCATCGTCGCCTCACCGGAGTACGACTGCCAGTTCGTGTTCGTGACGAACGAGACCGCCGTGTTGAACGCCTGATCGGCGGTGACGGCGGGCTTGCCGTTGGACAGGGGCAGGAACTCCTGGAGCCGCATGAGGCCGTAGAGGAGAAGGATCGAGACGAGGGAGAACCCGAGGACGGAGAGGAAGTAGGTCTTCCACCGCTGCTCGGATGAGGAATCGACGCCGGTGAGACGGTAGAAGAGCCGCTCGGCCTTCGTGTCCTTCGTCGAGAGGAAGACGCCTGCCATGTAGTTGCCGAAGGGCACATGGACGGCGGCGAGGACGGCGAGGACGAGGAGGATCTGCGTGATGCCGGTGAACCAGGTCATGCGCGTGCCTCCCCGCTCGAATCGGGGGTGGTGGGGGTGCCGGGGGTGCTGCCGGTGGTTCCGGGCGTCGTGCCGGGGGTGCTGCTCGGGTCGGTGATGCGCGCGGTCGTCGCGCTCTCAGCGGTGACCTTCTCGAAAACCTTCGCCAGGGCGGCAAGCCCGGCGACTGTCGCAACAGCGAGCAGCAGGTAGAGGAGATCGGCGAAAGGAGCGTCCATACGGTGTGGCCTCGTTCTTCTCGTGCGGGTGGGTCAGTGCACGACGGCGCGGTGCGCCGCTGTGCGGTACTCCCCCATCACACACGTCTCCCGAGGTCACGGACCCGGATCCTAACGCGGTCTTAACACCTCCTAACGCACTTTTGACACCCCGCCGAGGCGGTCGCCCCCACAGCAGCCCATTCAGTGGTCACTCCCCCGAGGCGGTCGGATTCGGTGGTCACTCCCCCGAGGTCGGGGACGCGATTTCGGCCCGTTCGCCTCGGCGCAGTGACCACCGAATCGGGGCCAAGCTCACTCGTCACCGGAAACGGGCTGGACGAGGCGGTCGGCCAGCCAGTCGGCGACGACGTCGGTGCGTTCGTCGCTGTCGTTGTAGATCGTGTGATCGCCACCGGGCCACTCGACGAGCAGCGCATCGTCGCAGGCGTCGAGGAAAGGCGTCTGGTCATCCTTCTCGACAATGGGGTCAGCCCCGCCGTGGACGACGAGGAGAGACCCGGCGATCGTCTGCGACCTGGGGTCGACCGCGAGACGGGCGAAATTCGCCTCGAGGGCAGCTTCATCGTCGCTGCCGAGCATCGCCGCCGCCTGCTCCCGGAAGGTTCGGAACGGCAGGAGGCGCGGCATCGCAAATCCCCCGTTGACGACGGTCGCCGTGATTCGATGGTCGGCTGCTGCGGTGAGTGCGGCGAAGGTCCCGCCGAGGCTGTTGCCCCAGATCCCGATGGGTGCACCCGCGAGGTCGGGGTGGGTGTCGAGGACGTCGACGAAGCGGCTGAACGCGGCCGGGACATCGCCGTCGAGGTGGATGCCGGAGACGAGACGGCTCTCCCCCTGCCCCGGGCCCTCGGCCATGAGGGTGGCGATGCCGCGGGCGGCGAGCGCGTCGCTCATCCGGTAGTACGTCGCACCCCAGCCGCTCTGCCCGCCGAAGACGATGACGCTCGCCAGCGGGTCGACGGGCGTGCGCAGCCACCCGACGAGCGCCCCATCGCCGAAGCTCGCTTCGACGCGGCTGAGTCCCGATCCGGGGATCTCCGTGATCGCGGTGAGCGCGGCACGGGCCTGGGCATAGAGTCCGCGCTTGCGGCGGCCGTCGGGCACCGGCATCTGCGCGAAGAGGAAGTCCGCCGCGGCAGCCCGGTAGGCACGGATCGCGGTGAGGTCGTTCCCCCGTGCCGACGCTTCGCGACCTCGGTCGAGCTGCACCTCGCCGAGGTGCTCGAGAGTCTCGTCCCACCCGGCCCCCTCATCGGTGGCCGCCCGCAGTCGGAGGACATCGCCGTAGAGGACGCCGCCGTCGAGGAGTCTCTGGACCGGCATCGCCCTCCAGTGGGCGTCGAGCTCCGCGTGCGGATCGGTCTGCGCGTCAGGCTCGGCGACAACGTACGGCTTCCTGCCCTTCAACAGTTCTCCCGTCATGCCGACACCACTGTCGCCTCTGCCCCGGCGGTCTCAGAGTTCTGAGCACGTGGGGTTGGCACGCGCGGAGTCTGCGCACCCAGGGCCTGTTCACGCCAGGCCCGCGCGCCCCGCAGCTGACCGAGCAGTTCATCGACGAGGCCGGGCACCTCGGCCATCGACCCCGTGCCGAACACGACGAAGTCGGGCCGGGCGACATACGCCTCGGCGCCGATCGCGGCGAAATAGTCGCGGTACGTGCCGTTGTCATCGGTGACGGACCACGGATTTCCCGGCCGTGTCGAGACGATGTCCACGCCTACCTCGGCGAGGCGATCGAACTGCGCCTGCGACAGCACGGATGCGGGATCACCCGAGGTGACAAGGTTGATCCGGTTGCCGATGATGTCGTCGAAGAGCCCTGTCCGCCGGTCCTTCGTGATGACTCCCTGAGGGGAAAGCGTGCCGGCGAACGGCTGCTCACCGGGCGCGAGATACCCGGCGTCGATCGTCGGGAACGGCGGCGGTGGGGGCGCGGTTCCAGTGCGGAACGCCTCGTCGCGGGCCTTCGCCGCATCGACGTCGCGGAGGTTGGCGATCTCACCGAGGGCGACACTGGTGGCCTGGATGACGGCGACGTGGGGGCGGCGTTCGGCTTCGTACGTGTCAAGGAAGGCGTCGTCGGCGAAACCGCGGAGGACAAGGTCGAGCTTCCACGCGAGGGTGAGTCCGTCGCGCATGCCCGAGCACGCGCCCTGCCCCATGTAGGGCGGCATGGTGTGGGCGGCGTCGCCGATGAGGAACGCCCGCCCCTCGCGCCACCGCTGCGCGGTCCGGGCGGAGAAGACGTAGACGATCTGGCGGAGGATGCGCACGTCGTCGGGACCGAGGCCGTGACGCTCGCGGAACCACCGCCACGCGTACTCCTCCGTCGCCGCCTCCTCCAGGCTCTCACCTGGGAGGACGGCGACCTCGAAGCGGTGGCGACGAGCCCCGATGGGCATGAACATGTTCGGCCGGACTGGGTCGCAGAACTGGGTGCTCACGGCGAAGCGCTCGGGCAGCTCGCGCAGCTTCTCCGTGTCGAGGTTGAGCCACACATCGTTCGATTCGAGGTCGTCGCGCTCGATGCCGAGGCTCGTGCGCACGAAGCTGTTGGCGCCGTCAGCGCCGACGATGTACCTCGCCGTGACGGTGCGGTCATCCGGGTGCGTGCCATCGGATCCGTCTCCGGGCTGACCGGTCTGTCCCTGTCGGTCCTTCGACCACGGACGGATGCGCAGGGTCACTTCGTCCGAGTCCTGGCTCAGGTGCACCGCCTGCCAGCCCTGGAGGACGTCGACGGTGTCCTGGCCACGGATGTCGGCGTCGATCGCATCCTCGATGTCGGGCTGGTACATCGTGTAGTGCGCCGCGTAGCCCGAGGACTCCCCCGACCAGTCGACCGTGAGCAGCGTCTCGCCTTCCCCGTTGCGCCAGATGTACTCGCTCGCCGGTTCGCTGCCCTGGAGGGCCCGATCGACGTCGCCGACGTTCTGGATGATGCGGGCGACTTCGCCGTCGATATGAGTGAGCCGGGGCAGGCCGTAGAGGGACGCCCACCGTTCGACGGCGAGGACGCGGTGGCCGCGTCGGCCCAGCGCCGAGGCGAGGACGAGCCCCGATGGTCCGTATCCGACGACGATGACGTCGTAGGTGTCGGATGAGGCAAGGTCGCCGCATGGGCGGGGGATGCTCTCTGCGGGGAGGGAACTGCGTTCCGTGGGGTCAGGGGTGGCGGCGATCATGGGCACTCCTTCGTGACTGAGATCGAGATCGGTCCCATCACGGTAGGAGGCAGACCCGCGCGCGGCGACGCGATTCGCGACACGAGCATCCGATAAGCGACATGACTTCTTGCCCGTTCCGCAGTCCGCGGTCGGCGGCTATCGTGGGGGCATGACCGGGGTGATGAGGCCAGGAAGCGTCGACGAGTTCGAACGCTTCGTCGGTCGATCGCTCAGCCCACACCGGCTGTTCGAGATCGACCATCGATGCTTCGTGCCCGATGTCTGGTCGATGCGTCTCGGACGACTCAGCCTCGTCCAGTTCTCCCTGGGCACCGACGCGGAGGTCGACATCCCCGAACACGCCGACTACATCGACGTCGTCGTCGCTCGCCGAGGCGGGGCCGAGATCGCGATCGGAGCGGAGACCGTCCCGGTCACCGCTTCCGGCACGGCCGCGATCCTCGTTCCGCAGGCCAGAGTCCGCATGGCCCTGCAGCCCGACTACGACCAGATCCACCTGCGCATAGACGAGTCGGTGCTCCGGGCCCACAGCGAGACCCTGCGACCAGCGGCTGGTCGCTCTCCGATGCGCTTCCGCTCCCACGCCCTGCCGCTGAGTGCAGGGTTCGGCACGTGGCTCGGGGTGCTCGAGGGCCTCGTCGCCGACGGCCGTGCCGGTCAGGCCGTGGCTCCGCTGCTCACGCCTACGATCGAGGATCTTCTCCTCACCCAGCTCGTCGTCGGCCACCCGGACCTTGCCGGAGAGTCCACGAAGGAATCGGACTGGTCGACGACGCCGAAGCGGGTGCGCAGGGCGCTCGACTTCATCGCCGACCACCTCGGCGAACCAGTGACGGTGACCGAGATCGCCGAGGCGGCGGGACTGAGCGTGCGCACCCTCCAACGCGCGTTCCGAGAGGAGCTGGGCACCTCACCCGTCGAGCACCTGCAGCGTCAGCGACTCCACGCGGCCCGATCCGACATCCTCAGCGGAGACGAGACGATGAGCGACATCGCCTTCCGGTGGGGCTTCTCTCACCCGTCACGGTTCGCCGCTGCCTACCGCCGTCTCTTCGGTGAGCTGCCCTCACAGACGCGCGCGCAACGCTAGGGCGCCCGGACGACAGAACGCCCGGACGCGTCCGCCTCACTCGACGAGTTTGCCCTCGACGCTGATCTCCCCGGAGTGCATGAGCGCTGCGACCTCGGGGTCGACGGCCGGGATCGTCTCGCGGACGACTCCGGTCGCAGGCGACCACACGAGGTTGACGGTGAGCTCAGGGTCGAGCTCGGGGTAGTCGCTGCGGTTGTGGCAGCCGCGGGTCTCCCGCCGCTCGAGCGCGGACTCAAGGGTCGCGCGGGCCGCGAGCACCGAGGATCTGAGGTCGAAGGCGTGCGCGAGATCGGAGTAGCCGGCGATGTCGGGGTGGATGCCGACGTCTGCCATCCGCGCTTCGATCGCCGCGAGCTTCTCGAGTCCCGCGAGCAGTCCGGCCTCGTCGCGGACGACGCCGGCGTGCTCGGTCATGAGGTTGCGGACCTCGCGCTGCAGGGCCCGGACGTTCTCCGCCCCATCGGAGGCGAGCAGGTCATCGATCTCGGCCCGCGCCTCGGCGAGGGACTCCTGCGAGCGCACCTGAGCCTCGAGCTCATCGGAGTAGGCGATCGCCGACTGTCCGACGATCCGGCCGAAGACGAGGAGTTCGATGAGGGAATTGCCGCCGAGGCGGTTGGCCCCGTGGAGGCCGGACGAGGCCTCGCCGATCGCCCACAGTCCCTCGACGTCGGTGCTGTGGTCGACGGGATCGACCCACACTCCGCCCATCGAATAGTGCGCGGTCGGAGCGATCTCGATCGGGTCCTTCGTGATGTCGAGCATCTGAGTCTCCATGAGCGTCTGGTAGACGCGCGGGAGCCGGGACATGATCGTCTCGCGCGGCAGGTGGGAGACGTCGAGCCAGACGCCGCCGTTCTCCGTGCCCCGGCCCTCGGCGATCTCCGTGTACGCGGCGAGCGCGACCCGGTCGCGGGTGGACAGTTCCATCCGCTCGGGATCGTAGCGCTCCATGAACCGCTCGCCGAGGGCGTTGCGGAGGATGCCGCCCTCACCGCGGGCGGCTTCGGAGACGAGCGTGCCCGCTGCGTTCTCGGGTTCGAGGATGCCCGAGGGGTGGAACTGGACGAGTTCGGCGTCGCGGAGCCGGCCGCCGGCTTCGACGGCGAGGCGGAAGGAATCGCCCGTGTTCTCATCGCGGCGTGAGGACGTGCGGCGCCAGATCCGGTTGTGACCGCCGGCGGCGAGGATGACGGCGTCGGCGTGGATGCGATAGCGGGTGCCGTCGACGAGGTCGAAGCCGTAGGCGCCGAAGATCCGGCCGTCGGCGGTGAGCAGCTTGGTGATGTAGACGGTGTCGAGGATCGGGATGTCGAGCTCGGCGGAGCGGTGGATGAGGGCGCGCTGGATCTCCAGGCCCGTGTAGTCGCCGGCGAAGGCGGTCCGCCGCCATGTGTGAGCGCCGAAGAAGCGCTGCGAAATCCGGCCGTCGTCCTCCTTCGCGAAGTCCATCCCGTAGCGCTCGAGGTCGGCGATGCCCTGCTCGGCACCCTGGGTGACGATCTCGACGGTGCGCGGGTTGGCGAGGTCGTAGGATTCCTTGATCGTGTCCGCGGCGTGCTGCTGCCACGAGTCCTCGGGGTCCATCGTCGCGAGAGCGGCGTTGATGCCGCCGGCGGCGAGGGAGGTGTGGGCGTCGTCCTTCGAACGCTTGCCCACGGCGATGACGTCGACGCCGGATTCGGCGACCTCGATGGCCGCCCGGAGACCGGAGCCGCCGGTGCCGATGACGAGGACGGAGGTCGAGAGAGCGTGTTCTCTGATGCGGGCGTTGCCCTGTGTTCTGCTCATGCCTTCCACGTTAGGATCGCCTACACGATACGTCCAATGCATTGTTCGACTCAACACGATAGCAATAGACTATTGCCATGAATCTCGAACAGCTCGCGAGCTTCGTCGAGGTCGCCGACACCGGGCACTTCACGAAGGCCGCCGCGACCCTCCATCTCGCGCAGCCCTCCCTGTCCCGGCAGATCTCGACCCTGGAGAAGGAGCTCGGGGCCGAGCTCTTCCATCGCGCCCGCGGCCACATCACCCTCACCGCGGCCGGTGAGGCGCTGCTGCCGACCGCGCGGAGGATGCTCGCCGACGCCGAGGCGATCCGCCTCGACATGGACGAACTCGCCGGTCTGCGGCAGGGTCGAGTCCGTCTCGGGGCGACTCCGACCCTGTGCGTGAGCCTCGTCGCCGAGGCGCTCAGCCGCTTCCACGCCGAGCATCCCGGAATCGAACTCGAGGTCATGGAGAAGGGCTCGCGCGAACTCGTCGAGGCCCTCGGTGCCGGGCAGCTCGACCTCGCGCTCATCACCCGGACCTTCGACCTCGGGGCGATCGCCCCGCGCCTGCACATGCAAGAGGTGCTGCGCGAAGACCTCGTCGTCATCGCAGCCGCCGACGCACCGGAGGCGGCCGACGCACCCGGAACCGCGGATACGGGCTCGGCATCCGCGCCGGCCCTCGGGGACACGATCACCCTCGCCGAGGTGGCCCGCC
The DNA here is from genome assembly GCF_900169275.1 of Brevibacterium casei CIP 102111. Taxonomy (GTDB): domain Bacteria; phylum Actinomycetota; class Actinomycetes; order Actinomycetales; family Brevibacteriaceae; genus Brevibacterium; species Brevibacterium casei. The sequence continues at coordinate 379,586 of NZ_FXZC01000004.1, read as the reverse complement.
GCCCCCAGGTCGTCTTCCACCACGGCTACGACCTCCGGGAAGCCACCTCGGCGGCGTTCGAGGCGGCGGGACTCACCCCCGACGTCGTCGTCGCAGGGGTCGAGATGGATGCGGCGATCCGCTTCGTCGAACGCGGACTCGGGATCGCCATCGTCCCCGCGATGGTCCTCGTCGACCGGCCGCGGCTGCGCTCGGTCCGCCTCGTCGACCCCGGCCTCTCGCGCGCCGTCAGCCTCGCCCAGCGCGCGGACGTACGGCCGACCACGGCCGCCTCGGCGATGGAGAGGACGGTGCTGAGCACGGCCCGGGCACTCGCCTCGGCGGAGTCGGAGCTCTCCCGGTACGTACGGCTCGAGGGATAGGGCGACGGGGTCGGGTGAGCGGTCTCCACCCGGATCTCCACCCGCGGGTGGTTCGCGTCGGCTCGACCTCGACGAAGGATGGGGGCAGCGGATCGCACCCGGCGATCCCCCTCACTCTGGAGACCAACCGTGACTCTCGATGCCCCGTGGATCCCGATCGCCAACGTGCTGCTCGCCCTCGTCGTCCTCGCACTCATCCTCTACCGTCAGCTCAGTTGGCGGCGCCTGTCCCGGATGGTGCGCGTCGCCGTCATCGTCATCGTCCTCGGCACGATGACCCTGCCCCTCCAGCTCGGAGACGCCGACCTCACCTGGGCATCGGCCGTGACCGCCATCGTCCTCATCGTCGCCGTCTCGCTCGCCGGCGGATGGGTGATGGGCCGGTTCGCGGAGGTCTCGACCGGCCCGGACGGTGAAGTCCGCATGCGCGGGGGATGGCTCGGTGTCGCCCTCTGGCTCGGCTTCATCGCCGTGCGCATCGGCATGGATCTCGGGCTGGCGGCCGTGATCTCCCCGGAGATGGCCACCGCCACCGGACTGCTCCTCATCTCGATCGGCCTCGCCCGGCTGACGAGCACCCGCATCGCCGCCCGGTGGGCCGCTCACCAACTGAGCGGCGGAGTCGATGCCGGGGCGCCGGTCCGCCGCGACCCTCCTCGCCCGTGAGCCGACCAAGGTCCGGACCGCATTCGCGTACGCCGTCTCGCCCGTTCGGTGGTGGGGTAGGATCGCGGCCATGAGGCCGGATCCGTCCCGCCGCACCGACGAACGCGGGAATCTGAGCAGTCGATGGCGACCCGCGGATGTCCTCACCCTCATCCTCGGCGTCGTCTTCGGCGGGTTCTTCACACTCTTCGCATGGGAGGTGTCCGTACCCGAACTGCGAGCAGTGGCGCTGGCGGCAGTGGCGCTCTGGGTCGCGGAGATGATGCTCGGGGCGACGACGAACGACTACCGCCGGGCCTCACCCGGACAGCACGCGGTGGGCACGGTGCTGCTCGTCGTCTCCCAGATCATCGCGTGCGCCCTCGCCTTCGCCCCGGGGTCGACGATGATCCCGCTCGCCGTCGCCGGCCTCGCCCGACTGGTCCGCCGCTCCGACCGCTCGGTCCTCGTCGTCACGCTCACCATCGTCGCCGATGCCTGCGCCCTTCTCGCAGCGGCGATCGCCGTCGGCGCCCCGACCGAACTCCTCATCATCTACCTGCTCGTCGGCGCCGGCGTGGGACTGCTCACCCGACTCCGGGCCGGCCGCCTCCTCGCCGAGACCCAGGAACGCGCGCTCCTCGAAGAGCAGCTGATCTCCCAGCGCGAGCGGGCGACGACCGCGGCGCTCGCCGAACGTGCCCGCATCGCCCGCGACCTCCACGACGTGCTCGCGCACTCCCTGGGGGCGCTGACGCTCCAGCTCGACGCGGCCGCCGCGCTCGCCCAGGCCCGCCGCTGGGAGGGACTCGACGCCCGCATCGACCGGGCGCGAGGGCTCGCCGCCGACGGTCTCGCCGAATCCCGCCGGGCGGTGGCAGCCCTGAGGGAGCAGCCGCGCCAGGACCTGCTCGACGGCGTCGCCGAGCTGCTGCGCGCTCATCGTGACAGCGGCGCCGACGTGCTCACGATCCTTCCGAACCGACCGCAGGCGGTGCTCGCCCGGCTCAGCCCGGAAGGGGTCGAGGCCCTGCTCCGCGCCGTCCAGGAGATGCTCACCAATGTCCGCCGCCATGCGCCCGGGCAGGCGGTGACCCTCGAGATGAGGTTCGCGGACGCCTCTCTCGATTCGGGCGCGGGCCACGGACCCGGCCCTGCCGGCGCCGAGGTGCCTCCCGTTCCCATCGTGCGCATCAGCGCCCGCAACCTCGTCGGGGACACTTCGGAGATGCGTGAGGCGATGTCACGCTCCTCCACTCCCGCGGCGGGAACAGGCACCGGCGGGTTCGGACTGCTCGGCATGCGCGAACGCTGCGAGGCTCTCGGCGGCGGCGCGGAGGGGCGCCTCGTCGGCGGGCGAACCTTCGTCGCCGAGGCATGGGTGCCGGTGGTGCCCCCGACCGATGCGGATCACTCCACGACCTCACCCGTCACACCATCGAGGGCCGACCGATGAGCATCACGGTGCTCGTCGCCGACGACCAGGCCCTCGTCCGCGACGGCATCGTCGTCGTCCTCTCCCTCACCGACGGCATCGAGGTCATCGGCGAAGCCCGCAACGGAACCGAGGCCATCGCCCTCGCCGCGGAACTCGAGCCGGACGTCGTCCTCATGGACCTGCGCATGCCCGGCCTCAGCGGGGCCGAGGCGACCGCACAGTTGACGCAGAGCCGTCCCGACATCCGAGTCCTCGTGCTCACAACCTTCGCCGACGACGCGAGCATCGACTCGGCGCTGCGGGCCGGTGCCGCAGGCTATCTGACGAAGGACGCCGGTCGTGAGGAGATGGTCGCCGCCATCCGTGCGACGGCCGTGGGCGGCACTCCGTTGGACACCCGCATCGCCGGACGGGTCGTCGCCGGCCTCCCGGAGGCGCGCCCGGCCTCGGTGCGCGACCGGTTCCCCGAGCTCACCGCGAGGGAGGCCGAGGTCCTCAACCTCATGGCCGAAGGCGCATCGAACCCCGAGATCGCCGAGCGCCTCTTCCTCGGCGTCTCGACTGTGAAGTCCCACATCAACGCCCTCTTCGCGAAGCTCGGGGTGAGCCGGCGACAGGACGCGATCGCCCTCGCCCACGGGGAGGATCGCCCGCCCGAGAGCTGATCGAGGTCGAGGCCCTGCGATGGAGTGTGCTCAGCCCTCTGCCGTCAGACGCCATCCGGAACGGGCATCGAAGGTGACGAGGCCGAGGTCGCGGAAGGCGTGCAGCCACCCCTCCATCGGCCATATCCTCCACCGGTCGAAGAAGATCCGCGCATTGGCGACGATGTCGGCGACGTGTTCGACGGGTGGGGAGCTCACCGGGTGGTACCGGTGGAAGGCGTGCGCGCCGCCGACCCAGCGCAGTCCCACCCCGGCCCTCCTGGCAGCGAACGCGAAGTCGGTGTCCTCGCCCCCGTATCCGGCGTAGGTCTCGTCGAATCCGCCGATCCGGGCGAAGACCTCGGGACGGCACGCGAACGACAGCGACCAGAAGAGGGCGAACGGATCGGGAGCGCCCGGTCCGTCTGCCGTCGCGTCCGGGTCGACGTCGACGACCTCGCCATCGTTCGGATCGGGTCGAGCGGGGTGAGGGTGTGGGATGACCGGCGCCGAGGCGGCCAGCCCTTCCGTCTCCTCCTCCGTGAGGTAGGTGACCGGCCCGAGGAGGAGCCGACGGGTCGCAGTGCCGTCGCGCCCGGCCGCAGCGCGCTCGACAGTCCCGGCAGCTTCCTCGTAGCGTTCGAGGAGGCGCTCTGCCGGCAGGCAGTCGGCGTCGAGGAAGACGAGCAGCGTGGCGCCGAGCTCGACTGCGGCGGCGGCTCCGGCGTTCCGTGCCGCTCCGAGTCTGACCTTCCCGCCCGTCGCGTCGGCGGCGGTGGTGTCGATCGTCGCCGGCAGCGCGCCTGCATGATCGGCGAGGACGGATTCCGCGGAGGCTCCGGGGGAGAGCAGGCACACGACATGGCGGAGACTGCCGTCGTCGATGCGGTCGGGGTGGAGGCGCCGGAGTTCCGCGTGCTGACTCCGGATCCGGTCGAAGCGGTCGGGTGAGGCGAGGCTGATGACCACGGTCCGCTCAGACGACATGGGTCAGACCTCCGGAACTCGCGCACACCCGATGGATGACGTCGGCGGCCCGGCCGGGTGCCCCCTCGGTCTGCCAGGCCTCCCATGGGAAGTCACACCGGGAGACGGCGTCGACCTCCGCGTCGAAAGGCTCCCCGATCTCGAGTCGGTCGCGCACGGGGAACCCGAGCGCCTGCAGGAGGAGGCCGTTGGCGACCTGCTCGTCGAAGGGCCTGGTCTGAGGGACGAAGATCGCGGGGCTGCGCGCGGCCATGATGTCAGCGATCGCACCGAGACCGGCATTGCTGAGCACGAGCGCCGAGGACCTCAGCGCGGCATGGACGTCAGAGGTCCACGACTGCACATCGAGTCCGATCGCGCTCCAGTCATGGCGACTCCTCTCCCGCAGCCGCTCGAACGTCGAGGCTCCGAGGCTCGTTCCGCCGCGCGATCCGAGGAGGAGGAAGCGTCGACCTTCACCCGCCTCGGCGCTGCCATCGGTCGGAGTGGTGCTGTCATCGGTCGGAGCGGTGCTGCCGCCGGCCGCTTCGGTGCTGTCGTCGGTGGGCGCGGATGCGGAGATCCCGCCGACGAACGTCGTCTTCGCCGCATGCCTGACCGTGTGCGGCAGAGCCCGGGCATAGACCGCGTCATCGGCGGCCTGCGGTGCCGGCAGGGGGACGAGGAGTGCGTCGGCGAGCGCGTAGGCCTGCCGGTGCGCGGCGTCGGTGCGCTCTCCAGCCTGCGCGATGACCGTCACCGGCACGCCGAGGAGACGGGAGAGGAGGACGACCTCAGCCGAGACGTCGACGACCATGCCCGAGAGACGCGGTGCCGCCTCGGCGATCCTGACCATCCTTCGCCGGTGACCGGGAGCGTTCGTCGGCACCCAATGGAGGTGCCCACCGGCGGTCGGGTCGGCGGGCTCCCCGTGCGGGGGCGTGTCCGCCTCGAGCTCGATCCACTCCACGTCACTCGTGCGCGAGCGCGGCAGCCGCTGCGGCCGGGGCAGGCTCGAGAAGACGACGACGTCGTCGTCGAGGTGGGGGACGACCGCGGTCATCCGCCGCAGATGCCCGTGCCCGTGGTGGTGGACGTACCAGCCGATCACCCGGCGCCTCCGGTCCGCGCCAGCCGGGAGGCGCCGAGGCGGGAGCCCTCGCGATCGGGCCCGACGGTTCCGAGGTCAGGGGTGCGCGCGGCCACGGCGGCGGTGAACCGGTCGAGGAGGACCTCGGCGCACGCCCCGACGCTGAACCGGGACACGGCGTGGTCTCGGATCCTCGCGCGAGCGGTGCCGACCGCGCCGGAACTGCTCGCGGTGAGCACACGGCGGGTCGCCTCGGCGAGGTCGTCGAGGACCTCGTCGTCGGCGCGGGCCGCGGGGACGAGGGTGACGCCGTCGACGTCGGAGTAGAGGTCGGCGAAGGCACCACGCTCGAGTGCGACGACGGGGGTGCCGCAGAACAGGGATTCGATGACGACCTGGCCGAACGGCTCGTTCCACATCGGGGTGACGACGGTGGCAGCGGAGGCGCCGACGACCTCGGCGGTCTCCCGCTGGCTGAGGCACCCGAGGTAGTCGACGAGTCCATGGGAGCGCGCGATCGCGGGGGCGACGTAGGCGTCGAAGTAGTCGGGGTCGCCGATCGGACCGATGATCCGCAGCGGCACCCCGATGCGGGTGGCGACGTCGACAGCGAGGTGCGGGTACTTCTCGGGCACGATCCGCCCGAACCAGCACAGGCCGGGACCGCCCGCGCCCAGCGGCCAGACGGTCGCGTCCGCACCGTTGGTGACGACGTCGGTGGCGACTCCGGCGTTCGCCCACGAGGACTGGGCGTACCGGGAGACGGTGAAGACCCGCTCCGCTCCGGCGGAGTCGATGACGTCGACGAGGTCCATCCGCGGCGGGGTGTGGAGGGTTGTGAACAGCGGCACCGGGATCTCGGCCGCTCGGGTGAGGGGGACGGTGCTCACGGCGTGGTTGTGGACGACGTCGAACCCTCGCCCTTCGACCGCGAGGTGGTCCATGACGGTGTGGAGGCACGCGGCCTGGTGAGCGGCGACCTCGTCGGGCAGGTGCGCATCCGATCGGGGAGCGCTCAGCGGCCATGGCAGCTCGGGGTAGACGAGGGCCGGCGGCGAGTTCTCGAGGAAGTCGGAGCCCTCCTTCGCTGCGAGGGTGACGTCGTGGCCGCGCCGCCGCAGCTCCCGCACGAGGTTCCACTCGTGCGTCTCGAGCCCGCCGCGCAGCGGTTCGCGCAACGGGTAGCGGTAGTCGGCGATGACGAGGATGCGCAGCGGCCGGTTCACCGGGCACCTGCCGTGTCAGCGGGTGAGGGCGTTGCCGGTGTCGTTGCAGTTGCCGCAGTGGCTGGCGGTGTCGCAGTTGGCGGCGTCACTGCCGGAGCCGCGGCTGGCGTCTTCGCCCGTCTCGCCGCGACCGACCGGTAGAGCCGTGTGTGCGCGTCACGGACCTCGGCGAGCAGGCGGAGTCCGTCCTCACGGGAGCGGGGTGGCAGCGGCGGCGCCTCGGCGATCGCGTGCAGGCCAGCGCGCAGCGAGTCGGCATCATGGAAGTCCACGCCGAGGTTCGTCCCGGGCCGCTGATCGGCGAGATGGCCGACCTCGGCGTAGAGGACCCGCGTGCCGAGGTCGTTGGCCAGATCGAGCAGCCCTGAGTGAGTTCCGTGCCGGTAGGGCAGGACGAGGACATCGAGACGGGCGAGCCAGTCCTCGAGTTCGCGATCCGACATCGACGCCCAGACCTCGACGTCGGCGGATTCGGACCGGTCGAGCAGGCGCTTGAGCTCGGCGACCTCGGATTCCCGACCGGCGCGCACGGTCGGTCGCCGGATCACGGTGAGCCGCCAGTCATCATTGCGGAGAGGATCGGTCCCGAGGGCCCGGGCGAGGGCGGCGATCGCCGCGAGATCAAGCGACGGGCGGGCATCCTTGAGGAGGATTCCGGCAGTGTACGGTCGCCGCGCGGTGAACGGTCGCCGTGCGGCGAACGGTTGCCGCGCCGCGACGGGCGCGCCGGGCGACGACGGACGGTTCGCGACGGGCGCGCCGGGCGGTTGAGTGCTCGCCACCACAGCCTCGGCGACGTCGGAGCCCAGCGGCGGGTGCGGCACAACGGACACCTCGCGTGACCACCGCCGGATGATCTCCGCACGTGCGCCCTCGGTGAGGGTGATGACACGGACGGCATGCCGGAGGAGGACCTCGAGTCGGCGAGCGAAGTCGTCCTGGGCATGCTCGGGCAGCTGCGGATTCTCGAGGTCGTGGACCGTGAGGACGAGCGGCAGTCCGAGCCTGTCGAGGGCTGCGACGAATCGCTCGAGTGCGGACAGAGGAACGAGTTCGAAGCCGAAGTGAACGTGGACGAGATCGGCGTCCGCTGCCTGGTCCTCGTCCCACGCCTCGATGAGGAACTGTTCGACGACGGCGTCGGCACCGGAGGATCCGTCACCCGGCGCGGGCAGGATCTCGACCGCCGTCGGGTCCGTGATCGCGAGAACGTAGGGGTGATCGGCGGGAAGGGAGATCGCTCTGATCCTCTCCGCTGTCACCCTGTCACCTCCGTCGAATCGTCATGGTCGGAACGCTGAGAACGGCCGGTCCCGTCTCCTCGGCGCTCACAGTCTTCTCAGTGCTCAGGCCGTCGTCCCCGCATGCAGAAGCGGCAATGCACGTACTTGCGGCAGCGCACGGACGAGCAGCAACACACCCTGCCGATCGAACATTACCTTACGATGTAAACAAGTGATAGGGGCTATTTGATCGGATGCCGTCATCGCGGCCGGCTGACCTGTCGCGCCCTGGCGGCTAGACTGCGTGGCACAGGTCACCGCACCATCCGTTCGAATGGTTGCCCGCCCCGAGGAAGGACCCGACCATGACCGCAGGCCCCGATCGCCGCGACCTCCTCATCAGCGAGGACCTCATGCTCCTGCTCCTGCCCGAATCCGGGAAGATCCCCGAGATCACCCCCGGACTCGAGTCCGCACTCACCGGGGCACTCCTCGTCGACCTCGCCGAGGCGGGGTTCATCGACATCCTCCCCGGCTCCGACCCGGCCTCGCCGTTCGTCCGTCCCGCCGAGGTGCCGCGCCCGACCGATCCGATGTTCGTCAACGCGATCGCGCTCCTCGGGCAGAAGGAGCGACCGCTGTCGTCGGCGCTGCCGATCCTCCTCCCCCGCCTCGACGACGTCCTCCTCGTCCGGCTCGGCAACCACGGCGTTCTCCACCACCGCAGTTCCCGCTTCCTCGGACTCTTCCCCACCTCGTCGTGGCAGGTGCTCGACCCGGCACCCGAGGAACGGCTGCGCGCGGAGATCGGCGCCGTCCTCGACGGCGGTGAGTCGGTCGACGTCCGCACGGGCACGATCATCGCGCTCCTCCACGGCGCCGAGGCGGCCCGGCAGATCTCCCCGCCGCTGACCTGGGATGACAAGGTCGCCCAGCAGGTGGCGATGGCCGCATGGGCGAGCGCACCGATCCGGGACATCCTCGAGGCGGCGACCGCCTCGGCGAAGCACACGACCGAGACCGCGAGCGCGACAAGCGACTCCGCGACCGGGGCACGGGTGGCCCGCGCCTCGACCTGGCCCGACACCTGAGCCTGGCCGCCAACCGCCAACGGCGAGCTCATCGAGCCACGCTCGCAACCCCCGATCAGCGCTCGCAACCCCCGATCCACGCGACACTCGAAATCCGCGCCGCGGGCGACGCGGATTTCCGGCCCCGCGTGGAACGAGAGAACCGGGATTCGCCGGAGCGTCGATATTCGAGCCCCGCGTGGATCGAGAGCCGAGCCCCACCGCCGACCGATCTCCACCCCACCACCCGTGAATGCGACCGGCCGCCACCCATGAATAGAGCAGGTCCCCGGACGCCTCCGTCCGGGGACCTGCTGTGCTGAGTCGAGGCTCAGCGCGGGATGCGACCCGCGGTGACGAGTCTCAGCTGTTCGTGCCGCCCTTGCCCTCGTCCTTGGTCCCGGGCAGGCCCTGGGCCTTGCGGCGCATGAGGAGGACGACGATGACGATGATGGCGAGCGCTCCGACGCCGAGGAGGATGATCATCGGCATCGACATGCCGGTGTCGCTGCCGGTCGATTCGCCGATCTGACCGCGCTCTTCGGTGTTCTTGCCGGGTTCGTCGACGACGGCTCCGCCGAGACCGGCCTTCGTGGACTGCTCGACCGAACCGCCGGCGCCCTCGGCGTCGCCGATGGTGAAGGCGAAGTCGCCGGAGATCGGGTGGCCGTCGGAGGAGACGACGCGCCACACCACGGTGTACGCGCCGGGCTTGAGGTTGTCGGGCAGCGCGACGGAGAGCGTCGTGCCTTCCGCGGTGAGCTCACCTGCGGAGACGTCGGTGCCGTCGACCTTGACCATGACCTCGGAGCCCACGGCCTGGATCTCGCCGGAGAACTTCATCTCGAGCCACTCCGGCTGCTTGTCGAGCTGTGCCCCGTTCTCGGGGTTCGTCGAGATCAGCTGATCATGGGCGCTGGCCGGTGCCGCCGCGACGACGCTGAGCGCGGCGACGATGAGGGCGGCGAACACGAGCCTGAGAGCGGACCACTGTGTTCGAGTCATTTGCGATTCTCCTTCAACGATTGTCACGGCAAGGGGACTTCGCCATCGGCGAGTCCCGCCCCCTCCAGTATCCCAGATCCCGACCTCACCGAGGGTGCGCTGCGACGGCGCGCAGGTGATCTGTGAGGCCGGTCACAGACCTCTCCATTGTCTCAAGGGTTTCTTCGAAATCGGTCAATCGGCCGCCGTACCACGGGTCGGGGACGTCGGGAGCGGGTGCGTCATCGTCTCCCCCGCCGAGGCGACCCCCGCTCCCGTACGGATCCGCCGTCCCGCCTCGGCGGGGGTCGGCCGACGCCTCGGGGTCGAACTCCCGCAGCATCCGCAGCTCCGGGCGCGCCTCGGCGGGAAGGTCGGCGATGAGTCGCTCGAGGGCGCGGTAGTGGCGGGCGGTCATCGCGACGGCGAGGTCCCGGTCGGCGAGCCATTCGGCGGTGATCTGCCGGGCGGCATGGTCGTCGGTGCGGTAGCCGGCAGCGGCGAGCACCCGCGCCTGCCGGGGGTCGATGGGGTTGCCCTCCTCCTCGTCGCTGATGCCGGCGGAGTCGACGACCGCCTCGGCGCCGATGGTCTCCAAGTGACGTTCGAGGACGCGTTCGGCGGTGACGGACCGGCAGATGTTGCCGGTGCACACGAACACGACGGACGGCAGAGCCATACTCTCACTCCTCACTCAGGGACAAGGCCACCGTCCACGATACTGTTGCACCATGACTTCTCACACCTCGACGTCACCGGTGAATCCCGAGTCCGCGGGAGCCTCTGCCGACATCGCTCCCCTCGAGTCGGTGCGCCCGCAGGACGACCTCTTCCGCCACATCAACGGGCGGTGGATCGACGCGTTCACGATCCCCGACGACCGCGCCGGCGACGGAGCCATGCGCGAGCTCTTCGACACCGCGGAGACGAAGGTGCGCTCGATCATCCGCTCCGTCGTCGACGACCCGCAGGAGGCCGGCGGCGAGGGTCAGAAGGTCGCCGACCTCTTCTCCTCGTTCATGGACCTCGAGCGGATCAACGAGCTCGGCATCACCCCGCTCGAGGCGACGTTCGCCGCCATCGACTCAGCCGAGTCGAAGACGGAGCTCGCGAACCTCCTCGGGCGGCTGGAGACCGAGGGCATCGGGGGGCTGCTCGGCGGGTACGTCACCGCCGACGCCAAGGACTCCGACATCTACGCCCTCTACCTCGTCCAGGCCGGAATCTCCCTGCCCGACGAGGACTACTACTTCAACGACGACTTCGCCGAGGTGCGTGAGAAGTTCCTCGCGCACGTGCAGAGGATGTCCGGATTCGCCGGCCTCGGTGAGGCTGCAGGGATCACCGACGCCGAGGTGGCCGCGAAGGTCATGGCGTTCGAGACCGCACTCGCCCGCCACCACTGGGACCGCGTGGCCACCCGTGATGCCGAGAAGACGTACAACAAGCACACGATCGCGCAGCTGCGCGAGCTCGGCCCCGGGTTCGACTTCGATGCGTGGTTCGCCGCGGTCGCCGCCGACATCGACGGCGAACTCGAGACCGTCGTCGTCGGCCAGCCCTCGTACGTTGCCGGCATGGCCCAGGTCTGGGAGGACACCGACCTCGAGACGCTCAAGGTGTGGCTGCGGTGGTCGGTGCTCACCTCGACGGCGTCCCTGCTCACCGACGACATCGTCGAAGAGGACTTCGACTTCAACTCCCGCACGCTCTCGGGCACTCCGGCGCTGCGGGACCGCTGGAAGCGCGGGGTCGGGCTCGTCGAGTCCCTCCTCGGCGAGGCGGTCGGCAAGCTCTACGTCGAGGCCGAGTTCCCGCCTGCCGCGAAGGACGCGATCGACCACCTCGTCGACATGCTCATCAAGGCGTACGAGAAGTCGATCACCGAACTCGACTGGATGAGTGAGGAGACGAAGCAGCGGGCGCTCGTCAAGCTCTCGAAGTTCACGCCGAAGGTCGGCTATCCGGTCAAGTGGCGCGAGTACCCGGCCGAGATGGCCGCCGACGACCTCGTCGGCAACGTCCGCCGCGCCGCCCGAGCCGAGCACGCCCGCCAGATCACGCGCATCGGCGGTGAGATCGACCGCACCGAGTGGCTGATGACCCCGCAGACGGTCAACGCCTACTACCACCCGGTGATGAACGAGATCGTCTTCCCCGCCGCGATCCTCCAGCCCCCGTTCTTCGACGCCGAGGGCTCGGTGGCGGCGAACTTCGGGGCGATCGGCGCGGTCATCGGCCACGAGATCGGACACGGCTTCGACGATCAGGGCTCGCGCTACGACGGCGACGGCAACCTCGTCGACTGGTGGACGGCCGAGGATCGGGAGCGCTTCGAGGAGCGCACGAAGGCCCTCATCGACCAGTACGACGCGCTCGTTCCCGCCGGTCTCGAGGCCGGTCAGCACGTCAACGGGGCGCTCACCGTGGGAGAGAACATCGGCGACCTCGGCGGACTGTCGATCGGGTGGAAGGCGCTCGAACTCGAACTCGGCCGCACCCCCACCGAAGCGGAGGCCGCGGAGTTCTTCGCCGCATGGGCGAAGGCGTGGCGGACGAAGATGCGCACCGAGGAGCGCGTCCGCAGGCTGAGCATCGACCCGCATTCGCCGGAGGAGTTCCGGTGCAACCAGGTCGTGAAGAACATGACGGCGTTCCACGACACCTTCGGCGTGAGCGAGTCCGATGCCATGTACCTCGCGCCCGAGGCCCGTGTGACGATCTGGTAGATCTCGTCCCGGCAGCCCTCCGGGCGCTGAGCAACCCTGCGCGGGTTTGCCGAGCGCCCGGAGGGATGCCGGAATCGGGGTCGCCGCGCCTCTAGCGGTGCCGGCGGACCATCGTGACGACGCGGAAGTCGAACTCCTCCCAGCTGCCGATCGGCGCCTTCGCCGCCAGCGCCGCCTCGAATTCGCCGATCTCGCGGTACGTCGATTCGAGCGGCAGCGTCATGTCCGCCTCCGCGTAGATGAGTCCGGTCGCGTCGGTGCCGACGACGTCGAGTCCCACCGAGGCCGGGTCGAGTTCGTTGTTCATGACGATCGGCACCCGACCGGGTGTCGTCGCGCGCGGTTCGGGGGTCGCCTCGGTGTGGCCCTGCTGGTCGCGCAGCTCCCGTTGGGCGGTGATGACGAACTCCGCGAACGCCCCGATCCCGATGACCGGCAGCCGTGAGGTGAGCGCATCGGTGGCGACCCTGACGAGCCGCGAGCGCGCCTTGCGCGTGAGCGGGGCGAGGTCGCCGCCGGACATCGCGACTCCGTCGAAGCCGACGAGCGACTGGTCGATCTCATCCTCGTTGGGGTTGAGGACGGTCATGTCGAGGCCGAACCGGGCGTACCACGGTCGGGTCGCCTCGGCGCTCGCCTCGTCCCACCAGCGGTAGAAGAGGAAGGGGACATTGATGCCGGCCTCCGAGTAGAAGAACGGGGGCCGCCGTTCTCCGGCGGTGACGGCGAAGGGCACGACGTTGCCCGGCACCGGGGCGGGGCACGTGGCGAACGCGGAGAACGCGAACGGGTAGTTCACCGCGCGGTTGAAGTCGACGACGAGCGATCCGTCGGCGTTGGGGATGCCCAGATCGAGCGTCCGCCACGCCGAGGTGGTCCTCCCGTTCGTGGCATCGTGGAAGTCGAGCTGGAGTCCGGTCGCCGGGCACCCGGAGGCGATGAGCGTGACCTCGCCGTCGGGGCCGGTGAACGTGACCTCGCCGACGACCGTCGTCGTCAGCTCGAGACCCTCCTGCGCGGTGGAGACCGGTTGTGCCTGCGGCTGCTCATAGGGGGTGAAGCGACCGAGGAAGACGAACTCACGGTTGGGGTCGTAGACGGGGACCTCGACGAATTTGCTCAGCAGCGGCGACTTCGCGTCGCGGATCCTCACACCGATCCGCCCACCGCGGTCGATGAGCTCGTAGAGCACGTGCCCGACGGTGAACCAGCCGAGCGAACCGCCCGTCGGCAGCTTCGCACTGAAACCGGTGTCGTCGACCCTGACCTGGGGCGAGTCGTCGGCGGGGGCCTCCCCGGCGGTAGCTCCGTCCTCGGCGTTAGCTCCGTCCTCGGCGGGGCGGGAGAGGAGGTCCAAGGTCTGTGCGGCGGGGCCGGCCTTCGTGCTCGGGTCGAGCGCGAGGCGCACCCAGCCGTCGTCGTCGACGGTGAAGGTTCCAGGGGCGTCGGGCCAGGTCGACTCCCCATCGAGCCAGTGCAGGCCGACGACGCTGAGCCAGCCGAAGGGTGTCGCCAACGACGAGTTCCGCGAGTCCCGCCAGGTGTTCCATTCGGCCACGAATTGGTTCACGTCGAAGTCCCCTCGCAATCTCATTCGTCGTCCCGGGTCTGCCGCTTCGGAGCTGTGATCAAAGCACCTGTGATCAAAGCTACCGCAAAGGATAGGCTGAGAAAATGAGCACTCCTCCCACCGACCAGACAGCAAACGCGCAGGTCGCAGCCGATCTCTCGGAATTCGTCTCTGCCTCTCCCAGTTCCTATCATGCCACCGCTGCCGCCGCCGACCGTCTCGGCGCCGCCGGCTTCCACCGGCTCGACGAACGCGACTCCTGGGCGCTCGAACCCGGCCGCGGATACTTCGTCGTCCGCGACGGTGCGATCATCGCGTGGATGACCCCGACAGAGACCACCTCGGTGATCCCGCCGTTCCGCGTCCTCGGGTCGCACACCGACTCCCCCGCCTTCAAGCTCAAGCCCGGTGAGGAGTTCGCGACCGCCGGGGTGCGCCAGGTCGGCGTCGAGATCTACGGCGGGCCGCTGCTCAACTCGTGGCTCGACCGGGAGCTCGCGTTCGCCGGGCGCCTCAGCCTCGCCGACGGCACCGTCGTTCTCGCGCGCACCGGGGCGATCGCGCGCATCCCGCAGCTGGCCATCCACCTCGACCGGCAGGTCAACGAGGGCCTCACCCTCGACAAGCAGCGGCACACGACCCCGATCGTCGGTCTCGCCGACCTCGCCGAGGCCGACGTCCTCGAGCTCCTCGCCGCCTCCGCCGAGGTGGATCCCGAGCTCATCGTCGGCCACGACGTCTACACGATCCCCGTCCAGGAGCCTGCGCTCTTCGGTGCCGCAGACGAGTTCTTCGCCTCGCCGAGGCTGGACAACCTCCTCTCCGTCCACGCCGGGGTCACCGCGATGGTCGGGCTCGACGCCGAGGCGCTCGACCACCTCGCCCTCTTCGCCGGGTTCGACCACGAGGAGATCGGGTCGAACTCTCGGTCCGGGGCGAGCGGACCGTTCCTCGCCGACGTCGCCGAGCGCATCGTCGCCTCCCTCTACCCCGACGCGACGCGCAGCGACCACCTCGCCGCGCTGGCCGGGTCGGTGTGCGTGTCCTCGGACGCCGGTCATGCCGTCCACCCGAACTATCAGGAGCGGCACGACCCGCAGGTGCGGCCCCGCCTCGGCGGCGGACCCCTGCTCAAGCACAATGCCCAGCAGCGGTATGCAACCGACGCCGTGGGCACCGCGGTGTGGGCGCAGGCGTGCGCTGCGGCCGGGGTCGAATACCAGGACTTCGTGTCGAACAACGCCGTGCCGTGCGGGTCGACGATCGGACCGCTGACGGCGACGCGGATGGGGATGACGACCGTCGACGTGGGACCGGCGCTCTATTCGATGCACTCGGCGCGGGAGATGTGCGCGATCAGCGACGTCGTCGCCCTCGGTGCCGCCGCGAAGGCCTTCCTCCAGGGGGCGTAGGGGCCGGCGCCGGCACTCCGCACGCCGATCCACGCGCAGCCGACACCTCCAGCCCCGATCCACGCGGGGCCCGAATTCCGCGTCGCCCAAGACGCGGAATTCCGGCTGCGCGTTGATCGAGAGCGACCGACTTCGCGGGAGCATCGATTTTCTCCCGCCGCGTTGATCGAGCGCGACCGGGTACGCGTGGATCGAGGACGTTCAGCGGTCGACGAGGTGGTCGCCGAACGGTCGACGGGCGGTCGACGAGACGCGCTGTTTTGTGGCGACGCGCACACTGTGATAGTCGTTGTGTGACCCCACGGGGGCCTCCGGCAGGAGGCTGAGATCGGGCTAGGGCCGCTCGAGACCGTTGAACCTGATCCGGTTGATACCGGCGGAGGAAGAGAGGATCGCAGATGACTGCGCCTACCCCTGACACACCCGAAAACAACACGCCCGCCGAGGACTTCTCCCTCGAGCAGTACCCCTCGCATTCGCTCGCCTGGGTCGAGGACAGCGAGCACGGCATCCGCGTCCCGGTCACCCGCATCGACCTCGAGGACACGAACGGCCGCCCCAACGAACCCGTCCACGTCTACCGCACCGTCGGCCCCGGCGCCGTTCCCGAACACGGGCTTCCGCCGCACCGCGCGCCCTGGATCGCCGACCGCGACGACACGGAGACCTACGAGGCGCGCGGACACCTCATCGAAGACGACGGCCGAGCCGCCGTCCGCCGCGGGGCGCCCTCTCAGCAGTGGCAGGGTCCGGAACGGTCACCTCGGCGAGCGAAGAACGGACGCACCGTCACGCAGATGCACTACGCCAGGAAGGGCATCATCACCCCGGAGATGCGCTACGTCGCGATCCGCGAGCAGTGCGACGTCGAACTCGTGCGCTCCGAGGTCGCCGCAGGCCGGGCGATCATCCCGTCGAACATCAACCATCCCGAGTCCGAACCGATGATCATCGGCAAGGCGTTCCTCGTCAAGATCAACGCGAACATCGGCAATTCCGCGGTGACGAGCTCGATCGCCGAGGAGGTGGAGAAGCTCCAGTGGGCCGCGAAGTGGGGTGCCGACACCCTCATGGACCTCTCGACGGGCAACGACATCCACACCACCCGCGAATGGATCATCCGCAACTCCCCGATACCCATCGGCACCGTCCCCATCTACCAGGCGCTTGAGAAGGTCGACGGTGACGCCGAGGCGCTCACCTGGGAGATCTACCGCGACACCGTCATCGAACAGTGCGAGCAGGGCGTCGACTACATGACCGTGCACGCGGGCGTACTGCTCCGCTACGTCCCGCTCACCGCGGACCGGGTCACCGGCATGGTCTCTCGCGGGGGCTCGATCATGGCCGGCTGGTGTCTGGCCCACCACGAGGAGAACTTCCTCTACACCCACTTCGACGAGCTCTGCGAGATCTTCGCCCAGTACGACCTCGCCTTCTCCCTCGGCGACGGGCTGCGTCCCGGATCGATCGCCGACGCCAACGACGCCGCGCAGTTCGCCGAACTCGACACCCTCGCCGAGCTGACGAAGCGCGCGTGGGCCCACGACGTCCAGGTCATGGTCGAAGGCCCCGGCCACATTCCGCTCCACCTCGTGCGGGAGAACGTCGAGAGGCAACAGGAGCTCTGCGACGGCGCGCCCTTCTACACCTTGGGTCCGCTGGTCACGGACATCGCTCCCGGCTACGACCACATCACCTCGGCGATCGGGGCCACGGAGATCGCCCGCTACGGCACCGCGATGCTCTGCTACGTCACCCCGAAGGAGCACCTGGGCCTGCCCGACCTCGAGGACGTCAAGACGGGCGTCATCACGTACAAGATCGCCGCGCACGCCGCCGACGTCGCGAAGGGACATCCCGGGGCGAGCGCCCGTGACGACGCACTGTCGAAGGCGCGGTTCGAGTTCCGCTGGCGCGATCAGTTCGCCCTCGGCCTCGACCCGGAGACAGCGGAGGCATTCCACGACGAGACCCTGCCCGCCGAACCGGCGAAGACCGCGCACTTCTGCTCGATGTGCGGGCCGAAGTTCTGCTCGATGCGCATCTCCCAGGACATCCGCGACACCTACGGAAGCGCCGAGGCGCAGGCCGCGATCGCGGGCATGCAGGCCAAGAGCCGGGAGTTCCTCGAGCGCGGGGCCCAGGTGTACCTTCCCGAGCCGACGGTCGGCCCCCGCCGAGGCTGAGGGGCCGGGGGCGCTGCCAGCGTCGGGTGAACTCAGTCCCTCACTTCTGCAGCTCGTCGAGGGCCTTCTGCGAGCCGGGGGCGAGTGTGATCGGCTCCGGCGGCACCGCGGTGTCGAGTGTGATGTCCTTCGCGGCCGCATGGACCTTCTCGAGGTCGGCCTTCTTGTCATAGATGAGCTTCGTCAGCGCGCACTGCGTGCCCTCATCCATGTCGTTGCGGACCATGAGGACGTTCGGGGTGACGATCGTCTTCACCGTGCCCGCGCCCTTGTAGGTGTCGGCGGGGATCTCGGCCACCTCGTAGACGGGGTTGAGCTCCTTCATCTTGCTCTCGAGCCCGGAGATGTCGACGAACTCGACGTCCCCGCCGTTCGAGGTGAAGAGGTCGGTGACGCCTGCGGTGGGCAGACCGCCCGACCACACCATGCCGTCGATCGTCCCGTCCTTCATCCCGTCGACCGTCTTGGCCAGGTCGAGCCGCTGCTTCGTCACATCACCGTCGGCGAGGCCCGCGGATTCGATGAGACGGTTGGCGATGACCTCGGTGCCGGACTTCGGCGACCCGGTCGAGATCGTCTTGCCCTTGAAGTCCTCGACGGACTTGATGTTCGCATCCTTGCGGACGATGACGTGTGTGTAGTTGTCGTAGATGCGCGTGAGCGCCGAGATCTCCTCGGGCTTGTCGAAGTCGGCGTTGCCGGTGACGGCATCGGCTGCGGTGTCGGCGAGCGAGAACGCGATGTCGTAGTCGCCCTTCGCCAGCTGCTGGAGGTTCTGCACCGAGGCGCCGGTCTCGGCGGCGGTGGCCTTGAGCTCGGTGTTGTCGGAGATCAGCTGCGCGAGACCGCCGCCGAGGACGTAGTACACGCCCGTTGAGTTGCCGGTGGCGATCGTGATCTGGCCCGACGCCGCCGTGCAGCCGTCACCGCCTTCGGCGGCCGGGGTGTTCTCGCGCTTGCCGCCGCACGAACTCAGGGCCAGGACTGCGGCGATCGCGGCCGCGGTGACGGTGAACATCTTCGTTCTCTTCATGGGCTCTTCCCTTTCTTTGTGGGTGTCTCAGTGGAGGTCCGGTGACAGCGGCTTCAATGGACGATCGGGTGCCAGCAGTTGGCGTCGGCGGTTGGGCGGCTGGGCCGTCCGGTCCCCGCACCGGGCTGGGAGGTCAAGTGCGAGGTCATGGGTGGGCCGCCTCGGCGGGGGTGGCCCGCGGACTCCGAGGACGACGTCGGAGCACGAGGTGGACGATGACGGCGAGGGCGAGGGCGGCGAAGCCGATGGTCATCGACAGCGGCTGGAGGTAGAGGAGCGCGCCGGCGGCGATGAAGCAGAGGACGCGTTCGGGCCAGCCGGCTCGGCGGATGATCCAGCCGCCGGCCCCGGCGGCGAGCGCGGCGACGGCGCACGCGGACACGGCACCGGTCCACAGGGCCCCGAGGAATCCGCCCTGCGCGACGAGGGAGGCGCCTTCGGGGGTGAAGGTGAAGGCGAGCGGGACGAGGAAGGCGGGGATCGCATACTTGCACGCTTGCCACATCGTCGCGATGACCCGGCCCCCGGTGATCGCCGAGGAGGCGACGGCGGCGAGCGCGGTCGGCGGGGACACCTCGGAGAGGACGGCGTAGTAGAAGATGAACATCGCGGCCGCCGCCTCGGGGACGCCGAGGGTGATGAGGGCCGGACCGACGATGACCCAGCTGATGATGAACGAGGCGGTCACGGGCACCGCGAGACCGAGTACGGTCACGGCGATCGCGGCGAAGATGCACGTGAAGACGAGGACGGCGGTCGGGTTCGTCGAGATCGCCTGCGCGCCCTTGACGAGGATGTCGGAGATGACCTGGCCGAGCCCGGTCTTCGTGATCGTCGAGACGATGATGCCGGCGGCCGCGCACACGCTCGTCACCGGCAGGACCGAGCGGATGCCCGTCGAGAGGGCACCGAAGATGACGTCCCAGATCGCCCGGAGGATCGCGGTCGGCTGCCCGCGGTGGGTGAGGACGATCTCGATGATGCCGAAGCCGATGCCGACGAGCGTCGCGTAGACGACGGCCTTGAACGGGGCCATGCCGAGGGCGAGGAAGACGACGATGATGCCGAGCGAGATGAAGTGGTAGAAGCCCTTCTTGAGGATCGGCCACGAGCGCAGGCCCGGCGGCGGGCGGTAGTCGACGTCGATCTTGCGCGAGTCGATCTCGATGGCGAGGAAGATGCCCAAGTAGTAGAGCAGGGTCGGGACGACCGCCCAGAGGAGGACGAGTCCGTAGGAGACGTTGAGGAGCTCGGCGATGATGAAGGCCGCGGCGCCGAGAGTCGGCGGAGAGAGGATCGCGCCGATGCCCGAGGCCGCGAGCATGCCGCCGGCATTCTCCTTCGGGTAGCCGGCCTTCTTGAGCACCGGCCAGGTCACCGCGCCGAGCGAGACGGCCGTGGCCGTGCCCGACCCCGACACCGTGCCGAGGAGGAAGCCCGAGAGCGCGACCGTGCGTCCCGGCGCGGCCTTCGACTTCTTGAAGAGTGAGAATGAGAGGTCGATGAAGAAGTTCGCCGCGCCCGTCTTGTCGAGCACCGCGCCGTAGATCGTGAAGAGGACGATGTAGGTCGCGGCGACGTCGAGCGGGATGCCGTAGAAGCCCGACGCGTCGTTGTAGAGCGCGTTGATGATCTGGTCGAAGTTCTGTCCCGCGTGCGCGCCGGGCCAGCCGACGGGGATGTAGGCCCCGTAATAGCTGTAGAGGAAGAAGACGACGCAGAAGATCGGGAGGATGAGGCCCGTCGTCCGCCGCGTCGCTTCGAGGATGAGGAGCAGGAGTATCCCGCCCATCGTCACGTCGAGGGTCGAGAGCGAGCCCTGCCGGTTGAGGAATTCGTTGAAGCCGCCGGAGAAGAACGGCAGCACCGGATAGGCGCAGGTGAGGAAGGTGACGACGACGAGGATCCAGTCGATGACCGAGGGATTGTCCGTGGAGCGCTGGGGCTTCGACGATCTCGTCGAGGCGGCGACCTCCTCGGCGGCGTCCGAGGCCCGCTCCCCCACCTCCTTCTTCCGGCCGAAGCCGGGCCGGTAGCAGATGAAGACGAGCGGGAGGACGAAGGCGAGGAACCACATGAGGTAGTACTGGTTGCCCTGCCTGAGCGGGAAGAACACCTGGTTGAGCACGTAGAGCGAGATGAGGAAGCAGACGATGGAGACACCGAGGTCGAGCCGGCGCGTGAGCGTGCGCTGCGGCAGCTCTTCGTCGTACTGCGCGATGAGTTCGTCGACGTTCGCTTGGGGAAGCGGACTCGTGGCGGTCCCGGACGGACGCTCGGACATCGGTGTCCTCTCGCTCTCTCTGGTGTCTGCGGTGCGGGGGCGGTCAGTGGTTTCGGATTCGGCGATGACGGTTGCGGTGGTGCTGGGTGGGCTGGTGCGGGAGGCTCGGGTGCGCGGGGCGATCGAACGTCATTGCCCTCTGCCCTCACACGCGATTGTGAGCTGATTCACAATATACTCAGTCGCCCGCCGGCTCTCCGCAGATCGACGCGAACCGGCCGCGGTTTGGCGAGATCGTTATCCGCAGTGCCGTTATTCGGGACTTCGGCCGCAGACACCTCGCGGATCGTCGACGGTCGTCACCGGCCACACTCCCGCTGTCATCTCCGTCCGCCCGGCGGCGCTCGACCCTGGACACCGACCAGCCCGCCGAGTAGCGTGAATGGCAAGGCACTTTGTGATTTCGAGGAGAGGTGGGTCCATGCGCGTCGCAGTCGTCGGGGCAACGGGCAACGTCGGAACGGCGGTTCTCGATGAGCTTGCGCACACGCCCGAGGTCAGCTCGGTGCTCGGCATCGCCCGACGCCTTCCCGACACCGACGCCGCCCCCTACTCCGAAAGCGAGTGGGCATCGATCGACATCGGTGCAGCGGTCACTGAAGACGTCGCGATCGCCCGCCTCGCCGACGCCTTCACAGGCGCCGATGCCGTCATCCATCTCGCGTGGCTGATCCAGCCCAACAGCGATCGCACCCTGCTCAGACGCGTCAACGTCGACGGCACGGCGAGGGTGGCGGCCGCCGTCGCCGAGGCGCAGGTCCCGCATCTCGTCGTCGCGTCATCGGTCGGCGCCTACTCTCCCGACGACACTCGCCAGCTGCGCGACGAGGACTGGCCCACCGGCGGCATTCCCTCCTCGCACTACAGCGTGGACAAGGCCGCGCAGGAGCGTGTCCTCGACGATTTCTCCTCCCAGCATCCGAACGTGCGAGTGACTCGGATGCGTCCCGCTCTCATCTTCGCCGCCCACGCCGCCTCCGAGATCCAGCGCTACTTCCTCGGCGAGTGGATGCCCCTGCAGATGCTGCGAACCGGATCGCTTCCCTTCCTTCCGGTGCCCAGCGGACTGCGCGGCGTACAGGCAGTGCATTCCAGCGATGCCGCTCGCGCCTATGTCGCCGCCGTGCTCCGCGGCGGACACTGGGCGTACAACATCTGCGCCGACGACGTCCTCGGCCCTCCCGATCTCGCGACCCTGCTCGACCACGGGCGCGCCGTACGCGTACCCACACCGCTGGTGCGGGCGGCGCTCGGAATCGGTCACGATGCCCGCCTCGTCGCAGCCGACGAGGGCTGGCTCGACATGGGGGTGAGCGTTCCTCTCATGGACAACGCCAAGGCGAAGCAGGACCTCGGCTGGCGTCCCGAGCACAGCGCGTCCGACGCAGCCCGAGACCTCCTCGACGGTCTCCGTGAGGGCACCGGTGCGGCATCGGTGCCACTGCGCGATCGAGACGTCGCAGACCAGGTGTCGCGAACAGGACCAACCGCAGAATCCGCGCTGGCGGCCCGCGAGACCCGCTCGCGCTCCGACTCCGTCGATTGGGACCTCATCGGTCTCTACGTCAGCGACCACCTCTCGGGAGCAACTGCCGGAGCCGCGAGGATAGCGCGGATGGCCGAAGCCTTCATCGACACTCCTGTCTATGCTCCGCTCTCTGAACTGGCGGATGAGATCCGGCGGGAGCGCGGGTTCGTCGCTGAGCTCGTCACCGACCTCGATCTGCGGCGTCGCCGCCTCGTCGATGCCGCGACGTGGACGCTCGAACGATTGGGACGGCTCAAACCCAACGGTCGGCTCCTGCGCCGCTCGCCGATGACGCTGGTGCTCGAGACCGAGCTGATGCGCAGTGCGATCATGGGCAAACTCGGGATGTGGCAGACGCTGCGTGACAACGCCGACGCTCTCGGGCTCGCAGCAGAGGTGTTCGACGACCTGGCCGAGAACTCCCGCAGGCAGCTGCGCACCCTTGACGCCGTCCATGACTATGCCCGTACACGAGCGTTCCGTTCCGACAGCGAGGTCCACGACCAGGACTCCCCGCAGTCACCGGTCCGCCCGGAGTGAACGGGCCGGTCCCGATCGGCCGTTCATCAGTCGGCGGCGATCAGCACAGGCGGCACTACGGGTACAGGCTGCGACCTCTGTGTACGTTGGAGTCATGACCGACCCTCGGCGCGTGTTCGACGCGCACTTTCACATCATCGATCCCGCACACCCGCTCGTCGAGAACGACGGCTTCCTGCCGGACCCGTTCACCGTCGCCGACTATCGCGCCCGCGTCGCCCACCTCGGGGCAACGCCCGACCGCGAGTCACCGACGACCGAGGAGTCGGCCTTCGCTGTCCGCGGCGGGGCCGTCGTGTCCGGGTCGTTCCAGGCCTTCGATCAGGGCTACCTCGTCGAGGCTCTGCGCGCGCTGGGTCCGAGCTTCGTCGGGGTCACCCAGCTGCCGGCGGACACCCCTGATGCGCGGATCCTGGAGCTCGCCGAGGCGGGCGTGCGCGCCGTGCGGTTCAACGTCGCCCGCGGCGGCTCAGCTCAGCTCGACGACCTCGACCGCTTCGCCCGCCGGGTCCACGATCTCGCCGGGTGGCACACCGAGCTCTACATCGACGCCCGGACGATCGACTCCGAACTGGCCGGTCGCATCGTCGCGCTGCCGGCGGTGAGCATCGACCATCTCGGCATGCACTCTGATGGCCTGCCGACGCTGCTCCGACTCGTCGAGCGCGGAGTCAAGGTCAAGGCCACCGGGTTCGGTCGCGTCGACCTCGACCCCGCCGAGGCGGCCCGCCGTATCGTCGACACCGACCCGAGGGCGCTCATGGTCGGCACCGACCTGCCTTCGACGCGGGCCCGGCGCCCGTTCGCCGACGACGATCTGCGACTCATCGAGAGTGTGCTCACCCCCGCCGAGGCTGACGCCGTGTTCTGGGACAATGCCGCCGCCTTCTACCTCGGGGAGGTCGGGACGCGGGAGTGAACACCGGGGTGACAGGACATCAGCCAGGGCTGAACACCGGCCCTGAGCGGAACACCGGTGGGGCAACCTTTCGGCCAGGGAGCGTGCGGACCTCGGACCGGCGCAGCCTCCGACATCGCACGACCGCCGGGCCCCGGCGCCGTCGATGACTCGACGATGACGGGGACCCGGCGGCCGCCTCGGCGAGGGAAGGCCCTACTGCGCAGCCCGACGTTCGTACGCGACGCGGGCGAGGACGTAGCCGAGGATGCCGATGCCGCCCAGCCACAGCAGTGCGATCCACCAGTCGGCGCCGATCGGGGTGCCCATGAGCAGGCCGCGGACGGTTTCGATGATGGGCGTGAACGGCTGCCAGTCGGCGAAGGCCTGGATCCACCCGGGCATCGTGTCGGTGGGCACGAATCCGGAGCCGATCATCGGCAGGAGCATGAAGATCATCGGGAGGTTGCTCGCGGATTCGACGGACTTCGCGGTGACGCCGAGGGCGACGGAGAGCCAGCCGAGGGCGAGAATGATCGCCGCGGCGAACCCGGCGAAACCGAGCCAGCCGACGGCGTCGGCGTGGGGGCGGAAGCCGATGGCCACTCCGACGAGGATGACGAGGACGATGGCGACGCACTGCTGGAGGCCGTTGCCGATGACGTGGCCGGCCATGACGGCGCCGCGCGAGATCGACATCGACCGGAACCGGGTGACGATGCCCTCGTTCATGTCCTGGGAGACCGAGAGCGCGGTCAGCTGCATGCCGCCGGCGATCGTCAGCACGATCATCCCCGGCATGATGTAGTCGAGATAGTCCCCGGCGTCGCCGCCGAGCCCGCGCCCGAGCGTCCCGCCGAAGACGAAGACGGCGAGGAGGAGGATCGCGACCGGGGCGACGACGAGGAAGATCCAGACGGGGTAGCGGGCGGCGTGGACGAACTGCCGCCGCACCATCGTCGCCGTGTCCGACCAGGCATGTCGAAGCGGGCGGGAGTGCGTCTGCGGGGCGGGGGTAGAAAGTGTCGTGGCCATCATCATCGGTCCTTCGGCTCGGTGGGTGCGGGGTCTTGTGTGGCGGGGGCGGTGGCGTGGCCGGTGCGGGCGGTCCCGGAGGGCGCCGTATCGGGCTGCGCGGGGACGGCACCGTGGCCGGTGAGGGCGAAGAAGACGTCGTCGAGGCTCGGCGTCTCGACCGTGATTCCGAGCGGTTCGATCCCCGCCGTTTCGAGGCCGGTGAGGATCTGCCGCAGGTGTCCGGCTCCCCCGTCGCCGGCCACGGACAGGGACAGCGCCTCGGATCGTGCGCTCGCCTCAGGCCAGAGGCTGCGGGCCCGGTCGAAATCCGTCGCCGAGGCGAAGGCGAGGTCGACGTGCCCGCCGGGGATGAGCCGCTTGAGCCCGGCCGCGGTGTCGTTCGCGACGATGCGTCCGCCGTCGAGGACGGCGATCCTGTCGGCGAGCGCGTCGGCCTCGTCGAGGTACTGGGTGGTGAGGAAGATCGTCACCCCGGA
The DNA here is from genome assembly GCF_900169275.1 of Brevibacterium casei CIP 102111. GTDB lineage: Bacteria > Actinomycetota > Actinomycetes > Actinomycetales > Brevibacteriaceae > Brevibacterium > Brevibacterium casei. The sequence continues at coordinate 354,241 of NZ_FXZC01000004.1, read as the reverse complement.
GGCGACGAGCTCGGAGACGATGTCCCACATCGTGCGGCGACTGCGCGGGTCGAGACCGGTCGTCGGCTCGTCGAGGAAGACGAGTCGGGGTCGGGCGATGAGCGTCATCGCCAGATCGAGGCGCCTGCGCATGCCGCCGGAGTACGTCGACGCCCGCTTCGATGCGGCATCGCCGAGGTCGAAGCGCTCGAGCATCTCGTCCACGCGCTGGCGCTGCTGCGACTTCGGCAGGTGGGCGAGGGCGGCGACGAGGGCGAGGTTCTCGCGACCGGTGAGGAGGCCGTCGATCGCAGAGAACTGCCCGGTCAGGCCGATGAGGGGCCTCACCTGCGAGCCTTGGCGGACGACGTCGAGGCCGAACACCTCGGCGCGACCGCCGTCAGGTCGCTGCAGGGTGGAGAGGATGTTCACCGTCGTCGTCTTGCCGGCGCCGTTGGGGCCGAGGAGGGCGAACACCTCCCCCGCGGCGACCTCGAGGTCGATGCCGTCGAGGACGCTCTTGTCCCCGTAGGACTTCATCAGCCGTGTGGTGCTGATCGCGAGATCCGACATGGGATCCTCCTGGTTCCCGGCTCGATGAGCCGTCGATGGGTGGGTTGGGTGTCGATGAATGTGTGGGGTGTGGGGTGTCACGGGTGATGCTTGGTTTCTGACCCTGTTTTCGGGCGCGCTCGACCGCGGTCGGCGGTCCGGGCCGGTTTTCGGGTGCGTTCGTCCAGGGCAGGTGGTCGATGAAGGGTGAGAGTGGCGGTCGGATGGGCCGCGTGCCCTGGTCGATGATCCGCCAGGCGGCCTGGGGAGTCGCCCCGAGGTCTGTGCGCGATGTCAGCCCGCTGAGTCAGTGCGCTGCGTCAGTCCGTTGAGTCGGCGCGCGGCGTCAGTCCGTTGAGTCAGCGCGCGCGGTCAGCGCAGCGTCAGCGCGGGGTCAGCGCCGCATCAGCGCGCGCGGTCGATGGCGATGTCGCCGAACTTCGTGTGCGCATGCACCTCCACGGGCTTCTCATCGCCGAGCGGGCCGGCGTCGGATTCGAGGTCGGTGCGCACGACACCCCGCTTCGAGTCGGCGTCGATCCACACCAGTGCTCCCGGTGCCACGGCGACGTCGATGCCGCCGAAGTTCGAGCCGAGCTCGAGACGGCCGCCGCGGGCACGGCTGACCCGCACGGTGCCGTGCCCCGAGGTCGCCGAGACGTCGCCGTCGACCTCGCCGAGGGCGATGCCGCCGGTCGCGGTGATGAGTTCGGCGGAACCGGCGAAGTCGTCGATGCGGATCGAACCGTGTCCCGACTTGATCCTGGTCTCGCCGCCCACGATGCGACCGATCTCGGCCTCACCGCTGGAGAGCTGGAGATCGGCACCGTCGGCCACCTCGGCGAGGGCGATGCTTCCGTGGCTGACCTTGGCACGGATCGACACCATGGTGTCACCTGTGACGTCACCGGCGGAGATCTTCAGTCGAACAGCGCCGAGGTGACCCCGCAGCCGCACCGCCCCCGCAGAGATGGTCGCCTCGAAGTCGGTGCCGGCGGGCACCGCGAGCCGGACGTCGGCCGATCCGTTCGCGCCGAGGAGCAGCCGCTTCTCGCCGGTGACGGCGATGCCGTTCTCGGTCTCGGTGACGGTGATCCGTTCGGCGGCCTCGCGGTCGGCGCTGCGGTCGGGGTTGGAGGGTTCGATCGTCACGTCGACGTCGGCCCGGTCGCTCGCGGTGACGAGCAGTGCGGCCGCGGGAACGTCGATCGTCACGGCCTGGTGGACTGTGGCAGTGGTGTCGGTCATCGCATCCATCCTGAGATTCGGCTGGTTCGGGTCCGGGCGGAGCCGCTGGTGTCGAGGCCGGCGGCGATGGCTCGCACGAGCCAGGCATTGAGCGACAGGCCTTCGGCCTTCGCCGCCTTCTCGGCGCGGGCTTTGATGGTGTCGGGCAGGCGCAGGGTCGTGCGGGAGGTGCTCGCCTCGTCGAGGTCGGGAGCCTCGCCGGCATCGTCGGACGGGGGCGGCTGACTCGCCGAGGCGGGTGCCGGCTCCGTCGCGTCGGGCAGCCCGTCGACGACGAAGTCGATGTCGCGGCCGCGGAGTCGGACGTCGATCGAGGCCGGTGCGATCGCCGTCGTCAGTTCGGCGCTGGCGTCGGTGAGGGCGTCGAGGATCGTCACCCGTGCGGCGGGTTCGAGGGCCGAAGCGAGACGACCGGCGACTTCGCGCGTGGTGTCATCGCCGGCCGCGGCAGCCGTCGCGAGCTGATTCTGCAGCTGTTCGACATGTCGTGTGATGTTCATGCATCCATGATGACACCATTCTGGTGTCATATGCAAGAGTCAATGACACCAGATTTTTCCAGCGGCTGAGCGAGCCCCACAGCGGCGCGTCGTCACGTAGCATTCACAGATGAGTCCTCAACGGTCCCCGCTCGCTGAGACGCTCCACGGTCTCGACGGCAGAAGCTACGGCAACTACAAGCAGATCACCGGGCAGTACCGGTTCGGACCGGTCACGCTCATCGTCGATCGGGTCCAGGTCGATCCCTTCGCCTCCCCCTCGAAGGTGCGGGTGCGCGTCGACCGCGCCGACGCCGGGTTCCCGGCCGACCTCACGACCGATCGCCTCGACCGGATCGGAGTCTCCGACTTCCTCCTGCGGGCCGGCAATGCCGTGCTGCGGAAGCAGCATGGGCGCGCGATCAACCTCGGCCATCCCGGCCAGGAGGTCCTCGAGCGGACGAACGTCATCATCGACGACGCCGGGTTCGAGGCGCGTCTGCTCGTCAACCTGCCCGCCCGCGGGCGGCGCATCCTCGGGCACCAGGCCGCCGACACCGTCACCCGCGACGTCGTCGAACTCGCCCGGCAGATGTTCCTCTTCGCCAACGTCGACGGCGAGGCGCTGGCCGACCACGTGCAGCTGCTGCGCGATCAGACTGAGCTGCAGGGCCGCCTCGGCGAGGAGGATCTGCTCGGATTCGTCGGCAACGGTGCGATCCTGCCCCGCCGGTCGGGCGACTCGGATCGTCCGATGGACGCCGAGGTGGCCGTGCCCTTCCGCAGTCCCGAGAGCCTCGAGCGGACCTTCGACCTCTCCAGCGGTCGCAGGGTCACAGGCATGGCGATCCCCCGCGGTGTCACCGTCATCGTCGGCGGCGGCTACCACGGCAAGTCGACGATCCTGCGCGCGCTCGAACGCGGCGTCTACCCGCACGTGGCCGGCGACGGGCGCGAATGGGTCATCACCGAGCCGACCGCGACGGCGATCCGGGCCGAAGACGGCCGCGCGGTGACCGGTGACGACATCTCGCCGTTCATCAACAATCTGCCATCCGGCACTGACACGAGATTCTTCTCGACGACGAACGCGAGCGGCTCGACCTCGCAGGCGGCCAACCTCGTCGAGGCCGTCGAGGCGTCTGCGCAGACGCTGCTCATCGACGAGGACACCTCGGCGACGAACTTCATGATCCGCGACGAGCGGATGCGTGCCCTCATTCCTGCGAACCGGGAGCCGATCACACCCTTCGTCGAACGCGTCCGCCCGCTGCTCGCCGAACGGGGCGTCTCGACGGTGCTCGTCGCCGGTGGGTCGAGCGCATTCTTCGAGGTCGCCGACCTCGTCATTGCGATGGACGCCTATGTGCCGAGCAACGTCACGGAGAAGGCGCACGAGCTCGTAGGGGTCGATGCCGCCGATCTCGTCGCTGACGCCGAGTCCGGTGACGACGTCTTCGGCGATCCGCCTGCCAGGATCCCCACCGCCGATGCGCTCAAACCGGCGGCGAAGACCAAGGGAGCGAAGGCGAAGGGCCTCGACCTCATCCAGTTCGGCAAGTCCTTCATCGATCTCGCCGCGGTCTCCCAGCTCGTCGATCCCGAGCAGACGAACGGCGTGGCCGAGGCCCTGGAGTACATGGCGAAGATCTTCGACGGTCGCACCTCGGTCGTCGAGGCGCTGGCGGAGATCGAGGAGATGCTCGACGCGCAGGGCATCGACGGGCTCACCGGCCATCGCAGGCATCCCGGGCACGTGGCGAGGCCGCGCCCGCAGGAGATGGCGGCCGCCCTCAACCGCTACCGGGGTCTGCGCCTGGTCGAGTGAAGCTGCGGGCGGGTAGTCTGTGATCATGAGGTGGCACCAGCGATTTCCACACCCCCGGCCGGGCAACGGCGGCGGGGTCATCGTCGTGCCCATGTAGCACGGAGTCTCCGCAGGCACGGTCGGGGGCACAGCATCCTCACCGACCAGCCTGCACCGAATCGGAGACTCCCTCATGTCACACCTGACCGCACATGCCATCCGCGATTCCTACCTCAGCACTGATCAGCTTTCCCGCGCACTGAGCCTGCGTGACCTCACCGATCCGGACCAAGGTCCGCACGCGATGCAGACACTCCTCAATGAGATCGTCGAAGCACTTCACACGGTCTGGCAATCGACAACGAACCTCGTCCGCGCTTCACCCCTCGTGCCGGTTGCCGAGAACTACGACCGCCTGGGCTATCGAGCAGACGATGTCACCCGTGCCCGCCGCTACACCCGGTATGTCAGCTCCACCGTGATGCTGCGCAGCCACACAAGCGCCATGATCCCCACCGCACTGGATCGATATTCGCGTCCCGACAGCGACGAGACCACTGCTCGCACACTCCCACCCACAGTCGACGAACTCATCGTTGCCCCCGGCATGGTCTACCGCCGAGACGCGGTCGACCGCTCGCACGTCGGCGAGCCGCATCAGGTCGATCTGTGGCGCGTGCGCAACTCACCGTCGACAAGCCACGACGACTTACTCACCATGGTCAGCACCCTCGTCGAAGTGGTGCTCCCGGGAGCCCAATGGCGGGTCACCGACGCAGCCCATCCATATACGACTGGCGGCCTGCAGATCGACGTCCTCCATGACGGCACGTGGCTTGAACTCGCCGAATGCGGCCGGATCCACCCGGACGTCCTCCACGGTTCGGGACTCGATCCCACAGGATGGTCAGGTCTCGCGCTCGGCCTGGGGCTCGAGCGCGCCCTCATGCTCCGCAAAGGAATCCCGGACATCCGCTGCCTGCGCGCGAGCGAACCGCGGATCGCGGAGCAGATGCGCAATCTCCACCCCTGGAAGCACGTCTCAACGCTCCCGCCCGCCCGACGAGATCTCTCGGTGGTCGTGGCCGAGGACGAGGATGAAGAGACTCTCGGCGATCGCGTTCGCGACCGCCTCGGCGAGGATGCTGAAGTCGTCGAATCCGTCACGGTTCTCTCCCGCACCCTCCACCATGACCTGCCTCAGTCGGCCCGTGACCGGCTGCGCACTCGCGATGGGCAGGCCAACGTACTGGTGCGACTCATCCTGCGCCCCCTCGACCGCACACTGACCTCGGACGAGGCCAACGCCATCCGCAATCGGATCTACACCGCAATCCACGAAGGGCCGGTGATGGAGCTGATCTGACAGAGGAACCGCGACCTCGACCCGGTTCCTCTGGATTGTGCAGGTGTCGCGCCCCATCCATGATTCGATCAACGACGCGTGCGAATCGTTCGTGCGAGGCTCTGCATTCTTCGGCTGCACAGTGGTCGATACTCGAGACACGGCAGAGTTGAGCCGCACACAGCAAAGGGCCGAATCCTGCCACGTCGTCGCGGACGAATTGGAGCAATGTCGTGTCGCTGTAGCGACCGGGCTCCCTACTGGCGTCGCGATCGAGGACGTCGCATACCACGGCGCGCCAATTCACTGCGAAGTCGACAACCAGACGTCGATCATCTGCGAGGGAACGAACGCTTAGCCTCGTGAAGCTCATCGTTCAGCGCGCGAACGGTCCGACGTAGATGAGCAAGGTATTCGCCGCGGCGACCGCACCGAAGACGAGACCCAGGCCACCGAGGCGATCGTTGCTCGAAGCCGACGGCTTCCGACCCCAATTGCAGCTTCGATCGCGCAGCGCCGCTTTCGGGTGCACGTGACAGGCAGTTCAATCGCGGCGTCGGGGTGTTCTCAAATTGGTCACGCGACTCCAGAGATGAACGACACGTACACATAATTTCCTCTGCGAAGATCGGCGTGATAAATGCGTCCATAAATCTTGACCAAGCATCGCAGAGCTATCATCACCGCCGCCAAGAATCAAACCGAAAATCTACCTCTGAAGCATGAAGACGAAACTCGTCATCCCCGCTATCGTGGCTCTCGCTGCTGTGCGCCTCACTTGCTTCGCGGCGAGGAAGAAGTGCTCTACTACACATGCATATCAGTTGACAATAGTAGAAGAATCAATCAAAAGGATGAAATGAGTTTCCTCATGAAACCTGCCAATGGCGTTGCGATTGCCGTAGTGGTCTCTGTCGCATCCGCAACGGCTGTGTCTGCAAGTGAACAACAGCCTCAAGTGTATGGAGGCTGGTCCGAAGAGAAGACAATCAAGGGCACGACCAATAAGCGGTCGCATGGATGGACGACGTGGAAGGGCGTGAAACACTATACGACTGCCCGTCTGGAACACTACTGGCCGAACAAGGGTGTCATTACAAGCTCGGGCAGGAAATACGGGACAGGAAAATCACAAGCGGTGACTAAGTGGGTTCCGTTCAATCCAAATGCCAAGAGCAACGGCTACGGCAAGGCTCGCACCTACTACGGACGATGAGGTCCTACCAGTATCTGATTGTGGGACTGTTGTTCGTCGTCATGTCGGTGGCTCTCCTGGGGGTCCGGATCTATGACACCCGGCAGTCCGAAATCACCCGAGAGGGCAACCATCTGCTCACGCAGCACATGGTTGCCTTCTCGGGCACGGCCCAAGAGGCACGTACCCTCCTTGACGAATCCTTGGGGCACTATTCCATCTTCCGCGACCTCGACGATGGCGGAGCAATTCGCGCCGTCGACAGCGATCGCCTCGATCTTCTCGAGCTTCCTATCCACGAGGGGCGCAGCTTTCGCCGTGGTGAGCAGCACGTGGCACTGGTCGGCGATCAGGTGCCTGTGACACGCGAGAACGGGGTGTCCGTCTACGAACTCGACGGAGTCGGATACGAGGTGATCGGTCGACTGGGTCGAGACAGTCGCAGTCTCCTGGCCGATGACGTCATCGTCGCCGATCGCGACATCGTGGACTCTCCGGATCTTCAGAGTGGAGTCATTCTCGACGGGCCTGCAATGGAGGAACAGGCAGCAGCGCTGCCGGCTGACAAGGTGACGAGGAGTGATGCCAGTGTCAATCGCCGAGCCAGGGTTGACCTCGTCTCGCCGGTCGTCGACTTCGTCGTTGTCGCTGTTGTGGGAATCTGCGCGGTGTTCACCGGGATCCTCGCCAGTCAGCTCTCGCGGCGGACCTTTCGGGTCGGGTTCCTGGTCGGGCGCAGCCCGCTGCGGATGTTCACGGTTGCTCTCATGGCACTCCTGTTGACCGCGGCCGTGGGAGCCGGACTCAGCCTCACCGCCGGACAGCACTTGTTCACTGAACTCCGAAGCAGCTCGGGAATCACAGTGGTTATGCCCGTGGTCATTGCGGTTCTGGCGTTCACTGGCGGGTCGTCCATCGAATACCTAAGGATGCGGAAATGGAGATAGTTCGCGATCTCAGACAGAACTGGGTCTTCGTTGTGATGAAGATGATCATTCTCGGGCTCGTGCTGACGTTGATCTACCAAGTGGTGGCGTTCGCCGGAATCAGCAAGAGCGAGATCTCGCGAAGCTTCTCAAGCGATGCCGAAGTCGACACGTACGGGGTCACCGATACTCTGGCCGACCCTGATGCGTTCTCCTCGTTCCGCGAATCAGGGGAGCGGCTTGATACTGTCGCTCGTTTCTACAACGAGCTCAACGGCAGTACCGAGATGCCGTTCCTCTCAGTGTTCGATCAGCCCGTTTCAATCCCTGACTTCCGAGGAGGACCCGAATTCGACGCCTCGCTCGAGGGTGGCTTGGACGCTGGCGGCGAGTATGTCGATGACGAGACCGGACAGCTCCTGACTGACGTCAGATCATTTCAGATGAATGAGCGGGCTTTCGACTTCTATTCACTCGAGGCGGTGGACGGTCCAGGAATCGACTGGTCGGAGGTCGACTATTCGACGCGGACGATTCCCGTGATTCTCGGCGCGGACTACTCGGGGATCTACGCCGTCGGCGACGTCGTGGAGGCCAGCTACTACTTCGAGGACTTCTCACTCGTCGTCAGTGGTTTCCTTCCCCCCGATTCGTCGATCTACTACCAGGGGGAACTCAATACGTTCCTCGATGATGCAGTCATCGTTCCGTATCCGCCAGTGATGGAGCGGACGACCGAAGCAAGTCAGTACTTCTTCGGGATACTCGCATTCGCGATGATCGCCGGTGACCTTGCAGTCGACACCGAGGCCGATTCGGACGAGGTGCTGCGTCATCTTGGAGAGGTCTCCACGCGTGCAGGATTCGACGACTTCACCGTTCTCAACGCACCGACGTACCTGGTGCAGTTCCAGTTGACGAGGCAACTCATCCAGGACAACACGGCCCTGCTCACCGGTATCGCGGTGCTGCTGATGATCTGCGTGGGACTGTCGAACGGAATCATCGGCGCACACGTCGCCAGGCGACGTTGGCGCATCCAGAAGATCGAGCATCTGCTCGGCGTCAGCAGCCGCGTGACACTGACCCGGATCATCACGGTGACTGCGGTCGAATACGCATGTCTGCTGATCGCGTTCGCGCTTCTTCTTCTGTCCGTTCCGCAGATGAATCTCGCCGCATTGGCACCGGTCGCGCTCATCGCGGTGGCCTGTCTCGTCATTGACAGTGCACTACAGGCTCTGCTGCGCACAAACAACATACGCAGGCATCTTCTGGAAGGAGAGGAATCATGACCGTGGAACTGCTGTCAGTGGGCAAGCGCATCAAAGAACCGAACGGGGAGACTCGAGTACTCTTCGACGATCTCGACTTCCGTCTCGGCCGGCCTCCGAGCGCCGTCGCGATCATGGGCAGAAGCGGCTCCGGCAAGACGTCGCTGCTGCGCATCATCGCGGGTCTCGACACGGGGTATACGGGAACATACACGTTCGAGGGTGAAACCGTCGACCGGGATGCGATTCGTCTGTCGCGCCTTCGCTGGTCATCGATCGGCTATGTGACACAGAGGTTCGATCTCCTCGACGATCGCAGTGCTCTGCGCAATGTGATGTTCGGCTGCCCGGACCGACGAACGGCGAAGGAACGATCTCAGGAGTGCCTCGAACGCCTGGGGATCGGCTCACTTGCACGCAAGCGGGTCAAGCAGCTCTCCGGCGGCGAAGCTCAGCGAGTCGCCATCGCACGGGCCATGGTGAAACGGCCCAGAGTCATCCTTGCCGACGAGCCCACCGGCTCGCTGGACCCAGAATCCGAAGATCGCATCCTCGGGGTCTTCGAGATCGTGAAGAGCATGGGCACGAGCCTGATCATCGCCACCCACAGTGAACGGGTCGCCGAGCGCTGCGACAGGATTCTGCATCTGAGCGACAGCCACCTGTGCGATTCGGCAGACAACACGTTGTGATCGACGCCAGCAGGCCAGTCTGAGTCACTTTTCGCCCGATCAGTCGGTTCTTGAACCGAGCGATCGGGCGAAAAGCGAATCACATGGATGAGGGGTCTTCACTAAGGGTTTCAGCGACCGGGGACCGCCCTCTGCTGGGTGGGATCCCCCGGCCACCGAGGCGACTGACCCTGGCGCCGAAGCGATTCCCGATCTCATCCGTCCAGCAGCTTGGCCAGCTCCTCGGCCGTCCTCACCGGCAGCGAGCATGCCGATCCCCGGCAGACGATCGCCGCGCCCTCGGGGACGGCGACCTCTTCCCCGTTCTCATCCGGCACCCCCGTCGAATCGGTGAGCACCGTGACCGCGGGATGCTTCGACGCGAGAGTGCGCAGAGCATCGTCGCGACTCGCGACGCGGACCGGGGCGAGCGCCCGTTCGGCCTGCCAGAGCGCGTGCCCGCACCCGCGCGGTGCCCGCTGGGCGAGCGCCCGATAGACCCCGAGCAGGCGGTCGCGCACCTCGAGGATCGTCCCCGTCGTCAGAGACTGGTGCCCGTCGGTCCGCCCGGTGACCGCATCGTCTCGATCACCGTCGCCGAGGCGCCCCTCCGACCCAGCACTGCCCTCGACTCCGAGTTCGCCGAGGAGGAGCATCGCCTCGGCGGCCGCTGCCCGCGCTGAGGGCAGGGCGTTGTCGACCGGATCGGAGCCGCGGACGCCGATGAGGTCATCGGGGGCCGAGTCGACGACTGTGAGAGTGCCGTCCTCGTTCCGCGAGGTGAACCTCTCGAGCATGACCGCGGCCATCTCGGTCAGCCCCGCCGGCGAGAGCGCGCCATCGTCGAAGCTCACCTGCGGCCGCGTATGCTCGCCCGCACCATCGGCCAGCCCGGCGTTGCGCAACTGGAGAACGGTGAGGCCGGCGACGAGCATTTGCGCCCAGTCGGCCAAGCCAGCGGCACCGGGCCCGGGATCGTTGCCGGTGAAGCTGCGCCGGACGTCGAGGTCGCGAACGGCCGGAACTTCGACCTCGTCTGGGGCCGCGTCGATGTCTCCGACTCCGGTGACGAACCGATTGTGCATCTCCTCCCAGAAGAACGCAGCGGCACTCCCCCACACGGAGGCGCGTTGATCCGGGTGACGGTAGAGGGCCGCCTCGGAGAGGGCCGTGATGGCCAGGGCATTCCATTCGGTGATCGTCTTCTCATCCCGCGCCGGACGAGGCCGCTCATCGAGGAGGTCCCGCAGCGCCAACCGCTGCCTCTCAGTGCCCTCGGTCGCCCACGGCGCGGGGTGATCGGCGTCGAAGGGCACGTCGTCTATTCCGAGCCAGTCGACGATCCGCGGTGCCCCGATGACCTGGCCCGGCAGCTCGGCGGCGGCCGGAGAATCGACGAGCTGGAGCACCCCGACACCGTCGACCGGTGCGAACTCCTCCGGCGTGACGACGTAGGCGGCCCCCTCCTCGAGCGTCCCGTCGGCGCCCAACGAGTCCGCGTCAAGGGCGGCGATGAAGCGGTCGCCGTCGGAGAGGTCGGCGAGCATGAACTCGGCGGTGTCGTCGATCTCGCGTTCGGCGAGGGCGAGCCACTTCGAGGTCGGGTCGAGGCTGCGCTCGACCTTGGCCCACGCGACGGCAGCGCGCAGGTAAAGGGCGTTGTCGTAGAGCATCTTCTCGAAGTGCGGGACGAACCACTGCCGGTCGACGCTGTAGCGGGCGATGCCGCCGCGGATCTGGTCGCGCATTCCGCCCGCGGCGATGTGGGCGAACGTCGACCGGACGGCGACGAGGCAGTCGAGGACGAGCTCACCGGTGAGGTGGCCGTCCGCGCCGAGGACGTTCAGCCGTCCTGTCCGCTTCGCCTCAGCGACGGGGTCTCCGTCATCGGATCCCTCCCCCGCCGAGGTGGTCCCGCCCAAGCGGACGAAAGTGGAGAGGAGTTGGAGGAGGTTCATCGACGGCGGGAACTTCGGGGCGCTGCCGAAGCCACCCCACGCGGGGTCGTAGGAGTCGAGGAGCGCAGCGGCGGCCGCGTCGAGCTCATCGGCCGTCAGGGACTCGGCGACCGCCTCGGCGGGGAGGGCGTCGGTGACGGCGGTGGCCATCTCGGCAAGCCCCCGGTCCATGCGCTGGGACATCTCGGTCACCTCGGCGCGGCGGTCCGTCCAGGTCTGGGACACGGCGTCGAGGACCTGGGTGAAGGAGGGAAGGTTGCCGCGCGGGGTCGGCGGGAAGTACGTGCCGGCGTAGAAGGGGCTGCCGGTCGGGGTCGCGAAGATCGTCATCGGCCAGCCGCCCTGCCCGCGCATCGCCTGGAGGGCGTTCATGTAGTGGGCGTCGATGTCGGGCAGCTCCTCCCGGTCGATCTTGATCGGGACGAAGCGGTCGTTGATGAGGGCGGCGACCTGGGGATCCTCGAAGGATTCGTGGGCCATGACGTGGCACCAGTGGCACGTGGAGTAGCCGATGGAGATGAGGAGGGGGAGGTCGCGGTCGGCCGCCTCGGCGAGGGACTCCTTCGTCCACATCCGCCAGTCGACGGGGTTCTCGGCGTGCGCGCGGAGGTAGGGGCTCGTCGATGCTGCGAGTTCGTTGGCCATGTCTCCAGCGTCTCATCTCCGCGCGGGGACCGCGAGGGCGGCAATCGCACCTGTGCCCGCGATGAGACGTCGGGTGCCGCATCGCGGCGGACTGCGCCTCACCGCCGACAGCTTTTCTACACTGTGTAGAAGAACCCGGGACGGCAGTCGCATCCGGCGACGGCCGCCGGGCCAGACAGGAGGCAGCGCGATGAATGCAGACCCGACCATGGTCCTCGGTGTCAACGAGTGCTGGGATCGACTGCGGAGCACGTCGATCGGATGCCTGGCCGTCATCGTCGGCGACGACGCTGATCTCCACCCGGAGATCTTCCCCGTCAACTACGCCGTCGATCACGCCTCGGTCGTCTTCCGCTCCGGGGAAGGCACGAAGGTCGAGGCGATCCACGACCATCCGCAGGTCGCCTTCGAGGTCGACGGATTCGATCCGGAGACCGGCACCGCGTGGAGCGTCGTCGTCAAGGGCACGGCGAAGCCGATCAACCGCACCGATGAGCTGCTCGACACGATCTCCCTCGACGTCACCCCGTGGCAGGGCGGCAGGAAGAACCGGTTCGTCCGCATCCACACCGGCGAGATCACCGGCCTGAGCTTTCCCGTCGCCGAGCCGGCGGAGTGGGACACCCCGCTGAGCGGAAAGCTTCGCGCTCCGCGGGAGTGAGCGGCGCCTACAGCTCCTCGACGACCTCGACGAGGACGTCGGGGACGTTGGTGATGATCCCGTCGGCGCCGTACTCGATCGACTTCTCCATGTCGGTGACGGCGTCGACTGTCCACACGAGGCTCGACATACCGAGCTCATGGACGGTCGTCAGGTACTCGGCATCAGCATCGATGTGCTCGGGATTGATCTGGTCGACCCACGCGGCGAACTCGCGCAGCTGCTCGAGCGTCGGGCGGCCGAGGAGACCGACGGGCACCTCGGGCGCGAGCTCGTGGAACTCGCGGACGAAGTCCCAGTCGGCGGACTGGACGACGAGGAGGCCGGCGGCAAGAGAGCGGTCGAGGTAGTCGGGCAGCTCATCGCAGGCACGGACGATCGCCTCGCCGATGCCGGGATAGAGGTTCGGGTGCTTGACCTCGAGGAGCAGACCGGTGCGGGTCGTGTGGACGAGTGCGAGCACCTCGGCGAGGGTGGGGACCTGCAGACCGACGAACGACTCGTCCTTCCAGCTGCCCGCGTCGAGTTCGGCGATCTCGGCCGCGGTCAGGGACTTCACTCTCGTGTCGGTGCGCTCGGGGTGGAGGGTGCGGATGTTCGTCGTCCGATCGAGGGTGACATCGTGGACGACGACGAGTTCGCCGTCCGCACTCAGGTGCACGTCGACCTCGATCATGTCCGCCCCCTGATCGATCCCGGCGACGAACGCCGGGATCGTGTTCTCAGGCCAGCCCGCGGACGCACCTCGATGTGCGATGACGAGCGGCGGCACCGGGGTGCGCACACCGCCCTTCGGCGGATGGGTGAGGACGGTGATGGGCATGGGGAGACTCCTTCGGGGATGATCGCCGAGGCGGTGCCGGTGGTGCCGTCATCGTGGTACCTCAAGGGCGATTGCGGATCAGCCTAGTCTCGGGAGGCGATGTGCGAGTGATGTTTGGGTTGCGCGCACGTGAATCCTGGATCGGAGCGAGCTGACTTCCGGGAGAATCGACGCTGGACGGATCTCGCGAACGGCCGCGTCAGCGTTTCGCGGTCTTCGACGTCGCCCCGGTCGCCCAGCTGACCTGATCGAACGTGACGCGGTAGGTCTTCTTGCCCTTCGACGTCACCTTGAGCGTCGTCTTTCCCTTCTTGGCGGAGACGGTCTTGATGGTCTTCCACGTGCTGCCGGACTTGACCTGGAACTTCACCTTCGGGTTGTAGTTGACCTTGCCGTAGTCCTCCGGGCTGTAGACCTTGGTCGTCGACGTCAGGGTAACCGTCTTCCCGCTGCGCTTGGCGGACAGTGAGGCGTAGGCCTTGCCGCGGACATAGAAGCTGCCCTTGGTGTGGTCGGCGCGTTCGATCTCCTGGTAGTCGCTGTAGTCGCCGTAGGAGTAGGCGCGGACCTCCGACGGCCCCAGCGTGTACTTGCCCGGGCCGTCGCTCGACGGGCAGATCTGCACCCGATCCTTCGTCCCTCCGCTGTAGGAGGCGAAGCTCGCCCATGTGCTCAGGCCGTTCCTGCCGTGTACATCTGTGTCGACCGACCAGTCATCGATGCCGGACTTCTTGTGCGTCATACGGACATCGGTGTTGATGCAGTCCCAGCTCGACACCACGACGTTGTCCGCGGACAGCTTGGTGACGTCGAACGAGACATTCGCGGCGTCCGCCGAGGCGGCGGGGGCGATGACGAGGGCAACGGCGACGAGCGCGGACATGGCGGCGCGACGGATGAGTTTCACGGAGACTCCATCAAGGGGAACTGAACAGGGTGGGTGCCGGAGTAGGAGTCTCAGAGGTATGCGTCGGCAGGTTGCGTCACGATGTCTTCGGGTCGAATCCATCGAAGCGTACCACGCCTGAAGTGCACGGCCGTGATCTCAGTCACCGACCGCCTCGGCGGGGGTGCCCTGACCTCGGCACGGAAGGATCACCGCACCTTCGGAACTCTCCCCAGGTGCGGCACGGCTCACAGCGGAGTGGCACAATGAGGTGAGGAAACTCTCAAGAACTCCTGACGAATTGGACCATCGCATGCAAACCCTCCAGGACCTCATCGCACTCGTCAATGACAGGCTCGGCTGGGTGCTCATCGTCGTCCTCATTGCCGTCGCCCTCTACCTGACCATCCGCACCGGCGTCGTCCAGCTGCGGATGCTGCCGGAGATGTTCCGCGTCATCGGCGAGAGCCCCGGGGAGAACAAGGACGGCACGAAGTCGATCTCCTCGTTCAAGGCCTTCTGGATCTCCGCGGCCTCGCGCGTGGGCACCGGCAACATCGCCGGCATCGCGCTCGCGATCTCGATCGGCGGTCCGGGCGCGATCTTCTGGATGTGGCTGATGGCGATCTTCGGCGCGGCCACCGCGTTCGTCGAATCCACTCTCGGTCAGCTCTACAAGGTCAAGGACAAGGACTCCTACCGCGGCGGTCCTGCCTACTACATGAGCGTCGGGCTCAAGCAGCCGTGGATGGGCGCGTTCTTCGCCGTCATCATCACCGTCACCTACGGCCTCGTGTTCAACTCGCTTCAGGCGAACTCGATCGTCGACGCCACCGCGACGAGCCTCAACGTCGACACGACGCAGAGCTTCTGGCTGCCGGTCGGCCTCGGCATCTTCCTCGCCCTCGTCACCGGCGCGGTCTTCCTCGGCGGAGTGCAGCGGATCTCAGCATGGTCCTCGGTCATCGTCCCGGTCATGGCCGGGGCCTACCTGCTGCTCGGCCTCCTCGTCGTCGCGATGAACATCACCGAGGTCCCCGCGATGATCGCGCTCATCTTCGAGAACGCGTTCGGCATCCAGTCCGTCGTCGGCGGCGGCATCGGCATCGTCATCCTCCAGGGCATCCGCCGCGGCCTCTTCTCCAACGAGGCCGGCATGGGTTCGGTCCCCAACGCCGCAGCCACCTCGTCGGTGTCGCACCCGGCCAAGCAGGGTCTCGTGCAGAGCCTCGGCGTCTACTTCGACACCATCCTCGTCTGCTCGATCACCGCGTTCATCGTCCTCCTGTCCAACCCCGTCTACGACGAGGCCCAGGGCGCCTCCCTCACCCAGACCGCACTGGCCTCGCAGCTGGGCACGTGGGCGGTGCACTTCCTCACCGTGGCGATCTTCCTCTTCGCGTTCTCCTCGATCCTCGGCAACTACTACTACGGCGAGGCGAACATCTCCTACCTGTTCAAGAAGAACGCGCGCCCGGCGATCATGACGTACCGTCTCATCGTCATGGCGGCCGTGTTCACCGGCTCAGTCATCGCCCTGCCGCTGGCCTGGTCGGCAGCCGACGTGTTCATGTCGATCATGGCGCTGACGAACCTCGTCGCCGTCTTCCTCCTCGGACGCATCGCGCTCAAGGTGCTCAAGAACTACACCGCTCAGCGCAAGCAGGGACTCGAGCCGGTCTTCAACCGCGATGACCTGCCCGGTGTCACCGGCATCGACGCGTGGGACGGTTCTGACGAAGTGACGACCCGCGCGTACTGGGAGAAGAAGGACGCTGCGAAGGGCGCGAAGACCCGCTGAGAGGGTTCCGGCCGGTCGCGGGTGCGGGCCGGCGGCGCGCTGGCGTGCAGCCCGACGGTGTTGCAAACAGAAGTGACCAGTTTCCGCCGAGATGGTCAGGTTGCGACCTGACCGATCCGGCGAAAACTGGTCACTTCTGCGCGTGAGGATTTCGGCAGAGAGCCCCCGAGCGCCTCAGAGTCCCTCAGCGCCTCACACTGCGGCGGTCTCCTCGACGATGAGCGGGTAGACGCCGTTCTCGTCGTGGACCTCGCGGCCGGTGACCGGCGGGTTGAACACGCACGCCATGCGCAACTCGGTGTTGGCGACGACGGTGTGCTTCTCGTGCCCGTCGAGGAGATACATCGTTCCGTCCGAGAGCGGGTAGGTCTTGCCCGTCTCCTCGTCGGTGAGCGTCCCCTCGCCTTGCACGCAGTACACGGCTTCGATGTGGTTCTGGTAGTGGAACGTCGAGCGTGTGCCGGCGTAGATGACGGTGTCGTGGAAGGAGAAGCCGACGCCCTCACGTCCGAGCACCATCCGGCGGCTGCGCCACGTCTCGGACTGGACGTCGCGGTCGGTGTCGTTGAGGTCGTCACGGTTGATCACGTACATGGAGAGTCCTTTCGAAGTGGTAAGTCTGCGGTCCTGCCCAGCGTTCTGGCCTCAGGCCATCGCCGGCGCAGCCTCAGCTCCAGCCGGAGCGACCTTGAGCACCGAGGCTTCGAGGATGTCGAGTCCGGCGGTGAGGTCGGCCTCCGAGATCGTCAGCGGCGGCATGATCTTGACGACCTCGTCGCGCGGACCGGAGGTCTCGATGAGCAGGCCGCCTGCAAAGGCATCGGCCGCGACCTGGCCGGCGACCTCGGGGTCGTCGAAGAGCAGACCGGCGAGCATGCCGCGCCCGCGGACCGTCGCCCCCTCGGCCTTCTCAGCGATCTGGTCGAGGCGCTGGTGGAGGTGGGCGATCGTGTCGGCGAGCTGATTCTGGAAGCCGTTGTCGGCCCAGAAGGTCTTCAGCGCAGCGGTCGCGGTGACGAAGGCGGGGTTGTTGCCGCGGAACGTCCCGTTGTGCTCACCGGGCTCCCAGGCGTCGAGCTCGGGGCGGAAGAGGGTGAGCGCCATCGGCAGGCCTGAGCCGGAGATCGACTTCGACAGGCACACGATGTCGGGTTCGATGCCGGCGTCCTCGAAGCTGAAGAACGTGCCCGTGCGACCGCAGCCGGCCTGGACGTCGTCGACGATGAGGAGGATGTCGTGCTTCCTGCACAGCGCCGAGAGCTCACGCAGCCACTCGGCCCGGGCAGCGCGCACGCCGCCTTCGCCCTGGACGGTCTCGACGATGATCGCCGCGGGCTTGTCGACACCGGAGCCCGAGTCCTCAAGCACCCGCTCGAGCCAGAGGAAGTCCGGGGTCTCCCCGTCGAGGTAGTCGTCATAGGGGATCTTCGAACTGTTCGTCAGCGGGATGCCCGCACCCTCGCGCTTCATCGAGTTCCCGGTCACCGACAGCGACCCGAGCGTCATCCCGTGGAACGCGTTCGTGAACGAGAGCAGGTGCTGGCGCCCGGTGACCTTGCGGGCGAGCTTGAGCGCCGCCTCGACGGTGTTCGTGCCCGTCGGGCCGGGGAACATCACCGTGTAGTCGAGTCCCCGCGGCTTGAGGATGAGCTCTTCGAAGGTCTCGAGGAACTCCCGTTTGGCCGGAGTCTTCATGTCGAGCGAGTGGAGCACGGCGCCCGACTGCAGGTACTCGACGAGCGGGGCCATCACGGCCGGGTTGTTGTGCCCGTAGTTGAGCGCGCCGGCGCCGGAGAAGAAGTCGAGGTACTCGTTGCCGTCCTCGTCCCACTGCTTGGGGCCCTCGGCGCGGGCGAAGGTCGCCGGCCACGAGCGCGAGTATCCGCGCACCGCCGATTCGCGCGTCTCGAAGATGTCAGGGGTGGTCTCGGTCGTCGTATCAGTGCTGGTCGTCGTCATCGTGTGATTCCTTTCGACTGCTGATGCAGGCCGACGGGTCGCCGGTCGTCTGCGGGTGCGGGCGTCGGGCCCGGCAATGGTGCGTGGATGGTCGCCGAGGCGGTCGGAGCGTTCCAGACCACCGCCTCGGCGAGGTGTGCGCCACCCCTCCGCGGTCAGAGCGGGGCGATCTCGTAGAGGTATTCGGTGTCGTGGCCGTCCGGATAGAGGTCCGGGGTGAAGAGCGGCCGCCGGTCGAAGCCGGCTCCGCGCTGCTCGGCGAAGGCCTGGAACAGGCGGTTCGAGGCCGCGTTGTCGTCGGTGATCGTCGTCTCCAGGCGCAGGGCACCGGTCCGGTCGGCGAGTGCGTGGAGCATCGTCGAGGCCAGCCCGCGGCCGCGGAAGCGCTCGGAGACGGCGACCTGCCAGATCATCAGGGTGTCCAGTGACTCGGGTCGCGTGTACCCGGTGACGAACCCTGCGGGTTCGTTCTCGATCCACGCGATCGCCGAGGTGTCCGCGAAGTCCCGGCACCACAGCAGGTACGAGTACGAGGAGTTGAGATCGAGGACGGCCGAATCCTTCGCCAGCCGCCACAGATGCTGTCCGTCCTCCAGCGAGGGAGTCCGAACGTCGGTTTCCGTCTTCGGTTGAGCGAGTGCGTTTCTCACGCCCACCAACCTAACGAGATGACTTCCAGCGTCAATCTCGCCTCGGCGATTTCACCCCCGATTCGCCCCGTCGTAGTCGGGGATGTCACGACGATCGCGCCGCGAGCGCAGCGGAGCTTCCCCAGAGCATCTCTGGGGATCGCCGGATCGAGTCGTCGAGGCCGCCTCGGCGGACGTCTTCGTTATCGGTTCGTTACATTTATCGTGACATGGAACTCGAGTTCCAGGCGCTGGGAGCGGCCGGCGGCGTCACCGAGACGCCCGCCCGATCCCCGGACGGGCCGCTCTCCTCAGGGGCGGCCCCTCCCGAGGAGGATCCGATGCGAAAATCGACCCGTTCTCGAACTCGATCCTCCTCCGGACAGTCGTCGAACTTGGCCGGACGGTCGTCGACGGCCGCGGACGGTCGCCGAGGTGCCCGCGCGGATCAGCACTCGACGACGTTGACGGCGAGTCCGCCGAGCGCTGTCTCCTTGTACTTCGAACTCATGTCCGCACCGGTCTGGCGCATCGTCTCGATGACCTCGTCGAGGCTGACCCGGTGCTGTCCGTCGCCCCAGAGCGCCATCCGGGAGGCGTTGATCGCCTTGCCCGCGGCGATCGCGTTGCGTTCGATGCAGGGGACCTGGACGAGCCCGGCGATCGGATCGCACGTGAGTCCGAGGTTGTGCTCCATCGCGATCTCGGCGGCGTTCTCGACCTGCTCGGGGGTGCCGCCCATGACGGCGGCCAGTCCTCCGGCGGCCATCGACGAGGCGGATCCGACCTCGCCCTGGCAGCCCACCTCGGCGCCGGAGATCGAAGCCCGCTCCTTATAGAGGACGCCGATCGCGGCGGCGGTGAGGAGGAAGGTCATGATCGCCTCGTGCTTCGCGCGTTCTCCCCCGTCGACGACGGAGTCGACGTAGTTGAGCGCGTAGTGGAGGACGGCGGGGATGATGCCGGCCGCACCGTTGGTCGGGGCGGTGACGACCCGGCCGCCCGAGGCGTTCTCCTCGTTGACGGCCATCGCGACGAGGTTGACCCACTCGAGGTAGTAGCGGGGATCCCGGTCGGGGTCCTCGGCCTTGAGCTTGAGGTACCAGTCGTGCGCGCGCCGGCGCACCTTGAGGCCCCCTGGCAGATGCCCGGAGCGGTCGAGCGAATTCGCCGCGCACTCCTCCATCACCGAGTAGATGTGGAGGAGCCCGTGACGGATCTCGTCGTCGTCGCGCATCGTCAGCTCGTTGCCGAGCATCACCTCTGCGACCGAGAGTTCGTTCTTCCGGCACTGCTCGAGGAGGTCGGCGGCGGAGTGGAACGGGTAGGGCAGCTCTTCGCTGGCGGCTTCGAGTTCGGCGTCGATGACTGCCTCGGCGACGGCGAACTCCTGGTCCTCGTCGGCGTTCGACGGGTCGTCGACCTCGTCGTCGAACCCTTCGTCGGCGTCCTCGACGAGGGCGGCCTCGGTGGTCACGACCGCCTCGGCGGCCCTCTCCTTCTCGACGAACTCGGTCTCCGAGGTGACGAATCCGCCGCCGACGGAGTAGTACGTCTCCTCCGCCAGGGTCTCCCCCGCCTCGTCGAAGGCGGCGAGGGTGAGCGCATTCGTGTGCCGGGGAAGGACGGTGAGGGGGCGTTTGACCATGTCAGCCTCGGTGAAGGGGAGCTCGACGCCGTGGCCGGTGGAGTCGCCGAGGATGATCTCGCCGGTCTCGGCCATCCGGGTGCGGCGGGCGGTGAGCTCGTTGCCCTCGACCGTGTCGGGACGGCACCCCTCGAGGCCGAGGAGGATCGCGTCGAAGGTCCCGTGACCGGCACCGGTGGCAGCCAGGGAACCGAAGACGTCGACGCGGATGCTCGCGACGGACTCGAGCTTCTCGCCGAGGAGGTCGAGGAAGCTCGCGGCCGCGCGCATCGGACCCACGGTGTGGGAGCTCGACGGGCCGATGCCGACGGTGAAGAGGTCGAAGACGCTCAGAGGCATGGTGTCCTTCCCTGGAACGGTCATGTGCGGGAACGACAAGGTCGGCCGCATCCGGACGCTTGCGGATATGACCGACCCTGTCGTTTTCGGTTCGCAGAACCCGCTTCCGACGGCGCTGGGGCCGCCTGGCACGGGTTCCGCACGGTGGGGTGGGCGCTGCGGCGTCCCACCCACCCTGCTGGTCTACAGCGAGTTGTTCTTCGCGTAGCTGTCGGCGTCCATGACGACACCGACCTCGTCGACGTTGACCTCGAAGAGCCAGCCCTCGCCGTAGGGATCGGAGTTGACGAGCCCGGGAGAGTCGAGGACCTTCTGGTTGATCGAGGTGACCTCGCCGCCGACGGGCGAGTAGAGGTCGGAGACCGACTTCGTCGACTCGACCTCGCCGCAGGTCTCGCCGGCCTTGACGCCGTCGCCGACGCTCGGCAGATCGAGGTAGACGACTTCGCCGAGGGCATCGGCGGCGACGGCGGTGATGCCGATCTTCACGGTCTGTCCGGCGATCGTGTCGGGGCCCTGGTTGACCCATTCGTGCTCAGCGGAGTACGAGAAGTCCTTCGGAAGTGCAGGCAGATCAGCCATGATCTTCCCTTTCTGCTGTCGAACAGCGGTTGTGGCGAGCAGGTGTGACCAGTGTACGAGCCGCGCGGGCAAGTCTCACCGGTTCCGACAGGTCAGTTTTCCGAACGCCGGTAGAACGGCAGCTCGACCACGGTGAACTCGTGGGCCTTGCCGCGGATGTCGACTTCGACCTCGGTGCCCGGCACCGCCAGGCCACGGTCGAGGTACGCGAGCGCGATGGGATGGCCGAGCGTCGGGGAGGGCTGTCCCGAGGTGACGACACCCACCTCGGCGCCGTCGGAGAGGATCACCGAACCCGACCGGGCAGCGCGACGTCCCGTCGCGGTGAGGCCGACGAGGATGCGCTCGGGTTCGGTCTCCCCGAGGGCGGCCAGCGCGTCCCGGGCGACGAACTCACCCTTGGTCTTGAACCCGATCATCCGGCCGAGGCCCGCGTCGTACGGGGTCGTCGAGAGGGTGAGCTCGTTGCCGTAGAGCGGCATGCCCGCCTCGAGGCGCAGCGAGTCCCTCGCCGCGAGACCGCAGGGCACGAGCCCGTGGTCGGCACCGGCGGTGACGAGCGTGTCCCACAGGCGCTCGGCCCCGATGTTGGGCACGTAGAGTTCGAACCCGTCCTCACCGGTGTAGCCGGTGCGGGCGAGGATGAGGTCGATGCCGGCGATCGTCAGCGGCATCCACGCGTAGTAGCCGAGCTGGTCGACGGCCTCGCCGACGGTGATCGTCCCGGAGGGATCCTCGTCGCTCGTCGTCGTCCGCGGCCCGAACTCCCCCTTGGCACCCTCGTCGAGGGCGGCGAGGATGATGGCCTGCGAGTGCGGTCCCTGCACCGCGATGAGCGCGGTGTCCCCGGACTCGTCGAACATGCGGACGTCGGCGCCGGGTTCGACCTCGGTGAGGAAGGTCTGCAGACGGTCCTGCAGGGCCTCGACGACGGCAGGCGTGTTCGAGGCGTTGGGGACGATGAGGAACTCCTCCTCGCCGAGGCGGTACGTGATGAGATCGTCGAGCAGATACCCCTGCTCGTTGACGATGACTCCGTACTTCGCCTTCCCGACCTTCATCGACGAGTACTTCGCGACGAGCGCGTAGTCGAGGAAGGCTGCGGCACCGGCACCGGTGATGCGGACCTCGCCCATGTGGGAGAGGTCGAAGATGCCGGCGGCCTCGCGCACGGCGCGGTGTTCGGCGAGTTCGGAGCCGTACTTGAGCGGCATGTCCCAGCCGCCGAAGTCGGTGAACGTCGCGCCGAGCTTCGCGTGGGTGTCGTGGAGCGGGGTCTCTTTGATCTCAGCGGTCATCAGGCGGCCTCGGTCTCGGTGGTCTCAGTGGTCTCGGTCATCTCGAAGGCCTCGGGCGGCGGGCACGAGCACACGAGGTTGCGGTCGCCGTAGGCGCCGTCGATGCGGCTCACCGGCGGGAAGTACTTCGACAGGGTGAGGCCGGGAACCGGGAAGACCGCGGTCTCGCGGGTGTACTTGCCGTCCCAGTCGTCCATGACGACGGTCGCCGGGTGCGGAGCGGCCTTGAGCGGGGACTCCTCGTAGCTGTAGTCGGTGCCGATCGCGTCGATCTCCGCGCGGATGCTGCGCATCGCCTCGATGAACCGGTCGAGTTCGGCTTTGTCCTCGGATTCGGTCGGTTCGACCATGAGGGTGCCGGGCACGGGGAAGGCGAGCGTCGGCGCGTGGAAGCCGTAGTCGATGAGGCGCTTGGCGACGTCCTCGGCGGTCACCCCGGTCTTCGCCGTGATCTCGCGGAGGTCGAGGATCGTCTCGTGGCCGACGAGCCCGTTCTCTCCCGAGTAGAGGACCGGATAGCAGTCACCCAGCTTCTTCGCGATGTAGTTCGCACCGAGCAGGGCCGCCCGGGTCGCTTCGCGCAGTCCCTCGCCGCCCATGAGCTCGAGGTACGCGTAGCTGATCGGCAGGACGCCGGCAGAACCGTAGAGCGAGCCGGAGACCGGCAGGTCGACCGTCGACATGTCGCCGGAGACGAGGTCGGGATTGACCGGGTTGCCGGGCAGGTGCGGGGCGAGGTGCTCGCGGACCGCGACCGGTCCGACGCCGGGGCCGCCGCCGCCGTGCGGGATGCAGAAGGTCTTGTGGAGGTTGAGGTGGGAGACGTCGCCGCCGAAGTCGCCGGGCTTGGCGAGTCCCACGAGCGCGTTGAGGTTGGCACCGTCGACGTAGACCTGACCGCCGGCGGCGTGGACCTTGTCGCAGACGATGCGGACATCGGACTCGAAGACGCCGTGCGTCGACGGGTAGGTGATCATGATCGCGGCGAGCCGATCACCGTGCTTGGCGATCTTCTCATCGAGGTCGTCGAGGTCGATCGAACCGTCGCCGTCGGTCGTCTTGACGACCTGGACGTCGAGTCCGGCGAGGACGGCGGAGGCGGCGTTCGTCCCGTGCGCCGACTGCGGGATGAGGCAGACGGTGCGCTGCGGGTCGCCGTTCTCCCGGTGGTAGAGGCGGATCGCGAGCAGGCCCGCGAACTCGCCCTGCGAACCGGCGTTGGGCTGCAGGGAGACGCGATCGTAACCGGTGACCTCGACGAGGGAGTCCTCGAGGCGGCCGATGAGGGTGCGCCATCCCTGGGTCTGCTCGATGGGGGCGAAGGGGTGGATGGTCGCGAACTCGGGCCACGTGATCGGTTCCATCTCGATGGCCGAGTTGAGCTTCATCGTGCACGAGCCCAGCGGGATCATCGTCCGGTCGAGTGCGAGGTCGCGGTCGGCCAGCGTGCGCAGGTAGCGCATCATCGACGTCTCGGAGCCGTGCGTGTTGAACACCGGGTGGGTGAGGAACTCGGTGTCGCGGTGGAGGTCGGAGGCGAACTGCGGTTCCGGCACCTGGTTGGGTCCGAAGGTCCCCGCCGAGGCGGCTGCGAAGTCGTCCTCGCCGATCCGGGCGATGATGCCGAGGGCTTCGAGGAGTCCGTTGGCGTCGGAGACGGTGTGGGATTCGCCGAAGGAGACGCCGATCGTCGTCTCGTCGATGACGCGGATGTTGTATCCGGCGGCCTCGGCGACGACGCGGGCCGCTTCGGCGTCGGCCACGCGCAGGGCGACGGTGTCGAAGAAGTCGTAGCTTTTCACCTCGGCGCCGGGGGCCGTGTCAGCGGCAGCGGCGAACGCCTCAGCGAGGCGGTGGATGCGGGAGGCGATGCGGGTAAGCCCGATGGGGCCGTGGAAGACGGCGTACATCGAGGCGACGTTGGCGAGCAGGGCCTGGGCGGTGCAGATGTTGCTCGTCGCCTTCTGACGGCGGATGTGCTGCTCGCGGGTCTGCAGGGCCAGCCGGTAGCCGGGCTTGCCCTGAGCGTCCTTCGAGACGCCGACGAGGCGGCCGGGGAGCTGGCGCTGCAGGGAGTCCTTGACGGCCATGAACGCCGCGTGGGGTCCGCCGAAGAACAGCGGCACGCCGAAGCGCTGAGCCGAGCCGACGGCGATGTCCGCACCCTGCGAGCCCGGATCCTTGAGCAGGGTGAGGGCGAGGAGGTCGGTGTCGAAGGTGACGAGGGCACCGCGCTCGTGGGCGCCCTCGACGGCTGCCGAGAGGTCGCGGATGACGCCGGTGGTGCCGGGCTGGGCGCAGACGATGCCGAAGATGTCCTCGCCGACGAGTCCCTGCGAGAGGTCGGCGACGACGACGTCGAATTCGAGTGCCCGGGCGCGGACGTGGACGTTGGCGATGACCTGCGGATGGAGCTCGGAGTCGAGGACGACCGTCGACCCCTTCTTCACGGACCGACGCATGAGGAGGACCGCCTCGGCGACGGCGGTGGCCTCATCGAGGAGGGAGGCGTTGGCGATGTCGAGGCCGGTGAGGTCCTGGACGACCTGCTGGAAGTTGAGCAGGGCCTCGAGGCGTCCCTGCGAGATCTCCGGCTGGTAGGGCGTGTACGCGGTGTACCAGGCGGGGTTCTCGACGAGGTTGCGGCGGATGACGGCGGGGGCGACGGTGTCGTAGTAGCCCTGGCCGATCATCTGCGTGCGCATGACGTTCTGGGAGGCGAGATTGCGGAGGTCGGCGAGCACCTCGGACTCGGACTTGCCGGTGGGCAGGTCGAGGCCGTCGATCTGGATGGTGGCCGGGACGGCGGCGGTCGAGAGCGCTTCGAGGGACTCGTAGCCGAGTTCGGCGAGCATCGCCTCGGTGTCGTCGGCACGGGGACCGATGTGGCGGTCGGAGAACGGCCGCGCCGTGTCCCCGGTGGCCTGCGTGGTGTGGGCGAGTGAACTGGTCATGGCCGTCCTTGATCGGTGTCGCGCCCACCTGTGGAGGACGCACTGAACAGTGAGGGTCCTCCCCGATCTGTCGGATCACGAGCTCGCGGCACGGGATGCTGCGAGGAAGCGGTCCTCCAGATATGCCTGCAATCGGTGGTACTGGGCCTGAGAGTTTCCCGGGGAGGGAATTGCACCTACGGCGCTGCACTGCGGTCCGGGTCGCAGGCTCGGAGGGTGTCCGAGGAGCGATCGCGGAGACCGGGCAGCTCTCCCACGTCATGTCTTAACGGCGTATGAAATTGTCCGCATTCATTCTAGTGGCATGGCGCACTCGGCGACAACCGGCGAGGTGGCGGGGGCGACCGCTGCCGGCAACCCTCCGGGCGCTCAGCAACCCTGCGCCGGGTTGCCGAGCGCCCGGAGGGTTGCTCGGGACTCACACCTCGGCGAGGTCCGTGCCCTTCGTCTCCGGCAGGAGCGCGACGGCGGCGATCGTGCAGCCGCACAGGAGAATGACCCACCCGCTCGAGAGCCACGGCAGTCCGAACGAATTGAACAGTCCGTTGAGGTAGGGCGCGGTCCCGCCGAAGACCGCGACGGAGATCGAGTAGGCGAAGCCGATGCCCTGCGTGCGGACGGTCGTCGGAAACGCCTCGGACAGGACCGCGGAGAGCAGGGCTCCGGCCATCGCGACGACGAGGAGAGCGATCGACGAGGCGAGGAAGAGCGTCCATCCTGCCGAGGTGATCATCCCCATGAGCGGGTACTGGAGGGCCGCCATGAGCACCCCGAATCCGATGAGGACGGGGCGCCGACCGATCCGATCCGACAGGGCTCCCCAGAACGGCAGCGAGACGAGTGCGATGACCTGCGCACCGACCGTCGCCCAGTAGGCGGCCTGCGGATCCATCCCGCGTTCGGTGATGGCGAGCGTCGAGGCGTACGACGACCACGTGTAGTGGGCGGCGGTGATGCCGGCGGTCATGAGGACGACGAGGACGATCGACCGGGCGACCCGGCGGCGGTCGAGGGCGGGAGGAAGCGCCGGGGTCGGGTCGGCGGTGTCGGCGGCCGCCTCGGCGAGGGTGGCGTCCTCGGCCGCGAAGACCTCGCTTTCGATCATGCCCCGCCGCATCCACAGTGCGACGAGGGCGAGGAGGGCACCGAGGGCGAACGGGATTCGCCAGGCCCAGTCGGTGACCGCGGATTCGGGGAAGAGGTTCGTCACGGCACCGCCGACGGTGTAGGCGAGGACCGAACCGCCGAAGATCGCGGCGAAGACGATGCTGCCCCAGAGGCCGCGGCGGTGGGCGGGGGCGATCTCGGCGATGTACGAGTTCGCCGTCGCCGACTCCCCGCCGTGGGCGAAGCCCTGGGCCACGCGGACGATGAGGAGGACGAACGACGCTGCCGCCCCGATCTGCGCGTACCCAGGCATGACCGCGATGAGGAAGGAGCCTGCCGCCATGATGAGCATCGTCGTGATGAGGACGAACTTGCGTCCCCTGCGGTCGGCGATGCGTCCGAAGACGATGCCGCCGAGCGGGCGCATGAGGAAGCCGACGGCGAAGACGCCGAGGGTCGCGAGCACCGCTGAGACCGGATCGTCGCTGTCGAACATCGCAGCGGCGATGAAAGGGGTGAAGACCGCGTATGCGCTCCACTCGTACCATTCGAGGATGTTGCCGACGGTGCTCGCGACGACCGATCGCCGCTTCTCGCGCAGGGTCACCATCGTCCCTGTCGTCTGTGCAGTCATGTCTGCCTTTCCCGTGCTGGGTGGTGGTGGGTAGGTGGGTTCGCCGTGACCGAGGGAGGCGGCCCAGCGGGTGGTTCGGGTTCGGATTCGGGTGCGGAATCGGGCGGAGTCGACCCCGGAATCGGGTCGGGATCGGGGGCGGAATCGGGTCGAAATCGGGCGCACTCGAGGAGGGAACCTCGCCCCGGGGTCGCGTGGCCGCGGGGCGGGGGCGGTTGCCCCCAGAGGCGCAGGGCGGCCGGGTCGTCAGCGGCTCGGCCGCCTATTTGAGAGTCGCCGCCACCTCCCCTGCGACGTCGAGGAGGGCCGGCACTCCCTGCTCGAGCGCCCCGGTGAAACCCCCTGCAGCGGGAGCCTCCCCGGCGAGCCACCGGGTGTAGATCGCCTCGGAGAAGATCGCGGCCTTCCACAGCGCCAGCGCCTGGTACCAGGGCAGACTCGTCAGATCGAGTCCCGTCCGGTCCCGGTAGCGCGCGGTGAGCTCGGCACGATCGGGGAATCCCGGCCCGGAGGTCACCGGGGTGAGGTCCATGACCGTGCGCGGATGCCGCCCATCGGTGTAGGTCGCGAGGAAGTATCCGAGGTCGGCGAGCGGATCCCCGAGCGTCGACATCTCCCAGTCGAGGATCGCCGTGACCCGCACCGGCGCGGTCGGCGCGAGCATCGCGTTCCCCGCCCGATAGTCGCCGTGGACGACGGAATGACGCTGAGTCTCCGGCCGGTTGACCTCGAGCCACTCGCCGAGGCGGCCGACCGCGGGCAGCGCACGCCGGGTGTTCTTCTCCCAGAGTGTGGAGAAGAGCGCGACCTGGCGTTCGAGGTAACCCTCGGGGCGCCCGAGGGCGGCGACCTCGGCAGCGGTGGTGTCGACGTCGTGGAGGGAGGCGAGCTGGTCGACGAGCTCCTCCCCGAACGCCTGCCGCGCCTCGGCGGGGGCGAGGATCTCCGGCAAAGTGTCGGTGACGACGGTTCCGGGCACGAAGTCCATGAGGTAGAAGGGGACGCCGAGGACGGTCTCGTCCTCGCAGACGTCGATGATCTGCGGCACCGCGACTCCCTGGCCGCGCAGCACGTTCTGGATGCGTGCCTCGCGGACCATGTCGTGGGTCGACCGGGGAAGGGGCGGTCGGGGTCCGCGCCGGAGCACGACGTCGGCGCCGTCGCGGCGGATCCGGTAGGTGACGTTCGACTGGCCCTCACCGATCCGCTCCCAGCGGATGGGACCGGTGCCGATTCCGCGATCGTCGAGGTGGCGCGCGAGCGCGTCGAGGACGAGCAGCGGCGGGATGTCGAGGGCCGCGGCTTCGGCTGAGGTCTCGACGACGTCGACGAGCTGGGCGGTCATCGCGCGTCCTCCTCGGTTTCCGTCCGCGGGCCGGCGACGACGTCGAGGCGCGGGGCGCCGGCGGCGACCTCCTTGCGGCGGCGCGAGGACGCTCGGCGCGAGATCGCGAACTTGTGGGTCTCGGTCGATCCGTCGTAGATCCGGAAGGGCCGCACTTCGTTGAGGTACTGGATGAGCGGCAGCTCGTCGGAGATCCCGTCGCCGCCGGTGAGCTGGACGGCCCGATCGATGACACGATAGATGGCCTCCGAGCAGTGGACCTTCGCGATCGACGACAGCGAGTTCGCCTCGTGTTGGTCGCCGTCGAGGACGAGGGAGGTCTTCGCGATGATCGCATCAGAGGTCTCGATGTCGATGACCGAGGCGGCGATGAGCTCCTGGGCGAGTCCCTGTCGGGCGAGGACGTCGCCGAAGACGGAGCGGTGCTCAGCCCGGTCGAGGGCGATGTCGAGTGCCCGCCTGGCCAGACCGAGCCAGCGCATGCAGTGCGTGAGGCGGGCGGGAGCGAGTCGCACCTGGGCGTAGGCGAACCCCTTGCCCGGTTCGCCGAGCACAGCAGACTCGGGCACGCGGACGCCCTCGAAACGGACATAGGGGTGACCGCCGGCGATCGTCGTGTCGACCGTGTGGATCGACCGTCCGACCTCGACGCCCGGGGCACTGCGGTCGACGAGGAACATCGTCGCCTCCTGACCGCGGCGCTTCCCGGCCCCAGCCGAACTCCCGTTGTCAGCGGGACTCCCGGCCGCCTCGGCGCCGGACTCCTCCGGATCACCGTCACCGGTGGCGGCCATGACGATGAAGAAGTCGCAGAGCTCGGCCCCGGAGATGAAGCGCTTGTCGCCGGTGATCACCCAGTCCTCGCCGTCGCGGACGGCGCGGGTCGACAGAGCTGCCGGATCGGATCCGGCTCCGGGGTGGGGTTCGGTCATCGCGAAGCTCGACCGGACCTCGCCGGCCGCGAGCGGTCGCAGGTACCGCTCCTTCTGGGCTGCGGTGCCGATGCGGGCGAGCATGTGCATGTTGCCCTCGTCGGGAGCCATGCAGCCCAGCACCGCCGGCCCGATCGGCGAGTACCCCGCCTCCTGGAAGATCGGCGACCAGTGCTCGATGGGCACCCCGAGGCCGCCCCACTCCGTGGGCACGTGCGGGGCGAAGACGCCGGCGGTCTTCGCTCTGGCCTGCAGGTCGGCGAGGACCGCCTCGTCGAGTGTCGCTCCCGGCCTCGGCTCGGACGGGACGACGACCTCGCGGATGAAGGTCCGGGTCCGCTGCCGGATGTCCTCGACCTCGGGCGGCAGCGCGCTCATGCCGTGCCTCCTGCCGTGATGAGTCCCCCGTCGGCGGTGAGCACCTGGGCGGTGATCCAGTCGGCGTCGGCCGAGGCGAGGTAGGCGACGGCAGCCCCGATGTCCTCAGGGGTGCCGAGGCGGCCCACCGGGTAGGCCTGGGCGACCTCGTCCTCCCGGCCTTCGTAGAGAGCGGTCGCGAACTGCGTTTTGACGACGGCGGGCGCGACGGCGTTGACCCTGATGTCGGGTCCGAGTTCGACGGCGAGCGTGCGCGTGAGGTGCGAGACCGCGGCCTTCGAGACGCCGTAGAAGCCGATGCCTGGGCTCGGCACCTCCCCGGCGACCGAGGAGACTGAGACGATCCGGCCACGGTTCTCGCGGAAGTGCAGGCCGGCGTGTCCGACGGCGCCCTGCACCCACGCGAGCGTGCCGATGACGTTGACGTCGAGGATCTTCCGTGCGGCGTCGAGGTCGATGTCGATCGTCGGGCCGTAGACGGGGTTGATCCCGACGTTGGTGATGAGGACGTCGAGGCGGCCGAACCGCTCGGCGATGGTGTCGAAGACTTCGGCTCGGTGCGCGGGGTCATCGGACTTTCCGGCGATGCCGAGGGCGGTACCCGCGGGGAAGGAGGTGACCGCCTCGGCGAGGGGGTCGGGTCTGCGTGCGGTGAGGACGACGCTCGCCCCCTCGGCGGCGAGGCGCTCGGCGATGCCGAGCCCGATGCCGCGGCTGGCTCCGGTGACGAGGGCGACCTGCCCCTCGAACCTGCGACCGGTGATGGGTGCACTCATGATGTCTCCTCTGTCGGGGCTGGGGCTGTCGGGGCTGAGGTGGGCGGGTTCGCCTCCGGCGGGTTCGCGTCCGGTCGGTTTGCGTCCGGCGCGGTCGGCGGTCTCTGGTCCCGCAGCAGTCGCCGTTGGATCTTGCCGGTGTGGGTCTTCGGGAGGTCGGCGATGATGTGGACGATACGCGGGGACTTGTATGCGGCCAAGCGTTCGCGGGCGAAGGCGATGAGGTCCGGCGCGCTGACGGTCTGTCCGGCGCGGAGGGAGACGTAGGCGACGACGGTCTCGCCCCGGTAGTCGTGGGGCTGGCCGACGACGGCCGCCTCGAGCACGGCCGGGTGTTCGTAGAGGGCGTCCTCGACTTCGCGTGGCCAGACCTTGTACCCGGAGACGTTGATCTGGTCCTTGATCCGGTCGACGAGGTAGATCCATCCCGCGGAGTCCATGACCCCGACGTCGCCGGTGCGCAGCCAGCCGTCATCGAAGGCGCGCTCGTTCGCGTCGGGACGGCCGAGGTAACCGGGAGTGACCTGCGGGCCGCGGAGCTGGAGTTCCCCTGCGGTCCCGTCGGTGACGACCTCACCTGTGGCGATGTCGACGATGCGCGCGTCGAGTCCGGGGAATGGCACCCCGATCGCGAGCGTGTCGGTCGCCTGGTCGACCGGTGCCTCGATCCCCGCCGGCACGCCGATGACCGCCGAGGCCGTCTCCGTCATCCCGTAGATGTTGTGGACGTAGTGGCCGAAGCGGTCCCGGAACTTCGCGACCGTCGCCGGGGGCACCGGTGCGCCACCGGAGTAGAGGAGGCGGATGCTTCCGAAGTCCGCCGAGGTGGCCCCCGGATGTTCGAGGAGGGCGTTGAAGACCGTGATCGACCCGATCGTCACGGTCACACCGTCCTCGCGGATTGCGGTGACGATCTTCTCCGCATCGGGGCGTCCGACGAAGTCGAGGACGATCGGATGGATGAGCGAGGTCGTCGCACACGCGACGGCGCCGGTGATGTGGAAGAGCGGGGCGACGGCGAGCATGACATCACCGCTGCCCAGACCGAACCACTGTCCGCAGGTCTGCGCGACGCTGAGCAGATTCCAGTGCGTGGCGACCGCACCCTTCGCCGGTCCCGTCGTCCCCGAAGTGTAGGTGAGCAGCGCCGGATCGTCGAGGCCGGGGAGCAGGTCGTCGCGGAGTTCAGCATCCCTCGCCGAGGTGGGACGACGAGTCCCGAGCACCTCGGCCCACCCGGTCGTGGGGATCTCGGTCCAGTGAGGCGTTCGGGTCGTCCGTGCCGACGGGGAGTCGGACGAGACGGCGTCGACCGCCTCGCCGCCGGGGCCCGCCGCCTCGCCGCCGGGGTCAGGGCATGCAGCGGCGTACTCGTCGTCGGTCGTCGTGATGATCCACGACACCGAGCTCCCGGACAGGGACTGGGCGACCGCCTCGGCGTCGGAGGCATCGCAGATGAACCCGAGGGCACGGGAGTCGTCGATGAGGGCGCGGAGCTCGCGGCCGCGGTACATGGGGTTGAGGACGAGCGGGACGGCGCCGATCTTCCACGCCGCGAGGAGGGCGACGGCGAACTGGGGGACGTTCTGGAGGCAGATGCCCACGATCCCGCCCCGGTCGAGTCCGTGGTCGAGGAAGCCGGTGGCGAGCGCCTCGGCGTCGCGGTCGACTTCGCCCACGGTCAGGCGTCGGCCGCGGTAGAGGATCGCTGTGGCCTCCGGGTGTGCGGCGACCCGGTCGTGCCAGGCGTGGGCGACCGAGTCCCACGGCAGATCGGTCTGCGGATCGACCGTCTCGGGGTAGAGCGCCGTCCACACGGGTGCAGTTGCCGTCATCGGCTGGTCCGTCGTCATCGTTGTCCACTCCGTTGTCTCGGGCACCTCGGCACATCGCCGCTGCGCCCGACCGAGCGCTCGCTCGGTTTTCATGTAGCTTAGGTCACATCCTCGAGAGGCACAAGGGCACGACTGGTACTCGTCGCAGGGTTTGGGGCTCGTGGCAGGGTGTGGCACACGTCTTAGGGTTTGGCGCACGTCGTCGCGTGAGCCGCGGCTGCAGGCAGCAGTGAATTCTCTCCGGGTGAGTCCTCTCCGGGCGCCCACACGAAACTCGGCCCCGGGAAATCGGACGGAACTCGGCTCCGGGACTTCGGACGGAACACGGCCTCAGCACACTAGATTGGTACCCGGGGCAGCGTTCGGGTCGGACTTCGGCGACTGCCCAAGCACGCCCGTCGGCGGAATCCCCCTGCCGGCACGAGACAAGGATGACGCCGTGGCACCGTGGAGAACGTACGACACTCCCCTCCTCCCCCCGCTGCTGCGGGCTGCTCTCGACTGCTTCGTCCGCGGCGGGTTCCACGGCACGTCGATCCGCCAGGTCGCCCAGGCGGCCGGACTCTCGGTTCCCGGCCTCTACCACCACTTCGCGTCGAAGCAGGCGATCCTCACCGAGATCGACCGGTTGGCCATGGCCGATCTCTGGGAGCGGAGCACCGCGGCGCTCGCGGACGGCCCGCAGGAGCCGCTGCCGCGGTTCGACCGCCTCGTCGAGTGCCTCCTCCTCTTCCACGCGCACCAGGCCGACATCGCCTTCATCGCGTTCAGCGAGATCCGCAGCCTCCCCACAGAGGCACGCGACTCGCACATCGCGGCCCGGGACCGGCAGCAGATGCTTCTCGATGACTGCGTCGTCGCATGCGTCGACGCCGACGTGTTCTCAACGCCGTACCCGCGGGACGCCGCGCGAGCGATCACGACGATCTGCACGGGAGTGGCGCAGTGGTATCGGCCCGACGGTGAGCTCGATCCCGAAGGCGTTGCGTCACGGTATGGCGAGATCTGCCGTCACGCCGCCGGACAGGGTGCCGGTTCTGCCGGCGGCGGCACCTGGCCGCGCACTGCTTCGAAGGGATCGCAATGAACCACCTCGAGCACGTCCGCGACATCGGGCCGGCCGAGCTGTTCCCGCTGGCCAGCGAAGCGATTCTCACGTGGCAGTTGCAGGAGGGCGCCGGCGTCATCGCCCGCCCGCAGCGTCGGGTGCGGCCGGGAATGGTCGTCGACCTCTGGCTCAATCCGCGGTGGCCGGCTCCGCCGCTGCGGCAGCGCGGTGAGGACCTCGTCATCCCGGTCGGTTCGTGCATCGTCGTCGATGTCATCGACACCGAACGGCAGGCGGGCTTCGTCTACCGCACGCGGCCTGGGCATCTGGAGTCGGGCGTGCAGACGTTCCTCGTCTCCATCGACGATGACGATCGGCTCGTCGTCTCGATCACCTCTCGCTCGCTGCCGGGACATCCCCTGCTCAAAGCGGCCGCTCCCCTGTCCGTTGCGGCGCAGAAGATGATGGCCGCCCGCTACGCTGCCGGTCTCGAACGCCTGCTCGCGCAGCACGGGGACTGAGCGTTACCAGGGTTCGCACTGGACGAGTTCCGTCGCGTGGCAGCTACTGAGACCTCCACCGATCGCGATCCCGCTGTGCTCACTGCCTTGCGATGTCGCGTCGAGGTCGACGAAACGCCTGCGTCTGAGTCACTTTCCGCCCGATCAGTCGGTTCTTTTTCCGACTGATCGGGCGGAATGTGACTCGTCGCGGCCGGCAGGTGTCGGAAACCGATCGGTCGGGCGGAATGTGACTCGTTGCGGCAGTCAGACGGGCTGCCTGCCCGAGCAACGAACAGGACATCGCCTCCCGCCACTACACCGAGTGCTTGATCTCGCCGCCGACGACCGTGAGGAACACCCGCGCCTCGCGGATCGCCTCGGCGTGGGCGAAGAGCGCCTCCTCGGACTCGTAGCCGAGCAGACCCTCCGGCCCGGCCTCCGCCTCATCGTCGATGAGGCCCTTAGCGACGAACGGGTCGACGTCGACGACGATGAAGTCCGCGTCCATGCCCGGCGCCAGATACCCGCGTCGATCACCGAGACCGGCGGCCACCGAAGGGGCGTGCGTGTGCAGTCGCAGCGCCTCGACCGCCGAGAGCCGACGCCACGGCTGGAAGCTCGTGCTCGCATCCCCGGAGATGTCGGCCCTCGTCATCGCCGCGTAGATCGCCGCGAACGGGTTCGCATGCTCGACCGGCCCGTCCGAGCCGAAGATCACCTGCGCACCCGAGTGCACGAGATCCGGCCACGCGTACGCGGCGAGCTGAGCGGACTCGTCGACGAGGTGGAGGAGATGGAGGTCGGAGATGCAGTGCCGCGGCTGCATCGAGGCGGTGACGTCGAGTTCGGCGAAGCGCGCAACGTCCTCGGGCTGGATGAACTGGGCGTGCTCGATGCGGTGGCGCAGACGCCGCCCGGTCTTCTCCTCGACGGCGAGAGTGATCGGCCGCAGCCGCTCGAAGACGTTGAGCACGTGGTGGTTGGCCTGGTCGCCGATCGCGTGGATCGCCACGGAGATACCCACCTCGGTCGCGATCCGCGCCTGCTCGAAGAGCTCGTCCTCGCTCATCTGTGCTATCCCGTAGTTGAGGTGGGACTCGGCAACCGGCAGCGCAGGGCCGCCGTCTTCGGTTCCGACCGACGCCTCGGCCGCGGCCTCGCGCACCTCGGCCCCGTGGACGCCGACGCCCGCCGGCTCCGGTTCGGGATAGGGCGAGGACATGTGGCTCGTGTGCGAGCCGAGCGCACCGTCGGCGAAGAGCTTGACCCCACCGCGTTGCAGCCAGTCGTCCCCGCCGCCGGTCACCCACCCGGTCTCGATCGCCCACGGCACCTCGGGCTGGCGGAGGAACTTCGTCACCCGCAGATCCTGCCGACCGGCCTCCCGCAGATCGTTCCACCCCAGCGTCGAGGCGATTCCGTCGAAGTCGTGGATGCCGGTGAGTCCGAGCGAGAGGAAGAGCCGCTGGGTCGCCTCGAGCCGTTCGGCCTGCTCCTCCCGCGTCGGTTCCGGGATGTAGCGCATGAGCAGATCCGCGGCATCCTCCCTGATCAGACCAGTGGCCACGCCGTCGGGTCCGCGGACGATCTCACCGCCGGACGGGTCAGGGGCGTCGTCGTCGATGCCGGCGATCTCGAGCGCGCTGCCGTTCGCCCACACCGTGTGCAGGTCGATCGACCACATCGCGACCGGGTGGTCGGGGACCTCGCGGTCGAGCAGCTGCCGGTCGGGGTAGCGCGGGTCGTCCCAGCGGTTGAGGTCCCAGCCGGCGCCGACGACCCAGCTGCCCACCGGCAGCGTCTGGGCACGTTCGCGGATGGCGGCGACCGCCTCGGCGAGGGAGCGGGAACCGGAGAGATCGAGGTTCGTCAGCGAATCCGCGTACGCGACCGAATGCATGTGGGCGTCGATGAGGCCGGGGAGGATGACCCGGCCCCCGCAGTCGATCTCCTCGACGGCGGCTCCCGGGATGACCGCGGTCGCCCCGACCCCGCCCGCCGAGGCGAGCGCCGCCGTCGACGACGTCTGCGCGGCGGCGATGTCGAGGAGGTCATCGCGGGTGCCTACGGCGACGATCGTCTCCCCGTCGACGAGGATCGCGTCGGGCGGGGTCGCGGAGGGGTCGTCGTCGGGCGCGAATGAACGCACGACGGCATGGGAGAACAGGCGCATTCGCCCAGTCTAAGGCGCGATTCCACCGCTCTGTCGACCCCGCCGCGAGCCGCGTTCCGACTGCCTCGTCGGCACGGTACAGAGGCCCGGTCCGACCGCACCACCGGCCCGACCCAGATACGCGTTCCGACCTCCCGGCCGACCCGTCAGTTGTGGTTGCAAACGATGACTCAGGACAATGGTGGCATGCCCGCTTCCCAGCACCCCTCCCCCGCAGATTCCCCTGGCCACGGCCTCCCCGTCCCCACCGGAGCCCGCGATGCCCGCCCGACCCGCCGAGTCATCGGAGTCGTCGAGATCCTCGTCATCGCCGGCCTCCTCTCGGTGTTCGGCTTCGCGTTCAACGCCATCGGCATCCTCCCGCTCCTCGCGCTCGGCATCACCGACACCCAGCCGTGGACCCTCCCAGACGGATCGGGTCGCGCCCTCGGCTACCTCGTCGCGATCGTCGCCACCGTCGGGATCATCGCGATCTACCTCCGGCGGCGGCTCGGAGTCGGTTTGAAGGCGATCGGGGTCACCCGCCCGCGCTGGGGATCCGCGGTCATCGGCCTGCTCGTCGGTGCGGCTGTGAGCGCCGGCGGCACAGCGATCGCCTGGAGCGGCGGATGGGTGCGCCCGGCCGAGCCGGCCACCCTCCCCTCCGGGATCGTCCTCGCCGTCGTCGCCGTGCTCTACCTCGTCACCTACATCGCCCAGGGCGCCGGCGAGGAGGTCGTCGCCCGCGGCCTGCTCCTGCGCGGGACTTCGTGGTGGATCGGACTCGGCCCCGCCGTCGTCCTCCAGGCGCTCTTCTTCCTCGCAATTCACGTCGGCAACCCCGGCTTCACCCCGCTCTACGGCGCCTTCGTCCTCTCCTATGCGATCTTCGCGGGCCTGCTCGTCGTCTGGCAGCGCCATCTGTGGGGTGCGATCGGCGTCCACGGCGGGTACAACGTCGTCTTCTTCGCCGTCGACCAGCGCGGGCTCGGCCTCCGCGATGTCGGCGACACCGCGAACCTCTCGGTTCCCGACATCGCCTCGACCCCGTTCTTCGCCCTCGGAGCGATCGTGCTCGGCATCCTCCTCTACCGTCGCCGAGGCGGTGCCGGCCGAGGACGCGACTTCTACGAGGCGTAGAATTCAGGCATGGTCAATGCTCTCGGTTCCCAGGACTCCCGGCTCGCCGCCTCGGCGCGTCTCATCCTCCCGGCGGTGTGGCTCGGTCTCATCATCGGCATCTCGCTCATCGAGGCGCCGCTGAAGTTCCAGGCTCCGGGCATCACGATCCCGCTGGGACTGGGCATCGGCCGCCTCGTGTTCACGGCGATGAACTGGGTCGAGATCGTCATCGCCGTCATCCTCCTCTGGGCGATCCTCAAGGACGGAGTCGGACCGCTCTTCCGCGGTCTCACCAGCGGAATCATCGGCGTGCTCATCCTCAAGGTCGCATTCGTCCGACCCCTGCTCAACCAGCGCACGGACGCCGTGCTCGCCGGCATCGACGACGGCGGATCGGCCATGCATCTCGTCTACATCGCCGCCGACGGGCTGCTCATCCTCGGCCTCATCACCCTCATCGTCGTCGGAGCACGCAAGTGGATCCGCGTCCCCGCCGAGGCGGCCGCCCCCGGTTCCATTGACCGCTGAGGGGCTCTTGGGCCGGGTCGCGGCGAGTTTGTGGTCGAAGAACCGAGGGAAAATCGCCGATTCGGCCTGAAACCCTCGGTTTATTGACCACAAACGCGGGCGGGGAACCCTCCAGCCACGAGCGCGGGCTGCGGTGAACTTCAGCAGCAGGAGAGCGGCAGCATCCCCAAGCAGCGGGCGGGCTGCAACGTTCTTCAGAAGCACTGCGGCGCTGCAGCGAGTTGTGGTCGAAGAACCGAGGGAAAATCGCCGATTCGGCCTGAAACCCTCGGTTCTTCGACCACAAACGCGGGCGGCGCCAGCCATCACGGCGGTGGCGCCGCTCAGCAGCGGACGATCACCACCGCTCAGGCCACCATCTCTCAGTAGTAGACGGCGAGGCGGCCGCGGGGGCCGTCGACGACGTCGACGGGGGTGTCGAAGACCCGGGTGAGCACCTCGGCGGTCATGATCTCCTCGGGGGTGCCGAACTCGGCGACCTTCCCGTTCTTCACCGCGCAGATGTGGTCGGCGTAGTGGCCGGCGAAGTTGATGTCGTGGATGACGATGACGATCGTGCGCCCCATCTCGGTCGCGGCTCGGCGCAGGTGCTGCATCATCTGCACGGAGTGCTTCATGTCGAGGTTGTTGAGCGGCTCGTCGAGGAGGACGTAGTCGGTGTCCTGGGCGAGCACCATCGCGACGTAGGCGCGCTGCCGCTGTCCGCCGGAGAGCTCGTCGATGAAGCGGTTCTCGAGCTCGCCGAGTTCGAGGAAGTCGATCGCCCGGGAGATGATCTCCTCATCCGCCGTGGTCAGACGCCCCTTCGAGTAGGGGAAGCGGCCGAAGCCGACGAGCTGGCGGATCGTCAGCCGGGTGATGAAGTGGTTCTCCTGGCGGAGGATGGAGACGATCTTCGCGAGGTCCTTCGACTTCGTCGAGGCGACGTCGTATCCGGCGATCTCGATCGCCCCGGAATCGATGTCGAGCAGGCGCCCGATCATCGTCAGCAGCGTCGACTTCCCCGCCCCGTTGGGTCCGACGAGCGCGGTCACCCCGCCGGCGGGGATCGTCACGTCGACGGGACCGATCTGCACGGTCTCGCTGTAGTTCTTGGCCACGTCGCCGAGTGTGATCACAGTCGACCCTTCCGCATGATGACGAAGAGGAACACGCCTCCGCCGATGACTTCGATGATGATGGAGACCACGCCTTCGGCGTAGAAGATGTTCTTGAGGATGAAGTACGCCCCGCCGAGGATGACGAACCCGAGCAGGCCCGCCATCGGCAGCACGTACCGATGGTCGTAGGTGTCGGAGAACTGGTAGGAGAGCATCGCGACGAGGAAGCCGAGGAAGATCATCGGCCCGATCATCGACACCGACACCGCCATGAGGATCGAGACGAAGAAGAGGATTGTGATCGTCGCGGCCCTGTGGCTGAGCCCGAGGTTGCCGGTCACGTCCTTGCCCAGCGCGAGCACGTTGAGCCGCGGCGCGGACAGGTAGATGGCCGCACATGCGATGAGGCAGAGGGGGATCGCCACCGGCAGGTAGGTCGCATCGGAGTTCGCGATCGAGCCGAAGAGGCGGGCGGAGAGGACGTCGAACTCGCTCGGGGTGAGCGTGCGCTGCATGAACGTCGCCACCGCTCCGAGTCCGCCGCCGATGACGATGCCGACGAGGAGCATGACCTCGACGTTCGCGTACTTCCCCGAGAGCAGCCAGCCGTAGAGGGCGAGCGAGAGCCCGATCATCGCGACCAGCTGCATCGTGAAGGGCAGCACCCCGCGCAGCTCGACGAGTGCGGTCACC
This sequence comes from Brevibacterium casei CIP 102111, assembly GCF_900169275.1. Classification (GTDB taxonomy): domain Bacteria; phylum Actinomycetota; class Actinomycetes; order Actinomycetales; family Brevibacteriaceae; genus Brevibacterium; species Brevibacterium casei. The sequence goes on along the minus strand of NZ_FXZC01000004.1, from coordinate 314,429 downwards.
CCGAAGAAGTACATCGTCGCCGTCTGGATCGCAACGTAGAGCGACTCGAAGCCCATGATCGAGGGCGTGATGATCCGGTTGTTCGTCACCGTCTGGAACGCGACCGTCGCGAACGCCTGGCACAGGGCGACGATGATGAGGACGACGAGGCTGCGTCCGCGCAGGCCCGCGATGAGCCAGAAGCCTTCGTCCGTGATCGGCAGCGGGTTGTCCCACGCGAGGAGTCCGAAGGCGATCCCGAGCGCGGCCGCCGCGAGCACGCCCATGATCGTCCAGTACCGTCGACGGGCCGCAGCCGTCGTCAGTGCCCCCGAATGGCGTCCGGTCGTCCTCGCCGAGGCGGCTGCCGGGGTGGTCTCGGAAGTGCGCGGTTCCGCACCGCGGTCGTCGGCGTCCATGCTGCGCATGTCAGCTCCTCCTCCGCTGCCGCAGCAGCAGGACGATGAAGACGGCGGCCCCGACGATGCCGAGGATGAGGGAGACGGGGATCTCGAAGGGGGCGATGATGAGCCGGCCGATGAGGTCGCAGACGGTGACGATCGCGATCCCGAGCAGGCACACCCACGGCAGGTTCGAGCGCAGGTCGTCGCCGCGCATCATCGAGACGATGTTGGGCACGATGAGCCCGAGGAAGGGGAGGTTGCCGACGACGACGGTGACGACGCCGGTGGCAATGGCCACGAGGACGGTGCCGATGAGGATGATCTGGTTGTACTTGAGTCCGACGCTCGTCGAGATCTCCTTGCCCAGGCCCGCGACGGTGAATCGGTCGGCGGTGATGAACACGGCGACGACGACGATCGCGACGATCCAGAGGACCTCGTACTGTCCGCGCAGGATCGAGGTGAAGCTGCCGGCGAACCAGATCCCGAGGCTCTGGAGCATGTCCGTGGACACAGCGATGAAGGTCGAGACCGCTCCGACGACGGCGCCGAGCATGATCCCGACGATGGGGACGATGAGCGAGGACTTCAGGGAGACGCGGCGGAGGAAGAGGAAGAAGACGAGGGTGCCGATGAAGGCGGCGAGGATCGCGCCGATCATCCGCTGCACGATCGTCGCCTCGGGGTAGATGATGACGGTGAGCATGAGCCCGAGGCCCGCCCATTCCGTCGTGCCCGTCGTCGTCGGCTCGACGAATCGGTTCTGCGTGAGCAGCTGCATGACGAGCCCGCACATCGCCATCGCCGCGCCGGCGAGGACGAGCGCGACGGTCCGCGGGACCCGGGTGATCTGGAACATCTCCGCCCCGTCGGCGGCGCCGAAGATGTCGTAGACCCCGGTGAGCAGGGAGGCGACAAGGAGGCCCGCCACCGCGAGGGTCGCGAGTCCCAGCTGCCAGCTGAAGAGCGGTCCCCGACTCGTCGCCGGGCGACCGGTCCTGCCGGTCCTGCCGGTGCCGTCCGTGTCCTGGGGCTCGTTCGTGTCCTCGCCGAGGCGGTCGTTCGCCGAGGCGGCCGTCCGGTCGTCCGTGGTCCCTGAGTTCGTCATGCTGCCGTTCCCGCTCGCACCGCGGCGGCGCGTGGGCGCCGCCGCGGTGGTTCCGGTGCGGGTCTCACCCGCACCCGGTTCTGCTTACTTCTGCGCTTCGAGCTTGTCGGCGAAGCCGTTGAAGAACTCGGTGTACGTCTGGATGCTCTCGTTGAGGTAGGTGTCCTCGGGGAAGTAGACGATCTTGTCGTTCTTCACCGCGGGAACGTCCTTGAGGGCTTCGGACTTCTCGAGCACCTCGGCGGCCGGAGCCGATCCCTTCTCCCGCCGGTCGGCGGTGAAGGAGGCGTCGCGGTCCATGACGATCATGAGGTCAGGCTGGGACTCGGCGATCGCCTCGACGGAGATGTCGTCGCCCTTGTCGCCTTCGCTGCCGCCTTCGACCTCGAGGGCCGGATCGAGGTCGAGGATGTCGAAGACCGGTCCGACGGTGCGGCCGACCGACGGGGCGACGTAGCCGATGTCGCCGGCGGTGGTGATGACGCCCATCGCCTTGTCGCTGCCGTTGTAGGCGGCCTTGGCGCGGTCGATCGAGGCGTCGAAGTCCTCGACGAGCTTCTTCGCCTCGTCCTGCTTGCCGAAGACCTCACCGAGGACGGTGGTCTGACGACGCAGCTCCTCGTCGAAGGCTTCGCCGTCGCGCGGGTCGAGCTCGAGGACAACGGCCTCGGGGGCGAGCTTCTGCAGATCGTCGTGGAACTGGGCGAAGCGCTGCCCGTTGACGATGAGGTCGGGCTTGGCGGCGGCGACCTGCTCGAGGTCCGGCTCACGGTGGGTGCCGAGGTCGGGGATCGACTCGTCGCTCGTGTAGGAGAGCCCCTGCGGCATGAGGCCGCGGGCGCCCGCGCTCAGCTTGATGCCCCACGCGTCGAGTGTCTCGAAGGTGCGGTTGTCCGTGGCGACGACGGAGGTCGGAGGGGTCGTCACGGTCTGCGTGCCGTTGTTGTCCTCGACCTTGATCGTGCTCGAGGCGGCGGTGTCGGCCTGGGCTTCGGACTCCGCGGAGGAGCAGCCGGACAGGGCCAGGGCCAGGACACCGAGGGCGGCGCCGAGGCGGAGGCGGGTCGAGATCATCGTGTTCTACTTCCTTGAGGCGATCGGTACGCAGATGTGAGCCATCTGTGAGTTAGCTTAGCCTAATCTCTCAGAAATAGACGACGCCTGTCTTGCGTTATCCCTGTCACAGTTCCCGCGCCGAGGCTCTCGAACGAGTATCGGCGCAGGTCGACCGGGTCGAGTCCCGGCCTCAGATGGTGTCGATGAGGCGCGCGAGCTCTGCGGCCGAATCGGCCGCGGCCGTCGGACCGCCACTGCCCCCGCGATGAACGAAGGCTCCAGCCTCCTCGGCGACGAGGGCGCCGCCGGCGTAGTCGTAGATGCCGAGCCCGCGCTCGGCGTAGCACGTGACCCGCCCCTCGGCGACCATGCAGAGATCGAGCGCGGCCGACCCGCAGCGGCGGATGTCGTCATAGCCGTCCATGAGAGCGGGCAGCTTGGCCAGCTGTCGGCCGCGGTTGTCACCGCGGTAGGCGAACCCGGTCGCGAGCAGCCGTCCCGAGAGACCGACGGGCGCCCCCGAGAGCCGAGTCGCGGACGTGGCCGCCGCGGGCACGCCGGCGGCGGGGGCACCGGCGGCGCTGAGATCCGGCTCCGGCATCCGGTCGAAGAGCCGACCCTCGACGCGGTAGGCACCCCGAGACCGTCCGGCCACCCATGTGGCTCCGAGCCCGGGAGAGGCGACGAGTCCGACTGCCCAGGCGTCGGTCGCAGTGTCGAGGACGCCGACGGAGAAGGCGAAGTGCTCGATGCCGCGGACGAAGTTGACGGTGCCGTCGATCGGGTCGACGTGCCATTCGAACCGGCCCTCGGCGTCACCCGCGGTCACCTCGGCGAGGGTCCCGGCGACAGGATCGAACGCGGCGAGGCGGCGCAGCAGATCGCGGTCGAAGAACTCCACCGGGTCGATCGCCTCGGCGCCCTCCTCGCCGACCATGAGGTCACCGGGACGCACAGCGCTGAGGTACCCGCGCACGAGTGCTTCGATCTGCGCGTCGGCGAGGGTGACGAGGTCGTTCGGCGAGGTCTTCGTGTCGACGACCGACTCGTCGAGATCGGCACCGAGCGATGCCCGCCATGCCGTCATCCGCTCCCAGGCGATGACGGCCAGGTCAGCGGCGATGCGGACGAGAGGGTCCGCGGCGAGGTCGGCGGGCAGGTGCGTGGATGCGCTCATGCCGCCACTCTAACGCGCACGATCCGCGAGTCCGGTTCGCGTCCCACCGAGGGTCCGGCCGATGCCCCGGCCGGGGTCGGGCTGAGGTTTCAGCATGGGCTCGACTCCCACCCCGGCAGGGGTGCGGATTCCGCACGGGGCGGGCCCGCTGCGACCGCAGTGAAATGAGGGATCCCTGCCAGCGGGAAAAGACAAGATGACCAGCCGAATTGTTCATTGAAGAATTCGACAACTTACCGTGTAAACACCGGTCGAATTGTCCGATAAACCGGAATGGCTACAATTTGCCTTACCCTATAAAAATTCACGATCTCGGGGCACTACGCCCATCTCGCATCAACGCACACGGGGAGGCCGACGGCGGGTCGTCCCGCCGTCACCCTGCCCGACTGCGTCACTCGGCGGCTGCTGCCGGCGCTTCGGCGCCGACCGATTCGGGCTGCTTCCGAGCAGCGTCGCCCGATCCCTCGGAGCGCTGCACACGCCCGTGCCTGCGCACGATCTCCTGCACTGCCTGGGAGGAGGTGCCTGCGGCCTCGGCGATGGCACCGAAGGTGGCTCCCTCCTCGCGTGCGCGGAGGATGGACATGACGTAGTTCGTGTTGATCTTGGTTCGCTGCCGTGAAATTCTGCGCACAGCCGCAACCAGGGCTGTCTGATCCACTGTTAATTCGCGAGCGCGACGTGACATTGTTTCTTTCCTTGCCTGCACATGTGGCACACCGCCACAGGAAAATGTACTTCTATTAAATACCACGACGCCTATGTCACGCCAATTTTTCCCGAATACTGGAAGGTTCGGCCCTAATCTGAGTACGAGGTGTGCGAATTCCGCACATCAGCACAATATCCGACCGTGACAATGCCGATTGCGAAAAGGGCATTGCTCGTTCCGCACGGACACGGGCGCCGCCGCCTCCGCACCGGTGGCACAATGCTCCCATGAGCGCTCCATCCGCCGCCTCGGCCGAGGCACTCGTCGCCGAGCTCTCCGCCGCCGGTGTCGGCGATGTCACCGGAGAAACCGCCGACCGCGCCGCCTACTCTTCGGATGCCTCCCTCTTCCGTCTCGTGCCCCAGGCAGTCGTCTTCCCCTGCGGCGAGGACGACGTCGCGGCTGCGCTCTCGGTCGCCCGCCGCCTCGGCGTGCCGATCACCTGCCGTGGTGCGGGGACGTCGATCGCAGGCAACGCAGTCGGCACCGGGATCGTCCTCGACTTCTCTCGGCACATGAACACGGTGCTCGACCTCGACCCCGTCGAGCAGAGCGCGTGGGTCGAAGCCGGGTGCGTCCATGCGAGCCTGCAGGCACGAGCGCGGGAGCACGGTCTGCGCTTCGGTCCCGACCCGTCGACGCACACCCGGTGCACGATCGGAGGGATGATCGGCAACAACGCATGCGGTCCGCGTGCGCTCGGCTACGGACGCACGGGGGAGAACATCCTCGCGCTGCGGATCATGCTCGTCGACGGTACGGTCGTCGACCTCGATGATGCGGATCCCCGGGAGCTGTTCCCGCGCCTTCATGCACTCATCGGTGAGCACCTGGGCACGATCCGCACCCATCTCGGCACGTTCTCCCGTCAGGTCTCCGGCTACGGTCTCGAGGCGCTGCTGCCGGAGAACGGGTTCGATCTCCGTCGTGCCTTCGCCGGGTCCGAGGGAACGTGGGGCATCGTGCTCGCCGCGAAGATGCGGCTCGTACCCGAACCCGCCCATACGGCCGCGGTCGTCCTCGGGTATCCGGACATGGTCGCCGCCGCCCACGACGCTCCGCTGCTGCGCGATTTCCCCGTCGCGGCGTGCGAAGGTCTCGATTCGCGGATGCTCGACCGGGTCATCGCGGCCAAGGGCGGGAACGCCGTTCCCGCTCTGCCTGAGGGCGCCGGTTGGCTCGTCGTCGAACTCACCGGCGACGATGCCGAGATCCTCGCCGAGGAGGCGCAGCGTCTCATCGATGAGTCCCGTGCTCTCGACTCCGCCGTCGTCGACGCGGAGACCGCAGCGGCGGTGTGGGCGATCCGCGCCGACGGTGCGGGGCTCGTCTCACGCACCCCGGACGGGCGCGACGCCCACGCCGGGTGGGAGGATTCCGCGGTTCCGGTCGAGCACCTCGGCGACTATCTGCGGGATCTCATGGACCTCCTCGACGAGCACGGGCTGTGGGGGATCCCGTACGGGCACTTCGGTGACGGATGCCTGCACATGCGCGTCGACTTCCCCCTCGAGGAGCCCGACGGCCCGGCAGTGCTGCGGCGATTCCTCGTCGCGGCGACCGAGCTCGTCGCCGGCTACGGCGGGTCGGTCTCGGGAGAGCACGGCGACGGTCGCGCACGCTCCGAGCTGCTGCCGCTGCTCTACCCGCCCGAGGTCATCGACCTCAACCGAGCGGTCAAGGAGCTCTTCGATCCCCGCCACCTTCTCGGGCCCGGGGTCATCGTCAACCCCGACCCCCTCGACGCCTCGATCCGGCTGACCGAGCTGCCCAAGCGCGATCGGCTGCCCGGTCAGCTCGCAATGGCGTACCCGGACGAATCCGACGGGTTCGCCTCAGCCGTCCACCGGTGCACGGGGGTCGGCAAATGCCGCGCGGATTCCGCGGCGAACGGTGGGATCATGTGCCCGTCGTTCCAGGCCACGAGGGATGAGCTGCACTCGACGAGGGGGCGCGCCCGGGTGCTCCAGGAGATGGTCTCCGGTGACCTGGTCACGACCGCATGGGACTCCCCCGCCGTCGCCGAGGCGCTCGACCTCTGTCTGTCCTGCAAGGCGTGCGGCAGCGAGTGCCCGACGGGCACGGATATGGCCACATACAAGGCCGAAGTCCTCCACCAGTCCTATCGGGGTCGGATGCGGCCTCCCTCGCACTATGCGCTCGGCTTCCTCCCGCAGCTGGCGAACGCTCTCACCCCGGTCGCGCACCTGGTCAACCGGGTCGCCCGGGTGCCGGGGGTCGGTGCGCTGGGAAAGCGGGTGGCGGGGATCGATCCCCGCCGGTCGATTCCGACGTTCGCGACGACGACGTTCCGGAGCTGGTGGCGATCCCGCGCCGAGGCGGGAGCTGGGGCCTCCGACCGCCTCGGCGAGGTCATCCTCTTCGCGGATTCGTGGTCGAACCACTTCGCGCCGAGGATCCTTGCGGCCGCGGTCGCCGTCCTCGAGCATGCGGGCGTGCGGGTACGGGTGGTCGAGCAGACGGTGTGCTGCGGTCTGCCCCTCATCTCGACCGGCCAGCTCGATGCCGCACGCAACCACCTCGGCGAGACGGTCGCCGCCCTCGATGCGACCGGGGATGCGCCGATCGTCGGGGTCGAGCCCTCGTGCCTGGCCACACTGGCCGACGATGCGCAGAAGCTGCTCGCGAGCGATGCGGCCGAGCGGGTCGGGTCGCGGGTGCAGACGCTCGCGGACTATCTCCTCGGGATCGGTGCCGAACTGCCCGACCTCGCCGGCGTCGACGCGGTCGTCCAACCGCACTGCCATCAGTCGGCGGTGCTCGGGACAGCCCCAGACCGAGAGCTCCTCTCCCGGGCGGGAGCGAGCGCCGACTTCCTCGGCGGGTGCTGCGGGCTGGCGGGGAACTTCGGGGTCGAGGCCGGTCACTTCGAGACCTCGGTCGCCGTGGCCGAACTCGCGCTGCTGCCCGCACTGCGCGTCGAGCGCGAACGCGCCGACCGCGAACGCGCCGAACGAGAGCGGGACGACGACGAACGGATGCGCGTCGTCCTCGCCGACGGCTATTCGTGCAGGACGCAGATCGCCGATCTCAGCGACTCTGCCGGGGTCTCCTTGGCCGAGCTCCTCGCGTGGGGGCACGGTCTCGAGGTGGGGCGCTGAGTCTCAGGCCTTTGCGGTGAGGACGGGGACTTCGGCTTCGAGGAGGATGCGCTGGGCCTGGGATCCGAGGATGAACTTTCCGATCGCCGAGCGCTTCCGCAGGCCGATGACGATGAGCTGGGCATCGTGCTCGGCGGCGAGGTCGTTGAGGGTTCCCGGGACGTCGTCCTCATGGTCGGGCTGGAGCACGGTGACCGCGACTCCCGCCTCCTCACCGAGGGCGACGATGCGATCGATGTCGTCCTTGTCGATCTCGGTCGGGGTGCCGCTGGCACCGCGTCGCTGTGAGTTGACCACGACGGCGTCGCACGTGCGCAGCGCGGCCTCTGCGAATCCCGCGCGCAGCGCCGCCTCGCCTTCCGGGGCAGGGAGATAGCCGATGAGAATCGTCATGGCATCAGTATATGGACGACTCCCGTTGTCGTTCACCGTCCGGTCACTTCCCGGACACCTCGGTGTCGCTTGCGGCCATGATCGCGCCGATCCGCCCGCGCATCACCGACAACTCCGCGACGAACTCCGGCGGATCGACGACGCGGCACGGGAACGGGATGGTTGCGGTGTAGATCGCCGCCGCGCCGAGGTCTGGCACTCCGAACGTCACGCGCACACCCCCGCTGACCTCGGCGATCGTCGCGGCACGGGTGGAGAACCATGGCTCGATCTCGGCCGGGGTGGCCTCGAGGTCGAGGACGATCGTGTGCTCGTACGCGGCGACGGTGACCGCGCGACGCACCGCCGCCTCGGCGTCGGGGGCAGGTCGCAGCGGGAATCCGAACGTCGTCACATGGACCTCGCTCAGCCGGTCGAGGCGGAAGACCCGCCAGTCGCTGCGGTCGAGGTCCCACCCGTAGAGGTACCAGTGGGAGCCGAGCACGACGAGCTGGGCGGGTTCGACCCGTCGGACGGCCGGCGCGGCGTCGGTCCACGGCTTCGCGTAGGCGAAGGTGATGCGACGGCGGGCGGCGATCGCCGAGGCGATGGCTCCGACCGCGGCATGGTCGACGTCGGGCTCGTTGCCGGGGGCGACGGTGACCGCGGTCCCGATCTCCCTCACCGCGGAGGCGGCCGCGGCCGGGAGCATCGCCTCGAGTTTCCCGCTCGCCGAGGCGGTGTCCGCACTTCCGAGGCCCGCACCGGCGAGGAGTGAGAGACCGAGCGCGGTCGCGAAGGCCTCCCCAGATTCGAGTTGAAGGGGCGGCAGCACGGTCCGGCTGCCGGCCCGGTACCCGCCGTCGACTCCGGGGGCGGCATCGACGGTGTAGCCGAGCTCGCGCAGGGTCGCGATGTCGCGTCGGATCGTCCGTTCGGTGACGCCGAACTCCGCGGCGAGGTCGGTCGCGGTGAATGACCGACCGGTCCCGAGCCGCGCGAGGAGGGAGAGGAGGCGGGATTCGGAGCTCATGGACACCTGGCCGGATCATCGTGCATGCGGACATCATATGTCCGCAATCGGTCGGATGATGGTTTCAAGCGCATCGCCGATCGCGCCGAGCCGTTCACCCCACACCAGGCCAGACCCGACCATCAGGAGTCGTCATGCCCTTCTTCGCCCCGCCCGTGACCACCGAGACCGACGCCCAGCTGAGCTTCCTCGAACAGCAGTGCCAGCAGCTGCGACTGACCGCCGCAGGCCTCACCGACGAGCAGGCCCGCAGCACCCCGACAGTGAGTTCGCTGAGCATCTCTGGGCTGCTCGCCCACTCAGCCCACGTCGTCTACGGCTGGCTGCAGCAGGTCCGCGACCCGTCGCTCGTCGCCACCGAGGAGGACTACGCCGCGTTCGGTGAGGAACTCGGGCTCTTAGGATCCTTCGAGGGCGCGACCCTGCCGGATCTGACCCTGGCCGAGGTGCTCGCCGCCTTCGACCGCGCCGTCGCCGAGATCACCGCCACCCGCACCCAGGCCGCGGCGGACGGGATCGACCTCGACGCGAAGGTCCCGGTGAACAACCCGTGGATGCCGAAGGACTTCGACATGTCGGTGCGCTGGATCCTCGCCCACCTCAACACGGAGATCGCGCGGCACGCCGGCCACGCCGACATCATCCGCGAATCGATCGACGGCGTGGTCTCGTACCAGCTCAACGCCCAGGCCGAGGGGCTGCCGTGGCCGCCCGAGGGCTGAGCCGAACCCACACATCGGCACCCCGGTCCTGCCGTGACTCGCTGTGCAGTGCGAGTCCGAACAGGTCCAGGGTGCCGATGCGGATCGATGGTCCCCGCCGAGGCGGTTCGATGGTGCCGTCCCCTCCGCCGAGGCGGACCGCCGTCTGACGTCTCCCGCCGAGGCGGACCGCTCAGGCTGCGCTGACCGCGGCCTTGGCGACGCGGTCGACGAGGTGCTCGGTGTAGGCGGGCACCGTGAGGAACTCGGGGAAGTCGTCGGTCAGCGCCGAGGCCCGGAAGATCTCGACCGCCTCGGTGACGTGGTCAGCGGGGGTGCGCTCCATGAGCGCGAGCTCCTCGCCGAGGTAGCGCTCGACGAGCTGCCGGGTCACCGGCTGGCCGTTGTCGAGGGTGACCTCGTGGTGGATCCACTGCCAGATCTGCGACCGGGAGATCTCCGCGGTCGAGACGTCCTCGAGCAGGTTCTCCAGCGCCACGTTGCCGTTGCCGCCGAGCCACTCGTTGAGGTAGCCGATGGCGACGCGGATATTGACCCGCACGCCCTCCTCGGTGACGACCGGTTCGAGTCCGGTGATGTCGAGGAGGTTCTCGGCGCACACCCGGACGTCGGGACGCATGTTCTCCAGCTGGTGCGCCTTCTCACCGAGGGCTGCGTCGTAGACGGCGAGTGCGGCCGGGACGAGGCCGGGATCGGCGACCCACGTGCCGTCGAAGCCCTGCCAGGCCTCGCGCGCCTTGTCCTCACGCATCCGCGCGAACTCGGCGGCGACGAAGCCCTCGTCGGGGTGGCTGGTCATGAGGTTCGTCATCGTCCCGATCGCGTGGGCACCGCGGCGGTGGCAGGTCCACACGAGACGGTCGGTGAAGGCCTTCATCAGGGGCAGCGAGTTCGTCAGACGGTCGCGGTCGGGGAGGATGAACTCCGTCGAGTGACGGAGGTTCTTCACCACCGAGAACAGGTAGTCCCAGCCAGCGGCCTGGAGACCGGCGCAGTGGTCGCGCAGCTCCCAGAGGATCTCCTCCATGTGGAACGCGGCGGCGATCGTCTCGATGTGGACGGTCGCGCGGATCGTGCCCTGCGGGATGCCGAGCTCATCCTGCGCCCAGACGAAGATCTGGTTCCACAGCCGGGCCTCGAGCGAGGACTCGAGCTTGGGGAGGTAGAAGTACGGTCCCGAACCGGAATCGATGAGCGTCTTCGCGTTGTGGAAGAAGTAGAGGCCGAAGTCGACGAGCGCGCCGATCGCCGGGGTCTGCTCACCGTCGTCGCCGGTCACCATGAGGTGCTTCTCCGGCAGGTGCCAGCCGCGGGGGCGCATGCCGATGGTCGGCTGGTTGCGGTTGCTCACGCCGGGCAGCTGGTCGCGCACGGCCAGGTAGAGGGCGTGCTGTCCGCCGAGGATGTTCGCCCACGTCGGGCTCGTCGAGTCCTCGAAGTCGGCGATCCAGACCTTGGCCTGGGAGTTGAGCGCCCGGACGACCTCGGGTTCGGTGACGGGGCCGGCGAGTTCGACCCGGCGGTCCTCGAGTCCCGGAGCGTCCTGAGAGCCGGCGACCTGCCAGGTGCGGTCGGCGCGGACGGCGGCGTAGTCGGGGGTGAAGCGGGGCAGGGTGCCGTCGTTCATCTCCGCCGAACGGCTGCCGCGCTTGGCCATGAGCCCGCCGAGGCGGTCGGCGAAGTTCTCGTGGAGGCCCGCGACGAAGTCGAGCGCCTGTGCCGAGAGAACGGTGTCGTGTCCGGGTGCCTCAGGTGCGTTGATCGTGATGCGGGACATTGTCTTCTCCTCACTCATTCGAGTGCTGTGTGGGACCGTGCTGGTGGGAACTGGAGTGGTGCGGTTGGTCGGGGTGGGTGCTGGACGGAGGTGCCGGCGCGGATCGACGATGCAAACCCCGTGAAAACATCGCCGAACCGCGCCGAGTCTGGTGGGTCCTCACCTGCCGGGCCGTCTGGGCCCGGCAGGTGCGGGGCGGGTGCTCAGTGGAACTGGGCTTCCTCGGTCGAGCCGGACAGCGCGAGGGTCGATCCGTCCGGGTTGACCGCGGTCGAGACGAGGTCGAAGTATCCGGTGCCGACCTCGCGCTGGTGCTTGGTCGCGGTGTAGCCGCGATCCTCGGCGGCGAACTCGCGCTCCTGCAGGTCGACGTAGGCCTTCATCTGCTCGCGGGCGTAGCCGTGGGCGAGGTCGAACATCGAGTAGTTGAGGGCGTGGAAGCCGGCCAGCGTGATGAACTGGAACTTGTAGCCCATCGCTCCGAGCTCGCGCTGGAACTTCGCGATCGTGTCGTCGTCGAGGTGCTTCTTCCAGTTGAACGACGGCGAGCAGTTGTAGGCGAGCAGCTGGTCCGGGTGTTCGGCGTGGATCGCCTCGGCGAACTGCTTGGCGACCTCGAGGTCGGGCAGTGAGGTCTCCATCCACAGCAGGTCCGAGTACGGAGCGTACGCGTTGCCGCGGGCGATGCAGGCCTCGAGTCCGTTGCGGACCTTGTAGTAGCCCTCAGCGGTGCGCTCGCCGGTGATGAACGGCTGGTCGCGTTCGTCGACGTCGGTGGTGATGAGCGTCGCGGCATCGGCGTCGGTGCGGGCGATGATGACCGAGGGGACGTTCTCGACGTCGGCGGCCAGACGGGCCGACTGGAGGGTGCGGATGTGCTGCGAGGTCGGGATGAGGACCTTGCCGCCGAGGTGACCGCACTTCTTCTCGCTCGCGAGCTGATCCTCCCAGTGGACACCGGCGGCGCCGGAGTTGATCATGCCCTTCATGAGCTCGAAGGCGTTGAGCGGACCACCGAAGCCGGCCTCCGCGTCGGCGACGATCGGGACCATCCAGTCCTCGACGGTCTTGACGCCTTCGGCATGCTCGATCTGGTCGGCGCGCATGAGTGCGTTGTTGATCCGGCGGACGACCGCGGGAACCGAGTTCGCCGGGTAGATCGACTGGTCCGGGTAGGTGTGGCCGGAGAGGTTCGCGTCGGCGGCGACCTGCCAGCCGGAGAGGTAGATGGCCTTGAGGCCGGCCTTGACCTGCTGGACGGCCTGGTTGCCGGTCAGCGCGCCGAGGGCGTTGACGAAGTCGAGGTCGTGGATCTCCTCCCAGAGCTTCTCGGCTCCGCGGCGGGCCAGCGTGTGCTCCTCGATCACCGAGCCGCGCAGCTTGACGACGTCTTCCGGCGAGTACTCGCGGGCGACTCCCTGCCAGCGGGGGTTGGTGGCCCAGTCGCGGCGGATCGCTTCGACGTCGTGCAGTTCGTTCGGCGTGGTGTTCATGGTTCTCTCCTGTGTCGTTCCGAGGTTCGTGTGATCCATCTTGCTGGGCGCGCAAGCCCTCCGACAGAGAAAAGTGAGGAGAAAATTCTGCGTTCTTCCCATTGGTGAAATTTCCCGGTTCTGTCATACTGGTCACATTCGCAATACACCATCCGGATCGACGCCTCGGAGGCGGTTGTGACCAGTGTTCAAGCTTCAAAGTCGGAGTCGAAGCAGTCCGTCGACAGCCTCAGCATCGGCAGAAGAATCCGATTCTTTCGCAAACAGGCGGGGATGACGCTCGCCGAGCTCGGGGAGAAGGTGGGCCGTGCGGCCTCGCAGATCTCGACGATCGAGAACGGCAAGCGAGAAACTTCTGTCACCCTGCTCACCGCGATCGCCGAGGCCCTGGGAACCGAGGTCGCGGACCTTCTCGACCCGACTCCCGTCGACGGTCGGCAGGGCCTCGAACTCGAGGCCGAACGGAATCAGGCCTCCCCGATGTACTCGTCCCTCGGACTGCCGCAGGTGCGCATCAAGTCGCTGCCGCAGGATGCGCTCGAGGCGATCGTCGGCCTCCAGCGCCAGCTCGCCGAGGTGCTGACCAGGCGGGCGGCGACCCCGGAGGAGGCACGGCGAGCCAACCGTGAGCTGCGGGAGACGATGCGCGAGAAGCACAACTACTTCGCCGACCTCGAGGAGCAGGCGGCCGAGCTGCTCAGCCTCGCCGGCTACGAGTCGGGGACCGTGTCCCAGCGCGAGACGGCGACGATCGCGGAGAAGCTCGGCTTCAGCCTCCACTACGTCTCCGACCTGCCGAGCTCGACCCGGTCGATCTCCGACACCGCGAATCGACGCATCTACCTGCCCAACGCCGATGCCGCGTTCGACCCGCGCACGCACCTGCTCACGAGCCTTGCCCCGCACGTCCTCGGGCACGGGGCGCCGAAGGACTTCCGCGAGTTCCTCCAGCAGCGCGTCGATGCGAACTACCTCGCCGCCGCCGTCCTCCTGCCTGAGAGCGCGGCGGTGCCCGTCCTCACCGAGGCGAAGCGGAAGCGCGAGCTGTCGGTGGAGTACCTGCGCGACATGTTCGGCGTCGGCTACGAGATGGCCGCGCACCGGTTCACCAACCTCGCCACCGAGCACCTCGGTCTGCCCGTCCACTTCATGAAGGTCCACGCCTCGGGCACGATCCACAAGGCGTACTCGAACGACGGGCTCCCCTTCCCCACGGACCCGCTCGGGGCCATCGAGGGGCAGTTCGCGTGCAAGCGGTTCACCTCGCGCACGGTCTTCCGGGTCGCCGACCGGTTCAGCCCGTACTACCAGTACACCGACACCCCGCAGGGGTCGTACTGGTGCACGGCCAGGGTGCTGCCGGGAGGCGACTACGCGATCAGCGTCGGCGTGCCGTTCGCCCACGTCAAATGGTTCGAAGGCCGGGAATCCTCGATCCGTTCGCAGTCACGCTGTCCCGACCCCTCGTGCTGCCGCACCGCCCCGGAGGAGCTCGCCGCGAAGTGGGAGGACAACTCCCTGCCCTCGGCGAAGATGCACGCCTCCCTCCTCGCTGCCGTCCCGCCCGGCGCCGTCCCCGGCGTCGACGACACCGAGGTCTACGAGTTCCTCGAGCGCCACTCCGGCTGAGGTCGCGCCCCGTGGACGATCCTTGAATGGCCTCCCACCAGCCACTACCGTGAGGTTGAGAAACGTGGGAGGTTGAGCAGTGCCGTCGTCGGAGAAGAGCGCGATCCGCAGATTCTTCACAGAGCGTCCGCAGACTCGCACGGACTTCGTCCTCACATGGGTCGGCATCTCCGCCGTGCCCATCGTGATGTGGCCGATCCTCGGATTCCTCACCGGCGAGATGAGCGAGGCCTTGACCCGAATCCTGCCAAGCCTCATCGTCGTTCCGATCGTATCCGGGCTTGTCCTCACCTATGTCTATTCGACCCAGAAGCAGGACTCGTCGCTGAGGAAGCGTTCCGCCGGAGATCCTGAGCGATAGTCCGCTCGATTCGGGCGACCTCAGCGACGGACCACTGACTCACGGTCCTGTCCGCCGACCTCAGCGAACCCCAAGCCTCACCGTCGTCCCGCGGACTTCAGGGCTGCGGTGACGACGTGCTCGGCGATTGCCAGCGCCGAGGTGGCTCCGGCCCGCGGGGTGTTCCGCACCTGAGTGAGCCGTCCGCGGGCGGTGACGACGAGCCCGGTGACGAGCTCGCCCTTGCCATCGATCGTCTGGCCGCTGACCCCCTTGGGTCCGGCAGCCATCCCCGCAGTGTCGAGGCCGGGGGCATATCTCCTGATCCGCTCGACGAACGCCGAGGTGCTCGCCGCCGACCGCACGCCCTCTGCGGCCGAGCGGACGTTGCGCTTCGCGAACTTCCAGAACCCGGAGAACCCGAACGAGGCACCGAGGTCGCCGAGGTCGATGTCGCCGACCGAACCGTCGCTGCGACCGAGCGCGATGTGCGTGTTCGGCCCGAGCAGCAGCCCACCGGTGACGGTCCGGGCGAGCACGGTCTCCTCGAACGGCTCCTCCGGGTCGGGCACGGACGAGATGATGCCGTGGACCGCCTCGGCGGCGGGAGCATCGAGTCGCGAATACGTCGTCGAGAACGGAACGATGCGCGGATCGGCGGAGAGCCCGGACGCCGCGGCGAGTCGATCGGACTGGAGTCCCACGGCGACGAGGACGAGGTCGAAGGTGCCGGCATCCACCTCGGCGCCGGTGGGACGGTTCCGATCGGACCACCCGTCGATCCGGTCCTCGGCCTGCTTGAACCAGTCCTTGTCGCCGAACCGGGTGCGCAGCTCATCGCCGAGGCGACCGCGCAGACCGCCCCGTGCCGACACATCGGCGACGGCCTCGTCCTCACCGCCGCGGTAGGTGCGGGGACGGTCGTGGACCTCCCCGTCGGGGTCGGAGTCCGATTCGACGACGAGGTCGGTCGAATAGCCGGACTCGCTGGACACTCCCGAGTCGTCTTTGGGGCTGACGGCGCGGGTGCGGATGCGCACCTCGTTGCTCAGCGCGTCGATGCCGGTGACCTCGGTGAGGAAGCGGAAGCGGCCGCCTGCGTCGCGGATCTCGGAGGCGAGCGCCTCGGTGACGGCCTCGAAGTCGGTGATCGCGGTGTGCGGAGAGTAGAGAGCCTGGACTCCCCTGGCGGCCGGTTCGATCTCGCGCATCTCGGCCCGATCGACCATGCGCACCCCGGGCACGTCGTTCGCTTTCGCCCTGGTGAGCAGGTCGTCGAGGCGGTCGACCTCGTCGGTGTCCTGCGCGACGACGAGCTGCCCGCACTCTCGGTAGGCGAGTCCCTGCCCGACGAGGTAGGGGATGAGGAGTTCGAGCCCGCGGCGGGCGAGCGTCGCGTCGAGGGATCCGGGCTCGGCGTCGAGACCGGCATGGACGATGCCCGCGGTGTGACCGCTCTGCGCCGAGGCGATTCCCGGCCCGCGGTCGAAGACCGTGACCTCGGCGTCGGGGAGCTGACGGGTGATCTCGCGGGCGAGCGCCACACCGATGATGCCTGCGCCGACGACTGCCACTCGTGAAATACTCATACAGCAATCTTGGCATCGTCGAGGGAGTTGGAGAAGATGGCGACCGCTCTGAGCTGGCCCGGCAAGGAGAAGTCGCTCACCCTCGGACGCGAACTCAGCGCCACGGCAGGTCCGGGATTCACGGCTGCCGGCGGCCGCCTCGGCGAGGGGATGGATCCGAGTGCGAAGACAGCCGGGCCACGGTCGGTCGTGCCGGATCCGGACGAGAACCTCCTCATCGTCGGGGACAATCTGCCCGGCCTGCAGAGCCTGCTCGCCACGCATCGGGGGCGGGTCAAGGTCGTCTACATCGATCCGCCGTACAACACGGGCAATGCGCACGCGTACCGCGACCGCGGGCACGACCACGACAGCTGGCTCGACTTCATGGCGCCGCGGCTCATGCTCGCGCGCGAGCTCATGCGCGATGACGGGGTGCTCTACCTCCACCTCGACGACGGGGAGAGCGCGTGGGCGCAGCTGCTCGGGCACGAGGTCTTCGGGGAGGCGAATTCGCTCGGCACCCTCATCCACCAGCGCGCGAAAGGCGGGGGCAATTCGCCGTCGTTCGTCCGCGGGCACGACTACATCCACGTGTGGGGCAAGGACGCCCGGTCCGCGGGGACGTTCCTCACCGAGAAGAAGGCACCGGCGAAGGTCGAGGTCATCGACGGGCGCAAGATGCTCGTCGAGACCGACGTCCTGCGCGCGAGCTTCGGCCGTTATGCGCGGGGGTCGGAGCGGCGGCTCATGTACGAGGACATCCTCGCGGTCAAAGGGGAGAAGAAGCTCGCCGAGGTGGACGCGAAGCTGGCCTCGGGCGAGTTCGTCCTCCGCCCGTGGGGGCCGGGCAAGCACGCGGTCGTGCGGGTGACGCCGTACGAACTTGCGAGTTCGAAGCTCTACTCGATCATCAAGGCGCTCGGCGGGCAGAACGACCTCGAGGACCTCGGGCTCGGCGGTGTGTTCGGATATCCGAAGCCCGTCGAACTCGTCAAGACGCTCATCACCGCGCAGACCTTCTTCGACCCCACGGCGATCGTCCTCGACTTCTTCGCCGGATCCGGGACGACCGCGCAGGCGGTGATGGAGGCCAACCGCCGCGACGACGGGCAGCGGTCCTTCATCCTCATCCAGACGCCGGAGGAGCTGCGCGGCGGGCGCGGGGCCAGTGGCGGGCGCGGGGCCAGTGGCGGGCGCGGGGCTCGGGGAGGTGCGGGTGCTGGGGTCAACGGGAACGGGGGTCGTCAGGGTGAGGCAGACGTGCGCGCTGCGAGCGGAAGCGACGCAGACAGTGCCCGCCCCGAGTTCGCGACGATCAGCGAGCTCACCGCCGAACGCATCCGCCGCGCCGCCGATGCCTCGGCACCCGGCCTCACCTTCACCGAGGTGGCCGTCGCGGACCCGCCCGCCGCAGAGGCCTGAGCCGCGGGGGCGGGCACTCAGTGAGTTCAGGTCGCGGAGTGTCGATTCACGGCGCCGGAATCGACACTGAGCGTCCACCTTCCCGGCGCGGCCGACTCTCCGCAGCCCAGAAGCGCACGAGGGCAGGCGCGACCGCGACTGCCCACGATCGCGCAGGGATTTGCCCCACACCTCTTCCGTGATGGCGATCACACTGACAGAATGAGATTCCTCCGACGCTGATGACAGGGGTGGTGCAGTGCCCACGTATCTCTTCCGCTGCGACGCGTGCGGTGACTCCGAGCGTGTCTATCCGATGGCCGACAAACCCGGTTCCATCCCCTGCCCCGGCTGCAGCGGACGTGCACGGTCGATCGTCGGGTCGCCCCACCTCGGCGCCGGATCATCTCAGGCGAAGCAACTCATCGAATCCACGGAACGCTCCGCCGAATCCCCCGCCGTCGTCTCTCGCCTTCCCGGGTCGAGCCGTCGGCGCCAGAAGGTCAGCCGCGATCCTCGGCACGCAAAGCTTCCGCGCGCCTAGCCGAACCGCACCTCCACCTGCACGACCCGCACCGCCAGCTCCGCCCGCACGACCGGCACCACTCACATCGCCAGCTCCACCCGCCCCATGCGTACTGCCCGCACCATCCCCGCGGTCGACCGCGACCGCGGACACCCCAGAGGAAAGGAAGTGCCATGCCCGACGTCGTCTTCCCGCTCGATTCGACCAAGCCCTTCACCGACCAGAAGATCGTCGGCCACAACCGGTGGCACCCCGACATCCCCGCCGCCGTCCACGTCAAGCCGGGACAGTCCTTCCGCGTCGACTGCCGCGAATGGTTCGACGGCTTCATCAAGAACGACGACAGCGCCGACGACGTCCGCGATGCCCCGGTCGACATCGTCCATGCGCTCTCGGGTCCGATCGCCGTCGAGGGCGCGAAGCCGGGCGACCTCCTCATCGTCGACATCCTCGACGTCGGGCCGATCCCGCAGGAGGAGGGCCCGCTCGCCGGTCAGGGGTGGGGCTACACGGGCATCTTCGCAAAGCAGAACGGCGGCTCGTTCCTCGTCGACCAGTTCCCCGACGCGTACAAGGCGATCTGGGACTTCAGCGGCGGGACCGCGACCTCCCGCCACGTCCCGCACGTCTCGTTCACCGGAATCATCCACCCCGGCCTCATGGGGACCGCGCCGAGTGCGGACCTGCTCGGAACGTGGAACACCCGCGAGGCCGCGCTCATCGCCACCGACCCCGACCGCGAACCCCCGCTCGCGCTGCCGCCGGAGCCCAACGGTGCGATCCTCGGATCGCTCACCGGTGAGGATTTCGACCGGGTCGCCGAGGAGGGCGCGCGCACCGCTCCCCCACGCGAGAACGGCGGCAACCAGGACATCAAGAACCTCACGAAGGGCACTCGGGTGTTCTATCCGGTGTTCGTCGACGGGGCGAACTTCTCCGTCGGCGACCTCCACTTCAGCCAGGGCGACGGCGAGATCACGTTCTGCGGGGCGATCGAGATGGGCGGGTTCATCGACTTCCGCGTCGAGATCATCAAGGGCGGCATGGACACGTACGGGGTGAGCGAGAACGCGATCTTCCAGCCGGGCAACACCGATCCGCAGTATTCGGAGTGGCTCGCGTTCTCCGGCACCTCGGTCACCCTCGACGGTGAGCAGCGCTACCTCGACTCTCAGCTCGCCTACCAGCGCGCCTGCCTCCACGCCATCGACTACCTGACGAAGTTCGGCTACAGCGCGGCACAGGCGTACCTGCTCCTCGGCGCGGCGCCGATCGAGGGACGGTTCTCCGGCGTCGTCGACATCCCGAACTCGTGCGCAACGGTCTACCTGCCGACGGCGATGTTCGACTTCGACGTCACCCCCGGCGCCGGCGGCCCCGTGCAGATCGATCCCGGGCAGGGGGCGCCGCACTCGACGTTCTGAGCGGGTCGCGGGTGCTGCGCGCGGCAGGGTGCTGGCGGGGGCGGCGGGCGCGGCCGGCGGAGGCGGTGGGCGCGGCCCCGACCACCCGCCGAGTCGAGGACGCGGAGTGTCGATTCGGCGCGCCGATATCGACACTGAGCGTCCTCGATTTCGCTCGAGCGGCGCGTCAGCGGCCCGGTTTCGCGCCGCCCCCGGCGAGTCAGCGCACTCCGCCCTGTACCCTACGGCGGCGAGACGCACCGCGATCGCATGCGGACAGCCCAGCTCCGGCCCAGGGTGCGGTCGTAGTGTCGGAGGCGACAGCAGCCACACCGTCGATCACCCAAGGAGAAGACATGTCGGTCGTCGCCATCAACACCCTCACCGTCCCCGAGAACGCGGGACCCGAGCTCGAGAAGCGCTTCGCCGCGCGCAAGCACTCGGTCGACAACGCCCCGGGCTTCGAAGGCTTCCAGCTGCTACGACCCACGGCCGGCGGCGACCGCTACTTCGTCTACACCCAGTGGGCGACGAAGGAGGACTTCGAGAACTGGAAGGCCAACCGCAAGTCCTCGCACGAGTCGACCGGCAAGGAGCCCGTGTCGACGGGTGCCGAACTCCTCGAGTTCGAGGTCGTCGACCTCGGCGACTGAACGGTCAACGACTGTGCAGCCTCGCAACGACCCCTCCCGCAACGGGACGCTTCCTTTCTCATCTCATGCGACCGGGTTTCCACCCGGTCGCCTGAGTCGTCACTGCCGAGCCGCTTACGACACGACCCGTTCGACTTCGTCATCGAGGATCCGATAGGCCGAGGCCGGCGAGCGGACGTCGAGCATGACGTCCTGGGCCAGCCCCTTGGCGAGTGCGACAAGACGCACTGCGACATCGGCAGCCGACAGCACCGACCCGTCGCCCTTCACACCTGCTCGCTCCACCTTCGCCGTCGCCGCCTCCTCCGTCCTGCGATCGTTGGCGACGACGATCTCGGCGATGTCCGGGTCGCCGACCGCTTTGGCGACGTAGGTGAACCAGACGGACGCACCCATCCTCCTCGCCTCACTGCCCGGAATGAAGGCATGGAGGAACTCCGTGAGCTCAGCGACCCGATCCCCCGCATCGTCTCCGTCGCCGAGCTCGGCACTTGCCACCAGCTGCCGGCATCCCTCGAGGATGAGCCCTTCGCGTGAGGGGAAATAGTGCTGGACTCGACCGATGGAGATCCCAGCGGCATCGGCGACGGACCTGAAGGTCACGGCGTCGATGCCGCGGGTGTAGATGACCTGCCACAGCCCATGGACGATCTCTGTGCGTCGGGCGGCGTGATCGACGATCTTCGGCATGCCGCCATTTTACAATATGCCCAACTTGCATCTTTACAATATGTATAAATTGCATCAATATTACAGTATGCATATACCGCAAAAACAGCCTCCACCCCCGGATACGGCGGACGTGTCCGACTTGCTCCGCACACCCCTCCGGGTTCCCCCGCGACCACCCCTGACAGACGGCATCAGTGTCCGGGGCCTGACGAAAAGCTTCGGTCGCTCGCGCGTCGTCGACGGACTCGACTTCGATGTCACTCCCGGACACGTCACCGGATTCCTCGGGCCGAACGGGGCCGGGAAGTCGACGACACTGCAGATGATCCTCGGTCTGACGACTCCGGACTCCGGGACGGCTCTCATCGGAGGTCGACCCCTTGCCAAGCACTCGGCCCCTGCGTCTGCTGCCGGTTCCCTGCTGACGACCGAGAGGATGCTGCCCGGGCTCACCGCTGAGGCTCATCTCGACGCGATCGCCAGACTCTCAGGCATCCCCGCCGCACGCCGGAGCCGACGAATCACCGAACTCTTCGACCGTGTGGGACTGTCCTCCGCGCGGAAGAGGCGCATCGTCCACCTCTCTCTCGGCATGCGGCAGCGCCTCGGTCTCGCGGCCGCCGTGCTCGCCGACCCCGAGGTGCTCATCCTCGATGAGCCGCTCAACGGCCTCGACCCCGAAGGCATCACCTGGCTGCGAACGTTCCTTCAGGACTTCGCCGCCACCGGACGCACCGTCTTCTTCTCCAGCCACCTCCTCTCGGAGATGGAACTCACCGCCGACCACGTCATCATCATCGGCAGAGGCCGGCTCGTCGCCGACGTCTCCTTAGCCGAACTGCGGTCGCTCACCCACCGGGGCGTCTCGGTCACTGGACCCGAGCTCGATCCGCTCATCGCGAGCCAGCGTGCCGCCGGGCGCACGGTCACCGTCACCGACGGCGGCACCACAGCACTCGTCGCCGGCGCGAGGCCGCGAGACGTCCACCGCGACAGCATCCGTCTCGAGGTCGAGCTCGACGAGCTGCGCACCGTCGATCCCGGCCTCGAGGACATCTTCCTCCAGCTGACGAACCGTACCGAGCCCGCGACCGAGGAGAGCTGAATGACGTCCCTGACCCTGCCAGCCACCGAACCCGCATCCGCAGGACGACTGCGTGACGTCCTCGGCTCCGAATGGGTGAAGTTCCGCAGTCTGCCCACCGCACGACGACTCACCGCAGCCGCCGTCATCCTCGGCACCGTGGCCGCAGCCGTGCTCATCCTCAGCTTTCCCGTCACCCGGGGCACCGCGCTCGCCGATGCCGAAGTGGTCGATGTCCTCTCAGCCAGTGTGCTCGGACTTGACGTCGCCGCCATCGTCCTCGTCGTCCTGGCGTCGTGGTTCGTCGGCATCGAGTTCCGCACAGGAGCGATCACCGAGGCGCTCGTCCGTCTGCCTCGCCGCTCCGTGGTGATCACAGCGAAGGCGGTGGTCGCCGCCGGCGTCTCAGCCGGTGCCGCGCTGCTCACCGCCGCCGCGGTCACCCTCGTCGCCGTCGGGTTCGCCACCGCTGTCACGGGAGCGCCATGGTCAGCCGCCCTCGCCGAGGCGACCGCCCCCGATCATGTCCGTCTCCTTCTCGGCAGCATCCTCATGCCGGTCGAGTTCGCGGTGCTCGCGGTCTTCATCGCCGCAGCCGCCGGTTCTCTGGCCGCCGGGCTGCTGGGAGCCCTCGGGCTCATCGTGGCATCGACGCTGGCGTCGTGGCTGCCATCCGCGCTCGCTGTGCTCGTTCAACCCCTGCTGCCGCTGGCGGCAGTTCACACGATCAGCGGTGCCGCCGAGGTGGGATCGGCCGAGAACCTCGGCGTCGTCCCAGCGGTCGTCGTCCTCGCCGCGTGGGTGGCCGTCGGATGGGCGGCGGCAGCCTGGCGACTGCATCGGTGGGATCTCTGAGGCTCGCATCGCGGGCCGCGCAGTTGCCCCCGTGGGCTCGTTCTCAGGCCTGCCTGCTCACCCGTCGCTGTCCTTGTCGAGTTCGCTGAAGGCCTCGACTTCGCGGGGATGGCCGGCGATGAGGATCTCGTCGTCGGCGTAGACCGTCATGTCCCGGTCGGCGATGTCCCACGTCGACCCGCCGGCGCGCTTGACGGCGACGATCGTCACGCCGTACGCGGCACGCACGCCGAGGGAGGCCAGCGGCACGTCGGAGACCCGGACGGGCGGGGTCGTGCGGGCGAGGACGAAGTCCTCGTCGATGGGCAGGAAGTCGGAGATGTGCCCGCGGATGAGGTGGGCCAACCTCCGACCCATGTCGTTCTCAGGGCGGACGACGTTGCGGATGCCGAGCTGGTGGAGGATCTCCGCATGGGTCTCGCTGATCGCCTTCGCCCAGATGTGCCGGTTGCCGAGCTTGAGGATGCGCGAAGCGGCGAGGATGCTCGCCTCGAGGTCGCTGCCGATGGCGATGACGACGCGGCTGACGTCATCGATGCCGAGCTGACGCAGCACCTCCTCGTCGGTGGCATCGGCCCGGGAGACGTGCGCGAGCTTGTCGGCGTACTCGGCGACGACGGCTTCGTCGCTGTCGATGCCGATGACGTCGACGCCGTGCTTGGCGAGCTCGACCGCAAGCGAGCCGCCGAACCGGCCCAGGCCGATGACGGCGACGGCACCGGCTTCGGCCATCGGCTTGGCATCCCCGGCGAAGAAGGCCGCCGGACGGGCGAGCCAGGACTTCTCGTTCATGTCAGTGTCCTTTCACGTGGTCACAGTTCACGGTTGACAGCGCCGGTCAGCCGATGAGCGGGCGCTCCTTGGGCAGTTCGTAGCGGATCGGCCGGGAGCGCAGAGCCAGCGCCGAGGCGACGGTGACAGGTCCGAGGCGACCGAAGATCATCGTGACGATGAGGACGGCCTGGCTGAAGGCGGGCAGCTGCGCGGTGATGCCGGTCGACAGGCCCACGGTGCCGAACGCGGAGACGACCTCGAAGAGGATCCGGTCGAAGCGCAGGTCCGGGGCGTTGAGCATGATCGCCATCGTCGAGACGACGATGAGTCCGAGGGCGAGGACGATGACCGTCGTCGCCTGACGGTGCACCGAACGGGAGACCCGGCGGCCGAAGAGGTTGACCGCCCGGCCGCCGCTGACCTCGGTCCACGTCATCGCAGCGAGGACGACGAAGGTCGTGATCTTCACGCCGCCGGCGGTGCCGGCGGGACCGCCGCCGATGAACATGAGGATGTCCATGCCGAACCACGATGCCGGGTGCATCTGAGAGATGTCGATCGAGTTGAAGCCGGCGGTGCGGGTGATCGTCGACTGGAACGACGCCGCCTGGATCTTCCCCCACCAGTCGAGGGCACCGAGCGTGGCCGGGTTGGTCCATTCGATCGCGGCGATGAAGACTGTGCCCGTGAGAAGGAGGATCGGGGTGACGACGACGACCGCACGCGTCGTCATGTTCCACGTCAGCGGGAAGCGGTACTTGCGGAAGAGCTCGATGAGCACGGGATAGCCGAGTCCGCCGAGGATGACGGCGAGCGCGATCGGACCGGTGACGAACGGGTCGGCGACGTACGCCATGAGACTGTCGGCGTTGAGACCGAAACCGGCGTTGTTGAACGCGGAGATCGAATGGAAGATCGCACTCCACACCGCCTCGCCGACGGGGTCGCCGTAGAAGAACCGGAACCGCAGGTAGAGGAGGACGGCGACGATCGCCTCGGTGGTGAGGGTGAGCGCGATGATGCGCAGGACCATCGGCTTGATCCCGCCGATCCCCGAGCTCTTCGTCTCCGAGGCCACCGACTGGCGCAGGCGCAGGCCTGCCCGGCCTGCGACGACGAGGGCGAGCAGCGTCGTGAGGAGGAGGACCCCGAGGCCGCCGACCTGGATGAGGCTGAGGATGACGATCTGGCCGAAGAACGTGAAGTCCTGACCGGTATCGAGGACGACGAGTCCGGTGACGCTGAGCGCCGAGGTGGCGGTGAAGAGTCCGGACAGCAGGGAGATCCCGCCCGGCGCCACGGTCGCGGCGGGGGTCATGAGCAGACCGGTCCCGACGACCAACGCCGTCAGGTAACCCAGCACCACGCGGACGATTGCATTTCGATGTGTGCTCTGCACAGAGGAAATCTAGCACCTGCCGCGATCAGGCCCCGAAATCCCTCAACTACCACCGAGTAAACTCCCAGAATCCTGTTACTGTGCATGTACCCACGGGGACGGGCAAGGGCCGCTGTCGGCCACCTCGGCGGGGTCAGCGGCACACGATGAGGGAGACGCCATGAGCACTCAGCAGGCAGAGACGGACGACCGGGGCCACGGCTTCGTCAAGGCGCTCGGCACCGTCGACGCCCTGTTCATCGGCTTCGGCGCGATGATCGGCTTCGGCTGGGTGGTCCTCACCGGGGAATGGCTGACCGGGGCGGGGACCCTGGGGGCGATCCTCGCGTTCGCCGTCGGCGGCATCATCATGTGCTTCGTCGGCACGGTGTACTCCGAACTCGTCGCCGCGATGCCGCACGCCGGCGGCGAGCACAACTACCTCATCCGGGCGATGGGCCCGAAGATCTCCCTCTTCGGGTCGTGGGCGATCACCGGCGGCTACATCAGCGTCGTCATGTTCGAAGCCGTCGCCGTGCCGCGGACCGCGCTCTACCTCTTCCCCGACCTCGAGTACATCAAGCTGTGGACGATCGCCGACACCGACGTCTACCTCACGTGGGCCCTCATCGGCACGGTCACCGCGATCGTCATCGCGTGGATCAACATCCGAGGCGTGCGGCTGGCCTCCCTGGTCCAGACCTTCGTCGTCTCGTTCCTCATCATCGTCGCCCTCCTCCTGCTCACCGGCGGCCTCGTCGGCGGCGACCCGGCGAACACCGAGCCGCTCTTCACCGGCGGTGCTGCCGGGTTCATCGGCGTCGTCGCCGTCGTCCCGTTCCTCTTCGTCGGCTTCGACGTCATTCCGCAGTCGGCGGAGGAGATCAACCTGCCCGCGCGGAAGATCGGCAAGATCGTCGTCATCTCGGTGCTCATGGCGATCGCCTTCTACATCGTCATCATCTGGATGACCTCGCTCGCGATCCCCGCCTCCGAGCTCACCGCCCACGACCTCGTCACCGCCGATGCGCTCTCGGCGATGTTCGGCTCGGACGTCTGGGGCAAGATCGTCATCGCCGGCGGCCTTGCCGGCATCATCACCTCGTGGAACGCGTTCCTCATGGGATCCTCGCGGCTGATGTGGGCGATGGCTGTGGCCGGGATGATCCCCGCATGGTTCGGCAAGCTCCACCCGAAGTACCGCACCCCGGTCAACTCGATCATCTTCATCGGCATCCTCTCCGCGCTCGCTCCGTTCCTCGGCGCCGCGGCGCTGGGCTGGATCGTCGACGCCGGGTCGCCGGCGATCGTCATCGCCTACTTCCTCGTGAGCATCGCCTTCATCGTCCTGCGGAAGAACGAACCTGACATGGCCCGTCCGCTGCGCATCGGCGGGGCCGGGGGCGGCGGTATGGTCATCGGCGTCATCGCGGCCGTCCTCACGCTCGTCCTCTTCATCCTCTACATCCCCATCACTCCGTTCTCAGCGCAGCTGGCCTGGCAGTCGTGGGCGATGTTCGCCGCCTGGCTCCTCGTCGGCATCATCTTCATGCTCCGCCTCCCCGGTGGGGTTAAGGCCGGCCCCAACGCCGAGGCGGAACTCCTCGCCAAGGTCAAGTCCCGGTCCCAGCGGCGGTGAGTCCGACGGGTTCCGGTGAGTCCGGCGAGCTGGGTGCGTCGGGCGCCGAGGCGGCGGGTCGGCCAGACGCCGAGGCGGCGGGTCGGCCGGGCGCCAAGGCGGTGGGTCGGCCGGGCGCCGAGGCGGGCGCATGAGATCGCGGATGGCGGAGCGGGCGATTCGGATCCTCGGTCGGGCAGCCCCCGCCCTCGACCGTCTCAACGACCGGTTCCCGTGGAGCCACAACGACCACTTCCATCCCTGGATCCTCGCGAATCTGCCCGCCCGCAGGCGCGGGGCGCTTGATCTCGGGTGCGGGCAGGGTGAACTCCTCGCCCAACTCGCTGGGGAGTTCCGGCACGTCCACGGCACCGACACCTCGGCGCAGATGCGTGCCGATGCGCGAGCTCGCTGTGCAGGGCTGGACAACGTCGCCGTCGACGATGCCCAGCTTCCCGATCTCGGCCCGGAAACGGAGCCCGAGCCGGTCGACCTGGTGACGATGGTCGCCGCCCTCCACCACGTCGATGTCGACGAGACCCTCGCCGAGGCAGCCCGCCTCCTCTCCCCCGGTGGTCGGCTCCTCGTCGTCGGCCTCGCGCTCTCGGCCACGCCCCGCGACTACCTGTGGGAGGGGATCTCGGCGGTGACGAATCCGGTCATCGGGATCGCGAAGAATCTCCCGCCTCGGCGAGGGGACCTGCGGCGGCCCGGATCCGCTGGGGGCCAACCCGATCCGTTCCCCGTCACCGATCCGACGACGACGTTCGACCAGGTCGCCGAGGCGGCCCGCCGTCACCTGCCCGGCGCGGACTTCCGGCATCGGGTGGGGTTCCGATACACGCTCGCGTGGACGAAGCCCGCCCGGTGAGGCTCCGGCACCCGCAGCAGCAAATCCTCCCCGTGCAACAGGAGGATTCGGCACTAAGGGTGCGGGGTGCCGAGCCGCGGGGGCGATTTAAGCGTCCGGGTGCGGAGTGCCGCTAAGGGTAGGACGTGTCGCTGCGGGTGCGCACTGCCACGAACCCGTCCGGACATGCGAACGCGGCCACCGGCTTCTCGCACAGTGACCGCGCCCGGATCGGAGGGCGGCTTCTCAGATGGCCGCGTCGAGGCCCTTGACCTTGAGTCGCTCCCGCTGGTTGGGGTTGACGCTCGGGCGGAACGGCATCTCCACCACCTCGGCGCGCACGGGCTCACCGGGAGTGTCCGCGTACGGCTCGGGCAGATGCACCCAGAACTCGGTGCCGAGCTCGGCCTGCGCGACGGGGACGTGGGCCATCGCGATGTTCGACTCGAGCTCCGGCGAGTACCACGGCGAGGTCACGTAGCCGACAGCCTCACCGTCCGGAGTGTCGCTGACGAGCCAGAAGTCCGGCGCGTAGTCGGTGATCGGTTTGCCGCGGACGACGAGCCCGACGAGCTGCGTCTTGTACGGCGGCTTGCCTGCTTCGATCTCGGAACGGACCTGTTCGAGCCTCTCCTTGCCGATGTAGTCGGCCTCCTTCTTCCGCGGCACCTGATAGCCGAGGTTGACCTGGAACGGATAGGTCTCGAAGTCCATGTCCTGGCCCCACGAGAGGATGCCTGCGGCGATCCGCCTGTGGTGGCTCGGCGCGACGACCCGGAGGTTGTAGGGCACGCCGGCGGCGAGCACGGCATTCCACATGTCCTCGGCGTACTTCGTCGCATCCTTGAGGTAGATCTCATACCCCTTCTCACCGGTGAACCCGGTCTGGGAGATGATGACGTCGTGACCGCCGACCTGGGCGTCCATGAGCCCGTAGCTCGGCAGCTCACGCGCCTCCTCGCCGACGAGGTCGGCGATGACGTCGACGGACTTCGGTCCCTGCACCTGCACCGGCGCGACATCGATCTCCCGGATCGTCACGTCGAACTTCTTGCCGACGTTGACGCCCTGGAGCCAGAGCATGAGATCGGAGTCGGAGAGGCTGAACCAGAACTCGTCGACCGCCACGCGCAGGAGGATCGGGTCGTTGAGGATCCCTCCCGCCTCGTTGCACAGGATGACGTACCGGGCCCGCATCACCGGGATCTTCGTCGCATCCCGGGTGATGACGTAGTCGACGAACGCTTCGGCGTCGGGTCCCTTGACTTGGATCTGCCGCTCGACGGCGACATTCCACAGGGTGACGTCATTGACGAGGGGCTGGTACTCGGCCATCATTCCGCCCTCTTCACGAGGGATGTAGCCGCGCGGGTGGTACATGCGGTTGTAGATCGAGGCCCTCCAGCAGCCCTGCTGCATGGACAGCTCCCAGTACGGGGACTTGCGCACCCGGGTGTCGATGAGCATTTCCACTGGGGTCGGGCCGGACTGTCTCAGGTTGATCGGGACGGCTCTGTCGCTCTGATCAACGGATGGAACGTTATTGTCCATGGTGTTCCCCCTGCATACACAGTTCTATATTATGGAACTCAATTCCCATATTATGGGTGGTTTGAGTGTAGAATCGACGGCACAGAAGACGCAAGGACATCCGGCCGGAAATTTCAGCCGGGGGATCGCAACCGATCTTCACCACACGTTGCCTTGCTGGAAGGAGACACCGTTGTCTGCCTCTGCACTGCGCTCGCTGCTCACTTCCGCGCGCTACGAGATCCTGCCGACCTCAGGCATCATCGACCGCATCACCGACCACGTCGCCCCAGGTCGGACGATCACCGTCACCGCATCGACCGGGCTCGGCCTCGATGCGACCCTGTCCACGGCCGAGCAGCTCCAGGCCCTCGGCTACGACGCCGTCCCCCACATCGCCGCCCGCATGGTCCAAGGACGGACCGAGCTGACGGAGATCATCGACCGCATCGGACACGCCGGGATCGACACGATCTTCGTCCCCGCCGGCGACGCCACCCCACCGGCCGGCGGATATGCGAGCGCCCTCGACCTCCTCGTCGACCTCACGAGCATGGCGCCCCCGATCTCACGGATCGGGGTGAGCGCGTACCCCGAATCGCACCCGCTCATCCCCGACGACGTCACCGTCCAGGCGATGTGGGACAAACGCGACTACGCAACCCACATCGTCTCCAACCTCTGCTTCGATCCCGGGGTCGTGAGCACGTGGCTCGCCCGCGTCCGCGCCCGCGGCATCGAACTGCCCCTCATCCTCGGCATCCCCGGCAAGGTCGAGCTCGCCAAGCTCGCCAAGGTCGCCGCGAAGATCGGCGTCGGTGAGTCGACGCGCTTCCTCCGCAAGAACACCGGAACCTTCACCCGCATGGCTCGGCCCGGCGGCTACAACCCGCGGAAGTTCCTCGACCGCCTCTCCCCTGTCCTCGCCGACCCGTACATGGACGTCTCCGGCCTCCACATCTACACGTTCAACCAGGTCAAGGACACCGAGGCGTGGCGGCGCAAGCAGCTCGAGCTCCTCGGGGACCCCGACTCCTCGTCGTTCGTCTCCTGACCCGGTTCGCCTCCGCTGCCCCACCTCGCCGAGGGGGTCGTCTCGCACCCGTCCACCGCGGTTCTTCGCTCAGCTGTCACACTTTTCGTGCCCCATCCGACATCTCTGGTGCCGGGTGCGCGAGTGTGCCCGACAGACCGACACCAACGAACCGAAGGGAATCCCATGACCCGCATCAGCCTCGACCAGGTCAACCAGAAGGCGTACGCCGCCGTGGCGCGGATGGACACGTACTGCCGGGAGGCGCTCGGCGCCGAACTCTACGACCTCATCAAACTGCGCGCCTCGATCGTCAACGGCTGCGGCTTCTGCGTCGACATGCACTCGACCGACCTCGCCGCCCTCGGCGTTCCGGCGCGGACCATCAACGCCGTCGCCGCGTGGGAGCACACCGGCGCGATCTTCGACGACCGCCAGCGCAGCGTCTTCGCCCTCACTGATGCGGTGACCAGGATAAGCCCCGACAGCGTCACCGACGAGATCTGGGAGGGCGTCGCCGCGCACTTCGAACCCGAGGCGCTCGGCGACCTCCTCATGGCGATCTCGACGATCAATGTGTGGAACCGGCTGGCGATCTCGACCGAGACGGTCCCCGTCGTCGACGCCGAATCCGCGCAGCCCCGGTGATGTCCCGCCGAGGTGGTCTACATTGATGTCCGTGGACATCACCGACACCCGGTCGCCGGCGACCGTGGCCTGGGAGGAGAGCCGGGGGCGCCTCTTCGGCATCGCCTACCGCATGCTCGGCGACGTCGGCCATGCCGAGGACGTCGTCTCCGAGGTCGGCATGGCAGCGATCGTCGAGGAGCGCGACTCCCCTGAGCGCGTGCGCTCGTGGCCGGCGTGGCTGACGACCGTGGGCGTGCGCAAGTCGATCGACCGCGCCCGGCACCTCGCGAGCATCCGCGAGGACTACCCCGGCCCGTGGCTGCCCGAGCCCATCGCCACCGACCAGCTCCCCGAGGAGGCCGTGGCCAACCGCGAGCTGCTCTCGATCACGCTGCTCCACCTGGCCGAACAGCTCGCCCCGGAGTCCCGCGCGGCCCTCGTCCTCTCCAGGGCCTTCGCGATGCCCGCCGAGGAGGTCGGCCGGATCCTCGGCAAGTCCCCGGCCGCGGTGCGGCAGCTGATCTCCCGTGCCGCACGTCGCCTCGACCTCGACCGCGAGGTCTCGCGGCCGGCGGACCCGGCGGCGCTGCGGCGCCTCGTCGACGCCATCCACAGCGCCGATCTCGAGGCCACGCTGCGGGCACTGCTCGCCGATGACGCGGTGTACTGGAGCGACGGCGGCGGGAAGGTGCCGAGCGCGTTCAACCCGATCTTCGGCGCCGAGAAGATCGTCCGTTTCCTCGCCGGGGTGCTCACCCCCGAACTCCTCGACGGCGACCACTTCTCGAGGTTCCTTGAGGTCAACGGCGGTCTCGGTCTCGCGGTCGTCCACGAGGATCAGGTGCGGGTGCTCGAGATCGAACTCGGGACGGGCGGCCTCATCCGCGGGATGCGCCAGGTGAACAATCCGGACAAGCTCGACCACCTCGGCGAGGGGTGAGGGAGACCTACCGGCTGCTCACCTTGCGTTTGAGGCTGCGGGAGAGCAGACCGGATTCGGCGATGAGGAGTTCGCCGAACCGGTCGTGGTTCTCGGCGATGCGCATCGTCGGTCCGGAGATGCCGACGGCCGCGACGACCTGGTCATCGGTGCCGAACACGGGAGCGGCGAGCGCGTCGAGACCCGGTTCGAACTCCTCGTGAGCGACGGCGTACCCGCGGTCGCGCACCTCGGCGAGGTCGGACATGAGCTCCCTGCGCGACCCCACGGTCCGCGCGGTGAGCCGTTCGAGCCGGCCGGTGGGCACGGGAATGGCGCCGAACGCATACATCACCTTCCCCAGCGCCGAGGCGTGCGCGGGCACGGTGACGTCGGCCCAGTTCGTCGCCCCGAGGACGAAGGTCGAATCGACCTGCGCGACCTGGACGACCGCGTTCGAGCTCGGCACGGCGAGGTTGACGGTCTCCCCCGTCTCCTCGCTCACCCGCTGGAGGATCGGATCGGCGGCGGCGACGAGGGTCTCGACCCGGTCGAAGCGGGAGGCGTACGTCGCGAAGAGGGAGCCGCCGCGGTAGAGGCCGGCGGAGTTGCGTTCGACGAGGCCGTTGCGCTCGAGCGCGGAGAGCAGCCGGGACACCGTCGATCGGGCCAGCGACGTCGCCTCGACGACGTCGGTGTACGAGATCGGTTCGTCCGCGGTGACGACGAGGGAGAGGATCTCGGCCGCCCGGTCGATCGACTGCGTCCCATTGCTCATACTGCTCAGCTCCGTCGGGGAAAGTTCATCCGGCTGCGCCGCGGCGCTCCGGCGCCACTCACCCTACCGCACCGTCCGGACGGGGCGGGTCGTGGTCGTCATCGGCCGAGACCTGCGATCACCTGGGCGGTGTCGTCCCCGATCCTCGGAGCCCGCCGAGGTGACCGCCCGGTCCCAGCGCCTGCGAACCGGGGCGCGGGGGCGGGCTGGTCGACGCCGTCGGCGTCGGGGGCGAAGAGCCCGCGCGCGACGTTGTGGGCATCGGCCTTCGCCTCGGCCATCGTGAGGACAGGTTCGACGCACGCGTCACGGTCGGCGAAGAGGGTCTCGAGTTCGGTCAGGGAGCGCGCAGCGATCGCCGGGGCGATGATCGCGCGCAGGGCCGGCCAGTGCTGCGGCTGCCAGTGGTCGAGGGACTCGAGCGGTTCGGGAAGCTCGTCCTCGAGGCCGAGAGCTCGGACGAACTCGTTGAAGAAGGGCCGCTCGATGCACGCGACGGAGAGGTGGCGACCGTCGGCGGTGGGATAGACGTCGTAGAACGGGGCCCCGGAGTCGAGGAGGTTGTGGCCCCGGGCGTCGTGGCGCCACAGGCCCATCGCGGCGAAGCCGTGCATCATCGCATAGAGGAGGTTCGCGCCGTCGATCATCGCCGCATCGACGACCGTGCCCTCCCCGCTAACCCGGGCCCGGGTGAGTCCCGAGAGGACGCCGACGACGAGGAGCATGCCCCCGCCCCCGAAGTCGCCGAGGAGGTTGGCCGGGAACTGGGGCGGACCGTCCGCGCGCCCGAGCTGCGCGAGCAGACCGGTCGAGGCGATGTAGCCGAGGTCGTGGCCGGCCTTCTGCGACTTCGGCCCGTCCTGCCCGTAGCCGGTGATGCGCCCGTAGACGAGGGCGGGGTTGAGGGCCTGGAGGTCGTCCGGTCCGAGGCCGAGGCGCTCCGCGGCCCCGGGTCGGAAGCCTTCGACGACGATGTCCGATCGTGCGGCGATGGCGCGGGCGAGCGCGATTCCCTCAGACGTCTTGAGGTCGGCGATGACGGACTTCTTGCCACGGTCGAGGACGGGGTTCATCGCCTCCCCCGTGGCCTGAGGCGGGTCGAGGCGGATGACCTCGGCACCGAGGTCGGCGAGCATCATCGTCGCGAACGGACCCGGTCCGATGCCGCCGAGGTCGAGGACGCGGACCCCGTCGAGCATCCCCGAGTCCGACGCCGAGGCGGTCGTGTCCGTCGCCGAGGTGGTCGGGTCGCTCGCGGTCCCGGGTGCGCTCCTCGTGCCCGTCTCCGGTGGCATCGTCATCGATTTCCCTTTCCTCGGCCCATCCTGATTTACTGTAGAACGTTCGATCAGTTTCGACAACGGAAGCGGTGCGGAGTGAAGACATTCGAGTACTCTCCCGAGGTGCGCTGGTCCGACCAGGATCTGCTCGGGCACGTCAACAACGCGCGGATGATCACACTCATCGAGGAGTGCCGCGTGCGCTGGCTCCACGAGGAGAAGGCCACCCACATCACCGGCGGCGGACTCCTCGTCGCCCACCAGTCGATCGACTACCTCATCCCCGTCATGTACGGCCCCGAACTCAGGCTCACGGTGAGCGTCAAGCGCATCGGCACCTCGTCGTTCACGGTGAATACGATCGGCGAGCAGAGCGGGAGGAAGGTCTTCGACTCCGACGTCGTCCTCGTCCACATCGACCGTCAGACCGGGCGCCCGACCCCGCTCACCGACGACATCCGCGCCGTCTTCGAGCCCTACCTCGCCATCGAGGACGGGCTGGACGAGTAGCACCCCTGGCGCGGTGGGCGAGCGGACAGGCGAACATCCCGGCACATCGCGCCCAGACCGCCCTCAGCAGGTGGGCGGTATCCTGGGATCGAACGTCGACCTGGGCTCAGACTAGCCGGTCGCCCCCGCCGCTCTCAGGAAGGAACGATGGCAGCTGCATCCTCGTCGCCGGTCTCGGCGCGTCGGCAGGCCCGCCATGTCACCGTCTTCCTCGACGTCGACGGCGTCCTCAACTCCTACCCCGTCCCGCAGCTGCGGCTCATGACCGAAGGCCGGAAGAAGCTGCAGGCCTGGGACTTCGAACTCCACTACCGGCCCGCGGTCATCGAGTTCTTCGACCGCCTCGTCGAGACCCACGAGGTCGATGTCGTCTGGCTCTCGACGTGGTCGAGGCGGTGCAAGACCGAGCTCGAACCGAAGTTCGGTCTGCGCAACTCCTTCGACGTCATCGAGATGCCCGATGACACGCACAACCGCTACGCGAACGACCCGGAGAAGTGGTGGAAGGCCCGCGCCATGGAGGAGTGGCTCGACTCGCACGGCCACCAGCGCGCGGTGTGGATCGACGACGATCTCGCCGCCCCTGTGACCAGGCAGTACTTCACGGAGAGGTACTCGGCGCAGCGCCTGAAGATCATCGCCCCCGACTTCGCCCACGGTCTGACCAAAGCGCATCTCAAGGAGATCAGGGAGTTCGCGCACCCGCGCTCGAAGCCGGTGACTGCCGACGATGACGCCTCTGACGAGGACACCGACCACGCATGACCCGCATCGGACTCCTCGACTCGGGCCTCGGGCTCCTCGGCACCGCCGACGCGCTCTTCCACCTCGCCCCGCACGCCGACCTCGTCCTCGCGATGGACCCCGACCACACCCCCTACGGCAGCCTCAGCCCGCAGGACCTCGAGGAGCGTGTGCTCACCTCGGCGGCTCTGCTTGCCGAATGGGAGCCCGACGCGATCGTCATCGCCTGCAACACCGCCTCGGTGCAGGCGCTCGAGGCCGTGCGCGCCCGCTACGAGCCGGCGATCCCCGTCATCGGCACGGTCCCGGCGGTGAAGATGGCCGCCGGCACCGGGCAGGACTTCGCGGTGTGGGCGACCCCGGCGACGACCGGCAGCTCCTACCAGCGCACGCTCATCGAGACCTTCGCCGGCGACCTCTCCGTCGCCCAGATCGCCTGCCCCGGACTCGCCGAGGCGATCAACGCCGCCGATGTCACCACGATCGACGCCGCGATCGAGGCGGCGCTGTCACAGATGGACCCGGGGATGGAGACGATCGTCCTCGGCTGCACGCATTACGGCCTCGTCGCCGACCGGATCACCGCGGCCCGCGCCGGCGCGATCACCCTCTTCGACTCCCCCGTCCCCGTCGCCAAGCAGACCCTGCGCCGGATCGGTCTCGAACACGGCGGGCAGGCAGCTCCCGCCAGCCACCAGGCGCCCGGCGATTCGGCACCCGGCGGAGCCGGCACCGAAGGCGACGACGGCACGGAGGGCCGCCTCGGCGAGATCCTCGCAACCTTCGCCTCGGGACGGCGCGTCCGCCTCCCCGCGGAACTCGCCGCCTACCCCGCAGGCCGGCGCCTCCTCGCTCGGGAGCGGCAGGAATCTTGAGGTAACTCGGCAATCGGCCGAGGATTGCACAGATGCCGGGTGCAAATCCACCTCCCGGTGCTAGCGTTGTAAGGACAGCATTCGTCAGGGGAGGCGATCGTGATGCTGTTCCTCTACATCCTCATCGGTCTCGTCGCCGTCGGCGCCATCACCGTCGCGAACAGCCTCAAGATCATCCGGCAGTACGAACGCGGAGTGCTCTTCAGACTCGGCCGCGTCAGAGGCGAGGCGAAGGAGCCCGGGCTCACCGCGATCATCCCCTTCGCCGACCGACTCCAACGCGTGAGCATGCAGATCATCACCATGCCGATCCCCGCACAGGACGGCATCACCCGCGACAATGTCACCGTCCGGGTCGACGCGGTCATCTACTTCAAGGTCGTCGACCCCCGGAAGGCGATCGTCGACGTCGAGGACTACAATCTCGCCGTCGGGCAGGTCGCGCAGACCTCGCTGCGCTCGATCATCGGGCAGAGCGAACTCGACGATCTGCTCACCAACCGGGAGCGCCTCAACCAGGGTCTGGCGATCATGATCGACAGTCCCGCCGTCGACTGGGGCATCCACATCGACCGCGTCGAGATCAAGGACGTCGCCCTGCCCGAGGCGATGAAGCGCTCGATGTCCCGCCAAGCCGAGGCCGAACGCGAACGCCGCTCACGCATCATCATCGCCGACGGTGAGCTGCAGGCGTCGAACAAACTCTCGCAGGCGGCGGGGGCCATGGCCGACACCCCGGCAGCCCTCCAGCTGCGCCTGCTCCAGACGATCGTCGAGGTCGCCTCGGAGCGCAACTCCACCCTTGTCCTTCCCTTCCCCGTCGAACTCCTCCGGTTCCTCGAGGCGAATACCCCGCAGTCACCCGCGGGAGCAACGGGATCCGGGCAGGGTGCCGCGGGTGCCGGGCAGGGTGCTGCGGGTGCCTGGCAGGGTTCCGGGTCGGACAACCTCGCCGAGGCGGTCCCCGACCTCGATGTGGCCCACCTCATGGAGGCCGCGAAGCTCTCCCTCGACGACCTCGATTCGGTCGTCCGGGCGCTCGCGGATTCCGCACCCGACGAAGAGCGCACCGACGGACTCGACGTCGACCTGCCATGGCTCGACGATTCCGCCGACCGTCCGGCACCGCCCGCCCGGCCGACCGGGCCTCCCGAGGTCCCCGTCTCCGACATCCCGCAGATGCCCGGGACTCCGCAGATGCCGGAGACCCCCGACGTCCCCCGGCCGGCGACGATGGGCCCGGCGTCGAGCTCGCGGACACCGTGGCATGCGGTCAGCCCCGCCGAGGTGGGCATCCCCACCACGGTCACACCGCGGACCCAGCGCCGCAGCGCCCGTACTCGGGAGCGCAAGCAGCCGACGTGAGCTTCGCGAGGGCCGGTGCTCAGCCTCCTTCCATTCCCGCTGACTAGGCTTGGTCCATGGAACTCAAACGCACCGGAACCGTCGTGATCGTCAACGGGGTCATCGCCTTCCTCGTCGGAGTCCTCATGCTGGGTTGGCCGCATGCCACCGCCGAGGTGGTCGCCCGCATCTTCGCCTGCTGGGTCGCGCTCATCGCCGTCACCTCGCTCGTCCTCGCCCCGCGCGGAGGACGCTCGGGCGCGCTCGTCCTCCGGTCGGTGCTCATGATCGTCTTCGCGGCCGTCGTCTTCCTCGCCCCGATGCTCTTCGCCGCCGTCGTCACCGTCCTCGCGGGGCTCGCCATCATCGCGCTCAGCGTCTTCGGCATCGGCATCTCACTCTTCGTCCGGCAGATGGGCGTGCGCGCGTGGTGGCTCATCACCGTCATCGCCGTCGCCGGCATCGTCCTCGGCATGGTGTTCCTCTTCTCCCCGCAGACGGGCATCACCACCCTCATCGTCACTCTCTCGATCTTCATCGCCGTCGTCGGCCTTGCGCTCATCTGGGTGGGCAGCCGTCTGCGCGCGCTCGAGTCGCGCATGGCCGCGGACCCGCGCTTCACCCGCCGCGATGACGGCGGAGGCGAGACCATCCGCGGAGAAGTCATCGAATAGCCACCGACACGCCTGCCGCGCGATCTGCGGCAGGCGGAGACCACCTCGGCGAAGGGACAGATCATGTCAGGGATCCAGCAGCTCTCACCGTTCCTCATGTTCGAGAACGGGCGCGCCGAGGAGGCGTTGAACTTCTACGTCGACCTCTTCGGCGGCGAGGTCGTCCTCATCGACCGGTACGGGCCCGAGAACCCGGCGATGGACGGCAGAGTCCGCCTCGCCACGTTCGCGATCGCAGGCACGCAGGTCAACATCATCGACAGTCCCGTTCCGCACGGGTTCGGCTTCACCCCGGCCCTCTCGCTCTTCTACCGGGCGACGTCGCAGGCCGAGCTCGACCGGCTGTGGACCGGCCTCCTCGGCGGGGGTGGGCACGCGCTCATGCCGCTGGGCGACTACGGGTTCGGGCCCTTCGGGTGGCTCAACGATCGGTATGGAGTGTCGTGGCAGCTCAACCTCGCTGCCGCAGACGCAGGGGTCGGTGACGGCGCTGACGGCGGGGCGGCCGGCGGCGGGATGGCCGAGCGGACCGCGTAACGGCGACCGGACCACTCCGAGACGGTCCCCTGGTGCCGGACTGGTCCCCTCGGCGAACGCCGGGGCTCAGCCCGACGAACTTCGCGCGAACCCTGGCCCGCGCGCGGCCACCTGTGCTACCTTGGCGCTCATGGGAACATTGAATCGTGGCGCAATGACTGCGCTCAACTTCTACATCCGTGACCGCCGCGCCTGACAGCGCGCACGTTCCTCGATCTTTCCTCAGCCGCTGAGCATCGCCCTCAGCCGGAGCTGACCGCGTCGGCACTCATACCCGTCGCGACCTGAACAGGAACCCCGATCCTCTCTCGGGTCGGGCTGTCACCGATCACGCAGTTGCGCGCTGTCCTCCCGGATAGTCATCGGCATCCGGGCGACGCGGCAACCACCGAAGACACACTGTCCGATCCCGCCATCACGGTCGGATCCCGGCATCTCACCAGTGTCTTCGCATTCCGCAGCCTCGGGTGCTCTCCATCCCATTCCTGGAGCACCACGCCATGCGATCCCATTCCCAGCGTCCGCATTCGCGGGCCGGCGGCCGAGAGGAACTCGGCCAGAACTTCCTCCGCGACCACAGCCACATCGCCACGATCGTCAGCCTCACCCGCGGCACCGAGGGCTCGATCCTCGAGATCGGACCCGGCGCGGGTGCCGTGACCGCCGAGCTCTACCGGCTCGGAAGGCCGCTCACCCTCGTGGAGATCGACGAGACGAGGATCAGTGAACTCTCACACCGATTCCCCCGCGCACGAGTCGAACACGCCGATGCTCTGAGAACTCGGTTCGACGCCGAGGTGGTCGTCGGCAACCTGCCCTTCCACCTCACCACGCCCATCCTCCGGCGACTGCTGCGCGCTCGCACGTGGCGGACAGCGGTGCTCCTCACCCAGTGGGAGGTCGCACGCAAACGCGCCGGAGTGGGCGGGGCGACGATGATGACCGCACAGTGGAGCCCCTGGTTCGACTTCCGCCTCATCGAGCGGGTCCCGGCCCACGCGTTCTCCCCGAAGCCGAGCGTCGACGGCGGCATCCTCACCGTCGACCGCCTCCCGACCGGGCTGGTCCCCCACCGGGACCGGTCCTCCTACCAGCAGTTCGTCCACGCGGCCTTCACCGGGCGCGGACGCGGAATGAAAGGAATCCTCACCCACATGAAGCT
The DNA here is from genome assembly GCF_900169275.1 of Brevibacterium casei CIP 102111. Taxonomy (GTDB): domain Bacteria; phylum Actinomycetota; class Actinomycetes; order Actinomycetales; family Brevibacteriaceae; genus Brevibacterium; species Brevibacterium casei. Next base: position 274,701 of record NZ_FXZC01000004.1, on the reverse strand, counting down.
CGCCGACCGACGACGACTGCAATCGACCATGGACCGCCATCACATCAGAGGAGACGCATTGCCCCGCGAACTCACCCCCGAACAGTGGGCCGGGCTCTACACCGCCCTGTCTGCCAGCAGCCCTGCGACACCGGCCGGACGACCGACCGGACGCCGGACGCAGAGGACCACCACCACGCCGGAGAAGGCACGAGGAAAGGAAGAGACAATGCGCAACGACAAAGGTGCGAAGAAGAACGCTCAGACGAAGGACAAGCCCGTCATCACCGGTGAGCTGCCGATCGTCGGCGTCGAGAAGCCGGCCGCTCGGCTCGAGGCCCCGATCCCGGGAGTCGACACCTCGGCGAAGAGCCACGACAAGGCCCACCTGCAGGCCGAGCGCGGCTACATGCCCCAGCACGGGAAGAAGAGTCAGCCGCAGCCGCGGTGGAACCTTCCCCGCCGGCAGGGGTGAGTTGAAAGGAGCACTGCCTGACTAGGACAGATAAACCGCCGAGGCGGCCGCCGACTCGATCTCGGTCGGCGCGCCGCCGTCGACGGCGACCGCGACCATGCCCTCACCCGCACCGGGGACGACGATAACGGCGGCACCTGGGCGGAGTCCCGCCTCGGCGAGGATCGCAAGCATCTCCGGATCGGCGTCGGAGACCCGCAGCACCACGTACGTGCCCGGGTCCGCCTCGGCGAGGAGGAGCGAGGTCCTATGTGACTCGACGGCACCGTCGGGGCCGGGGATCGGGTCCCCGTGCGGGTCCGCGGCGGGGTGCCCGAGGAACTCGTCGATCCGGTCGATGAGGAGGTCGGAGGCGGCGTGCTCGAGGGACTCGGCTTCGTCGTGGACCTCGTCCCAGCTGTAGCCGAGCGACTCGACGAGGAACGTCTCGATGAGCCTGTGGCGCCGGACCATCGACACGGCGATCGTCTCCCCCGCGGCGGTGAGCTCGGGCGGACGGTAGGGCACCCGGTGGATGAGGCCGAGCTCGTCGAGCCGTTTGAGGACCTCGGTGACGTTGGCCTTCGTCGTGCCGAAGCGCTGGGCGAGTTCGGTGGCCGTCATCGGGTCCCCGCCCCACTCGCGCGCTGACCAGATCGCCTTGAGGTAGTCCTGGCTGACCTCGGACACTTCGCCTGCACGCATGGGCTCAGCGTAGCGGATCGTCCTCCGCCGAGGCGGTCGGTCGGTGGGTCGGCCGGGGCCTCACCTCGGTGACGGTGAAGACGTTGGCCACCGCCCGTTCGACCCCGCGGCACGTGAGGAAGTTCGGGGCCGAGCGACCCACCTCGATGACTACGTCGAAGGATCCCAGCTCAGGCCGTGTGCCCTCGACCCTCACCGTCCACACCCCACCTGCCGAGGTGGTCGCGCCGATCGCGTAGTCGAAGCGTCCGGCCGGTCCCGCATGCTCGAGGACGGCCGCGACCGCGACCTGCTCGAGGGAGTTGAGGTCGGTGTATCCGCGCAGGTGAGACCCGTCGATCTCATCGGCGAGGTGGCCGGCGATGACGTCGACCGCGGACCTCTCGTCGAGGTTGCCGTAGTAGACGCCGTCGGGGACGACGAGGATGTTCGCGGCGAACCGGTCACCGCCGACGTGCGTGCACTCCCACACGAGGTCGGGCCACTCCTCGGCGAGGACTGCGGCCACGGGCCTGCCGCGCACGGCGCAGCAGACATCGTGCTGACCGTGCGCGCAGACGAGGACGACCGGGGGCAGGAGCCCGGCGTCGTACGTCTCGTCGAGTTCGACGGAGGGGAGGTCGACCGCCTCGGCGAAGGGTGCCTCAGGGATCGCACCCGGAGTCGACTCCGCGGGTCGGTTCCGGATCGCCTCCAGGGCGCCGACGATCTCGAGGAGATCGGAGTCGTCGTCCCACGACCCCCACATCTGGTGGAGGCGCCCTGCTCCAGCGAGGTGCATGACACCCCAGACGCCGGGACCGCCGCGCGTGCGCCGGCCGGGACGGCGGATGAGGAGGATCCGCGCGCGCAGCGCTTGCGCGGCGTAGAAGACCTCGGAGCGGACGCGCCAGTCGATGTCGAGGCCCTCGAAGCCGTTGAGCGGCCAGCCGCCGCGATGCTCGATGAGCACCCAGAACGTGCCCATCGGCGCGGTGCCGACGATCCCGTCGCCGCGGTCCCGGGCGGCGTTCGAACAGCGGAAGGCCTGCGTCATCGTCGTCTGCTCATCCTCGGTGCTGCTGGTTCCGGGCCGGTCGGGAGTTCACACGCTCAGACGAGGGCAGGGACGAGGGCGCCGGCGGCCAGCAGCCGTTCGGCCAGGGGGCGTCCGATCTCATCGACCGAACGTGGGACGCCGTCGAGAAGGGCGCGCACGGCCGCGAGGTCGTCGGCGGTGAAGTCGAACCAGCCGATGCGCGTGTGCAGGCGCTCGCCGTTGAGCGTCGGGTCAAGTCCTGCCCGAAGCCGAAGGGGGGTGTCTCCGCTCAGCGACTTCATCGCCTCGTGCTGGGCGAGGGGGCCGAGTGGTGCGGGGCGGGCCTGCGATCGCCGGGTGCGGTCGATGCCTGCGGTCGGGTCGGCCTCGGTCACGGCGGCGATCATCGCCTGCTTGATGCGCTCGAGCACGTCCGCGTCGGGGCGGGACTCCCCCAGCGGCAGGCTCGCGCGCATCGCCGGGTCATCCTGGAGGTGTGCGAGCGCGACCTGGGCGAGCTGTTCGGCCACCGCGAAGCGGGTCCAGTTGTGGATGCCGAGGGTGAGATGGATCGAGACCTCACCCTGAGCCGTGGCCGCATGGAGCCATCCGCGAGGCAGGTAGAGGGCATCGCCGGGTTCGAGGACCGCGTCGATCGCCGGCTCTGTCGCGGCGGCCCGACCGACGGCCTCACGGCGGTCCGTCCACGGCTGGTCGCGCAACGGCGAGTCGAAGACCGGTTCGTGGATGACCCAGCGCTTCGTCCCCTGGATCTGGAGGACGAAGACGTCGTGGACGTCGTAGTGGTCGTCGAAGCCCTGGTTCTGTGGCGGGGTGATGTAGGCGTTCGCCTGGACCGGGTTGCCGAGCTCCTCGCTCAGCGCCGAGGAGAAGGCCCCGATCGGCTCCCAGGTCCGCTGCAGCGCCTGGAGGACGAGGGTCGCCCCGTCATGGAACTGGCGCCACAGGCGGGTGTCGTCAAGCTGGTCGCCGATCGTCGCTCCGACACCGGCGGGAGAGGTGAACGACGAGGTCGGAAGGGTCGCACCGTCCTTGGCGACCCGAAGGAACGGGGACCGCAGTCCTCGTGCGGAGATGAGTTCGTCGACCGCGTCGGCCGAGAACAGGTCGGAGAAGTCGCTGACACCACGGCTGAGCAGGGCGCGCCTGCCCCAGTAGTCATCGGCGAACGTCGTGCGGGGAATGTCGATGAGGCGTGATTCCAACACCCCGGCGCCGTTGTCGACGCCGGGGTGTCGGAGATCAGGGGAGAACGTGCTCAAAGCCGGTCGGCTCCTCCGTCGGCACCACCGTCGTGGACACCGGGCTCACCCGAGGCTCCACCGTCGGCGGGACCTTCGGCACCGCCGTCAGCGCCGCCGTCGTGGACGCCCTGGGTGCCGCCGGCGCCGCCATCGGCCGGACCTTCGGCACCACCGTCGGCGCCACCGTCATGGACTCCGGGCTGACCCGAAGCACCGCCGTCCGCGGGACCTTCCGCACCGCCGTCGGCACCGCCATCGTGGACACCGGGCTGACCCGAAGCACCGCCGTCCGCGGGACCTTCGGCTCCACCGTCAGCACCGCCGTCGTGGACACCGGGCTGGCCTGCGGCGCCGCCGTCGGCCGGGCCCTCGTTCTCGTTGGGATCGAAGTTGGACTCTGTCATGATTCCTCCTTGATGTCACTTGCCCTCGGCGGCACCCGCGTCATGTCTCGAGTGGTGTGCGGGTCAGCGTCGTCCCCCGTGGAACGAGCCGCCATGCTGACAGGCTACTTGTGAAAACTGCCGTTGTGAACAGGGACGGAGAGGATTCTCACTGCGTTCACCGAACCGACCTGGGAGTCACCGCCCGCGGAGTCCCCGAGGCGTTCACCGAACCGCCCTGGGACTCACCGCCCGGCGAGCTCCTGAGCCTTCTTCTCGATCTCGGGAAGACCCGCGGCACTGAGGTCGATGACCCCGGAGGCGATGACGTGCTCGTGGAGCGGCTCATGCCGGAGGGCGAGGAACTTCTCGAACTCCTCGGCGGCGTTCGACGTACCCGTGCCGTGCCCGAGGAGGACGAAGTCGCGACCGGAAGCCTCCTTATCGATCTCGGTGACGAGATCGTCGAAGAACCGGTCGAGGTCCTTCTTGTCGTCACGACCGGTCTTCTTCTCCACCGTGCGCATGTGGTGCCCGCGCGAGTCGGGGTTCTTCTCATGCTTGTGCTGGTCGACCTCGACGTCGTGGGCGCTGAGGTCGAAGTCGTAGAAGCGGGCGTCCTCGTCCGTCATCGTCACGACGAAGAGGTGCCCCTGGCCTTCGGTGCTCTCGTGGGAGGCGAAGAGGTGGCGAGCGCGTTCGATGTCCTCGATGCTCACGAGTCCGTCGTGCTGACGGCGGAAGACGACGCGGTGGCCGTTCATGTCCACCGCGAGACGATCGCCCGACTCCTGCTCGACCTTGTCGGCGTAGTTCTCCCACATCGTGATGAAGTGCTTCCACTCGATGTCTCGCGGAGCGGGATGGCCGAGGATGGCCTCCTTCGTCTTCTGCGGGTGATCGCTCATGATGCCTCCTGGGTGCTGTGGGGAAACCAGCCCGGCGGCTCTGCGACCGAGGTCGCGGCAAGCCGACGTGCTTCGACACGGGTTCGCGCCGTAGACCAGAGGATAGCGGTTCCCGCTGTTGCCCACATCACAGAATCGGTCCATAGTCGGAAGTGAGGGGCGTCGCGGCTGCGGCAACCGAGCCTGCGGGCGGCGACGGCGACCGCCTCGGCGGGAAGGAGGAGACGATGGACTTCGGCGCACTGCTCGTCCTGCTCGAGGCGCCCGACTACACGATCGCCCGCGAGATCCTCCAACGCGGCTTCGCCGTCCTCTTCCTCATCGCCTTCCTCAACGCGTGGAACGAGTTCCCGGCCCTCCTCGGCGAGAAGGGTTTGCTGCCGGCGCCGCGCTTCCTCGCGCTCACCACCGCGAAGCAGGCACCGAGTCTCTTCCGGTGGTCGCGCACTCCGTACTCCGACCGGAACCTGCGGATCGTCTGCGCCCTCGGCATGGTCCTCGCGGTCACCGTCATCGTCGGCCTCCCCCAGGCCGGCCCCGCGTGGGTGCCGATCCCGGTGTTCCTGACGATGTGGTGGTTCTACTTCTCGATCTCGTCCATCGGCCAGCGCTTCTACGGCTTCGGCTGGGAGAGCCTGCTGCTCGAGGCCGGATTCCTCGTCGGCTTCCTCGGATCGCACGCGGTCGCCCCGCCGCTGCTCATGATCCTCCTCCTGCGCTGGTTCACCCTCCGCGTCGAGTTCGGCGCAGGGATGATCAAGATGCGCGGCGACAGCTCATGGCGCGATCTCACCGCGATGAACTACCACCATCAGACCCAGCCGATGCCGAATCCGCTCAGCCGCACCGCCCACCTCATGCCGACGTGGTGGCACAAGGGCGAGACCCTCGGCAGCCACATCGTCCAGCTCATCGCTCCGTGGCTGCTCTTCCTCCCCCAGCCGATCGCCTCGTTCGCGGCCACGGCGATCATCATCACCCAGCTCGCGCTCGTCATCACCGGCAACTATGCGTGGTTGAATTGGGCGACGATCCTCCTCGCGTGCGCGGGGATCAGCGACTCGTTCTTCCGCTGGATCGTCGGGGGTCCGTGGCCCGAGTGGGGCATCGACGCCGCCGTTCGCCGGGTGGACGAGGCCTCCCTCGCCGAGGCGACCGGCACTCCCGCTGACACCCTGACCTCCCCGTTGTGGTGGGTCCTCCTCATCGTCGCGTTCGTCGTGTGGCAGTGCGTGCTCAATGTCCCCGCCTTCCGCAACCTCTTCTCGTCGCAGCAGCTGATGAACGCGCACTTCAACCGGTGGGGGCTCGGCAACGCCTACGGCGCGTTCGGGTCGATGTCCGAGGTCCGCCACGAGATCGCGATCGAGGGCACCCTCGACCCTTCGGGCACCGACGGGTGGAGAGAGTACGTGTTCAAGGGCAAACCCGGAGACGTCGACCGTCGCGGACCCGTCGTCGCCCCCTACCATCTGCGCCTCGACTGGCTCATGTGGTTCGCCGCTCTCGGCGACTATCGGGACTCGTGGTTCCTCGCCCTCGTCGAACGCCTCGGCACCGGCGACCCCCTCATCCGCAGGCTGCTCGGCCCCGACCCCTTCGACGGCGAGGCACCGGCGCTCATCCGCGCGCGGATGTTCACCTACCGCTACGCCACCCGGGACGAACGCCGCGCGGCGAAGGCAGCCAGTGAGCCCGTGCCGTGGTGGGTGCGCTCCGACCCGCGGACTATCCTCCGCCCGGTCGACCTCCGCGGGCGCTGAGCCCGTCGAGACCGCCAGCGCGCCTCGTCGAGACCGCCACTCAGCGCCGAGACCGCCACTTCGCATCGAGACAGCCACCTGACGCCGAGACAACCACCTCGCCTCATCGAGACGGACACTTAACGCCGAGACCGACGCTCAGAAGTGTCGGTCTCGGCGCGAAGTATCCGTCTCGGCGCACCGGCTCGCGCGGCGCCGAGGCCACAATCGCCCCAGGGCGCCCGGCCTACTCGATGCCGAGGGCGAGCAGCACGAGGAGCGCGACATTGAGGGCGATGATGAGCGCCGAGGCGATGACCGCGGCCGTCGTGATCCACCGCCCGTTGGCGTACTCACCCATGATCGACCGGTTCGCCGTCAGTCTCACGAGCGGAACCATGGCGAAGGGGATTCCGAGGCTGAGGACGACCTGGCTGAGGACGAGCGCCCACGTGGGATCGGCGCCGATCGCGAGGACGATGAGCGCGGGGATCATCGTCACCGCCCGCTGCCACACGATGGGAATGTCCACCCGCAGCAGCCCCTGCATGATCGAGGCCCCCGCATAGGAGCCGACCGCCGACGACGCGAGCCCCGAGGCGAGGAGTCCGATGCCGAAGAAGAGCCCGACCACCTCGCCGAGGTTGGCTGTGACGACCGCGTGCGCGCCCTCGATCGTGTCGGTGCCGCCCTCACCGCGCAGGGCAGCGGCGGCGAGGAGGAGCATCGCTATGTTGACCGATCCGGCGATGACGAGGGAGGCGACGACGTCCCACCGGCTGGCCCGGAGCAGACGCGGGATCGCCGTGCGTGGCTGTCCGCCGTGCCGATCGACCGAGAGCGCGGAGTGGAGGTAGATCGCGTGCGGCATGACCGTGGCCCCGAGCATCGAGGCGGCGAGGACGAGCGAGTTCGTCCCCTCGAGCCGTGGCACCAGCCCGCCCGCGGCCTGCCCCCAGTCGACATCGCCGACGACGAGCCCGGCGAGGAAGCCGATCGCGATGATGGCGAGGAAGCCGATGATGACGAACTCGAAGGGCCGCTGCCCGCGCGAGGACTGGATCGAGAGGAGGACAAGGGAGACGATGCCGACGATGACCCCGCCGAGGAGGAGCGGAAGGTCGAAGAGGATCTTGAGCGCGATGGCGCCGCCGACCACCTCGGCGAGGTCGGTGGCGATCGCGACGATCTCCGCCTGCCCCCAATAGGCGAGCCGACGCCTGCGCCCGAGTCGCCGACCGAGGATCCCGGACAGCGACTGCCCGGAGACGAGGCCGAGCTTCGAGGACAGGTACTGGACGAGGACGGCGATGAGGTTCGCGGCGACGAGGACCCAGACGAGGAGGTACCCGTACTCGGCGCCGGCGGTGAGGTTGGCCGCGACATTGCCGGGATCGACGTAGGCGACGGCCGCGACGAAGGCCGGCCCGAGCAGGAGGAGTGAGGACGTCCCCCGCTTCCTCGCCGAGGCTGTCCCCCGCTGTGTCTCCGACGCGTTCGATGGCATGAAGTTAAGGTACATTAACTTTCCTGTCGCGACAACACAGGGTGCATGCACCTCCTGTGCGCGCGATCGTCACCTCTTCGACACCTCGGCGACCTTGTGCCGGATGACACTCAGACCTAGAGTGGATGCATGTCCACTGAACATGTTCAGTCAAATCTGCGCTCCGCTCAGCGACAGCGGACCGAGGAACGCATCCTCACGGACGCGGCCGCACTCTTCCTCGACCGCGGGTACCGGGGAACGACCGTACGGGCGATCGCGGAGTCCGCCGGAGTGTCCGTGGGCCGGGTGATGGCCGTCGGGGACAAGGATGCCCTCCTCATCGCCTGCTACGACCGGTGGATCGCGCAGCTCCAGGCGGGCACGTACGCGCTTCCGCACGCTCGCGCGGAACGGCCGCCCGCCTCGGCGGTCCAGGACCATCTGCTCGGGATCTTCCTCCCGTTCCTCGAGTTCTTCGCCGCACACGAGGACCTCGCCCGCGACTACGCGGCCGCGCTCATCCGCGTCCACGGCAGGCCCGACGTCTTCGCCGGACTCTCCGAGGCGCTCCAGGCCTCGCTGCGGGACAACCTCGTCTCGATCGGGATCAGCGAACCCAATGCGCGGGCCTCGGCGGCGGCGCTCTACGACTCGTACATGGGTGTGCTCTTCCGATGGGCGGCCAGCGACATGGGCTTCGACGACGCCGTCGCGGCACTCGCCCACATCATCGCCTTCCACACCCGGTTCCGGGGTGCGCCGTGAGCGCGCCCACCGCGGTAGCTGCGGTGGGGATCCCCTCGCCGAGGTGGCTGCCGTGACCCTGCTCCCCGATCCGTGGTGGCCGGTGGCGGCCCTCGCCCTCATCGTCTTCGGCGACGGCGTGATGACGTTCCGCCCGCCGAAGGCGATCGCGGCCTGCCTCGACGGGGTCGGGCTGCCCCGGGACTGGTGGTGGGTGCTCGCCGTCGTCAAGTTCCTCGCGGCGGCCGGACTCGTCGCCGGCTTCTGGATCCCCGGCGTCGGTCTCGCCGCGACCGTCGGCATCGTCGTCTACTTCCTCGCCGCGGCGTGGTCGCACCTCCGCGCCCGGTACATCGGTCGGGACTTCTGGCTCAACTGCCTCGGGCTGCTCGCGCTGAGCATCGTCGTCCTCGTCGTCTCCTTCCTCGTCTGAGTCGATCTTCTCGGCGCGTCGCCGGAGGATCCCGAGGCGCCACGTCGGCGATCCGTCGGCGCGCAACCGGCGATGTCGTCGGCGCGTCGCCGGCCACATCGTCGCCCGCCTGCGCCGGAGCCGCCGAGTCCGAATCGTGCTCGAACGGTGCTTCGCATGCCGCGGGGACTCGGCTACGCTCGAAGCAACGGCCGCCGTGCCAGACGAAGGAGCGTCGAGATGCCCGAATTCGCCGACAGCAGCCGCGCTCGCGCCGAATCCACGGCCGAACGCCATTCCCGGTGGACCTGGATCCACGAGACCGCAGCGATGACCGGATGGAACTTCACCGCCCTCGAAGGCCGCCTCATCGCCGATGACCCGCCCTGGGACTTCGACACCATGTGCCTCGACGCGATCGAGGACGCCGACGAGGTGCTCGACATGGGCACCGGCGGCGGCGAGCGCCTCATCTCCATCGTCAAGCGCTTCCGCGGCCGCAATGCCGCCTCCGTCCCGGATGTCGCGATCCACGCGAGCGAGGGGTGGGCACCCAATGTTCCCGTGGCCACCTCGGCGCTCGAGGACTACGGGATCGACGTCACCGAGTACGACAGCGAATCCGGGGACCCCATGCCGTGGGAGGACGGGCAGTTCGACGTCGTCATGAACCGGCATGAGAGCTATGACATCGCCGAGGTGGCCCGCATCCTCGCCCCTGGCGGCCTCTTCCTCACCCAGCAGGTCGACAGCACCGAGGCCGAGGAGTTCCGCCGGTGGTTCGGCGGGACCCCGGAGAACCCCGAGGTCCAGCTCGAACGCTGCGTCGACGAGGTCGAAGCGCAGGGGCTCACGGTCGAGGCGGCGCGGAGGTGGATGGGCACGATGCGGTTCACCGACGTCGAGGCGGTCATCGAGTACCTCGCCTACGTCCCCTGGGATGTTCCGGGCTTCGTCGTCGGCGATCACATCGGCGCCCTCGAACGACTTGCCGCCGAGCGCCGACCGATCGAGGTCACGCAGATGCGGTTCCTCATCGCCGCGACCAAGGGCTGAGAAGGGACTCGGGCGGGAGCAGGTCACTGGTGCCTCAGGGAGTGCTGCCCGCCGAGTGGGATGCACGCCGGGTGGGAGAGGCCGCCGGGTGGGATGCACCCCGGGTGGGAGAGGCGGCCGCACGTCGCTGCGATGAGAGTGTGAGGTTTTCCCGACCCGGGGCATGGGGAAGCCGCATGGGACCCGCGCTCGGGCGTGCGTAGCGTCGTGACCATGACCTCGCCGAACTTCGCGTTCCCCCAGCCCACCGATGACGAGCTCGCGGCACAGGGACCGGCCATCGCCCCGACCGACCCGCCTGCACGCGCCACTCTCGCCCAGCCCGGTGGCACCGTCTACCCAGGCCCAACCGTCTACGGCGGCACCGTCTACGGCGGCGCCACTGGTGCAGCCTCCGTGTCTGCCGACGCCGTCCCGGCGGTCCACCGCCCGGTGCAGACCGGCCCCGTCGACGCCGCCGTCGCATCGGGCACTCCCCGGGTCGTCTCGACTCGGGAGGTGGGCGCTCCTCCTCGCTCTCGCAGCTGCCGGCATCTCCCTCGTCGCCTCGGCGATCCTCGGAGTCACCGCGGGGCCTGCGGAGGCGGCGACCGGCTCGTACTTCGGCGACGATGCGTGGTACACGAACCTCGGGGTGACGCTCTTCAGCGTGCAGGCACTGTGCACGGTCGCAGGCCTCACCGGTCTCGTCCTCGGCATCGTCGCAGCCGTGTCCGACCGGGGCCGCACTCTGGGCATCATCGCAACCGCGGTCGCAGTGGTCGCCCCGATCGTCTCATTCGCGCTCTTCCTCATCCTCAGCTTCGCCTTCCTCTGAGCGCACAGCCTTCCTTCCTCTGAGCGCACAGCCCGCCGAATCGGCAGTCTCGGTGTCATAATCCTCTTCATGGCCTTCACCGATCCGCGCCACCTCACCCTGCTCTGGTTCCGCGACGATCTGCGCGTATCGGACCACGAAGCGCTCAGCGCCGCGCGCGCCGACGGCGACGTCGTCGCGATCTGGGTCCGCGAGGTCCGCGACGAGGAAGGCCGGGGCCCCCGACCGCTCGGCGCAGCCGCCCGGTGGTGGGTGCATGAGTCGCTCACCGTCCTCGAGCGGGAACTCGATTCGCTCGGCATCCCCCTTCTCGTCGCGGCCGGACCCGCGGCCGAGATCATCCCCGCGGTCGCAGCCGACCTCGGAGCGGACACGGTCCGCTGGTCGCGCCGCTACGCACCGGCCTCACGTGCTCTCGACGAGGTCGTCACCGACGCACTCGGCGAGAACGGCATCGCCGTCGAAGCCTCACCCGGCGCCCTCCTCGTCGAACCGTGGCAGGTCGAACCATCCTCGGCGAGCGCGTACTACAAGGTCTTCACCCCGTTCTGGAACGCCGCCCGCGAGGTTCCGGTCGGCTCGCCGCTGCCGGTACCGCCGGCGCAGACACTCGATTCCGACACCGCCGCCCGGATCGAGCAGGTCCGTGAGTCCGACTCGCATCTCGTCGCCACGATCGACGACCTCGCACTCCTCTCACCCGCGGGCCCCGCCGGTGGGGACAGCGGCACCGAGGGTTCGCGCACCTCACCGTTCCCGTGGTGGGAGGACACGATCGCCGGGCACTGGACGCCCGGATGCACTGCCGCCGAGGAGGAGGTCGACGACCTCGGCGCCCGGGTCGACGGCTACGCCGAGGACCGCGACATCCCCGCAGACCGGGACGGCACGTCGAGGCTCTCGCCGCGACTGCGGTTCGGCGAGGTCTCCCCGCGGCAGCTCCTCGCCGCCGTCACCGCTCTCACCGATGTCGGTGCCAGCGATCGCGAGGCGTGGGTGCGGCAGCTCTACTGGCGCGAGTTCGCGTGGCACCTCACCTTCCACGTGCCCGACCTGGACTGGCGTCCGATGAGACCCGAGTTCGCCGAATTCCCCTACGAGGACGACCCCGAGGCGCTCGCGGCCTGGCAGCAGGGCAGGACCGGCATCGCCCTCGTCGATGCGGGAATGCGGCAGCTGTGGCAGACCGGCTGGATGCACAACCGCGTGCGCATGGTCACCGCCAGCCTGCTCATGAAGAACCTGCTGCTGCCATGGCAGTCCGGGGAGCAGTGGTTCTGGGACACGCTCGTCGACGCCGATGAGGCGAACAACCCGGTGTCGTGGCAGTGGGTCGCCGGCTGCGGGGCCGATGCCTCACCGTTCTTCCGCGTCTTCAATCCCGAGCGGCAGCGCGCCCGCTTCGATCCTGAGCGCGTCTATGTCACACGGTGGCTCAAGGAGTCCGGACCCCGTCTCGACGGTCCGGTGGGTGAGGGCGATCCGATCGTCGACCTCGGCGAGTCACGGCAGGCGGCGCTGGCCGCCTACGATGCGATGAAGAGCGCCCAGACCGCGGACTGAGTCGCCCGCGCAGCCCCCTCGGGTCGACGGAACCATCCCGAGGGGACCGCTCCGAGGCGAGCGCACCAGCCTCGGCCGGTCCCCTCGCCGCGACATGGTTCCCGCGCGTCCCCACGACCCCTAAGTCCCCGCACGACCCCCAAGTCCGCGCACGACCCTCCCATCCCACGCCGGCGGCCGACCCGGCATCCCAGTATCCGAATCCGCCCTTGACAGTCGAGTGTGACTCCCGCCACGATTGAACAAATCGATTTGGCTCTAGTGAATCCCTACTCACGCGCCTGCGGCCTCGGCCGCGGTCGATGGGCCTCAGCGACGAGGTCCCTGGCGAAGGAGAGACCCCAGCGATGGCAGCTGACACGAACACCGACCATGCGGCATCCGACCCCTCGCGCATCCACCCTGTCGACCGATTGCGACCGGTGCACACGCTCATCCCGTTTGCGATCCAGCACGTGCTCGTCATGGTGGCGACGCCGATCTCAGCCGTCTTCCTCATCGCCAACGCACTGTCGCTGTCGCCGCAGACGACGTCGGCGGTCCTCTCGGCGGTGTTCGTCTTCTCCGGGCTCGGTTCGATCCTCCAATCGGTGGGCGTGTGGAGGATCGGGGTGCGACTGCCCTTCGTCATGGTTCCCGGCGGTGCGGCGACGATCCTCTTCATCTCGATCGGCCAAGGCACCGACCTCTCCACGGCGGTCGGAGCCGTGCTCATCACAGGCGTCTTCTACATCGTCGCCGTGACGCTGTTCGTCAGACTCCTCAAGTTCTTTCCTCCACTGGTCATCGGCGTCATGGTCGTCGTCATCGGAATCAACCTCATCCAGGTCACCGGCAAGCTCATCGTCGGAGAACCGGGAACCTACTCGTACGGAGACCCACAGAACCTCCTTCTCGGCTGCGTCACGATCGTCATCACCGTGCTCTCCTTCAGATTCCTGCGCGGCATGCTCGGCAAGCTCTCCATCGCCATTGGCCTCGTCGGAGGGACAGTGCTCGCGGCCGTCATGGGAAAGACCACCTTCACCGAACAGCTCGACGGTCCTCTGTTCGCGACCCCGACGCTCCTGCCGCTCGGGGCACCGACCTTCGATCTGGCCGCAGCGATCCCCATGCTCCTCTGGGCACTGGCCTCGATGGCCGAAGCCACCGGCCAGACGATCATCAACGGGGAGATCGTCGGGAAGAAGGTCGAACCCACCCGAGACGTTCCCCGCCTCATCCGGGCCGATGGCCTCATCACCGTGGCCGGAGCCCTCTTCGGCACCCCTGCGCTGGTGACGAGTGGGGAGAACGTCGGAATCGTGCGCGCATCAGGAGTCCGCAGCCGATTCGTCACCGCATTCGCGGGCATCCTGCTCATCCTCATCGGCGTCAGCCCGCTCGCCCGCATCCTCAACGGCATCCCGCCGGCCGTCGTCGGGGGCAGCGCGGTCGTCGTGTTCGCGATCATCGCCGTCCTCGGGATTCAGATGCTCGCCCGTGTCGACTTCAACCAGACCGGCAATCTCATCACGGCAACCGTCGGCCTCGCCGCTGGCCTGCTCCCCGTCCTCCTCCCCGGCATGTACGCACACCTGCCCGCGAATGCGGCATCTCTCCTCGGCAGCGGTGTGGCGATGGCGGCATTCGTCTCCGTCCTCCTCAATCTCCTCTTCCACCACACCGGACGCAGAGACAGGCACCCGAAGTCCCGCACCCCGATCGAGGATCCGAGCCGGCTCGAACAGCGGCCAGGGGACTACCGGATCTGAGGGCGCTCGCCGAGGTGGCCGCCTGGTCCCGCGGTCGACGCCCGGACGATCAGTCGTGGATCCGGCCGGTGGGGCCTCTCGACCTCCGGAGAGGCGGGCGATCCATCGAGCACGGCAAGCAGAAGCTCGACGGCGTCTCGCGCGACCTCGTCGAGTCCGAGATCGACCGCGGTGAGCGGCGGGGTGCTCGTCCGCGCCCGCAGGCCGTCATACCGTGTCGCGACGAGGAGGTCGACGCCGACCGAGCGCCCCGCGGCCTCGGCCGCCCGCACCGCACCCGAGGCGAACGTGTCGATCGGCACGAACAGGGCGTCGACATCCGGGGCATCGCTGAGGATGGCCCCAGCCGCATCGGCACCGGCCGGCTCGCCTTCCTCTTCGTCCGCTTCGGCGATGACGGGTGCGAAGCCGTACTCGGCGGCGGCCGCCAGATACGCGTTTCGCGCGGCCACCTGGGCTCCGCGCTCGCTGGTGCCGACGATGAGGGCGGGCCTGCGAGCCCCCTGCGCGATGAGGTGCTCGACGAGCAGCTCTGCCGTCTGCGCATGCCGGAGGTCGACGACCCCACTGGCCTGCGCAGCCCCGCCGGGACCGTCGATCGTCACGTAGGGGATCCCCCGGGCCTCGAGGGCGGAGGCGATCGGGTCGTCGACGGCGGGTTCGAGGAGGACCGCACCGTCGATGTCGAGGCGGTCGACAGGGTCGGTGCCGCTCACCGGAGGCGTGAGCATGAAGACGTACCCGCGCAGCAGCGCGGTGCGGGCGCAGCTCATGGCCAGCTCTGTGAAGAAGCCGAGTTGCGAGGGGCCCGCTGAGACCGCCGCCGGCATCGAGGACAGGAGGGCGAGACTCTGCGATCTCCCCTTCCGCAGGCCCTGCGCCCGCACGCTCGGACGATAGTTGAGTTCGGCGGCAACAGCCATGACCCGCTCACGCGTCTGCGAGTTGACCTTGCCCAGACCGTTGAGGGCATGGGAGACCGTCGTCCGCGAGACTCCGGCCTCGCGGGCGACATCGGCGATCGTCGCGCGATGCGGACGCGGTTGAGCAGGCATGGGTTCAGGGTACTTGAGGTTGCACGGTGGAACGGCCGGCGCGGGGGACAGCCGAGCCTGTCGCATCACGCCTGGATGATGACGAGGGCACCCGAGACGATCGCGAACCCGAGGACCGTGTAACGGAGCACCGGACCATCGAGGCGGTGGTGGACGTAGCGGCTGAGGAAGGACCCGACGACGAGGAAGGGCAGCAGCATCGCCGTCGTGACCAGGGTCGGGCCGGCGACCTGGCCGCTCAGCGCCAGCACGAGCAGGGAGATCACCTCACCGACGAGGAAGCACACGGCCACGGTCGACCTCAGTTCGGGGCCGGGACTGTGCTGGTAGGCGAGCGCGTACGGCGGGCCGCCGACTCCTGTCGATGTCTCAGTCACCCCCGTGATGAGGCCGACGGCTGCGAGGGCGGTGCGATTCGGTGAGAACTTCGGTGCGAGCAGTGCTGCGACGGCGGCGATGAGCGTCGACCAGCCGATGAGGAGGGAGAGCTGGTGCAGGTTGACGATGAGGAGGATCCAGAGTCCTGCGAATGTCCCCGCGAAGCGTCCGACACTGATCCACTTCACCCCGTGCCAGTCGATGGCGCTCCTCTCCCGAGCCGCGACGTAGGCGTTGAGCGGGATCATGAGCACGAGGAGCATGACCGGGATGAGGGTCGGGTCGATGAAGCTGACGACCGGGGCGACGATCATCGCGAACCCCATACCTGTCGACCCCTGGACGAACGCGGAGATGAGGACCGTCGCTGCGACGATCGAGAATGCGAGGACCGTCATCCGCGGACCCCTGAGGCACCGCGGGCGCTCAGAGGCCCCGGAGTCTCGTAGGGATCGACTGCGCGGACAGCGGATTCCGCCTGAGCCACCTCGGCGCCGTGCTCCTTCATCCAGGACGCCCGATGCTCGGTGGACAGCGGGTCCACGCGGATGATCGGCGAACCGCCGACGACGCGATCGGCCGCCTGCCGGGCACGCTCAAGCAGACCGTGCCCGTCCCAATCGACGGGCCACCCTCGGTGCAGGCGCAGACGCCCGGCGACGATGACCGACTCGATCTGGTCGCGGTTGCCGAGGCGCACGAGTTCCCACGGAAGGTCCCACGAGGGCACGAACTCGGGCACATCGAGGTCGACGACGAGGAGGTCGGCATGGGCGCCGGGAGCGATCTCGCCGACTCTGCCGGCGAGTCCGACGGCGTCGGCGCCTCCGCGCAGGCCCTTCTCCAACCAGGTCCACCCACCGCCGCTCGAGGAGTCACCGGATGCCACGCCGGTCGTCAGCCGCTGGGCGGTCTCAGCGGCATCGAGGAGGCGGAACGCGTCGGACCGGGTGCCGTCCGTGCCCAGGCCCATGCGCACCCCGAGTTCGTGGAGGAGCAGGGCCGGGGCGACGGCGTTGCCCTTCCACGAACTCGCGACGGGGTTGTAGCTGATCGCCGCTCCGGACTCCGCGAGCAGGCGGATCTCCCGGGGAGTGACAAGGGTCGCGTGGGCGGCGAGGAGTTCGGGACCGAGCACGCCGAGGCGGTCGAGTCGTTCGAGCGGTCGTTCGCCGCCCGTGATGAGCGAGCGCTCGACCGCCGCCAGGTGCTCGTTGAGGTGCGTCTGGAAGACCGAACCCGCCTCGCGGGTGAGTTCGGCGAGGACGACCAGCGCCTCGTCCGAGGCGGCCTCGGGAATGGACACGGCCAGGGACGGATGGACGAGGTCGGCATCGTCCCACCTGCTCAGGTGGTGTTCGGCGGCGGCCCTCACCTCGGCGACGGAGGCCGTGCGCACCCCGCCGCCGAGGTCGTTGCCGATGATCCCGAGGACGCACCGGAGTCCGACCTCGGTCGTGGCTTCGGCCATCCTGGCGACGTCGACCCCGGCCCTCGTCCCGGCGTCGGCGACCGTGGTGAAGCCTCCGCGCAGCGACTCCCATGCCGCCAGCCTGGTGGCGACCTCGATGGCCTCCGCATCCATGTGTCCTTCCATGGGGACCCAGACTCGGGCGAAGATCTCGGACGGCTCTCCGAAGACGAGTGACTTGCCGAACGCCTGCGAGAGGTGATGGTGGGCGTCGATGAATCCCGGCATGAGGAGTCGGCGCGGAAGGTCGATGCGGTTCGCGCCCAGGCAGGCCGGGCGGGAGGCGAGGGCATCGAGGGAGTCGACCTCCGCGATCCTTCCGTCGACGACGAGGACCGCGCAGTCGCGCTGCGGGCCGTGGGGCATGAGGACCTGCTCGGGGACGAGGAGCGTCGGAGCTTCATGGAGGGTGCGCAGAGGATTCATGATGTCCTTCGGGATTCTCCGGTGCCGTGGCACACCGTGAGCCAAATCGATTTGGTTACTCCGAGTCTATGGCCCCTCCGTGAGGAGGTCAATGCATTCGGCACTCCCCGGGTCGACGGAACCATTCCGAGGGGACCGCTCCGAGGCGAGCGCACCAGCCCCAGGCGGTCCCCTCGCCGCCACATGGTTCCCGCGACGTAAAATGGCGGTCATGACCACGCTGCCCCTCACCCCCGCCTCGGCGACCTCCGGGGGCCTGGTCTGCCCGTACTTCGAGGCGCACCGCTGCCGGTCGTGCACGCTCATCGAGACTCCGCACGCGCAGCAGATCACCGATAAGGAATCCTGGTGCCGCGACGTCCTCGCCGATCACCCGCCGCGCACGTGGCTGCCGGCCGCCGCGGGTCCCGACCACGACTTCCGCAACCGGGCGAAGCTCGCCGTGGGCGGCAGCGCCGGTGCGGTGACGCTGGGCATCCTCGATGCCGAGTTCGACGGCGTCGACCTCCGCGACTGCGGCATCCAGGCACCGGCGATCCGCGCGGTCATCCCGACCCTCGCCGACTTCCTCGACGACACCGGACTCGACCCCTACGATGTCCCCACCCGCCGAGGCGAACTCAAGTTCGTCCACGTCACCGCGGCCCCCTCGGGGGACCTCATGATCCGGTTCGTCGTCCGCTCACAGTTCGGACTCGAGGTCATCACCGCACGTCAGGACCGGCTGCTCGCCGCCCTCCCGCAGGCGACGGTCGTCTCCGTCAATCTGCTGCCCGAGCACAAGGCCGCACTCGAGGGCAGTCGGGAGGTCATGCTCCGCGGAGAGACGCTGCGGATGGACCTCGAGCGCGTCGACCTGCACCTGCGCCCGCAGAGCTTCTTCCAGACGAACACCGAGGTGGCCATGCGCCTCTACGATCAGGTCGCGGCCTGGGTCGACGAGATCGCACCCCGAACCCTGTGGGACCTCTACTGCGGTGTCGGCGGGTTCGCCCTGTGGTGCGCGGTGCCCGGCACGGGTGCAGACGCCGACCTTGGTCCGGGCACCGACCCGAGACCCGGCATGGACACGGCCGCGGGAGACGACCACGGACGGCCGCCTCGGCGGGTGACCGGCATCGAGGTGAGCGAACAAGCGATCGAGTCGGCTCGAGCGAGCGCGGACGAACTCGGCGTCGACGTCGAGTTCACGGCCGCCGATGCCACGGAGTTCGCGCAGTCTCGGCTGGCGGACTCCCAGCAGGCGGACGGGGACCGGCCGGACTGCATCATCGTCAATCCGCCTCGGCGAGGGATCGGGGCGACGCTGTCGACGACCCTCGAGGACTCACGCGTCGAGCACATCGTCTATTCGAGCTGCAACCCCCTCACCTTGGCCAAGGACCTCGACCGGATGCCGAGCTACGTCGTCGAGCAGGCGCGCGTCTTCGACATGTTCCCGCACACGAAGCATCTCGAGGTCGCCGTCCTCCTCCGTCGACGGAGAGGAGGTGACGACGCTTCGCCGGTACGGAAGGACGGGCGGTGAGGTCGCGGCGACGGCGAGGCAAGGACACCCCCACCGAGGCGGCCGGAGAAACTGTCAGCGGAAAACCCGTGCGCTTTCCCCATTCGGCAGGCTACATTGACTCCATGACGATCTCACTCAACACCGATGCCGTCGAGCACGCTCGTGAGCTCATCCGCGCCGGCAAGGTGGACAGCAACGACCTCGGCGACTGGTCGGCGGAGAAGCCGACGGCCGAAGGCGAAGACGTCTTCATCGCCAACAACGGCTGGGACGCGTACGCGAAATGGCATCTCGGCATCGACGAGGAGGCGGATCCGCGGACGAAGAAGGCGTATTCGTTCCCCTACGGCGACTTCGTCGAGGTCCACCGCGCCGGCGTCATCGCCGCGGAATCCCGGGCCGGCGAGTACAAGCACACGGAGATTGAGAAGGCGGCGAAGGAGCTGCTCGACCTCATCGACAAGGACAAGTAGCGGGCGCACGTGTGGCGGAGTGCCGGCTGACCGGCCCCCGTGACGCTCCCGCCCGATCAGCGCCCGTAGTCCATGCCCATCGCCGTGCGCACCTCGGCGAGCGTCTCCTCGGCGATGACGTTCGCCCGGGCGTTGCCCGCTGAGAGGATCTCACGGACCGCGGACGGATTGCGTTCGAGCTCGCGCCGTCGGGTCCGGTGGTCGGCGAGGAACTCGTTGACCGCCTCGGTGGCGGCCTTCTTCAGGGCTCCCGCCCCGGAGTCCCCGATCTCCTCGGCAATGGCCTCCGGTGTCCGCCCGGCGCACACCGCCGCGGTGGTGAGCAGGGCGGAGACCCCGGGGCGGCTGTCCGGGTCGAAGGTGATCCGCCGGTCGGAGTCCGTCGCCGCCCTGCGGATGACCTGCGCCGTCTCGTCCGCGCTCATCCCCAGGGCGATGGCGTTGCCGTAGCTCTTCGACATCTTCCGTCCGTCGAGTCCGGGCAGTTCCGGGGTCGTCGTGAGCATCGCCTCGGGTTCGGCGAAGACACGGTCGTAGCGTTCGTTGAACCGCCGGGCGATCGTCCGGGTGATCTCGACATGAGGCAGATTGTCCTTGCCGACCGGGACGAGATTGCCCCGGCAGAAGAGGATGTCCGCCGCCTGGTGCACGGGGTAGGTGAGCAGGAGTCCGCTGAGCGGGCGATCGGAGGCGGCGAGCTCGGCCTTGACCGTCGGGTTGCGCCGCAGTTCGCTGTCGCTGACGAGGCTGAGGAACGGCAGCATGAGCTGATTGAGCGCGGAGACCGCCGAATGCGTGAAGATCGTCGTCCGCTCAGGGTCGATCCCGGCGGCGACGTAGTCGAGGTTCGCCTCGTGGACGTTGTCGGCGACGTTCGCCGAGGTGGCCCGATCGGTGATGACCTGATAGTCGGCGAGGACGATGAAGGTCTCGATCCCCTGGTTCTGCAGGGCGACCCGTTCGAGGATGGAGCCGAAGAGATGGCCGAGGTGGAGCCGGCCGGTGGGGCGTTCGCCGGTGAGCATCCGGTAGCGTTCGGGATGGGCATCGATGTCGGTGCGCAGCTGCGGCATGCGATCGAGGGTGGCGGAAAGGGAATCCATGTCTGTTCTCCGTGGGGTGCGTGTGCGGTCTGGTGTGCACGGGTCGCACGGAGAGATCCCACCTCGTCAGCGGGCTGCCATGCAGCCCGCGGGTATGCGTCAGTCGGCTGCGTCGTCGAGCAGCCACCACCAGTTGAGTCGGGTTGTGCGCATGGGACGAGTCTACGACCTCGCAGGTTCGGTGCGTACACTGGATCGCGATGACCGGATTGGCCCAGCGCCGCTCACGGATCGGTGACCCGGTCCGTACGTGAGCCGCCCGGGGCGCGAGCGCGCCCCTCCTTTCGAGACCACGACCTCAGATCGTCATGCCCAATTCGAAAGGACCATTCATGTCAGCAACCTTCAACCACACCATCGTCGCCGCCGCGGACCCGCAGGAATCGGCGCAGTTCTATGTCGACATCCTCGAGGCCGAGCACACCCGGTCATGGGGTGTCTTCGCCAACGTCATGCTCTCCGGCGGGGTCATGCTCCAGTTCGCCTCTCCCCCACCGCCTTACGAAGTCTCCCCGGTGCACATGGCCTTCCTCTGCACCGATGAGCAGTTCGATCGGGCACTCGGCCTCCTGCGGGACCGCGGCCTCGACCACTGGGCCGACCCGCAGCGCACCCGGCCGGGCGAGACGAACACCGAGCACGGGGGACGCGGCGTCTACTTCCTCGACCCGGCTGGCCACTACCTCGAGCTCATCACCGCGCCATACCTGTGAGCCCAGCACCCGACTACGCCAACGGCCGCCGCCCGCTCACCGCGCGCGTTTGGCGAGCTTGAGCACCTCCTCGGTGACAGTGACGTGACTGGTGCGGCGCACGGAGAGGTTCCGCCAGGTCACGGCGGCCAGACCTGCCGCGGCGAGACCGGCGATCGAGACTCCTTTGATCGTCGGACCCGTCCGGTTCGCGAGCAGCTGGGAGGCCGCGAGCAGCGACGATGAGGCCATGAGCCCATCGACGAGCTTGTCGGTGAGTTCGTCGGGGTCGCGGAGGTTGATCTCGAACCGGGTGTCGCCGTTGCGCAACTGCTGGACGAGGATCTCGAGGTCGCGGGGCAGGTTGTTCGCCATCCGCGTCCAGTTCGACGTCGACCGGACGAAGCGCTCGAAGAGCTTCTGCGGAGAGTTCTCCTTCTTCGCATGCTCACGCAGATACGGCCCGAGGTACTCCTCCATCGTCACGGTGCTGCCGATCTGGATGCCGAAGCCTTCGAGCCTCGACATGACGCGCACGAGCATCGCGAGGTCGCTGGGGAAGCTGAGCTCCTTCTCGTGGAGGAGCTGCATGCACGCGTTCATCGCCGCACTGAGATCGATGTCGGCAGACGCCGTGTCCTCGGGCAGGTACTGCGCCATCCACTTGTCGATGGCCATCTCGAGGTCTTTGACGTCCGTCGAGGCCGGCGCTTTGCACACGACGATGATGACGTCGGTGAGCCCGGAGACGTCGCGTCCGACGACCGCGGTGAGCAGCCGGATGACGTCGTTGCGGCGGGGTCCGGCGAGGTAGCCGACGTCCCCGTAGTCGAGGAGGACGACGTGCTCGGAGTCGGAGACGAGGAAGTTCCCCGGGTGCGGATCGGCGTGGTAGAGACCATGGTCGAAGATCATCGTCATCCACGCATTGGTCACATGCTGGGTGAGGTCGTTGACGGTCCACCCGCTCGCGGTGACGTCGGCTGCCGTGCGCAACGACGACCCTGCCATCTGCTCCATCGTGAGCACTCCCGCGGCGCTGAGCTCCGGGAACGGCTTGGGCACGAGCAGCCAGTCGAATTCGCTGAGTTCCTGGGTGAAGCGCTGCATCGCACCGAGTTCGTTGCGCAGGTCGACGGCCTGGGTCATCATCTCGGCGAACTGTTCGACGGCCTTCACAGGGTGGAAGCGGGCGAGGTCGGGATCGGCGGATTCGGCGAAGCGGGCGACCTTGCGCATGAGGTCGAGATCCCCGCGCACCTTCTCCTCGGCGCCGAAGTGGAGGACCTTGACCACGGCCGGCGTTCCGTCCTTGAGCACGGCGTGGTGGGCCTGAGCCACCGATCCGGAGGCGAAGGGTTCGTCGTCGAAGGAGGCGAAGAGTTCGGTCACGGGCGCCCCGAGGTCGGCTTCGACGCGTTCCCGAGCCTTTCCCGGTGGATCGGCGGGCACTTCGGCCTGCAGCCCGGCGAGCGCCTCGGCGATGTCCGTGCCCACGAGGTCGGCGCGCATGCTCAGGGACTGGCCGAGTTTGATCCACGTCGTCCCGAGTTCGGTGAACGCCGCGGTCAGACGCGCTCCTGCGTCGAGTTCGACGAGGTCGGGGTCGGCGAGCTTCGTCGCCAGGCTGGTGTCCCCGTCGGCGGCGGCGAGCTTGCGGGCGGACTGTTCGGCGATGCCGTACCGGGCGAGGACTTCGAGGATCTCCCGCGCGCGGGCGGCGTCTCCGCCGAACATGGTCGGGTGTGGGGATGCCATGGCTGCTCCTGTGTCTGGCACGAAGATCCGGTCGACCTCCGCTTGAGGTGGGCACAGTGTAACCACCGGACATCGGCACGGGGTGCGAATCGACCCCGCCGAGGCGGGTGCCGGGTTCACGTCACCGCGTCCTCGGGGACCGGCTCGGGGGCCTTGGCCCTCACCGTCACCACCCGGACGAACACCGTGACCGTCGCGGCGACCGCGAGCACCGTGACGATGACGACGAGGGGCTCGCTGCGCAGCATCTGCGGGATGAGGCGAGCGGGAATGATCGAGGCGAAGACGAAGGCGATCAGGGTGCCGATGTAGGCGCCGATCATGAAGTGGCGGTGGACGCGGACCGAGCCCAGGCGAATCGCGGTGATCGCCGCGGCAACGCAGACGAGCGTCCAGATCGAGAGTCCGTGGAGCCAGGTGAATCCGTTGGGCATGATCCAGAAGCTCGAGACGCACACGGTGACGATGGCGGTCACCCAGCCGGCGCCGAGGATCCGGTGGGCCGTGTCGCGCCGGCGGCGGAAGATCTGCACAGGACCGAGCAGAAGGACGTAGAGGGCTGCGATGGCATGGATGGCGATGACCGGAGTGAGCGTGTCCATGCCTGTAGGATAGTTTCACTATCTACGCCGGCGCCATCAGGATAGTCGCCGGTGGGAGGACTATCCAAGCGGGGAGGGGACCATGCTGCTCAGTGAGTTGGCCGTCGCCAGCGGATGTTCGGCGGCGACGATCAAGTACTACCGCCGCGAGGGACTGCTGCCGCCCGGCGAGCGGATCACCGCGACTCGTCAGAACTACGGCACCCGACATCTCGAGAGGCTCGCTCTCATCCAGGTGCTGCGGGAGGTCGCCGATGCCCCGATTCCCGCGATCCGCAGGCTCACCGCGCTCCTCGATGATCCGTCGGTGCCCCTCATCCGGGCGCTCGAGGAGGCGCAGGCGATCGCCCTGGGCGACCTGGCGGCCGGAGGCCCGGCCGCCGGCGACCGTCCTGAGCACCCCACTGTCGCCGCACTGCTCGAGCGGATGGGCTGGCCGGACATCGGGTCGATCCCGCGCCGGGCTCTCGACGAGGTGCTGCACACTCTGGCGGCGTGGGAGATGCCCGATGGGATCGACACCGTCATGCGCTACGCGGTGCCGATGGCGGAGATCTCCCGCGGGGACGTCGCGTCTCTGCACAGAGGCTCCCTGCAGAAGGGCTCCCTGCAGAGAACCGAGGACGGGGACGAGCCCTCGGAGGACGTCAAGGTCATGCGCGCCGTGGCCGGGAGCATCGCCTTCGACCAGCTCATCCGGGCGCTGCGGGCGCTCGGCCACGTCTCGCTCAGCGTCACCGCCGATCGCAGCCAAGGATCCGAACAGCCCTGAGACCCGACCGAGCGCTCACCGCAGCTTCGCGGTCACCTCGGCGGCTGCGGCGAGCACACGCTCGACGAGGTCCTCGGACACCTCACCGGCGCCCGAGGTCACCGAAGCGTCATCGGACCCGGCGCCGGCCCGGTCTGCACTGTCAGCGCTCGCACCGGCTCCCGCCTCGGTGCCGGCCCCCGCCTCGGTGCCGGCCTGAGCACCGACCGCAGGGTCGGCGACGGAGAGCCCGATCGCGGCGATCGGACGGGAGAGGACGTCGTAGACCGGAGCGGCGAGCGTCGAGATCCCCGGCGTCACCTCACCGTGCTCGATCGCCCACCCGGCCCGCCTGGTCTGGGCGAGCAGAGCGCTCAGCTGTCTGAACGAACCCGGCCCGACCCCGGTGCGGGTGACGAACGACGACTCGGACTGGAACATCGCGAGCACCTCGGACTTCGGCAGCTGCGCGAGGATCGCCCGCCCGGTCGCCGTGAGGTAGCTCGGCATCCGCACGCCGGTCGCGGTGACGACGGCGACGGACCGCAGCGACTGCTCCTTGAGGACGTAGACGGTCTCCCATCCGCGGATGATCGCCAGCTGCGCGGTCGCCGAGGTGTCCTCGGCGAGCTGGCGGACGACCGGCTGCGCGAGGCGCTGCAGCGGGTTGGTCCGCAGGTACGAGCTGCCGAGCTCGTGGACTCCGGGACCAAGCACATACCCCGGTTCGGTGCGCACGACGAGCCCGAGCTCCTCGAGCACGGAGAGGAGCTCGTAGACGCTCGAGCGCGGGATCTCGAGGGCACGGACGAGCGCGCCCGCGGAGATCGCGCGGTTCGATGAGGCCAAGTGCCTGAGGATCGCCACCGACCGTCGCAATGCAGGGACCTCCGCCATACCTCAGCTCGCCGCCGAGGCGTCGGCTGCGGACAGGGCGGACGCCGGGGTCCCCGGGGCCATGCCCAAGGCGGCGAACGCCTCGGCGTAGAGCCCGGGAATCGGCCCGAGCGCGGTGTGGACGCCGTCGCGGACGCGCACGACTCCCCCGCTCACGGTCATGTGGATGTCGGTTGCGGTCGCACTGAGCACGACCTGCTCGCCGAGCGAGCCGAAGGTGCGCATGCTGTCGGTGCGCACGGCGATGAAGTCACACGCCTTCCCGACCGTGAGCTCGCCGACGGGCAGATCGAGGCTGCGTGCACCGCCGAGGGTGAGCGCGTCGATGAGCTCGGCCGGGGAGAAGCGACCGCGCTCACCGCTGCGCAGACGCTCACCGGCCTCGAGCCCCTGGGTCTCGCGCAGCGCATCGAGGACGACGTGCTGGTCGGAGCCGAGGGCGATCGTCGCTCCCGCCTCGGCGAGTTCGCGGGCCGGACCGATGCCGTCGGCGAGGTCGGCCTCCGTGCACGGGCACATGACGATCGTCGTCGCACCCTCCCCGAGCGTCGCGATGTCCGCATCGGTCAGGTGTGTGGCATGGACCGGGGAGAGCCGCTCCGTGACGACTCCGGCCCGGGCGAGCACCTGGGTCGGCGTCGTCCCGTAGGCGGCGATCGAGGCCTCGTTCTCCGCCGGTTGCTCCGAGAGGTGGACGTGGAGGGGTCCGGTGATCTCGGCGAACCGCGGCAGGTCGGAGGCGGGCACCGCCCGCACCGAGTGGATCGCGGCCCCGACGGTGACGAAGCTGTTGCCCGCGGCGTCGACGGGGAACTCCGCCGCGAAGTCCGATGCGAGGCGGGCGTGCCGGTCGAGGTAGTCCTCGATCGTGCCGTCGCCGAAGCGGGCCTGCTCGTCGGAGAGTTCGGTGCCGATGCCGCCGGTGAGGTAGCACGTGTCGAGGAGGCGGATCCGGATCCCCGCCGAGGCGGCCGCCCGTGCCAGCGCCCGCTCCATCGCGTGGGCCTCAGGGTAGGGGGTCCCGTCCGGGGCATGGTGGACGTAGTGGAATTCACCCACCGAGGTGTAGCCGCCGGCGAGCATCTCCGCGAAGACGGCGCGGGCGACGGTCTCGTAGCTCTCCGGGCTCAGGCGCCCGGCCACGGAATACATGACCTCGCGCCACGTCCAGAAGGTGCCGCCGTCGCCGTGGGTGCGTCCGCGCAGGATGCGATGGAAAGCGTGCGAGTGGGCGTTGACCCCTCCGGGCAGGGTGAGACCGCGAATGACCTCGGCATCGGCGGGCGCCTCCGCGACCCCTGTGTCGACCGAGGTGAGCGTGCCGGTCTCATCGGCGGTGAGGAGGACGCCGCTGGTGACCGCCCCGTCGAGCCATGCGGATTCGCACCAGAAGCGGGTCATCGCGTGCCTCCTGTCGCCTGTGGTCCGACGAGCTCGCTCTCGAGCACGGCGACGAGCGCGGAGACTCCGGCGCGCGCATCGTCGTCCTCGCAGGCCTCCTCCGGCGCATGGGAGACGCCGGTGGGGTTGCGGACGTAGAGCATCGCCGAGGGCACATGGGCAGCGAGGATCCCCGCGTCATGACCGGCACCCGAGGGCAGCATCGGCGATTCCGGCAGCACCGCGCGCAGACGGTCGTTGAGCTCGGCGGTGAAGCGCGTCGTCGGCGAATACGACTCCTGGGAGACGGTGACGCTCACCCCGGTGTCGGCGGCATGCTCCTGGGCACGGGCGGTGATCGCAGCAAGGACCTGCTCGACGACGGCATCGGACTCGTGCCGGATGTCGAGCCAGAAGCTCATGGCCGAGGCGATGACGTTCGTCCCGCCCGGGTGGATGAGGGTGCGCCCGACGGTGGCGACGGCCTTCGCGTCAGTGGCGGCCGCTAGGGTCGGGATATCGCCGATCACTCGCGATGCGGCCACCACCGGATCGGCGCGGTGGCTCATCGGAGTCGTTCCCGCGTGATTGCCCTGACCGGCGAACGCGAGATGCCAGCGTCCGTGTCCGATGATGGAGGAGCCGATGGCCACAGCCTGATCAGTGCCCGCCAGCCCGATGCCCTGCTCGACGTGGAGTTCGATGAACGAGCCGATGCTCTGCAGGCGAGCGGGGTCGGTGCCGATGCGCTCAGGGTCGAGCCCGTAGCCGCGGGCGACGTCGGCGAACGTGTCCCCGTTCGCGTCGGTGAGCCCGAGCGCGCGGTCGGCGTCGATCGCCCCGGTGATGAGCCGCGACCCCAGGCAGGCGACACCGAAGCGCGAACCCTCCTCCTCGGGGAAGACGGCGAGCGCGAGCGGCCGGGTGGCGCGCTCGAGAACGCCCGAGTCCCGGAGGTCGTCGAAGGCCGCGAGCGCCGAGGCGACCCCGAGGGGGCCGTCGAAGGCACCGCCGCCGGGAACGGAGTCGAGGTGGGATCCGGTGACGACGGCATTCGTCCGCCCCGCCGTCGAGTCGCCTCCCGCCGCCGGGTCGTCGCCGGTCGTCGCGTTGGGCGTGTGCGCCCATGCCCACGTGATGCCGTTGGCGTCGATCTCGGTGTCGAGTCCGCGCCGGTTCGCCTCGGCGAGGAACCAGTCGCGCAGATCGCGTTCCGTCGTCGAGAAGCCCGGCCGCTGGTAGCCCGGCCCTCGCGGGTCACGTCCGGTGTCCTCGATCTGCCCGAGCAGGGAGACGACGTCGCTCATCTCAGCGGCCCTCTCCTGCGGTCTCGCCCGCGCTGCCGGCCTCGTCCGGGTGGTACTCGGTCGTCGCGGCGGCCGTGCCCGAGGCCTCGGCGGCGGCCTCGAGGTTGCCGAGCGCCGTGAAGTCGGGGTCGTCGACGGCCGGACCGCCGCCAGCAGGCTGCCAGGTGCCGGCGGCTGCGGTGACGGTGTGCGTGAGCGGGGTGACCGCCTCGGCGGCGGCGACGAGGGATCCGTCCTTGACCTTGGCGATCGTCTCAGCGAGCTCCGGGGAGAGGAAGCGGTCGGGTCCGGGACCGGGCACGGTCTCACGGATCGCGGCGATCACTGCTCCGGTCACCGGTGCCGGCTCGGCCTCGCGCATGTCGCAGGCGCGGGAGGCGGCGTAGAGCTCGATGCCGATGACGCTGGCGAGGTTGTCGACGACCTTGCGCAGTTTGCGGGCGGCCGACCAGCCCATCGACACGTGGTCCTCCTGCATCGCCGAGGACGGGATCGAGTCGACCGAGGCGGGGGTCGCGTTGCGCTTGGCCTCGGAGACCATGGCCGCCTGCGTGTAGTGGGCGATCATCAGACCCGAGTCGACGCCGGCGTCGTCGGCGAGGAAGGGGGTGAGGTCCTGGTTGCGGGCGACGTCCATCATCCGGTCGGTGCGACGCTCGGCCATCGATGCGACGTCGGCGGCGACGATCGCGAGGAAGTCGAGGGCGTGAGCGAGCGGGGCGCCGTGGAAGTTGCCGTTCGAGGACACCATCCCGTTGGTGAGCACGACGGGGTTGTCGATCGCCGCCCGCAGTTCGCGTTCGGCGACCTGCGTGGCGAAGGCGAGCGCGTCACGGGCGGCGCCGTTGACCTGCGGGGCGCAGCGCATCGAGTAGGCGTCCTGGATGAGGTGCGTCGAGTCGCGGTGGCTGGCGGTGATGCCCGAGTCCTTGAGGGCGGCGAGCATGTTCGCCGCCGAGGCGGCCTGACCGTCGTGCGGGCGCAGCGCGTAGTGGAGCTCCGGGGCGAAGACCGCGTCGGTGCCGAAGAGTCCTTCGATGCTCATCGCCGCAGAGATGTCGACGGCGGTGAGCAGGCTCTCGAGGTCGGTCAGGGCCATGATGAGCATGCCGAGCATCCCGTCGGTGCCGTTGACGAGGGCGAGGCCCTCCTTCTCGGCGAGCGTGACCGGGGTGATGCCCGCAGCGGCGAGGATCTCATCGGCGGGACCGGCGACACCGTCGGGGCCCTCCGCGACGCCTTCGCCCATGACGACGAGCGCGCACGCGGACAGGGGCGCGAGGTCGCCCGAGCAGCCGAGCGAGCCGTACTCGTGGACGACGGGGGTGATGCCGGCGTTGAGCATGTCGACGTAGGTCTGGAGCACCTCGGCGCGGACACCGGCGCGCCCGGTGGCGAGCGTCCGGGCGCGCAGAAGCATGAGGGCGCGCACGACCTCGCGTTCGACGGGTTCGCCGACGCCCGCGGCATGCGAGCGGATGAGGGACTTCTGCAGCTGCGTGCGCAGTTCGGCGGGGATGTGGCGCTGGGCGAGGGCTCCGAACCCGGTCGAGACACCGTAGACGGGCTTCGGGGCGGCGGCGAGCGCGTCGACGGCCTCGCGGTACTTCGCGACCCGGGCCAGGGTCCTCTCGCTCAGCGACACCTTCGCGTCGCCACGGGCCACGTCGACCACCTCGGCGAAGGTGAGGGTGTCGGGATCGAGATCGATGACAGCGGGCATCGGGAGCCTTTCTTCTGTGTCGGTCGGACCGGTCGGTCCTGCCGGGGTGGTCGCGTTGGTCGGGTTGGTCGAACTGGTCGGGGTCGGGCCCGCAGAGCAGTGTAGGCGCTGCGGGCCCGGACGTTACAGGAGCAGGTGGGCGAGCGGGGCGGAGATGAGGATCGTGAGGACGACGCGTTCGAACCAGATGATGACGAGCGCGCCGACGGAGATCGGGATCTCGGTGGCGAGGATCGAGGGCACCATGGCGGAGAAGAAGATGATGCCGGCCACGGAGACGACGGCGATGACGAAGCGCAGCACGAGGTCGTCGGAGCCGGCGACCTGGGTGGCGGGCAGGAACATCTCGACGAGCCCGAGAGCGGAGGCCTTGCCGGCGAGGATCGGGTCGGAGAGCTGAGTCACCCACGTGAAGGGCACGAAGATCCATCCGAGCCAGTCGAAGATCGGGGTGTACTTCGCCAGCAGCAGGCCGATGAGGCCGACGGAGAGGATCGAGGGCAGGATCGACGATGCCATGAGCAGGCCGTCACGGAAGTTGATCCAGAGGTTCCGGCCCAGGCTCGGGGTCTCCGCCAGTGTCGCCTTCGCCTCCCGCCACGCGATGCGGAAGCGGTGCTTGGTCACCTTCTCCTCGGGCTGCGGGGTCGCCCCCGGGTAGTACGTGTCCGGGATCCGCCGCAGCGGCGGGAGGTGGACGGTGATCGCGGTGACGACGAACGTGACGACGAGGGTGAAGAAGAAGTAGAGCAGCCAGTGGTCCATGAGGTCGAGCGTCTTCGCGACGACGATCATGAACGTCGCCGAGACCGTGGAGAACCCGGTGGCGATGATCGCAGCTTCTCGTGCGGTGTACTTGCCCTCCTTGTACACGCGGTTGGTGATGAGCAGACCGAGCGAGTAGCTGCCGACGAACGAGGCGACCGCGTCGATGGCCGAACGGCCCGGAGTCTTGAACACCGGGCGCATGATCGGCTGGACGAGGACGCCGATGAACTCCATGAGCCCGTACCCGACGAGGAGGGCCAGGAAGATCGCACCGACGGGGACGATGAGGCCGACGGGGATGACGAGCTTGTCCCAGAGGAAGGGCCCGATGTCCTCAGCGGCGAGCCAGGCCGGCGGGGCGGTGAGGATGAGGATCGCGACGACGAGTCCGACGACGCCGAGGACGGCGAAGATCCCCTTCGTCACCGAGGACTTCCATGTTCCCGTGACGAAGGGGCGGACGGCGCCGAGGAGGATGAGCGCGAGCACGATGAACGGCACGACGGGTCCGGCGAAGGTGCGGATCGCGGTGACGATGTGGTCGAGCGGGATCGTCGAGGTGCCGGCGATCGTCACGGGCACGAAGAACATGACGATCCCGATCGCACTGTAGGCGAAGAACCGCCAGGTGCCGGGCCGTTTCGTCGAAGTCTGTGCCTCTGTCGGGGTGTCCATGATTCTCCTTCGAAACGGGCTCAGTGCTGGGGCCGGTTGTCGGCGACGAGCTCGCCGCCTGCGAAGACGCGGTCGACGAGCTGGACACCGGGCCGGTAGGCGAGGTGTCGGTAGCTCGGGGCGTCGAGGACGACGAGGTCGGCCCGCGCTCCGGCGCCGAGGTGGCCGACGTCGCTGCGATCGAGAGCGTGGGCACCGCCGGCGGTCGCCGCCCACACGGCCTGGTCGACGGTGAAGTGCATGTCCCGCACGGCCACGGCGATGCAGAAGGGCAGGCTGTTGGTGAAGCACGAGCCGGGATTGCAGTCCGAGGCGATGGCCAGGCGCACCCCGGCGGCGAGGTAGCGGCGGGCGTCCGGGTAGGGCTGGCGGGTGGAGAACTCGACGCCGGGCAGCAGGGTGACGACGGTGCCCGCCTCGGCGAGGACGGCGAGGTCCTCATCGGAGGCGAAGGTCGCGTGGTCGACGGAGGTGCAGCCGAGCGCGGCGCCGAGACGCAGCGCCCCACCCTGGGTGAGCTGGTTCGCGTGGAGGCGGGCCTTCATCCCCACGGCCTTGCCGGCCTCGATGATGCGCCGGGTCTGGTCCTCGTCGAAGGCACCCTCTTCGCAGAAGACGTCGATCCACTTCGCCTTGCCGACGGCGGCGGGGATGATCTCGTCGATGACGAGGGCGACGTAGGCCTCCGGGTCAGCCTTGTACTCCGGGGGCACGACGTGGGCGGCGATGAGCGTCGACTCCGGCGTGTGCCGGCCGATGATCTCGAGCGCCCGGATCTCGTCGTCGCGTGTGAGTCCGTAGCCGGACTTGATCTCGAACGTCGTCGTTCCCTGCCGGGTGGCCTGGTCCACGAGGTGGACGAGGTTGGCTTCAAGCTCCTCGTCGGTGGCGGCGCGGGTCGCGGCGACCGTCGTCGCGATCCCCCCGGCCGAGTACTTCTCACCGGCCATGCGCGCGGCGAACTCCGCGGAGCGGTCACCGGCGAAGACGAGGTGGTTGTGGCTGTCGACGAAGCCGGGGATGACGGCCTTCCCACCGAGGTCGATCGTCTCGACGGGGGCGTCGGGGGCAGCGAGCGTGAGCGAGTTCAGGGCGGCGTCCGCCTCGGCGGCGGGACCCGACCAGGCCACCTTCCCGTCGTCGATGATGAGCGCCGCGTCGGTGAGGGTGTGGAGATCGCCCGCGCCGAGGCTGGGGCGGGCCATGAGCTCGGTCGGATCCGAGTTGGTGACGAGTTCGCTGATGCCGGTGATGAGCTTCATCGCAGGGCCTTTCGGGTCGGGAACGCCGGAGTCCCACCGCCTCGCAGGCCGGTCGTCCGAGGGACGGCACGGCCGGCGGGGCGATGGGATCGACGGGTCACTGGGCGGCGGATTCCTCGTCGCGGACGTCGAGTTCGGGGATCATCGGGATGCGCATGCCGCGCTCCTCGGCGACCTCGACGGCCCGTTCGTAGCCGGCGTCGACGTGGCGGATGACGCCCATGCCCGGGTCGTTGGTGAGCAGGCGGGCGAGCTTCTTCGCCGCGAGCTCGGTGCCGTCGGCCACGGACACCTGACCGGCGTGGATGGAGCGGCCGATGCCGACGCCGCCGCCGTGGTGGATCGAGACCCAGGTCGCACCCGAGGAGGTGTTGACCAGGGCGTTGAGCAGCGGCCAGTCGGCCACGGCGTCGGTGCCGTCGAGCATCGCCTCGGTCTCGCGGTAGGGGCTGGCCACCGAGCCGGAGTCGAGGTGGTCGCGACCGATGACGATCGGTGCGGAGACCTTGCCCTCGGCGACGAGCTGGTTGAACAGCAGTCCCGCCTGGTGGCGCTCCTTGTAGCCGAGCCAGCAGATGCGGGCGGGCAGGCCCTCGAACTCGACGTACTCGTGGGCGGCGTCGAGCCAGCGGTGGAGGGACTCGTTCTCGGGGAAGAGCTCCTTGAGGGCGGCGTCGGTGACCTCGATGTCCTTCGGATCGCCGGAGAGCGCGACCCAGCGGAACGGCCCCAGGCCCTCGCAGAAGAGGGGGCGGATGTAGGCGGGGACGAACCCGGGAAACTCGAAGGCCCGGTCGTAGCCGGCCTTGCGGGCCTCATCGCGGATCGAGTTGCCGTAGTCGAAGACCTCGGCACCGCGGTCCTGGAACTCGACCATGGCACGCACGTGCTTGGCCATGGCCTCCTCGGCGCGGAGCGTGAACTTCTCGGCGTCCTGTTCGGCCTCGGACTGCCAGTCCTCGAGGCTGACGCCGAGCGGGAGGTAGGAGAGCGGGTCGTGGGCGGAGGTCTGGTCGGTGACGATGTCGACCTCGGCGGCCTCATCGCGGTCGAGGATGAGCGGGAGGATCTCGGCGGCGTTGCCGACGAGTCCGACCGAGAGCGCCTGCTTGTTCCTCTTCGCCTCGATGACCTTGGCCAGTGCGGTGTCGAGGTCGGTCTCGACCTCGTCGAGGTAGCGCTTGGCCTGCCTGCGGTCGAGGCGGGTCTTGTCGACGTCGATGATGAGGCAGGCGCCGCCGTTGAGGGTGACCGCGAGCGGCTGGGCGCCGCCCATGCCGCCGCAGCCGGCGGTGATCGTCAGGGTTCCTGCGAGCGTCCCGTCGAAGCGCTTGCGGGCGATCGCGGCGAAGGTCTCGTAGGTGCCCTGGAGGATGCCCTGGGTGGCGATGTAGATCCACGAGCCGGCGGTCATCTGGCCGTACATCATCAGGCCTTCGGCTTCGAGTGCGCGGAAGTGCTCCCAGTTCGCCCAGTCGCCGACGAGGTTGGAGTTGGCGATGAGGACGCGCGGTGCCCATTCGTTGGTGCGCAGCACTCCCACGGGCTTGCCGGACTGGATGAGGAGGGTCTCGTCGTCCTCGAGGTCGTCGAGGGTGCGCACGATCGCGTCGTAGGCCTCCCACGAGCGGGCTGCCCGGCCGGTGCCGCCGTAGACGACGAGGTCCTCGGGGCGTTCGGCGACCTCGGGGTCGAGGTTGTTCATGAGCATCCGCTTCGCGGCCTCGGTCTGCCAGTTCTTCGCGGTGATCTCGGTGCCGCGGTCGGCGCGGATGACCCGGCTGGGGTCGTGCTGGGTGAAGGTCGGCTTCGTCGCCGAGGTGGTCGCCCCGCTGTTCTCGGTCGTGGCGGTCATGTGGCTCCCTTTCGTTCCGTCCCCTCCTGCGTCGTGATGTCGCAGGTGGGGCCGTTGCTGTGTGCGATCTGAGCGGTTCGGCCTGTCCGACTGAGTGGAAGGCGGCCTGCTGCCCGTCCATGGCCGGTCGATGTGTCGCCTGCCGTGGAATCGTCTCTGTCTACACACACCATTGTGTCCGTTGGGAGCCGGAGCGGAAGTGGCCCGGATCAAGTTCTGTCCGAAATTTCGGACAGCACGTGATCCGGGCCCAGCGGAGCGGGGTCGCTCAGAACCGGGTGATGATCGAGCGGATGACCTCGCCGCTCTTGAGCTTCGCGTAGGCCTCGTCGACCTCGTCGATGGAGATCTCCTGGCTGATGAGATCGTCGAGGTTGAGTCGGCCCTGCATGTAGAGGTCGGCGTACATGGGGATGTCGCGTTTGAGGTTGGTCGAGCCCATCGAGACTCCCTGGACGCTGGCGTGGGAGACGAGCGCCGCGAGTGAGGTGTCGAGGGTGACGGTGGCATCGGGCTTCGCGATCCCGATGAGATAGGCGTGCCCGCCGACCTTGCGCAGGGCGATCGCCTGCTCCTGGGTCGCCGGCAGGCCGATGACCTCGAAGGCGTGGTCGACGCCGCCCCCGGTGATCTCCCGGACGGCTGCGACGGCGTCGACGCTCGCGGAATTGATGACATCGGTGGCGCCGAAGCGTTTCGCCACCTCGAGTTTGTCGTCGATGATGTCGATGGCGATGACCGTGCTCGCTCCGGCGAGCAGGGCTCCGGAGATGACGTTGAGTCCGACTCCGCCGGTGCCGATGACGGCGACGGAGTCACCCACTCGCACCCCGGCGGTGTTGATCGCCGATCCGGCCCCGGTGACGACCGCGCAGCCGAGGATAGCCGCCTGCGGGAAGGGGATGTCGGCACGGACGACCGCGAGCTGGTTCTCGTGGACGAGGGCCTGCTCGGCGAATCCGCCGAGTGCCCATCCCTGCGCCAGCGGCGTTCCGTCCTCGGCGCTCAGCCGGGGAGGGGCGTCAGGGCCGCGCAGCGTCGCCTGCGGGTTCGGGCATTCGTAGGTGCGACCGGACAGGCAGGTGGTGCAGGCGCCGCAGAACTGGATGAGACAGCCGACGACATGGTCGCCGACGGCGATGGTGCTCACCTCCGGGCCGACGGCTGTGACGACGCCGGCGATCTCATGGCCGAAGACTCCCGGAAAGCCGAAACCGTAGCCGCTTTCGACGATGTGGAGGTCGGAGTGGCAGAGCCCTGAGGCTCGGACGTCGATGAGGACTTCGCGGTCGAGGGGGTCGGCGATCGAGATCTCCTTCGTCGTGAAGGGCGATCCGACCTGTTCGGACACTGATGCGCGCATAGCTGCTCCTTTGCAATCCCATGAAGTGGTGTCGACCAGCGGCACAGTCCCGACTGGCCCCGGACACCGGAGAGCGATCACTGCGAAGGAACGACGATCACAGAGAGATCAGTGATCGAACCATCGGCACCCACGTTGAGCGTACGCCCGTTAAGAAACGGTGTCGAGGGGTCGACAGCCACCCGCCACCAGCCTCTTTGCGCTGGTCAGCAGGCTGACCTGCCGATTCTCGAGAGCGGCGGGAAGGCCACCGGAAACCGCCCCGAGTCCGTCCGCCCGACGCCCACGGCGAGGCCCCGCTCACATCGTCACGGAGGAGAGGATCATCGAGACGAGGGTGGCGACGACGATGGAGTTGAAGGCGAAGGCGACGATGACGTTCGTGCGCACGAGCGTCCAGCCGGCCCGGGTGATCGCCTTGCCGGGCAGGGCCGCGGTCATCGTCGAGGAGAGCACGGAGAACGTCAGGTAATCGCCGAACGTTCGGTTCCCGCCCATGTCGAACTCGAGCTGGCGGGCCCCAGCGCTGCCGCCTTCGCGGAGGTCGAGACGC
The DNA here is from genome assembly GCF_900169275.1 of Brevibacterium casei CIP 102111. Taxonomy (GTDB): domain Bacteria; phylum Actinomycetota; class Actinomycetes; order Actinomycetales; family Brevibacteriaceae; genus Brevibacterium; species Brevibacterium casei. The sequence goes on along the minus strand of NZ_FXZC01000004.1, from coordinate 238,410 downwards.
ATGTACTCGAGCGCGAACGAGTAGACCATGACCGCCCAGGACGCGACGACGTTGGCCAACCCGAGCACCGCGGCCATGCCGCTGCGGGCCTCGTCGCCGACGGTGATGAGGTAGAGGTTGAGGAGGATCGCGACCGAGGCGGCGATGATCGTCCACGACACCGCTCCCCCGCTGCTCAAGAGGATCGAGATCCACCGGCGTCGGCGCGCGATCGCCCACCGCGAGTGGACGACGAGCTCGGTCTCGGTGAGGTCCTTGAGCCCGGCATGGGTCCACAGCAGGTAGACGAGTGCGTAGACGGGCCAGCCGATGAGGAAGATCTCGATGAGCCGCTGGGTTGCATCCGTGAGCTGGGAGTCGTGGGACCCGAGCGGGGTGAGGCCGAGCCCGAGGACGACGACTCCCCCGACGACGACGGCGGGCAGGATGCTCACGTTCGAGCGTGCGTCGTCGGAGATTGTGATCATCTGACTGTGGCGGGGTCTCATCGTCGGCATCTCTCCGGCTCGCGCGTCGCTGGTCTCCTTCCCGCTCACCCTAGCCGAGGCCGGCGGACCCTCCCGGGTGCACGGTCGACCCGTGTGCCGGATCGGGCGAGCCCGTCACCCCGGTGCGAGTCCTGCCCACGGGCGGAGCAGTTCGACAGCGGCGGCGACGTCGAAGACGCTACGGTCGGAGAAGGGATGTCCGACGATCTGGACGCCGGTGGGGATGCCGCAGTCGGCCATGCCCGAGGGCACGTTGACGATGGGCACCCGGTTGCAGATGTTGAACGGCATCGTCATGTGCGCCTGCCAGTAGTGCTCGAGCCGGGCCCCGGCCCCGGTGCCCTCCCGACCGATGCCGTCGGCGCCGATCCGGATCCCGTCGAGGTAGCTCGCTCCCGCAAGGAGTCCTGCCACCGCCGAGGTGGGGGCGAGCAGAACGTCGAACCCGGCCATCGCGGTGGCGAGTTCGGCCTGGATCTCGGCCTCCATGACGAGCCCGTCGTAGAGGGACCGACGGGCGGCGACCGCCTCGGCGTCGGCCATGAACCGCCTCGTGTAGTCGGCGAGGGAATCCTCGTTGCCCCGGGTGGCCGCCCTCATCGCGGGGGCGAGGATGGTGCCGAAGTGAGTGAAGGCGGTCTCGAAGATCCGCTCGGCCGTCCACGGCAGTTCGATCTCGGCGACCTCGGCCTCGGCGAAGGCGAGGGCCGACGCGACGGCTCCGGTGTTGCGGATGATGTCGTCGCCGACGGGGAAGTCCCCGAGCCGCAGGCACACGGCCACGCGTTTGCCCTTGAGGCTTTCGACCACCTCGGCGGGGGTGCGGTCGAATCCGGCGAGGAAATGGGGGGAGTCGATCGACGACGGATCGGTCGAATCGACACCGGCCATGACCCGGGCGAGGAGCGCGGTGTCGGCGACGGTCCGGGCCATCGGCCCGTCCCCGCGGTACCAGTCGGCCGAGAGCGGGGGCTCGCCGGGAATCCGGCCGTACGGGGCTTTGAACCCGACGGTGCCGGTGAACGCGGCGGGCAGCCTCGTCGATCCGGCGATGTCCGAGGCCGTGGCCAGGGGCCCGAAGCCTGAGGCGAGCGCGGCACCCGACCCGCCGGAGGACCCGCCCGGGGACAGCACCGGGTTCCACGGGTTTCGGGTCACGCCCCACATCGGCGAGTGCGTGATCGTCGCGCAGCTGAACTCCGGGGTCGTCGACCGGGCGTGGATGTAGCCGCCGGCGTCGCGGATGCGGCGGATGACGGCGGCGTCGCGGTGGGCGACGGCGAAGCGGTTGTGGAGCAGCCCCTGGGTGTGCGTGTGCCCGGCGAGCGCGTGCTTCTCCTTGGCGATGACGGGCAGGCCCGCGAGCGGACGCATCGCGAGGATGTCATCGAGTTCGTCCTCCCGGGTCTTGGTGTAGAACCGTTCCGCGTCCCTCGCCGAGGCGGTCGCCTCCGGGAGGACCTCCGTGAGAGCGCCGAGGTCGTCGTCCCTGTCCTCGATGCGCGCGGTCAGGGCTTCGAGGTACTCGACCGGGGAGAGGTCTCTGGTCCGGAAGCGCGCGAGCACCTCGGTCGCCGGCAGCGCCCAGAGCTCGGTGGCCGCGCTCATGCGCTCAGACCTGACATCGCACCCTCCTCGGCGTCGCGCAGCCGGATGACGATGGTGCCGCTACACTGCCGACTATGCACGGTGATGTCATCATTCTCGCCGGTCCGCCCGGCGCTGGGAAGTCGACGACGGCGCGGGCGCTGGCCGCCGAGTTCGCTCTCTCCGTCCACCTGCACACCGACGACTTCTGGCACTTCATCGCTGCGGGATCGATCCCGCCCTATCTGCCGGAATCGGACCGACAGAATCAGACGGTGATGACCGTCATCGCCTCGGCGGCGGGCATCTACGCCCGGGGAGGGTACACCGTCATCGTCGATGGGATCGTCGGTCCGTGGATGCTCGATCACTTCCGGGGGCTGGCCCGCGAACCGGAGGCGCCGACCATCCACTACTGCCTGCTCCGACCTCGGCGGGAGGTCGCTCTTGCTCGGGCGACGGCCCGCACCGGTCCGAACGACCTCACTGACAACGGGCCGATCACGGCGATGTGGGATCAGTTCGCCCACCTCGGCGAGCTCGAGCCCCACGCGATCGACAGCAGCGATCAGACGAGGGAGGAGACGCTGTCCGCCGTCCTCGACGGCATCGACGCACAGCGGTTCCGCCTTCCCTGAGCCGACGTCCGGTGCCACCGCCTGCCGGCCCTCACCCCGCCTCGACCCACTCCCTCAGCTTCGTCAGGCCCTCGACGATGTCGTCCTCCCCGATGCCCGAGTAGGCGAGGCGGATGTACTTCCGGTCCTCGCCTGGCAGCGGGCGACCGAAGTGCTCGCGAGTGCAGAAGGAGACCCCGGTGGCGTGGAGGGCCTCGGTGGAGAAGTCGGACAGGGTCGCGATCCCCTTCGCCGCCATCGCCTCGGTGGCGTCGGGGAAGATGTAGAACGTCGACTCGGGGACGGCGACCTCCATGCCGGGGATCGCGTTGATGAGCGTGCATGCGGCATCCCGGCGGGCCCGGAGGACGTCGAGCATCTCCGCGACCCCGCCCTGCGGACCCTGGAGTGCCGAGATCCCCGCCCACTGGACGTAGTGAGTCGTGCACGATTCGTCGTTGGTGTTCATCGTCGAGATCGCCTCGGCGATCTCCTTCGGGGCGACCGCACACCCGAGCCGCGACCCGATCATCGCGAACTTCTTCGAAAACGTGTAGAGGATGACGGTGCGCTCGCGCATGCCCGGCAGGGTCGCGATCGACGTCGACTCCCCGCCGTAGCGCATCTCGAAGTACGCCTCGTCGGAGAGCACCCAGAGGTCGTGCTCCTGGGCGATCTGCGCGATCGCCTCCCGCTCCTCGGCCGTCGATTCCGCGGAGATCGGGTTCTGCAGATCGTTGTAGATGATCGCCACGGTCGTCTCGTCGATCGAGTCCCGCAGCCGGTCGAGATCGATGGCGAATCCGTCCTCGGTCGGCACGTACCCGTAGGGCAGGCCCCTGCCGCCGAGGTATTCGATCTGGGATTCGTAGATCGGGAACCCGGGGTTGGGGTAGAGCACGGACTGACCGGGGTCCATGACGGCCTGGAGGAACTTCGTGATTACGGGCTTGCCGCCGGTCGTGACGACCACCTCGGCGGGGTCGATGTCGATGCCGCGGCGCGACCCGATGTCCTCGGCGAGCGCTGCCCGCAGTTCGGGGATCCCCGGACCCGGGCAGTACCCGGTCTTCCCGTCCGCGATCGCCCGGTTCATCGCCTCGACGATGTGCGGGGCCATCGGAAAGTCGAGGTCGCCGAGGTGGAACGGATAGACCCGGTTCCCCTGCGCCCTCCAGTCCGCGGCCGCCTGCGCGACACGGAACGCGGTCTCCGTGCCCAGGTCGGACAGTCGCTTGGCAGTCTTCATCGGCGGCTCCTTCGTGTGCCCCCGGCACCGGCGCCGAGGTGGTGGTGCAGCTGGCAGGAGGAGGCGCTCCGCAGAGCGGAGCGCCGACCTACCCCACACGATAATCGACGGCGTCAAGGGCGGCTGTCGAGTCCCGGCCGGCTCACTCGGTGACGCCGATGAAGACCTTCCGGGTCGGTTCGAGCGTGACCCACCGGCCGGAGAAGCCCTGCGGGATGGTGAACGCGTCTCCGGGGCCGTATTCGAAGCGCTGTGTGCCGTCGCTGCTCTCGACGGCGACCCTGCCGGAGACGATGACGCAGAACTCCCGGTAGGGCCACGAGTCGAATTCGACCCAGCCGGGTTCGCCCACCCATCGGCCTGCCACCGTCGACGGGCCGGTCTCGACCTGGAACTCCGTCTCCGACCAGCCCTCCGAGTGCGCGTCGTAGTCGCTCAGCGCCGGGGTGACGGCCCGGTTCGGGTCCTCGGTAAGCGTCTGGACGGTGTCCGCTGCGCTCATCGCTGCTCCTTCGTGTTCGTCGCCGGCGCCTGAGCGCCGTCTCGTCCGGCCGCGATGAAGCGGTCGAGGACGTTGCGGGTGATGATCGTGACGAACGGGTCGTTCGCTTCGAGTCCGTAGGGCCAGTCGGTCGTCCCGGCGCAGAACACCTCACCGTCGCCGCGGGTGAAGGTCACGACCATGGACGATCCGTAGCCGGGCCCCTGGTGGTGGGGTGGGATGCCGTCGGGGTAGATGCCCGCGTAGAGGTCGGCGAGTTCGGCGGCGGGTGCCCCGATCGGCACCCGCCCGGACCAGCGGTCCTCTCCCCCGGAGACCGCAGGCGCCATGGCGATGATCTCGAGGTCCTCGGGGGCACCGTCGGCGCCGGTGGCGTAGGGCAGTCCGTGGCGGAACGTGTAGTCGCAGCCGTCGACTTCGAACGCCGCGATGCACAGCGGTGCCTGGCCGAACACGTCGCCGTAGTAGAGGTCGGTGCCGGTGAGTGCCCAGTGGTTCTCGCGGTAGACGGTGTATCCGCCGCTGCCGCGCGGCACCGCCGAGCCGTAGCGGATGTAGGCACCGCCGAGGCCGGTCAGGCCCATCGTCTCAGCGCCGGGCCGGCCGATCTCGGGGGCGTCCCAGGCCGTGGTCAGGCGGGTCGGGTCGGTGGCGCGGATCGGGTCGGCGCTCGGGTCCTTGAAGCAGGTCTGCACACCGGTGTCGAGGTCGAGGCGGACCTGCCACACGTAGTTGCCGCCGAAGCGGGCGAGGTGCCCGCCGCCGTCGACGTAGGCGTCGAGGGTGTCGCGCATCTCCCACGACCAGTACTCGTCGTGTCCGACGATGACGACGACCGGCGCCCCGTCGAGGCAGTCGGCTTCGGCGTGGAGTTCGTTCTGGGTGAGGTGGCCGACGCGGTAGCCCTGCTCCTCGGCCCAGATCGTGAACGGGCGTTCGTAGTTCGCCCACCCGGCGTCGTTGTGGTGGCGGGAGTATCCGCGCTGCCACGCCCACTCGTACGTCGGGTGCCGCGGCTCCCAGCCGATCGGGACGCTGAGATCGGTGTGCGCGTTGCGCGGGGCCCCGACCGGTTTGCGCAGCATCCCGCGGGCGATGGGCCTGTGCATCGACGAGTACGGCGAGGGGATGTCGTTGCGGTCGCCGTCGGGCAGGCCCCGGTAGTGGTTGCCGCCGCCCCAGTCGTTGTAGGCGAGCATCGTCGAGGTGGCGTGGACGAGGACGATGTCGACATCGGCGGGGCTGTCGGGGCGGACGATGAAGAACGACTCCTGCTCGATCTCCCGCCCGTGCTCGTCCTGGGTGCGGAAGATGACGAGGTGGTAGCCGGGAGTGAAGTCCTCACCGAGGTCGATCGTCAGGCAGCTCGACCACCCGCAGCCGGTCGCGTACGCATCGGCGGGGGTCTCCTGCCGCGTGCCCGGCACCCCGGTCTCCGTGAAGACGGTCTCGGGTCGGGCGCCCTCGCGGATGATCTCGACGTCGAAGGTCTCAGCGGTCGTGTGCACCCGGAGGTCGACCTGCTCTCCCTGCCGGTAGGCGAAGCGGTCGGTGTAGCCCCACAGCTCGGTGGTCTCCGGGTACTCTCCGGGGCGTTCGACGAGGCCTCTCGGGGTCGACCAGGCGTAGTCGGTGCGAGTGTTCATCATCCTTCTCTCTCTGTGCTGCGGTGATGGTCGGGGGTCGGGTTCTCGGGTCGAGGGTCGGGGCGATCGGCGGGGCCGGTCGTCTCGGCACCGAGGGTGGCCAGCGTCGCCCGTCCGGGGTGGACCCTCCGTGCCCGGAGGAGGCCGTAGGCTCCGGCGAGGACGAGCGGGGCGATGACGCACGCGTTGCCCGCGGGACCGAGGCCGGTGAGCGCCCCCATCTGCGCGATGAGGAGGACGAGGGCGACGGTGACGAGGACGGCGGAGAGCGCGGGTGCGATCGCTGTCGTCCACCGAGTCTCTCTGCGGCGGTTGCGACGGAAGTAGCTGACGACCGAAATCGAGGTGAGGATCTGGAGAACGAGGACGGCGATGATCGTCGGAGTGTTCGTCCACGTGACGATCTGCGTATACGGGTCGGCGCCGACGGCTGCGAAGATGACGAGCGCGATGAGGACGAGACCGGCTTGGACGAAGTTCGCCGTCAGCGGGCTGCCCGAGACCGCCAGCCGGGAGAGTCCTCCCGGCAGCAGTCCGCCGCGGGCGAGGTTGACGAGGTAGCGGGCGGACGTGTTCTGCAGGGCGATGACGCCGGCGATGAAGCTCGTGACGACGAGGATGAGCATGACGGCTGTCGCCGCGGGGCCGACGAATTCGTCATTGAGGGTGAAGACGAGTTCGGACGGGTCGCCTGCGAGGAGGGCGGTGACGCGCGACTGCCCGGCGGCCTGGAGGATCACCCACGCGCCGAAGGTGTAGCCGACGAGCAGGATCGCGACGGCGAGGTAGGTCGCTCGCGGGATCGTGCGGTTCGGGGCCCGCGTCTCGGTGCGGTAGACCGTGGTCTGCTCGAAGCCGACGAAGGCGGTGAAGGTGAGGACGAAGACTCCCGGCAGCGCAGCGCTCACCCACTTCTCGGGAGCGAAGGCCGCAAGAATGAGCCCTTCGTACCCGCCCTGGATGAGGACGGCGACGGCGAAGACGGCGAGGATCGCGCATTCGGCGACGAGGAGCACGGCCACGGTGGCCGCCCCCACCCCTACCCGTCGGAGTCCGAGGGTGAGGACGAGGACGGTGATGACGACGGCGATCGGCAGCCAATGGAGACGGATTCCGGTGAGGGTCTCGATCGTGAAGGAGGCGAAGACCGACGCCGAGGCGGTGAAGCCGATCTGTCCGCCGAGGTAGCCGACGTAGGCGATCATGCCCGCCACCGATCCGGTGCGGGCGCCGAGACCGGCGGCGATGTAGGTGAGGAACGCGCCGCCGCCGGGGACGTGGCGGGCGATCGTCGTGTAGCCGACGGCGAAGAGGAGGTAGACGAGCCCGGGGTAGAGGAATCCGAGGACGATCGCATCCCCGCCGGCGAGCATGCCGAGGGGAACGAAGCCGGCGAGGATCGTCAGCGGTGCGGCTGCCGCGAGGACGAAGAAGACGAGCCCCGGGGTGCCGATGCCCCGTCGGCTCGAGGGACTGGTTGTCTCGGTGGGCGCAGAGGGTGCCACATTGCATCCCTTCGTAGGAGGTGACGCCGAGGCGGTCGCAACCGGAGCGACCGCCGCTCGGATTAATCTATCGGTCGATAGATTAATGTGTAACCTATCATCCGATAGGCTGTTTGTGAATCATTTTTTCGGGAGGCGATGATGGCGAGGCCGCGCAGTGTCGACGTCAATGGCGACACGAAGGAGCGGATCCTCTCCGAGGCCGCCCGACTGTTCTCCGAGCTGGGATACCAGGGCGCGAGCACTCGGGCGATCACCGAGGCGGTGGGGATCAAGCAGCCGTCCCTGTTCCACTACTTCGCCGGCAAAGAAGCGATCGGCCAGGAGCTCATCGACCGGCGGGTGACGATGTCACCCCTGCTCAGCGACTGCTTCGACCACACCCCAGACGACCCCGCGCTCGACCTCTTCCGGCTCATCCGCGACGAGACGGCGCTCGAGCTGACGATGTCGCTCGACACTCGGTGGCTCTTCCGGCTCCCTCCTGCGACCGCGGAACTCTTCCCCCGATGGGAGACCGCCGTCGAGGTGGCGCGCGCGACGACTGCGACCGTCATCCGCCGCGGAATCGAGTCAGGCGATTTCACTGCCGAACATCCCCGTGCCGTCCTCGAGATCTTCGATGCCGTGGCGAACGAGTCGATGTTCTGGTCCCACGACGATCACGGTGTCCCGCCGGATACGATCGCCGAGGTGCTGCTGCGTCTCGTCATCACAGACGCGAGCACGATCGCCGCCGTCGTCGAGCGGGCCAACGAGGCCGGGTCGACGGGCGAGGCCGTGTGACCTCAGTCCTCGCTCGGGGCGATGAAGAGCTTCCGCAGCGGGGCGTCGTCGATGTACCAGCGGGTCTTCATCCCGTCTTCGAGGCGGACGAGACTGCCGGGTGAGAGCTCGACGGGCCCGCGCGCGGGGTCGTCGAACTCGATGCGTCCGGTGCCGGCGATGACGAGGAAGACCTCGTCGCCTTCGATGTCGCGCATCGCGCCGGTGCTCATCTCCCACAGTCCGTAGTCGACGCCGCCGATGGTGCCGAGCTCGGCGAAGGCCGTCGTCGCGGTCCCGGCAGCCTCGTCGAGGCGCTGCCAGTCCTCGATGGGCTCATGCTCGAGAGGGAAGGTGCGGGTGTCGATCGGCTCCATTGCGCTCATGGCCACAGTGTAATCACACGATCACGGATTCCGGGGACAACCTCGGCGATTTCATATGTCAATACACGTACGGACAACCATTTACATCGCCGATGGGCATGGGATAGAACTGGATTCGTACGGTCGCAGACAGCGCGCCGCACCCCTGCGACTAGGAGATGTCCTGTGAGCTACCTCAACGGTGAGGCCTCGTTCTGGTTGGCCCAGTCCCCGGCCGGGCCCATCGATTCCCCTCTGCCCCAGGCGAAGCAGGACCTCGTCATCGTCGGCGGGGGCATGACCGGGCTATGGTCGGCCTATTGCGCCCGGCAGGCGCACCCGGACTGGGCGATCACGGTCATCGAGGCGCGCACCGTCGGCTACGGGGCTTCGGGACGCAACGGCGGGTGGCTCTCGACGCTCATGCCCGGCAATCGCGCCCGCTTCGCCGAGGCGGTCGACCGCGCTGTCGCCACCGACCCGCACGGCCCGGTCGGGTCGGCAGGGGTCTCGGGCATCGAGTCCGTCCGAGCCTTCCAGTCGGCGCTCTTCGACTCGATCGACGAGGTCCTCGAGACGCTCGAGACCGAGGGCATCGACGCGCAGCAGGTCCGCGGCGGGCACATCGACATCGCACAGTCCGAGGCCGGGATGGCCAGGGTGCGCGAGCTCGTCGAGGCCAACCGCGAGTACGGCTACGGGCCGGACGACATGGAAGTCCTCGACGCCGAGCAGACGCGGGCGCGGATCAACGTCGACAACGCCCACGGCAGCGTCTTCGTCCCGGCCACCGCGCGCATCGATCCGGCGCTCCTCGTCGAGGGGCTCGCCCGCGTGCTCCGGGACCAGGGCGTGACGATCTGCGAGGGCACGAAGGCCGGGCACATCAGCACAGGCACCGTCGTCACCGATCGCGGACCGGTGCACGGGGAGACGATCTTCGTGTGCCTCGAGGGGTATTCGGACACGGTGTCGGGAAAGCTGCCGGGGCTCGAGGGACGCCAGGTCATCCCCGTGTTCTCGTCGATGATCGCGACCGCTCCCCTGCCGGCCGCGGCGTGGGAGGAGATCGGCTGGGAGGGCCGGGAGTGCCTCGGCGATGCCGCGCACACGTTCATCTACGCCCAGCGCACGGCCGATGATCGGATCGCGCTCGGCGGCCGGGGTGCGCCGTACGCGTTCAACTCGGGTCTGCCCGGTGATGGTCGCGTCCCCGCCGAGGTGGTCGACCTCCTCCGCACGCGCCTGTCCTCGCTCTTCCCGAGCCTCGACTTCGAGGTCGCCCACGCGTGGCGGGGCGCGCTCGGGGTGACGAGGGACTGGTGCGCCGGCATCTTCTTCGATCCCAGCCAGCGCATCGGCGTGGCGCGCGGGTATGCCGGGCACGGGGTGACGGCGACGCATCTGGCGGCGAAGACCCTGCTCGATCGGGCAGGCGGCACTCCGACTCCCCTGACCGCCCTGCCGTGGAACGACCACGTCTCCGGGCAGTGGGAGCCGGAGCCGATCCGCTGGCTCGGCATCCGGTCGATGTATCGGATCTTCAACCTCGCCGATGAGTGGGAGCGCGTCACGGGAGCGACGAAGACGAGCCTGCTCGCCCGCTTCGGGGCAAGGTTGGCGGGGTTGGCGGAGTAGGTCGCGCCGGGCACACGTGGTGCCCGGCTGCCCGTCTCCTGGACGTTCTAGACAGGTTCTCAGGCCGAAAACCTGCCCATTTCGTCCAGGAGACGGGCAGCCGGAGACCTCGCGCCCTCATCTGACACACTCGAGACATCCTCACCTCGCTCGAGACACCCCGACGAAGGAGCGCATCCGTGACCGACCCGTACCGGCGCATCTCCCCGATGGCGCAGACCTACCCTGCCTCGGACATCCGGAAGATGTTCAACCTCGCGCTCGACTTTCCCGACGCCGTCAAGCTCACGGTCGGCGAACCGGACTTCCCCACGCCTGAGCACATCAAGGCCGCAGGCATCCGCGCGATCGAGGACGACGCGACGAAGTATGTCGCCAACGCGGGGCTGCCCGGCCTGCGGGAGGCGATCGCCGGGAAGTACTCCACGCGGTGGAATCGCGAGATCGGCATCGACAATGTCATGGTCACCTTCGGGGCGATGGAAGCGCTCACCCTCTCCCTCGACACGACGGTCTCCCCGGGTCAGGAGGTCATCATCGCCGACCCCTGCTTCCCGAACTATCTCGGGCAGATCCACCGCCTCGGCGCCGTTGCCGTTCCGGTGCCCGTGCGGGAGGAGTCGGGGTTCAAGGTCCGTGCCGGCGACGTCCGGGCCGCGGTGACCGAGAAGACGGCGGCGATCATCCTCAACAGCCCGTCCAATCCGCTCGGGTCGATCATCGACCGCGAGGACCTTGAGCTGATCGCCGATCTCGCCGATGAGTTCGGGTTCACGGTCATCTCCGACGAGGTCTATGACGAGATCGTCTTCGACGACTCGACGTTCACCTCCATCGCCGAGGTGCGACCCGGGTTCGATCGGTTCCTCGTCGTCGGCAGCTTCTCGAAGACCTATGCGATGACGGGCTGGCGGTGCGGCTTCGTCATCGCTCCGGCCGAGTTCATCCCGCCGATGCCTCTGCTCCAGGAGGGCCTGACGTCGAGCCTGCCCGGGTTCGTCCAGGAGGCGGCGATCGCCGCGATCACGGGCCCTCAGTCGGTCGTCGGGGAGATGGTGCAGTCCTACGCCGAACGCCGCGACCTCATCGTCGACCGGCTCAACGCCATCGACGGCATCAGCGTGCTCCGCCCCGAGGCGACGTTCTATGCGTTCGCCAACGTCAAGGACTGGGGAATGACGTCATGGGAGGTCGCAACCCAGCTGCTCGAGAAGCACGATCTCGCGACGATCCCCGGTTCCGCGTTCGGCCCTGAGGGTGAGGGGTATCTGCGCCTGACCTTCGCCGTCTCCCCGGAGACGATCGTCGAGGCGTGCCGCCGGCTGGAGGCATTCGCCGCGACCCGCTGAACCCGACCCGCTGAGCGCGGTCCGCTGAGCGCGGTCCGCTGAACGCTGTCCGCTGAGTCCGACCGCCGGACATCGTCCGGGCACAGCAGAGGCGGGGACAGCACGATCGTGCACCCGCCTCTGTGTCATCCGGTCAACCGCGGAGAGCGCGATTGCCGGGGTCTATCGCCGACGCTCAGGCGCGCCGGAGTTCCTACGACCGATCAGTGACGACGGTCGGTGACATCCTTTGCGGTGTCCTTGAGCTTCTCGCCGGCCTGCTTGGTGCCGGCGGCAGCCTGATCGGCCTTGCCCTCGGCCTGCATCTGCTCGTTGCCGATGGCCTTGCCGGTGGCGTCCTTGGCCTTGCCCTTGAGTTCCTGGGCCTTATTGTCGAACTTGTCCTTCATGCTCACGGCATGCTCCTTTTCTCTGGATGTGCGTTCTGGTCTGGTCAGTTGAGGGCTGACCAGCGTTCCGTCAGGCGGTCTTGGCTCCGCGGTTCTTCGTGATGAGACCCCAGACGAACGCGAAGACGATCGCACCGATCACAGCGATGAAGAACGAGCCCCACGACCAGGGATCCGAGAACACAGCGCCGATGCCCTTGCCGCCGAACAGTCCGAAGAGGAGTCCGCCGACGAAAGCGCCGATGACTCCGAGGATGATCGTGCTGATCCATCCTCCGGCCTGCTTACCCGGGAGGATGAGCTTCGCGAGGGCGCCCGCGAGCAGCCCGACGATGATCCAACCGATGACAACCATGATTTCAGTCCCTTCGATTCAGTCACCGAGCGCGTGCGCCATCTGCGCACGTCAGTCGGTTCCATCTATACAGACGTTCAGAGACTACAAACCTCACGCACGATTCGCAAGGATTTTTGCCGGATCGTGTCCCAAGTGATGTTGTCGTTTCGAATCGTGGAACTCAGGCGACGAAAAGTGGATGAAGCCTCACTTCGCCGAGGTGAGAGCCGTGTTCCAGCTTCCGTAGAACTTTCGCACGGCGGCAGCAGAGGGCACCGTTCCTTTGTGTTCGGCGGCGTAGTTCCCGTACTCCTTGTAGGTCGCCGCGACTCCGCGGGATTCGCAGTCGGCGAGGAAGGCGGTGATCGCCGAATCGTAAGCGGCGGCATCGAATCGCAGTTGACCCTTCGCTCGCCCCACACTGCTCGTCGCCAACCCGGCGGCCGTGAGAGCGGCGTTCCATGATCCGAACCGCTGCACTGCCGTCTGGCTGGTCGGCGGCCACGTGCTCGCCCCCTTGGTCGAACCCACCCCGAGGTGGTCGAGCACAGCCGTACGCGCCAGGTCGTACTTCGCGGCGGTGAGGCTCGGCTTCTCTCCACGGTTGCGGATGAACCGGATGGCGGAGGCCACCTCGTCGACGGTGTCGGTGATCAACGTGGGGGAATCGGAGAACTGGGCCTGCAGGACTGCCTCGACTCCGGCGATGATGTCCTTGTCGCCTCGGCCGAGCGGCCTCGTCGGATTCCGCGGAGGAGCGGCGTTGAGCAGATCGACCGTGCGCGCGGTCGCGAGCAGCAGTGCACCGAGAATCGCGGGAGACGAGATGTGGGACCGATCGGAGGCTTCTTTCACGCCTCTCATCCTACGGTGGCACTATCGTTGTCGTCATGAGGATGGCGCACGAACTCACCGTCGAGGATCTCGTTGCACGCGTCTTCAACGACCTGCAGGACTTCGTCGCCGAGTCGTCATTCGGGTGGGGCGAGCTGCGCGGCGAATAGGCACGCGTGAGCGATTTCGTGGCTATGCTCCGATCATGGACGCCACCGAACGCACATCCGCCGACAAGGCGATCGAGTGGGCGAAGACATCCCAGACTCCTCCAGCACGACTCACCGAGGTCTTCGCCATCATCAACGGACAGGGCAAACGCAAGGAATCCATCCTCATCGCTCGCTACGACCGCAGACCGCCGTTGCCGCCGGGAGTCGAGCGCGAACCCTGGTACTCCGAGTCGTCGCTGACGTTGTCCTCATGACCCGATCACCGCGCCTGAGAGACGACCAGGTCATGGAGCGCATCGTCCGACCCGCCGTCGATCGCATCCTCCGCGACGGTGAACTCGACCGTCTCGACATCATCGAAGGGCGCAGCCGCAACCTCATCGACGTGCGCATCACGGTCGGCGACGAAGTCTTCATCCTTCCGGTGACGGTTCCCCGCGCCGATGACGACGAGGAGATAGCCGAGATGGCCCAGCACTTCTTCGACATGCTCCAGGACTTCGTCGCGGAGTCCTCCTTCGCATGGGGTGAACTCCGCGGGGAGTGACCGGCCGCTTCACGGCCGCACCGTCACGTTGACCCGTCACACCTCGAGGTCGCGGAGCACGAAGCGTTGGACCTTCCCGCTCGGAGTCTTGGGCAGCTCCTCGACGACGTGGACCCGGCGCGGGTAGGCGTGGGCTCCATAGGTGCCGCGCACCGCGTTCTGCAGGCGCGTGACGAGGTCGTCGTCGGCGCCGACCGCGGGATCGATGACGACGAAAGCCTCGATCACCTCACCGCGGATCTCATCGGGACGCCCGACCACGGCCGCCTCGATGACGGCATCGTCGGTGACGAGGATGCTCTCGATGTCGAACGGTGCGATCCGGTATCCGGCGGCGAGGATGACGTCGTCATCCCGCGACGCGAAGAAGAAGTCCGGGCCGTCGACGCGTCCGACGTCTCCCGAGAAGTACCATCTCCCGTCGGCCGTGAAGCGCTCGCGCGTCTGCTCGGGTGCGTCGACGTAGCCCGTGAACCACATGAGCGGGCTGTCGTCGACCGACAGCGCGATCGACCCGCCGATCGTGCCTGCGACGAATCCCGGCAGCGCCTGGCCCATGGACCGCTCTGCCACGGTGGTGCGCAGGCGCTCGTCCCACGCGTTGCCGATCGCCATGCCCTGTTCGGTCTGTCCCCAGTGGTCGCGCACGGTGACCCCGAGGGCTCCGGAGGCCCACTCGACGACATCCGAGGTCAGCGGCTCCCCCGCCGAGGAAGCGGCCCGCAGCGGCTGCGCGGCGGTGATCCCGGCCTTCTTCAGCGCCCGGTAGACCGTCGGTGCGGCCGCGATGTTGGAGACCTCGAGGTCGTTGAGCAGCCGACCCGTGGTCTCCGGGCTGAAGCCGCCGGCGAAGAGAATGTTGGGTCGACCGATCGCCAAGGGGCCGACGATGCCGTAGTAGAGCCCATAGGCCCAGCCGGGGTCGGCGGCGTTCCAGAACACATCGTCGTCGGAGACCCCCAGCCCGTAGCGCATGTAGGCGATGAACGCCCCGATCGCCGATGCCGGCACTCCGACGGCCTTCGGTGTGCCCGTCGTGCCCGAGGTGTAGAGCTGGAGGAAGAGCCCGTCGCCGCCGACCGCCTCGGCGGTGCCGGTCGGCTCATGACCGTCGATCTCCCGGTCGAGGTCGTCACCGGTGCTGAGCACGGGAATGTCGATGCCCTCGAGCTTGGGCTGCTGGGCGGCATCGGCGACGATGAGCGCCGCCTTCGCGCCGTTGACTCGCGCCGCGATCGCCGGCCCGGCGAAGGCCGTGAACAGGGGGACCTCGACGGCACCGAGTCGCCACAGCGCCATGAGCACCACGGGAAGCTGGCGCGTCTTCTCCATGAGCACACCCACGCGTGAGCCGCGGTCGACGCCGAGTTCGGCGAGGTACGCCGCGAGCCGCCTCGAGCGATCGGCGAGCTCCCCGTAGGTGAGGTGGTAGGGCTCCATGCGATCATCGACGCAGACGAACGCCGTGTCCGCGCTCGGGTGACCGTCACAGAGCACCTCGGCGACGGAGACATCGGGAGCGGTGAAGCGTCGGCTGAGGGCGGCGACCTCAGCGACGATGTCGGGATGGTCTTGCCACGGCGCGGGCGCGGTCAGCAACTCTTCGGTCGAACTCTCAGTCGCACTCTCGGTCGGGGTCGCATCGGTCATCGCTTACTCCTCGCTCGGACTCGGCGCCGGCATCCTGTCGGCGGCGCCTCACGGTGCGGACGGGGTCCGCACCGCGTTGAAGTGAGACTAGGCAACGCCCCGCATCGTTGACTACCCTCCGAAGAGGGGTGCCGGCCGTCACCGCAGACGACTGGGCGCGAGATCTCGAGGGGAATGGGGGCGACGTTGGCCACGCCGGGCAGTGAACGCATCCGCCGCTCACTCGACCGCATCCGCTCCGCGACGGGCGCGGATCTTGCCTTCGGAGGCGAGGTCACCGGTGATCGCGGACTGCGCCTCGCTCATTTCTTCGGCCATACCGTGGGCGCGCTGCCCGGCGTCACCCTCCACTACGACGCAGGCCTCGGGGGTCGTGCCGTCGCTCTCCGCCGCCCCCTGGCCCTCAACGACTACGTCACCTCCGATGCGATCTCCCACCACTACGACGAAGTGATCACGGCTGAACGGCTGCGCGGGATCGCCGCCGCTCCCGTCGTCATCGACCGGGAGACGACCGTCGTCCTCTACGCCGCCTTCCGCACCGACACCGGCATCGCCGACCGGCTCCTCTCCCTGCTCACCGACGAAGCGCGGGACCTCGAGCATGCCCTCATCACGGCAGACGATGAGATCGACGATACCGCCGAGGCGGCCCGTGCCCTCCTCTCCCGCGTCCGGCTCGTCCACGGCGAGCTGCGCACGCTCAGTGCCGGCGTGCACGACCGCCGCCTACAGCGCGAGCTGCGCGCGATCGCCGATTCCCTGACAGCCACCGAGGAGAGCGGGAACCGAGGCGTCGTCGGGCTCACCGACCGCGAGACCGATGTGCTCGCACTTGCCGCGACCGGGTTGACGAACCAGGAGATCGGCGACCGGCTCGGCCTCACCCTGCTCACCGTCAAGGCCTATATGAAGGCGATCATGGCCAAGCTCAACGCCCGGACCCGGTTCGCCGCCGTCGTCGAAGCACAGAAGGCGGGCCTCCTCCCCTGACCTCGGACCGACCACCCGTGTCACCGGGCAGTGAGAGGATGGGGTCGTGACCGCGAACCGACCGAGCACTCCCCCGAATCCGCGGGGTCGTGCATCCGGATCGGCCACCCCCGCCGACTGGAGGACGGCCTTCGCCTCCTTCGCCGAGGCGGCCCCCACCATGCACACGCCCGCGGCCCTGGGATTCGAGCTCGTCGAGGTCGTCCCCCGATCATGGTTCGAACCCCAGCACACCACCCTCCTCACGAGGGCTGAGGTGAGCCCGGGTGCGAACCCGAGACTCGCGATCCGCCCACTCGTCCTCAGCGACTCCGGCAACTGGGTGAAGAAGTCGCTGAGCTGGCGCACGATCGACCGTATGAGCGCCCAGTTCGGTGCCGACCCCCGCCACCAGGAGTGGTTCTCCCAGCTCGCGGGCCTGCGCACCCGGGACAAGACGGACTTCACGCCCGACGGGGCGGCGTACAACCTCGGCGATTTCCACACCTCCCTGCTCTGGGACGTCTTCACCCACGGTGCCGAGCTCGGGATCGCCTTCGTCGGGGTCAACCAGGGCATGGATGTGCGCATCGGCCGCGAGGCGACGGCCGTCATCGACGTGCGCACGGTGCGGGGCGGCCTGCGCGTGCAGCCGCAGGTGACGATCGACGAACGCCCTATCGCTCCGGGGCTCGCGAAGCCGATCTGGACGCACGGGTTCTTCGGCGTCGACACCCGCACCGGGTTCACGGTCACGCTGGCGCCCGCGGAGAAGGCCACGACCGCCTCGGCGCTGCCGGCCCTGTCCGCACCGGGACCGATCACGATCCCCCGCGACGACGCCGAGGAGTTCTTCGAGGAGTACTACCCGCTGCTGCGCACGAGCACCGAGGTCGTGAGCAGCGACGAATCCGTCCGCTTCCCGCACTACCGGGATCCGCGGCTCACCCTCGACCTCACCTTCGGCGCGCAGGACCGGCTGAGCGTGCGCTGGTACTGGGAGTACTCGGGTCCGCGCCGGACCCTGCCGGTGCGGCAGCCCTCCGGCTCCCGGCGCGCCGAGGGAACGGTCCAGCCGAACCCGGGCTCCGCCTCGGCGGGGAGGGACACCGAACTGCGCGACGTCGACCACGAGGACTCCGTCCTCGCCGAGGTCACCTCCCTGCTGCAGGCGTTCACCCCCTCCGACCCGGGCACGGACTTCCCGACCGCCCCGAGCGACCTCGAGCTCACCGACGCCGACACCGCCGACTTCGTCACCACGGTCCTTCCCGGGCTCGAGGAGATCGAGCACGTCCACGTCGTCACCCGCGGGAAGCGGCAGCCCTACCGTGAGCTCGGCGGGGAACCGAGCGTGAAGATCACCTCGGTCGAGGCGGAGAAGAACGACTGGTTCGAGCTCGGCTTACAGATCAGCATCGGCGGGCGGCCCGTGCCCTTCGTCAAGCTCTTCACCGCGCTCGCGAAGGGCCAGCGCAAGCTCAAGCTCGCCGACGACTCGTACCTCTCGCTCGACCGTCCCGTCTTCGACCGGCTCAAGTCCCTCCTCGCCGAGGCGGACCTCATCCCCGAATGGGAACCCGAGTCCCCGAAGATCAGCCGCCTCCACGTCGGGCTGTGGTCGGAGTTCGAGGATCTCGCCGACGAGGCCGAACCCGCCGTGACCTGGCGCGAGTCCGCACAGGCCCTGCGTGATCTCGAGCATCTGCCGGCCACCGAGGTGCCCGAACTCGACGGCGTCACCCTCCGCCCGTACCAGGTGCAAGGGTTCCGCTGGCTGTCCCTCCTCCACCGGTGCCGCCTCGGCGGGATCCTCGCCGACGACATGGGGCTCGGCAAGACCGTGCAGACGCTCGCGCTCGTCGCCCACGCCCGCCGCACGGACCGCAGGACCGGGGCCGACGGCCGGACGGCACCGCCGTTCCTCGTCGTCGCCCCCACCTCGGTGGTCCCGTTGTGGGCACAGGAGGCGGCGAAGGTCACCCCTGACCTCGACGTTCGCGTCATCGGTGAGTCCCGGCGGAAGCGGAAGATCCCCCTCGCCGAGGTGGTCGCCGGGGCCGATGTCATCGTCGTCTCGTACGCGATCCTCCGGCTTGATGAGGACGAGATCGCCGCACACGAGTGGGCGGGGCTCATCCTCGACGAAGCGCAGTTCGTCAAGAACGGCTCCTCCCAGGTCCATCAGGCGGCGAAGGCGGTGAGCGCCCCGTTCCGGCTCGCGCTCACGGGCACACCGCTCGAGAACTCGCTGCGGGATGTGTGGTCGCTGTTCTCGATCACCGCGCCCGGGCTCTTCCCCTCCCCGCACCGGTTCGAGGAGGAGTACGTCCGGCCGATCGAATCGGGGGAGAACCCGGGGCGGATGCAACGCCTGCAGCGGCGGATCCGCCCGTTCCTCCTGCGCCGGACGAAGGACCTCGTCGCCGCCGACCTGCCGGAGAAGCAGGAGCAGGTCATCACCGTCGAGCTCAGTCCCGCACACCGACAGCTCTACGACCGGATACTGCAGAAGGAGCGGAAGAAGCTGCTCGGGTTCATCGACAGCGACTACGACCGGCAGCGCTTCATCGTCTTCCGCTCGCTCACGCTCCTGCGCATGCTCGCCCTCGACCCGCGCATCGTCGACGCCGAGCATGCCGACGTGCCCTCGAGCAAGCTCACCGCGCTCCTCGAGCGTCTCGACGAGGTCGTCGCCGAAGGCCACCGGTCGATCGTGTTCAGCCAGTTCACCTCGTTCCTCGACCATGTCGGCGAGGAGTTGGAGTCCCGCGGGATCCCCTACGTCGTCCTCGACGGGTCGACCCGCAACCGCGCCGAGGTGGTCGAGGCCTTCCGCACCGGCACAGCACCCGTGTTCCTCATCAGCCTCAAGGCCGGCGGGTTCGGTCTCACGCTCACCGAGGCGGACTACGTCTTCCTCATGGATCCGTGGTGGAATCCCGCCGCGGAGAATCAGGCGATCGACCGCGCCCACCGGATAGGGCAGACCGATCACGTCATCGTCTACCGCTACGTCGCCGAAGGCACGATCGAGGAGAAGGTGCTCGGCCTGCAGCGGAAGAAGGCCGAGCTCTTCGACGACCTCATGACAGACGAGCTCGCCGACCGTGACGCTCCCCTGCGCAACGCCTCAGGTCAGGCGTTCAGTCAGACGATCAGCGCCGAGGACATCCGTCAGCTCTTCGAGGGGTGAGGGCCCTGGAGGCGGGTAACGACATCTCGTCACTGCCCGTTCGGCACCAACGCCTTCTCCCCCGGCGCGGCCGGGGTGAGGATGATCTCCTCGACCATCGGGTGCTCCTCGAGGTGGCGTTCGACGGTGCGCAGGCGCACGGCGAGCTCGCTCTCCTTCGCATCGCCGACGAGGTCGACGGCCGCGACGACGAAGACCTTGCCCGAACCGACGAACTCGACGTGGAGGTAGGTGACCTCGACGATGTCCTTGTCCGCGAGCAGGTCGGTGAGGATCATGTCGCGGATGTGCGGGGTGACGTTCTCCCCGACGAGGTACCGGCGATTGCGGTCGATGAGGACGATCGCGACGATGCCGAGGAGCACACCGACGAGGATCGACCCGATCGCGTCGAACGCGGCGATGCCGGTGATCTGGTGGAGGAACATCGCGAGGAATGCGATGACGAGCCCGATGAGCGCCGCGGCGTCCTCGGCGAAGACCGCCCGCAGGGTCGGGTTCGATCCCTTGAGGACATAGCGCAGGGTCGGCTGCCGCAGCTGACCGGCGCGCCTGCGCGACTGCCGGACCGACTGGAGGAACGAGAAGCCCTCGAGGACCGCGGAGATCGCGAGGACGATGTAGCCGACCGTGTAGTCGGAGTCGGCCTCGTCGACGAAGAGCGACTGGAAGCCGTGCCAGATCGAGACCGCTGAGCCGACGGTGAAGATTCCGAACGCCGCAAACATCGACCACACGTAGGCTTCGCGCCCGTACCCGAGCGGATGCGACGCATCGGCGGGCCGAGCGGCCTTGCGTTCGGCGATGAGGAGGAAGACCTCGTTGCCGGCATCCGCCCACGAGTGGGCCGCCTCGGCGACGAGGGCCGCCGATCCGGTCATCCCCGCCGCGATCGTCTTCGCGATGGCGACGGCGACGTTCGCGGCGAACGCGATGATGACGGTGATCCAGCTGCTGCCCGCGGCCTTGTGCGCCTCGGTGTCGACTCGGCCCGAACGCTCGGCCATGGCAGTGTCCTCCCCGTCGCAGGTCGTTGAGCCGTCGGTCGGCTCGCAGGTGACCAGCATACGGTGAACCGCCTCGGCGAACGAGACCCTCGCCCCTCGGAACGGGTCGCAACCCGCCCTGCCGGACGAGGGTCCGGTTCACACCCCCGTCAGCCGTGACGGGGTGAGCAGCGCATCGAGCTCACCGAACTCGAGCAGTCCGCGGCTCTCGACGAGATCGGCGACCCGGACATCGCCGGCGAGCGCCTCCTTCGCGAGGGCGGCCGCCGAGGCATAGCCGATGACCGGGGCGAGCGCGGTGATGACGGTGACCGACCGGGCGACCGTGTCGGCGAGCTTGGCCTCGTTCGCGGTGATCCCCTCGATGCAGTTGACCCGGAACGTCCGGCACGCGCGTTCGAGCCACGTGATCGACTGGAACAGCGAGTGGGCGATGATCGGCTCGAACGCGTTGAGCTGCAGCTGCCCCGCCTCGACGGCCATCGACACCGTGACATCGGCCCCGGCCACGGCGAACGCGACCTGTGTGACCGCTTCGGGGATGACCGGATTGACCTTTCCCGGCATGATCGACGACCCCGCCTGCCGCGGCGGCAGGCCGATCTCGCTGAGGCCGGCCTGCGGACCCGAGGAGAGCAGCCGCAGATCACCGGCGATCTTCGAGAGCTTGAGGGCACTGCGTTTGAGTGCGGCCGAGAACGTCACGAACGCCCCCGTGTCACTCGTCGATTCGACGAGATCACCGGCCGTGACGAGGTCGAGTCCCGTGACCGTGCGCAGGTGCCGGATGACCGCGTCCCGGTAGCCGACCGGGGCGTTGATCCCCGTCCCGATCGCCGTCGCCCCCATATTCACCTCGCCGAGGAGGCCGACCGCCTCGTCGAGCCGTTCGATGTCCTCCCGCAGGGTCACGGCGAAGGCCGTGAACTCCTGCCCGAGCGTCATCGGCACGGCGTCCTGGAGCTGGGTGCGCCCGACCTTGACGATGTGCGCGAACTCGGCTCCCTTGGCCGCGAACGCCTCGGCGAGGAGTCTGAGTTCGCTGGTCAGCGACGTGAGGGAGAAGGCGAGCGCGATCTTCACCGCCGTCGGGTACGTGTCGTTCGTCGACTGGCTGCGGTTCGTGTGGTCGTTGGGGTTGAGGTGCGCGTAGTCGCCCTTGCTCCACCCGCCGAGTTCGAGGGCCCGGTTCGTCACCACCTCGTTGACGTTCATGTTCGTCGAGGTCCCGGCTCCGCCCTGGACGACGCCGACCGTGAACTCGTCGAGGAGCCGACCGGCCTTGATCTCTTCGCACGCGACATCGATGAGGCCTGATCGTTCGGCGTCGAGGGCGCCGATCTCGAGGTTCGCCCGGGCGGCCGCCTGCTTGACGCATGCGTAGGCGCGCACGAACTCCGGGTAGACGGAGATCGGGCGGGCCGCGATCGGGAAGTTCTCCATCGCCCGGGCCGTATGGACGCCCCAGTAAGCGCCGGCGGGGATCTCAAGGCTGCCGAGCGCATCGGTCTTGGTGCGGGTGTCGCCTTCGCCGAGGCGGGCGGTCATCCCGCAGCCTCGAGCAGTTCCGCGGTCGCGGACTCACCGGTGCGGGCGGTGCCGGGTTGGGCACCGGAGCGGGTCCCCGTCGGCGTAAAGTCGCGGTACATCCGCTGGATCCCGATCTGGTCGGCGAGGTACTTCGCGTCGTGCCACACGCCCCAGATGAAGCTCGAGCCCCTCCTCGACAGCCATGGCAGGCCGAGGAAGTAGACCCCGGGCACCGGGGTGACGCCGCGCTGCTGGACGGGGTAACCGCGCTCGTCGAGGACCCCGGGCACGTCGAGCCACGAGTAGTCGACGCCGAACCCGGTCGCCCAGATCACCGTGCGCACACCCGCCTCGGCGAGGTCGAGTTCGCGGATCGGATTCCGCACACCCTCGGGGTCGGGCCCGAGTTCGTGTGCTTCGGGCTCCTCCGGCAGGTCGAGACCGTTGCGCTCGATAAAGTCATCGGCGGCCCGGAGCAGGGAGAGGTAGTTCTCGTCCCCGCGGGCGATGTTCTCGCCGAGGTCGTCGCCGACGAAGAGGGTTCCATCCGAGAAGCCGTTCGCCCGTCCGAGCAGGGTGATGCCTGAGGCCTCGAGGTCGCGGAAGTCGACGGTGTGGCCGCCGCGGGCACCGCTGACGGCGATCGTCACATGGTCGGCTCCGACCGGCGGCGCCGCGAGGTCCCAGAGGCCGAGCGCTCCGAGCCACCAGCAGAAGTCCCGACCGCGGTAGGAGCGCGGCGGCCGGTCGTGGGGTCCGACGGCGAGGTGGACCTTCCGGCCCGAGGCCTGGATCTCGGCGGCGATCTGGACCCCGGAGGAGCCGGCACCGACGACGAGGACCCCACCGTCGTCGAGCTGCTCGGGGTTCTTGTACGCGTTCGAGTGCAGCTGGGTGAGACCCGCCTCGGCGGGGATGATCGCGGGGACGTTGGGCACCTGGAACGGTCCGGTGGCGGCGACGACGTAGTCCGCGTCGATCGTCCCGGTGTCGGTCTCGACGCGGTAGCCGGGAGCACCGTCGAGCGCCTTCACCGAGGTGACGGTGACCCCGGTGCGCACCGGCAGGCGCCTGCGGTCGACGAGGGTCTGGAAGTAGTCGGCGACCTCGGTCTTCGTCGCGAACGCCTCGGGGTCGGTGTCCTCGAACTCCTGGGTGGGGAACCGGTCGTGCCAGGCGGGGCCGTTGGCGACGAGGGAGTCCCAGCGGCGAGTCCGCCATGCCTCGGCGACGCGGTCGCGTTCGAGGACGATGTGGGGGACGCCTTGGGACTCGAGGTGCTCGCTCATCGCGATTCCGGCTTGTCCGCCGCCGACGATGACGACCTCGGTGGTTTCTGCGGCTCTCTGCGGCATGGGGTGCCCTTTCTCCGGCCCGCATCCGGTGATCGGTGCGGGGTGTGCGTCGTTGCTGTCAGGGCCGAACGTCGTCGTCGCCCTTCGCTTTCCAGCAAACCGCAGGGCAGAGAGCCGATGCCAATAGTCGTTGGCGGACCACTGCATCTACTGGGCAGATGCAGTCGTCGAATCCCCATCGCTTCAGGGGATGGGAAGGTGCTGCCCTCGGTAACCCCGGCACCCCAGCGGGCGCACTGGGGATGGGAGCCGCCCTACTCCGGGGCCGCCTCGGCGAGGATCGACCGGGCAGCGGCGGTGACGGCCTGCGCCTTCGCCGTCGTCCCCGAGCGGGAGAGCGTCGAGGTGACGACGTGAAGGCTCGGGGCGGGGTCGGCGATCTCGAGGATCACCGTCCGCTCACCGGTGTAGGTCTCGGAGATCCGCGGGCGCTGGTTGAGAATCGAATAGCCGAGCCCCATCGCGACCATCGAGCGCACGGTCTCATAACTCGAGCTGCGGTGTTTGACCCGGGGCGTGATCCCGCCCGAGCGGAGGATGCTGAGGAAGTACTCGCGGCTGTCGGGGAGGTCGAGGAGGACGAGCGGGTCGTCGTCGAGGTCGGCCAGGCGGACCTCGGTCCGGCCGGCGAGGCGGTGATCGGTGCCGACGATGAGGTGCGGGCGGACCGTGCCGACGCGCTGAGCGTCGATGCCGTCGTTCTCGGTGAGGTCGTAGTTGAGGGCGATCTCGGCGCGGCCGCTGCGCAGGGCGGCGAGGCACTCCTCGTGGTCGCCTTCGACGACCTCGACGGTGAGCTCGGGATGCTCGGCCTCGAGCGCGCCGAGGAGCTGCGGGAGGAGGAACGGGGCGATGGTCTTGAAGCACGCGAGGACGATCGTGCCGCGGACCTCCTTCTGCCCGGCCTGGATCGTCTCGACGGCGTCGGTGATGAGCCCGAAGATCTGACGCGTCTCCTGGAGCAGGCTCTCCCCCGCCGAGGTGAGGACGAGCCCCTTCGAGTGCTGCCGGACGAAGAGCGGGGCGCCGAGCGCCTTCTCGAGCTGGTTGATCGCCGTCGAGACCGCCGACTGGGCGATGTGGAGTTCCTGGCTCGCCGTCGTCATGTTGAGTGTCTTCGCGCATTCGACGAAGTACGTCAGCTGCGTGAGCGTGATCGGGAACCTGTGGACCATGGCGGCCTCCTCACCGTCGTCATCTGTTTTCCAGATGATCTGTCTAGATAATAACTATTTCACAGATGAAGCGTGGGTTCCCAGAATGGAGGTCAGCACAGCCGCACTCGACGAGGAGAGACGATGACCGCACCGACGCACACCCGACTGCGCATGTTCAACACGAAGGACACGTACCCCGAGCAGAACCTCGACAACGATCTCTGCCAGGCCGTCGTCGCAGGCGGAGTCGTCTACCTCCGCGGGCAGATCGGCCAGGACCTCGAGACCCGCGAATCGGTGGGCATCGGCGACGTCGTCGCGCAGACGGAGAAGGCGATGGCGAACATCGCGATGCTCCTCGCCGAGGCGGGCAGCCGGCTCGAGGACATCGTCAAGGTCACCGTCTACATCGTCGATCCCCGCTACCGCGAGGACGTCTACCGGACGATGGGCACATGGCTGCGGGGCGTCTTCCCCGTCTCGACGGGCATCGTCGTCCAGGCCCTCGCCCGCCCCGAGTGGCTCGTCGAGATCGACGCGACCGCCGTCATCAGCGACCCCGACACCGGGGAGGCGCCGCGTGCCGTCCGTGCCGAGCCCTCCCTCGCCGAGGTGACCCGATGACCTTCTCCCTCCTCCTCCACGACCCGGTCACCGGGGAGTTCGGTGCCGCGATCTCCTCGTCGTCCCCGGCCGTCGCCGCCCGCTGCCTCACCCTGTCCGACGGCGTCGGCGGCGTGAACTCGCAGAACATCACCGACCCGCGCCTGGGACCGGCGATCGTCGCCGAGATGGCCGCCGGGGCCTCTGCCCGGACGGCCCTCGACGCCGTCGTCGCGGCCACTGACCCGGAGACGATCACCTACCGACAGCTGCTCGTCATCGATGCGAACGGGGAGACCGCCGCGCATTCGGGCACGGAGGCGCTCGGGATCTTCGGTGCCCGCACGGAACGCAACGCGGTCGCCGGGGGCAACATGCTCGCCTCGCTCGAGGTCCTCGACGCCTTCGTCGAGACCGCGCTGACAGCGACCGGCCGGATCGAGGAGCGACTCTTCGCGGGCTTCCAGGCGGCGATGGCCGCCGGCGGTGAAGCCGGACCGGTCCACTCCGCGGGGCTTGCCGTCGTCGGCGACGCCGGGTGGCGGGTGACCGATCTGCGCGTCGACTGGGCCGAGGACGACCCGATCGGCGAACTCGGCCGCCTCCTCGACATCTGGATGCCCCAGCGCGAGGACTACATCACCCGCGGACTCGCCCCTGCCGCGTCCCCGTCGTACGGCGTGCCCGGAGACGACCGATGAATCCGTTGACCGGTGGCGCGGACCCTGCGCTCAAGGAGCGGATCGCCGAGCGCATCGCCAGGGTGACCGAGCCCCTCATCGCGCTCTCGACCTCGCTCCACGACGATCCCGAGCTCGGGTGGCAGGAGCACCGGTCATCCGCCTCGGTGGCCGACGTGCTCTCCGCGCACGGGTTCGCCGTCGAACGCCCCTACCTCGGACTCGAGACCGCTCTGCGGGCGAGGATCGGGAGTGGGGACTTCACGGTCGGATTCCTCGCCGAATACGACGCGCTGCCCGGGCTCGGGCACGCGTGCGGACACAACCTCATCTCCGCGATGAGCGTCGGTGGCGCGATCGGGCTCGCCGCCGTCGCCGACGAGCTCGGCCTCACGGTCGAGGTCATCGGCACCCCCGCCGAGGAGGGCGGCGGCGGGAAGATCGAGCTGCTCGACCGCGGTGCGTTCACCGAGCTCGACTTCGCCCTCATGGCCCATCCCGCCCCCGTCGACGTCGCCGAGGCGCGGCCGTTCGCGGTCGCCCACTGGCACGTCGAGTACACCGGTCGGGCCGCGCATGCCGCGGCGTATCCCGAGCGCGGCATCAACGCCAACGATGCGTTCCTCGTCGCGCAGACGGCGATCGGCCTCCTCCGACAGCAGCTGCCGCCGAGCGTGCGCGTCCACGGCGTGATGACGAACGGCGGGGAGGCGCCCAATGCGATCCCCGAGAAGACCGAGGGCCGCTGGTATGTGCGGGCGGAGACGACCGAGGAGCTCCTCGCCGTCGAGCAGCGGGTCATCGACTGCTTCGAGGCCGGGGCCCTGGCCAGCGGCGCGAGACTGACGATCACCCCCGAGAGCCGTCGGTACGCGGAGATGCGCACCGATGAGGTCGCACTCGAGGCCTATCGGGCGAACGCCTCGGCGCTCGGTCGGTCCTTCGACGTCGTCCCCGCCGAGGCGACGATGAACCGGGCCTCGACCGACATGGGCAACGTCTCCCAGGTCGTCGACGCCATCCACCCCTACATCGGCGTCGGCGGCACGGCGAGCAACCATCAGCCCGCCTTCGCCGACGCCTGCGTCGGGCCGCTCGCGGAGAAGGCACTCGTCGACGGTGCCACCGCCCTCGCCTGGACCGCCGCCGACATCGCCGCCGCACGCAGGCCTGACCTGGCCGACACACGCACGCCCGACCTCACCGCCGCGACAGGCCTGAACCCACCGACGCGGTGATCCGACAAAAACGCGGTCTGCACACCGCGTAACTGTCGGCTCACCGCGTCGAAGCCACCACCGATTCCAATGGAGGAAATCGACATGACTGGCACAACACCCGTCCACAGCTCTGCCCTGACCCAGAAGAAGGGTCTGCAGAAGAGCATCGTCGCCGGATCGATCGGTGTCCTCGTGCACTGGTTCGACTGGGCCGTCTACGCGTACATGGCGACGACGATCGCCGCGATCTTCTTCCCCGAATCGGACAGGACGGCAGGGCTGCTCGCGACCTTCGCGGTCTTCGCCGTCTCGTTCCTCGTCCGTCCGCTCGGAGCGATCCTCTTCGGCCGCCTCGGCGACAAGCTCGGACGCAAACTCACCCTATCCGTCGTCATCCTCTCGATGGCGGTGTCGACGCTCGTCCTCGGCATCCTCCCGACCTATCAGACGATCGGTGTGCTCGCCCCGATCCTCCTCATCCTCACCCGCATCGTCCAAGGACTGGCGGCGGGCGGCGAGTTCGGAAGCGCGGCGGCGTTCCTCGGTGAGTTCTCACCCCGGAATCGCCGAGGCTTCGGCTGCAGTTGGCTCGAATTCGGCTCGCTTCTCGGGTTCCTCCTCGCGTCGTTCGCCGTCTACCTCCTCAACGTGGCGCTCACCCCTGAGCAGATCACCGAATGGGGATGGCGGATTCCGTTCCTCATCACCGTGCCACTCGGCTTCGTCGGCCTCTACATCCGCCGGAAGATCGAGGACACCCCGGAGTTCGAAGCACTGCAGAAGATGGAGACCGTCGCCCAGTCGCCTCTGCGGGAGGTCTTCAAGCGCAACCCGAAGGAATTCATCCAGACCTGCGGGATGGAGATCTTCATGAACGTGACGTTCTACGTCGTCCTCGTCTACCTGCTCACCTACCAGGAGACGAGCCTCGGCTTCGACGCCGGACGCGCCGCTCTCCTCTCGACCCTGGCCTCGGCGCTCGGACTCATCATCGTCCCGCTCGCCGGCATCGCGTCGGACCGGTGGGGACGCAAACCTGTGCTCATGACCGCGGCCGTCGCACTCACCGTCCTCTCGGTGCCGTTGTTCATGCTCATGGGCGTGCGCAGCGACTGGGCGGCATTCGCATCGACCTTCGGGCTCGCCTTCATCCTCGCGATCATCCTCGGCACGCATGCCGCCACCGTCGTCGAGCTATTCCCGACGCGGACCCGACAGACCGGTCTCTCGATCGCCTACGCCATCACTGCGGCGCTCTTCGCCGGCACCGCCCCGTATGCGCTCACGTGGCTCATCGACCGCACCGGCAGCACGCTCAGCCCTGGATTCTTCCTCGCCGTCGTCGGAGTCATCGGCATCGTCACGGTCGCCTCGATCCCGGAGACCCGCGGCGTCGACCTCCTCAAAGACTCCGACAAGCTCACCGACACCGACGACCCAGCCACCCACCACACCGAGTCGACCGCCGCCGAGGCGAAGACCCCCTCGGCGACCGACTGACAATCCACCGACGCGATGAACCGACACAAACGCGGTCTGCACACCGCGTAATTGTCGGCTCACCGCGTCGAAGCCACGGAACACACGAAGGAGCACCACCATGACCGACACACTCACCCGCACCCCCGCCGCCGAGGAGTGGCGAACGAAGGCGGCCGCGCTCACCCTCGACGGGCGACCCGTCATCGACGGCGCGCGGGTCGACGCCCAGTCCGGGCAGACCCACGCGAAGACGAACCCGGCGACCGGCGAGGTCATCTCGACCCTCCACCTCGGCGATGGCGCCGACGTCGACCGTGCGGTGGCGAGCGCCCGCCGGGCCTACGACGACGGAGCGTGGTCGAGGGCCTCGGCAACGGACCGGCGGGAAGTGCTGCTACGCCTCGCCGACCTCATCGAGGCCCGGGCCGACGAGTTCGCGCTCCTCGACACCCTCGACATGGGCAAGCCGATCGGCGAGTCCTCGACGATCGACGCCCCCGGCGCGGCCGCCCTCTTCCGGTTCTACGGCGAGGCGATCGAGAAGGTCACCGACGAGATCCCCGCGACCCCGAGCGGATCGACAGCGCTCGTCACCCGCGAACCGCTCGGTGTCATCGGCGTCATCGTGCCGTGGAACTACCCGCTCGAGATCGCGACGTGGAAGATCGCACCCGCCCTGGCGGCCGGCAACTCCCTCGTCGTCAAGCCTCCGGTCGAGGCCTCGCACTCGACCCTGCTCCTCGCCGAGCTCGCCGTCGAAGCCGGTCTGCCGGCCGGTGTGCTCAACGTCGTTCCCGGACGCGGCTCGGTCGTCGGCACGGCGCTGGGCCGGCACATGGACGTCGACATGCTCGCCTTCACCGGCTCGACCGCCGTGGCCAAGCAGCTCCAGATCTACGCCGGGGAGTCGAACATGAAGCGCCTCGCCCTCGAAGCCGGCGGCAAGAGCGCAAACGTCATCTTCGCCGAAACCGACGACCTCGAGGCCGCCGCGCAGAAGGCGGCGTTCGGGGCGTTCTACAACCAGGGCGAAGTGTGCTCGGCGACCTCGCGGATCTTCGTCGAACGTCCCGTCTACGACGAGTTCGTCCGCCTCCTCACCCGCGCCGCGGAATCGTTCCAACCCGGCGACCCGCTCGATCCGGACACCGCGATCGGCTCGCTCGTCTCCGAGAAGCACGCCGAGGAGGTGTGGGAGTGCGTCGAGCAGGCTCGCGCCGATGGGACGATCGTCGCCGGCGGCGAGCGCCCGGCGATCAACGGGATGTCGACGTTCATCACCCCGACCGTCGTCACCGGCCTGCCCGCCGACCACCGGCTCCACGAGCACGAGATCTTCGGGCCCGTCGCCCTCGTCACCCCGTTCGACTCCGAGGACGAGGCGATCGCGAAGGCGAACGAGACCCCATACGGTCTCGCCGCGGCACTGTGGACGGGCAGCATGGCCCGCGCCCACCGGGTGGCCTCCCGCCTCGTCGCGGGCACGGTCTCGGTCAACACCGTCGACGCGCTCGGCTTCACGACGCCCTTCGGCGGCTTCAAGCAGTCCGGTTTCGGCCGCGACCTCTCGATCCACGCGCTCGAGAACTACACCGACCTCAAGACCACCTGGCTGCAGTGGGGGTGAGGGGCAGCTGACGGCCCCGAGGCTGCGCACGCTCCAGCACGGTAACCCGCACCAGCACGGCGCATGGACCGTGCTGGTGCGGGTTCACCGTGCTGACAATGCGGCGCCCGGGCATGCCGCCGCGTCCACGCTCCCAACCATCTGTTTTTCAGATGCCCTTGAGAACGAGAAACTATTTCACTTATGGACCGGCGGGTGAAAGCATGAATGGACAAGGTGATCCACACCACCTCGATCACCGCTTCACCGGCTCGGCAGTCGCGGCCACCACTCGCAGACACGGAGTCGCAGAGGCCGCACCGCAGACCACGAACCGCCGCAGACTCGGACCCCTGACCACGCACCACCGCTGACGTCGAACCACCGACACTGAACCACCACCGAACGTGCACCACCCCGCAGTTGAGCACCACCGCTCGAAAGGACACACCATGACACTCAACAGCACGCTGACCACGCCGGACGACACGGCAGCATCGGCCGGCAACGGTGCCGCCGGCGCACCGACCACCTCGGCAGCGTCCACCACCGATGCCCCGGCCACCGCACCCACAACCACTGCGAACCCCACCGCAGACTCGGCCACCGACACTCCCACCGAGAACCTCGCCGAGATCGCTAAGCGCCACCTCGTCATGAACTTCACCCCCGCAGCGAAGTACCGCGACGCCGAGCTGCCGATCTTCGTCCGCGGCGAGCACTGCTCGGTCTTCGACGAGAACGGCACTCGCTTCTTCGACGGACTCGCCGGACTCTTCTGCGTCCAGCTCGGCTACACCCACGGCGCCGAGGTCGGCGACGCGGTCCGCGAGCAGATGGCGGCCCTGCCCTACCAGACGACGTGGTCGGTCGCCCATCCCCCGGCGGCCAAGCTCGCGCAGAAGATCGCGTCGCTGGCCCCCGGCGACCTCAACCGCGTCTTCTTCGCTTCCGGCGGCGGCGAGTCGAACGAGGCGGCGATCAAGCTCGCCCGCCAGTACCACATCACCCGCGGCGAGTCCTCGCGGTACAAGTTCCTCGCCCGCCGTGTCGCCTACCACGGCACGAGCTTCGGAGCGATGTCGCTCAACGGCATGACCGACGTCCGCAAGATGTTCGAACCTCTCATGAACGGCGTCCGCCACACGCACAACACGAAGCGCTACCGCCGCCCCGACGCCGAGACGGAGAAGGAGTTCACGGCGTTCCTCCTCGGCGAACTCGAATCCCTCATCGTCCAGGAGGGCGCGGACACGATCGCGGCGATCATCATGGAACCGCTGCAGAACGCCGGCGGCAGCCTCACCCCGCCCACCGGCTACTTCCAGGGCGTGCGCGAACTCTGCGACAAGTACGGCATCCTCCTCATCGCCGACGAGGTCATCACCGGCTACGGACGTCTGGGCTCATGGTTCGGCTCCGACCACTACGGCTTCCAGCCGGACATGATCACCTTCGCCAAGGGCATCGCCTCGGCGTACATGCCGCTCGGCGGGCTCATCGCCAGCGACCGCGTCATCGAGACCGTCCTCGACGGCCCGCTCGGCATGTACAACCACGCCCTCACCTACGGCGGGCACCCGGTCGCGTGCGCGGCGGCGCTGAAGAACATCGAGATCATGGAGCGCGAGGGCGTCGTCGAGAACGTCGCCCGGCTCAGCCCGTACCTCGGTGAGAAGCTTGCCGAGGTGGCCGCCCGGCACTCCGCGATCGTCGGGGATCTGCGCGGCGACGGGTTCCACCGCACCTTCGAACTCGTCACCGACCAGGCCGCGAAGCGGTGGACGGATGAGGTCATCGGTGCCGGTGACTTCGTCAACGGGCACCTCAACCCGGCCCTCGCCGAGGTGGGGCTCATCGCCCGTGTCGCCATCGACGCCGAAGGCAATCCGTTGGTCCAGGTCTCGCCGCCGCTGGTGATGACCGCAGCCGACATCGACGAACTCGCCGGTCTCCTCGACCGGGCGTTCACCCTGGCCACCGAGCGCGCCGGTCTCTGACCCGGTCCGCATCGATCCCGACCGGGGGGTTCGGATCCCACCCCGAGCGCCCGGTCGGGGTCAGCGGAAGGCCAGGGCCACCTCGGCGCCGGACTTCTGCCGATCACCGTGAGAGTCACTCAAAGGAGAGGAACTCATGTCCCACCATTCCCATTCCGAGTCGAAGACGTTCGTGCGCTTCGAACAGCAGCACATCATGCCGATCCCCGAGGCGGAGCGGACCGGGACGAACTGGTCGATCTTCGCGATCTGGGTCAGCCTCAACATGATGCCGCTGACCGTCGTCACCGGTGCCGTCGCCTCGGGCGCGTACAACCTGCCGGTCGGGTGGAGCATCACTGCGATCCTCATCGGCAACGTCATCGGCGCGTTCGGGTCGGCGCTGCACGCCTCGCAGGGCCCACACCTCGGGATCCCGCAGATGCTCCAGGCCCGGGCGCAGTTCGGGTACATGGGTGCGAGCCTCTTCGCGCTCATCGCCTTCGTCATGTTCATCGGCTTCTTCGCAAGCATCCTCATCGTCGCGAAGGACTCGCTGCTCGCGGTCTTCCCCGACTTCGACGGGACGACGGCGATCATCGCCTTCGCGGTCATCGGCGTCGGACTGTGCGCGGTCGGCTACGACCTGCTGCAGAAGACGATGGTGTGGCTGTCGATCCTCATCGGCGGCACGGTCGCGGTGTCGATGGTGCTCTTCTGGATGCAGCCCGACGTCACCTCGCGCAACGCCGAGGCGGCGTTCAATGCCGAAGGGTTCTTCGCGATGCTCGCGATCGGCATCGTCTGGCAGCTCGCGTACGCACCCTACGTCTCCGACTACTCGCGGTACCTGCCGCAGAAGACGGGGCCGAAGACGGCGTTCTGGAGCACGTATCTCGGTCTCGTCGTCAGCTCGGTGTTCGTCATGTCCCTCGGCGTCCTGCTCGGGGCGGCGAACCCGGAGAACCCGCTTGCGGCCCTCGGCGAGCACCTCGGCGCCGTCGGCATGGTCGTCCTCATCATCTTCGCGATCAGCTCGGCGCTCATCAATGGGGTCGAGCTCTACTCGGCGGTGATGAATGCGCTCACGGTCATGCAGTCGAACTTCAAGGCGCGGATCACCGCGGGGACGCGGGTGTGGGCGACGATCGTGTGCGGTGCGGGGGCGACGCTCATCGCAATCCTCGGCCAGGGCGACTTCATGGCGACGTTCGAAAGCTTCCTCACGCTCTTGCTCTACGTGCTCATCCCGTGGTCGGCCATCAACCTCGCCGACTACTTCATCGTCCAGAAGGGCGACTACCACGTCGACGATCTCTTCGCCCCCGACGGCGGCCGGTACGGGAAGTGGAACGCGGTCGGGCTCTCGAGCTATGCGATCGGGTTGGCCGCGCAGGTGCCGTTCATGATCACCCCGCTCTTCACCGGGCCACTCGCGGCGCCGCTGCAGAACATCGACATCGCATGGCTCGTCGGCTTCGTCGTTACGGCCATCGTCTACCTCGCGCTCTCCCGGTCACGCGCCAGGCGCGGGCGTTCGGATTCTCAGGAGGCTGCGCCAGTGCTTGACGGAGCGTAACAAGGCCGCCTGTTCACAATCGACGGCTGGCCACCCTGCCCATCGCGGGGTGGCCAGCCGTCGTCGTGTGTCTGCTCTGCCCCGTCGGAGACCGCCGGGGCAGCTCCCGGGCGGGCGTCTTGTTCCTCAGCGAAAGAGTGGCACAATCGAGTCATTGCGAAGACCGCGGCTCGAGATCGGGTTGTAGGACTCCGACGCTGACCGCTTGAGATAAGGACCCGCGCATGCCCACTCCCGACGATGTCATTCACCCCTTCGCACAGGTCGCGCTGACGAACATCACGCAGGACTACCCGTACGCCTCGCATCATGTCGCGAACAGCCTCGCCGACATCGTGCCGGCGAGTGAGAAGAACCCGGCGTTTGCGAATTCCTTCGACTGGCATTCCAGCGTGCACATGCACTACCTGCTCGTCTCGCTGCTCGACACCGAGGAGGCACAGGACGCGCCGTGGCGTGATGAGGCGATCGAGCTGCTCCAGTCGCATCTCAGCGAGGCGAAGCTCAATGCCGAGGCGTGGTTTCTTCGGGAGAATCCGAGCTGGGAGCGTCCGTATGGGTGGGCGTGGGCGGTCGAACTCGCCGAAGCGCTGCGGAACAGCCGTGATCCGCAGCTGCGCGATCTCGCGGCGAATGCGCAGATCCTCGCGGACACGGTCTTCGACCTCACCGCTGAGTGGCTGCCGAAGCTGCCCGAGCCAGTGCGGCACGGGGTTCACACCAACACGGCCTTCGGTCTGCGGAAGATCCTCCTCGGTGCCCGCGCGCAGGGGCGGCGGGATGTCGTCGACGTCATCGCCGGTGCTGCCAGGAGGTTCTACGCCGAGGATCGGACGTGGAACTTCGCGCAGGAGCGCAGCGGCCACGACTTCCTGTCGGCAGGTCTGTGCGAGGCCGATCTCATGACTGAGCTGCTCACCGAGGACGAGCTCGCCGTCTGGCTGCCCGGCTTCCTTTCGGAACTCTCACCCGAGTCGCCTGCCCTCACCCCGGTCGAGGTTCTCGACCCGACCGACGGGCATCAGAGTCACCTCTACGGGCTGGGACTGTCGGTGGCGGCATCGATCATGCGGTTGGCCCCGCACCTCGAGGCGATCGCGGAGAAGACCGGCAATGAGGACCTTGCTTCCTTGGCGAAGGGCATGCTCACGCGTGTCGACGCCCTCATGGCGCCGGGCCTCGAGGCCGCAATCTCCGATGAGTACATGTCCTCGCACTGGGTGGCGACGTTCGCGTGGGAGGCGCTTGAGCTGCAGGCGTAGACCGATCTCAAGTACCGACGATCCACCGAACAATCTTGGGCTTGCAGTTCGTCAGTGAGTAAATCCATATCCGGCGGCACGCACAACCTTGAGCATGCTCAGGGAGCGATTCGCGACAGCATGGAAACTACTATCTCTCCGGACTCTTCTCTCACCGACTCTCTTTGTAGTAGAGTCAGAAACAACAAGTGAGCATGAGGACGAGAGGAGCAGTCGGCTAAACGCAGGTCCCGGCAAACGCCGTCATGAGCCATGCCGGCGTGCAAAAACTGAAACCTGGAGAATTAAATGAGAGCCGCAAGCAAGCATTATGTTCCCATACTGAAAGCACGCGAAGCCGAAATAACGGCACTCAGAAACCGCCCGGCCAGCTTATCAGTAACACCATACTTCGAACTCCAGAATGCCACCCCCGGAACTATTGATCCCGCCACCGGATTATCGAAACGGAGCAAATCGACGGTCACCGACGCTTCATACTTTATGGACGATATTGCGCGACTATGGGACGGGAGTCTGTATTTAGACGTGTCCCGCGTCTCCAACCCAACCGACGGGGCACAATGGTGGAATCTAATTTCGAGTATCACAAGCCTATCGCCCTCGAATAGCGCTCAAATAATTCCTGCTATCGCCGAATCCGATCCGTCACCCTCATGGAGAGCAGCGGCCCCCCTTGCCCAAGCGGCCGGACGCGCAGCAATGCGCGTCAAATTGCCGCACTCTGATCTACCATCGCTTGCAGGGGTCATCTCGAACGCAGCCTCCGATGTCGGGTTGCCGACTTCCAGCATAGACGTCGTGATGGATTGGGGTGACAATCTAGAAGCGAGCGCTATTAGCCTCGACTCACTTACCGCACACACTTCCACCTTGATTTCCGCTCTGGGCGGTTTGCACGGTGAATTGATTAGTGCAGGGACGCCCAACAGCAAGGGTTTCGTTCGAGATGGCTACTGGCATACCACGCGAAGGGAGTGGTGGCTTTGGCTAAGGCTAATCGCAGCCGACCAAGACGTGTCGTACGGCGACTATTGCCTATATCCACCATCGGATCCCGTGCGGGCAACGCCCCAGTATGGCCACCTTCGTTATTCAAATGGGGAAATATTGCACGTCCACCGCAAGCCTAAGCCATCAACAGGCGGTGGAATTAGTGCAGCATTCTCCGACTGTTGCACTGATCTAATTGGGAGCACCCACTACTTAGGTAAAGGGTACAGCCTTGCTGACGATTACTTTGATGACATAGCAAACGGCCACAAGTCCACTGGCCAACCGGGCATTTGGAGACAATATGCCGCGATCCATCACTTCGCGCTAGTCGCTAACCAACTTCAAGCCCCACCACCCCCGCCTCCATCTGGCACACCCTAACCGACCGCACCAAATTGCAAAGTAATGGCAATACATACCAGTCAATTTACGATTGAGCGCCTTTGCCAGTCAACCCGATCGAGCATGCCCTCCCTAGCGAAACTGATTGTGCGCCTTTTGCCTAGTCGCCCCACAAGTAACAGCCGCAGCTCATCAACAGTTTTTGATGAGAGCCCTGTTTCACCCAACTGGGACAAACGAGACGTCAGTTGAGCGCGTGAAAGAAATGAGGTGACTGCCACAGGATTGACTGCTGGGTTGAGACGCCCACGGCGAGTCTCTCGGACCTGGACATCTTCTCCCCTCCAAGACGCCGACCAAATATGCCACCAAGGAGGTACTATCTCCGAAGCTTTGAGCAAGTGCCGCTCGCCCACTACAAGGTAGGCACGCTCGACAACTTGCCCATAGGCTTCAACCTGCCGCGGAAGTCTCGCGAGCGAGTCCACATCGGACTTGATCTCGAACCCACAGATGCGCTCTCCTATTAGAAGTGCGTCTGCTCGAGCCGGAACGGTCCATCGAATGTCTACCTCTGGCACAAGGAGGTGCCTACCGTCGCCAATCCTTGACTCGATGGCGACCCTGAGACCCCGCCGTACATCTGTATCCCGCACCATGCTCACAGTACCATCCAAGCATTCGCCGGGCTTGCAACTGTGGCGCGCCGAAAGATCTTTATCCGTTTGAACTTACCGACTTTGAAGATGCTTTGTCCCCTAGCTGAATCTTCATTGCACCTTATCCTGCCGGTGGACTGCGGCTCGTCCGCCTTGGTGCTTGAGAAAGATTCACCAACTTCAAACCCAGACCATACATCTTGCTGTTTCGTCACGTAGGCTGAGGCTATGCCCAACGCGTTGCGAGTAGTAGCCGCCGTGATCAGTCATGGGGACCGAGTTCTCGCCTGCCGCAGGAACCAAGATAAAGCCGCCGGCGGTAAATGGGAGTTTCCCGGCGGAAAAGTTGAAGCTGGCGAAACCGACCAAGTGGCGCTCGCCCGAGAACTTTCAGAGGAACTAGGTCTCAACAATGTGGTGGTCGGGGACCTAGTATCCCGCTCGACAAGTAATGGTTCAGACCAATCGATTGAGCTCGCCTGTTACTGGGTTCGCGCCACGCGTCTCCCCGTGGCTAGTTCAGACCATGATTCCCTACGTTGGTGTTCCGTCGATGAACTCTCCAGCCTCGATTGGGCGAATGCCGACAAGGACGCAATTAAAGAACTGCAGGCCCTCGGTTCACTTACAACCGGTTCTCGATTCGATAGGGCAAACTCATGACAGAGCCGCCCGGTCTACGGATGGCGGCCATTGAATGGCTGCAAGCCCGTTCAGATGGTGGACGCGCGCCTCTAACACGAGAATAAATCCTCGACTTCACATTCCACGGCGAACAATTTCGCCTGCAAGCCCCTTACCAGGGAATTTGGAAGCCCAAGGGTTTTCAAGGGGCGTTGGCCGTTACAACTAAGTTCACCCGAGAGGGCGAGAAGCCGCCTTACGACGACGACTTTTCTGATGACGGCATCCCCACATACATGTGGCGGGGCGACGACCCGTACCATCCTGAGAATGTGGGCGTGCGCACTGCCATGGAACTGGGACAGCCAGTCATTTGGTTTCTCGGCATGGGTGGAAAACCTCCACTTTATCTTCCGATCGCGCCCATGCTCGTCGTAGACGAAGATCGAAAAGCGAAATGCTTCTATCTGGCCCCGGTCGATGACTTTGATTCCATCCGAGCGCTCGAGTCGTCAACGGTCGAGGGAGCACTCAAGCGCTATGTCATACGGCAGACGAAAGCACGAGTTCACCAGCCGGCCTTTCGCGCTAGCGTGTTAGCGGCTTACGAGAACCGATGCGCCGTTTGTTCGCTAGCACATCCTTCACTTCTTGATGCAGCGCACATCGTTGCTGACCGGGAGGAGAAGGGTATCGCTTCTGTGGTCAATGGTCTCGCAATGTGCAAAATTCATCATGCGGCATTCGATAGCAACTTCCTTGGAGTCAGACCCGACTACGTGATTGAAATCCGGAGTGACATCCTCCGAGAAGTCGATGGACCGATGCTCCGACACGGCTTGCAAGATCTACATGGCCACGACCTTATGTGCATCCCCCGCAACAGGCGCGATCGTCCGCTCCCGGAACTTCTCGAACACAAGTTCGCCGAGTTCAGGAGCGCCTAATATCGTTGGCTTAAACAGTCGTTCTCAGTAGTCAGCGTAGGCACCTTTGAATCCACGCCATACTAAGGTCATCGACCGTGACGACCCTAGGAGCCACCGATGACCCGCCACACCCTGTCTCCTGAGGCCACCGGCGCTGTCGGCCCGGGTGCCCAATGGACTGTAGACTCCGGCGGGGCGAGCACCCAGACCGATCCCCTGAGGTGCGAGTTCGCCGGCTGGCTCGGTGACGACCTCGTCAGCGTCAACCCTGACTTCGTTGTCTTGGGTACGCTCGCCGACGCTCTGCGCGCCTCCGGCCTCACCGGATTCGAGCTCCGTGCCGACCCCGTCATCACGAAGTCATCCGAGTTCGTCTCAGAGAGCAGCGCCGATTTCCCCGACCGCTGGGAACGCCTCATCCCCGACCCCGAGCCGAGCACGACCACAGAAGAACAGGAAACCACCGACTTCGCCCGCCAGGGTTCCGACCTCCTCGTCAGCGAACGGGCACTGGCCCTCCTCAACGACCATCGCATCACCCACGCACGCCTCACCCCGGCCGGCGACTCCCCTGAGGCCGCCCGGTTCACCCGGAACCAGGACCAAGCCGACGAGGCTGCGCGTGCAGAGGCCGTCTCGGAGTTCTCCGCTCTCAAGGCGTCAGGTGCGAAAGAGGCGGCGCGCATCACCGCTGTGCTCGAGGCTGCGTCTGCCCCCGCCTCGGCGCCGCCGACGATGAACACCCAGAACAAGCGCAAGATCACCGGCGACCTCACGCGAGCGGTGGCCGCAGTGGGAAAGCCCATCGATGACGAGAAGGTCCTCGCCGTCCTCCGGTTCGTCGACTGACCGATCGAAGTCCATGAGCGCGATGACGGCTGGCGCGACTACGACAGGAACAGGATCGACGGCTCACAGCTGAGCGCCGTCAACGTCGTCCTCCCGCCCAACGCCAAGGTGAAGTTCATCCAGTTCAACTTCCGCAACCCCACCGGCGACGCCACAGCCGTCTACCGGCGGATCGGGGAGCTCATCACAGGCGTCGACCCCTTCACCCGGGAAACCGTGCTCGACCACCTCGGCGAACCCGAGGGAACGACGCCGACCAGGCAGAACACGATCTTCGACACCTATCGGATCGGCCGCCAACGTGTGCTCTTCTACTGGGACGCGGACGACATCTCCCCGCAGACCATCGTCGTCGGACGCAAAGCCTGACCACGGCACCGTGGCCCCGACGCACCGACGCACCGTGGCACCGAGGCCCTAGAGCCCCGCACTCCCTACCCCACGAGCCCCGACACGGACTCGATGACCTGGAGCACCGCGAGGAACCCGAAGAGGCCCAGGCACACGGCCAGCAGCACATTCGACCACCAGCTGTTGCGCAGCGACTCGGGCACCGATGAGCGGTTGAGGATGACGAGGAGGGCGAGCGCGAGCACGGGGAGGATGAACGCGCTGATCGCGGCGTAGACGAGGACGAGGGTGACCGGCTTGCCCAACCCCATGATCACCAGGGCCGCGACGCTGAGGTAGACGAGGACCACGCGGAACTCAACGGACTTCGCTGACATCTCGAACCGCTCCTCGTCCTGATGCGGGTAGCGGCGCAGCACCCGGATCGCGTCGGCAGTGACGTAGGCGATCCCGGAGAAACCGCCGAGCACACTCGTGTAGACGACTGCGAGGAACGACAAAAGGAAGATCAGACGCCCGACCTCACCGATCGAGGCCACGAGGCTGTTCGCGATCGCGAAGAGCGCATCGTTGTCGGCGATCGTGAAGCCCTGCCCGTAGAGGATGAACCCGCCCACCGCGCTCATCGCCACCGCGAAGACGAACACGAGCCCGTAGCTGATGAGTAGATCGAGCCTGACGACGGGCTTCCAGTCGGCACTGCGCCACGACTTCTCACGGATCCAGAACGAGTACGCGAGGATCCCCGTCGCTCCCCCGACCCCGCCGATGAGCGACATCACCGTGATCATCGACCCCTGCGGGAACACCGGGACGATCGTCGCCGCGGCGACGTCCTGCGCCTCCTGACCCTGGAACGCGGAGATCGCGAGCGCGATGATCCCGACGAACATGATGATGCCGAAGCCCATCATCGCCTTCTCGACGATCCCGTAGCGTCCGATCCCGACGAGGATCGCCGCCGAGAGCAGCACGACGACCGCCGTCGGCCAGAACGGGAGGACGGGGAAGATCGCCTGGAGGATGTTCGCCGTCACCGCGACGACCCCGGCCCCGAAGAACAGCCCGACCAGGAGTTCGGCGACGAGGAGGAGCGCCGGGAACAGCCGACCCCCGAATCGCGTGAGGTGGGAGAGCAGCGACCGATCCCCGCTCATCTGCAGCCGCGAGACCGCATCCGAGAGGACGAACTTGAGCAGGATCCCGACCGTGAACACCCAGATGAGCGCGAGACCGTACTCGGCCCCCGAGTTCATCGTCGTGATCATGTCCGAGGCCCCGACGCTCGCAAGCGCGAGGACGATGCCCGGACCGATGAGCCTCAGCCGTCCGGAGAAGGTCCCCGGCGCCGAGGTGGTCGGTCCTGACCGCTGGTGTGTCGTCTCCGAGGTCATGAGTGGGTCCAGGCTCCTTCGCGTGAACGGGCGGATCGTCAGGTCAGTATATTGGTGGCATGGCCACGCCACTCGACGAGGGACCGTTCTTCCACGGCACGAAGGCCGCCCTCACACCCGGAGACCTGTTGCGACCCGGGTTCGCGTCGAACTACCGGCCCGAGATCATCATGAACCACATCTACTTCACCGCCCTGCCCGACGGTGCCGGCCTCGCCGCCGAGATCGCCGCGCTCGAGGGCGCACCCCACGTCTACGAGGTCGAGCCCACCGGTCCGTTCGAGAACGACCCGAACGTCACCGACAAGAAGTTCCCCGGCAACCCCGCCCGCTCCTACCGGAGCACCTCACCGCTGCGCATCATCCGCGAAGTCACCGACTGGAAGCGGCTGAGCCCCGCGGACCTGCGGATGTGGCGGGAGCGGATCGCAGCGATCCGCGACGAGGGCACAGAAATCATCAACTGAGACCCCGCCGGAGTCGGAACCAGCACCGCCGGACCCGCACCAGCACCGCCGGACCCGCACCGCCGCCGGCATCCGCTTCGCCGCCCGCGGCAACGCGCACCCTCACTCCGCGAGCTCGGCGGCCTTCTTCGCTCCCACCGTCGGGTGGTTGCTCGCGATCGAGATGCGGTTGAACGCGTTGATCATCGTCGCGATCCATTCGACGGCCGCGATCTGCTCCGTCGAGAGGTGCCTGGCCGCCTCGGCGGCGATCTCATCACGATCGACGGGCACGTCGAGGTTCGTCAGCGATTCGGCGATGAGCAGCGCCGCGCGCTCCCGGTCATCGAAGATGTGCGACTCCCGCCACGCGGCGAGCACGTCGAGCTTGAGCTGCTCGACCCCTGCCTTCCGTGCCGCAGGCACATGGATGCTCAGGCACGTATGGCAGCCGTTGATCTGCGAGACGCGGGTGTTGATGAGCTCGATGAGGCCGACGTCGATGCCGGCGGCCACGGCCGCCTTGCGAGTCGCGCTCGCGGCACTGACGGCGGCCTTGTAGACCTCGGGATGCGACTTGTCGATGAAGGGCCTGTTCGCGTTCATGCTCTGCTCTCCCGGGTCCGACTCCCTCGGGTCCGACCCGGACTCACGCGTTCTGTTCGACGTAGACGAAGTCCTCCGAAGTGGGGTTGCGGAACTTCCCGCCCTCGGCGATGTAGTCGTCGCCGGACTCCCGCAGCCTCTTGACGAAGAGCGGGCAGATCGCCACGACGGTCTCGCCCTTCTCCCGCGCATCGGCGAGCGCTTCGGAGACGAGGACCTTCGACAGCCCCCGGCCGCCGAACTTCTCGTCGACGACGGTGTGGTAGAAGATCCGTTCGTTGTCGTCGTTCTCACCGACGAGGTAATGGGCGCGACCGGCGACCTCACCGTCGGCGACCTTGATGACGTAGGCGAGGCCAGGCTCGTCGAGTTCGACGGTGACAGCTTCGCCCTTG
Source organism: Brevibacterium casei CIP 102111 (assembly GCF_900169275.1). GTDB lineage: Bacteria > Actinomycetota > Actinomycetes > Actinomycetales > Brevibacteriaceae > Brevibacterium > Brevibacterium casei. The sequence continues at coordinate 195,550 of NZ_FXZC01000004.1, read as the reverse complement.
GAGTCCGTGAGGTTCTCGTTCATCGCTGGTGCTCCTTCTTCTCTGCTCTGGTGGGGATCTCTCGGTGCAGCCATGCTGCAGGTGGGGTCATACTACGCGGTGGTCGACGCTTCGGTGTCGGTCGTGGAGCCCTCCTCGGGTCCGCCTTGGACGTGCGGTGGCGGATTCCTCCGCGCCCGGATCTCCACGTCGGGCAGAGTCGGCGCGGGCAGCCGCCCGAGCCCCTCGGCGTTCCGGCCGGGGCCGCCCTGTCCGACGTAGCCCTCGACGACGCCGAACCTGTCACTGCCGGACTCCCATTCGCGCCGGTACTCGACGATCTCCTCATGGGAGCGTCCGACGAAGTTCCACCACATGACGATCTCCTCGGTGAAGGGCTCCCCGCCGAGGAGGACGATCCGTGCCGGATCCTCGCCGAGGTTGGCGATCCGCATCTCCGTCAGCCCGGTCCCCGTGTAGCCGATCCCGGCCCGCGGCACCGGCACGTTCTCGACGGCGACCTCGCCGGCGTCGACGAGCACACCGTGTTCGAAGTCGGGGTTGACGGGCAGGTCGATGCTCGCACCCGGGTCGAGTCGGAACTCGGCTCCGAGCAGCGGAGTATGCGTCGTCACGGGTGAGGACTGTCCCCACAGGTCGCCGAGGAAGACGAGGAACTCGCCTCCGTCGAAGCTCTGCGCCTGCGGCGCATAGTGCTCGAATTCGCGTTCAGGCTGGTGTCGGGAGATTTCGGGCAGGGCCAGCCACAGCTGGACTCCGTGCAGGGTCGTGGTGTCGTCGGTCGAGACCTCGGAGTGGCAGATCCCGCGACCTGCGGTCATGAGGTTGACCTCGCCGGGGAGGACGAGGCCGGCGTTGCCGCCGGAGTCGATGTGCTGGATGGCACCGTCGAAGAGCCAGCTCACCGTCTGCAGTCCCGTGTGCGGGTGCGGGGCGACATCCATGCCGCCGGAGCCGGAGACGTCATCGGGGCCGTAGTGGTCGACGAAGCACCACGGTCCGATGAGGGAGCGCTGGCGCTGCGGCAGAGTCCTGTGGACGGTCATCGCCCGCGGTCCGCCCAGCGGCACGTCGCGGGCGGTGATGATCTCGACGGGGGCCCGACCGCGCTGGTCGCATTCGGGGCCCGGCAGACCACCGGATCGGCACACCATCTGGTCGGGAAGGGTCTCAGCATTGCTCATGGCGGCCTACCTCTCTCACCGAACCGCGGCGACAGGTGGGGTTGTCTGCGCCGAATGCGATCCGAGTCGTTGCTCGTTCAACCATTCCATAGTTGTATGGTTGCGTCCAGGGGGCGGCCCCGCGCCCCACCCGACGAGAGGGAGACCGATGCGAACGCCCATCCCCGACTACCTCGAAGAGATCCTCGAAGCACTTCGCTCTGAGGACAACGGCGCAGTGGCCGACTACATTCCCGCCCTCGCCGCCGCCGACCCTGACCGCTTCGCCGTGGCCGTGACCACCGTCGAAGGCCGCACGTACACCGCCGGCGACAGCGATGTCGAGTTCTCCATCCAGTCGATGTCGAAGCCCTTCGCCTACGCCGCGGCGATCGCCGATCGCGGTGTCGACGTCGTCGACGCCCACGTCGGCGTCGAACCCTCCGGCGCGGCCTTCAACATGCTCTCCCTCGAGGAGGGCACGTATCGTCCGAAGAACCCGATGATCAACGCCGGTGCCCTGACCGCGCACAGTCTCCTCGTCGGGGCCGGGGCCTCCCGAGACGAGCGGGTCGAGCGCGCCCTCGAGTTCTTCTCCGCCCTGGCCGGGCGGCAGCTGAGCATCGACGAGGAGGTCTACCGCTCCGAGCGCGAGACCGCTGATCGCAACCTCGCGATCGCGCACATGCTCCGCAGCTATGGCATCCTCGACGACGACCCGCATGAGATCGTCGACGGCTACACCGCGCAGTGTTCGATCCTCGTCACCGTGGGCGACATCGCGACGATGTCGGCGACGCTCGCCGGCGGAGGCACCCACCCGATCACGGGTGAGCGGGTCATCGCCCCCGGCGCGGCCCGACAGACCCTGTCGGCGATGGCTGCGGCCGGGATGTACGATTCGGCGGGCACGTGGTTCACCGAGGTCGGCATCCCCGCCAAGAGCGGTGTCGCCGGCGGCCTCCTCGGCGCCCTGCCGGGCCAGATCGGCATCGGCTCCCTCTCCCCGCGCCTTGACGAGCACGGCAACAGCGTGCGCGGGATCAAGCTCTTCCGCCGGATGTCGAAGGACATGGGATTCCACCTCATGGAGACCGAACCGACGGGCACACGGGCGGTCCGCGACGTCCGCACCGACGGCGAGGCGACGATCGTCGACCTCCAGGGGGCGATCAACTTCAGCAGCGCCGAATCGATCCTCCACTCACTCGAGCAGGATGCGCCGAGCACCGGCACCGTCGTCATCGACGTCTCCCGCGTCGACGGCTTCACCGACGTCGGCCGTCGGATGGTCCTCGAGGGGATGCGCAGGCTCAGCCTCGACGGACTCACGGTGGGTCTGGCCGACCCCGAGGGGAAGCTGCCGGATCCGGACCTCGGGGACGGCACCTACCCGTTCGACGCGACCGGGTCCGCCCCGGTCTGACGACTCCCCCGCCGAGAAGGGCCTGAGCACTGCCCGACCCCGCACGGACGATGGGGCTCAGTTCCCTTCGGCCGCCTCGGCGATGTGATCGGACGGCTGGATCGGCCTGATCTTGCTCACGAGGGAGAACAGCTCGTCGGCCTCGGAGGCGGTGAGACCGGAGAAGCCGGTGAAGATGATCTCCGCGTTCGTCTGCGCCGATTCCTCGCGCAGCTTCCGGCCCGCCTCGGTGAGTTCGACGAGGACCCCGCGCTGATCCTCGGGGTCGGGGCTCTGGATGACGAGCCTGCGGGCCTCGAGCCGGCGCAGCAGACGGCTGAGCGCACTGCGGCTGAGCACCATCGAACGCAGGAGGTCGCGGTGGCGGATCTGCTCGTCCGGCGGGGTGTTGATCAGGGTGTCGAACTCATTGAGGGTGAGGTTGTGGCGGTCGCGGAACCCGATCTCGAACTGCTGCATGAAGTCCTGGTGCTTCTCCATCATCAGTCGCCAGGTCGCGAGCTGGATGGGCGCGATCCGCTTGAGGATGCTGCTCACCGGTGTGGTCTCGTTCATCGGTCGCCTCCCCGTCCTACGGCGACGAGGCCGCACGAAAGTCGGGATCGGCGGGGTGCGGGGACCATGGCGACTCCTCCTGAGATGACGGTGAAGGCTGATGCGACGAGGAGTACGCCCCAGAGTCTGCGATGACCTGGCAAGTGAACTCTTCCCGACTTTTGTTGCCCTGACAACAATTTCATTGTTCAATGGAACTGTCCAGAGTTCCCACGGACCCGTTTCGCGGCAACACTGGCATCTCCCCTCGGAGTGCGCCCGGATGCATCCCCGCAGCTTCCCCATCCCGGGCTGTTCGTGCGGTGCCCATGGGCACCGCACGACTGAGGTTCTCATCCTATCCCGCGCCGAGGCGCTGCTTTCCCGTCCGTTTCCGTGCGGTTCCAGCCCGGCGGCAGTGCGATGACCCGACGTCTCATTCACCGGGAATCCGCGACCAGAAGCGCCTAACCCATTCGGCCCGCACACGCACGGCCGCCTCGGCGGGGAACTCGATCCCTCGCCGAGGCGGCCGTCCGTTTCAGTGCGATCTGACCGCGGTGCTATGCCCTGACGCGCTCAGACTCGGAGTCCGCCGCGGCTGCGCGCGCCTTCCGTCGGGCCCGCAGGCCGAGGAGGACGTCGACGGCGAGGAAGACGACGAGACTGAGCCCGACGAGCGGGAGGAACCAGGCCACTGCTGCACCGACGACGACGACCGACGCGATGCCCCACCACGGGGCGCGGGCGATCGCTCCTCTGGCGGGGGCGACGCCGAAGCGGCGCGAGGGATCGTGCTTGGGTCGGCGCTGCCACCACATGACGTAACCCCAGACGACCATCGCGGCGATGCCGACAGCGAGGACGAAGAGGCCGATCTGGTTGGCGAGGCCGAAGAGCATGCCCATGTGGAAGAAGATCCCCCAGTGGGTGAGCTTCGCCGGGATGCTGTAGTCCTCGAAGTCGAGGCGGTCGACGATCTCCATCGTGTTGGGGTCGATCGCCACGGAGTCGACCTCCGAGGGGACGCTGCGCTGAAGCTCGCGGACCCTCCACGCGGTGTTCGCATCGGTGGGCGGGTTGATCTCGACGATGCTCGTGTTGACGTTGACCTTCTGCGCCATCCCGAGGATCATGTCGAAGTCCTCCGGTGCCGGCTTCGCGGCAGGTGCTGCCGCAGAGTCCCCGGAGGCACCGTGGCCTTCGTGACCGCCACCGGAACCGCCGCTCTCTGCGGCAGAGGAGTCGAGTTCCCGCGACAGCGACGGTGACCCCCACCCGAGGGCTTCGCGGACCTTGTCGACGTTCGCACCGGCCAGCTGCGACCAGGTGATGCCGGTCGCGGAGAGGAAGAGCATGCCGATCGCGGCCCACACGCCCACCGAGGCGTGCCAGGAGAAGGTGCGGCGCAGACCCTTGCGCTTGTTGCTCGGGCGCAGCATCGTCGAGAGCTTCTTCGTCGTCTTCGCCCGCATGAACCAGAGGATCAGGCCCACCACGACGACGACGCCGAGCCATGAGGCGGCGAGTTCGCTGTAGAACTCGCCGGGTGCGCCGAGGTTGAGGTTGATGTGGAGCTGGTCGATCCACTTCCGCAGCGGAAGCGCACCTTCGGAGCTGAACGACGTGAGGTCACCCTGCACCTCGGCGGTGGCGGGGTCGATGAAGATCGCACGGGACTCGTTCTCCCCGAGGGTGGGATCGTCGTAGAGCACCCGGGTCGTCGCGCCCGGCTCAGGAGCCGGGAGCACGGCCTTGAGGGTCTCGGTTCCCCCGGTGAAGGCCTCGGCCGCTGCGACCTGGTCGGCCAGAGGCAGGGCGGGCCCCGTCGAGTTCGCGTAGAGCTCGTCAGCGTAGATGAGCTTCTCGAGCTGCGGGCTGAGCGCGTAGAGCGCACCGGTCACCGCCGCGGTGAAGATGAAGGGACCGATGAAGATGCCGGCGTAGAAGTGGAGTCGGCGCAGCAGCGCCGAGAACCACCCGGATCGCTTCGCCGCCGCTTGCGCGGGCTGGTCGCGGACGAGGATCCGGCGCGCCGGGACGGAGTCGGAAGACGACTGTGCCGACGCGTCGGCGTCGGCGCCCGAGCGTTCGGGCAGGGATGATGACGGTGAGGTCATGATCAGGCTTTCTGTGTCGTGGTGTCGGCCGCAGGCGCGTTCGGGCGCGCTGACGGCGCGCTCGGCGGACGAGGGCGCGGTCGAGCCGCAGCGTCGGTGGAGTCTCAGCCGAGCTGGTGAAGATGAAGTGGGTCAGAAAGCCGGGTGCGGGGGCCCGCGCCGGAGCACAGGAGAGCGGAGGATCGTGAGCGCGTGGGGCGCGAGGACGGTGATCGCGACGGTGAGGCGCGGGCGCTCCGGGAGCGGCCGGATCGTCACGAGGACGGGGACGATGGCGTCGATGACGCGGCGGGCGAATTCGCTCAGTCGCGCCGGCAGCGCCTCAGCCCAGTAGATGACCGCGATCGTGACGATCCCGGCGATGACGTGCATGAGCATCATCTGCGGCGACGCATGCGAGTGCATCATCGCCCCGGACCCGCCCATCGACGGCATCGACGCCATCGCCGAGCCGGGGTCGTGGCCCATCCCGGCATGCTGCATCGCCTGGCGGTCGAGCGCCGTCATCGGGCCGGTCATCGTGTGCGTGGGCGTGAAGACGGAGAAGAGGGAGTGGAAGAGGGTCTGGCTGATCCCCACCGAGACGGACAGCCGCGGCAGGGAGAGCTTGCGGCCGGCCAACAATACGCAGACGAGGGTGGACAGGGCGAGTGGAACGGCGATGCCCATGAGGGTGGGCATCGACCCGCCACCGAGGATGTGGGAGGTGAGCGCAAGAAAGGTCGCGAAGACGGCGGCAGCAGCGCCGCGTCGGGCCCGTCGGCCCCGCATCTCCGGTTTCACGCCCACTATTGTCACATGATCGGAAGGCTGCTTTCGGCCGTTTCCGCAACCTGCGGCAACCTCACTTGAACGCCGAATCGAGGGCCCCTGACCGCGTGTCCAGCGGCGATGAGTCCGGATTCCAACCTGCCGTCGCGACCGATCCCCGCACCGGGATCGCCGAGGGGTTGCGCTCGATTTGTGATCCTATAGGATATTGGAAATAGGAACTGGTTCGAGGGGGAACTGCGTGACCCGATTGTTCAATGACCCGAATGACTTCGTCGCGGAGATGACGCGCGGATTCGCACTGGCATCCTCACGGTGGATCCGCTCGGCACCCGGCGGCGTCGTGCGTGCGACGCGATCGGCGGAACCGACCGTGTCCGTCGTCATCGGCGGCGGCAGCGGCCACTACCCGGCCTTCTCCGGCCTCGTCGGCCCGGGCCTCGCCCACGGAGCGGCGATGGGCAACGTCTTCGCCTCACCGTCGACGAAGCAGATCGTCTCGATCGCCAAGGCCTGCGACCAGGGTCGCGGCGTCCTCTTCAGCTACGGCAACTACGCCGGAGACGTCCTCAACTTCGATCAGGCGGCACGCCGGCTGCGCGACGAGGGCATCGACGTGCGCACTGTCGTCGTCACCGACGACATCTTCAGCGCACCCGACTCCGAGATCGAGAAGCGCCGCGGCATCGCCGGGGACCTCACGGTCTTCAAGATCGCCGGCGCGGCCGCCGAAGCCGGCGCGGACCTGCCCGAGGTCGAACGCCTCGCCGCCGCCGCGAACGACCGCACCCGGTCGATCGGCGTCGCCTTCTCCGGCTGCACCCTGCCCGGAGCCGACGCACCCCTCTTCACCGTCCCCGAGGGCCGCATGGCCATCGGGTTGGGCATCCACGGTGAACCCGGCATCGACGAGGTCGCACTCCCGACCGCCGCCGAGCTCGCCGACCTCCTCGTCTCCCGCCTCCTCGCCGAAGCACCCGAAGCGCCGGGTCGCGTGGTCCCGATCCTCAACGGCCTCGGGGCGGTGAAGTACGAAGAGCTCTACCTCCTCTACGGACTCATCGACCCGTTGCTGCGCGAGGCCGGCCTTGAGGTCGTCACTCCTGAGGTCGGCGAGTTCTGCACGAGCTTCGACATGGCCGGCCTCTCCCTCACCCTGCTCTGGCTCGACGACGAACTCGTAACCCTCTGGACCGCCCCCTGTTCGACGCCTGCCTTCTCCCGCGGCACGGTCGTCGGCGACCAGGTGCCCGCCCCACTTCCGGAGACCGTCTCCCCCGAGGCGCATCCCCAGGAGGCGGCGCACGGCGGGACCAGTCCCGACGCGGCTGGTCCCGCCGTCGCCCGTCCCGCCTCGGAGACCTCGCGTCGACTCGGACGCGAGGTCGCCTCCGTCCTCGCGGCCATCGCCGCCCTCCTCGACGAATCCGCTGCGGAGCTCGGCCGCCTCGACAGCATCGCCGGCGACGGCGACCACGGGATCGGGATGCAGCGGGGCTCGCAGGCGGCGGCCCTCGAAGCCGCCTCGGCGAGCTCCCACGACCAGGGACCGGCGGTGATCCTCCGCACCGCCGGGGAGGCCTGGGCCGACGTCGGCGGCGGCACGTCCGGCGCGATCTGGGGGCGCATCCTCGCAAGCCTCGCCACCGGCTTCGACGGCCCCGATGCCCCGACTCCATCCGACATCTCCCGGGCACTCGAGGCCACCGTCGCCGAGGTGCGGGCCTTCGGAGGCGTCGACGTCGGCGACAAGACCCTCCTCGACGCCCTCGCCCCGCTCGCCGCGGAGTTCACCCGTGCCGTCGGCGACGCCACCGACCCCGACGAGGGAGCGCTCACGGTCTGTGCCTCCGCGGCGGAGCGCGCCGCCGAAGCGGCGACACGCGGGGCCGAGGGCACCGCCGACCTCGCCGCCCGCCGCGGTCGCGCCCGGGCACATGGCGAGAAGAGCGTGGGCACCCCCGACCCCGGCGCGATCTCGCTCGCCCGCATCGCCTCGGCGGTGGCAGACGAACTCACCGCCCGCACCGGTCTCGAACCGGCTCCCACCCCACCCTCACACCGCGAACGGAAGGCAGCCCGATCATGACACTGCGACTCGTCATCGGATCCGACGACGCCGGCTTCGACTACAAGGAGGCCATCAAGGCCGACCTCGCCGCCGACGAGCGGATCTCCTCGGTCACCGACGTCGGCGTCGACGCCGACTCCCACACCTTCTACCCGTCGATCGCGACGACCGCCGCTGAGATCGTCGCCCGCGGCGACGCGGACAGGGCGATCCTCATCTGCGGCACCGGCCTCGGGGTGGCGATCTCGGCGAACAAGGTCAAGGGCATCCGGGCGGCCACGGCGCACGACTCCTTCAGCGTCGAACGCTCCGTCCTCTCCAACGACGCCCAGGTCCTCTGCATGGGCCAACGCGTCATCGGCCTCGAACTCGCCCGCCGGCTCGCCCGCGAATGGCTCGGCTACACCTTCGACCCGACGAGCGCCTCGAACGACAAGGTCGCCCAGATCAGCGAATACGAGTCCCGCTGAGCGATGGCCGCCGCGACCACCGCTGCCACCCGCGCCGCAGGAGCGCTCACCGGCCCCGCAGGCGACTCCACCGCTGCGACGCTGCCCGACCGGATCATCGGGACGAGCCTGAAGATGTACTTCTCGCACGCCCGGACCCTGGAGTGGGCCGCCGAGGTGAGCGAGCTCGGCCGCACGCATCCCGCCGTGACCTCGGGCGCCGCCGGACTCTTCCTCCTCCCCCAGTTCCCCTCGATCCCCGAATGCGTCGCGCTCGGCGGCCCCCTGCTCATCGGTGCCCAGGACGTCGCCGCGGCCGACTCCGGGGCGTGGACGGGTGAGGTCTCGGCCTCGGTGCTCGCCGAACTCGGCTGCCGGTTCGCCGAGGTCGGGCACGCGGAGCGCCGTCGGCACTTCCACGAGACCGACGACGTCGTCAGCGCCAAGACCGCCACGGCGCTGCGCCACGGACTCGTCCCCGTCCTCTGCGTCGGCGAAGAATCCTCGGTCTCCCCCGAGCAGGCCGCCGCCGAGGTGATGGTCCAGATCCGCTCCGCCCTGCCCCCGGCGAGCGCTGAGCTTCCCCGCCCGATGTCCGTCGTCCTCGCCTACGAACCGGTGTGGGCGATCGGGGCACCTGCTCCCGCCGACCCCGAGCACATCACCGAGGTGTGCAGGCTCGTGCGCTCACGCACCCGCACCCACTTCCCCGCCCTCGACTTCCGCCTCATCTACGGCGGCAGCGCCCGCCCGGGACTCCTCACCCGGCTCGGCCCCGCCGTCGACGGACTCTTCCTCGGCCGGTTCGCCCACGAGACCGATTCCGTGCGGGAGATCCTCGATGAGGTCGCCGACGTCATTAAGCTGTCACCATGAATTCGCTCCCCGCCGTCCCCCGCCCCGACATCGAACGGCGAGGTCTGCGCGACCTCGTCTACGACCACATCCTCGAGATCCTCCTCACCGGCGAGATCTCTCCCGGCGAACGCGTGTCCATCGACGGTCTCGCGCGTCGCCTCGACGTCTCCCCGACCCCGGTCCGCGAAGCCCTCGTCGACCTCGAACGCACGGGCCTGGTCGTCAGGGAGGCGCTGCGCGGCTACCGGGTCGCTCCCCCACTCGACCGCGGGCAGCTCGAAGAGCTCTTCGTCGCCCGGGAGACCCTCGAGACCACCGCCACGCGCCTCGCCACCCCCGCCGACGACGCCTTCCTCGAGGACCTGCGAGCCGCCCACGCCGAACACGAGCGGGCCGGTGCCCGCGTCCGGGAGGCGACGGCGGCCGCGGAGAGCGCAGCGGCCGACGACGAGGAGGCCCAGCACCGGCTCGTCGCCGCCGCCCAGGACTACTACGCGCGCGACCGCGCCTTCCACGGCGTCATCTTCGACCACTGCGACAACCGCTACCTGGTCCGGATGTCCGACGACCTCGGCGCGCAGGTCCACCGCCTCCGGCAGGCCCTGCCCCACGGCATCACCGACGTCGACGAAGCGGTGAGCGAGCACCGGGCCATCCTCGAGGCCTTCGCCTCCCCGGATCCGACCGCCCCCGAGGCGGCGATGCGCCACCACGTCCGCATGGTCGCCCACCGCGCCCTCGTCGAAGACCCCCAGCCACCGACCACCTGATCGTGAACTGCGAGGACCCATGATCCCCACCGAGCCGATGATCGCCTGCTGCATGCACGGCTTCCCTACCGTCGACCGTGACGGCACCGCCCTCCACGAGGCAGGCCCCGAGGAGTGGTCGGACATGCTCGCAACCGTGGCGGGCCTCGGCTTCACCGCCCTCGAGATCGCCGACAGCCACATCCGGCCGGCCGACCTCACCGCGGACGGTCGGTCCGAGCTCGCCCGGGCGGCCGCCTCGGCGGGGATCGACTTCTCCGCCGTCCACGTCCAACGGCGCTCGGTCATCGACCCCGACCACGGCGAGGACAACCTCGACTACGCCCACCGCACCATCGACGCCGCCGCCGAACTCGGCTGCCGGGTCTTCTCCACCGGGCTCCACCAGCCCTTCACCGAGGCGCAGCGCCGGGCCCTGTGGTTCTGGACCGCCCCGGGCTGGCAGGATCCACCGGACCCCGAGGTCCGGGCGCTCGCCGTCCGCCGCCTCCGGGAGCTCGGACGCCATGCCGCCGAGGTGGGTCTGCCGATGTCGTTGGAGATGTACGAGGACACCTACCTCGGCACCGCCGACTCCGCCGTGCGCCTCATCGAGGAGATCGGGCTCGACACGGTCGGGCTCAACCCCGACATCGGCAACCTCATCCGCCTCCACCGCCCGATCGAGGACTGGCGGGAGATGCACGAGGCCACCCTGCCCTTCGCGAACTACTGGCATATGAAGAACTACCAGCGCGACGAAGCCGGCGACGGCTCGTGGGTGACGACCCACCCGACGACCCTGCGCGACGGCCTCATCGACTACCGCGCGATGGTCGCCCGCGCCCTTGATCTCGGGTTCTCCGGCCCGTTCCTCATGGAGCAGTACGGCGGCGACAGCCTCGGCGTGTGCGCGGAGAACCGCACGTATCTCCTCGGGCTGCTCCAGGGCCCCTCGCCCCGGAAGGACTCCGCAGCATGAGCGCACCGACGACACCCGGCCCCGCGTTCCCCGACTCGCGCACCGCCGTGCTCACCGGGGTCGGCAGCGCCCACGGCATCGGTCGGCACACCGCGCACCGGCTCGCCGAGCACGGCTGGAACCTCGGACTCATCGCCCGCCGCGCAGATGAGGCCCACACTCTCGCCGAGGAACTCACCGCCACCCACGGGATCCAGGCCCTCGGTGCGGGCGTCGACGTCACCGACTCCACGGCCATCGCCGAGGCGGCAGCCGCCTTCGAGTCGGGACTTCCGCAGATCGTCGCGCTCGCGAACTTCGCCGGCGTCTCCTCCTCGGTGACGTACTTCGAGATCTCCGAGGCGGAGTGGACCCGGGTCATCGCGAACAATCTCACCGCCACCCACCTCGTCACGCAGGCGTTCGGGCGGATCATGGCCGCCAACGGAGTGGGGCGCATCGTCGGTCTCTCCTCGGTCACGGCGCAGAAGGGCGGCGGAACGTACTCGAAGACCGCGTACGCGGCCGCCAAGGCCGGCATCGTCGGCCTCATGCGCGGTGTCGCCCTCGAACTCGGCCCCTTCGGGGTGACCGCGAACTCGATCTCCCCGGGCCCCGTCGACACCGACATCATGGGCGGGCCGCTCGACGACGAGAGACGCGAGGCGATGGGATCGGCGACGCCGCTGGGCCGGATCTCCGTCCCCGAGGACGTCTCCGCCACCGTCGCCTTCCTCATCAGCGAAGGTGCCGGCCACATCACCGGGCAGACGCTGAGCATCAACGGCGGACTCTACTTCCACTGATCCGCAGGAGGATCGATGACCGACCAGATCACCTTCCTCGGGCTCGGCGCGATCGGGCTGCCGATGGCGCTGCGCCTCCACGCCTCCGGAGCCGCGGTCACGGGCGTCGACCTGTTCCCCGAACCGCGGGGGCGCGCGGCTGCGGCCGGCCTGCCCACCGAGGCGGAACCCCGGTCCGCGGCGTCCGCGGGCACGGTCATCGTCATGGTCGCCACCGGCGAGCAGCTCGACGCCGCCCTCAACGGGGACCCCGATGCGGGCGTTCCCGGGCTCCTCGACCTCATGGCGCCCGGAGCGGTGCTCATCGTCATGAGCACGGTCGGCCCCGAAGCGGTGAGAGCGGCCGGAGCACGTGCGGCGGAGCGCGGGATCAGCACCCTCGACGTCCCCGTCACCGGCGGCATCGCCGGCGTGCAGGCAGGGACTCTGCGCATGCTCGCCTCCGGTCCGTCCGAGGTCCTCGACTCCCGCCGGCCCGTGCTTCAGGCCCTCGGGACGATCATCGACTGCGGTGAGCGCCTCGGCGACGGCCAGGCGTACAAGGCGGTCAACCAGCTGCTCTGCTCGGTCCACATCGTCGCCGCCGCCGAGGCCCTGTCCTTAGCCGGACGGCTCGGCCTCGACGAGGAGTCCGTGCTCGCGGCGATGACCGCAGGCGCCGGACAGTCGTGGATGCTCGCCGACCGGGGGCCGCGCATGCTCGCCGGACTCGACGCCCCGGTGGCGAGCGCTGTGGGAATCTTCGTCAAGGACACCACCCTCGTCGCCGATCTGGCCGCCGACCTCGACATCGACCTCGCCCTGCTCCCCGTCGCCGCGCAGCGGTTCGCCGCCGCAGCCGAACTCGGGCTCGCCCGCCGTGACGACTCCCAGGTCATCCGCACCTACGATGCGTGAGCGGGATCAGCGTCCCGTCCACTCGTAGTCCTCCTTGGCGATGAATGCCCGCACCGCCTCGTGGAAGTCCTCCGACCCGTAGATCCGCTCGACGACATCGGCATCGTCGATGCCCCCGCCGAGGTCGGAGAGCCGTCGCACGATCTCCTTGACCGACCACATCGTCAGCGGGGCATGGCCCTTGAGTGTCGCCGCCCACTCCGCCGCCGTCGCGTCGACGTCGTCGGTGACGGTGCCGAGGAAGCCCGCGGTGAGGGCTTCGTCGGCGTCGATGAAGCGGGCGCGCAGGAGCATGTCGACGACGCGGCCGCGTCCGAGGAGGGCGATGAGGAGACCGAGGGTGTCCCCCGACAGGCAGTTGCCGAGCGTCCGCGCGATCGGCACGCCGAAGCGCGACCCCGGGGAGGCCAGACGCAGGTCTGCGCACGCGGCGATCCCCAGACCCCCGCCCACGCAGTACCCGTCGATGGCCGCGATGACGGGGACGTCGACCGCCCGGAGACGGGCGAGCACCTCGGAGATCCGGCGTTCGTAGGCGACGCCGGCGGGGCCGTCGAACTCGGTGAACTGGGCGATGTCGGTGCCGGCGACGAAGGCTCGTCCGCCCGCCCCGCGGAGGACCATGACGCGCACCGCGAGGTCGGCATCGACGGCGTCGCACGCCTCGGCGAGGCCCTGGTACATCTCCCAGGTCATCGCATTCCTCGCCTCGGGCCGGTTGAAGGTCACGGTGAGGACGCCGTCGTCCCGCTCGACGAGGAGGTCCTCCGTCCCGACTGCTGCGTGCTCGTCGCTCATGGTCGTGCTCCTTCGCTCATCGTCGCTCTCCCCATCATCCTGCAGGTGTCCGTGATCGTGCCGCCGCCGTGCGTGATCATTCCGCTGCCGTCCTTCCGCCGAGGTGCATCTCAGCGCCCTTTGAGTGCGGCGAGTTCCTCCGCGGTGAACCCGAGGTCGTCGAGCACTGCGTTGTCGGCGCCGAGCGAGGGCCCGGCCGGGCCGCGTCGCGCCGGCGTGCGCGACATCCGCATCGGTGAGCCGATCTGCCGGACCGTGCCGGCGACCGGGTGCGCGGAGTCCCAGTAGAAGTCGCGCGCGAGGAGATGGTCGTCGGTGAAGACCTCCCCGTAGTCGCTGATCGGTGCGCACGGGACTCCGGCCTCGTTGAGCAGTCCGACGACCTCGTCGGTCGTCAGCTGCCCGGTCTTGTCCTCGATGAGGGCGATGAGCGCCTCCCTGTGCGTGAGCCGGTCATAGGACCGGGTGAACCGCGGGTCCTCGAGGAGGTCGTCGAGTCCGAGCGCCCGACAGAACCGCTCCCAGTTGCGCGGCGTGTTCGCCCCGACCGTGACGAACCCGTCGGCGGAGTGCACGGCCTGGTAGGGGGCCTGATTCTGGTGAGCGGATCCGTTCGGACGTCCGACCCTGCCCTCGGTGAAGTAGGCGGCCGCCTCCCACACGGCGTAGGAGACGCCGCTCTCGAAGAGGGAGACGTCGATGTACTGCCCCTGCCCCGAACGGTCCCGTTCGACGAGGGCGGCGGTGACGGCGAGAGCGACGTAGAGCGCCGAGGTGAGGTCGCAGATCGGGACCCCGACCTTGGCCGGGGGCGAATCGGGGAAGCCGGTGATGCTCATCAGCCCGCTGCGCGCCTGCGCCATGATGTCGAGTCCCGCGAGATCCGCGAGAGGACCGTCCTGGCCCCACCCGGAGGCTGAGGCGTAGATGATCCCGGGATTGCGCTCGCGCACGCTCTCGTACGAGGTTCCCAGACGGGCCATGACGCCGGGCCTCATGTTCTCGACGACGACGTCGGCGGTCTCAGCCAGGCGCATGAACGCCTCCCTGCCGATCGAGTCCTTGAGGTCGAGGGTGACGGACTCCTTGTTCCGATTGAGGAGCATATGGGGCACGCTCTCGCCGTCGACGTACGGCCCGGTGCTGCGCGTCTGGTCGCCGCCATCGGGATTCTCGATCTTGATCACCCGGGCGCCGAGGTCGGCGAGCTGCATCGTCGCGAACGGTCCGGCCATGAACACGCCGAGTTCGAGCACCGTGACGCCGCTGAGAGCGCCCGGCGCGCGCGGTCCCGCGGACTCGTCGGGAGGTGTGTCTGCGCTCATGAGAACTCCTCTGATCTTCATCGATCCTCTAGGAACAGCTCACTCGACGTCGTCGATCTTCGACGACAGACCGAGCCGACCCATTGAAATTGCAGTGTGATGCGGGTTACAGTCTTCACACTACTGTATACAAAAGAGGATCTATCGAAAAGTGTCCACTCTCCTCCCGGCTCAGCCGAGTCTCGCGATGCAGGCGAGGCACGCTCTCGAGCGCACGATCCTCGCCGGCGACTATCTCCCCGGCGAGCGGCTCGTCGAGGAGCGCCTGTGCGCAGAGCTCGGGATCTCCCGTCCCCCTCTGCGCGAGGCGCTCAAGGAGCTCGCGCACACCGGTCTCGTCGAGCACATCCCGCGCAAGGGGGTGAGGATCATGTCGATCACCCAGCACGACGTCTTCGAGATCGCCACTCTGCGCCGCGATCTCGAACGGATGGCGCTGCGTCTGGCCCTGCCCGACCTCGCCCCCGAGCGGGTCGAACGATGCCGGGCCGCCCTGCGGGAGATGGAGAGGATCGCCGAGTCCGGGACCGAAGGGGACATGGTCTCCGCCGGGTTCGAATTCCACTTCGCCGTGGTCGGGCTGGCCGGTCACGGCCGCATCGAATCGACGTACCGGGCGATGGCGATGCAGCTGCAGATGTGCATGGCACTGAACAACCAGGCCCGGCGGGAGATCGAGGACCTCGACGGCAACGTCGCGCGCCACGCCCGGATGCTCGACGTCATCCTCACCGGCGACCCCGAGGCCATCGAAGCGGAGTTCGACGACCACGGGAACCTCTCGTTCCTCGTCGACGTCGTCGACCGCCTCGACGGGGCCACGCCCGAATCGGACCGCTGGCTCGAGGAGGTGCGCTCCGCCCTGCCCCCGGCGACGTGACCGCCGCGGACCCCCGCGTCCCACACCGACACCACCTCACACTTCTGTCAAAGGAGATGGAAATGCACCTGAAGAGACTGCTCACCGCCACGGCCGCAGCCGGCGTCCTCGCCCTCGGGCTGAGCGCCTGCGGGCAGGGGTCGACCGCCTCGTCCGACGGCGGCTTCGAACCCAAGGGCAACGTCACCATGATCGTCCCCTTCGCCGCCGGCGGCGGCAGCGACATCGCGGGCCGCGCGACGGCCTCCGGACTCGAGGAGACGACCGGCAAGACGATCACCGTGCAGAACATCGAAGGCGGCTCCGGGGCCGTCGGCTACTCCGAGTTCCTCGGCCGCAGCGGCGATCCGAACTACCTGCTCGCCACCGAGACGGCGATGCTCGCCCTGCCGGCGACCCAGGACGTCGAATTCACGTATGAGAGCTTCACCCCGATCATGAAGCTCGGCGACGACTACACGCTCATCGTCGCCAAGGCCGATTCGCCGCTCAATACCTGCTCCGACCTCGTCGAGAAGGCGAAGAAGGAGCGCACCGTCGTCGCGATCTCCGGAGCGACGGGACTCGACAACATCACCTTCACGCTCATGGAGAAGGCCACGGGGGCGAAGTTCGATCGCGTGCCCTTCGAATCGGGGTCCGAGGTCATCACCGCAGCCCTCGGCGGACAGGTCGAGGCGATCTCGGTCAACCCGGGTGAGGTCCTCGGTCAGCTCGAATCGGGCGATCTCAAGCCCCTGTGCGCCGCCTCGGAGGAACGCTACGAGTACCCCGAGCTCAAGGACATCCCGACCGCGAAGGAACAGGGCATCGATGTCGCCTTCGCCCAGTTCCGCGGCGTCATCGCACCCGGCAACATCCCCGACGAGGCGAAGCAGTACTGGATCGACCAGGCGAAGGCGTTCGCCGAGACCGATGCCTACACGAAGTACATCGAGGACAACATGATGCAGCCGAACACGGCCTACGGCGACGACTTCTCGAAGTACCTCGCCGAGAACGACAAGGAGCTGCGGGAGGCGATCGGAAAGTGACCGCCTCGACGCCCAAGCCGCGCATCGTCCTCGTCCCCGGCGACCTCTCCGGGGTCGGCCCCGAACTCCTCGCCCGCATCCTCGTTGACGAGGGCAATCGGGCGCGCGCCGACCTCACCGTCACCGCGACGCCGGACGAGCTGCGCTCGTTCGCCGACACCGCCGGCGTCGACCTGCCCGACCTCGAGGAGATCGAGTTCGTCGGCACCGCCTACGACGGTCCCGCCATCCCCGTCGGCGAGGTGAGTGCCGACGCGGGCAGGCGGGCGCTGATCGACCTCGGCGCCGCGCTCGACCTGTGCGCGGCCGAGGACGCCGACGGAGTCCTCTTCTTCCCCCTCAACAAAGGGGCGATGTCGCAGGCGGGCATGACTCAGGAGGACGAGCTGCGGTGGTTCGCCGAGCGGCTCGGCTACCGGGGCTTCACCTCCGAGCTCAATTTCATCGATGCGCTCGTCACCGCCCGGGTGACCTCGCACATTCCGATCTCCGAGGTCGCTGCGGGCATCCGCGCCGGCAGGGTGCTCGAGACGATCGAGCTCCTCGACCGCGTCGTCCGGGAGACGAGGACGCCGACCCCGCGACTGGCGGTGTGCGCGCTCAACCCGCACGCGGGTGAGGGCGGGAAGTTCGGGCGCGAGGAGATCGACGACATCGCCCCGGCGATCGCCCTCGCCCGCTCCCGCGGGATCGACGTCGCAGGCCCCTTCCCCTGTGACACTCTCTTCTCCCGGGCCGCCGGCGGCGACTTCGACGGTGTCGTGACGATGTACCACGATCAGGGGCAGATCGCGATGAAGCTGCTCGGCTTCGACCAGGGCGTCACGGTCCACGGCGGCATCCCGATCCCCATCGCCACCCCCGCCCACGGCACCGCGCACGGGATCGTCGGCACGCGCACGGCGGAGCTGAGCCCGAGCAGCCATGCCTTCGATCTCGCGGTGCGCATGTCCGCCCACCGCGCGGCGGAGCGGGCGAGGACCGCCGCACCGGAGAGTGCGGCCCCCGCGGAGGTGGGCGTCCGATGAGCACGGTGGCGGAGCGGACCCCTCCGCGGAACCGACCCGAGGTCTCCGACGTCATCGGCACGGCGATCCTCGGCATCGTCGGCGCGGTGGCCGCGATCATGGGGCTCGGGTACGGGCTCACCGTCGAGGGCGGCCAGGTCGGTCCGGGCATGCTTCCCTTCCTCACCGGTGGGTTCATCTTCCTCGCCTCGGTGGCGGAGATCTTCCGTCTCTTCTTCGCCAGTGTCGGCACCTCGGGCGGACGGATCATGTCAGCGGTCGAGGACATCGAGGCCACCGCCGCGGAGTCGATCGACGCCGCCTCCGATGCCGTCTCCGCCGACGGGGAGGCCGTAGACACCTTCGGCCGCACGGAGAGGCAGCGCAACCGCGCGCCCTTCGTCATCTTCCTCACCTTCGGCATTGCGCTCGCGCTCGTGCCCGTCCTCGGGCTCATCATCGCGCTCTCGGGGGCCATCCTCTTCCTCCTCCTCGTCGTGGAGAAGCAGAAGTGGTGGGTCTCCGCCCTGGCGACGATCGGTGCGGCAGTCTTCGTCTACATCGTCTTCGGCCTCGTCCTCTCGGTCCCCCTGCCGACCGGGATGCTCGGCCTCGTCTGAGGAGTTCCCATGTTCGACAACCTCATGATCGGGCTGGAGACCGCAGTCACCCCCGAGAACCTGCTCTGGTGCTTCGTCGGCGTCCTGCTCGGCACCGTCATCGGCCTGCTGCCGGGGCTGGGATCGACGACGGGTGTCGCGATCCTCCTGCCGGTCACCCTCGCCTTCGATCCCGTCACCGCGCTCATCATGCTCGCCGGCATCTACTACGGATCCCAGTACGGGTCCTCGATCAGCTCGATCCTCATCTCCACACCCGGGGACTCCTCGAGTGTGGTGCTCACCATCGACGGCTATCAGATGGCGCGGAAGGGCAGAGCCGGCGCGGCGCTCGCGATCTCCGCCCTCGCGTCGTTCTTCGCCGCCATCGTCTCACTCATCGCCCTCATCGCCTTGGCCCAGCCGATCGCACGGTTCGCACTCAACTTCGGCCCCGCCGAGAACCTCGCGATCATCCTCCTCGGGATGGCGACGATCGTCTCGTTCGCCGGGGAGAACATCCTCCGCGGCATCACCATGGCCGCCGCCGGGCTCCTCGTGTCGATGGTCGGGGTCGCCTCCGGCTTCTCCACGGCCCGCTTCACCTTCGGCAGCGTCAACCTCCTCTCGGGGCTCGACTTCGTCGCGGTGATGATCGGCATCTTCGCCGTCGGTGAGGTCCTCCACCAGATCCGCCGAGGCGGGGAGAAGCCCATCCGCGCCCGTTTCCGGGATCTGCTCGTGACGAAGGAGGAGCTGCGACGTGCGGCACCGTCGACGGTGCGCGGGACCGGTCTCGGCTTCACCGTCGGGGTCCTGCCCGGTGCCGGGGCGACGCTCGCGACGTTCCTCGCCTACGGTGTCGAGAAGCAGGTGAGCCGGTTCAAGCACCTCATCGGCAAGGGCGCGCCGGAGGCGGTCGCCGCACCCGAGGCGGCGAACAACGCGGCCGCGAACGCGAGCTTCATCCCGACGCTCGCGCTCGGCATCCCCGGCAGCGGGACGACGGCCGTCCTCCTCGGTGCCTTCGTCATCTTCGGACTGCAGCCGGGACCGCTGCTCTTCCAGCAGGAGCCCGACATCGTCTGGGGTCTGCTCGTGAGCTTCTTCTTCGGCAACCTCATCCTGCTCGTGCTCAACCTGCCGCTGGCACCGGTGTTCGCGCAGATCCTGCGGATCCCCTACGTCTTCCTCTACCCGATTGTGCTCATGATGAGCTTCGTCGGCGCCTTCGCCCTGGGCAACAACATGTTCACCCTCTGGGTGGTGTTCTTCTCCGGGCTCCTCGGCTTCTTCATGAAGCGCTTCGACTTCCCGGCCGCCCCGTTCGTCCTCGGACTCGTCCTCGGTCCGCTGCTCGAGAAGTACCTCGTGCAGACCTCGGCGCTGGGCAACGGGAACCTCTTCATCATGTTCCAGCAGCCGCTTTCGCTCATCCTCACCCTGGCCGCACTCTTCGCACTCGCCTACCCGCTCATCGGAGCGGTGGTCCGGAACCTCCGGACTCGGAGAGCGGACGCCCGCCGCCGGGAGACCGTGTCGCACTGAGGCCGCTGCACCAGCTGCCCGGGTGCTCGGTCAAGGCGTAGCGCGGATGGCCGACGATGCACCACCGGCTATCCGCGCTGCGCCTTGAGTGAGGCCCGGGGCCTCACATCTCCTCGTGGGAGAGCGGATCCCGGTCCTTCATCCGGCCGCGCTCGAGACCGGAGATCGCGGCCACCTCGGCGGGGGTGAGGTCGAAGCCGAAGATGTCGGCGTTCTGCCGCTGCCGTTCGGGATTCGCCGACTTCGGGATCGGGATGCTGCCGATCTGGGTGTGCCAGCGGAGGACGACCTGGGCCGGTTCGACGCCGTGGGCCCGGGCTGCCTCGGTGATGGGGTCTTCGGCGAAGAGGCCGCCGTCGCGGTAGAGCGGGGACCACGATTCGGTCTGGACGCCGATCGATTTGTGGAAGTCGACGAGCGCGGTCTGCGGGAAGTAGGGGTGGAGTTCGACCTGGTTGACCGCGGGGGTGACTCCGGTCTTCTCGATGAGTTCGGTGAGCATCTCGGCGGTGAAGTTCGAGACGCCGATGGACTTGACGAGCCCGCGGTCGCGCAGTTCGATGAGTCCGCGCCACGTGTCGACGTACTTCCCGACGCTCGGGTTGGGCCAGTGGATGAGGTGGAGGTCGAGGTAGTCGAGGCCGAGGCGGGCGAGCGATTCCTCGGTGCTCGCGATCGCGTCATCGAATCCGTGGTGGCGGCCGGGGATCTTGCTCGTGACGAAGAGGTCGGCGCGGTCGACGGGGCTCTCCGCGATCGCCTGGCCGACTTCCCTTTCGTTCTCGTAGTTGACGGCCGTGTCAAGGAGGCGGTAGCCGCTCTCGATGCCGGCGGCGACCGATTCGACGCCCTCAGGGCCGGTCATCGCATACGTGCCGAGTCCGATCTCGGGGATCGGACGTCCGTCGTTGAGTTCGAGAGTGGGAATCGCAGTCATGACTCCACCCTAAGACCGCCGAGGCGGTGAGGACCAGGGGTGCGGCCAAGTCGGCTTGCCGTGGGGTGCTGTCGGTCGGGCCTCAGTCCTCGGACTCGACGCCGACGCGCCGACGGACTCGACGCCGACCGCGTCCTCGGGTTACGACTCGGCCTCGTCCGCGGCGACATCGTCGATGAGCCGGGCGAGCCTGGCCGGGGCTGTGCTGCGATAGGAGTCGGCGAGGAGATCGCGCAGCTCGTCCTCGGCGACGTCGGCGAGGTCGAGACCGATCCAGCCGGTGGGGCCGAGGTACATGGGGACGAACGTGTCCTCGCGCTCGAGCATCACCTCGGCGTCGAGCGGATCGAGCAGGAGGAGGACGGCGTGGGGATGCTGTTCGATCTCCCCGGTGACGTGCTTCTCCGCGGCGCCGAAGTAGGCGAAGACCTTCGTCGTGAAGAACGCCGGGCGACCGTGCGAGACCTTCTCCTGCGCTTCGGGGAAGCTCAGCGCGACCGTCCGGAACCACGCGAGCACGGAATCATCGGCATCGAACATCTGCGGGTGGGCCATGGGGCCACGATACGCCGACTCCGCTCGTCTCTGAGAGAATTCGACCATGAGCGAAGAGAAGCCGTCCGTCCTGTTCGTCTGCGTCCACAATGCCGGTCGCTCCCAGATGGCCGCCGGATACCTGCGCGAGCTGGCCGATGGCCGCATCGAGGTCCGCTCTGCCGGCTCGATGCCTGCCGATCACCTCAATCCCGTCGCCGTCGAGGCCATGGCCGAAGAGGGCATCGACATCACGGCCGAAGAACCGACCGTTCTCGCCGCCGACGATGTGCGTTCCTCCGATGTGGTCAT
This sequence comes from Brevibacterium casei CIP 102111, assembly GCF_900169275.1. Classification (GTDB taxonomy): domain Bacteria; phylum Actinomycetota; class Actinomycetes; order Actinomycetales; family Brevibacteriaceae; genus Brevibacterium; species Brevibacterium casei. The sequence goes on along the minus strand of NZ_FXZC01000004.1, from coordinate 173,771 downwards.
CACGATGGGCTGCGGAGACGCATGCCCGATCTTCCCCGGCAAGCGCTACGAGGACTGGCAGCTCGACGACCCCGCCGGACAGGACATCGGTGCCGTCCGCCCGATCCGCGACGCCATCAGAAGTCGCGTCGCGGCCCTCGTCGACGATCTGATCGGCTGAGGACGACCACGACTCAGCTCATCGACGCGGACAGCCGTCGCGTCAGCGGGAGGCGTTGCCGACCGTCCCCAGACGAACGGTCTGCGGGCTGCCCGTTCAGCACGATCCGCCTGTGTTCGCCTCCTCGGGCACGTCGAAGAGCCCGGCACCACCGCAGACCCCCGTATCCGGCAGAATGAGATCGACCCTGGCCGCGCCTTCCCGGTCGCCGGCGATGTCTGCGACGACGCTGCGCACCTGTTCGAAGCCGGTGAGAGCGAGGAATGTCGGTGCTCGGCCGTACGACTTCGCGCCGACGATGTAGAAACCGGGTTCAGGATGGGCGAGGTCGGCGGCTCCGGTCGCACGCACCGAACCGCACGAGTGCACGTTGGGATCGACCTCAGCGGCGACCTTCGCCGGTGCCTGCAGCCGCATGTCGAGATCAAGGCGGATCTCGGAGAGGAAGGACAGATCGGGACGGAAACCCGTGAGTACGATGACGCGATCGGCAGGCGCGAGGCTCCGGCCGTCCTCAGCGATGAGCGTCGCCCGCTCGCCGGAGACGACGATGCGCTCGGTGCGGAAGCCGGTGACGAGGTCGACGAGCCCGTCGTCGACGGCGCGCTTGGCGCGTTGGCCCAATGCTCCCCGCTCCGGCAGCTCGTCTGCGTCTCCTCCGCCGAAGGTGTTCCCCACCGCGCCCCTGCGCAGAACCCAGCTCACCCGCGTCTCAGGTGCCCGTTTCACGATCCGGGCCAGCAGACCGATCGTCGTGGCCGCCGAATGACCGTTGCCGACCACGACGACACGGCCACCGGCCCACCGCCGCGCGTCGTCGATGCTCGGGATCCGATGCTCGACGAGACCGGAGGCGACTGCCGCCGACTCGCCGAGCGCGGGCAGACCGTCAGCGCCCGCGGGGTTCGGGTGCCCCCACGTTCCCGATGCATCGATGACCGCGCTTGCGTCGATGCGCTCCTCGGTGCCGTCTCCTCGACGAACGTGGACGACGAACGGCGCCTCGTCACGTCTGTCGTCGACGGAGAGATCCCGGCCCCTTCGGCCGACACCCACCACTCGCGCACCGTACTCGATCCGATCCCCGATGACGGCGGCGAGCGGGCGGAGGTACGTCTCGATCCACTGGGCGCCGGTCGGGTAACCCCGCTTGGGAACGCTCCATCCCGTGGGGGCGAGCAGGCGGCGGGCCGCTGCATCCGTGAGCTCTGACCACGGTGAGAACAGCCGAACGTGCCCCCATTCGGCGACCGCCGCCGCCGGAGAGTCCCCCGCTTCGAGGACCCGCAGTTCCGTTCCTCGCTCGAGCAGATGGGCGGCAGCCGCGAGGCCCTGAGGGCCGGCACCGATGACGACGACAGGATTCATTTCGATCTCCACATATTGATGATCTTCGATGTTTTGATCCTCATCGACATATCGACATATGTCAATCTGCTGTGGAGAATGGGGTCATGTCCTCCACGCCCGCTAATGTCGAGACCCAATCGCCAGCAGATCGCGGCTGCGCCGAGTGCGCACCGATCGACGGTGCCGACGCCGAGCGGATCGCGAAGGTCTTCAAGGCTCTCGGCGACCCCACACGGCTGAAGCTCCTGTCGATGATCACTGCGAGTCCCGCCGGTGAGATGTGCGCATGCGACCTCACCGAACCCGTCGGCCTGTCCCAGCCGACGGTGTCCCATCACATGAAGCTCCTCGTCGACGCCGGGCTCGCCACCCGCGAACAGCGCGGGCGCTGGGCCTACTATCGCCCCGTTCCGGACATCCTCGATGAGGCGGCGAAAGCTCTCTTCCGACGAGAGCCAGACCATGAACGCTGACGCACTCTCGTTTCGGCCGCTGACGGCCACGGACTGGCCTGTCGTCGACGCCATCTACCGGCAGGGAATCGCGACCGGACACGCGACGTTCGAAGCCGAGCCGCCGCAGACCTGGGACGCCTTCGCAGCCGCCAAGCACCCGCACCTCATGCTCGGCGCGGCCGACGCTGACGGGACGCTCCTCGGGTGGGCCGCCGCCGCGTCGGTCTCCTCCCGAGCGGTCTACCGCGGCGTCGTCGAGCATTCGATCTACGTCCGTCCCGACTCCGAGGGCCGCGGGGTCGGCACCCGCCTGCTCGCCGCGTTCGTCAGCCTCGCCGACCGGTCGGGCATCTGGACGATCCAGGCATCGGTCTTCCCCGAGAACGAGGCGAGCCTGCGCCTGCATGAGCGCGCGGGCTTCCGCGCGGTCGGTCGCCGCGAACGCATCGCCCGCATGTCCTACGGACCGCTGGCGGGACGCTGGCGAGACACGGTCCTCATCGAGAGGCGCACCGAGCTCTCTCCCGAATGAGCCCGCAGGTGTCCGAGTGAAATCGTCGTGGCGTGAGAGTGAACTCGCCCCACTTGTGTAGACAAGTCCCCGCCGAGGCTGGTCAACTGGACCCCTATGAGTGACCTCTCCAGCCCCGAACTCCACCCTGCCGGTTCCGGTGCGACCGGCACCGCGACCCGCACCGCCGACAGCGACCCTGCAGTCTCGTCGACCGCCGAGGCGCTCGTCTGGCTCGGTGGCGACCGGTTCGAACCGCGATCGCTTCCGATTCCGCCCCTGGCTCCCGGAGAGACGCTCGTCCGCCTGACCACGGCGACGGTCTGCGGCTCCGACCGGCACACCGTCGCCGGTCACCGGCCCGCCCCGAGCCCCTCGGTGCTCGGGCACGAAGGCATCGGGGTCATCGCGGCGACGACCGCCGACCGCACGGTCGGGCAGCGCATCGTCTTCGCCGTCACCGCGGTGTGCGGGGACTGCCGCAACTGCCGTCGCGGCCTGAGCGCGAAATGCGTGTCGGTCGCCAAGGTCGGCCACGAATCGACCGAGACCGGATGGGCGCTCTCGGGCACGTACGCCTCCCACATCGTCCTGCCCGCAGGCGTCGCGATCGCCGCGGTCCCCGACACGGTGCCCGACGCCGTCGCCGCGACCGCCGGCTGCGCCGTCGCCACCGTGATGGCGATGATCGAGGCCGCCGGCGACCTGTCCGGGCGCCGGGTGTTCGTCAACGGCATCGGGATGCTCGGGCTCATCGCCATCGCCGCCGCGAAGTCCCGCGGTGCCGCCGAGGTCATCGCCTTCGACCCCGCACCCGAACGCCGCCGCCTCGCCGAGGCGAGCGGTGCCGACACCCTCGTCGCCGCGGCCGCCGACCTGCCCGCCGACGTCGACGTCTCCCTCGAACTCTCCGGTGCCGAAGCCGGGGTGCGCGCCTGCCTCGATGCGATCGGCATCGGCGGCACGGCCGTCCTCGCCGGCAGCGTCTCCCCCGGCCCGCATGTGACCCTCGACCCCGAGCACATCGTCCGCGGCTGGCGCACGATCACCGGGGTCCACAACTACGAACCGCGGCACCTGAGGCAGGCGGTCGACTTCCTCGCCGGGGACGGCGCGGCCATGCCCTGGGACGACATCCTCGGCGGCCCGATCCGCCCGGCCGACCTCCCGGACGAATTCGCGCACCCCACCCCGGGACTGCGCACCGTCGTCGACCTCGACGGCTGAGTCAGGCGCGGGCGGTGTCGAGGTCCGCCCGCAGCGCGCGGGCGGCCGCCCCTATGTCGAGCGCCGAGGTGATGAACCGGTACCCCTCATCCCGGCGGAGGTTCGCCTCCGCCCCGTCACCGCAGTGGATGCCCGGGACGATGCCCGCGGCATCGGCGGCGGACCGGATGCGCAGGAGCGCCTCGGCGTGGGCGTCGTTGGGCTGACCGGGAACGGCACCGACGGCGAACGCGAGGTCGGCCGGACCGACGTAGACCCCGTCGACTCCGGGGACCCGGCAGATGTCCTCGACGGTCTCGAGGCCCTCAGCGGTCTCGATCATGACGAAGAGGAGGGGGCGCTCGGCGCGGGTGTCCCTGATGTCCCGGGTGAGGAACTCGACCGTGGGGCCCCACGACCGGTCGCCGCCGCGACTCGGGTAGTCCAGCGCCCGGACGGCCGTCTCGGCGTCGGCGACCGCGGAGACAAGGGGCACGATGATCGCCTCGATGCCCGCGTCGGCGAGCATCCCGATCTCCGTGAACCGGTTGACCGCGACCCGGGCGGTGACGAGCGCCGAACCGTGCGCGCGGATCGCGTCGCTGAGCCGAACGACGTCGGAGGGGCGGGTGAGCCCGTGCTGGAGGTCGAGGCAGACGAAGTCGTACCCCGTCGCCGCTCCGATCGTCGCGAGCTCCGGGCTCGCCGTCATCATCCACAGCCCGTTGTAGACCGCACCCTCGGCGAGCCGGGCGCGGTGCGTCTCGAATGCAGCAGTCATGGGGGCATCGAACCACACCGGCCCGGGTGCGGTCGCCGACGTTCAGGATCCGGGCGAGCCCGGCAGGGCCCTGCCCGCCGCACTGAGGAGTCAGTGCCCTTGACGTGGGCGACCGAGCGCCCATACTCGAACCATGCCCACCCACACCGAGGAGGACCAGTGAGCGAGCGACCCACCGACGACGCCGTCATCGCCGCCCAGGCCGACGACGTCACCCGCGGCCTCAGCGTCGACATCGACGGCGGCACCCAGCATGCCGTCCAATCACTCAGCCAGACCTACCCGACCTCCGTCGACGACCTCTGGGAGGCGTGCACCGACCCCGAGCGCCTCGCCCGCTGGTTCGCCCCGGTCAGCGGCGACCTGCGGCCAGGCGGCCGGTACGCGATCGAGGGCAACGCCTCGGGCACGGTCGAGGCCTGCGAAGCACCGCGGACCTTCGCGATCACGTGGGAGTTCGGCGGCGGAACGAGCCAGGTGTCCGTGCGCGTCGACCCCGACGGCGATGGTGCCCGACTCACCCTCGAGCATGCGGCCACCGCCGAGGCGGGGTCGGAGTTCTGGACCCAGTACGGGCCCGGGGCGACCGGCGTCGGGTGGGACCTCTCGCTCCTCGGACTCGCCCTCCACCTCAAGGCCGGAACGGGTCGCCCCGAGGACGAGGAGGCCTTCGCTCAGACGCCGGCCGTCCAGCGGTTCATCCGCGCGTCCAGTGCGGCGTGGGGTGAGGCCTCGGCGGCGGCAGGCACCCCCGAACCCGAGGCCCGGGCCGCGGCGGAGCGGACGACGGCGTTCTACCTCGGCGAGGACTGACCGCCGGCCCCGAGCGCGAGGCGGGCGATGTCCCTGAGCACCGCGAGCTCCTCACTGTCCTCGAGGAGGGACTTGAGTTCGATCGCCGCCGTCGTCACCGGCCCGCGGTAGGCACCGGCGACATTGTCCGGCTCCCTGGTCAGGGGGTAGGACACACAGAGCGCGAACACCGTGGCCCCGACCGTGAAGGCCACGCTCGCCGAGGCGGTCCCCTTCACCCGCGCCTGCTTCGTCGCGTAGAACTCCCCCGGATTCCCCGGCCCGCACAGGGCGAGCGCCGCCGACCCGCCGTCGACGAGCGGGAGGATCGTGCCGACGCCGCGGGTGACCCGCAGCTCGTGGTCGGCTTCGACGTTGCGCACGCACACCCGGTCCTCGCCGACACGGACCCACAGCTGCACGGATTCGCTCGTGAGCGTGCGCAGGTGCTCGAGGACGGAATTCGTCGTCGCGATGCTCCGCCGTCCCGGGAACGGCCCGAGGCGGAGCAGGCCCCCGGAGTCGCGGACGATGAAGCGGTGGGTCCGCAGGTCGGCGAGGAGGCGGTACGTCGTCGACTTCGAGTAGCCGAGGCGGCGGCACACCTCGGCGGCGGTCATCGGGGTGTCCTGGAGCGCGGTGAGGATCGCCGCACTCCGGTCGATGACTCCGACCTCCTGGGGTCGGTCGAAATCGGACGGGGCGAGCGCCTCGGCGGGGGTGGGATCGCCCCGCCCCTCCGTGGTCGTCGACCTCCCTGCGGTGGACGTTCTGTCGGTCATCGGTGTCCTCTCCCTCATCCGACGCTCACATCTGCCAACAGCTTCCGTCGGCGCACCCACCAGCGGAAGACGAACGGACCGACGATGCCGGCGATCATGAGGATGATGATCGCCAGGGACACCGGCCGGGTGACCAGGGGTGCGAGCGATCCCCCGGAGATCTGGAGCATGCGGCGGAAGTTGTCCTCGAGGAGCGGAACGAGGACGAGCGCGAGGATCGACGGGGCGAGCGGGATGCCGCCTCGGTCCATGAGGTAGCCGACGACCCCGAAGATGCCGAGCATGATGAGGCCGAAGAGGCTGAACTCGATCGCGTAGGCGCCGATGACGACGAGGACGAGGATCGCGGAGAAGAGGATCTCCTTGGGCATCTTGAGGAGTTTGACGAAGACGCCGACGAGCGGGAGGTTGAGGATGATGAGGGCGACGTTGCCGACGTACATGCTCGCGATGATCGTCCAGATCAGTCCCGATTCGTCGCGGAAGATCAGCGGACCGGGCTGGAGTCCGTACATCGTGAAGACGAAGAGGAGCAGCGCCGTCGTCGCCGATCCGGGGATGCCGAGGCTGAAGAGGGGGACCATCGCACCGCCGACGCCGGCGTTGTTCGCCGCCTCGGGACCGGCCACTCCTTCGATCGCTCCTTTGCCGAACTCGTCTTTGCGCTTCGAGATCCGCTTCTCCATGATGTAGGACATGAAGGAGGCCAGCGACGGTCCGACACCGGGGAGGACGCCGATGATGAACCCGAGGACCGAGCCCCGCGCCCACGGGCCGGCCGAGCGCTGCCAGTCCTGCTTCGTCATCCACCGCTCGGAGCCGAAGCTCTGGATCTCCTCCTTCGCCCCCTGACCGAGCGCGAGGTTGCGGATCGCCTCGGGGATCGCGAAGAGGGCCATGGCGAAGATCGTGAAGTCGATGCCGTCGGAGAGCAGCGTGATGCCGAACGTCTGCCGTGGCAGGCCCGTCTGGAAGTCGAGGCCGATGAGGCCGACGGCGAGGCCGATGAAGATCGAGATGAGGGCCTTCGCTCGGGACCCGGTCGACATCGTCGAGGCGAGCAGGAGGGCTGCGGCCATGAGGAGGAAGTACTCGGTGGCCCCGAAGACGTTGGCGAGGCGGACGAGGACCGGGGAGAGGAACGTCAGCCCGATGATCGCGAGCGTGCCGGCGAGGAACGACCCGATCGCCGCGGTCGCCAGCGCCGCCTTCGCCCGGCCGCGCCGGGCCATCTCGTAGCCCTCGATCGCCGTCACCGCACTCGAGACCTCGCCGGGGGTCTTGATCAGGGTCGCGGTGATCGATCCGCCGTACATCGAGCCGTAGTAGATCCCGCAGAGGAGGATGAGGCCGTGCACGGGCTCCATCCCGAAGGAGACGGGGATGAGGATCGCGATCGCCGAGATCGGACCGATCCCCGGCAGGACGCCGACGACGGTGCCGAGCAGGACGCCGAGGAGGGCGAAGGCGAGACTGGCCGGCTGCAGCGCCGAGGCGAAGCCGCCTCCCAGATCGACGAGTGTGTCCATGCCCTCCCCCTATCCCAGGATTCCCACGGGCAGGTAGACCGCGAGCCCGAAGACGAAGGCGACGTAGACCGCGACGGAGAAGAGGACGGAGAAGACGAGGTTGCGGATCCACTTCTCCGGGGCGTAGAGACTCGTCACCGCCATGAGGAACGCCGCGGTCGAGAGGACGAAGCCGACCGGGATGACGATCGCGAGGTAGGCGAAGAAGAGCGCGAACTGGACCAGGACCCTGCGCCCCGCCGGCTCCGGCGGCGCCTCGATGACGACACCGCCGGTGGGTTCGGTGGTGCCGTCACCCAGGGACCCGGCCTCCGCCTCGGCGGGGTGGGTCCGACCCTGCCCGGTCCGAGCACTCCACACGGACTGTCCGGCGAGGAAGAGGCCGAGGACGATGAGCCCGGCGCCGACGATCTGGGGGAAGGTCCGCGGGGTGACGATGTCGGCCGTCTCCCGGATCGAGAAGGTCGCCGAGAGGTAGACGACCCCGATGACCGTGATGACGATCCCGGTGACGAGATCGCGCCGGGTCGCGGTCATTTGTCCGTGCCCAGTTCGGTCTCCTTGACACCCTCCTCGACCGTCTTCGCCGCTTCGTCGACGTAGCTCTGCGCGTCCTCACCGGTCCGGAACTCCGGCGCCCACTGGTTCTTCTTCACCGTGTCCTCCCACGTGGTCGACGTGCTCATCTTCTCCAGCGTCGTCGCCCAGTAGTCGACGGCCTCCTGCGGCATGTCCGCGGGACCGTAGACCCCGCGCCAGTTGCCGAGCGTGACGTCGTAGCCGGAGTCCATCGCGGTGGGCACCGATTCGAACGGGGCGAGCAGCGGCTTCTGGGCGAACGTGACGAGGGGGACGATGTCCCCGGATTCGAGGACGGACCGGAATTCACTCAGTCCGGCGATCGCGACCTTCGCATCCCCGTTGAGCATCGCCGTCGTCTGCTCGCCGCCGCCGTCGTAGTTGACGAAGTTGACGTCGGCGGGTTCGACCCCTGCGGCCTTCGCGAAGAGCGCGAACGGCAGCGTGTCGTCGCCGGCGGCGGCCACGGTCACCGCCTGCGGGTCGTCCTTGAGCGCGGAGACGAGGCCGTCGAGGTCGGCGATGTCACTGTCCTTGGGAGCGACGACGATGAAGTCCTCGACGTAGAGCGTGGCGATGAGGGTGGCGTCCTGCGGCCCGTACTCGCACAGACCCCGCGCCTTCATCGTCTGGCTCGCCAGCGAGGTGATCGCGATCTGGTCGTCCTTGCCCTTGTCCTGCTGCATCATCGTCGTCAGCCACGTGCAGCCCGTGCCGCCCGGCCGGTTCTGCACCGGCAGGGGCGTGGTGACGAGTTCGTCGCGCTGCAGGGCCTCGGTGACGGCGCGCGCCGTCGTGTCCCAGCCCGAGCCGGGTTCGGCAGGGGCCGTCACCGTCACCGGTCCCGACGGGTAGTCCCCGCCCTCCCCCGGCGGCTGGGCTCGGCCCTGGCATCCGGAGAGGACGAGCGCCGTCGCGGCGAGCGCGGCCCCCACGCCTGCCCACCGTCTCCTCTGCGCACCTTCCCTCGCCGAGGTGGTCCGACCTGTGCCTGTGATCGTCGTTGATCGCATTGCCACTCCTTGATCAGCTGCAGCTGCCTGCAGATCCCTGTCATCGTGTGTTGTCGTATAACTGCGGTGCTCGTGTCCGTGGTACTCGCGCCTGCGGTGCTCGCGGTGTTCCCGTCATTGCGACTGCGTCCTCTCCTCGCCGAGGTCGACGTCCGGGAGGTCGGGAGGGGTGCCCGAGTTCCCGTCCCGGTAGACCGCATTGTGCTCACCGGGGGCGGGGACGTTGCGGCGCAGGCCCAGTCGCTGTCCGTCGAAGGTGAGCGGCAGCAGCGGGATGTCGACGCTCTCCCCGTCGGGCAGGCCCGTGGCCGCCAATGCTCCCGAGGCCACGAGGTGGGGGTCGCTCGTGAGGTCGGCGGGGGTGTTGACGGGGGCGACGGGCAGGCCCCTGCGTGTGCACTTCCCCTCGATCTCGGCGAGGCTGAGTCGGGAGAGGGCGGCCTGGAGTTCGGCGTGGATGCGCTCGCGTTGGTCGACGCGGCCCTGGTTGTGCTCGAGCGCGGGATCCCGGGCGAGGTCGGTGAGCCCGAACTCGTCGCAGAGGTCGCGCCACTGCCCGTCGCTGACGGCGGCGACGAAGACCTGGCTGCCGTCCCGGTCGAGGAAGATGTCGTAGACGGCCCACGTCGCCCGCCGGGTGGGCATCGGCCGCAGCGGCTCCTCGCTCAGCTGGGCCTGCGCCATGTGGGTGCCGACGAGGAACGCGTTGTTCTCGAACAGGGCGGAGTTGACGAGTTGCCCGCGGCCGGTCTGCTCGCGCACCCGCAGGGCGGAGAGGATGCCGATGACCCCGAACATCCCGCCCATGATGTCGTTGACGCTTGCGCCCGCCCGCAGGGGCTGACCGGGAGGACCGGTCATGAAGGCGAGCCCGCCGAGCATCTGGACGACCTCGTCGAGGGCGGTGCGCTGCCCGTAGGGACCGGGAAGGAATCCCTTGAGGGAGGCGTAGATGAGGCGCGGGTTGCGGGCGGCGAGCTCGTCGTACCCGTAGCCCATCGACTCCATCTTCCCGACCCGGAAGTTCTCGAGGAGGACGTCGGCGGAGTCGATGAGGGTGAGGGCGACCTCCCGGTCGGCCGCCTCGGCGATGTCGAGCTGGACGCTGAGTTTGTTGCGGTTGAAGGCGGGGAAGAGTCCGGAGCCCGAGCCGGGCAGGTAGCGGGTCTTGTCGCCGGCCCCGCGGGGCTCGACCTTGATCACCTCGGCGCCGAGGTCGGCGAGGATCATCCCGCAGCTCGGGCCCATGACCATATGGGAGAACTCGACGACGCGGACGCCGGCCAGGGGCAGGGGCTCGCTCGGTCCGGCGTCGACGGCCGCCGCCTCGGTGCTGGTGTGCGGGTCCTCGTCGATCATGATCAGCCGCGGTAGGGTGCGGGGACGGCGGGGATCTGGGAGAGGCTCGAGCTCAGCTCGTGGCCGACGGCGGCGGTGAGCGGTGCCCGCACCTCGGCGAGCGCATCGACGTCGACGCCGGTCGCGACCCCTTCGCGGTGGAGGAGGTGGACGAGGTCGTCGGTGCCGATGTTCCCGGCCGCGCCCGGAGCGAACGGGCAGCCGCCGAGGCCGCCCATCGCGGCGTCGAAGTGTTCGACGCCGAGGTCGAGGGCGGCGATGACGTTGGCCATCCCGAAGTTGTACGTGTCATGGAGGTGGAGGCCGACCGACTTCCCCGGGAAAGCCTCCATGACCGCCGAGGTGTTCCGGCGCACCAGTGAGGGGTTGGCGTTGCCGATGGTGTCGGCGACGCCGATGCCGTAGGCGCCCGCCTCGACGAAGGGGCGGATGACCTCGACGAGGCGGTCGGGATCGGTGATCCCGTCGAAGGGGCAGATGAAGCTCACGGCCGTCGTGATGTCGAAGCGCACGCCGTGGTCGCGGGCGTAGTCGGCGGCGGCCAGCAGGCGTTCGGTGGCCTGGGCGATCGGTGCGTCCGAGTTCGCCTGCGAGTGGCCTTCGGAGGCGGAGACGACGAGTTTGATGTTCTTCGCTCCCGCATCGACGGCGCGTTCGGCACCCTTGAGGTTGAAGACGAGCGTGAAGAAGTCGACCCCCTGGTCCTCGTGCGGCCGAAGGCGTTCGAGAACCTCCCCGGTGTCGGCCATCTGCGGGACCTTCTTCGGGTTGACGAAGGATCCGACTTCGATCTCGGTGAGCCCGGCGGCGATGAGGCGCTCTGCGAGTTCGACCTTGACGTCCGTGGGCACGATGGCCGCCTCGATCTGCAGCCCGTCGCGCAGGGTCGTGTCGAGGATGTGCACCGTGTTCGGCCGGACCATGTGTCTCCCTCTGCGTCATCTCCGCATGAGCGGAACGATGATGGCGATATCGTCTCCCGCTCAGCGGGAGGATGCTTCCGGCATGCGCCCTCGCATGCTTACTTCAGAGATAGCATAAGCACGCCGTTGCAGGGAATGGCTGCGGGTCGCTATGTGAGAGCGGAGTGGGAAGTCGGCGTCCGTTGTCCCGGCAAACGGGACACTCGCGGTCGCGGCGGGATCCGGTCGTGTGCGGCTCAGCCTGCTTCTTCAGTGGCGCGGACGATAGTGGAGCACGGCAGCGCCCGACTCGAGTTCGCGACGGTCCGTGGGGACGAGGTCGACGACCTCGGCGAGACCGTTGAACACGTACGGCCCATAGCCGGCGATGCGCGGGTGGACGACGAACTCGTATTCGTCGATGAGTCCGAGTTCGGCGAGCGCCCGGGGCAGCGTCACTCCCCCGACGAAGAGTCCGCGGACGGAGTCGTCCTTGATCCGTTCGATCTCCGATCTGAGGTCGCTGCCGAGGAGTTCGGCGTTCCAGTCGACCTCGGTGAGCGTGCTCGAGACGACGTACTTCTTCGCCTTGTCGATGACCTCGGCGAAGACGTCGATGTCGGTCTGCGTCTCCGCGTCGGCGGCGTCGGTCTCGGGAGTCACTGCGGGCTGGCGCCACGCGGATTCCATGAGCTGGTAGGTCCTGCGGCCGAAGAGGAGGCCGTCGGCCTGTCGGAGGTTCTCGGCGTGGTGGGCGTGGAGATCCTCGTCGGGGTCGATCGCGAGGTGGTCGCAGCACCCGTCGACGGTGATGTTGATCGAATACCGCAGCTCTGCCATGGGCTCAGGGTACTGCCGGGCCTCCCGGTTCGGAAGGGTCCTCGGGTTCGCCCATTCCCAGCCAGGCGAGCACCTCGGCGGTGTGTTCACCGAGGTCGGGGCCGAGGTGATCGATGGGGATCGAGGCACCGCCGATGACCGGGGTGATGCCGGGGAAGGCGACGTCGTCGAGGACCTCCTCGCCGGTGGAGACGTCGATCTCCTGGATCATGTTCCGGGCGCGCAGCTGCTCATCGGCGACGAGGTCCTCGGCCGTGTAGATCGGCCCCGCAGGCACTCCCGCCTCGTCGAGGACCGCGACGACCTCGTCGACGTCGCGCTCGGCGCACCACGCTCCGATCGCCTCGTCGAGTTCGTCCCGGCGGTCCCATCGGCCGGCGTTCGTCTGCAGGTCGGGATCATCACCGAGGTCGGGTCGGTCGATCGCCGTCATCAGGCGGGCGAAGATGCCGTCGCCGTTGCCGGCGATGACGACGGACTTCCCACCGGCGCAGAGGTAGCCGTTCGAGGGCGCGATGCCCTCCATCCGACCACCGGTGCGCGTGCGGACCTCGCCGAAGGCCGAGTAGTCGGGGACGAGGGACTCCATGACGGAGAACATCGCTTCGTTGAGGGCGACGTCGACGGTGCGGTCGGCGAGCGGTCCCTCGCCCTCGAAGCCGACCTCCTTGCCTGTGACCGCCTCGGCGGCTCCGTGGATGCGCTGCCGCTGCCGGTCGAAGAGCATCATCACGGCCCCGAAGGCCGCCTGCATGCCGGCGATCGAGTCGCCGATCGAGATGCCCACGCGTACGGGTGGGCGGTCGGGATCGCCGACGAGTTCGCGGAATCCCGAATACCCCTCGGCGACGGCGGCGAAACCGGGTCGGGCCGACATCGGTCCGGTCTGACCGAACGCGGAGATCCGGACGAGGATGATCTCGGGGTTGACCTCCTCGAGGACGTCGGGGCCGATCCCCCACTTCTCCAGGGTGCCCGGCCGGAAGTTCTCAAGGACGATGTCGGAGCGGCGGACGAGCTCGAGGACGGCTTCGCGTCCGTCCTCGGAGCGCAGGTCGAGGGTCACGGACTTCTTGTTGCGGTTGATCGTGCGGTAGAGCATCGACGTCGTGCCGGCCTTGAGCCGCCAGTTGCGCAGCTCGTCGCCGGTGTCGGGACGTTCGACCTTGATGACCTCGGCTCCGAAGTCGGCGAGCATCCGGCCGGCGGTGGGGGCCGCGATGTAGTTGCCGAGTTCGAGGACCCGCACACCGGTCAGCGGGAGGCGGCGCGTTGTCATGGGAGGCTCCTGTTCTCCTGTCGGGCGTCCGCGTCGGCGGCCCGGACACGGTCCTTCCATGGTGCCAGGTCGAACCCGCCGAGGCGGACTCGTCCCTGACCATGAACGTGCCGTCGCCGGAGAGTTCGATGAATGTCGAGCAACCCCCCTTGCCTTATCGCGCGGAGTGTCGAAGACTGGCAGACACGCCGCGATGCGCGGCGCAGTGTCAGTGCGAGATCGATTCCCAAGGAGCAGATCATGACATCGGAGAACTTCGGAAGCAACGACCCGAGCGCCGAGGCGGGCCTCGGCCAGGAGAGTCAGCAGGGTCATCCCGGTCCCGGAAGCCAGGACGGTACGGAAGGCCAGCAGGGCCACCCGGGCACGGACAGCCAGCAGACCGGCGGTCAGCCGCAGGGTGACCGCGGCGGTGTCGGCGGCCTCGACGATCAGCAGGCCGGTCGCCCGGGCGGCGACGGGCGCGATCGCCAGCGGATCGAGGAGAGCGAGGACGAGGGCTTCGGCGGCACCCAGCCGGAGCGCGACGCACCCGCCTGAGGCGACCCCACCCCGAGTTCTGAGGGACCGCATGCCGAGCGTGCGGTCTCTCGGAGCGCGACCGGGTCAGAACTCGACCCGGTCGGCTCCCTTGAGGCCGAGCATGGCCCGCGCCTCGTCTGGGGTCGCGACCTCCATCCCGAGCTCTTCGACGATGCGGCGCATCTTCTCCACCTGCTCGGCATTCGACTCGGCGAGTCGGCCGGGCCCGATCCACAGCGAGTCCTCGAGGCCGACGCGGATGTGGGAGCCCATCGTCACCCCCATCGTCGCGAGCGGCTGCTGGTTGCGTCCCGCGCCGAGGATCGACCACTGGTAGTCCTCGAGGAGTCGATCTGCGGTCCGCCGCATGTGCATGAGGTCCTCGGGGTGGCCGCCGATGCCGCCGAGGAGACCGAACACCGACTGGACGAACAGGGGCCCGGTGGCGAGCCCCCGCGACTGGAAGTGGGCGAGGCTGTAGAGGTGTGAGATGTCGTAGCACTCGAACTCGAACCGGGTGCCGTTGGCATTTCCGATCTCGAGGATGCGCTCGATGTCGGCGAACGTGTTCTTGAAGACGAGGTCACGGGAGTTCTCGAGGTGCTCTCGCTCCCACTCGTGCTCGAAGTCCTCGTACTTCTCGAGCATGGGGAAGAGACCGAAGTTCATCGACCCCATATTCAGGCTCGCAAGCTCCGGTTTGAACTCGGCGACCGGACGCATCCGCTCCTCGACGCTCATGTGCGGTGACCCGCCCGTGGTGATGTTGACGACCGCGTCGGAGTTCGCGGCGACCTTCTCGAGCACCGGTGCGAAATGCTCGGGGTCCTGCGAGGGTCTGCCGTCCTCGGGATCACGGGTGTGGAGATGGAGAATCGCCGCCCCCGCCTCGGCGGCCCCGATCGCGGCATCGGCGATCTCATCCTGGGTGACGGGAAGGTGGGGCGACATCGTCGGCGTGTGGATGGCGCCGGTCACCGCCGAGGTGATGATGACTTTGCGTGGCTGTGCCATGGGTTCGTGGTCCTCTGGGATCGGTGGGCAAGTGGGGGTCAGTAGAGCTTCTCGGTGTTGCCGTCGACGGCCATAGCCTGGCCCGTGACATGGGAGGCCATCGTCGAGGCGAGGAAGACGGCCATGTTGCCGATGTCGGCGGCCGCGGCGAGCTTCCCGAGGGACGCCTGCCCGGTGTAGAGCGCGGTGACCTCGTCGACGGAGACTCCGAGCATCTGCGCCTTCGAGGCGATGACCGCCTCGATGCGGGGACCGTCGACCGCACCCGGACAGATCGCATTGCAGCGGATGCCTTCGGGACCGAGTTCGATGGCAAGCGTCTTCGTCAGTCCCACGACCGCCCACTTCGACGCCGAGTACGGACTGCGTCCGGCCATGCCGAGACGCCCGGCGGCCGAGGAGAGGTTGACGATCGAGGCGCTGCCGCTCGTGCGCAGGAGCGGCAGGAAGTGCTTGACGCAGTAGAACTGGCTGTGGATGTTGACGTCGAACGTCGTGAGCCACGCTGCGGTCTCCAGCGTCTCGATCGGTCCCGTGGGACCGGCGATTCCGGCATTGTTGACGAGGACGTCGAGTCCTCCCCACAGCCCCGCCACCTCGGCGGCGAGCGCCCTGACCTCGTCCTCCGAGGCGGCGTTCGACACGGTCGCCCGCAGGCCGGTCTCGGCGGCGTCGGCGACGGCGGTCTCGGCGATGTCGGTCACCCACACCTCGGCGCCGGCGTCGCGGAACCGCTGGGCGATCTCCCGCCCGATCCCCGCGGCTCCCGCCGTGATGAGCACTCGTGCTCCGGTCAGTCCGAGCATGTCCATGGTCTCTCCTGTCGTCGTCGTCGAGGTCACTTGTGATCGGGATCCGCCGAGGTGGTCGGCACCGTCGCCGGGTCGGCTTCGTGTCCGCGCCTGAGGAACGGGATGAGGCACGCGCCGACGACGCAGACGGCGATGATGAACCACAGTCCCGAGGTCGCCGACCCGGTGAGGTCCTCCATGTAGCCCATGATGTAGGGCCCGAGGAATCCGCCGAGGAGGCCGATCGTATTGACGAGGGCGAGGCCTGCGGCAAGGCTCACTCCGGTCAGGCGGGTCGCGGGGAAGGTGAAGAGGATCGGCTGGAGGACGAAGAAGTTGAAGGTAGCCAGAGAGAAGCCGATGAGGCCGAGGACGGGTCCGCCGACCGCGCCGATGATGTAGCCGGCGATGATGCCGATCATCGCGGCCAGGGCGATCTTCTTCGACATCGACGCCGACGTCGCGAAGCGCGGGAGCAGGAGCGCGCCGATTGCGGAGAAGACCCACGGGACGGCGGTGAGCAGGCCGATCTCGACGGTGTTCATCTCGCCCCAGCTGCCGACGATCGTGGGGAGGAAGAAGTTGAGGGCGTAGACGGCGAGCTGGTGTCCGAAGTACACACAGATGACGAGGATGATCTGCGGGTCGCGGACGATGTCGAGGAGTCGGTGGTTCGAGGCTCCCGAGGCACCCGCGCGTTCCTCGGCGGCGATGGTCTGCTCGAGCCATTCGGCTTCCTCGGGCGAGAGGAACTTCGCCTTCCGCGGCCCGTCGGGCAGGTACTTCCAGACGACGAGTGCGAGGAAGCAGGCGGGCAGGCCTTCGATGAGGAACATCCACTGCCAGCCGTGGAGGCCGAGGAACCCGTCCATCGTCAGCAGCAGACCGCCGATGGGGGCGCCGATGATGTTGGCGATGGAGACTCCGAGGAGGAACATGCCGTTGGCCTTCGCCCGGTCCTTCACGGTGAACCACTGCGTGAGGTAGTACATGACGCCGGGGAAGAGTCCGGCTTCGGCGATGCCGAGGAGCATGCGGAGGATGTAGAAGGACCATTCGCCCTGGACGAACATCATCGCAGCGGAGATGAGGCCCCACGTGATCATGATCCGCATGATCCACCAGCGGGCACCGACCTTGTGCATGATCATGTTCGAGGGCACCTCGAAGAGCGCGTACGTGAGGAAGAAGAGCCCGGCACCGATGCCGTAGGCCGTTGCGGAGATCCCGAGGTCGATCTCGAGACGGTCCTTGGCCATGCCGATGTTGGTCCGGTCGAGGAACGCGAGGATGTAGGCGGCGATGAGCAGGGGCATGAGGCGGGCGAAGATCACCCGGTTGAGGACGGCGGGCGGCCTCAGGCCCGTCCTCGCGGAAGCGGTGTCGGACATGGTTCTCCTTCGGGGTCGGATCGAACGGTGTGGTCGCGGCGGCGGTGCCGGACTGGGAGGAACGTGCGGGGGCGGCTCAGCGGGCGGCGAGGGCGTTGAAGTCCTCGGGGTGGCAGCCGCAGCTGGTGCCGATGTGGAGCTGGTGGGGACAGATGACCGTGCGGGCGGGGGTGCCCGGTTCCGTGATGCGTTCGAGGAGGACGCGGAAGGCGGTCGTCGCCATCTCGACGACGGGTTGGACGATCGTGGTGAGCCCGAGCAGCGGTGAGCGCGAGCGGGCGAGACCGTCGCTGCCGACGACGATGAGCTCGCCCGGGATGTCGATGCCGTTGACGACCGCGTGCTCGATGACGCCGAGCGCGACCTCGTCGGAGCCGCAGACGATGGCCTCGGGTCGGTCGTCGGGATCGGCGAGGAGCTCTACGGCGGCGATCCGCCCGCCGCCCCGGTGCAGGCGGGTGCTCACGCGCCATCGCCCGGGGATGGGGACGTCGTGTGCGACCGCGGTGTCGATGAACGCGGCTTCCCTCGTCGCCGAGGCGGTGGAGAAGCGCGGCCCGATGACGGTGGCGACCTTCGTGACTCCGTGCCCGAGGACGTGGCCCATGAGTTCGCTGGCGGCCTGGGCGTCGTCGATGCCGATGAAGCTCGCATCGGCATGTTCGACGGTGCGGGAGAGGTTGACGACGGGGATCCGGGCCGCGCCGAGAGTGCCGTGGATCCGCGCGTCGAGGCGCATCCCGCCGGTCGAGATCACCCCGTCGACGTTGCGGGCGGCCATCGACGCGGCGACGTGGGCGAGGCGTTCGGGGTCGTCGCCGGTCGTCGAGACGAAGACGTCGAACCCCTCTTCGGCGGCGGCGTCGATGATCGCCTGCGCCCAGTGCATGTGCATGTAGTTGAGCATCGAGGGAACGATGAGTCCGACGACGCGGGTGAGGGAGCGGTTGTGCTTCGCCGCCGTCAGCGGCGACCGGTATCCGAGCTCGTTGGCGGTTTCGATGACATGGCGGCGCACGACCGGCGAGACGCCGGGCTTGCCGTTGAAGACGTAGCTGACGGTCGCTGTGGAGACTCCGCAGGCGCGTGCCACCTGTGCCGCTGAGACCCGCGGTCTGGGCTTGCCCGTCGACTGTTCCTGATGCATCGTCGCGTCCTTCACGTCCTTGTGGAGTTCGAACTCATTGCGCAGTCCGAACACTGCCATTGGACGACTGGAACGGTTCGTTAAGCAACGTTAAGTCGCGGCGGTCTCCTCCGTCTACGCCTCCGCGTCCTCCCGTGCCCGGGACGTGTACCGCGCTTTCGCGCGTCGGGGAACGACGACGACGGGGACCGGCGAGTTCTGGAGGATCCTCGTCGCATGGCTGCCGAGCGACACCCGCTTGAGCGTGCCGAGACCGGAGGACCCGAGCATCATCACCTCGGGGTCCTCCCACCCGATGCTCGTCAGCGCTGCCGCCCAGCTGGGTCCCGTGCCGATCGCCACCTCGGTCTCCCCGGGGCGGATGTCGAGTTCGTCGATCGAGCAGAGGATCCGGTCGGTGTCGCGGCGCACGACCCGCGTCCATTCGTCGACGATGCCCGCCTCGACGTCGCGTCCGATGCTCGCCGCCGAGAGCACCCGGGACCGGGGGGCGAAGGAGGCGATGCGGAAGGGGATTCCGGACTCCGCGGAGACCATCGCGGCCCCGAGGATGAGGTCCGCCGAGGTGGACGACCCGCTGTAGGCGGCGGTGATCCGTTTGAGCTTCGCCCCCGCCGAGGCGGTGAATCCCTCGGGCGCGAGGACGACGGGGAGTTCGGCGCTGTGGAGGAGTCCGGTCGAGACCGATCCCAGGGTGATCCGGCCGTCCCGACCGTCGTCGGCGGAGCCGACGACGAGGCGGTACGCGTCGACGCGTCGGCTGACCTCGAGCAGCCCCCGCCGCGACGAGCGGGCCGGGTGGACGATGTAGGTCGCCTCGATGTCATCGGGAACGAGCGCCCGCACCTGCTCAAGCGACGCCTCGGCGACGGTGTGGACATACGACTGGAATTCCGCGTCGATCTTGTCCCGGTTCGGCGGCCACGCCGTCGAACTCACGGACACGAGAGTGAGCGTCTTCGCGTACGAGCGGGCGAGGACGACTCCGAGCTCGACGGCTGAGGTGTCGTCCTGACCGGGGGCGACGCCGACGACGATGGTCATGACCGTCCTCCCGTGGGGTCGGTGGTGCCGCGTTCGGCTGCGGCCTGCTGCTTGCCGAGGACCGAGTTCCTTCGGCCGAAGACGAGGTAGAGGCCGATGATGGCCGCAGTCCAGATGACGAAGACGACGATCGTGATCGGCCGCAGGCTGCTGATGATCCACAGGCAGCCGAGGATCGAGAGGATCGGCAGGACCGGGTAGAACGGGACCTTGAAGCCGCGCTCGAGGTTCGGTTCGCGCACGCGGAGGATGATGACGGCGAGCGAGACGACGACGAAGGCGACGAGGGTGCCGATGCTCGTCATCTCGGCGAGGAAGTTGAGCGGGATGAACCCGGCGAGGATCGCGATGACGACCGTGACGACGATCGTGCCCTTGACGGGGGTGAGCGTGCGGGGGTTGACGTCCTGGAAGAGCTTGGGCATCATCCCGTCGCGCGACATCGTGAAGAGGATGCGGCTCTGACCGTAGATCGAGACGAGGGTGACGCTGAAGATCGAGATCACGGCGCCCGCGGCGACGACGGTGCCCGGCCAGGTCGAGCCGACGATGTTCTCGAGGATCGCCGAGAGGCCGGCGTCCTGCCCTTCGAACTCCTCCCACGGCTGAGCGCCGAGCGCGGCGACGGCGACGAGGACGTAGACGGAGGTGATGATGAGGAGCGCGAAGATCAGGGCCTTGGGCATCGTCTTCTTCGGGTTCTTCGTCTCATCGCCTGCGGTCGCGACGGCGTCCATGCCGACGTAGCTGAAGAAGATGAGGCCGGCACCGGCGACGACCCCGGAGAATCCGAAGGGGGCGAAGTTCGCGAAGTTGTCGGAGTTCCAGCCGGTGAGGCCGACGACGATGAAGAAGACGAGGACGCCGACCTTGATGCACACCATGATGGTGTTGACGACGACCGATTCCCCGGTGCCGCGGACGAGGAGGAAGCAGCACATCGCGAGGAGGAGGATCGCCGGGAGGTTGACGATGCCGCCCTCCTCGGGGGCATAGGCGAGGGCGTCGGGGATCTGGAAGCCGAAGAGGTTGAAGAGGAGCTGGTTGACGTACTGAGACCAGCCGACGGCGACGGCCGCTCCGGCGACGCCGTATTCGAGGAGGAGGCAGGCGGCCACGCCCATCGCGGGGAGTTCGCCGAGGGTGGCGTAGGCGTATGAGTAGGACGAGCCGGAGACGGGGACGCTGCCGGCGAGTTCGGCATAGCAGATGACCGCGAGACCGGCGACGACGCCGGCGATGACGAACGACCAGATGACCGCTGGCCCGGCGACGGGCACCGATTCGGAGAGGATGAAGAAGATGCCGGTGCCGATGGTCGATCCGACGCCGATCATCGTCAGGGAGAAGAGACCGATCGTGCGCTTGAGGTCGCTTGCCGCCTCCTCGCTGTCACGAGGCACCGGTTTGACCCGGAAGAGCTGCTGTCTGAGGGTTGCCATGACTGTCCTTCCCGACATCATCGTCTTCGGCCAGACCGTGCAAGCGGCCGAATCGGGGATTCAATTCGCCGCACCCTGCACGTCGTCTACGGTGACCCTACTGCACCATGGTTCAACAAGCGAGACGGGACGGCGAAATTCCCCGGATTGTGTCTCGCTCTCCGTGTGTCGCGGGTGGGTCAGTGCTGGGCCCGGGTATTGCGATAGTGCCGCAACGCCTTGTCGCGTCCCCCGCACATGCTCATCGAACACCAGCGCCGGCTCCGGTTGCGGGTGGTGTCGATGAAGAGCCACCGGCAGCCGGGGCACGATTTGACCCGGTCGAGGCGAGAGCCGGTGAGCTCGTCAATCGCCGATTCGGCGAAGAGCGCCGTGAGCGAATCCGCATCCCAGACATCGGGCCACTCCCGCGCGACCCCGGTCGTGGTGGGACCGTAGCCATATCGCGACAGCCCAGATGCATGGGCGTCGGTGACCACCTGGAGACCCTCTGCGGGAACCGCGTTGCCTTCTGCGACGGCGGCGAAGACGGCGAACACCGACTCTCGGAACGATCGCAGGTCGGCGAGCTCCTCGCCCGTCAACTCTCGCACCGGCCCCAGCCCGAGAGACTGTGCCCACGCGCGGGCAGTGTCTTCGTCACCGAGCCAGTCCCGATCCCCACCCTCGATGCGGTCGGGCACCGAGTTCACCAGCTCGAAGCACTGGGCATTGCCGACATGCTCGAAGTCCATACACCGACTTTACCACCTATCGACTCTTGACTGGTGATGTTCGACGATGAAGACTTAACCTACAAACAAGTTTTAGGTGGTTAGAATGCGTGCATCGTTCCGCTGGCTCTGGACCAGCGCAGGCACCGCCAACCTCGGCGACGGAATCACCGTCATCGCGCTCCCCCTCATCGCCCTCGCCGCGGATGCGCCCCCGGGGCACGTCGCCCTCGTCACCGTGGCTGCGACGATTGCGTGGCCGATCTTCGGCCTGCACGCAGGCTGGATTGTCGACACGGTCTCCCCGGCGAAGCTGCTCATCGCCGTCAACGCCATGCGGGTCCTCGCGCTCACCGCTCTTCTCATCGCCATCGCCGCCGACTTCGCGGTCTACGCGTTCACCATCGCCGCCGCGTTCGCCTACGGGCTCGCGGAGACCCTCGTCGACACCGCCCTCATCGCCACGGTTCCTCGAACGGTCGACCCCGGGCGGCTCACTGCAGCCAACAGCAGACTGGAGGCGACGATCAATGTCGCCAACCAGCTCGCCGGGCCTCCGCTGGCCGGCCTCCTCATCGGACTCTCGAGTCTTGCGGCCGCCGCCTCCGGAGCGGGGCTCTACGCCATGTCGGCGCTGGCCGCAGTCGGGCTCGCACTCACACACCAGCGCGGCGGGAACCCCGGTCGGGAATCCGGCGCAGCACTCCCACTTCGAGTTCGCGAGGGCATGCGCTTCCTCTGGAACCATCGGCCGCAGCGCGAACTCACGCTGCTCACCGCAGCCATGAGTGTGGTCTGGGGAGCTTGGACGTCGACGTTCGTCCTCTACGCCGTGGCGCCCGGCCCACTGGGTCTGTCGCCGGAAGCATACGGCCTGCTCCTCACGGGCATGGCCGTCGGCGGGATCGCCGCCTCGATGCTCACCTTCCGCCTCGAGCGCCTGCTCTCCCCCGCCGCGCTGCTCTTCGTCGACACGGTCGGGACGGTGGGTCTCGTCCTCCCCGCGGCCCTCGGTGCCCCGGTGCCCGTCATCGCAGTCGGCATCATTCTCGCGGGATCAGGGGCGACGGTCTGGCGGATCATCGTCGCCGTCGTCCGCCAGCAGGCGACGCCGCCTGATCTCCTCGGGCGCGTCTACTCGGCGTCGCGCGTCATCAGCTGGGGAGCGCTGCCGCTCGGTGCGAGCCTGGCTGCCGCCGGCGTGACCACTCTCGGCATGCAGCCCGTCCTGTGGATCGCCAGCGGTGTCGCCGTCGCCGTCTCCCTGTGGTTCGCTGCGCGTCTGCCGATGACCGCGCCCCTCATCAACGCCGCCGCCAGCGAGGCCGACGGGAACGGCTAGGGACTTTTATTCAACCAAACGGTTGACTAGGTGACTCGACGGGTCTACCGTCGTAATCAACCAACAGGTTGAATGAGAGAGGGGGGCTCAGTGGACGATCAGCTCTCGAAGGTGTTCGCGGCACTCGCGGACCCGACCCGCAGGGACATCGTCGCCCGACTGAGCGTCGCCGACGCGACCGTCGGCGACCTCGCCGAACCCTACGAGGTCAGCCTGCAGGCCGTGTCGAAGCACCTCAAGGTCCTCGAGGACGCGGGACTCGTCACCCGCAGCCGGGACGCCCAGCGCCGACCGGTGCACCTCGAGGACAACGTCTTCGACCTTATGACGAAATGGATCGAACGGTACCGACGCCAGGCGGAATCCCGCTATCAGCGCCTCGATGCCGTCCTCGAAGCGATGGACGCGGACGAGGACGGTGCGGCACCCGACTCAGGGGCCGCCTCGGCGAGGGAAGTCGGCACTTCGGCACAACCCACACCACCCATCACAGGGCAATCACGCAAAGGAGCATGACATGACCACCGACACCGATCACAGCCAGGTGAAGCTCGACGTTCCGGAGGGAACCCAGTCGCTCGAGATCACCCGCGATTTCAACGCGAGCCCTGACAGAGTGTTCCGCGCGCATATGGATCCCGAGCTCTTCGTCAAGTGGAACGGGCCCGAGGAGATCACGAACACGATCCGCGAATGGGACCCGAAGACCGGCGGGAACTGGAGCTACGTCTCCCGCGACGACAACGGCGAGTACGGCTTCTTCGGCTCCTTCCACGAGGTCCGCGAGAACGAGCGCATCGTCCAGACCTTCACCTTCGAAGGCTTTCCCGACGCGGTCAACCTCGAGATCATGACGCTGACCGACCTCGGCGACGGACGGACACGGCTGTCCTCGACGGCGATCTTCGACTCGGTCGAGTCCCGGGACGGCATGGTTGCCGCGGGCATGGAGTCCGGCATCGTCGAGGGCTACAACAAGCTCGACGCCCTCCTCGCCGAAGGGGCCTGAGGCTGGGGACCGGCCTTGGCTGGGGACCGCCCGCACCCAGCCGGCTGTCCCCAGCTGTGCGCGCCTAGTCGGCGGTCTCGGCCATCATCGCGAAGTACGCGTCGCGGCTGCGGCCGACGTGCTCACCCATGTGCTCGGCGGCTGTCGCCTCCTGACCGGCGTCGATGGCGGCGAGGATCGCGCGGTGCTCGGGCCAGGCGCGTGAGCCGCGGCGGCTGACGTTGAGCGAGTAGAGCCATTCGATCTTCCCCGAGATCTGCCGCAGCAGGCTGATGAGCGAGAGGCTGCCGCTGAGCTCGGCGATGGCGAAGTGGAAACGCATGTTGAGCACGGCGAGGTCCTCGAACCGCCCATCGGCGATGACGACCTCACCGGCCTCGAGGATGTCGTTGATCTCCTTGCGCACCGCTCGCCAGCGCGGATCGGGCTCCTCACCGTCGGCGAGGGCGGCCGCGCGCTTCGCCGCCCGTCTGGCGGTCGCGGATTCGAGGACGATGCGGATCTCGAAGAGGTCCTCGGCGTCCTCGATCGGCGACGGCGCGACGACGCTGCCGACGTAGGGTCGGGATTCGACGAGCCCCTCGGCTTCGAGCGAGCGCAGCGCCTCTCGGACGGGGATCCGTGAGACCGCGTACTGCTTCGCCAGCGCCGTCTCCCGCAGCTTCGTCCCGGGGGCGAGGACGCCGGAGATGATGTCGGAGCGGATGCGGGCCCCGACGACGTGCGTCGGCATCATCGACCCGCCGCGTAGCCCTGGGCACCGCGCGGGTTGGCCGCGGCGGCCAGCGTCCCGGTCTCCGGTTCGCGTGTCACGCACGAGAGTCGTCCGAGCTCCCAGTCACCCGCCCGCGTCACCTCGTGACCGCGTCGGCTCAGCCCCTGGATGACCTCATCGCCGAGGCGGTCCTCGACGACGGCTCCGGCCGACACCCAGGTGCGGGGCCAGAACGAACCGGCGAGCGCGGTCGTGTGCAGGGCCGGGGCGTCGATCGCCTGTTGCGGAGCATAGCCGCCGACGAGCATGCGGAGGATCATGAGCAGCTGCCACTGCTCCTGCTGGTCACCGCCTGGCGAGCCGAGGGCGATGACCGGCTGCCCGTTCTTCGAGATGAGCGTCGGCGTCAGGGTGGTGCGTGGCCGCCTGCCCGGTCGCAGTGCCGACGGGGAGGTCTCGTCGAGCCACATCATCTGCAGGCGGGTGCCGAGGCAGAAGCCGAGATCGGGCACGACGGGCGAGGACTGCAGCCATCCTCCCGAGGGCGTCGCCGAGATGATGTTGCCCCACCGGTCGACGACGTCGATGTGGCAGGTGTCGCCGTTGTTCGTGCCGTTCTTCTGCACGGTCGGTTCGCCGATGCCCGCCTTGATGAGCTCCTCCTTGTCCGCGCCTTCGGGAACGAGCGGAGGGGTGAAGGTCGGAGCACTGCCGTCCCGACCGGACCCGGGCCGGAACTCGTCCGACGCGGTGTCGGCGATGAGCGCTCGCCGACTCGCCGCGTAGTCCTCGCTGAGCAGCCAGTCGAGGTCGACGTCGGCGTCGCCGTAGTAGGCGTCGCGGTCGGCCATCGCGAGTTTGAGTGCCTCGAGAATCGTGTGGGCACCGATCTCGGTCGAGGGGTCAAGGCGCTCGTCGTCGAAGCCCTCGAGGATGCGCAGGGTCTGGAGCAGCGCCGGTCCCTGTCCCCACGGGCCGATCTTCGCGATCTCGTACCCGCGGAAGGTGATCGTCACCGGGGTCTCGAACTCGGCGTCGAAGCCTGACATGTCGTCCACGGTGATGACCCCGGCGTGGTCCCCTCCGGTCGAGTGCCGGTGCGGGCTCGTGACGAACTCCGCGATCGCCTCGGCGACGAACCCGGACTTCCACGCCGTCCGTGCGGCCCGGATCCTCTCGACCCGAGCATCCCCGGAACCCTGCGTTTCGCTGCCGCTGTCGGCGGCGTCAGTCTCTGCAGCACCAGCACTGGCCACGCCGTCACCGGCGGCGATGAGGCGGCGGAGCACCTCGGCGTAGGGGCGGTTGACGATGATCTCCCCCGCCGCGGGGATGCGGCCGCCGGGCATCCACAGCTGCGCCGAGGTCGGCCAGTGCTCGGTGAAGAGCTCCTGCACGCGTTCGATCGTGCCGACCACGCGGGCGAGGACGGGGTGGCCGTTCTCCGCGTAGTCGATGGCGTAGGCGAGGACATCGGCGAGCTCCCAGGTCCCGTGCTCCTGAAGGAGGAGAAGCCACGCGTCGACGGAGCCGGGGACGGCTGCGGCGAGCGCTCCGGCGCCGGGGACCATGTCGAGGCCCTCGCTGCGGTAGTGCTCGATCGTCGCCCCGGCCGGGGCGGGACCCTGACCCATGAGGATCTGGGGGTGGGAGGGATCCTCGGCGGTCGCAAAAACCCCGGTCATGTCCCCGCCGGGGCCGTTGAGGTGGGGTTCGACGACGTGGAGGACGAAGGCGCCGGCGACGGCGGCGTCGAAGGCGTTCCCGCCGCGTTCGAGGACGGACTGCGCCGAGGCGGTCGCGAGCCAGTGCGTCGATGCCGACATCCCGAAGTGGCCCTCCAGGGTGGGGCGGGTGGTGAAAGCGGCCGGCGGCGTGTACGCCATGTCAGTGTCCCTTCATCGAGTTGGGGTCGAGGGCGTTGCAGATATTGCATACAATCTAACGTGGACTCACTGTTTTGTATACAACCGGACCCCGCTGTCCGAGTCGGACGGTCGGGCCGCTGCGAAAGGGGGCCGCGATGGATCGCCGTCTCGACCTGGCCATGCTCCTCGTGCTCACCTTCTCCACCGGGATGGTCGACGCGATCGGCTACCTCGGCTTCGACAAGATCTTCACCGCTAACATGACGGGCAACGTCGTCATCCTCGGCATGGCGCTCACCGGCGCGGACGACCTGCCGGTGCTGCGGCCCGCGCTTGCGCTCGTCTTCTTCATGGTCGGCGCAGCGATCGGCGGTCGCGTCCTCGGTCAGCGCGGAGCGGACTGGCACCACCGCACGACGGTGATCTTCGCCCTCGTCGCGCTCGGCTGCGCGGGCCTCGCGGTCTACGTCGGCCTCGTCCCGAACCCGGAGATCGGGCTCGCGGGAACGGTCTTCACCTCGGCGCTCTCCACCCTCATGGGCGTCCAGGCAGCAGCGGCGAGGCGGATGAAGATCGCCGACATCACCACCGTCGTCGTCACCTCGACGATCGTCGGCCTCGCCTCGGACTCGCGGCTGGCCGGCGGGGACAGCACGAACTGGGTGCGTCGCGTCCTCGCCGTCGTCCTCATCCTCGCCGGTGCCCTCGCCGGTGCCGCATCCCTGCTCATCAATCAGTGGATCGGCATCGCGATCGTCGCCGTCATCATCGCCGTCGCCGCATTCATCGGTCACCGCGGGATGCATCGCCGCACCCGCGCCGAGGCGGCCACCACTCCCGCCGAGGCCCGAACCTGACCAGCGCCGCTCCCCGGTCAGGGCCCCCGCCCAGGGCCTCCCCGCTCGATCCACGCCGCGGGTGAAATCCGCGTCGCCCGGGACGCGGAATTCGGGCCCCGCGTGGATCGGCAGCCGGCCGCGTCGCGAGCACGTCGATTTTCGGGCCCCGCGTGGATCGAGCGGGGGACCCGGCTCGGCAGCCGCCCGACTCCAACACGTTTCGAGGACGCTGAGTGTCGATTCTGAGCTCGCGGATCGACACTGCGCGTCCTTAGGCCCGTTCGGCGGCGCGGCGGCGGGGACGGCGCGGGCGGTGCGCTGCGCACCACCTGCGCCGCCTCAGCACTCGGGTCTCACCCGCGCAGGCGGGTCATCTCCGGGTCGTAGAGCGGTTCGGCCGTGACGGTGGCGGGCACTCGGCGGCCGAAGTACTCGATCTCGACGGCGTCGCCGACGCCCAAAGTGTTCGGCAGCCACGCGTAGGCGATCGCCTTCCCGATCGTGTACCCGTACGCCGCCGAGGTGACGTACCCGTCCGCCCGAGTCGCGGAGTCCTCGGATCCGCCGTTCGCCTCGGCGCTCGCGTCCTTCGACGCGCCGTCCGCGACGTACACCGGTTCCTTGCCGAGCACGATGTCGCTCGGCTCGTCGAGGGTGAGGCACGTGAGCCTCTTCGTCGTTCCCGCCGCCCGATCGGCGAGCGCCGCCTTGCCGACGAAGTCGTCGGTCTTCGAGGCCTTGACGGCGAACCCGAGACCCGCCTGCTCCGGTTCGTGCTCGCTCGTCATGTCGGTGCCGAAGGACCGGAATCCCTTCTCCAGCCGCAGCGAGTTGAATGCCTCGCGGCCGGCGGCGATGATCCCGAACTCCTGCCCGGCGTCCCAGAGCACATCCCAGAGCCTGTGTCCGAGATCCGCCGAGGTGTAGAGCTCCCAACCGAGTTCCCCGACGTAGGACAGGCGCATCGCCGTGACGGGGATGCCCGCGACCGAGATCTGCTTCGTCCGGAAGTACTTGAGTCCCTCGTCACTGAGGTCGTCGTCGCTCACGGCGGCGATGACGTCGCGGGCGCGCGGTCCCCACAGCCCGATGCAGCATGTGCCCGGGGTCGTCTCCCGCACGGTCACCCACTGGCTCGGGTCCTCCGCGGTCTGCCGCTTGGCCGCCCTGGTGATGTAGGCGAGGTCGATGTTGCTGTTCGCTCCCACCTGGTAGGTCTCCTCGTCGAGGATCGCCACGGTGATGTCCGAGGTGATCCCGCCCGCCTCGTCGAGCAGCAGCGTGTAGCTCACCGCCCCGGGTTTGCGCAGCATCGACGACGTCGTCAGCCCGTGGAGCAGCCGGCCGGCGCCGGGACCGTTGACCTCGAAGCGCTTGAGCTGGGTCATGTCGTACATCGCGACGTTGGTCCGCGTCTTCCACGCCTCGACCGCGGCGATGGGCGAATGGAACTGGTTCGCCCAGTCGTCGCGCTCGGGAGCCCGCCATTCCTCGGGCAGCTCGTCGAGCAGTGCGGCGTTCGCCTCGTACCAGTGCGGGCGCTCCCATCCCGCGGCCTCGAGGAAGAACGCGCCGAGCTCCCGCTGCTGGGCATTGAACGGGCTCATCCGCACGTCGCGGGGCGAGACCCTGGGCTGGAGCGGGTGGAGGACATCGTAGATCTCGCGGAAGTTCTGCTGCGAGGTCTCGCTGACGTACTCGGGAGCCGTCTGGATGTCTTCGAACCGATTGAGGTCGAGGCCCGAGAGGTCGGTCTCGGAGTGGCCGTGCGCGATGAGCTCGGCGACGGCCTTCGCGACACCTGCGGCATGGGTGACCCACACCGCCTCGGCGACGAAGAAGCCGTCGACGTTCCGGGACTGACCGACCAACGACCCGCCGTCGGGAGTGAAGGAGAAGATCCCGTTGAACCCGCGCTGGATCTGCGTCTGCGCGAGTTCGGGGAGGATCTCCTGGCTGATCTCCCATTCGCGGGCGAAGTCCTCGGGCGTGAAGGTCAGCGACGAGGGCATCCGCTCGTCCGTGATCTCGTCGGGCGAGTACTGCGGCAGCGTGTCGAGGTCGACGGGCATGGGGCGGTGCGCGTACGAGCCGATGCCGATCCGCTCACCCCACTCCCGGTAGTAGAGGTCCTCGTCCTGGTAGCGCAGGATCGGGGCGCTCGCTCCCTTCGGCAGCTCGTTCTTGCCCTCCAGGCTCGGCACTTCCGTCGACCACGCGAACTGGTGGGCGAGCGGCAGCAGCGGGATCGGGGTGTCGGCCATGGCGCCGATCTTCGGCCCCCAGAAGCCCGCGCAGCTGACGACGATGTCGGCAGGGAACCGCTCGTCCCCGGCGATGACGGCCGAGACCTTCCCAGCGGAGTGTTCGATGTCGGTGACGACCGTGCGGTCGCGGAACTCGACGCCCGCGGCCTGGGCGCGGGCGATGACGAGCTGGGTCCCCTGGGCGGCGAGCGCGAGCCCGTCACCGGGAGTGAAGAGCCCGCCGAGAACCATCTCGGGATTGAGCATGGGGAACCGGCGCAGACACTCCTCGGCGTCGATGACCTCGGCGTCGACGCCCCACGCCCGATTCCAGCCGGCCCGCCGCTCGAGGTCGTGGAGGCGCTCGGGTTTCGTCGCGATCTCGAGCCCGCCGACGGGCAGGAACGAGCCCTTGCCGTCAGGTCCGGTGAGCGAGGTGAGCTTCTCGATCGTGTACTGCGCGAACTCCGTCATCGACTTCGACGGGTTCGACGAGAAGACGAGGCCGGGAGCGTGCGACGTCGACCCGCCCGGGATCGTCAGCGGCCCCTGCTCGAGGACAAGCGTGTTGGTCCAGCCCAACCGGGCGAGTTCGTCGGCGAGGTTGGCCCCGACGATGCCCGCTCCGATGATGACGACCCGTGGGGAGGAATTCGACACTGGGTTCTCCTTGCTGTGGTGAAGCTGCGGTGGAAATCTGGGGTGACGCCCTCAGGCGTCGATGACGAGATCGGACTTCGCCGTCGAGCAGCAGGGAAGGAACTTCCCCGCTTCGATCTCGCGTGAGCGGATGCCGCCCTGATGGTTCATGTCGACCTCCCCGTCGAGTTTGACGACCTTGCACGAACCGCACATGCCCTCCTGGCAGTTCGCCCCGATGCGCACCCCGGCCTTCCTCGCGGCGTCGAGGATGACGACGTCGGAGGCGACGCGGACGTTGATGCCCGAGCGCAGGAAGGCCATCGTGTGCTCGCCTTCTCCCACGGTAGCGAAGCCGGAGGTCTCCTGGGGTCTCGATTCGCCATCGACTTCGGCCACCCCGGCTGCCGCCTCGGCGAGGGCAGCAGGGGCGTCGACGGGGACGGGAGCGTCGGCGGGCACGGCCTCGAGGGGTGCGCCGACCGCCTCGACGGGACCCTCGGCGCCGTACTCGGGTTCGTAGAGGTCGAAGGCCGCCGGCTGCTGTTCGTAGTACTCCTCGGCCGAGGACGCGATCTCGCCGGCGATCTCACCGGCCAGGGCGACCTCCTCGGCGTATTCGAGGCGGGTGGCGCGGTCGCCGGAGAAGAACTCCATGAAGATCGACGTGTCGTCGACCCCGACCCGGGCCAGGCAGTCCGTCGCGGTGTTGAGGTAGCCCTCGGGCCCGCACGCGAAGACCTGACGGCCGTTGGCGTCGGGGACGACCTCGTCGAGGAGCTCGGCCGAGAGTCGTCCTGTC
Organism: Brevibacterium casei CIP 102111; assembly: GCF_900169275.1. Lineage (GTDB taxonomy): Bacteria > Actinomycetota > Actinomycetes > Actinomycetales > Brevibacteriaceae > Brevibacterium > Brevibacterium casei. The sequence goes on along the minus strand of NZ_FXZC01000004.1, from coordinate 142,709 downwards.
CGCCCCGTCCACTCCGATGACTGCGGGTCCGTCTGCGCCCGATCGCCGAGGCAGTAGACGACCTGAATCCGGAAGTCGGCCTTCTCGAGGAAGTCGAGTTCGTCGGTGAACGCGAAGCGGTCGGGGGCCGAGCCGTGATAGACGAGGATGACGTCGGCCTGCCCGGGCAGCGAGTGGATGGTGCGGATCATCGACATGAGCGGGGTGATCCCGGCGCCGGCGGCGAGGAAGAGATAGCGCGCGCGTCGGTCCCAGTCGGCGAGGTGGAAGGCCCCGACGGGTCCGAGCATCTCGAGCACCGTGCCCGGCCGGATCGACTCGTGCGCCCACGGGGAGACAAGGCCGGACGGGTCGAGTTTGATCGTCACGGAGAACGTCCACGGTTCGGTGGGCGCGGACGAGAGCGAGTAGCTGCGGGACTCCGGCTCCGCCTCGGCGCCGTAGATGGGGAAGTCGATGTTGACGTACTGACCCGACCGGAACGCGAGCGGGGCACCGTCGGTGCGGCGGAAGACGAAGGTCATCATGTCCCCGGCCTCGGGGATCGTCTCGACGCATTCGGCGGTGAACTCCTGCGGATGCCACGGACCGAGCGCCGTCGCCGCCCCGGCCGGACCCGCGGTCGAACCGAGCACCCGGTTCCACGGCATCTCGAGGCCCCGGATCCGCTGCGCGAGCGGGATCGTGGGGTCATCGATCGTCCTCATTCCACGTGCTCCCGCATCCTCATCACGTACCAGTTGATGAAGGCCTCGACCTGATATTCGCTCTTCATGTACGGACCCTGCTCGTAGAAGGGGCTGCCCGCGCCCTGCTGGCAGAGCTCGACGAAGGCCTTGTCCTGGAGGTTCGTCTGCTTCCACGTGTGCGTGAGCGTCTCGAGGTCGTAGTCGACGCCTTCGACGGCGTCGTCGGCGACGAGCCACGTCGTGCGCACGAGCGTCTGGTGCGCGTTGATCGGGTACGCCCCGAAGGTGATGACATGATCGCCGAGGAGGTGGAACCAGCTGTTGGGCTGCAGGTGCATCGAGCACCGGCCGAGGCGGAAGTCGGGCAGGTCGCCGAGCAGCTTCTTCGACAGCCGGCGCCCGTCGGCGGAGAACGACTCCCCCTCCCCGTCGAGGGATTCCCGGGAGATGCGGATGCCGGCGACCCGAGTGTCGAGCTCCTCGATGACCTCGTAGGGCAGACCGTAGCGGCGGCACCGGTACTCGAGAGAGGCCTGCGCCTGCTGGTTGCGCTCCCACACGTCAGCCAGGTGCGGGGGCACCGTCTCATCGGTGAGCCCCCACGTGGGGAAGAGCGAGCAGGCGAGTTCGGGGTGGCCGTCGCAGTGGTAGCACTCGCGGTTGTTCTCCATGACGAGCTTCCAGTTGCCCTCCTCGACGATGGTCTGCTGGTAGGCGACCTTCGTCTTCGCCAGCTCGTGCGGGGCGATGTAGGGGGCGAAGAGCTCTGCCACCTCGGCGAAGTCCGCAGGCGGTTCGTCGGCGAGGCAGAGGAAGACGAGGCCGGCGACGACCGTGGCATGGGCACGCTTGAGCGCGTAGCAGGCCTTGTCGAAGGTCATCTCCCCCGGCGCCGAGGCGTGGATGAGGTCCCCGTCGGGCGAATAGGTCCACGAGTGGTAGCCGCACACGAGGTTGCCCGTCGTCCCCGACTCAGCGGTGAGCACGCGGGCGCCGCGGTGGCGGCAGACGTTGTGGAGGACGTTGACGCCGCCGTCGTCGGTGCGGAGCACGATGAGCGAGTAGGGACCGTAGTCGAGGGTGATGTAGTCCCCGGGTTCGGGGATCTCGGCGACGCTGCACGCGAAGACCCAGTGGCGGCCGAAGATCGCCTGCATGTCGAGGTTGAAGAGGTGGTCGTCGGTGTAGAACGGGGCCTCGAGTGAGAATCCCTGACGTCTGGTGTCGAGGAGGAGGCGGATCTCGTCGAGTCTCTCCTCGCTGATGCCGGCCGGAAAGCCCTTCTTCGTCGGTGCCAGATTGGTCGCGGTCAAATTCCCATCCCCCTCGATGCCGGTGAGTGTGCGATCAGCGGCGCCATCGCCCTGCAGCCGTGTCGCTGCTGTCACGATAGAACAGCCTGACACTGCACGAAAAGCGCGAGATCCTGCGGGACAATGTGCGGAATGAGTGCATAATGTCTCCATGATCGATCCGCGTCTCATCACGCTGCGGACCTTCGCCGAGACCGGCACGATCGCTGCCACCGCGGAGCTCACCGGATACTCCCCCTCGGCGGTGTCCGCGCAGCTGCGCGACCTCCAGAATTCGCTGGGGATGACGCTTCTGACCAAGGACGGACGCGGCCTGCGGCTGACGGCGACCGGCCGCTATCTCGTCCGCCGCTCCGACCGGCTCATCTCCGTGTGGGAGGAGATCCGCGCCTCGTCGTTCACCGCCGGCGACCAGGCACCTTCCCATTTCGGCATCGGCGGGTTCTCCACCGCCTCGGCGAACCTCCTCGCTCCGCTCGCCGCGCATCTGCGCAGCACCCACCCCGACGTCCGCGTCCACATCGTCGAGGCGAGTCCGAGCCGGTGCTTCGACCTCCTCGTCGCCGAGCGCATCGACCTCGCCGTCGTCGTCTCCCCGCAGGGGGACTCCCGGGCCGAGAACGATGCACGCTTCGAGAAGGTCGACCTCCTCGACGACCCGCTCGACGTCATGGTCCCCTCCGACCATCCTGTCGCCGGACGCGATTCGGTGACGCTGTCCGAACTCGCCGGCGAGGACTGGATCACGGCGATGCCCGGCTCGCCCTATCACGCGCTCTTCATCGCCGCGTTCACCGCCGCCGGCGTGACCCCGACGATCGCCCATGAGTCCGTCGAGTGGGAGACCTCGGCGGCACTCGTCGGCGCCGGCGTGGGGGTCAGCCTCGTGCCCCGGCTCGCGAGCCTCGCCGGCGAAGCCAATGTGCGACGGGTGAGGCTGACCGGTACCGGGCGTCTGAGCAGGAAGATCATCGCCGCGGTGCGCACCGGCAGCCGCGGATCGCCGCTCATCCGGGAGTCCCTGCGCCACCTCAAGGCGACGTCGCAGCGGATTCTCGCCACCCGCCTCGGCGAGGCGGACTGAGACGCCGGGGACGCGGCGGCGCGGGCCGGCGGCGCGACGGCGGCGCGGGCGGCGCGGGCGGCTCTGGCACTTCGACGCGGTGAACCGACAAATACGCGGTAAGCAGACCGCGTTTTTGTCGGTTGACCGCGTCGGTGGCTGTGGCGGCACGCTGAGGCGGCACGGCGGCAGCGCGGGCCGGCAGCATGGCGGGGAACCACCTCGACGCTTCGACTCGGGCGACCGCCTCGGCGCCTCGACTCGGTCAACCGACATATACGCGGTTAGCAGACCGCGTTTTTGTCGGTTGACCGCGTCGATGGCTGTGGCGGCACGCTGAAGCGGCACCGCGAGGCGGGCTGAGACGCCGGGTCTCCGCCCTCGGTATGCCCTTCCGGACCTCCACGGGTTCGATTAACGTGGCAAGCGATGGGGTGTTGACAAACTCTTCCCCGCGCAACGAGACTGACACCACGTCTGATACAAGACTGATATTTCAGGAGGCCGATCGGCTCTCCCGCCGATCGCCTCAGCGATTCCGTCCGAACGGAGGCTCAAGGATGAGCAACAAGGCAGTCAGCTACGCAGGTCCCGGCAAGGTCGAGGTCATCGACACCGAATACCCCGAGTTCGTCCTCAAGGACGGTCCGGGCGTCAACCCCGCCAACGTCGGCCGGAAGGTCGATCACGGCGTCATCCTCAAGACGGTCGCGACGAACATCTGCGGCTCTGACCAGCACATGGTCCGCGGTCGCACGACCGCTCCCGAGGGGCTCGTCCTCGGGCACGAGATCACCGGCGAGGTCGTCGAGGTCGGCAGGGACGTCGAGTTCGTCAAAGTCGGGGACCTCGTCTCGGTGCCGTTCAACATCTCGTGCGGTCGGTGCCGCAACTGCAAGGAGGGCAAGACGGGCATCTGCCTCAACGTCAATCCCGACCGCCCGGGCTCGGCGTACGGCTACGTCGACATGGGCGGCTGGGTCGGCGGCCAGGCCGAGTACGTGCTCGTGCCCTACGCCGACTGGAACGTCCTCAAGTTCCCCGACAAAGACCAGGCGATGGAGAAGATCCTCGACCTCACGATGCTCTCGGACATCTTCCCCACCGGGTTCCACGGTGCCGTCGGCGCCGGCGTGCAGGTGGGGTCGACGGTCTACGTCGCCGGTGCCGGTCCCGTCGGACTCGCCGCAGCCACCTCGGCGCTGCTCCTCGGTGCCGCCGTCGTCATCGTCGGCGACCTCAACGAGGACCGGCTCGCGCAGGCGCGCAGCTTCGGCTGCGAGACGGTCGATGTCTCGAAGGGCGACCCGAAGGATCAGATCGAGCAGATCCTCGGCACCCCGGAGGTCGACTGCGGCATCGACGCCGTCGGCTTCGAGGCCCGCGGGCACGGCAAGGACGCGAGCCATGAGGCTCCGGCGACCGTGCTCAACTCGCTCATGGAGATCACGCGCGCCGGCGGCAGCCTCGGCATCCCCGGGCTCTACGTCACCGGCGATCCGGGTGCCGTCGACGAGGCGGCGAAGGAAGGGTCGCTGTCGATGCGCTTCGGCCTCGGCTTCGCGAAGTCCCACGTCTTCGTCACCGGCCAGTGCCCGGTGATGAAGTACAACCGCGGCCTCATGCAGGCGATCCTCCACGACAAGGTCTCGATCGCGAAGAACGTCAACGCGACCGCGATCGGCCTCGACGAGGCGCCCCAGGGCTATGCGGACTTCGACTCCGGAGTGGCGAAGAAGTTCGTCCTCGACCCCCACGGGCTCATCCGCGCCTGAGTCCCCGGCCACCGAGACCGCCGCTCAACGCCGAGACCGACACTTCCACCCGTCGGTCTCGGTGCGAAGTGTCGGTCTCGGTGCTCAGTCGGTCGTCTCCCCCGCCTCGTCGAGGAGTCGTGCGTACGCGAGGTGGGCGAGCGCTGCCGCCTGGTCGCCGAGGAGACCGTCGTCGAACTGCACGCGCGGGGAGTGGTTCGTCTCCGCGTCCGGGTCGATGCCCACGGGTGTGGCACCGAGGAAGACGAAGGCACCGGGCACCCTCTCGAGCACGAAGGAGAAGTCCTCGGACCCCATCCGCGGATGCTCGAGGGTGGCGACGTTCTCCTCCCCGAAGAGTCCGCGCAGACGCTGGGTGACCAGGGCCGCCTCGGCGGGGTCGTTGACCGTGACCGGGAACCCGACCTCGAAGTCCACCGAGGCGGTGCACCGGTGGGCCCGCGCGATTCCCTCGGCGATCTCTCCGACCCGCTCCTGAAGCAGGGCCAGCGATTCGGCGGAGAGGAAGCGGATCGAGGCGGCGAGCGACGCATCGTCGGGGATGACGTTCGTCGCCTGCGCGCCCTGCAGCTGAGTGACGGTGACGACGACGGGATCGAAGATGTCGAACGACCGGGTCGTCATCGTGTTGAGCGCGAGCGCGAGCTCGGCGACCGCGGGCACCGGGTCCCGCGTCGCCTGCGGCTGCGAACTGTGTCCGCCGGCCCCGTGGATGGTGACGTGGAGGTCGGCGAATCCGGCCATGAGCGGCCCACCCCTCGTCGTGAACCGGCCGCGCACATCGGCCTCGACGTGGATGCCGTAGGCGGCGACGACCGGCACTCCCGCCGCCTCGAGGACGCCCTCGGCGATCATCGGCTCGGCGCCGCCGTCGCTCTCCTCCGCGGGCTGGAACATGAAGATCACCGAGCCGGGCAGCTCATCGCGGTGTACGGCGAGCAGTCGGGCCGCCCCGACGAGGCCGGCCGTGTGGAGGTCGTGCCCGCACGCGTGCATGTTCCCATTCGTCGACGCGAAGTCGAGCCCGGTCTCCTCGGTCACCGGCAGCGCATCCATGTCCCCACGCAGCAGCACCGCGGGTCCCGGGCGTCCTCCCCTGAGGACCGCCACCACCGAGGTGAGCGAATCCCCCGTGCTCACCTCGAGTCCCAGCCCCGCGAGGGCCTCGAGCACCTGAGCCTGCGTGAAGGGCAGATCGGTGCCGAGTTCGGGGTTCGCGTGGAGGGTGCGGCGGAGGGTGACGAGGTCGGGGAGGATGGACTGCGCAGCGCTGCGGAGATCAGGGATCGACATGCCTCCGATCCTAGTTCGATGCGCCGGTATTCCCCGCCCGGTCCACCTCCCGAGCGATCGACCTCTCGCGCTCGTCGGCGCTTGGGCGTAGCGTTGTCGGCAACCGGGCCTGTGGCGGGACCGACGACGCAGCGCCCACGGGCGGGCCCCGACGAAGGAGTCAGCAGTGCGCATCATCATCACGCAGAACGTCACCCTCGACGGCCGGGTCGAGATGCTCGACGACTGGTTCGACCCGCAGGCCCAGGACGATGAGCTCCTCGCCGAGGTGAGGAGCCAGACCACCCGCGAGCAGCTCCTCCTGCTCGGTCGGCAGACGTTCGAGGACTTCCGCAGCTACTGGCCGGGGAAGACCGATGACACGACGGGCATCTCCGCGCAGATGGACAAGGTCGACAAATGGGTGTTCTCCTCGACCATGACCGATCCCCAGTGGGAGAACTCGCGGGTGATGAGCACCGACCCCCGCCTCGTCGTCGCGGGACTGCGCGATCAGCCGGGCCTCGACGCGATCCTCACCGGCAGCATCACGCTCGCCCACGAGCTCATCACCGCCGGCCTCGTCGATGAGTACCGGATGTTCACCTATCCCGTCTGGCAGGGCCGCGGTCGCGGTTTCTTCCCCGACGGGCACCGGCAGCCTCCGCTCACCCTGCTCGATTCGAAGGCGTTCGGCAATGGCGTCGTCTACTCGGCGTACACTCCCGCCGGCGAGGTCCCGACGAGCCTGTGAGCGCCGCGCCCGGGCCGTCCACCCGCCGCGCACCCGCCGGGCGCACAGCTCGCAATGATCCGCGCCTGTTAGCCTGGCAGGCTGAATCGAGACACAGGAGTGATTGTGCCAAAGACCAAATGGTGGGTCGGACTCGCCGTGTCCCTCTCCGTCGCAGCGCTTGCCGGGTGCGGATCCTCCGGCGAGGACTCCGGTCCGGCGGTGACTTCGCCGGCGGCCGAAGCGAGCCAGGACGGCGCGCCGAACACCGCCGACATCCCCGACGTCGTCGCCGAGGTCAACGGCGAGACGATCACGAAGGACGACTTCGTCCCCCTCTACGAGACCCAGTACCAGCAGATGATGATGCAGGCCCAGCAGGGTGGGCAGCCCGTCGACGAGGAGGGGCTGAAGAAGCAGACCGCCGAGAACCTCGTGAGCACGAAGCTGCTCAGCCAGGAAGCCGACAAGCGCGGGATCGAAGCCACCGACGACGACGTCTCCACCGCCCTCGACGAGACCGCCCAGGCCTCTCAGATGAGCAAAGACGACTTCCTCGCGGCGATGGCGGATCAGGGCATGGACGAGAAGAAGGTCCATGAGGAGCTGCGCACCCAGCTGAAGATCGAGGACCTCATCGCCGATGAGTTCGGCGAGTTCGAGGTCACCGACGAGGAGATCGGTGCCGCCTATCAGCGGGCGAAGGATCAGCAGGAGCAGATGGCGTCCCAGTCCGGCCAGGAGGCGCAGGTCCCCTCGCTCGACGAGATGCGCCCGCAGCTCGAAGAGCAGGTCAAGGGTGAGAAGTCGACCGAGGCGACCCAGAAGTTCGCGGGCGAACTGCGTGACAAGGGAGACGTCACGATCAATCTCTGATCTGCGGATTCCGTGCCCACAAGCTCACCTGAACTCATTCGGGGCAGCGATGCCCGCTCCCACGCGGATCGCACCTGTAGTGGATCGTTCAACCACCCGCCTCGGCGGGGATGACACGCTCGATCCTGAGGAATTTCCCCATGGATCTCGCAATATCCATGTGAGGCCTCTAGTCTGTATGGGATGAACGCGGTTCCCACCGGACCGCATTGGCACACCGCTTCCCCTCGCCGTCGTCGACGACCCGGGAAGCACAGACGAAAAGGGTCCCCATGGCTTCCGTACTCTCTCGGTCAGCGATCGTCGCGCCGAAGGACTTCAACCGATGGCTGATGCCGCCGGCGGCATTGGCGATCCACCTGTGCATCGGCCAGGTCTACGCCTTCAGCGTCTTCAAGAATCCCTTCATGGCGCACTTCGACGCGGGTGAGATCTCGATCGGCTGGATCTTCTCGATCTCGATCCTCATGCTCGGCATCTCCTCGGCGATCTTCGGCACATGGGTCGAGAAGGCCGGGCCCCGCGCCTCGATGGTCGCCGCCGGCACGTGCTGGGTCGCAGGCTTCCTCATCTCCGCCCTCGGGATCATGACCGGGCAGCTGTGGCTCGTCTACTTCGGCTACGGCTTCATCGGCGGCATCGGACTCGGCATCGGCTACATCTCGCCGGTCTCGACCCTGATGAAGTGGTTCCCCGACCGTCCGGGCCTGGCCACGGGCCTGGCGATCATGGGCTTCGGCGGCGGAGCGCTCATCGCGAGCCCCCTGTCGAACCAGCTCATGTCCTTCTACGGCGGCGGCAGCGAACCGGAGAACCTCGTCGCCGGTCTCACCCCGACGTTCCTCACCCTCGGCATCATCTACGCCGTCGTCATCGCCGCCGGCGCCTACGTCATCCGCGTCCCGCACCCGGACTGGAAGCCCGAGGGCTTCGACCCGTCGACGATCAAGGCCAAGCCGATGCAGACGACCGGCAACGTCTCGGCGAAGAACGCCGTGCGCACCCGCCAGTTCTGGCTGCTGTGGATCGTCCTCTTCCTCAACGTCACCGCCGGCATCGGCATCCTCGAGAACGCCGCCCCGATGATCCAGGCCTACTTCGGCATCACGGCCGCAGCCGCCGCCGGGTTCGTCGGCCTCCTCTCGATCGGCAACATGGCCGGCCGTTTCGTGTGGTCGACGACGTCGGACTACCTCGGCCGGAAGAACAACTACATGATCTACCTCGGCGGCGGAGCCATCCTCTACCTCGTCGTCGCACTCTTCGGCGGCGGGTCGATCGTCCTCTTCGTCGCAGCGACGCTCCTCATCATCTCGTTCTACGGCGGCGGCTTCGCGACGATCCCCGCCTACCTCAAGGACCTCTTCGGGGTCTTCCAGGTCGGCGCGATCCACGGCCGCCTGCTCACCGCCTGGTCGGCCGCGGGTGTGGCCGGTCCGCTCATCGTCAACTCGGTCGTCGAGGCCGGGGAGAAGGCCGGCAAGACCGGACCCGAGCTCTACACCCCGGGCATGTTCATCATGGTCGGCGCCCTGGCCATCGGCTTCGTCGCGAACCTGCTCGTCACCCCGGTCAAGGACAAGTACCTCGAACCCACGACCGCCGAGGCGACCCCGAAGTCCGCATCGACGGCTGAGACCGACTGAAGGAAGGAGGAGAAGTCATGAGCAGCTCCGAGACCTGGTCATCGGTTCCCGCCACCGGCTCCCCGCAGTCGCCCGTCGGCGGCATGTACAAGGTGGTCGGCTCCGCACTCACCGTCGTCGTCATCGGCGGCCTCGCGTGGGGCCTCACCCTGACCGTGATCAAAGCCGTGGCGATCTTCACCGGCTGAGCTTCGTCCCCACCGGTCCCTCCCCGCCGAGGCGGCCGGACGACGGCCCCGCCCCGGACCCTCCGTCCGGGCCGGGGCCGTCGGCATGTGCGCACCCCGTCCGGGCATCCTCTTGCCACCCATTAACTTAAGTGTTTAACTTAGTGTCATGGACCTCGCCTTCGAACTCCACGACCTCGTGCGCACCCTCGACCGGTGGGCCGAGCGGATCCTCGCGCCGGAGGGCCTGAGCTACAACCAGTACGTCGCCCTGGTCATCCTCGGCCAGCACCCGGGAATCACCGGACGCACCCTGGCCCGGTCCCTCGGCGTCACCGAGGCGGCCGGCAGCGGCATCGTCAAGGCCCTGCTCAGCGCGGGGTACGTCGACAACCGGGCCGCGGCCGGTTCGGGGAACCGACGCGAACTCCACCTCACCTCGGCGGGTGAGGAGAAGGCCGAGCAGTGCGGACGCCTCCTCGGGAGCTCACTCGACGACAACGCCCGCACGATCGGCCTCGACCCGCAGGCCCTCGCCCAGACGATCCGCGACCTCCACGACGAAGTCCGCACCGTCCGCAACCCGTAACCCCTCTCGCACCTCTCCTCCAGGAGCTCTCATGGCAATGACCTTGGCCCTTCTCGCCCTCGTCCTCGGACTCGCCCGGCTCGGTGTCTTCGTCGCCCTCCACCTCGTGCCCAGCGACTACTCGATCGTCTCCCACGCCGTCAGCGACTACGCGGTCGGACCGACGCGAAGGCTGAGTTCGGTCATGACCTGGCTGACCGCGGGATTCTGGGCACTCCTCGCCGGAGCGGTGATCACCGGCGTCCCCGACTGGTCGGATGCCACGGGCATCACGATCGCCCTGCTCGTCCTTGCGGGGATCTTCGTCGCCCTCCCCTTCGCCCCCACCGACCTCGAGGGTGAGAAGACGACGCTCGTCGGCCGGCTCCACTACCTCTTCGCGATCGCCTGGTTCGCCCTCAGCTACGCGTGCATGGGCAACTTCACCCGTCTCTTCACCGCCGAGGGCCCCGCGTGGCTCGCCTCGACGCTGGCCGTCATCGGGTGGATCGCCGCGATCTCGCTGGCCGTAAGCGTCCTCGTCCTCGTCGTCTCGAGGCTGCGGCCGAAGGTCTTCGGCATCTCCGAGCGGATCTTCATCCTCTCGGTGAGCCTCTTCTACATCGGCGTCGCCGCCGGACTGATGATGCTCAGCGCCTGAGATAGCCAGCTCCGCCCCGCTCACCCCGGTCCACCTTCCGCCCCGAGCCCGCCCGGGCCCCTCCGACGTCCTTGAGGCGTACACTCGATCCGTGCCGACGACGAACCCCAAGACCCCACCCCGCATACGCGGACGTCTCGCGTGGGGGTCGATCGTGCGCAACGCGGCCCTCGCCGTCGTCGTCCTCGCCGGACTCTGGCTCGTGGTCAACGTCCACCTGCCAACTCCCCGCGCGCTCCAGGATGAGATCGCCGAGGCGGGCGCGTGGGGCTTCGCCGTCTTCGTCGCCCTCGCCACGGTGGTCGCGGCCACCCCGATCCCGGTGACGATCGTCGCCGTCGCCGGTGGGCTCGCGTTCGGTCTGCCGCTGGGAACCCTGCTCACGCTCATCGGCATCGTCCTCGGAGGGTATGCCGGGTACTGGATCGCCCGCGGCCTCGGCCGTCCGACCGCGAGGAAGATGCTCGGCTCCCACGCCGAGGCGGTCGAAACCCAACTCCACGGCGGCGGCTTCTACGCGGTGTGCACACTCCGCCTCCTGCCGGGTCTGCCGTACTGGCCGGTCAACTACGGCAGCGGCGCCTTCGGGATCGACAATCGCACGTTTCTCACGGCCACGACGATCTCCTCGCTACCCGGCCTTTTCGCCCTCGTCGGCATCGGGGCCTTCATCGGCGACCCGAGCATTGCCAACGCTATCGCCGTCGGCGTCGCCTGGGTCCTCGTCGGCACACTGACGATCCTCGCATTCCGTCGCTGGCGAGCGACGACCCGGGAACCTGCGGCCCGGAACGGCATCGACGAGCGCGACAACCGGGGGAATCCGGGACCCGTCACCGAGGCGGCCGACGGCTGAGGGTATCAGAACGCCCGGCCAGCGCCCTACCCGAAGTTCGGCTTGCGGCGCTCCTGGAAGGCGCGGAAGCCCTCCGCGTAGTCGGGGGTGCGTCGGGCCGTCTCCTGGAGGTGCGCTTCGGCGTCGAGGACCTCGGCGAACGAGGGCCGTTCGTCGGCGAGCCTCTGGACGAAGTCCTTCTCCATCGCATACGCCTCGGCGGGGCCGGTGACGATCCGGGCGAGCTTCGCCTCGACGAAGTCCCCGAGTTCGGCCGCGGGGACGGCGCGGGAGACGATTCCCGTCGCCGCCGCCTCGGCGCCGGACATGAAGTCACCGGTGACGATGAGGTCCATCGTCCGGTGGTAGCCGACCCGGTCGAGGAAGACGTGGTGCGCGCCGGAGTCGAGCATCGCCCCGATCGCGGCGAACGGCGAGCCGAACTTCGCGTCCTCGGCGGCGTAGATGATGTCGGCGGCCGCGGCGACCCCGAAGCCGAGCCCGAGGGCCGCCCCCTGGACCTGGGCGACGACGGGGATGGAGAGGCCGCGGATGGCCTGGACGATCGGGGCGAACACCTCGGCGAGGAACGCGTACGCGTCGTCGGTCTCGACGTCGACGGCGGAGATGTCGCGACCCGAGCAGAACACCTTCCCCTCACCGCGGATGAGGAGGACGCGGACGGCGGGCACGGACTCGGCGACCGTCGACACCGCCTCGGCGAGGGCACGGAGGTTGTCGGCGTCGAGGGCGTTGCGGGACTCGGGCCCATCGAGGACGATCTCGGCGATCGGCCCCCGGGTGGTCAGTCGGATCTCGGTCACCATTCGTAGAACCCCTTGCCCGTCTTGCGGCCGAGTTCGCCGGCGGCGACCTTGTCACGGAGCAGCTGGGGTGGGGCGAAGCGGGGACCGAGTTCGCGTTCGAGGTGCTCGGCGATGCCGAGGCGGACGTCGAGGCCGACGATGTCGGTCGTCTTCAGCGGTCCCGCCGGGTGCCGGTAGCCGAGCGTCATCGCGGTGTCGATGTCCTCGGCGCTGGCCACGCCCTCTTCGACCATGCGCACCGCCTCGAGGGCGAGCGCGACGCCGAGGCGCGAGGACGCGAACCCGGGAGAGTCAGTGACCGTGATCGGCGTCTTGCCGAGACCGGCGACCCAGTTCGTCGCGGCAGTGACGAGGTCGGGCGAGGTGCGGGAGCCGACGACGATCTCGACGAGGTCGGAGACCGGGACGGGGTTGAAGAAGTGGAGGCCGATGAGGGCCTGGGGACGGGGCAGGACGGAGGCGAGCTCGTCGATCGAGAGTGAACTCGTGTTCGTCCCGATGCTCGCCGCCGGGGCGAACTTCGCGATGTCGGCGAGGACGCGCTGCTTGAGGGCGACGTCCTCGGGGACGGCTTCGACGACGAGCAGCGCCTGGTCGAGCAGGGTCGGGTCGCGGACGACCTCGACCCGGCCGGGGACCTCGAGGCCCTTCGCGCGGGACTTCTCGATCGAGGCCTCGACGCGCTCCCGGGCCGCGGCCGCGGTCTCCTCGGTGTTCTCGATGACGATGACGCGGGCGCCGGCGCTCGCGAACGCGTGGGCGATGCCCGCCCCCATCCGGCCGCCGCCGTAGACGCCGACGGTGTCAGGCACGTAGGCCCTGTCCTCGGTCGCCGGACGCGCCTCGTCGGTCGCGCCGGGGGCCGCCTGTGACTGGTTCTGCTCGCTCACTCGTGACCGGCCTCTCTCTTCTCCTGCTGCTTCTTCTCACGCCGCTTCTCCTCGCGCCGGGCGAGGAAGGCGTCCATCCGGGCGAACTTCTCGTCGGTCTCGAAGAGCACCGCCTGGGCGACGTTGTCGATGAGGGGGTGCGCCTCGCGGGGGGCGTGGAACGCCGACTTCGTCAGCCGCACGGCCAGGGGCGCGAAGCTCGCGATCCGGTCGGCGAGCGCCTCACCCGCGGCCTCGAGTTCCTCGGGGTCGACGACGTCGTTGAGGAGGCCGATGCTGCGGGCCTCATCGGCCTGGAGCGTGCGTCCGGCGAGGAGGATCTCCTTGGCCCGGGGCTCTCCGACGAGTTCGCGCAGACGCCATGCGGCACCGGCAGCGGCGAGGATGCCGAGACCGGGTTCGGGGTTGCCGATCTTCGTCGCCGGTGTCCCGATGCGGAAGTCGCACGCGAACGCGAGTTCCGCTCCCCCGCCGAGGGCGTAGCCGTCGATGAGGCCGATGACAGGCATCGGCAGGTCGAGGATGCGGCTGAAGATCTTCGAGTTGATGCCGGCGAGCGCATCGTCGCGGCGGCGCTCGCGCAGCTGCCCGATGTCGGCTCCGGCGGCGAAAGTCCCTCCGGTGCCGGTGAGGATCGCGACCTGCGGGTGCGCCTCGAGTTCGGCACACACCTCGTGGAGGGCCTCGACCATCGTCAGGTCGATCGCATTGCGCACCTCGGGGCGGTTGAGCCGGATGACCATCCGGTCGTCCCGACGTTCGACGAGCAGTGGGGAGGCGTCGTCGGCCGTGGAGTCGTCGCTCGCGGCGATGCCGCTCGCTGAGGCGTTCCCGGTTCCGTCGCCCTGCGACGCAGCCGTGCTCACGGGCGTTCCAGGAGGACGGCCGAACCCTGACCCACGCCGACGCACATCGTCGCGAGCCCCCGCTGATCCTCGCCCTGCTCCATGCGGTTGAGCAGGGTGAGCGTGATGCGGGTGCCCGAGGCGCCGAGAGGATGGCCGAGCGCGATCGCCCCGCCGAACTGGTTGACGATGTCCGGGTTGAGCCCGAGATCGCGGATGCACGCGAGCGACTGCGAGGCGAAGGCCTCGTTGAGTTCGACGGCGTCGAGGTCGTTCACACTCCAGCCGACCCGGGCGAGCGCCTTCTCGGACGCGGGGACCGGGCCGATGCCCATGATCTCCGGGGGCACGCCGGCGCTGGCTCCGGCGACGACGCGAGCGCGCGGGTCCAGGCCGTGCTTCTCGGCGTAGCGGTCGGAGACGAGGATCGTCACGGCGGCGCCGTCGTTGAGCGACGACGAGTTGCCGGCGGTGATGACGCTGCCCTCGCCGTGGAGGGCGCGCAGCTTCGCGAGTTTCTCCGGGGTCGTGTCCGGGCGTGGACCTTCGTCCTTGCTCACATCGCCGATGGGAAGGATCTCGGGGTCGAACTTCCCCTCGTCCTGCGCGGCGAGCGCCCGCTGGTGGGAGGCGAAGGCGAAGTCGTCGAGCTCCTCGCGGGTGAGGTTCCATCGCTTCGCGACGTTCTCGGCTGTCTCCGGCATCGAGTAGGTGACATTCTCCCCGAACTGCGGGTTGGGGAAGCGCCAGCCGATCGACGTGTCGAAGGACTTCCCGGGCTTCGCCCAGGCCTTCGAGGGCTTCTCGACCACCCAGGGCGCGCGGGTCATCGACTCGACGCCGCCGGCGACGACGACGTCGGCGTCTCCGGCCGCGATCATCGCCCGGCCCTGGATGATCGAGGTCAGTCCCGAGGCGCACAGCCGGTTGACGGTGAAGCCGGGGATCGAGTCGGGCAGGCCGGCGAGGAGGACGGCCATGCGAGCGACGTTGCGGTTGTCCTCCCCGGCCTGGTTCGCCGCCCCCATGATCACCTCGTCGATGTCGGCGGGGTCGATGCCGGTGCGGTCGACGACGGCCTTCAGGGTCGTCGCGAGGAGGTCGTCGGGCCGCTGGTCGGCGAGTGCGCCTCCGTAGCGGCCGATGGGCGTGCGCAGTCCGTCAAGGATGAATGCCTCGGGCATGATGCTCCTTCAAGTCGGTTCAGACGAGTCGATCGTAACGCCTGCCACATCAGGCCGGGGCAGGGGGCCGGATGGCGGTATCGCCACCCACACCGGGGTCAGGAGTCGAAGTCGATGGTGACTTCGTCGCTGACTGGGAACGTCTGGCAGGTGAGGACGAACTTCGCCTCCACCTCGGCGTCCTCGAGGGCGTAGTTGCGGACCATGTCGACCTCGCCCGCGCACACCTTCGCCCGGCACGTCCCGCACACCCCGCCCTTGCACGCGAACGGCAGATCGGAGCGGGACTCCTGCGCGGAGTCGAGGATGGTCTTGCCCTGCGCCATCGCCGAGGTGGTCCGCCGTCCGTCGAGGATGACCGTGACCTCGCTCGTCGCCCCTTCGAGGACCTTGTCGGCGTGGACGACCTCGGGTGGGGGCTCGTCGACGTAGAAGAGCTCGAAGTGGACCTTCTCCTTGGGCACCCCGAGCTCGTCGAGCACCGTACGGGCGTCGCCGAGCATTCCGAAGGGACCGCACAGCCACACATGGTCGATGTCGCCGACGGGCACGAGGTAGGTGAGCAGCTGGCGCAGCTTCTCCTCGTCGAGGCGGCCGGAGAAGAGTTCGACCTCGCGGGGTTCGCGGGAGAGGACGTGGACGAGGTCGAGCTGCTGGTTGCGGGCGTCCTTGAGGTCGGCGAGCTCCTCGGCGAACATCACGGTGTTCGTCGAGCGGTTGCCGTAGAGGAGGGTGACGGAGGCATCGGGGTTGGTGAGCACCGTCGTCGCGATCGAGAGCATCGGGGTGATCCCGGAGCCGGCGGCGATGCACAGGTGCTTGCCGCCGAGGCTCGCGTCGGCCCGGAAGCTGCCGCTGGGCGGCTGGACCTCGATCGTCTCACCGGGGCGGACATCGCGGACGAGCCAGCGGGAGAAGAGGCCGTCGGGGATCTCGCGGACGCCGATGCGTGGGGCAGCTCCCGCGGGAGCGCAGATGGAGTAGGTGCGGCGGTGCTCGACGCCGTCGATCATCCGACGCAGGGTGAGCGACTGTCCGGCGGCGAAGTCGAAGAGCTCGGCCACCTCGGCGGGCACGTCGAAGGTCACGGCCGCGGAGTCCTCGGTGAGGTGCTCGACGGACCTGACGGTGAGCGGGTGGAAGCCGGTGCGGTCAGCGGCCTGACCCGTGGACTCCGCGGGGGCGGTCTGGCCGACAGTCTCGGCATCTCGGCCGATCGTCTCGGTCATCTCAGATCTCCTTCACGTGTTCGAACGGTTCGAGGCAGTCACGGCACTGGTACATCGCCTTGCAGGCGGTGGGACCGAACTCCGAGGTGAGCGCCACGTTGCCCGATCCGCACAGGGTGCACACGATCGCGCGGCGGGTGGGCATGAGGGTGAGCGCGACGGGCCCCTGCCGGCGCGGCGCCTGGCCGGGCGGGGAGATGCCGGCCTCGGCAAGCGCCTCCCGGCCCTCCGCGGTGATCCAGTCGCTCGACCAGGCCGGGGTGAGGGAGACGCGGATCTCCGCGTCTGGGAATCCTGCGTCCTCGAGTTCGCGCTGGAGGTCATCGCGCATCGTCGCCATCGCCGGGCAGCCCGAATACGTCGGGGTGATCGTCGCGACGACGTGGTCGTCCTCGAGCGTGACGTCCCGAAGCACGCCGAGGTCGACGAGCGTGAGCATCGGCATCTCCGGGTCGGTGACCCGGGCGGCGGCGGCACGGGCCCGGTCGACCGCCTCGGCGGGGGATTCCAGGGTCGCGTTCATCACCACTGGCCCTGCGGGTGGGCGCGGGCGACGACCTGCATCTCGGCGAGCATGCGGGAGAGCGCCTCGGTGTGGAGCCCGTCGCGGCCCTTCTTGCCACGGACCCCGGCGAGTGCTCCCGCCTCCGGGCGGTCGAGGCCGGCGGCGGCGAAGACCTGGTCGAGGATGACACCGGCCTCGTCGGCCACCTCGGCGGGGTCGACGCCGATGCCGGCCTCGGCCACCGAGGCCTCGATCGGGTGGGTCTCGAAGAGCTCGGACCACAGCGGCCACAGGCCGCTCAGTGCGGTGAGCAGGCGAGCACGGGACTCCTCGGTGCCCTGGGCCAGGGTGACGACCCAGCGGCCGGCGAAGTCGCGGTGGTAGGACATCTCCTTGACGCCCTTGGCGGCGATCGCCGAGAGCACGGAGTCGCGGCTGGCGGTGAGGCGTTCGAAGAGGGCGAGGCGCCAGGTGGAGTAGATGAGGATCTTCGCGACCGCCTCGGCGAAGTCGCCGTTGGGGACCTCGGCGAGGCGGACGTTGCGGAAGTCCATGTCCTCGCGGAAGAAGGCGAGCCGGTCCTCGTCGGGCACCGGTGATCCCTCCGGCAGCTGCGGGACGAGGGCGGGGTCGGCTGCGGCGGCGCGCGCGAGGAGGAGGCGGGCCTGGCCGAGGAGGTCGAGGGAGATGTTCGCGAGCGCGATGTCCTCTTCGAGGTCAGGGGCGTTGGAGCACCATTCGGAGATCCGCTGGGAGAAGACGAGCGCATCGTCGCCGAGCATGAGGCAGTACTGGGCGAGCTCAGACGGGTCGACGCCGTCGGGCACGGTCGTGTCGACCCCAGCGAGCGGGTCCTCGAAGTCCGTGCCGAATGCCCAATGGGCGTCGTTGACGAGGAGGCCCGAGTAGGCGTTCTCGTGCTCGTCGTGTTCGGCCGTGGGCTCGTGGACCTCAGGGGCGTTGGATTCGTTCGCCGAGGCGGCGTTGGGAGTCGTCATGTGATGCTCTTCCCTCACATGTGCGGGACATCGTCGGGGATGTCGTAGAAGGTCGGGTGACGGTAGACCTTGTCGCCGCTCGGGGCGAACATCGGGTCCTTCTCGTCGGGGCTCGAGGCGGTGATGTCCGATGAGCGCACGACCCAGATGCTCACACCTTCGTTGCGGCGCGTGTAGACGTCGCGGGCGTGGCGGATCGCGAGCTGGTCGTCGGGGGCGTGGAGCGAGCCGACGTGGACGTGGTTGAGGCCGCGCTTGCCGCGGACGAAGACCTCGTAGAGGGGCCATTCGCCGCGCACGGTCGGGGTCGTCCCTCCGGTGGCCGGGGTGGACTCGGTCATTCTGCGGCCTCCTCGGCGGTGGTGTCGGCGGTTGCGGCGGACTGAGCATCAGCCGCGGCGTGGGCGGACTTCTCGGCGAAGGCGAGCGCGGCATCGCGCACCCACGCGCCCTCGTCCCACGCGCGCTTGCGGTGGGCGATGCGCTGCTCGTTGCAGGGCCCGTTGCCCTTGACGACGGCCCAGAACTCGTCCCAGTCGGGGGTCGAGAAGTCGTAGTGTCCGCGCTCCTCGTTCCACTTGAGGTTCTCGTCGGGGAATGTCACACCGAGTGCCTCGGCCTGCGGGATCGACATGTCGACGAACTTCTGGCGCAGCTCGTCGTTCGTGTGGGTCTTGATGCCCCACTCCATTGACTGCGCGGTGTTCGGCGAATCGTCGTCGGGGGGTCCGAACATCATCAGGGCAGGCCACCAGAAGCGGTTGACCGATTCCTGGACCATCGCCCGCTGCTCGTCGGTGCCCCGCATCATCGTCATGAGCAGTTCGTAGCCCTGGCGCTGGTGGAAGGACTCCTCCTTGCAGATGCGGATCATCGCGCGCCCGTAGGGGCCGAAGGAGGTGCGGCACAGGGGGACCTGGTTGCAGATCGCGGCGCCGTCGACGAGCCAGCCGATCGTGCCGACGTCGGTGTAGTTGAGCGTCGGGTAGTTGAAGATCGAGGAGTACTTCTGCTTGCCGGCGATGAGCTTCTCGGTGAGCTCGTTACGGCTGGCACCGAGCGTCTCGGCGGCCGAGTAGAGGTAGAGGCCGTGACCCGCCTCGTCCTGGACCTTCGCGAGCAGGATCGCCTTGCGCCGCAGGGAGGGGGCGCGGGAGATCCAGTTGCCCTCGGGCTGCATGCCGATGATCTCCGAGTGCGCGTGCTGGGCGACCTGGCGGATGAGCGTCTTGCGGTAGGGCTCGGGCATCCAGTCGCGCGGTTCGATCCGATCCTTGGCCTCGATCGTGTCGGCGAACTGCGCCTCGAGCTGCGTTTCGTTGACTTCCGTTGTCATGACCACTCCACCCCCTGGGTGCGCCCTTCCTCGTCACGCGCCCGACCCGTGTCCCGGGCGCGGCACTGCTGGTGCGGCGGGGCCGGATGAACTCCGTCATCACAGGCCGCCGGAACCGTTCGATCATTTACTGACCGTTTGTTCTGTAATGTTCTTCACCAGTGTGGCATACCCCACGCCGAGGCGCAATATCGGGACAGGGCGACTGACCTGAACCCCGAGCGGGCCTTCGAACAGCCCCAAGCGAGACCTCGCCCAAGCGGTGCCACCGATCCCCCAGCCTGCCGCCGGCGATGCGGGCACCCGAAGCCACGACGGCACAGCCGACTCGACGAGTGGTCGACCGCAGTCAATGACCTAATCCACCCCTCCCATCACGCGTTTCACCGCCGCCCCGGGGCGGGAAGACGGTCGTCGCCACCGAGGATGGGTTCGTGAGGCTCCTGAGAGCCCGAGACTCCGCAAACGCCCGCGCCCGAGAATCCGCGCCCCCATAAAAACCAAGCCACCTTTCCCTAAATGAATCGGCCGCGACCTTGAATTCTCGACTTCGAAGACAATCTTCAACTACTTCTGGTTTTGACCGCGGCAATCCCCGATGAAAAGATTGCTTCGCTCTAAAATGTGGGTGAACGAGGAATAGCGTGCGGAGGTACGGACAGTGAACGGTCTGAAGTCGACGATGAGTTCTGTCGTCGGCGGTGTTCGGCGATCAATGGTCGATTCGCTGAGCGACCGGCAGAAACTTCTGCTCTCCGAGATCCGTCATGGTGAGACGGAGTGGCAGCAGCGCATCAGGACAACCGTCCGCAGTCGCACACCGCGACCGTCCGACGCCGTCGCGCAGCGCGCTCACGACTCCCGCGCCGCACGAGCAGATAACCTCGCACAGGTACGACGCACCCTCGGTGAAGCCGGTGTCGATTTCGTCGAACTTCCGCGCAGGTCGCGCGAGAAGACGCGGATTGCGGTGCCCCGCTCCCAGATGAGATGTGTGTTGACGGCGGTCGCGCGCCTGACACCGGGTGACGGCTGGTCGAAGGCGTTCAAGAATCAGTTCGGATCGTCGGTCAGTCTGCAGAAGATGCGGCACGACCCTGGGAACGTTGCGGTCATCGAATGCCGTCGTATCGCGGCGGCTCCTGACGGTCGCCGTCTCAACGCGGAGAACGAAGAGGTGGTCATCGAGTCGTGGACGGACCTCGGGCCCAGGGAGCCTCGCATCGACGGATCGTGGCACGTTCCAGGCACACTGCACAGGGTCGTCACCCAGCCCCGCACGCTCGTCGAGTACTTCACTCCCGACGACTGGTCGGCAGCACTGGCCAATGACAACCGGACCGTGCAGCCGAGCGCCCCTGACCTGTATGAGGTCGAGGGCCCGGTCGACCTCGTCTACACCTGGGTAAACGGGGCCGACCCTAAGTGGCAGTGGAAGAAGATGGAGGCTCAAGCAAGCCTCACCGGACAGCCGATCAACAAGTCGGCGGTGTCTGACTCGCGGTTCGCCGACCGCCACGAGCTTCTCTACTCCCTGCGTTCCGTCGAGTCGTATGCGAGTTGGGCGAACCACATCTACCTCGTCACCGACGCGCAGGTCCCCGAGTGGCTCAACGTCGATCATCCCAAGATCACCGTCATCGACCACCGGGACATCTTCACCGACCCCGGCAACCTGCCAGTCTTCAACTCCCATGCGATCGAATCCCAGCTCCACCACATCCCCGGGCTGAGCGAGAACTATGTCTACATGAACGACGACTTGTTCTTCATGCGCCCGACCGAGCCTGATCTCTTCTTCACCGGAAGCGGACTCTCCCGGTTCTTCCCCTCGACGGCACCCCTCGACCTCGCCGAACCAAGCGCGCGCGATCTCCCGGTGCTCTCTGCGGCGAAGCACGGCCGCCAGTTCATGCTCGACGAACACGGCCGCCGCGTCGGCAACAAGTTCAAGCACACCCCTCACCCGCAACTGAAGTCGGTCATGACCGAATTCGAAGCGAGCCACCAAGAGCTCTTCGATCAAGTGGCGAGTTCGAAGTTCCGCCACCCCGACGACTATTCGATTGCTTCGGCGCTCTACCACTTCCACGCGTATGCGCAGGGGAAGGCCATCGACTCGGGGATCAGGTATGCCTACATGGACATCTCTCGTCCGGACGCTGAGCTCTACATGCGGCGTCTGCTGAGGAGGAAGGACCTCGACGTCCTCTGTCTCAACGACACCGACTCGTCCCCGGAGTCCCAGGACCACCTCGACGAGATCGTCAAGTGGTTCCTCAACGAGAAGTTCCCCCTACCGAGCACCTTCGAGAAGTAGAGGACGCAAGCCTCCGATGACGCGCTTCAGCCTGATCTCCGCCGTCTACAACGTGGGACGATACCTGCCGGACTTCCTCCGATCCCTCGATGACCAGACTTTCGACCATTCCGACGTCGAGATCGTTCTCGTCAACGACGGCGCGACGGACTCTTCGGCCGACGTCATCGCGGAGTGGTCAGCGACGACCGACTACTCCGTGGTCGTCGTCGATCAGAAGAATGCGGGTCAGTCCGCAGCGCGCAACGCCGGCCTCGACCACGCTTGCGGCGCTTGGGTGAGCTTCCCCGATCCGGACGATATCCTCGATCGTGACTACCTGACATCGGTCGACGCGAACCTCCGGTCCGCCGACCATGCGTCCCTGCTTGCCGCCCATCTCGTCGACTTCTGGGAGGCGAAGGGTGAGATCAGCGACTCACATCCCCTCCGGTTCCGCTTCAAGGGCGGAACTCAGGTGGTCGACCTCAACAGGTTTCCGCGGAACATCCACCTTCACGCCTCGTCCGCCTTCTTCCGCAGAGATCGGGTGGAAGAGTTCGGGATTCGCTTCGACCCTCGCATCAGGCCCGTCTTCGAAGACGCTCACTTCGTTCAGAGCTACCTCCTCGTGAGCGAGGATCCCACGATCATCTTCGACGACGATGCCCGCTATCTCTACCGGCGGCGTGCCGACGGCAGTTCGACTCTGCAGACGAGCGGGATCGACGAGCGTCGGTACACCGACGTCCTCCGCTATGGGCTTCTCGATCTGCTGCAGCGTCCGATGAGCGACAACGTGATTCCTCGCTGGCTGCAGTACGCAGTCCTCTACGACCTGTTCTGGGTCCTGCGCGCAGAGGAGTCGCTTTCACCGAAGAGCGGTCATCTGCCCTCCGCGGTAGCGGACGAATTCTGCGAACTCATGGCGGAGATCCGTTCGCTCCTCGATCCTCAGGCCATCGAGGCGTTCGATCTCATCAAAGTCTCACTCACGCAGCGTGAGGTCATGCTTCATGGATTCTCACAACGTGATTGGACGTGGGACTGCATCCAAGCCGAGGAGTACGACGCAAAGAAGAAGCTCGTCAAACTCCGCTATCACTTCACAGGTGCACAGCCGAAAGAGCAGGTGAAGTTCCGCGGTCTCGATGCTGAGCCCATGTACGCGAAGACCAGGGCGATCAGGTACCTCGGGCGACCGCTGATCTACGAACGCATCCTCTGGGTGAGCGCACGCGGAACGATCACCGTGAGTCTCGACGGCATCGAAGCCCCCATCGAGACGACGCCACCTCGACCGAAGAGATTCGTCCTGCGCCCGTCGCGCTCCGCAGCCCTGGCCGAGCAGACTTCGGTGAAAGCGATCCAGCGCAGACGGCCTCGGCTGAACATGGGCGATCGCGCAATTGCAGCCATGACGGTTTCACCGCATTACCGGCGGAAGTTCGCGAATGCGTGGGTGTTCATGGACCGACAGGCACAGGCGGGCGATAACGCAGAGCACCTTTTCAAATACGTCCGCAGACACCACCCTGATCGAAACTCCTGGTTCGTGCTCGAGGAGGGTTCGGCCGATTGGAAGCGGCTCAAGGCCGAGGGCGTGGATCGACTCGTTGCGCACGGCTCCCGCACGTGGAAAGCACTGTGCCTCAATGCGGATCTGATCGTCTCCTCGCACATCGATGTGGACGTGATCAATCCATTTGCGCTCAGCGACGGGCGCCGCCCCGTTTGGGACCACATCTTCCTTCAGCACGGCGTCACGATGAATGACATCTCGGCGTGGCTGAATACGAAGCGTCCGCGCATGGTGGTCACGAGCACCGAACCCGAGCACCGTTCGATCGTCGGCGACGGAAGCCCGTACATCCTGAGCACGAAGGAAACAGTGATGTCGGGTATGCCGCGATACGACCGGCTGTCCGAACTCGACTCCGCGATGACATCGTCCCGCTCTTCGACCATCACCGTCATGCCCACGTGGCGCAAGGATCTGGGCACTGCGTTGGCCAAGGTTGACGATCCGGTCGAGCGAGCTGAGCTGTTCCGGCGATCCGAGTGGTGGCGCAATTGGTCTGGTCTGCTGAAGTCAGTCCGCCTGCACGAAGCTGCGAGTAAGCAGGGTCTGCGTATCCGCTTCATGCCGCATCCGGGTTTCGAAGCGTACATCGGACCGGACGATCTGCCCGACGACATCGAACTCGTGCGCCATTCGACGCATGATTTCCAGACTGTACTCGTCGAAGCGGCCGCAGTCGTCACCGACCTGTCATCAGTAGCCTTCGATGCCGCCTACATCGACCGCCCCGTGATGTATTTCCAGTTCGACGCCGACTCCATCTATGGAGGCGGGCACATCGCCAAACCCGGTTACTTCTCGTTCGAGGATGACGGATTCGGCCCGGTGGCGGCCACCGTCGAAGAGGCCGCCGAAGCGGTCGAGTCGCTCGTCTCCGGCGACGATCCTCGGCTCGAGGAATACGCGCGTCGCCGTACAGCAACGTTCACACTGCCGAAGTCCGGCAACTGCGAACGCACGTACAAGGCGATCGTCCGCTCGCTCAAGGTGGTCTCACCCAAGGATGGCATCCGCCTCCATCCGAGCCCGCAGGCCCAGCCGACCCGCTACCTTGGCGCTCCAATCCCAGCTGTCCCGACTGCGATCGCCGAGACTCCGACCGTCCCGACCCCGTGATCGAACAGCCCATGGCCGGACCACGGAAGAACACCTTCCCGGCCCTCCGACTTGACAGAGACGCCGATCACAACGATATTTATTGACCAGATGGTCGTTTATTCCGATCCCGTGTCGCACGTCGGATCGGGCGACGGAGGCAGTGCATCGCATCGGTGCGAGGAGGAACCTGACATGGGAGAGACGACCACAACGACGACGGACACCAGTTCCGGCGCGGCTCCCTCACAAAACACCCATGCCGATCCCACGGCGACTCCCTCCTCTGCCTCCGTCGCCCCCGGCATCGGGAACGAAGCACATACCGGCGCGGCCGCGATGTACGCGAACGACCGCGCCTCCCAGCACCTCGGCATCACCCTCGACGATCACGGCCCCGGCTGGGCGCAGTGCTCGATGACGATCACCGACATCATGGCCAACGGCCACGAGATCACCCACGGCGGCTACATCTTCCTCTTCGCCGACACGACGTTCGCGATGGCCTGCAACTACCCCGGTTCGGTCACCGTCGCCTCGGGCGGGGACATCACCTTCCTCAAGCCGACCCGCGTCGGCGACGAACTCGTCGCCCACGGCCGCGAGATCGTCAAGCAGGGCCGCGCGGGCATCTACGACGTCGAGGTCAAGCGCGGCGATGAGATCGTCGCGGTCTACCGCGGACGCTCCCGCACCCTTCCGGCACCGAAGCCGGCCACCTCCTGACCCTCACCGCGGACCACGCTCACCCGGCGTCTCCCGCGTCGCGCCCCCACCTCGGCGCTTCCTGACTCGACACCTCACCTGCACGGATTCCCAAGGAGACGATGATGACCACGACCGACAGCGACGCCGGTCCGACGATGAGCCTCGACGAGCTGCGCGCCGATCAGCTCGCCAACCTCAAGACCACGGTGGCCGCCGTGTACGAGAAGGTGCCGCACTACCGGAAGGCCTTCGACGACCTCGGCATCACCCCCGCCGACATCACCAGCCTCGACGACATCGCGAAGCTGCCGTTCACGAACAAGCAGGACCTGCGGGACAACTACCCGTTCGGACTCTTCGCCGTCCCGCGTGAGGACGTCGCGCGCATCCACGCCTCCTCCGGCACCACCGGCCTGCCCACCGTCGTCGGGTACACGCAGAACGACCTCGACGTGTGGAGCCGACTCATCAAGCGCTCGATCCTCGGCGCCGGCGGCAGGCCGGGACAGATGCTCCACAACGCCTACGGCTACGGCTTGTTCACCGGAGGCCTCGGCGTCCACGGCGCGGAACGCCACGGCTTCACCGTCGTCCCGATCTCCGGCGGCCAGACAGAGCGCCAGGTCCAGCTCATCCAGGACTTCAAGCCCGACATCATCACGGCCACCCCGACCTACCTGCTCACGATCCTCGACGAGTTCCACAAGCAGGGCATCGACCCGACCTCGACGAGCCTCAAGGTCGCCATCTGCGGCGCCGAACCGTGGACGGACGAGATGCGCCGGGAGATCGAGCGGTCCTTCGCGATCGACGCCGTCGACATCTACGGCCTCTCCGAGGTCATGGGCCCCGGCGTCGCGTGCGAATCCGCCGAGACCAAGGACGGCCCGACGATCTGGGAGGACCACTTCTACCCCGAGATCGTCGACCCCTTCACCGGTGAAGTCCTCCCCGACGGCGAGGAGGGCGAACTCGTCTTCACCTCGCTGACGAAGGAGGCGCTGCCGATCATCCGCTACCGCACCCACGACCTCGCGAGCCTCCTGCCCGGCACCGCGCACCCGAACTTCCGCCGCATCTCGCGCATCACCGGCCGCTCCGACGACCTCATCATCATCCGCGGCGTCAACGTCTACCCCGCCAACGTCGAATCCGTCCTCTTCGAGTTCGAGCACTTGAGCCCCCACTTCCAGCTCGTCCTCACCCGTCCCGGGCGGATGGATGAGGTCACCGTCGAGGTCGAATGCCGCGAGAACGTCGGCGCCGTCGAACGTGAGGGCCTCGACCGCCGCGTGGCCGCCCGGATCAAGGAGCGCCTCGGCGTCTCCTCGACCGTCGACATCAAGGACCCCGGTTCCCTGCCGCGCTCGGTCGGCAAGCTCAAGCGCATCATCGACCGTCGCGAGAACATCCGCTAGGTCCGCTGTGACTCGGATCGCGGCACCGCCGGCTTCCGCTGATTAGACTGATTCCCATGTCCAAGAGCCCGTCACCTGCACAGACTCCGTCGACCGCGACGGAGTCCGTCGCCGGTGACCTCGCCGAGGCGGGAGCTGGGTCCGGATCCGCCGCCGAGGCGGGGGTCGGGTCGGAGCCGAAACGGACCCGCCGCGGTCGTCCCGGCTACGACCGGGAGACGCTCATCAACAAGGCGACCGAGGTCTTCGTCTCCCGCGGCTACGACGGCACGTCGATGGACACGGTCGCCCGCGAGCTGGGGATCACGAAGTCGGCGATCTACCACCATGTGAAGTCGAAGGAGGAGCTGCTGCGGCTGGCGATCAACCGCGGCACCGACGCTCTCGCCTCGGCGGTGGAGTCCGAATCCCACCGGCAGGATCTCAGCGCCCTCGAGCGCCTGCGCCACGCCGTCCACTCGAGCGTGCTCATTCTCATCGAATACCACCACTCGGTCACCCTGCTCCTGCGGGTGCGCGGCAATTCCGCGGTCGAACGCGATGCGCTCGAGCAGCGGCGGCAGATCGACATGAAGATCCGCGCGCTCGTCACCGCGGCGATCGAGGAGGGCGGCGTCCGCGCCGACTTCCCGCCGGGCCTCGTCACCCGCCTCCTCTTCGGCATGGTCAACTCGATCACCGAGTGGTACCGCCCGGGCTATCCCGTCGACCCCGAGACCATCGCCGAGGCGGTCACCGCGATGGCCTTCAACGGCCTCGCCGAATAGGACCTGCCGAATAGAGCGCGCACACGCGCCCGTGCGATTGGGGCCGCCGACAGTGCTGATCACGGTCGTTTCCGGCGTACTCTGACAGGGTGACTTCTCAGATCCTCTGGATTGCCGTCCTCGCGTCCTTCGTGGCGTTCCTCGACGGCACGATCGTCAACGTCGCCCTGCCCGCGATCGACCGCGAGCTCGGCGGCGGGCTCGTCACCCAGCAGTGGGTCGTCGACGGCTACTTCATCACCCTCGGTGCCATCATGCTTGTCGCCGGCTCCATCAGCGACGCCTACGGCCGCAGCCTCGTCATGCGCATCGGCCTCATCGGTTTCGGCATCGCCTCGGTGATCATCACCGTGGCCCCCGACCCGCTCATCCTCATCATCGCGCGGATGCTCCAGGGAGCCGCGGGAGCCTTCCTCGTCCCGAGCTCGCTCGCGCTCATCAGCGCCCACTTCTCCGGCGTCGCCCGCGCCAAGGCCATCGGCACGTGGACGGCGCTGACGACGGGGGCGATGATCGTCGGCCCGCTCATCGGCGGCGTCCTCGTCGACTTCGCGAGCTGGCGGTTCGCGTTCCTCATCAATGTCGTCCCCATCGCCGTCACCCTGTGGCTCCTGCGCACCGTGCCCGATCCTCCCCGGCAGACGAAGCCGCACATCGACATCCTCGGCGCGGTCCTCTCCATCCTCGGACTCGGCGGACTCGTCTTCGGTCTCATCGAACAGCCGCGGCTGGGATGGGGGCATCCGGCGATCCCCATCACCCTCCTCGGCGGGGCCGTGCTCTTCGTCCTCTTCCTCCTCCGGCAGAAGCGGGTGACCGACCCGATCCTCCCGCTCGACCTGTTCCGCGCGCGGAACTTCTGGGTCGGCAACATCACGACGACGCTCATGTACGGGGCGCTCTCGCTCAACGGCTTCGTCCTCGCCATCTACCTGCAGGAGCAGGCGGGGCTGTCCGCGACGGCCGCGGGTCTCGCGAGCCTGCCGACGACGATCATGATGATCCTCTTCAGCTCCACCGCCGGGCGCCTGTCCGGCAGCTGGGGCCCGCGGCTGTTCATGGGCGTCGGACCGATCCTCATGGGTCTCGGGTCGCTCATGCTCCTCCTCGTCAGGGAGGACTTCAACTACTGGTGGCAGGTGCTGCCGGCGATGATCGTCTTCGGCCTCGGGCTCGCCGCGACCGTCTCACCGCTGACGGCGACGATCCTCGGCGCGATCGAGGAGGAGCGCAGCGGGATCGCCAGCGCCGTGAACAATGCGATCTCCCGCGTCGCAGGGCTCATCGCCATCGCGCTCGTCGGCACGGTCGTCGGCGGCACCCTCGACCTCAGCGGCTTCTACCGCGCCGCCGTCTTCGTGTCCGTGCTCCTCATCGCCGGCGGGCTCGTCTCGCTGGTGGGAATCCGGAACCCGGCCGTGCCCGCCCCGGAGGACTCGCGCCCCTGACTGGGCTGACCACCGACGCAGCGAGTCGAGGACGCTCAGTGTCGATAATGCTCAGCAGAATCGACACCGCACGTCCTCGACTCGAGGAGTCAGCGCCCCCTCACTCCTTGGCGACGAGGGTGAGGACGTCGTAGTTCGCGACGGGTTCGCCGTCCTGATTGACGACCTCGGCGTCCCAGCGGACCTCGCCGTACTCGTCGGTCTCGCGCGGGGTGATGCGCTTCGCAGTGAGCGTCACCTTGAGCTTGTCCCCTGGTGAGACGGGCGTGACGAAGCGCAGCCCCTCGAGGCCGTAGTTCGCGAGCACCGGCCCGGGATCCGGCTGGACGAAGAGTCCCGCGGCGAAGGAGACGATGAGGTACCCGTGGGCGACGCGGCCGGGGAAGAACGGGTTCGCCGCTGCCGCCTCCTCGTCGGTGTGGGCGTAGAACGTGTCGCCGGTGAACTCGGCGAAGTGCGCGATGTCCTCGAGGGTGACCTCGCGCCACTCCGACTCCAGGGCATCCCCGATCTTGAGATCGGCCAGAGACTTCGTGAACGGATGCTCGCCGAGGTGGCGCTCGGCTCCCGCGACCCACTCCCCGCCGATCGCGGTGAGCATGTCCGGAGAGGCCTGGATCGCGGTGCGCTGCATGAAGTGTGTGATGCCCCGCAGCCCGCCCATCTCCTCGCCGCCTCCGGCCCGGCCGGGACCGCCGTGGACGAGGGTGGGCAGCGGGGAGCCGTGCCCCGTCGACTCGTCGGCGTCGTCGCGGTCGAGGACGAGGATGCGCCCGTGCCAGGGAGCGACGGCGCGGACGAACTCCGCGGCGAACGCCGGGTCGTGGGTGACGACCGAGCCGACGAGGGACCCGCGCCCGCGAGCGGCGAGGTCGACCGCCTCGGCGAGGGTGGAGTACGTGATGAGTGTGGTCACGGGACCGAAGGCCTCGACGTCGTGGACGGCGTCGACCCACGGATCGTCGGCCTGGAGGACGGTCGGGGCGACGAACGCCCCACCGAGGGAGGACGCGAGATCGTCCGAGGCCTCGCGGCCGCCGGTGAGGAGGTGGGCACCGCCGGCGATGATCTCATCGACGGCGTCGAGGACGTCATCACGCTGCTTCGTCGAGATGACCGGGCCGAGTCGGGTCGACTTCTCCCGCGGGTCGCCAGCGGTCACGGTCGCGAGCTTCGCGGTCAGGGCCTCCCCGACGGCCTCGGCGTGCTCGGCGGGAACGAAGGTGCGCCGGATCGCGGTGCACTTCTGACCGGCCTTGACGGTCATCTCGGCGACGACGCCGTCGACGAAGAGGTCGAACTCGGGCGTGCCGGGGGCGGCATCGGGACCGAGGAGGGAGAAGTTGAGGGAGTCCGCCTCGGCGAAGAAGCGGGTGCCGCGTTCGGTCACGCAGTCAAGGGACGCGAGTCGGCGGGCGGTGCCGGCTGACCCGGTGAAGGCGATCGTGTCCTGCTCGGCGAGCAGATCGAAGAGCGGGGTGATATCGCCGGTGACGAGCTGGATCGCGCCTTCGGGCAGGAGTCCGGAGGCGAGCATGTCGGCGACGACGGCGCGGGTGAGGTGCGCGGAGTCGGTGGCGGGCTTGACGACGACGGGGACGCCGGCGACGAACATCGGGGCGAACTTCTCGAGCATGCCCCACACGGGGAAGTTGAAGGCGTTGATCTGCAGGGCGAGGCCCTGCCGGGAGGTGAGGATGTGGCGGCCGACGAAGGTGCCGTTCTTCGACAGGCGCTCGACCCCGCCGTCGAGGAGGACGGTCGAGTTCGGCATCTGCCGCCTCGCGACGCCGGAGTACGTGAAGAGGGTGCCGATGCCGCCTTCGATGTCGACGAAGGCGTCGCGCTTCGTCGTGCCCGTGGTGAAGGAGATCTCGTGGTAGTCCTTCGCCCGTTCCATGAGGTACGCGCCGAGCTGCTTGAGGATGACCCCGCGCTGGTGGAACGTCAGCTTCCCGAGCTCCCGGCCCCCGACCTCACGGGCGAAGTCGGCAACCGCGGTGAAGTCGATGCCGGCCGAGGAGACGCGGTGGAGGAGGTCCCCGGTCGTCGAGTCGCGGACGTCGCGCGCGTCGGCGGCCTCGCTCGGGGTGTGCCAGGCACCGGCCGCGTAGGAGCTGAGGGTCTCGGTCATGGGGGGCCTCCCGTTGTCGGTTGGTCGCTCGAAGCCGCTCAGCCTCGTCGCCGCTGTCCTGCTGCGGCCCGGACGCATCCGGGCTCGCCGATCAGTCCATATACTAACCAATTGGTCGGTAATTGTCATCGGGTGCTGAGGGCGGTTGCACCCGCCTGCCACGACGCCATCACGACCCTGATCCGCGGAATGCCATCGCAGAGCTTCCAATGCGACGACAATGGGCCCTACGCCACGGGAATCCCAAGCGCGTCTCGCACCTGCGCGAGCACCTCGGGACCCGACACTGCATCGGAAGTGCTGCTCGTGTCGACTCGCACGATCGGACCCAACGCGAGCGGAGCGCTGCGTCGCCACAGATCCACGTCGTTCGGATCGTCTTCGTGGATGCCGTGGCGGTCGCGGTTCTCGTACCGCTCGACGGCCTCGTCGACCGGAGCATCGCACCACACCTCGACCACCGTCTCAGCTCCGGCGACCCTCAGCCCGTCCCTGACGGTCTCGAGATCGCGCTCACGGGCCCAGAACGACTCGACCACCACCGTGTCGTCGACCAGGGCGGCCAGTCGCCATGTCACCGTGTTCGCCAGCTCATGGACCGGTCCCCTGGGGAAGCGGTAGTCAACGGAATCGACGAGGCGTTCGAGCACTTCGTCCACGGACAGGAACGGAACACCTGCCGCCTCGGCGAGTTCGGCACCAAGCGTTGACTTGCCCGATGCGGGGATCCCATTCACCAGGATCACTGCTGTTGCCATTGTCCATCCTCTCCACTGCCCGCGGTCACACTCTCGGTGACGGTCCCGGTCACGACAACCCTACGGAGCGAACGCAGGAAAACTGCGCATTCGACCGTCTGCAATCGGCGCGCCCCGCCAGTGGCGCGGGTCACCCTCGTCGGCTATGATCAAGCGCATTAACTGACCAAACAGTCACCAAAGGTCGACCCGAGGACACACGGCGGGCACAGCCGCCCGCCGGAGAGCACCCACCCAAGCTCGCTGGAGAGCACAGCCGCTCCCCGCACAGCACCCGCACTCGCCCCAGCGTCGACCTGACGGACTTCGGATTTCGACGGAGAGATCAGCCATGTCCACCGCCTCACCCACGTCCTCGACGATCACGCGCGAGGAGCGCAAAGTCCTTGCGGGCACCCTCGTCGGCACCACGATCGAGTGGTATGACTTCTTCATCTACGCCCAGGCAGCGGGCCTCATCCTCTCGGTGCAGTACTTCGGCCCGCTCGCCGCAGACAACCCGGCGCTCGGCCAGATCATGGCGTGGGCGTCGCTGGGCATCTCATTCCTCTTCCGACCGCTCGGCGCGATCATCGCCGGCCACCTCGGTGATCGGATCGGGCGCAAGCGGATGCTCGTCCTCACGCTCATCCTCATGGGGGCGGCGACCTCGCTCATCGGCCTGCTGCCGACCTACGCGGCCATCGGCGTGGCCGCGCCGATCCTCCTCACCCTGCTGCGCATCCTCCAGGGCTTCTCGGCCGGCGGCGAATGGGGCGGCGCGGCACTGCTCTCCGTCGAACACGCCCCCGACGACAAACGCGGCATCTTCGGGGCCTACCCGCAGATCGGCGTCCCCGTGGGCATGATCCTCGCGACCGGCGTCATCTGGATCCTCACCACCGTGCTCACTCCGGAGCAGTTCGCGAGCTTCGGCTGGAGGATCCCGTTCCTCTTCTCCGTCGTCCTCGTCATCGTGGGCTACTACATCCGCAAGCAGGTCGAGGAGAGCCCGGTCTTCGCCGAGCTCGCCGAACGCCGCGCCGAGTCCTCGGCTCCGCTGGGCACCCTGTTCCGGAAGAACACGAAGGAGGTCGTGCTCGCCGCGGTCATCTTCATCGGCAACAACGCCGTCGGCTACATGATCATCGCGTTCTTCGCCGCGTACGCCTCCCGTCCCCTCGCCGAGGGCGGCATGGTCGGCCTCGACCGCGCCCCCGTGCTGCTCGCGACGACGCTCGCGAGCTTCGGCTGGCTGATCTTCACGATGTGGGGCGGGGCGCTCTCCGACCGACTCGGTCGCGTCCGCACCTTCCAGATCGGCTACATCCTCCTCATCCTCTGGCTCATCCCGACGTTCCTCATGATCGATTCCAAGAGCATCTGGATGTACGGCATCGGCATCTTCGTCCTCACCGTCGGCATGGGGCTCAGCTACGGCCCGATGTCGGCGATGTACGCGGAGATGTTCCCGCCGCAGGTCCGCTACTCTGGAGTGTCGATCGGGTATGCGCTCGGCGCGATCCTCGGCGGGGCGTTCGCCCCGACCATCGCCGAGACCCTGCTCGCGAAGACCGGCAACTCCCTGTCGATCGCGATCTACCTCATCATCGTCTGCGTCATCTCCCTCATCGGCGTCAGCCTCGTCAAGGAGACGAAGGGAAACCCCCTCGGCGTGCCCAAGCACCACTGAGTCATTGGACTCATCCCCTCGCCGAGGCGGCCGACCGTAACCGCGCAGCCTCGGTGAGGGTGATCGCCCACCTCGCCGAGGCGGGCAGGCGTCGTCACGCCCCCTTTGCTAGCCTGAGCGCATGGTCGACAGCGATGTCTGGACACGTGAGCAGGCGCAGAACTACGACGATGCCGAGGATCCGATGTTCGCCCCGGCGCTCCTCGCGGCGACGACGGCCTTCCTCGCCGAGGCGGCGGCCTGGGGAAGCGCCGTCGAGTTCGCGATCGGGACCGGGCGGGTCGCGATCCCCCTGCGCGAGCGCGGAGTCCCGGTCACCGGCATCGAGCTCTCGGAGCCGATGGCCGAACGCCTCCGGCAGAAGGCGCCCGGCATCCCGGTGACGATCGGCGACATGACGACGACGCGCGTGTCCGAAGGGAACTCGCTCGTCTACCTCGTCTACAACACGATCGGCAATCTCGTCACCCAGGACGCGCAGGTCGCCTGCTTCGCCAACGCCGCCTCCCATCTGCGTCCGGGCGGACGCTTCGTCGTCGAGAACACCGTCCCGCCCCTGCGACGGCTGCCGCCGGGCCAGACCGCTGTCCCCTTCGACGTCACCGACGAGCACGTCGGCTTCGACACCCTCGACCCCGTCACGCAGCGGGCGACCTCGCACCATCTCACGAGGGACGGCGCAACCTTCCGCTATTCGCCGCACCATTTCCGCTACGTGTGGCCCTCCGAACTCGACCTCATGGCCCGCCTCGCCGGACTCGAACCCGAAGGGCGCTTCGCCGACTGGGAGAGGACGCCGTTCACCGCCGAGAGCCCCTCACACGTCTCCGTCTGGAGGAAGCCGTGACGCACCCTGACCCGCTCACCTACCCCGACATCGAAGCGGCCGCCGAACGGATCACCGGTCGCGTCCGCCCCCTCGCGGTCGCCTCGGCGCAGCCAGGACGCCGCCCGCACGCGGAGACGGACACGGGCGCGACGTGGGTCGCTCCCCCGACGAGCGACCCCGAGGCCTCGGGTCTCTACTTCGCGCTCGAGTTCATGCAGTACACGGGGACGTTCAAGGCGCGCGGGGCGCAGAACTTCATCCGCGCCCACCTCGCCGAGGGGACGTTCCCCGATGCGGGCGTGACGATCGCCTCCGGCGGGAACGCGGGGCTCGCCTGCGCATGGGCCGCTGCGGAGGCCGGGGTCCCGGCGACGGTGTTCGTCCCCGCGAACGCCCCGACCGTCAAGGTCGATCGGCTGCGCTCGTACGGTGCCGAGGTCCGGCAGGTCGGAGCCGAGTACGCCGAGGCGGCGCTGGCGTGTGCGGAGTTCGCGGAGTCCTCGGGGGCTCTGTCCTCGCACGCATACGACTACCCGCTCATCGCCGCAGGGGCGGGGACCGTGTTCACGGAGCTGCTCGCGCAGGTGCCCGATCTCGACACCGTCGTCGTCTCCGTCGGCGGGGGCGGACTCTTCGCGGGTGTCGCGACGGCGGCGACGTTCCACGGGGTGCGAACGGTCGCCGTCGAACCCGTCGGCAGCCGCGCCTTCAATGCCGGACTCGAGGCCGGCCAGCCCGTCGACGTCGCCGTCGACTCGGTGGCGGCGGATTCCCTCGGGGCGCGGCGGGCCACTCCCCTGGCGCTGGACGCCGCGCAGACCGATCTCGTCACCTCGGTGCTCGTGGATGATGAGGAGATCATCGCGGCACGCCGACATCTGTGGGCCGACCATCGTCTCGTCGTCGAACATGCCGCGGCAGCCGCGCTCGCGGGGATCCGCAGTGCGGAGGGCTATGTGCCCGAGCCCGGTGAGAAGGTCGGTGTCGTCCTCTGCGGGGCGAACACGGGCTTCGACGGGCTCACCTAGCCGCGGTGCCGGGCCCGAAGACCTCGGCTCGGCGGAGGTAGCCGGCAAGGTCGTGGGTGAGGTCGAGGGCATCGAGTTCGGCCTCGGCGAACCAGCGCGCCTCGGCGGCGTCGTCGCCGGCGGAGAGCTCACCGCCGGTGACGGTGGCTGCGAAGTCGTGGACGTCGTACTCGACTCCGTCGCCGATCGGGATCGTCAGCGACCAGAGCTCGCGGCCGATCTCGACGCGCAGCCCGGTCTCTTCGTACGCTTCCCGGGCGGCCGCCTCGGCGAAGGACTCACCGGGTTCGCACTTGCCTCCGGGCACGGACCATCGTCCCTTGTCGGGGTTCCTGCCGCGCTGGACGAGGAGCACGCGCGACCGATCGTCGACGATGACGACGCTGGCCGCGCGGATCGTCGTCACGGAGTCGGGCGCTGCCGATCCTGCGAACGGAAGGCGCCCTTGATGAAGCCGAAGACGATCGCGGCGACGGCGATGACGATGACCGCCTTGACGAGGAACCACGCGATCGAGAACACGGCGCTGACGATCCACCACGCGATGATGATCGCGAGGATCGCGCCGAGGGCGCTCCAGACTGTGCTCATCTTCATGGCTCCAGCCTAGGTCTCGGCTGCACCGATCTGCAACGGAGCCGCCCGCAATGAGCCGACCCGCACTGCGGCGGTCGGGTCACCGCACTGAGGCGGCCCGCTCACTCCTCCTCGTCGGCGCGGGAGGCCGGGTCGAGCCCGTCCTTGCGCCGTTCGTCCTGCGAGCCCTGGTCGTCGACGTCGCCGTCGGTGTCGGCGAAGACCTCGTCGCGCATCTCCTGGCGGGCCTTGTCCTGCTCGAAGCGGTCCTCGCGCAGTTCGTCGTTGTCCTTGTGATGTCCCATCGGGTCCTCACTTCCCTCGACCGGCGGGCGACGCTCGCCCGTCCCCACAGTCTGCCCGTCTCTGGGCGTCCGCACCAGACCCCCTTGTCGGGGAATCACGACCCTGTGTCGGCGATCCCCGTGTCAGACAACGGCGGTGTCCCCGGCAGACCACGGCGGCGTCCGCTCGCCTGAAGGCGACTCTAGACCACGGCACTGCCCGCGGCCGGCATCGTCCGCACCGCTCGCGCCGACCAGCGGCCGTCTGCGTGGCCGACCTCGATCGGGTGCTCGAAGGCGGCGGAGACGGCCTCTGTGGTGAGCACCTCGGCGATCGGGCCGTTGGCGGTGAGCCGACCGCGGGAGATGAGCACGGCGTGCGTGGTCGTCTCGGGGATCTCCTCAAGGTGATGGGTGACGAGCAGCGTCGTCAGCTCCGGCGAGCTCACCGACAGGGCGTCGATGGTCTCGAGCAGCTGCTCGCGGGCGGCGACGTCGAGGCCCGTCGTCGGTTCGTCGAAGAGGAGGAGTTCGGGCGCCGAGACGAGAGCGCGGGCGACGAGCACGCGACCCCGCTCGCCCTGGGAGAGGATCCGCCACCCGGCGTCGGCCCGGGAGGCCAGACCCACCTCGGCGATCATCGCTTCGGCACGCGCGATCTCCTCAGGGTTCGCCTCCCACCGCAGAGGCCGCTCGATCGTCCCGGTCACCCCGGTGAGGACAACGTCGCGGACGGTGAGGTTCGACCGCAGCGGATGCCGGGGATTGACGTGCCCGATGTGCCGTCGCAGGGCCGCGAGCTCGACCCTGCCCATCCGCCTGCCGAGGACGTCGACCGTGCCCGAGGTCGGGAACACCTGCGCCGAGGCGAAGCTGAGCAGCGTCGACTTCCCCGCCCCGTTCGGTCCGAGGAGGACCCAGTGCTCGCCGCGGTCGATCCGCAGGTCGATGCCGTGGAGGATCTGCGTCTGCCCGCGTCGGAACGTCACCTCGCTGAGGTCGAGGACCGCCTCACCCACGTCGTCTCCTTCGCATCGTCGGGATCGCCGCGACCCGGATGGGGCCGCGTTCGTCCGGGCAGTGGCACCCGGGACCGGACGATGCGAGTCTAGGACGGAACCGCGCCGAGGCGGCCGGACCACCCGGACGCTGAGTTCCACATCATGGATCGGATGGGGTCGGTCCCGCCGAGGCAGCCCACGATTCCCGTCGTCAGTGCAGGTGAGGACGGTAGATGAGTTCCTGTGTGCGCCCGTCGAGGGTGCGGGAGTAGAGGAGTTCGAGGTCGAAGTCCTCGGTCCCGTCGAAGATCGGCTCGGTGCCGGTGCGGCCGGTGAGCGCCGGGAAGATCGTCACCTGGAGACGGTCGACGAGTCCGGCCGCCATGAGGGAGCGGTTCATCGACAGACTCCCGTGCGAGCGCAGCGGGACATCGGACTGCTCTTTGAGCCGGGCGACGACGTCGACGGCATCGCCGCGCACGAGAGTGGCCTCCGGCCAGTCCAGGGGCTCCTCCAGCGTGTTCGAGATGACCGTCGTCGGCAGGTTCCGCATCTCTGTGACCCACGGGTCGAAGACGTCGTCGCCCTCGCCGGCTGACGCGACCATCGCCGCGAACGCCCGGTACGTGTTCGCGCCGAGAACGAGCCGCTGGTCGCCGGAGTACTCGCCGAGGCGCTCCTCGAGGAGTTCGGGTCCCTGCTTGCCCCAATAGCCGCCCCAGTCCGCGTCCTCGGTGACGCTCGCCCGCGAGTCGAGGCTGCTGAAGACATCGAACGTGTACGTGACGGTCATGGTTCCTCCCGAATCCGCGGTGGTTCGAGAATAGTCCTCGAACCGGCACAAAGACAGGGTGGCCTGATATTGATCGGTCCCCGCTCACCATGCGGCCTCCGTGCTGCCGGATGCGGAGGCACGGTTCCACATCATGGATTCCGTGCGGTGCGCTGAGGGCCGCGCGCGATAATCGGAGCATGGGCAGCGGCGTGGACCCGGACGACCTGGGGCGGATGAGGATGCGCGGGAAGATCCTGCGCCGATCGGCGTCGTTCAACGTCGCCCACGCCGTCGATGATCTCGAGCCGGGCACCGGAGCGCAGAGCATCCAGCGGGCGCTGTCGCTGCTGGGCCTCGTCGGCCTCCTCGCCAGCGAACGCACGGGCGGCGCGGGCCTGTCCGAGATCGCGACGATCAGCGGACGTCCGAAGGCGAGTGTCCACCGCATGCTCCAGGCCCTCATCGCGATGGGCTACGTCGAACGCCTCGAGGAGGGCGGGTACCGCCTCGGCGTACAGTCGCAGATCCTCGGTCAGCTCGCGCAGAAGTCCGTCGACCCGCTCGTCATCGAATCGGAGTCGAGCCTGCTGCGGCTGGCCGAGATCACCCAGGACACCGCGTTCCTCACCCTGCGCACCGGCAGCTTTGCGATCTGCGCACGGCGCGAGGAGGGCTTCGGCGACATCTTCAACAATGCCCTCGCCGTCGGCGACCGGCATCCGCTCGGCATCGGCGCGGGCAGTCTCGCGATCATGTCCGAACTCCCGCCCGCCGAGGTGGACGCCCTGTTCGAGGCCAACGAGCAGATCCTCGCCGAGCGGTACCCGAAGGTCCGCATCGATCAGCTGCGCGACATCATCGACCAGGCCCGCATCGACGGCTTCGTCCACAATCCCGGGCTCTTCGCTCAGGGATCGTGGGCCGTCGGCGTCGCGCTCAGGGTCCGTGGGGGCCGTCCCCGCGCGGCCCTGTCGATCGCGTCGATCGCCGACCGCGTCACCGGTCAGCGGGTCGAACACCTCGTCGCCCTGCTGCGGCGCGAGGCGAAGATCATCGCCGAGGCGCTCGCCGCCGATGCAGAGCCTGCGAGCTCAGAAGCTTCCGCCGAGACGGACACTTCGCGCCGAGACCGACAGTTCTGAGTGTCGGTCTCGGCGCGAAGTGTCCGTCTCGATGCCTCTCCCGTGGTCGAAGGGACCGTTGAGCGGCGAGCGCGCGCCTCCCAGCTGACTCCCTCGCTATCAGGTGGTCCCCTCGGCGGGCGAGCGCAACGAGAGGGTCAGACGAAGGAGAGGTACTTCAGCTTCGCGAGCACCTCGGGGTTCGTCGGCTCGACTTGGTGGGAGCCGTCGGGGTAGACGACGACGGGGATGTTCGTCCTACCCGAGATCTCCTTCGCCTCATCGGCCTTCTCCGGCTCGACGACGAGGTCGATGTAGTCGAAGTCGACGCCGAGTTCGGTCAGCTGCTTCTTCGTGCGCCGGCAGTCGCCGCACCACTCCGCCCCGTACATCGTGATGGTGTTCTCAGCCATGGCCGTCCTTTCGCTCGGGCGCTCCAACGCGCGGTATCGCCGGAGTCGACCGGCGCATTCATTCGAACCGTGCGCACGCGCTCCCTATTCCGTGCGCCCGGAAGTTGAGACCGGCGCCCCCACGCGGACCGGCCGATCCCCAGCGAGGAGGATCCAGTGCGAAAACCGGCCGGATCTCGCACCGGATCCTCCTCCGGGAGCGCGCGGACGCAACTCTTTGATTAGTAGTTACTAACTGCTAATTTAAAGACATGGCACAACGAATGAGCGGCGAGGAGCGCCGCAGACAGGTTCTCGGGATCGCCGCCGAGGAGTTCGCGGAGCACGGCCTGCACGGCGCGTCCACGGAGGCGATCGCGCGTTCGGCGGGCATCACCCAGGCCTACATCTTTCGTCTGTTCGGGACGAAGAAGGCGCTGTTCATCGAGCTCGTCACTTCGGCCTTCGAACGGACGAGCAGTGGGATGCTCACAGCGGGCTCAGGACGCACCGGGATCCGTTCGCTGGAGAGGATGGGAACCGAATACTACGACCTCCTTGCCGACCGGACCGCCCTGCTGCTGCAGCTGCAGGGACTGGCCGCATGCGGAGACGCCGAGGTGAAGGAAGCAGTGCGCGAACGGTTCGCCCGCATGTGGCAGGTCGTCTCGGAGACGACCTCGCTCGATCCGGTGACGGTCAAGACCTTCCTCGCATTCGGAATGCTCCTCAACGTCGGAGCAGCACTCGACCTGGAACAGATCGACGAGACGTGGGCTGGGGGAATGCGCACACGGATCCGTCCCGGCCTGTTCGCCCACATCAGCGACGAGACCAACCGGTGACAACGCGGGAATCCGACCTCAACGCCCGAGGTCTCGGCCGCGCCATCGTCGCCGTGGCACTGCTCGGCTCCGTGGTCGGAGGCGTCGGCGCCCCACTCATCACCGCAGTCGCACTCGATCTCGACATCGCACTCGACGAAGCACAGTGGACCCTGACCATCACTCTGTTCACTGGGGCGGTCACAGCCCCGGTCCTCGGCCGACTGGGCGCCGGTTCGCAGCGACAGGAGACGATACTCGGCACCCTCGCCCTGGTCGCGCTCGGCGGCCTTCTCACCGCAGTGCCGGCGCCCTTCGGCGTGCTCCTTGCAGGACGGGGCCTGCAGGGACTCGGTCTCGGGGTGATTCCGCTGCTCATGAGCCTCGCCCGTGACACCTTGCCCGCCGACCGGGCGAGGAAGACCATCGCCACAGTATCGGTCGCGTCCACTGTCGGCATCGGAGTGGCCTATCCGCTGATGGGATTCATCAGCGAGGCCGCCGGACTCCGCGCGGCGTACGGCTGCGGCTTCCTGCTCTCGCTGACTGCGTTCATCGTCGCCTGGCGAGCGTTCCCCCGATCAGTCCCGACCGAAGGCACCCCTGTTGACGCCCTCGGCGCCGTTCTGCTCGGCCTCGGGGTCCTCGGCGTGCTGCTGACGGTGTCGCAACCCTCGGTCTGGAACCCTCTATGGGCCGGGGCCGCGATACTCCTCATCGCCTGCGCTGCGTTCGGCTGCTGGCTGCATGTCGAGCGTCGAAGCCAGGCACCCTTGGTGGATCTCAGGCTCTTCTCCACCAGGAACATCCTGCTGGCAAATATTGCGATGTTCGGTTCAGCCATCGCCATGTACCTGCTGTTCTCTCTGCTCACCCGATTCGTGCAGACGCCCGTCCAAGCAGGATACGGCTTCGACCTGTCGAACACCGCTGCCGGTGCCGCTCTCATCCCGTTCTCAGTCCTCGGGTTCGCTGCCGGCAGACTGACACCGTGGCTGGTCGACAGACTCTCGGCAAAGCCGACGTTCATCGTCTACACCGCCTTCACCGCATCCACGGTCGTCGTCGTCCTGCTGCTCGATTCGCTCGCAGCCGTGCTTGCGGCGATGAGCGTGCTCGGTCTCGGCGTGGGCGGCATATCCGCCATCATGCCGCAGCTCGTCCTCACCGGCGTCCCGAAGTCAGAGACGGCAAGCGTCCTCTCGATCAACCAGATCGTCAGGGCCAGCGGTTTCAGCATCGGCAGCGCACTCGCGGGGCTCCTGCTCGTCGTGGCGACTGCCCCTGGGACACTCTTCCCAGCTCAGCTCGGGTATGTCACAGCCGCTCTCTGGGCCCTGCCGCTGCTCGCCCTCAGCGTCATCGCCGTCCTGCTCATCCC
This sequence comes from Brevibacterium casei CIP 102111, assembly GCF_900169275.1. GTDB lineage: Bacteria > Actinomycetota > Actinomycetes > Actinomycetales > Brevibacteriaceae > Brevibacterium > Brevibacterium casei. Next base: position 101,205 of record NZ_FXZC01000004.1, on the reverse strand, counting down.
CAGAGAGGGGCGTGACTGAGCAGAATGCTCGCGCGTCGCGGCAGCACCTCAGCGATTCTCAGCCCCACGCGGACCGGCCGATCCCCAGCGAGGAGGATCCAGTGCGAAACCGAGCCCGATTTCGAACTGGATCCTCCTCCGGGAGCGCGAGCGCCGACGGCCGAACCCGCCGCTCACCTCAGGACGACGGTGCGCTTCCCGTTGAGAAACACCCGGCCCTCGCAGTGCCACTTCACGGCGTTCGACAGCGCCTTGCATTCGGTGTCGCGGCCGGCGGCGACGAGGTCCTGCGGGCCGAAGGCGTGGTCGACCTCGGTGACGGCCTGCGCGATGATCGGCCCCTCGTCGAGCTCGCTGTTGACGAAGTGGGCGGTCGCCCCGACGGTCTTCACACCCCGCTCGTACGCCTGGTGGTAGGGCTTGGCGCCCTTGAACGAGGGGAGGAACGAGTGGTGGATGTTGATCGCCTTGCCCGTCAGCTCGCGTGCGAGATCGTCGGAGAGCACCTGCATGTACCGGGCGAGGACGACGAGGTCGATCTCGAACCGGTCGACGAGGTCGAGGAGCTTGCCCTCGGCCTCGGGCTTCGTCTCCGGGGTGACCGGGATCCGGAAGAACGGCACGTGATGCCATTCGACGAGCTCCCGGTGGTCGGGATGGTTCGACACGACCGCGGCGATGTCGACGGGCAGCTCTCCGATGCGCGCCCGGAAGAGGAGGTCGTTGAGGCAGTGCTCGAACTTCGAGACCATGACGAGCACGCGCCGCTTCTCCCCTTTCGGCCAGAGGTTCCACTTCGCGTCGAGGTCCGCGCCGAGCCGCTCGATCTCAGCCCGCAGGTCCTCGAGGGCCTCGGGTTCGAGCTCGAACTCGACCCGGAGGAAGAACCGCCTGCTCAGCGCGTCGTCGAACTGCTTGAGCTCCCTGATGTCGCCGCCGTGGTCGAGCAGCGCCCCCGTGAGCGAGTGGACGATGCCCCGACGTTCATCGCATTCGAGGGAGAGGACGTATTCCGGCATTGTCAGCCCTTCCGATCGTTGTCTGCTGTGTGCGAGGCGGCCTCGCGCGCCGCGCCGCCGTGCCCCGCGCTGCCGTGCCCCGCCGACCCGTCGTCGTGCGCGTGCCCGACGACGTCGTCGAACGCGTCGATGCCCTCCCCGGTGAACTCGGCCATCCCGTCGATGAGCCAGCGGACCATGAAGTCCGCGAAGCTCGACCGCGGCAGGATCCGGAACTCCTCGCCGCCGGAGCGGTGGAGGATGACGGGGACGGGCCCGAGCTGCGTGACGATCGCCGTCCCCACCGGAAACGCCCGTGGGTGGAGGTCGGCCCGGCAGCTCTTCTCGAGCACCTCCCGGGCCTTCGACCCGGTGAGTTCGAGGATCGTCCGGTTCGCCGAGAGTTCGACGACCTGCCCGGGCAGCCCCTCGAGCGCGGCCTCCGCCTCGTCGGTCTCCCCCGGGCGCTGCGGCCGGGAGACGTCGATGACGAGGAACTCGTCCGGACTCAGCCACACCGTGTGCCGGCCGTCCGCCTCCCCCGTCACCTCGCCGACGACCGTGGGCAGAGTGATCCCCAGTACTCCTTCGATCGCCCTCGCCGAGGCGGTCCCCGGCTCCGCGCGCACCCCGATCTGCACCGCGAAAGGACGCTCCCGCAGTCCCACGGCACCCCCGCCTCCCGCGCTGGCCTCAGCCATCGCCTCGGCGAGGTGGGCCGCCGGGGACACCCGCAGCCCCTCGAGCACGGTCGTGGACTCCTCAGTCTCAGCCATCGCGTCAGTCTCAGCCATCACGGCGCTTCCCTTCGGGATCGTAGAACACGGGTGAGGTGATCTCGACGTCGATCACCTGGTCACCGAGCGGTGACTGGACGACCTCGCCGAGGCGGTTGCGGCCGTTCTCGACGAGCGCGAGCCCGAACGGCCGGTTCAGTGTCGGGGAGAGATAGGACGAGGTGACGTGCCCGATCATCGGCACCGGCCCGTCCTCCGGGGCGATCGGGGTGCCGGCCGCGACGAGCTGCGCCCCCTCGATGAGTCGGGTCTCCCCGTCGACGGGGAGGACCCCGACGAGGTGCTTGCGGTCCTCCCGGGCCGTGTCGAGGCGCGAGAACGAGCGCTTGCCGATGAAGTCCTTGACCTTCGAGATGATCCACTCCATGCCCGCGTCGGCGGGAGTGACGGTGCCGTCGGTGTCCTGTCCGACGATGATGAACCCCTTCTCCGCGCGGAGCACGTGCATCGTCTCCGTCCCGTACGGGGTGATGTCGAACTCGGCTCCCGCCTCGGCGACCATCTCCCAGACGGCGAGTCCGTAGAAGGCTTCGACGTTGATCTCGAACGCGAGTTCCCCGGAGAACGAGATCCGGCAGATCCGCGCGGGGATTCCGTTCGCGAGCGTCGTGTGCCGGAACTCCATGAAGCCGAACGCCTCGTTCGACACGTCGAGATCGGGGGCGACCTTCGCGATGACCTCCCGCGACTTCGGGCCGGCGACGGCGACCGTCGCCCATTCCTCCGTCACCGAGGTGAAGGCGACGTCGAGGTCGGGCCATTCCGTCTGGTGCCATTCCTCGAGCCATTCGAGGACCTTCGCGGCCCCACCGGTCGTCGTCGTCATGTAGTAGCGGTCCTCGGCGACCCGCAGGGTCACGCCGTCGTCGAAGATCATCCCGTCGGGGGTGCACATGAGACCGTAGCGGGCCTTGCCGACGCCGAGCTTGGAGAACCCGTTCGTGTAGATCCGTCCGAGGAACTTCCCGGCATCGGCACCGCGGATCTCGATCTTGCCGAGTGTCGAGGCGTCCTGGAACCCGACGGACTCCCGCACGGCCCGGCATTCGCGCAGCACCGCCGCATCCATGTCCTCCCCGGCCTGCGGGTAGTACCACGGCCGCTTCCACTGCCCGACGTCCTCGAACTCGGCGCCGTGGGCGACGTGCCACGGGTGGATCGACGTGACCCGGGCGGGGTCGAAGAGCTCCCCCTTCCGCCGTCCGGCGAGCGCGGCGAAAGCGACGGGGGTGAAGGGCGCCCGGAAGGTCGTGTGCCCGACCTCGCCGAGGTCGTCCTCCCCGAGGACGGCGGCGATCGTCCCGATCGTGTTGACCGCACTCGTCTTGCCCTGGTCGGCGGCCGTCGAGATCGACGTGTAGCGCTTGATGTGCTCGACCGAGCGCATGCCTGCGTTCATCGCCCGGAGGATGTCGGCGACGGTCTGATCGCGCTGGAAGTCGACGAAATGCGAGGTCAGGGCCTCGGGGTCGTCGTCGTCCGAGGTGACGACCCAGAGCGGGCGCTGGGGTGCGTCCGTGCCCTCCTCGGTCGTCGTCGGCACTGTGGGCTCGGCGTCGAACCCGGCCCGCTCGGCTGCCTCACTCCCGGCTTCCGCTCCCTGCCGCAGGGCCGTGGCCAGTGCGTACTCCCCGGTCATCGCGCCGACCGTGAACTGGTCGCGGACCGGTCCGGCGGGGACGAACGCGGCGATGTCCGCGTCCCACTCGATGGGTCCGCGGCGCTGCCCGTGGAGGTGGATGACGGGAGAGAACCCCCCGGAGACGGCGAGGAGGTCGAGGGCGATGTCCTCCCCCGCCGAGGCGGCCACCCCGTCCTCATCGAGGGAGGCGACCGTGATCCCGGAGACCCGTCCCCCCGGGCCCTCCCCGGCCGTGCCGGTGACGGCGGAGCCGAGGATGAGCCGCACCCCGGTATCGGAGGCGACTTGAGACGCCCTCGCCGAGGCGGTCGGGCGGGAGTCGACGACCGCGGCGACGTCGACGCCGGCAGCGACGAGATCAGCGACGAGCGCATAGGCGGAGTCATTCGTCGTCGCGATCGCGACCCGCTCACCGGCGAGAACGCCGTACCGGCCGAGGTAGGTCCGCACGGCGGAGGCGAGCATGATGCCGGGACGGTCGTTGTCGGCGAAGACGATGGGACGCTCATGCGCACCGGTGGCGAGGACGACCTGCCCGGCCCGGATGTGCCACACCCGCTGCCTCGGTCCCGCCTCGGCGCCGGTCCGGTCCTCGAGGGCGACGAAGTAGTTCGAGTCGTAGCTGCCGAAGACGGTCGTGCGCGGGGCGTACGTGAACTCCTCGGCGGCGGCCGCCTCGGCGAGCGTCGTCTCGATCCACTCCGGGGCCAGGATCCCGTCGATGACGGCATGCGGGTCCGAGAGCAGGGACCCGCCGGGGATGACGCCGTCGTCGAGGAGGAGGACGCGGGCCCCGGACTGTGCGGCCTCACGGGCGGCGGCGAGCCCGGCGGGACCGGCGCCGACGACGAGGACGTCGGTGTGGGTGTGCCGGTGCTCGTAGGTGGCGTCGTCGCGGCCGGGGTCGAGGATGCCGAGGCCCGAGAGGAACTCGGCGGTCAGGCCCTCGCGGATGAGGACCCGGGTGGCCAGGAGCATCGACTCGGCCACCTCGGCGGAATCAGGGGCATGGACGCGGACGAGGGCGTTGGGCTCTTCGACTCCGGCGGCCAGAATCCCCCGGGGCCGGTCGAGGTAGGTCGACGGTCCGCAGTCGAGGCGTCCGGCGGCGATGAGGGCGCTCGCGATCGTGTCCCCGGCGAACCCCGAGTAGGCGACGCCGTCGACGGTGAAGCCGATCGGTCGGCTGCGGTCGATGCCGGTCGCGGTCTCGAGCCGATCTACCTCAGGGCGCGGGGTCGCACCGGTCCGGTGCGATTCGGTCGTCGTCATCGTCGTGTCGCTCCTTCGAAGGTCGCGGGCCGGGGCTGACCCATCGGGTAGACCCCGGCGAAGTCGTAGGTCACGGTGTCGCGCACGGCGTTGAACCACTTGCGACAGCCGAGGCTGTGGCACCAGCGTTCGGCGAAGAGCCCGCGGTCGTTGTCGCGATAGAAGAGGTACTCGGCCCATTCGCGGTCGGTGAGCGCGTACGGATCCTCGGGGTAGGGCACATGCGCCTGGCCTCCGTAGGTGAATTCGGATTCGTCGCGGGATCCGCAGTTCGGGCAGATGATGAGCAGCATGGCGGTCCTCTCTGGTCGGTCAGTGGGCGACGGCGGCCGCGCCGTGCTCGTCGATGAGGTGGCCGGTCTCGAAGCGTTCGAGCGCGAACGGCGCGTTGAGCGGGTGCGGTTCGTCGGTGGCGATCGTGTGCGCGTAGGTGAATCCCGCACCGGGGGTTCCCTTGAAGCCGCCGGTGCCCCACCCGCAGTTGACGTAGAGTCCCTGGACTTCCGTCTTCGACACGATCGGGGAGGCGTCGAGGGTGACGTCGACGATGCCGCCCCAGGTCCGCAGGACGTGGGCGCGGGCGAAGATCGGGAAGAGCTCGACCGCGGCGGCGAGCTGCTCCTCGATGATGTGGAAGCCCCCGCGCTGCCCGTAGCCGTTGTACGAGTCGACGCCGGCGCCCATGACGAGTTCGCCCTTGTGCGCCTGGGAGACGTAGACGTGGACGTGGTTGGACATGACGACGGTCGGGTGGACGGGTTCGAAGAGCTCGGAGACGAGCGCCTGGAGCGGGTGGGACTGGATGGGCACGCGGATGCCCGCCATGTCCGCCACCACCGAGGTGTGCCCGGCGACGGCGACCGCGACCTTCTCCGTGGCGATCCGTCCGAGGGTCGTCTCGACTCCGGTGACCTGGTCGCCGTCGCGGTGGATGTCGGTGACCTCGCAGTTCTGGATGATGTCGACGCCCATCTCGTCGGCCTTCCGGGCGAACGCCCATGCGACGTGGTCGTGCTTGGCGATGCCGGCCCGCGGCTGGAAGGTCGCGCCCATGACGGGGTAGCGGAGGTCGTCGCCGATGTTGATGATCGGGCAGACCTCCTTGACCTGCTGGGGATCGAGCCATTCGGCGTCGACGCCGTTGAGGACGTTGGCGTTGACCCGCCTGCGCGATTCCCGGACGTCGCCGAGGGTGTGGGCCAAGTTGAGGACACCGCGCTGGGAGAAGAGGAAGTCGTAGTCGAGCTCCTCGGGCAGCTGCTCCCAGAGCTTCAGCGAATGCTCGTAGATCGCCGCCGACTCGTCCCAGAGGTAGTTCGAGCGGATGATCGTCGTGTTCCGGGCCATGTTGCCACCGGCCAGCCACCCGCGTTCGAGGATCGCGATGTCCGTCATCCCATGGTTCTTCGCCAGGTAGTAGGCGGTCGCGAGTCCGTGCCCGCCGCCGCCGATGATGACGGCTTCGTAGGACTTCTTCGGCTCCGGGTTGCGCCAGAGGAAGTCGGGATGTTCGGGAAGCTGCTCAGCCATGCGATCTCCCTCGATCGTTAATCGTCAACTAATATATCAGCTGTGTTCCTGTAGTCTAGGCCCAGATTCCCGGCGCTGGCAATGGTTCGCGCGAAGCGATTTCCGAGCGGGCAGGAACGCCCCGGAATTCCGCTGGGACGCATGACGAGGACGGAGGGCGAGATGACATCGGTGACGGACACCTCGGCGAGCAGCACCTCGCTGGCCGACCGCGCGTACGAGGCGCTGCGGCACCGGCTCATCATGCTCGACATCGCCCCCGGCGATGTCATCAACGAGGCGGCGCTGAGCGCGGAGCTCGGGGTCGGGAGGACGCCGATCCGGGAGGCCCTCAAACGGCTCGAGGGTGCGCACCTCGTCGTCTCGTTCCCCAGGCGCGGGACGTTCGCCTCCAACGTCGACATCACCGACCTCGCGGCGATCACGGAGATGCGTGAGGCGCTCGAGCCGATCGCGGCCCGGCGCGCGGCGCGGAACATCGGCCCCGAGCTGCGGGAGGAGTTCACGGCGACGATCGCCGAGCTCAGCTCTCTCGAGGCGGGGATGGACGCCCGCACCCTCATCGAACGCGACCTCGAGGTCCACCGGCTCATCTACGGCGCGGTCGACAACCTCCACCTGCAGGAGACGCTCGTGCGCCTCGACGACCTCGCGACGCGGATCTGGTGCCTCGTGCTCCCGAAGATCCCCGATCTCCTCGGGCACATCCGCGAACACATCGCTCTGCTCGAGGGCATCCTCGCCGGTGACGAGGATGCGGTGGGCCGGGTGGCCGGTGAGCATGTCCGCGAGTTCGAGGCGACCGTCCGCATGGCACTGGCGTAGCCGCACCGCGTCACCGACACCGCCGCGCCACCTCGACCGGGGGGCGCCTGCCCCCTGCTCGCGCGGATCACAGCCCCGAGGCGAACTCCCTCATCGCACGGTCGAGATCCTCGCCGATGCCCTCGGCTCCCCGTGCGCGTGACTCGCGCATCGCGATCGTCAGCGCCGCCCCGCACGCCCTGCCGATGACCTGGGCACGGAAGGGCTCGACGCCGCGTTTGCCGAGGACGGCGGCGACCGCCTCGGCGAGGATGTCGACCTTCGCGATGAACGCCGCCCGCAGTGACGGGGTGGAGTCGATGACCTCGTCGAGGGCGAAGCTGTCGGCCCGCCGGTCGGGGTCGGCGTAGTGGTCGACGATCCCCGACATCGACGCGCGCACGGACGTCCACGGATCCTCGTCACCGGGGCGGGCGAGGAGCCGGGCGATCATGTCCTCCCCCATCCCCACCCACTTGCCCGAGATGACGTCCTCCTTGGACGGGAAGTAGCGGAAGAACGTCCGCCGCGACATCCCCGAGGCTGCGGCGAGATCGTCGACGGTGGTCTCGGAATAGCCCCGCTCGCGGAACAGCCTCAGGGCGATCGCGGTGATCTCGGCCTGCATGAGTCGGCGCTTGCGCTCACGGAGGTTCGGGGTGCTCATCTGAGCATTGTAGGCGAAGGACAATGATGGCACTGAGTGTCATTCCTGACTTATAGTGTTCCTGTGACTGCGCGAGGAGGATCCATGACAGCACCGCTCTACCGCGACCAGCAGGCCTGGCAGGATCTCCAGGAGTTTCTGCCGGAACGACTGCGGCTCGACGAATCGACGGCTCCGCAGGAGGAGATCTGGCGCTGGCGCGGCCACCGTATCCATCTCGACCGCTATTCGCAGCCGGAGGCTTCGGCACGTGTCGTCCTCCATCACGGGGTCGGGACGAACGGGCGCCAGATGTCGCTCATCCTCGGCGCTCCTTTGGCGCGCCGCGGGTATGACGTCGTCTCCCTCGACAATCTCGGCTTCGGAATGACCGAGATGAGGTCCGGGTTCACGCCGTCGTACTCCGACTGGGTCGAACTCGTCGTCGACTTCCTCAGCGCCGAGCAGGCGAGGGATCCGAAGCCGACCGTCCTCTACGGGCTCTCCGCCGGGGGCATGCTCGCCTTTCACGTCGCGGCGACAGCCCCCGCGGGCGTCCTCCATGGAATCGTCGGCATGACCTTCCTCGACCAGCGATGCCCGGAGGTCCTCGAGCGCACGGCGCGCAGCCGTGCCACCGCACGCGTCGGCGCACCAATCATGGCGGCGCTCGCGAGGACCCCGCTCGGGCGTCTGCGCTATCCGATGCGCCTGGCCTCGAAGATGTCGGCACTTGCCAACGACCGCGGGGCGATGGAGGTCCTCCTCTGCGACCCCACCTCGGCGGGGAATGCGATGCCGCTGAGATTCCTTGCGGACTACCTCGCCTACGCCCCTGCGATCGAACCGGCGCGCTTCCGCGCCTGCCCGGTCCTGCTCACCCAGCCGGCTGCAGACCGGTGGTCGCCGCGCGAGCTCTCCGACCCGGTCGTCTCCCGCCTCGACCCCGCACTGTTCGAGGAGGTGAGCCTGCAGGGAGCGGGCCACCTCCCGCTCGAGGACCCGGGCCTGCGTCAGCTCGAGCTCGCCGTCGCCGAGTTCGTCGACCGGGTGACGAACTGGACGCGGAGTCCTGCGCGGTGAGCGCCGGGCATCGTCGCTGAGCGCGAGGGCACGCAACGCACGGCCGCAGCTGCAGCCTCCCGAGCCATCCGATCGCAGACGACCCCGGCCTGAGCGACTCGAGACCGGGCAACCTGCGTGAATCGCAACGGCCCGACCGCAGCCTGAGAGGGCTGCGATCGGGCCGTGTGCTGTCCGCTGCTGACGGAGCCGGGGCTACCTGCTCGAGACGCGCCCGAAGAGGTTGGCGATCGGAGCGAGCAGCAGCGGCCTCGCCGCGAACCAGCCCGCCACGACGACGGCCATCGCCACGAGGAACCAGATGACTCCCGCCCAGCCGAGCACGTTCGTCCCGGCGAACATGTAGCCGAGGTTCTGCCGCAGTCCGGTCGCGAAGACGAGGAACACGTGGACGGCGATGAAGAACACGAAGAAGAGCATCGTCGGGAAGTGGATCGCCCGCGCCAGCGGCGCCGGGTAGATCTTGTTCAGCGTCGCCGCGTCCTTCGGCCACCACTCGCTCATCCGCACGCCGGTGATCGCAGCCAGGGGGGCGGCGATGAAGACGACGATGAAGTACATGAGCTGCTGGAGCGCGTTGTAGTTGACCCACGCGTCTTCCATCGGCCACTCGAGCGTCGCGTACTGAAGCATCGCCGACAGCGCATTCGGGAAGACCTCCCAACTCGTGGGCACGATCCTCGCCCAGTGCCCGGAGGCGAAGAGGAGGACGACGAAGACGACGCCGTTGATCAGCCACAGCACATCGAGGCTGGTGTGCAGCCACAGGTTGATGCTGATCTTCTTCCCGCCCTTCTTCGGCGTGTAGAACGCCGGCGGCTTCTGCTGGTGACGCACCTGCAGACCCGTGCGGATGATGAGGACCATGAAGAAGAGGTTGAGGAAGTGCGTCCACCGCGCCCACGCCGGGAATCCCGGCTCGACGAAGTCGGGCAGGTGGTACTCGCCCGGATAGCGCTCGAGGAACTCGGGCACACCGGGCAGGGTCGTGACGCCGCGCGCGGCGAGGATGAGGATTCCGCCGACGACGATGAGTCCGCCGAGGCCGAGGCTCACGAGCTTGCCCCACTGGCCGAGCGACTTCGACCCGATCATGATCGGTTCGCGTGCCGGTTGGGCCTTCGCCTTCTCGGCTGTCTTCGGCTTCTCCGCCGTCTTGGTCGAGGCCGTCGATGCCTTCGCCGTCGTTCCCGCCGAGGCGGCCGATGCCTTCGCGGGTTCCGTCGGCTTCGCGTCGGTCTGCTTCGCCGAGGCGGTCCCGGCCGAGGTCGCCGCCGCAGGCTTCTGCGCAGCGGGCTTCTCGGCCGGCTTCGAAGCCGGGCCTGCAGTCTTCGGCAGACCGGTACGGGCTGCGGGCTTGGCACCGGGCTTGCCCGTGTCCGGTCCGGTCGACTTCGGCAGCCCCGTCCGGGTCTTCGGCAGACCCGAGCGTGCCGCCGGCTTCGCGGCCGTGTCAGCGGCGTCCGCGTCCTTGTCTGCTGCTGCTTCCGTGCCTGCGGCATCGTCGGCCGTCGCCGAGGCGGCGGCAGACCCAGCGGCGGTTCCGGCCGCAGCGGTGTCGGTTGCGGAGGTGTCGGCTGTCGCAGCTTCGCTCGAGGCAGCGGGCGCCTGCTCGGCGGCAGGCTCTGCAACCGGGACAGCCGTCGAGGCAGCGGCGGTGACCGGCGCGAAGCCTTCGGGCGGCCAGGGGTCGCCGCCGGAGGCGCGCGGCAGTCCGCGGCGCAGGGGAACGTCGCTGAGTTCAGAGGCGCCGGCGGGCCGGCTTGCCGTTGCGGCCGCGCCAGCGCCCGCTGTGACAGCACTGCCCGCAACAGGTGTCGCACTCGTCTCAGCGGCGGGAGTCGTCTCGGGCTCCGCTGCCGAGTCAGCAGCCGGCGTAGACGCGCCAGCGGCTGCCGCCGGGGCGCCCGACTCTGCGGGAGCACCGGTCTCGGCCGACGCACCGTCTGCCGAAGTGGACGGTGCCTGTGCGCCGGCGCTCTTCACACCGGCGGGAGCGAAACCTTCCGGCGGCCACGGGTCGCCGCCCGACTGCCTGGGCAGTCCGCGGCGCAGCGGAACCGAGGCGTCCTCGCCCACAGTTCCCCCACTCGAGGCGGCAGCGATCCCCGCTCCGGCGACGCCGGCACCGGCGGCCACTCCCGCAGCAGCACCGGCAGCCGGCTGTGTCGCCTCGGCCGCGACAACGTCGGTCGGCGCCTCTTCATCCTGTGCAACCCCATCGGCCTGCGCGCTATCGACATCGCTCGCACTCGACACGACCTCGGATTCGGAGACAGCGACCTGCTCCGACGAAACTGGCTCTGACGAGACCTGCTCCGACGCTTCGGCTGCGGGCACGCCCGGCTCAGGCGCGGCCGTGGGCGCACCATCGGCCGCCGGCTGCGCCGAGCCAGCGGCGGGACTGCCGGCCGAGGACCTCGCGCGGACGGAGGCCACACCCTCGGGCGGCCACGAATCTCCTCCGCTCACGCGCGGCAGACCGCGGCGAAGCGGTACGTCGATGACTTCGGTGGCAACGGCTGCCGCCACCCCTCCTCCAACTGCCGCACCGGCACCGGCCACAGCGACACCATCGGACGACTCGGCACCCTGCTCTGCGCCGAACTCATCGGCTCCGCGATCCTCGATCCCGAGGCCCGAATCACCGAGATCCTCAGCACCGGGTTCAGCGGCACCGTGATCGTCGGCACCGACGGCCGACACGTCGCCGGGGCCAGCCTCAGGGACCGACGAACCGGCATCGTCCGAGGTCACCGGGGCACCCACCTCGGCGGCACCGGATTCGATGACATCCGCCTCGGTGGGCTCATCGACGATCCCAGCCGAATCGGACACTGCCGACTCGGACGCAGAGGGAGCGGCTCCGGAAGCACCCTCGGCGCTCACCCATTCGCGGGACTCCCATTCGACGGCCTGACCGACGGTCCCCTCCGGGGGCCACGGATCACCGCCGGAGACCCGGGGCAGGCCGGCACGCAGCGTGGTGGAGAAGGTGGACATATCAGGACTGTTTCGCTTTCAAGGTCTCGACGGCCTGGGGCACGACCTTGAACAGGTCACCGACGACGCCGTAGTCGGCGATGTCGAAGATCGGCGCCTCGCCGTCCTTGTTCACCGCGACGATCGTCTTCGAGGTCTGCATACCCGCCTTGTGCTGGATCGCACCCGAGATGCCGAGCGCGACGTAGAGCTGCGGGGACACGGACACACCGGTCTGACCGACCTGGTGCGACTGGGCGATGAAGCCGGCGTCGACAGCGGCGCGCGAGGCGCCGACAGCGGCACCGAGAACGTCGGCGAACTCGCCGACGAGCTCGAAGGACTCCTCGGAGCCGACACCGCGGCCACCGGAGACGACCTTCTGGGCACCGCGCAGCTCGGGACGCGACGAGGTCTCGACGATCGGCTCGAACGCCGTCACCTGGGCTGCGCGCTTGCCGGAGTCGGCGACCTCGAGGACCTGCGAGTTCGCGGGCTGGGCCTCACCGCGGTTCTCGATCGAGCCGAGGCGGATCGTGATGACCGGGGCACCGAAGGTCGGGGCGGACTGAGCGGTGTAGCCGCCGCCGTAGACCGAGTGGTCGGCGACGATGCCCTCGGAGTCGCGGTCGACGCCGATCGCGTCGACCGACAGCGCCGATCCCGAGCGCACGGCGAAGCGACCGGCGAGGTCACGGCCGTCGATCGTGTTCGGGATGAGGACGGCATCGGGGGCCGTCAGCTCAGCGGCTGCGGTGAGAGCGTCGACGGCGAAGGACCCGAGCGCGGTGTTGCCTTCGGGCACCTCGGCGACGAGGGTCTGCACGGCGCCGAGAGACGAGGCCGTCTCCGCGGCGGCGTCACCGCTGCCGGAGGGCGCGATGACGAGGGCGACGGGGCTGCCGATGACACCGGCTCCGCCGAGGAGTTCGGCGGCCGGCTTCTCGAGTGCGCCTTCGGGGTCGACCGTCAGGGCGACGAGGATGGTGTCCTGGGGGAATTCAGACATGGGCGTTCTCCTTAGGCCAGACGGTTCTTGATGAGGAATTCGGCGAGTTCGACGCCGCCGTTGCCTTCGTCGACGACCTTCTCACCGGCTTCGCGCGGGGGCTTCTCGGCGACGGAGACCATGATCGAGCGCGCCGTCGACTGATCGGCGGCATCGACGTCGAGGTCGGCCAGACCGATGACCTCGAACGGCTTCTTCTTCGCGGCCATGATGCCCTTGAAGTTGGGGAACCGGGCCTCGGGCAGCGCCTCGGTGATCGAGATGACGGCGGGCAGCTCGGCGGTCACCTGCTGCTGGCCGCCGTCGACGGCGCGGGTGCCCGAGACGGAGCCGTCGGCGATCTCGACGGCCGAGAGGTTCGTCAGATGCGGCAGATCGAGATGCTCGGCGAGCATCGCCGGCAGCATGCCGGCATTGCCGTCGGTGGAGATGTTGCCGGTGATGACGAGGTCGTAGCCGCCTCGGCGCACGGCTGCGGCGAGGACTTCGGCGGTGAGGCCGAGGTCGGCGCCGAGGAGTTCCTCATCCGCGATGTGCACGGCGTCGCCGGCTCCCATCGCCAGGCCCTTGCGGATCGTCGCCGTGGCACCCGAGGGCGCCATCGAGACGACGGTGATCTCGGTGCCGTCGTGGCTGTCGGCATAGGACAGGGCGACTTCGAGTGCGCGTTCGCCGATCTCGTCGAGCACGGCCTCGGAGGCGGCACGATCCGCCAGACCGGTCTCGAGATCGAGCTTGCGATCCCCGTACGTGTCCGGGACCTCTTTGACCAACACAGCGATCTTCAACGTGGCTCCTTATCAATGACGCAGGTCCGCCGTCGAGCAGTCAGGCCTGCTGCGAGTCGTCTCCGACCATAATCTACAGTCGGGAAACAGCCGTCCGTCAGTGGGGTCGCGGCTCGACCCCACCGTTCCTCCGCCCCATGCTACGTGGTGGAGGACACATCGGCGTCACCGGGGCGTCCGATCGGTCACAGCGGCCATGATACTTAACGAACGTTTACTTAAGTGTAGGTCGAATCCCCGGTGCTCGCATCCCCGCCGAGGCGGCCGACCGTGATCGCACCCCGTCCGACCTAGAATGGGGGCACCGACCCGCACCAAGGAGATCCCCGTGTCCTTCGACCTCGACGACATCGACCGCAGCATCGTCGCCGCCCTCGTCGAGAACTCGCGCCTGAGCGTCCGCCAGCTCGCCGAACGTGTCCATATCTCCCGGTCAGCCGCCCACAAACGCTTCACTGCGCTCATCGAATCCGGGGCGATCAAGGGCTTCACCGCCGAGGTGGACCGCAGTGCGCTCGGCATGACCGTGACCGCGGTGGTCGTCGTGAGGATCGGCGATCGGCCGTGGCCCGAAGTGCGCGACGATCTCGCCGCGCTGCCGTTCGTCGAGAAGGTCCAGGCCGTCAGCGGTGACATCGACGCTCTCGTCACCGTCAATGCGCCTGACAACACGGCGCTCTCCCAGGTCATCCTCCGCAGGATCCACGAGGTCCCCGGCGTCACATCGTCGCGGTCGCTGCTCATCCTCGACGAGGCCGACGGGCACAGACCCGGAGCACAGGGCTGAAGCGCGCTGAAACCCTCGGAGCGACCACCGTCGCCTCCGCCTGGCGCAGTGAATCGGCAACATCTGCATCGGTCGGGAAACGCGGCGCATATCGTCGGCTCCGAGGGTTCCTGGCGAATGAAACAGTGAGACATCGGGCCCGCAACTCCAAGCAGGTGTGTCAACTGCCTTAGGCAACAGGAACGTGCCCTATATCTCATAGGTCAGCCTAACCTAAGGATTCGGCGAGCACAATCCCCCGCTGAGACTCGCGGGGAGGCCCCGCCGAAACCTGCATCCCGGTCGCCCGCGATCGCCCGATCGCAGCGAAGCCGCTGGCGGCGGGGGACTCCCGCGGCGAGGGGCGCTCCCGAGGGGCGCTCTCGAGGCGGCGCATGATGTCAGGGCGACTCAGGTGCCCGGCGCCTCGAGTGTGCGCCGGACCGCACGAATCGTCAGGGCGAGCGCCTGAGCACGGGCATCGCGATCGGCGATCCCGGCGCTGACGGAGAACAGATGCCCGGAGCCGATGGTGAGGAAGACGTACATCGCCGCCCACCCGACGGGCACGTCAGCCGTGATCGACCCGTCGGCCTGGCCGCGCGCGATGACCGCCTCAAGCTGGTCGTCGTCGGACTCGGTCGTCGCACCCCCGGGACCGAGGCCGTCTGCGGCGCCGTCGCTCTCCGCACCCGAGGGGCCCGGCGACGCCTCGGCGCGGTCACTGCGCTCGCGCTCCGCCACGGCACGTTCACGCTCCGCCATGGCCCGTTCGCGCTCCGCTTCGACCCGTTCGCGTGCCACCTCGGCGAAGGTGTCGTCGGTGATGATCGGGTTGTCCGCGAAGAGGAGGGTGAGCACGTCGGGGACGGTGAAGAGCTGGGTGCAGATCCGCTCGACGGCATCGAGCCCGGTTCCGACCTCGGGACGGGCGCTGAGGAACGCGTCCCCGAACATCCGCGCACCGAGGCGGGCCACCTCGGCGATCATCGCCTCGCGATCCCCGAAGTGCCGATACAGGGTAGTCCGTCCGACACCGAGACCATCGGCGAGGTCGGCCATCGACGCGGTCGAATCGGCCGCGAGCAGCGGCAGCGCCCCGTCGATGAGGGCCGTCCTGCCCAGCCGCCCCATTCCCTTGGCCATATGCACCTTCCGTCGTCGTTCGCACTCATGCGCGCCTTCCCATCCTCGCCGATCACCGCGCGCGGATCGACTCCGTCCGGCGTCGACCCTCCGCCTGCACCATCAACCGGCCATTCCCCCACCCTTCCCTAGTGGAACATCATTGTTCCACTTTGGTACACTTATGTTCCAGTACGCGAGCTGACGCGCTCGGACCGCGCCCAGAACGCAGACCCAGACCAGGGAGGAACGATGCCCACCACGCCAGACGCCGACTCCGGACACGTCCGCGGCGAATCGGAGGTCTTCGAGCTCAAACGATCGGACGCCGTCATCATCGGTCTCGTCTGCGTGGCGGCAGGCATCGCGCTCGGCTTCTTCCTCCCCGCGCTCGGTTCCGTCGCGGCACGCTTCCCCATCCCCTTCGGCGATGCCATCGAGAAGCTCAGCGGATTCGACGAGCAGTGGGTGGTCATCGCCCGGCCGTTCGTCGGCGCCGTGCTCGGGGCCGTCGCCGCCCTCGTCATCTCCGCCTCGGTGCCGCGGCTGCGCATCGACGACGACGCGATCACGGTGGACACACGCAACGGCCATCCGGTGCGGATCTCGCGGGAGTCGTTCTCGACCGCCTACTTCGACGGCGGCAAGCTGACGATCCTCACCGCCGGCGGGCATCAGGCGTTCCATGGCAGTGTCGAAGGGAAGAAGGACCGGGTCGCCGCGGCGTTCACCGCTCGAGGTTACCGCTGGGGCGAGATCTGAGCGGCGCCCGAGAGCCCCTCCCGCACCCTCGAAACCCCGGTGCCAAACGTCCACCGAGACCGCCTCCGATCGCTCACAACGTCCACCTTTGCCGACACGATCGGCACCCCCGTCCGTGACCGATCTCAGAGCCTGGATCGGTGATGCGGCTCACGTCATCATGAGGGTATGACCATCGACGTTCCCACCACCGGCCGCTCGCTGCCGCAGCTGCAGCCCATCAGCTTCATCGGCCCCGACGGACAGCCCACCGACACCGACACCGACGGCCTCGAGATCCCGAGCGACCGGACGCTGGCCGGCCTCTACCGGCAGATGGTCCTCGTGCGCCGCTTCGAGGCCCAGGTGACCCACCTGACCAGGCAGGGACGCCTGGCCACGTACCCGTCCGCCGCCGGACAGGAGGCGTGCGAGGTGGGGGCGACGACCGCGCTCGCACCGGGCGACTGGCTCTTCCCCACCTACCGCGACTCGGCCGCGCTGCTCACCCGCGGTGTGCCCGTCGGAGAGATCCTCGCGGCCTTCCGCGGCGACTGGCACTGTGGCTTCGACCCGCAGGAGTACCACACCTCACCAGCGGCGACACCGCTGGCCACCCAGACCCTCCACGCCGCCGGTTTCGCGATGGCGTCGAAGCTCAAGGGCCGGGAGGCGTGCACGCTCACCTTCCTCGGCGACGGCGCGAGCAGCGAGGGCGACACCCACGAGGCCTTCAACTTCGCCTCGGTGTGGCAGACCCCGACCGTCTTCGTCCTCCAGAACAACCAGTACGCGATCTCGACCCCGCTGCGCGAGCAGTCGAATGCGACGATGCTCGCCGACCGCGCGGCCGGCTACGGGATGCCGGGCATCCGCGTCGACGGCAACGACGTCGCCGCGGTCTTCGCCGCCGTCTCTGCGGCCCTCGAGCGCGGACGCGAAGGCGACGGCCCGACCCTCATCGAGTGCCTCACCTACCGGATGGAGTCGCACACGAACTCCGACGATCCGACGAAGTACCGCGACTCCGAGGAGGTCGAGCATTGGAAGCAGTTCGACCCGATCACGCGCCTCGAGGCGTTCCTCCGCGCCCGCGGAGTCCTCGACGACGAGGCCGTGGCGACAGTCGCCGACGAGGCTGAGACCCTCGCCGCATCGGTGCGCGACGCGATGAACACCGAGGCCGAGATCGACCCGACCGAGCTCTTCGCCTACGTCTACGCGAACCCGCGCCCCGCACTGCGCGAGCAGCAGGCCCAGTGTGAAGCCGAACTCGCAGGTGCCCGCGCATGACCGCGACGACGGACGCACCGACGACCGAGGACACGACTCCGGCACCGACCTCGGTGACGATGACGAAGGCGCTCAACCAGGCCCTGCGCGATTCCCTGGCCGAGGACGAGAACGTCGTCGTCTACGGCGAGGACGTCGGCCGCCTCGGCGGGGTCTTCCGCGTCACCGAAGGCCTGCGGAAGGAGTTCGGACCCGAGCGCGTCTGGGACTCCCCGCTCGCCGAGTCCGGCATCGCCGGAACCGCGATCGGCATGGCGATGGCGGGCATGCGCCCGGTCATCGAGATGCAGTTCGACGCGTACGCCTACCCCGCGTTCGAGCAGATCGTCTCCCACATCGCGAAGATGCGGAACCGGACGAAGGGCCGCATCAGCCTGCCCATCACCATCCGCATCCCCTACGCCGGCGACATCGGCGGCGTCGAACACCATTCGGACTCCTCCGAGGCGTACTGGACGTCGACGCCGGGGCTGACCGTCGTCACCCCGTCGAACCCGGCCGATGCCTACTCGCTGCTGCGCGAGTCGATCGCCTCCGACGATCCCGTGATCTTCATGGAGCCGAAGTCCCGGTACTGGATGAAGGACAAGCTCAGCCTCCCGGTGACCACGGCCCCGATGAACCGCGCCGAGGTGATCCGCGAGGGCACCGACGCCACCCTCCTCGCGTACGGTCCGACCGTGCGCACGGCCCTCGAGGCCGCCGAGGCGGGAGCCGAGCACGGCCTGTCCATCGAGGTCATCGACCTGCGCACACTCTCCCCGTTCGACGATGAGACCGTGTCCGCCTCGGTCCGCAAGACCGGCCGCGCCGCCGTCATCCACGAGGCCGCCCAATTCGGCGGATACGGCGCCGAGGTGGCCGCTCGGGTCACCGAACGCAACTTCACCTACCTCGCCGCCCCGATCCTCCGGGTCACCGGCTTCGACGTCCCCTACCCGTCCCCCAAGCTCGAGGAGTACTACTTGCCGACCGCCGAACGCGTTCTCGACGCCCTCGAATCGTGGGATTGGGATCTGTGATGAGTGCCGTGACGAGCGCGGGTGCCCGCGACTTCATCCTCCCTGACCTGGGAGAGGGCCTCACCGAGGCGGAGCTCATCAGCTGGAAGGTCGCCGTCGGCGACACCGTCCACGTCGACCAGATGGTCGTCGAGGTCGAGTCGGCCAAGAGCGTCGTCGAACTCCCCTGCCCCTTCGCGGGCACGGTCGTCGCCCTCCATGCCGAGGCCGGAGACACGGTCGAGGCCGGGCAGGCTCTGCTCTCCGTCGCCGAGGCGGGGGCTGAGGCCGGAGGTTCGCCCGCCGACCCGGGTGACGCGGCTGCCGTTGCAGGCACCGGCGCCGAGGAGGATCCGACCGAGCCGCCGGCCGCCGATGATGCTGAGGATCCCGTCGGCGTCGAAGGCGGCGGTGCGAACCTCATCGGCTACGGCGCTTCGGAGCCCAAGGCCCGCTCGGGCAAGAAGCGGACGTTCGGCGGCAAGCGCAGTGCCGGGAGCGGCAGCAGTGCTGAGACCAGCAATGCTGGAAACATCAGCGCTGCGGCGACTGCCCCGGAAACGGCTACGACGCCCGCCCAGCCGACAGCGACACAGCCGGCGGCGGCGAAGGCCGCCCCGGCACAGTCCGCATCCGCAGCCGCCCAGCCCGCTGCACCGGCAGCACCGTCGTCGCCCACAACCTCGCCGGTCACCTCGCCGATCGTGCGCCGCCTCGCCCAGGAGCATGGGCTGAGCGCGAAGCACCTCACGGGCACGGGTCCCGGCGGAGTCGTGACGAGGGCCGATGTCCTCGCGGCGATCGAGACCGGCACGACCACCGACCTCACCAGCAGCACCGCCGGACAGCCGGCCGCCTCGGCGACGGCTTCGACGGTCGAAAGCACCGACCGTGACACCCGGACTCCGATCACGGGTCTGCGGAAGGTCGTGTCGGAGAGGCTCACGCAGTCGCGGAATGAGATTCCCGAGGCGACGATCTGGCTCGACGTCGACGCCACCGAGCTGCTGCGGACGAAGAAGGCCCTCGAGGCGCGCACGGGTGAGAAGTACTCGCTGCTCGCACTCGTCGCGCGGTTCGTCATCGCCGGGCTCAAGCAGTACCCGATCCTCAACTCGTCGATCGACACGGCGGCGAACGAGATCGTCACCCACGGCGACATCAACCTCGGGCTCGCCGCGCAGACCCCGCGCGGGCTCATGGTTCCCGTCGTCCACGGAGCCGGCGAGATGAATCTGCGGCAGCTGCGCGACTCGATCGTCGACACCGTCGGCAAGGCGTCGACCGGCAAGTTCGCGGCCTCGGAGCTCTCCGGCGGCACGTTCACGCTCAACAATTACGGGGTGTTCGGCGTCGACGGGTCGGCACCGATCATCAACCTGCCCGAGGTCGCCATGCTCGGCCTCGGCCGGATCAAGGACCGGCCGTGGGTCGTCGACGGCGAGCTCACCGTCCGCAAGGTGATGTACCTGAGCTTCGTCTTCGACCATCGCGCATGCGACGGTGCGGAGCCGAGCGAGTTCCTCACCTTCGTCGCCGACTGCATCGAGAACCCGATCTCCCTCCTCCCGGAGGTCTGAGCACCCACCCCGGACGCGCGTTGAGGACGCGCGGTGTCGATTCCCGAACGAGAAATCGACACTGCGCGTCCTCGATTCGCGCCGGGCGTCCTTCCCGCACAGCGTTCGGTCCGCGCACAGCTGTCGGGCTGTGCGCGGACCGAACCGGGGATCGGCCGGCTTCGAGGGGAGAGCCGGTCTACTCGGGCCTGGCCTCGTGAGCGATGCCCGAGTGCTCGTCGCCGTTGCCGAAGCGCAGCAGCCGCAGTGCATTGAGCACGACGAGGAAGGTCGAACCCTCATGGATGAAGACGACCGGCCCCATCTGCAGGCCGAGCAGGCTTGCGGGAACGAGGAAGGCGACGATGACGAGGGAGGCGATGAGGTTCTGCCGGATGATCGCCGAGGAGGCCCGGCTGAGCCGGATGAGGAACGGGACCTTGCCGATGTCGTCGCTCATCAGCGCCACGTCGGCGGTCTCGAGCGCCACCGCGGAGCTCGCCGCGCCCATGGCCACGCCCACCGAGGCGTTGGCCATCGCCGGTGCGTCGTTGACGCCGTCGCCGACCATCGCGGTGTCGCCCTGCGAGGCGAGGCGGCGGATCGTCGACACCTTGTCCTCGGGCATGAGGTCGCCGGCGGCGGTGTCGACACCGACCTCGGAGCCGATCGCATCCGCGACGCGCTGGTTGTCCCCGGAGATCATCACGAGCTCGTCGACGCCGGAGGTCCGCAGTGAGCTGATGACGGCCTTCGCCTCGGATCGGGGGGCGTCCATGACGCCGAGGGCGCCGAGGAACCGTCCGCCCCACCGCACGACCATGATCGTCCGTCCCTCGTCCTGCAGCTGAGTGACGAGACCGTCGATCTCCGGGGTGAGGTCGCCGGCGAACATCCGCAGGCTGCCGAGTTCCGCCGGTTCGCCCGCGATCATTGCGGTCACACCCTGTCCCGTGACCGATTCGACGTCGCCGGCCTCGAGGCGATCCGCGGCCGGAATCCGGGGTTCGAGGCCGGCGACGATCGCCGTGGCCAGGGGGTGGTCGACGGAGGATTCGAGGGCGAGCGCGACGCGGGAGAGTTCGGCGGCGTCGACGCCCTCGGCGGGTCGGATGTCGGTGAGCCGGGGCAGACCCCACGTCAGGGTGCCGGTCTTGTCGAAGGCGATCGAGCGCACCTTGCCGAGCGTCTCCAGCGGTCCGCCGCCCTTGATGAGCAGGCCCGCGCGGGCCGCCCGGGCGACACCCGAGAGCACGGCGGCGGGAGTGGCGATCGCGAGCGCACAAGGGCTCGCGGCGACGAGGACGAGCATCGCCCGGTAGAAGCTGTCGGCGAACGATTCGTCGAGGAAGAGCCACCCGAAGGCGAGGACGGCGACGACGAGCGCGATGACCGCGGGCACGTACCAGCGCTGGAACCGGTCGATGAATCGCTGGGTCGCGCTCTTCGTGTCGTCGGCCTCGCGGACCATCGTGACGACGTGGGAGAGCGTCGAATCGGCGGCCACAGCGAGGACGACGATGTCGAGGGAGCCCGAGCCGTTGACGGTGCCGGCGAAGACCCGCGAGGCCGTGTCGATCCGACCCGGGTTGTCGAGGGCGTCGCCGGGGTCGGCGACCGGCGACTTCTCGGCGGGAATGCTCTCACCGGTGATCGCCGCCTGGTCGACGGCCGAAGTGCCGACGGCGACGAAGCCGTCCGCGGGGATCCGGGCATGAGGTCGGACGACGACGACATCGCCGATCACGAGGTCCTCTGTGGGCCGCTCGACGACGTCGTCGCCGACGCGGACCAGCGCTGTGGCCGGGGCCAGTTCGGCGAGCGCTTCGATCGACTTCTTCGCTCGGCCCATCGCATACTCCTCGAGCGCATGCCCGAGCGAGAAGAGGAAGAGGAGGACGGCGCCCTCGGCGAAGCGACCGACGCTTGCGGCACCGATCGCGGCGACGAGCATGAGGAAGTCGACCTCGAACCGGCCGTGTCGCACGGAGTTGATCGCGGTCGCGAAGGTGAAGAACCCGCCGAAGAAGTACGTGGCGAGGAAGAGGGGGATGGCGATCTGCGTCAGAGGTGCCCCGGGGACGAAGTACTCGAAGATCGCCCCGGCGATGTACGTGACACCGGAGGTGATCGCGAACCCGAGTTCCCAGGCGGGCCCGCCGAGGCGACCGTGACCGTGTCCGTCATCCTTCGATCGAGTGGTCGTCGGTGTCCCGTCCTTGCGTGCTGCCGTGTCCATAGTTCCATCGTATGCACGTATGTTTATACGTCAATATGTTTCCGCGGACACATCGGAAGTGCACAGAGGGCTGCCAGAGAGGATCGACGTCGGCGGTCGACCTGGAGATCGAGGAGGCCTCAGATGTCGAGGATGCCTCAGTCGTCGAGGAGAGCGGCTGCGTACATCGGGCGCGCGGCATCGGCGCTCGGCGGGTGGAAGAGACCCGCGGTCGCATCCCGGTAGAGGCGGGAGGCCTCATGCGCGTTGTCGAAGCCGCTGCCGCCGGTGCTCATCAAGGCGATCTCCGCCGCCGAGCGGGCCACCTCGGCGGCCGTGATCCGGGCGGCCACGAGACGCAGCGGCCACCCTGCACCGTGGTCGACGAGGTCGTCGAAGTCCCGGGCGTACGCGTCGATCATCGCGGGCACGGCCTGGTAGTCGAGGTGGGCGTCGGCGAGCCGGGCACGGGTCTCGGGCACCTCGGCGAAGGACGTTCCCGCCTTCGCCGACCTCCGCTTCTTCAGCGCCGCCGCCCCGATCTCGAGGGCGCGGGCGGCGACCCCGGCGTAGACGGCGGCGATGAGGAGCTGGAAGTTGCTCGTGATCGCGAAGGTGAGGAGGTCCGGGTGACGGCCGGCCGGGATGATGCGGGAGACGCGGTCGGGGCGCATCGGCACGTGGTCGAGGATCGTCGCCCGCGATTGTGAGGCCCGCATCCCGAGGACGTCCCACTGGTCGGAGACCGTGATCCCCGGGGCCCTGCGGTCGATGAAGCCGTAGACGAGCTCCCCTTCGGCGGGGGCGTCCGCGTCGGGGCCGGCGATCCCGTCGTCGTCCGGGGTGATCGCACCGTGGACGATGAGCCGAGTCCACACCGGGGAGAGCGAGGTGAAGATCTTCACGCCGGTGAGCTCGTATCCGCCGTCGGGTGTCGGCACCGCCTCGGTGGTCGAGCCTTGGAGGACCCAGTCGTTGCCGGGCTCCGAGATGCCGAAGGCGAAGATCTCCCCGGCCATGGTCTCGTCGAAGACCCAGGTCAGGGAGTCATCCCCGCGGTCGGCGAGCGCTGTGGCCACACCCGTGGTCATGAGGTGCATATTGACCGCCAGTGCCGTCGCCGGGGCCGCCGCGGCGAGGCGCTGCTGGAGGCGGGCGACCTCGAAAAGACTGAGCCCGGGACCGCCGTGGGATTCGGGGACGAAGAGCGTGAGGTAGCCGAGGGCGCGCAGCTCCTCGAGGTCCTCGTCGAAGAACGTGTTCTCCCGGTCGTAGACGGCCGCGCGCTCGCGGAAGCGCTCGAGCGCATCGTCGGGAAGGTACCGATCGCCGAGTTCGGCGATGCGGGTCTCACGGTCGCTCATCGATTCTCCTCTGTGGGGTGCTCTGTGCTCACGGGGCGCTGCCGAGCCGGCCGCTCGGGGTTCCGCAGGATGATCGCGCCGTTGTGCCCGCCGAAGCCGAACGACGTCGAGAGGACGCTGTTGATTCTGCCGTCAGCGATCTTCCGGGCCCGGCCTGCGACGATGTCCCAGTCGGGGAACTCGGGGGTCTCGAGGTTGAGCGTCGGCGGCAGGATCAGGTCGCGCAGGGTCATCACCGCGATGATCGCCTCGACGATCCCGGAGGCGCCGAGGAGGTGGCCGGTGCTCGACTTCGTCGCGCTCATCGGGATCCGGTGGGCCGCCTGTCCGAGGGCTGACTCGAAGGCGGCGAGTTCCGCCCTGTCGCCGGCCGGGGTGCCGGTGGCGTGGGCGTTGATGTGGTCGATGTCGGCGGGGTCGAGGCCGGCGTCGGCGAGGGCCTCGCGCACGGCAGCGGCGGCACCCCTGCCCTCGGGATGCGGGTTCGTCGGGTGGTGGGCGTCGCTCGCGGCACCGAACCCGGCGAGTTCGGCCATCACCTCGGCGCCTCGCGCGGCGGCGGAGTCGGCGGATTCGAGGAGGATCGCCCCGGCGCCCTGGCTCATGACGAAGCCGTTCCGGGCGGTGTCGAAGGGTCGGCTCGCGGCGGTGGGGTCGTCCTCGAAGCCTGCGGCGAGTGCCCGCATATTCGCGTTCGAGGCGAGGTTGACCGGCCCGAGGCAGTCCTCCATGCCGACGACGAGCACGGCCTCGGCGTAGCCGTGGCGGATGCGGCGCAGCCCCTCGCCGAGGCCGATCGCCCCGGACGCGCATGTGGCCGAGACTCCCTGTGCGGGACCCCGGAGGTCGTGTCGCTGGCTGATGAGCGCGGCCGCGGAGTCGGGGGCGCCGTGGATGGCGAGGGTGAGCGGGACCCCGCGCGGCCCCGATGTCTCGAGGGCGCGGGTGGCCTCCTGCATTGCGTCGACAGGACCCGATCCCGTGGCGGCGATGACGGCGACTCGGCGGCGTTCCCACGGCAGGTCCTCGGACGGGGTGGGGATGCCCGCCTGGGTGAGGGCTTCGTCGGCGGCGGCGATCGCCCAATGCTGGACGGGGCTGAGCCTGCGGGCGAGCGCTCGGGGTAAGACCGCCTCGGCGTCGAAGTCCCTGATCCGGCCGCCGATGCGTACGGCGAGGTCGGCGAACTGCTCCCCGTCGAGGACGTCGATGGCGCTGCGTCCTTCGCGCACCGATTCCCACAGTGCGCCGGCGTCGAGCCCGCTCGGGGTGATCGCACCTATGCCGGTGATGACGACGCGGTTCACAGTCTCGTTCCCTCTCCGCTCACGATGAGGTCAACGGTCTCGGTGCGTCGGATCTTCCCGCCGACGGTCCGCGGCAGCCGGGGCAGTGCGTAGAACCGACGCGGGACGAACTGCGGTGCGAGATGTGACCGGGCGTGGGCGAGCAGGGCCGACTTGTCGGGGTGCTCGGGACCGTGGTCCCCGGCGCCGAGCTTGTCGGCGCCGGTGTCGCCGTCGTCGACGACACCCGCGTCTTCGACGACGAGGGCGAGGAGGCTGCCGAGCGTGGAGTCGGGCAGAGCGATCGCGACAGCCTCGCCGAGGCGCGGCAGGGTCGCGAAGGCCCGTTCGACCTCGGGGAGGGCGACCTTGTGTCCG
Organism: Brevibacterium casei CIP 102111; assembly: GCF_900169275.1. Taxonomy (GTDB): domain Bacteria; phylum Actinomycetota; class Actinomycetes; order Actinomycetales; family Brevibacteriaceae; genus Brevibacterium; species Brevibacterium casei. The sequence goes on along the minus strand of NZ_FXZC01000004.1, from coordinate 75,923 downwards.
CCGGTGACGGCGATGTCGCCGGCGCGTCCGGCGAGCTGGAGGCGACCGTCGACCATGCGACCCTGGTCGTCGACGCTCGCCCAGCCGTCGGGTCCGCGCAGGACGGCGTCGGTCGTGCCTGCGAGGTAGCCGTCGGAGCATGCGGCGGCGAGGATCCACAGGGTGCCGAGCTCGCCCTCGGGCACGGGGTCGCCGGTCTCGTCGCGGATCTCTGCGGCGATCGTCGGGTAGATCTCGATCCACGTCCCGTCGCCGTCCCGGCTGTCGCCGATGAATCCGATCTCCGCGGCACCGTAGTAGCTGATGAGCCGGGTGTCCAGGAGCACCTCGGCGAGGCGGTCGCGGATGGCTGCGGGGAGGTTCGCTCCCCCGGTGACGACGAGGTCGAGACCTACGAAGCGGTCGGGATCACGGTCGGCCGCCTCGGCGAGGGCCGCGACGACAGCGGGAACGGCGACGATCCGGGTGACGGACTCCTCGGCGATGCGGCGTCCGAGGGGAAGCGGTGCGAACTCGTCGGCGACGTGGATCGTCCCGCCGGTCGCGAGGCTCTCGATGACGGCATAGAGGGTGAGGCTGTAGGAGACGGGGCCGGGGGCGAGCGTGACGACGCCGGGCAGGGGTTCGAGGTGCGCCGAGGAGACGGCGACGTTGGCGCGGTACTGCTCGCGGGTCTTGAGGAACGCCTTGGGGTCGCTCGTCGTGCCGGAGGAGAAGAGCATGAGGAACGCCTCGTCGGGGCCGCGGACGGACGGCGACGGGAGATCGGGACCCAGGGCATGAGCACGGTCGCAGCGGCGCTCCTGCTCGGCGGCGAGTTCGGCGGCGGTGACGACGGTGCCGGTCCAGCCGGAGCCGGCGAGCGCCTCGGCGAGGGACGGGGAATCGCTGATGACGAGCCCGATGCCGGTCGCGGTGATGACGCCTACCTGGTGGTTCAGCGGCCATCGAGGGTCGATCGTCGCCGAGACGGCGCGGAAGCCGGCGAGCCCGGCGACGATGCGGGCGGTCGTGAACGCCGAGGCGAGGCTCACCGCGGTGATCGGGATGCCCGCAGTCTCCGGGGCCGGGCGCGGCGGGTGCGACTGAGCGCGGTGGAGGGCGTCTACGGCGGCGGCGAGGCTGCGGGAGTCGGCGACGAGCCCGGCGTAGCTGAGGCGGGCATCCTCACCGACGATCGCGGGTCGGTCGGGGTGGGTCCGGGCGGTCTCGAGGACCGCCTCGGTGATGGGCATCAGGGAGCCTTGGCGGCGACCGGTTCGCTCGTCTCGATGCCGGAGCGGGCGACGAGGACTTCGCCCTCGGCGACGGGGATGACGGTGCCCGTCGCGTCGGGGATGCCGGCCTCGGCGTAGAGGCGGGTGACCTCGGTGCGCAGGCGCCGCATGATGAAGATCGCGACGATGGGGATGAGGACGATGATCGCCACCGAGGTGATCCCGACGGTCAGGGACACCGAGTTCGCGACTCCGTACATCGGGAGGCCGAAGAGGCCGAGGACGACCCCAAGGGTCGCGAGCACTCCGAGTGCGACGAAGACGATCGACATCCGGCTCCACAGGCTGTCGAAGCGTCCGATGTGCTCATCGAGGGTGATGAGGTTCTGCAGTGAGGGTCGGCTGGTCGTCTGGTAGCGGCGATACGCCTGCTGACCGTCCTCGTGCGACCACTGCCGGATGACCTCGTTCTTCCCGGTGATGTGCCACCGCGATGTCCACTCTTCCGTCATACTCCGCAGTCTAGACGGCGAAGGTTGCGCAGTGGCTGAACATGATCCCCGCCGAGGTGGTCGTCACCGCAGCCGTCGCACGTCGGTGCGTCGGACGCCGGCGCTGCGCTTCCCGAGGAGGATCCGGTTCGAATCTGGCACCAAAATCGAACCGGATCCTCCTCGGGGGCGCGGCAGGGGGCACGGCAGGGGGCGCAGTGGCGTGCGCGGGGCCACCGGGCGCGCCCGTGAGACGAGCCCGGGCACGCGAAGCGGGCGCCGCACCCAGCCCGGGAGGACTCTCCCGCACCGGACGCGACGCCCGCTCACGTGCAACCGAACGTGCAACCGACCGACCGTGCCCCGCCGTCTGAGTCAGCGACAAGCACTGCTCAGCGGCGCACCCCGGTCAGGGTGTCACTCGGCGACGTAGTACATGCGCTTGTTGACGAACTCGTCCATGCCGTAGGGGCCGAGCTCGCGGCCGAAGCCCGAGCGCTTCGTGCCGCCGAACGGGATCTCCGCGCCCTCACCGGCAGGGGTGTTGACGTTCGACATGCCGACGTCGAGCTGCTGGGCGATCTTCGCCGCACGCGCCTCGTCCTTCGAGAACACGGCACCGCCGAGGCCGAAGTCCGTGTCGTTGGCGAGTTCGAGGGCCTCGTCGTCGCTCGAGACCTTGTAGACCGTGGCCACGGGTCCGAAGAGCTCCTCGCGGAACGCATCCATGTCCGAAGTCACGCCGGTGAGCACGGCCGGGGTGATGTAGGCCGAACCGTCGTCGGCGAGTTCGCCGCCGACGAGGGTGGCGCCCTGCTCGACCGCGCGCTCGAGCTGCTTGCGGAGGTTCTCCGCGGCAGACCGCGAGGACAGGGGCGAGTATCCGCCTTCGACGGGCTCGGACGGGTTCGACTTCTCCGAGGACTTCGCGCGCTCGGTGATCCCGGCGACGAAGTCGTCGTAGATGTCGTCCATGACGATCATGCGCTTGTTCGCGTTGCAGACCTGGCCGGTGTTGTACAGGCGGGTGCCCCATGCGGTGTCGACGGCCTCGTCGAGGTTGTCGGTGTCGAGGATGATGTACGGATCGGATCCGCCGAGCTCGAGCACGGCCTTCTTGAGGTACTTGCCGGCGAGTGCGCCGACGATCGACCCGGCACGCTCGGAGCCGGTGAGCGAGACACCTTGGACGCGGCGATCGGCGATGATCGTCTCGATCTGGTCGTGCGAGGCGTAGACGTTGTTGTACACGCCCTTGGGCACACCGGCGTCATCCATGATCTGCTGGATCGCGGCCGCCGAACGCGGGCAGATCTCAGCGTGCTTGAGGATGATCGTGTTGCCGAGCACGAGGTTCGGCGCGGCGAAGCGGGCCACCTGGTAGTACGGGAAGTTCCACGGCATGATGCCAAGAATCACGCCGACGGGACGGCGCTGGATGTAGGCCTTGCCGCCGGAGAAGGACTTGATCTCCTCGTCCTTGGAGAACTCGGGTCCGTTGTCGGCGTAGTAGTTGAAGATCGCCTCGCAGAACTCGGCTTCCTCGATGCCCTCGGGGATGGGCTTGCCCATCTCCTCGGCGATGATCTTCGCGAGCTCTTCCTTGCGCTCACCGAAGAGGGCTGCGACCTTGTTGACGATCGCGGCACGATCCTCGATGCTCTTCTCACGCCACTTCAGGTAAGCAGCCTGAGCTTCGTCGATGACCTGACCGATCTGCTCGTCGGTGGCGGTGTCGAACCGCTCGACGATCTCGCCCGTGGCCGGGTTCTCGACCCGGTAGCCGGTCGCGGCGCTGACTGAACTGCTCATTCCAGACTCCTTTGACTCATGGCACCCTGGGTGATTCCAGGGAAGCGGTTGCCTACTGCGACGCCGCCCGAATCGACGGATCGCGTATGCCTGACTCTCACGCTATCAACACGTGACCTGAGCAACAAGTGCCGGAACCTGGGGGTATCATCAGCACTCCGAGCCTCCCGATGCCCCCGCCGAGGTTGTGCGGATTCCGCGCATCAATCGACGGATTCCGTAGGTGAGGACTACGGCTGTCACGGTTTCGGCAGGCCGGTTCGAGGACCCCCGCACCTGCCGAACCAGGGGTCCGCACCCGCCGAGGCGGGGGACCCACCTCGGCGCCGGTGACGCTCACCTCCCGAGCAGGTCGAGGGCATTCGAGACGATCGAGACCGTGTCGATGCCGTGGATCTCGTGGGCCTCGGAGACCGAGGAGGCCTGCCCGAAGTCGCTGACGCCGAGGTTGCGCGTCCGGTCTCCGCGGATGCCGGCGAGGAACGACAGCGTGTGCGGGTGACCGTCGAGGACGGTGACGAGCGGTGCCGGGTGCGCGGCGGGGAAGAGCTCGTCGGCGATGGCTGAGCGCGGGCTCGGACTCACCCGGGTCCGCTCCTGGATGGCCCGGAAGATCTTCGACGGCGAGGTCAGGCACACGACACCGGCGCGGATGCCAAGACTCTCGAGCCTTTCTGCGGCGTCGAGGACCTCGGTCATCATCGCCCCGACGCCGACGAGCGTCACTGCGTCCTCACTCGCCGGATGGTCGCTCAGCCGGTAGCCGCCGGCGATGACCTGCTGCCTGCGGCGCTCCCGCAGGAGCGGATCGGTGGGGACGGCGGCACGCTCCTGGGCCACCGGCCGGGTCGTCAGGCGGAAGTACGCGGAGTCGCCGTCGGGATCGGCGAGGTCGCGCAGCGCTTCGAGCAGCGTCCATTCGAGGTCCTGCGCGAACGCCGGCTCCCAGCTGGTGAGCTTCGGGATCTCGAGGGTGACCGACGGAGTGTTGAACGACTGGTGCGCGCCGCCTTCGGGGGCGAGGGTCACACCCGAAGGAGTGCCGACCATGATCGAGCGTCCGCCCGCGTAGAGCCCGAACGTCCACGGTTCGAGTGCGCGGTTGATGAACGGATCGTAGATCGTCGCGATCGGCAGCAGCGGCTGACCCCACCGCTGCCCGGTGGTGCCGAGCTCACCGGCGAGGGAGACGAGGTTGATCTCGGCGATGCCCATCTCGATGTGCTGGCCGCTCGAGTCCTCGTGCCACTTGAGCACCCGCTCCCGGTCGTCGGAGAACCAGTCCTCGCGTCCGGCCGGTGACCACACGCCGGTCTTGTTGATCCATCCGCCGAGGTTGGTCGACGTCGCGACGTCGGGTGAGACGGTGACGACGCGGCGGGCGACCTCGGGGGCGACGTTCTTGAGATCGGCGAGGAACCGGCCGAGGGCGGCCTGCGTCGAGACGACGGCCTTCGGGGTGAACCCGAGCTCCGCGGGCACCTCGGCGACGGCATGGGTGGTGATCGGCTCCCGGCGCAGGCGCTCGGCGGTCTCCGCGCAGAGCCGACCGGCCGGGGTGTCCGCGTCGAAGGTCTGCCATGGGTTCTCGAGGTCCATCCCCGAGGCGGCGGCGAGGTCGCGCATCTGGTCTTCGGTGAGCTGCGCGGCGTGGTTGCCGGGGTGGCCTTCGGTCGCGAGGCCACGACCCTTGATCGTGTAGGCGAAGATGACGGTCGGACGCGTGTCATCGATCTGGTCGAACGTGTCGACGAGCTGGCCGAGGTCGTGGCCGCCGAGGTCGCGGATGAGGGAGGCGAGGTCGTCGGGGGCGAAGCGGTCGGTGACGGTGCGCAGGGAGGCGGCGTCCGCCTCGGCGAGGCCGGCGAGCAGACGGTCGTGGACTTCGGTGGGATGGGCACGCAGGAGACGCTGGTACTCGGGGTTGGGCATCGAGACGAGCCGCTGCCGCAGCGCCTCACCTCCCTCACCGGCGAAGACGGTCTCGAGCCTGCGCCCCCACTGACACGTGAGCACCTGCCAGCCGGCAGCGGCGAACATGCCCTGGAGGCGCTGGATCTGGACGTCGGGGATGACCCGGTCGAGGGACTGGCGGTTGAGATCGACGATCCACGTGACTTCGCCGAGCGCGCGGACTTCCGGGTCGATGATCGCCTCCCACACCGCGCCTTCGTCCATCTCCGCGTCGCCGAGGAGGGAGTAGAAACGACCGGCTGAGGGGGTGTCGGGGAAGCGGTCGGAGACGTACCGGTGGGCCAGGGCCGCCCAGATCGGGGCGGTCGCGCCGATGCCGACGGATCCCGTCGAGAAGTCGACGGTGTCGGGGTCCTTCGTCCGCGAGGGGTACGGCTGGAGGCCGCCGCGGGAGCGCAGGGTGTCGAGGTAGGAGACGTCGAGGTCGCCGAGGAGGTAGTTGATCGCGTGGAGGACCGGGGAGGCGTGCGGTTTGACGGAGACGCGGTCGACAGAGCGCAGCGTCGTGAACCACAGTGCGGTCATGATGCCGGCCATCGACGCCGAGGACGCCTGATGTCCGCCGACCTTGACGCCGTCGCTGTTGGCCCGCCCGCGGTTGGCGCGGTCGATGATCGAGGTGGCGAGCCAGAGCACGCGCTGGGCGATCTCGTCGAGGACCTCGTCCTCTCCCGACGCCGAGGCGGTCAGCGGCCTGTCGTTCGTGCCGGGCGGGCTGACCTGCATCGACGTCTCGAACTGGTGGAGTTCGTCGGCGTCGCGCTGGTCGGTGCTCGGCGTGTTCACGGTGCTCTGCTGGTCGTTCGCGGCCATGGTCGTGTGCCTTTCGAGAAGGGGGATCAGCGGGTCGTGGCGGGGGTCGGAGTCTCGGAGAAGATCGAGCTGTACGCGTTGAGGGCGAGCTGTCCGCCGAGGTGGGCGTAGAGGACGGTCGAATCCGCGCCGATCGTCCCGTCCCCGACGAGGTCGATGAGTCCGGCCATCGACTTGCCCTCGTAGACGGGGTCGAGGATGACGCCTTCGAGTTCGGCGGTCGTGCGGATCGCGGCGACCGTCGTCTCGTCGGGGATGCCGTAGGCGGGTCCCTGCCAGCCGGAGCGGATGTCGACCTCGGCGGGCGTGATCTCGCGGCCGAGCCCGATGAGGTCGGCGGTGCGGTTCGCGATCCGCGTGACCTGCTCGCGGGTCTTGTCCAGCGTCGCCGAGGCGTCGATGCCGATGATCGTCCGGGGCCGGCCCCCGGCGGCTTCGAGGGCGGCGAAGCCGGCGATCATGCCGGCGTGCGTCGATCCGGTGACCGTGCAGACGACGATGGTGTCGAAGAAGACCCCGAGCTCGGCCTCCTGTCCGGCGACCTCGTACGCCCAGTTCGCGAACCCGAGTCCGCCGAGGGGATGCTCGGAGGCCCCGGCCGGGATCGGGTACGGGGTGCCGCCGGCGGCCTCCACCTCGGCGATCGCGTCCTCCCAGCTCGAGCGGATGCCGATGTCGAAACCGGAGTCGTCGAGGCGGACGTCGGCGCCGATGATCCGTGAGATCTCGATGTTGCCGACCCGGTCGTTGACCGCGTCGTCCCAGTCGACCCAGCGCTCCTGGACGAGGCGGGACTTCAGTCCGAGGTGCGCGGCGACGGCGGCGACCTGGCGGGTGTGGTTGGACTGGTAGCCGCCGATCGAGACGAGGGTGTCCGCGCCCGAGGCGAGGATGTCGGGGACGATGTACTCGAGTTTGCGGGTCTTGTTCCCGCCGAACGCGAGACCCGAGTTGACGTCTTCGCGCTTCGCCCAGATCGTCGCCCCGCCGAGGTGGTCGCTCAGTCGGCGCAGCTCGTGCACGGGGCTCGGGCCGAAGGTCAGGGGGTAGCGCTCGAAGTCGGTGATGGCCATGGCGTCCTCGTCTCTGGGGGCGGTGATGGGACTGTGTCGCTGTCGGTCAGGTCACGGGCGGTCGGGTCACGGGCAGTGGTGGATGGGCCTCGTCGTTGAGACCCACCTCACGATATGCAATATATTGCATTCCGAGCGTCGCTACAATGAGGAGCAACCGACCATCCCACATGTCAGGATTCACAGGGGCTGGCCAACCAGCCGTCACCGCACAGATCAGCTGTCACCGTACAGACCAACCGTCACCGCATAGACAGGGAGAGCAGCCGTGCCGATACCCGAGGCGTCACCGATCCCGCACCGGACGCTGCTGCGCGACGACGTCTACCGGTCGATACGCGATGCCATCATCCGCGGTCAGCTCGCACCGGGAGAGCAGCTGCGCGATCAGGAGCTCGGGTCGTGGCTGCGGGTCTCCCGCACCCCGGTGCGCGAGGCCCTGCAACGCCTCGCCCAGGCCGGCCTCGTCGTCGCGGAGCCGGGGAAGATGACCCGCGTTGCCCCGGAGAACCCTGCGGCGATCATCAACGCCCGCCAGGTCGCCGCCGAACTCCATGCGCTGGGGATGAAGCTCGCACTGCCGCACCTCGACGCCGACGACGTCGCCGAGATGGATGAGGCGAACGCACGCCTCCAGGCCGCGCTCGAGGCCGCGGACAGCGAGGCCGCCATCGCCGCCGACGACGACTTCCACGCGGTGGCGCTCACGCGCAGCGGCAACCCGCTCATCCTCGACCATCTCGAGGTCGTCACCGCGACGCTGCGCCGTGCGGAATACCTCCACTTCGATTCGGAGAAGGGGTCGGCCTCGCCGGAGCAGCACATCGAGATCCTCGCCGCGATCCGCGCCGGCGACCACGACCTCGCCGTCACCCTGACCAGGGAGAACTGGTCCGTCCTCGAGGGGTGAACGCGATGTCGGAGATGGCAGAGCAACCGCCTGAGAGCGAAGCGCCGCCGACGGAGATCGCAAACGTCGTCGGCGGTCAGGGGTGGATCCTGCGGGGCAGCGATCTGCGACCGGCGATCGTCGACCTGCAGGCGTTCCGGGCGGGACTCGCCGAGGATCCGTTGTGTCCGGTCCTCGAGCGACTGTGGTCCGATGAACCTGCCGCAGCTCTGCGCATGCTCGACGACCATCCCCCAACGCTGCGCACCCGCGCGCTCAGAGCCGACTGCCTGCGCGAACTCGGCGCACCCGGCGAGGCCGCGGACGTCTACGATCGCCTCGTCGCGGAGACCGCCGGAACCCCGCTGGAGGCCACGATGCGACAGCACCGGGGAAAGGCGCTCCTGGCAGCTGGTCGCGTCGACGACGCGATCGACGATTTCCGCATCGCGGTCTCGATGCGACTCTCCGGCGACCCCGCACTTCTCGAATCGGCCGAGCAGGCGCTCGCCTTCGCTCTGCGCCGCCGCGCAGTCGACCCCGAGCGCTGAGGGGCCCGGTTCCCCACCCGCATTGATCGCGACCTGCCCGCACGACTCGGTGCGCAGAGCCGCCCGATCCCGCAGCCCCTCTTGGCGCACCGCGGGCAAGAAAACCTCCCCCATCGACGACCTCGGAGGGGGTGTTGCGTCTGAAAGGACGATCGATATACTCGCCAGTAACACCCCGTAGTAACTTACGTCACATATTGAGGCGCCGACGCAGTCGTCGGCGTCGGGAAGAGGATCGATGAAGTTCCCGAAGTTCCGCCACATCAGCAAGCTCACCTCGTCATACGCCGGACGGATCGCCCTCGTCGCGATTCCCGCCGGCGTCGTCTCCGCCGGTCTCATGGGAGGTGTCGCGCAGGGTGCCGTGCCGGTCTCGTTCTCGGTGTCGGGAAGCCAGTTCCAGATCAGCGCCTCCCAGCTCGAGGGCACGGGGTTCTCCCAGTACGGCGGCACCGCCGAGGACAGCGAGGGCGGCAAGCACACGGTCGCGATCGCGAACATCAAGAGCGCCGAGCTCAGCGATCTCTGCCAATCCGCGGTCACCGACACGCCGCTCGGCAAGGCCGGAGTGCTCATCACCGCCGGCGGCGGCGACGAACCAGCGACGGCGAGCGATCTGCAGATCGGGATGACCGGACTCAAGGGCGACGCCGAGTTCTCGAACATCCGCATCGGCGTCGACGCCTCCGGCGTCAACACCAAGGCCAAGGGCACTGCGGGCGACTTCGCCCAGGATTCGGACACCATCTCGATCTCGGGACTCGAGCAGACGGCGTGGAGCACTCAGGCGTCAGTCTTCACCCTCAAGGGGATGAAGCTCGAGCTCACCGACGGATCGAAGACGTGCTTCTGATGGCGAGCGCACAGACACGACGAGCGAACACACAGTAACGCCGCGGTCGCCACCGGACGGAGCGGACCGGAGGCTTCCGGCGCTGGCGTCGACAGCGGCCGTTCATCGGCGGACTCCTCGTCATCCTCGGCGGGATCGAGCTCTTCTTCTCCGGTCAGCTCGACACGGGCAATCTCCACATCCAGCTCGGCATCGAGGGGCTCCAGGCGACGATCATCCCGATCACCCTCGTCGTCCTCGGCGCCCTCGCGATGGCGATGCCCGTCCACCACGTGTTCTACGGGATCCTCGCGCTCATCATCGCGGTCTACTCGCTCGTCGGGGTCAATCTCGGCGGCTTCATCCTCGGGATGCTGCTCGCGAGCATCGGCGCCGTGCTCGTCGTCGCGTGGATGGGCCCCCGCGAACCGAGCGATGAATCGAGCGCAGAGTCCGTCGGATCGGGGGACGAACGGAGGGACGTCGCGGAGACCGCGAGCCGGGAAGGCATCGTATGAGGGCGCCCGTCCGCAGCGCCGCGCTGGCTCTCTCGGCACTCGCCCTCACCGTTCCCGCGACGGTGCTCACGTCGATGGGGGCCTCCGCCGCCGAGGTGGGGCCCGGTTCCGGGGCGCTGTGCAGTCCGCAGTCCCCGTGCGGGGATCCGGCCGAGCCGGGACCGAGCGTGGGTCCCACCCCGACGGAGTCGCCCACCGAGTCTCCGTCACCCGGTCCGACCGAGTCGCCGACAGAGTCCCCGGAGCCCACGGAGTCCCCGTCACCGACGGAGTCGCCGGAACCCGTCGAGGCGACGGAGGACGACGATGCGCCGATCTTCGCGAAGACCCCGGCGTCGCTGGGCTCGGAGAAGCTCTCGTTCACGGGGCTGAGCGGCGTCTCGATCGTCTCGGTGCCCACCGCGGACGGCGGGTCGATCCGGGCGCTGAAGATCACCGCTGATTCGATCACGATCACCGGCTTCTCGCTCACGGTCCGCCCGCCCGGTGAGCCGGGCCTCGTGACCAAGGCGGACGAGATGACGCTCAAGGGGGATGTAAGCGTCTACATCGGGTCGATCACCGCGACGACGAAGGACGGGAAGTCGCTGACCATCGGCACCGACACCCCGCCCCCGCTCGACGACGTCGAACCGGGACTGGTGCGGGTGACGATGGGCCTCGTCGGCTCGATGGCCGATTCGATCAGCTACTCGAACACCGATCAGAAGATCGTCAAGCCCTGAGCCGCGGAGTGAGGTGGCCGACCGGACAGCCGGTCGGCCGCTTCACTCGCCCTTCTTCGCGCGGGCGAGCTTCTTCTCCCTGAGCGTGCTGCGCACCTCGCGGAGCCGGTCGCGTTTGCGCCGGCGTCCCGCCTCGGCGGCGGCGACCTGCTCCGACGTGGGCTCATGGTCGCCCATGCCCACCTGGAGCTCCGGCGGGCTGATCTCGGTGACCACCCCGACGTCGATCTTCTTCCGCAGCCGGAGGATCTCGAGGCGGAGGATGCGGCAGAGGAAGTAGATGCCGAGCAGGTTGGGAAGGGCCATGAGGAAGAAGATCGCATCCGAGAAGGCGATGACCGACTCGAGCGACATCGAGGCGCCGACGATGACGGCGAGGATCCAGAAGATCTGGTACGCCTTGTCCGCCTTCTTCGAGTTCCCCGTCAGGTAGCCCAGGGCCTGCTGCCCGTAGTATCCGTAGGCGAGGATCGTCGAGAACGCGAAGAGGACGACGGCGACGGTGAGCAGGATCGGGAACCAGCTGCTCACAGTGCCGAATGCCTCGGCGGTCAGCCCGATGCCGTCCTCGGTGCTCGTCGTGTAGAGCCCGGTGGTGATGATCGCGAGCGCGGTGAGCGTGCAGACGATGACGGAGTCGATGAGCGGCTCCCACATCGCGACGAAGCCCTCGGTCGCCGGCTTCGTCGTCTTCGACGCGGCATGGGCCATCGCGGCCGAGCCGATGCCCGCGGCGTTGGAGAACAGCGCCCGCTGAATGCCGACGATCGCGACGCCGACGATGCCCCCGGCGATGCCGTCGGGGCTGAACGCGCCCTCGACCATGAGGACGAACGCGCCGGGGATGGCGCCCGCGTTGACGATGAGGATGACGATGACGGAGAGGAAGTAGAGGATCGCCATCATCGGCGGGAGCTTCGACGTCCACTGCCCGATCTTCCGGATCCCGCCGAGGATGACGAGCGCGGTGAGGACGGCGATGACGACGCCGATGAGCCAGAGCTTGTCGGCGAGGAAGCTGTCCTCGCCCCCGGTGGCGCCGACGAGGATCGACGCCGCCTGGTTCGCCTGGAACAGGTTGCCGGCACCGATGACGCCGATGACCGCGGTGAGGGCGTAGAACGCGGCTAAGAACTTCCCGAGCTTCGGGCCTCCGATCTCGGCGAGTCCGTCGCGGAGGTAGTACATCGGCCCGCCGGCGACCGTGCCGTCGTCGTTGATGCGCCGGTACTTCACACCCAGCGTCGCCTCGGCCATCTTCACCGTCATCGCGAAGAAGCCGAAGATGATGATCCACAGCGCAGCGCCCGGTCCGCCGACCGTGATCGCCACGGCCACACCCGCGATGTTGCCCAGGCCCACGGTGCCCGAGAGCTCGGTGGCGAGCGCCTGGAAGCTCGAGACCTGACCGGGGTCGGTTTTGCGGGTGAAGCGTCCGCGGATGATGCCGAGCGAGTACTTCAGACCTGTGACCGGCTGGAAGCGGAGGTAGATCGTGAGGAAGACCGCGGCGGCCATGAGCCAGACGACGATGAGCGGGATGCCGAGGTCGCCGATGCGCAGCTCGAAGAAGACGATGCTGCTGAAGGTCTGCGCGATCGGCCCGAGGAAGGACTCGATCGCCTGGTCGATTCCGGCGGCCTGCACTGTGTCGGCGGCCTGGAGTGTGCCGGTCGGGGCCTCGACGGCCGAGAGCTGGGACAGGTGTTCAGTTATGGAATTCATGCGCACGGGTGCGAGTGAGGGATTCGTCCGGAGGATCGGTCCGGGACCGGCACCCAGCATCAACCTAACAAGCGCTCAGCTCGTTGTCAGGTTGACGTCATCCGCCCCAGCGCCGTTTCGGCCCTCTCGCCTGCGCAGATACTCGACGAATCTCTGCGCGAGCTCGCGGCCCCACGCGATGAGCTCCGCGTCGGCGGCGCGGACCTCCTCGACGATCGACTCGGCCGTCTTCCCCTCGGGCAGCGGGACCGAGTCCGAGGACAGCCAGCGGGCGATCTGCACGGCGTCGGTCTCCGGGTGGAACTGCGTCCCCCACGCGAACTCGCCGACCCGGAACCCCTGCACAGGCGCGTCCGAGCCGGTGACGAGGAGTTCCGCACCCTCCGGCAGGCTCATCTCCTCCTGATGGAAGAGCACCGAGGGCAGCGTCCGTCCGGCGAGTGCGGCGAAGACCGGGTCCGACTCCCCCGCCGAGGTGGTGCGGAGATCGTAGATCCCGATCTGCGGGCGCTCCCGCCGGGAGATCCGCGCGTCCGTGGCCGCGGCGAGCAGCTCCCCGCCGAGGCAGACGTTGAAGCTCGGGAACTCACCGCCAGCAGAGCGCTGCAGCAGCTCCCTCACCTGCGGAAACCACGGATTCGCCGTGTCCTCGAGGGGACCTGCGGCGCCGCCGAGGACGAGGAGCGCAGCGTAGTCGCCGGGGGCCGGGATCGCCTCGCCGAGGTACGGACGGACGACGACCACCTCGGCGCCGGCCTCCTCGAGCCACTGCCCGAAGCGTTCAGGACCGGTGCCTTTCTCGTGTTCGATGACGAGAATCCTCACGTCTGCCATGGCCTCATTCTCCTCGGTCAAGCCGGCGAGCACTTTGCGATGCGAGGAACGCCCGAAAAGTGCGCTCCGGCTTGACCGAGAGCCCCGCACGCCCCAACTCAGCCGCCGCCCTCACTCCGCAGTGACGTACGCCGAGGTGATGCCGCCGTCGACGGTGAACGTGGAGGCGTTGACGAACGTCGAATCGTCGCTGGCGAGAAACGCCACGGCCGCGGCGATCTCCTCGGGCTCACCGAAGCGGCCGCTGGGCACGTGGACGAGGCGGCGCTGAGCCTGCACGGGGTCGGCGGCGAAGAGCTCCTGGAGCAGCGGCGTGTTCACCGGTCCGGGACACAGGGCGTTGACGCGGATGCCGTCCTTGGCGAACTGGACCCCGAGTTCTCGGCTCATCGAGAGCACCCCGCCCTTCGAGGCCGAGTAGGAGATCTGCGAGGTGGCGGCCCCCATGAGGGCGACGAACGATGCGGTGTTGATGACCGATCCCGACCCCTGCCTGACCATGTGGGTGAGCGCGTACTTGCAGCAGAGGAAGACCGAGGTGAGGTTGACCGTCTGGACCTTCTGCCACGCGGCGAGGTCGGTCGTGAGGATCGAATTGTCCTCGGTGGGGTTGATGCCGGCGTTGTTGAACGCGACGTCGACCCGGCCGTAGTGCTCGACGGTGGTGTCGAAGAGGTTCTTCACATCCTCCTCGTCGGCGACGTTGACGCGGACGAAGAGCCCGCCGAGTTCCTCGGCGACCTCCTGGCCGCGAGCCTCGTCGAGGTCGGCGATGACGACCTTCGCGCCCTCTTCGGCGAGCCGCTTCGCGCTCGCCAGCCCGATGCCCGAGGCACCGCCGGTGATGACGCAGACCTTGTCCTTGAGTCGGGTTGCCGCTGTGGTCATGGTTCTCCTTGGTGATGTGTCTGAGTTGGTGGATCAGATGATGCGGTGGGTCAGTTGGGCTCGGAGTGTGCCGGACGCACGAGCCTCACTCGCCGAGCCCGGCTCACTCCCCCGGCCGGGTCGCGAAGAAGACGTTCTTGACTTCCGTGAATGACGCGACCGCGTCGGGGCCGAGCTCGCGGCCGAGCCCGGACTGCTTGAACCCGCCGAACGGCGTCCAGTACCGGACCGAGGCGTGCGAGTTCACCGAGAGGTTCCCGGCCTCGACCCCGCGGGAGACCCGCATCGCCCGGTCGAGGCTGTTCGTCCAGATCGAGCCCGAGAGCCCGTACTCGGTGTCGTTGGCGATCCGCAGGGCGTCGGCCTCGGTGTCGAAGGGCACGACCGAGAGGACGGGACCGAAGATCTCCTCCGTGAAGTCAGCGGTGGAGGTCGAAGCCGGGGTGAGCACGGTCGGCGGGAACCAGAACCCCGGTCCCTCCGGTGCCGTTCCCCGGAACGCGACCTCGCCGGCGGCGACGTAGGAGGCGACCTTGTCCCGGTGCGCCGCGGTGACCAGCGGTCCCATCGCCGTGTCCGGAAGCGTCGGATCGGCGGCGGCGAAGTCTCCGACGGACTCCTCGAGGGCGGCCATGAACTCGTCATAGATCCCCCTTTGGACGAGCAGCCGCGAGCGAGAGCAGCAGTCCTGTCCCGAGTTGTCGAAGACGCCCCCGGGGGCCGCGGCCGCAGCGGCGGCGATGTCGGCGTCGTCGAAGACGATGTTCGAGTTCTTGCCGCCGAGTTCGAGGGTGAGGTTCTTCACCTGCGCCGCACAGCCGGCCATGATCCGCTTGCCCACCTCGGTGGAGCCGGTGAAGACGATCTTCCGCACGGCCGGATGGGTGACGAAGCGTTCGCCGACGACAGATCCCTTGCCGGGGATGATGGTGAGCACACCCTCGGGGATCCCGGCTTCGCGGGCGAGTTCGCCGATGCGGATCGCCGTGAGCGGGGTGATCTCGGCCGGTTTGAGGACGACGGTGTTGCCGGCGGCGAGCGCGGGGGCGAACCCCCACGAGGCGATCGGCATCGGGAAGTTCCACGGCACGATGACCCCGACGACCCCGAGCGGTTCGGCGAAGGTGATGTTCACTCCCCCGTCGACGGGGATCTGCCGGCCGAAGAGGCGTTCGGGCATCGCCGCGAAGTACTCGATGACGTCACGGACGTTGCCCGCCTCCCACGTCGCGTTCGAGATCGTGTGCCCGGCGTTGGCGACCTCGAGGGCGGCGAGTTCGTCGATCGCCCCGTCGACAGCGTCGGCGAAGCGCCGCAGCAGCCGCGCCCGGTCACCGGGGGCGACCTTCCGCCACTCGTCGAAGGCCGTCTGCGCCTTCGCGATTGCGGCGTCGGTGGCGTCGACATCGGCGAGCTCCACCTCGGCGATCGCCTCCTCATTGGCCGGGTTGACGACGGTGAACGTACTCACGTCACTGCTCTCCTTCACGTTGTGATCCTCTCGCCGAGGCGGACCCCGGTCCCGCTCATCCGCTCCCTCGCCGCGTCGACGAGGGCTGAGACGACGCGGGCGTCGTCCGGGTTGTGCTCGGGGTGCCACTGCACCGCGAACAGCCACCCGTCCTCGCCGGTCTCCGCAGAGTCGGCAGGGTCGGGTTCGATGGCCTCGATGAGTCCCTCGGGACTGCGGGCGGTGACGACGAATCCCTCGCCGAGGCGGTCGACGGCCTGATGGTGATAGCAGGGTGCCGTCGCCGACTCCCCGAGGATGGCCCGGGCGAGGGTGCCCGGCTCCGTCGTCACTGCGACCTCGCCGTAGACGCCGGGGCTCGGCTGGTAGTCGGAGTGCCCGACGACCTCGGGCAGGTGCTGGATGAGGGTGCCCCCGGTGGCCACGGTGATGACCTGGAGGCCCCGGCAGATGCCGAGGACGGGCAGCCCGCGCTCCCGCGCCCCGCGGAAGAGGAGGAACTCGGACTCGTCGCGGAAGGGCTGGGAGCCGGTGCGCTCGTGCGGGGTCTGCCCGTACGCCTCGGCGGCGACATCGGCACCGCCTGCGATGAGGAGGCCGTCGACGCGGTCGAGGACCTCGGGCGTCTGCCCGTGCGGGGGCAGGAGGACGGGGATCGCCCCGCACCCCGCGACCATCCGGACGTAGTCGGCGGGGATGAGGGCCGCCTCGGCGTCCCAGACTCCCCACTGGGCCTGCTGCATGTACGAGGTGATCGCGATGACCGGGGCGGCGCCTGCCCTCTCAGAGTCGTTCGAAGCCACGGATCCTCTCCCAGTCGGTCACGGTCGCATTGTAGGCGTCGAGTTCGACATCGGCGGCATGGACGTAGTGGCGCACGACGTCGTCTCCGAAGGCCGCCTTGGCGATCTCGGAGGTTTCGAGCAGGTCGCGGGCCCCGGTGAGCGTCGTCGGCAGGCGCTTCGCATCGGTCGTGTACGCGTTGCCTTCAGTGATCGGCGGGAGTTCGAGTTCGTTCTCGATCCCGTGGAGGCCGGCGGCGATGAGGGCGGCCGCGGCGAGGTAGGGGTTGAGGTCGGCGCCGCCGACCCGGCATTCGACGCGCAGGGACGGCCCCGAGCCGACGACGCGGAACGCGCACGTGCGGTTGTCGAAGCCCCAGGCCACGGCGGTGGGGGCGAACGAGCCCTCGACGAAGCGCTTGTAGGAGTTGATGTTCGGGGCGAAGAAGTACGTGAAGTCCTCGATGCAGGCGAGCTGGCCGGCGATGAAGTGCTCCATGAGTGGGGAGAAGCCGTGCTCACCGTCGCCGGCCATGACCATGTCGCCGTCAGCGGATCGGAAGCTTAAGTGGATGTGGCACGACGATCCCTCCTTCTGGTCGTACTTCGCCATGAAGGTGATCGACTTGCCGTGCTGGGCGGCGATCTCCTTCGCCCCGTTCTTGTAGACCGCGTGGTCGTCGCAGGCCTTGAGCGCCTGCTGATAGCGGAAGGTGATCTCGTGCTGACCGAAGTTGCACTCGCCCTTCGCTCCCTCGACGTAGAGGCCGGCACCGGCCATCGAGTTGCGGATGTCGCGCAGCAGCGGTTCGATCCTAGCGGTGCCGAGGAGGGAGTAGTCGACGTTGTACTGGTTCGCCGGGGTCATCCCCTGGTACTTCGAGGCGAACGCGTCCTCGTAGCTCGTATCGAAGGTGATGAACTCGAGTTCGGTGCCGACGTGAGCGCTCATCCCCGCCTCGGCGAGGCGGTCGAGCTGCTTCTTGAGTATCTGCCGGGGGGAGGCGGTCACCTCGGCGCCGGTGGTCCAGAAGAGATCGCAGTTGACCATGGCCGTGCCCGGCTGCCATGGGATGAGGCGCAGGGTCGCGAGGTCGGGCTGCATGACCATGTCGCCGTACCCGGTCTCCCACGAGGACATCTCGTAGCCGTCGACGGTGTTCATGTCGACGTCGACGGCGAGCAGGTAGTTGCAGGCCTCGGAGCCGTGCCCGGCGACGTCGTCGAGGAAGAACTGTGCGCCCAGCCGTTTGCCCTGGAGGCGTCCCTGGGCGTCGGTGACGGCGACGACGACGGTGTCGATCTCTCCGGCCTCGGTGAGTCGGCGCAGTTCGTCGAGGGTGAGCGGCTTCGCCTGGAGGGATCCGCGGGTGGTCCGCTGCGGGGCGTGTGCCGTCGTGGGCGCCGAGGCGGCTGCCGGGGCGACATCGGCAGGGGCTGCCGCCTCGGCGGGGGTGGCCTCGGAGGGCGTGGTCAGGTGTGTCATCGGTGGTACCTCAGTTCTCTGTGCGTGCTGTCTCGTCGGTCGTTGAGGTGGTCAGGATCTGTCTGAGTCCGCTGTCTGTCCGAGTCCGCTGTCTATTTGAGTTCGCTCTCGGCGGCCTCGATTTGGGCGAACTCCTCTTCGGGTGCGCTCGCGACGAGGTGGTGGCGGGAGTAGAACCAGAAGTAGGCGAGCGCGATGAGGAAGACGCCGGCGGCGATCGCGGCGGCGAGGATGTCGACGAAGAAGGTCGCGACGACGGCCACCGAGGCAAGCACGAGTGCGATGCCCGTCGTCACCACACCGCCGGGGGTGCGGTAGCCGCGAGGCAGGTCCGGCTCCTTGAAGCGCAGCCGGATGTGGGAGAGGTTGAGCAGGACGTAGGAGACGGTGGCGCCGAAGACGGCGACGTTGAGGAGGACTCCGCCGTTGCCGCCGGAGAGGACGGCGATGAGGAAGCCGATCGTGCCGGGGACGATGAGCGCGAGGACCGGGGTCTTGCGCTTGCCGGTCAGGGAGAGCCATTTGGGCAGGTAACCGGCGCGGGAGAGGGCGAAGAGCTGGCGGGAGTAGGCGAAGATGATCGAGAAGAAACTCGCGATGAGACCCGCGAGGCCTGCCCAGTTGACGAAGGTCGCCAGCCACGAGTTCTCGCCGTAGACGAAGCGCAGCGCTTCGGGCAGCGGGTTGTCGGATTCGCCCATGGCCGCCGAGCCCCCGATGCCGGGTACGAGAAGGAGCATGAGGGCGCCGAAGACGACGAGGATCGCCATCGCGGTGATGATGCCGCGGGGCATGTCGCGCTTCGGGTCGGCGGATTCCTCGGCGGCCAGGGGCACGCCCTCGATCGCGAGGAAGAACCAGATGCCGAAGACGAGCGAGGCGAGCAGACCGCTGAAGCCCATCGGCAGGAACGCGCTCGAGCCGAGAGCGGTCGTCGGTTCGATGTCGAAGAGGTTCGCGGCATCGAAGTGGCCGACCGCGGCGACGACGAAGACGATGAGGGCGATGACGGCGATCGCGGTGATGACGAACATCAGCCGCAGCGCCTCGCCGACGCCCCAGAGGTGGACGCCGACGAAGATCGCGTACGCGGCGAGGTAGATCGTCCACGTGGGGACGGATTCGGGGAGGATGCCGAGGGCTTGGACGTAGCCGGCGATGAACGTCGAGATCGCCGCCGGAGCCATCGTGTACTCGATGAGGATCGCCATGCCTGTGGCGAAGCCGCCGAGCGGGCCGAGCGCGCGGCGGGCGAATCCGTAGCCGGCGCCCGCGGTCGGCAGGGTCGAGGAGAGCTCGGCGAGGCCGAAGACCATGCACACGTACATGAGCCCCATGAGGAGGAAGGCGATGAGGAGACCGCCCCAGCCGCCTTCGGCGAGGCCGAGGTTCCAGCCGGAGAAGTCACCGGAGATGACGTAGGCGACGCCGAGGCCGGCGAGCAGGATCCACCCGGCCGCGCCCTTCTTCAGCTGCCGCTTCTCGAGGTAGTTCTCGTCGACGTTGCCGTACTCGATGTTCTTGCTCATATCCGCCCCATCACGTTCAATGGATCACAATCAGACCATTGGCTGGGGTCGAATGTAGTATGACCCAGATCACGGTGTCAAGGATCTGCCGAAGGTCGAGACGAGCTCCGTCGAGGCCGCAGAGGGAAGTCGAGGTGAGAGGAGGTTTGAGCGTGGAACGGACTGCCGATGACGGGGACGAGGAGCCCAGCGCCGCTGACTCCCCCACTCGCCCTGCCCGGATGCGCGGGGGCAACGTCTTCGAACACACGATCGCCGAGCTGCTGCGCGCGATCCGCCTCGGCCAATACCTCGTCGGGGACAAGCTGCCGCCCGAGCGGGAGCTCGCCGCGCGGATCGACGTCTCACGGGCCACCCTGCGCCAGGCGCTGAGCGAACTGCAGACGGCCGGCGTCGTCGACGTCCGCCGGGGCCGGTACGGAGGTGCCTTCGTCACCCGGCTGCCGAGCGCGGACACGGGAGCCGGGGTCGACCTCGGCGAGCTCGATGATGCGGTGCGGTTCCGGCACATCCTCGAGACCTCGGCGGCACGGATCGTGGCCGAGCGCGAACTCGGCGCCGAGGAGCGGGAGAGGCTCATCTCCGCGGAGCGGAGCTGCTGGATGCCGTTGGGGTCCTCGGCCGAGGACATCGAGCAGTTCCGCGCCCTCGATGCCCGCTTCCATCTGACGATCGCCGAGCTCACGGGCATCCCGTCGCTCGCGCATGCCGCGGCGACGACGCGGGACCGGATCAATGCGCTGCTCGATCGGATTCCGTTCATCCACACGAACGTCGAGCATTCGTGCACGCAGCATCAGCAGCTCGTCGCAGCGATCCTCGACCATGACGCCGAGGCGGCGGCGACGCTGGCGGCCCAGCACGCCGAGGGCACCGAGCAGCTCCTGCGCGGATTCCTCGAGGGGAACGGCTCGACAAAGGAGCGGTGAGCAGGACTCACCCGCTGACGAGCCGGCGTGCCTCCTCCCGGTGGGCGGCGATGAGGGCCTCCTTGTCGAGCGCCTGCCCGTCCGCGCCGATCGCGTGACCGTCGATCACGCGCCACTGCCCGCCGACCATGACGCGGTCGGCCTTCTCCGCGCCGCAGAGGACGAGGGCGGGGATCGGGTCATGGGAGCCGGAGAACGCGAGGCCGTCGAGGCGGAACAGCGCGAGGTCGGCCTGCCTGCCGACCGCGATGGTGCCGATGTCGTCGCGGCCCAGCGCTGCCGCCGAACCCGCGGTCGCCCAGTCGAGGACGCGCTCGCACGTGACCGCCTCGGCGCCGTAGCGCAGACGCTGGAGGTAGAGGGCCTGCCGGACCTCCCGGATGAGGTTCGAGGCGTCGTTCGAGGCAGAGCCGTCGACGCCGAGGCCGACGTGGACGCCCGCGTCCTCGAGTTCGACGGCGCGGGCGATGCCCGAGGCCAGGCGCATGTTCGAGGTCGGACAGTGGGCGACGGAGACGCCGGCCGCGCCGAGGCGGGCGATCTCCTCGTCGTCGAAGTGGATTCCGTGGGCGAGCCACGTGCGATCGCCGAGCCAGCCGACCGAGTCGAGGTAGTCGACGGTGCGCAGACCGAAGCGCTCGCGGCAGAAGTCCTCCTCGTCGAGGGTCTCGGCGAGGTGGGTGTGGAGGCGGACGTCGAGGTCGGCGGCGAGCGCCGCGGACTCGCGCATGAGCTCGGTGGTCACCGAGAACGGGGAACACGGGGCGAGGCCGATCTGCACCTGCGCGCCGGCACCGCGCTCGTGGTAGGTTTCGACGAGGCGGCGGGAGTCGGCGAGGATGACCTCGGGGTCCTGGACGGTCCGCTGCGGCGGAAGGCCTCCGTCCTCCTCGCCGAGGGACATCGATCCGCGGGTGAGCATCGCGCGCATGCCGAGGCGGCGGACGGCCTCGACCTCGATGTCGATCGCGTCGTCCATGCCCGTAGGGAAGAGGTAGTGGTGGTCGGCGGCAGTCGTGCAGCCGGATTCGAGGAGTTCGGCCAGGGCGACGGTGGTCGCGAGCTCGAGGGCCTGCGGAGTCAGACGCGCCCACACGGGGTAGAGGTTCGTCAGCCAGCCGAAGAGCGGGAAGTCGGCGACGGGAGCCCACGCGCGGGTGAGCGTCTGATAGAAGTGGTGATGGGTGTTGATGAGCCCCGGGGTGATGACGTGATCGCTGACGTCGATGATCTCGTCGAAGGCTCCGGCGGGGCCGCTGCTCGATGCCCCATCGTCCACGGGCCTACCGCCCACAGGCTCGCGGCCGGCCGGCACGAGCTCGACGATCGTCCCGGTCTCAGTGTCGATGACGATCCCACCGTCGGCGGTCGCGTCAGTATTGCGGCCGAGGTGGACGGCTTTGGGATTGCGCAGCCAGATTCTGGACATCTGCGTCGCCTCTCGTGCGTGTGCTCTCAGGTGGGCCACGGCCCGCCCGCAGTCGCGGCGACTGCGCTGGGGCGATCGCCGCCAGCTCAGGTTTCACGGCGTCTGCTGCTCCGCCGGTCGGTGCGCAGTCCCTCTTCGCAGGCCTCGATCCGAGTCCGAACGGGAGTCCGAACCGCGTGCGATTTGTGCCCGCGGGGCACACCGACAAGACTGCACTCTAGCATGTGTTCCGGATCACGAATTCGAGTTGCCATCGCCGTTCACTTCGCCTAGTGTTCTGCGATAAGGAAACTTTCTTTCACATCTTGGAAGTTGTTCCCGAGAATCGAATGATGATGAGCAGAGGTGCCGACCCCTCGCAGGTGAGGTCTCGGCTCCGTGGAAGCCGCTGGCGAGCTCATGGAGGTCGGACTGACATCCGACCGCTCCGGTTCGAGTCCGGATACTCAGGCTCGCGTCCGGGGGCCCGGATCAGCGGGCAGGAATTCAATGGAGAAGCAGATGTCGGTGTCCAAGCAGTCACAGCAGAAGCAGCGTCGCCCCGAGGACGAGCGACTTCCCGTCGGGACGTCGTTCGCCTACGGGTTCCAACACGTCCTCACGATGTACGGCGGGATCATCGCCGTGCCGCTCATCATCGGCAAGGCCGCCGGACTCGACGACAGCGGCATCAGCGTGCTCATCGCCTCGTGTCTGTTCATGGGCGGCCTCGCGACGATCCTCCAGTCGTGGGGCGTGCCGTTCTTCGGGTCGCAGCTGCCGCTCGTCCAGGGCGTGTCGTTCGCCGGCGTCGCGACGATGACGGCGATCCTCGCGGGAGGCGACGGTCTGCCGGAGGTCTTCGGAGCGGTCATCGTCGCCTCGGCGATCGGCCTCATCGTCGCCCCGGGATTCGCGCTCATCGTCAAGTTCTTCCCACCGGTGGTCACGGGAACGGTGATCACGACGATCGGTCTCTCGCTCATGCCGGTGGCCGCGGGTTGGGCGATGGGAGGCAACGCCGAGGCCCCCGACTACGGGAGCATGCGCAACATCCTCATCGCCGTCGGCACCCTCGCCGTCGTCCTCCTGCTCAGCAGGATCCCGGTCGCCATGATCTCGCGGCTGTCGATCCTCCTCGCGATCGTCGTCGGCACGATCGTCTGCCTGATCTTCGGCTGGGCGGACTTCTCGAACGTGCTCGATCGCGGCGTCTTCGCCTTCCCCGAGCCCTTCGCGTTCGGCATGCCCACATTCTCCGCGGCGGCGATCATCTCGATGTTCATCGTCATCATCGTCACCTTCGCTGAGACCACCGCCGACATCATCGCCGTCGGCGAGATCGTGAAGACGAAGGTCGACTCGAAGCGCATCGCCAACGGCCTGCGCGCCGACATGCTCTCCTCCGCCGTGTCCCCGGTCTTCAACTCGTTCACCCAGTCGGCGTTCGCACAGAACGTCGGTCTCGTGGCGATCACGGGCGTGAAGTCGCGGTTCGTCGTCACGGCCGGCGGCGTCATCCTCGTCGTCCTCGGTCTGCTGCCCGTCATGGGCGGGGTCGTCGCGGCGATCCCCTCCCCTGTCCTCGGCGGCGCCGGCATCGTCCTCTTCGGAACCGTGGCTGCGTCGGGTATCCGCACCCTGTCGAAGGTCGAGTACGAGGGCAACCTCAACATGATCATCGTCGCGGTGTCGCTCGCGTTCGGCATCATCCCGGTCGTTGCGCCGGAGTTCTACAACGCCTTCCCGTCGTGGGTCGGCATCATCCTCCACTCGGGCATCTCGTCCGCGACGATCATGGCCGTCCTCCTCAACCTCATCTTCAACCACATCGGCGCGAAGTCGAAGGACCGCTCCGATCGCTCGGTGTTCGTCGCCGGCACCGGTCGCGTGGTCCGCAGGGAGGACCTGCAGCGCCTGCTCGATCACGAGGCCATCCTCGCCGAGGGCGACACCATCAAGGACGGCCGCATCGTCGACTGCAACGGTGAGGAGGTCCCGGTCGTCACCGACGACCAGCACGAGAAGATCGCCGAGGCGGTCCGCAACGGCGAGGTCAAGACCCGTGACGATGTCCGCCGGGTGATCGAGGAGACGGGAACGGAGACGCCCGACCGCTGACAGACCGGGTCGGTGAGCCTGTCGAAGGTGGAGAGCGGTGCAGAGAAGGACGGCCCAGTCAGTCTGACTGGGCCATCCTCTGTTGAGTGGTCTTGGGGGTCGTGCGGTCATGCGGTTATCTGACCCGGTTATCGAGTAGTCGTGGGAGTGGGTGGCCAAGCGGACCTGGTCGAAAGACTGAGGAACAGGCCGGTCAGAACGGCGGGGGTTCGCCGTTGTCCCAGACCCAGCGCCGTACCTTCGAGTTCTGTGGGTTCGACTTTCGAGCGCCCGGATTCTTGGGGCCAGGATTCCGGGAGTTTCGCTCCTGGGAGTTCGTGTGCGCCATGGTCGGATCGTCTGAGTCCTCACCCTCACGGCACCGGAGCAGCCACGGGGAGATTTCCGGCGCGCTCACCCAGCCTGGAGAGCCGACGCTTCCTTCGGGCCCAGGGCACTCCTCAGCGAACATGATGTCACCCGGTTCCGGCACAGGAGTGACTGCATCGCTATGCGAGCCACTGTCGCGCTCCGAGCCACCGTCGCCGCCCGTATTGCTGCCTCGTTCCGAAAAAGTGCCCGCGCCATCGTCTGTCGCTGGAGCGTCTCCCACGTTCCCGCTCACGCTCTGAGCCCCGTCGCCCATCAACCGAGCCGCGTCACCCATCAGCCGAGCGTTCTCGATGTTGACAGGGTTGTCCCCTGCAGCCACCGTCGCCCTGATTCCGTGCGGGAATCGGTACTCCAGCACGCCGTTCTCGTCCATGCTCACCGAGTACTTCCCGTCGGTCTTCGCCTGGTGGTCCTTCTTGCACAGCGGGTGGAGGTTGCCGAACACGGTGAGTCCGCCCGTGGCCGGATCGTCGTGGTTGTAGGGGATGATGTGATCGACTTCGGAGGACTCCGCTCGCCGTCGACAGCCGGGCATCGTGCATCTCTGCCATTTCGTCACCAGCGTCTGTCGCACCGACTGCGGGATGTAGTAGCTCTTGGCCTTGGCGTCGATGGGAGTACCGGTGGCAGGATCGGTGAGGATCCTGGTCCAGGTCGAGCACTGGCCAGCGATCGCCCTCGCCGTCTCCGCCGGGATCGGCGACCCATCGGAGAAGGCGCCGGGCAGGTCGGACTGTCCGAGAAGAGTCATACAGGGCACGGTGGTGATCATCTTCGCCTGCAGGCCGAACCAGTACGGACCCGTCGGCATCGACACGAGCACTTTGATGCGACTGCGACCCTGTTCGTCGCGATCGACGACCGAACCGGAGTCCAGCTCGTAATCCTCGGCGACGATGCCATCGGACTCGGCAAGTCTGCCGGAACCGTCATGGGGAAGTCCGTCAGCGCGGAGTCCGTCAGCGCCGGCCCGGGCGTCGTCCTCGGCCCCGTCCCCGGTTCCGCCGCCGACCGAAGCGGTGCTCTTGCCGGCCGGGATGCTCGTGGCGGTGTCGACCGCCTCGGCGATGGAATCATCGATGTCGTCGACGCTGCGGACGTGCTCGAGGTCGAGCGGGATCTGCCGAGTCGTCGTCGCCCCAGTTTCGGTGTCTTCCGCGAGGACTTCGATGCGGACCTGGGGACGGGTGCATGTGGCGATGTCGAACATCAGCGCGTCGATCGCACGATCGTCTTCGATGACGGCACCCTCGGGCAGCTGGTCGGCGAAACAGGCCGTGTTGCCGTTGCGGATCGCCTTCGCGAATGCCTCGATCCGCAGATAGTAGGCCTGCAGGTCGGCCGAGGGTCCGACGAGGGAGACGCTGGCAGTCCCGTCGGGATACGTCGTAATGGACACCCGTCGTTTCTCGTGCGCCGTCTTCGTGCGATCGGGTTCGGGCTGGATCGCATTGATCCGTGTGCCCAGGGACTTCGCGAACGTCTCCGGGGTGATGTCGGCACGCCTCCCGGCAAGGTAGTCGTCGATGTTCGGCAGCAGTGCGAAGCGCACGTCCTGGCACAGCCGCGTCGCGACGTTGACGTGTTCGATGGTGAACTCGCCGTCGAGGCAGCGCTGATAGAACTGCGGCAGCCCGTGAACAAGGATCATCGACGCGGTCACGTGGCTGTAGGTGCGCGAGGTCGTCGCGCCGAGGACGGTGGCGAATTCGGCAAGGTCCTCGGTGTGGGAGTACATGTGCACCCAGTTGTAGAACGTCGAGTCCGGCCGAAACCGCGGGAACCCCGGCAGATGCTCGGGTTCCGGGGAATCTGCGCCGAGTCCTGCTCCACCGAGTCCTGCTGCAGAGACTGCTGCTTCGCCGGCAGCGCCGACAGCTGCTTCGTCGGGGGAGGCATCGGTGGGTCTGTCCGCGTTCGAGGACTCCGCTTCGTCGGTACGGACATCGGAGTTCGCGGACTCACCCTCGTCGGTCACAGCCTCCGCAGACGCACCACTGTTCGAAGGGCCTTCGAGCTCGTCGCTCTCGGGAACCTCATACCTGTGGGCGGTGTCGATGAACGACGCATGTGCATAGGGCTCATCGGGCCGGGGATTGAGGAGGCGGAGGTGCTCGATGACTTCGTCGAGGAACAGCCCGGCAGTGGTCCGCATCGCGTCGAAATGCGCGCGGTCACAGGCGGTGTAGACAGAAAGGGCGTCGGCGAACGGGGAATCGGGGTCGACATCGAAACGAGGAGTGCGCGGCTGATTCGGCTGGTCACCACCAGCGGCATCGCAAGCGGCCCCATCAGGGTTCGAAGGGTCCTCCACTGCCGGTCACCTGCCTTTCCACTTCAGTGTGGATCGTTGATTCCAGTGTAGGTCACGTCACAAATCGTGTCAATCCTTTTTTCGAAATCTCTTCGAACGTCGAATTCATTGAATTTCGGAAGCTCAGTGATTTTCGGCTGCCAATCGGCAGGCTGGGGCAACCTATCGGCAGGCTGAAAGGACGGGCCGACTGCACGGCCGAGCAGGCTGAATCGGCAGCCCAGAGTGCAATTCGCCGTTCTGGAATCAGAGGCGGACAGGTGGGAAACCCAGTCCCCGCCCTCACCCCTCGCGCGTGACCAGCCCCGGCAGCTCCGCCATCGAGTCGAAGGTCGCGTCGGCGCCGGCGGCGAGCAGGGTCTCGGGCGTCTGGTGCACGGGCGACGGCGGGCAGAAGCCGAAGACGTAGGATCCGGCGGCCCGCCCCGCGATGACGCCGGTCGGGGAGTCTTCGATGACGGCCGCCTCGGCGGGGTCGACTCCGAGCGCATGCGCGGCGGCGAGGTAGACGTCGGGGGCGGGCTTCGACCGCGGCAGCTCCATGCCGGAGAAGATCCGTCCTTTGAAGACGTCGTAGAGGCCGATCTTCTTCAGCTGCAGTTCGATCTTGGGCCGGTCGGCGCTCGAGGCGCACGCGAGCCTGCCGGGGTAGGCCTTCTCGATGATGTGCACGGCGTCGACGACGCCGGGGATCGCCTCGAGGCGGGCCTCGAGCTCGACGTTGCGTCGCTGTCGGAAGTCGGCGAGCCAGTCGGCGTCGATCCGCACGCCCGTGTGCTCCTCGATGACGTCGGCCTCGTCGCGGAGCATCTTGCCGACGAACCGGGCGACGGCCTCCTCCTGGGTCAGGTCCCATCCCATGTCCGCGAGCATCCCGCGCAGCACCTCGTTCGTGATGCTCTCGGAATCGACGAGGACGCCGTCACAGTCGAACAGCACGGCAGCGAACTTCGGGCTCAGATCCATAGTCCGATTCTGTCATCCCACCGTGGGCGCCGTACGCGGGGGTTCCGTGCACCGGTCCCTGCCGACCGTCCAGGCGGGGAGGTGGAGCATCCCCTCGCCGAGGCGGCTGTGCCCGCCCGCACGAATCGTGCACCGCCGTTGGGGTGGCCCGGTCCCCAGTGACTGCGGTCGCCCGGTCGCCCTGTAATCTTCGGCGGCCCTGGGACCTCCGGCCACCCGCGGAACCCCGGTCCTAGGGAACGAGGGCTCCTTGGGAACTCCGGCGCCTGAGGAAACTCGGATCACCGGGAAGATCCAGTCCGGTGGAACCCCGGTTGACCAGGGATCCCGACGACGGTCGGGATTCGGGGGCAAGCCCCGCCTCGGCGAGGGGATCAGACGACGAACGCCGAGTAGAGGAGGAGTCCAGACCCGATCGCGCACCCGACGATGACGAGGGCGAACAGGGTGAGCCAGCCGCCCGCGGGGATCGCGGAGCCGCGGCTGAGGATGAACGCGTCGGACTGCTGGACGTTCCGACGGCGGGTGTGGACGCGGATGACCTTGACGAGGTCCTTGAGCGAGCCGAGGGCGAGCGCGACGCCGAGCCCGGCGACGAAGACCGCGATCCACTCGGGCGGCAGGAAGACGACGAGGAACTGCGCGGCCACGGCCGTGCACACGGCGATGACGACGCCGGCGACGTTGCGGATGAAGATGAGCGCGATGAGGAGGACGAGTGCCCCGAGTGAGAGCGCGAGCGGTGCCCAGCCGTAGATCGCCGAGATGATGAGGACCAATCCGAGCACCGCCGGTGCCGGATATCCCCAGAATCCCGCCCATGTCGCGGAGAAGCCGACCCGACCGAACGAGTTCATCTGCCCCGAGTGGTCGAAGTTGAGCGAGATCCCGCGCACGACCCGTCCGGTCGTCAGCGCCGCGAAGGCGTGACCGAGCTCGTGGACGAAGGTGACGAAGAGCCCGAAGAACCGCCAGATCGCCGGCGTCATCGTGATGATCAGAGGCACGCCGAGGATGATGAGCAGCTGCGTCGGCCCGAGCTCGAGTCCGTCCCCGCGCCCGAATCCGGACGTGATGGCCTCCCACCACGTCTCCACGCCCTGCCTGAGATCCATCGTCACCTCGTCGATCCTCGCTCGCCCCGTCCCGGCCCAGTCCTGAGCGCCGAGTCCGGGCCCAGTCCTGAGCGCCCAAGTCTAGGAACGGAGTCTGAGTGGCGCGCTCAGCTCGGTGGGAGGCTGTCCACAGGTCGGGCGGGCAGCTCTGTCGGCGAGGCCGAAACGAGCAGATCTGACCGACAAGTCCCCTTTCTGCGTCGGAGCCTCGGGGGTTGTGTGAGAACGCGGAGCTTGCCCCACTACGATGGGAACAGGTCAGCCATGACGATGAGGAGTCCCCCATGCCCCGCAGTCGCGCGTTCGCCCAGGTCGATGTCTTCTCCCGCGAGCCCTTCCGAGGCAATCCTGTCGCCGTGATCCTCGACGCCGAGGGACTCACCGACGACGAGATGGCACAGATCGCGAACTGGACGAACCTCTCGGAGACGACGTTCGTCCTCCCGCCCACCGATGAGCGGGCCGACTACCGCCTGCGGATCTTCACCCCCTCCCGCGAACTGCCCTTCGCCGGACACCCCACGCTCGGCTCGGCCGCGGCATGGCTGGCCGCCGGCGGCACCCCGCACAGCGAGACGACGGTCGTCCAGGAGTGCGGCGTCGGCCTCGTCGACCTCCGCCGCAGCGGCCCCGACAGCAGCACGACCACCACCGCCGACCTCTCCTTCGCCGCTCCCGAGCTCCTCCGCTCCGGACCGCTCGCCGACGACGACGTCGCAGCCATCGCCTCGGCGCTCGGCATCGACCGGACCGAGATCCTCGACCACGCGTGGGTCGACAACGGTCCCGGCTGGGCGGCGGTGCGCCTCGACTCCGCGGAGAGGGTCCTTTCCCTCACCCCCGACTTCTCGGCGATCCCGGACACGAAGCTCGGCGTCGTCGGCGCCCACCCGGCAGGCTCCGAACACGCCTACGAGGTCCGCGCCTTCGTCCCCGGCGTCGGCGTTGCCGAGGATCCCGTCACGGGCAGCCTCAATGCCTCGGTCGCGCAGTGGCTCATCGGGCAGGGCCTCGTCCCCGATTCCTACACCGCCACCCAGGGCACCGCGATCGGCCGCGCCGGGGTCATCAGCATCAGGTCCGAGCGCCCGACCCCGGGCGACTCAGACCCGAACCCCGACGAGGCAGCCCCCACCGAAACAGCCCCCACCCCCGCCCCGTCGATCTGGGTCGGCGGCCCGACGACGGTGCGCATCACCGGCACGATCGAGGCGTGAGGAGCTGACGATGCCGCACACCCGCCCCTCCACGGACCTGCCGCTCACCCGTACCCATGCCCGGATCTGGTTCGCCCTCCAGGCCCTCGCCGGGGCCGCATGGTGGTTCGGCGTCTTCACCGTCCCCGGCATCCGCACCGCGACGCTCGGGTCCCTCGAGCCGGTCGTCGTCGCCGTCTTCGACATCCCACTCTTCGTTCTCGCCTCCGCGGCCGTGGCCCTCGGCGTCCGCCTGGCCGTGTGGGTCGTCGTCCCCTGGACGATCCTCGTCGCGCTCGGCATGACCGTCTACGCGACGGTGACCACCGAGGCGGGCCTCGGTGCCGTGGCCATGATCGCCGCCTCTGTCGCGAGCACGATCGCCGGTGCCCTCATGCTCGCCGGCCGCGTCCCGACCGAGCGGCTCCTCTTCGGTCCGTTCGCGTTCTCGAGCTCCCGGACCGAGGACGAGCGCTCCCTGCTCATGCGCACCGGCATCCAGCTCGTGTGCTTCTGGGGCGTCTTCCTCGTCATCCTCCCGTGGATCATCTCCGCGCTCGGGGAGCGCTGGGGCCTCGAGGTGAAGTTCCCCGTCCTCGTCGTCCTCGCCGGCTTCGCCCTCCTCGTCCTCGCGAGCGCACTCGGCATCTGGGCGGCGGTGACGATGGCGCGCTACGGCGGCGGCACGCCCCTGCCCGCGGAGATGCCCAACCGTCTCGTCGACGACGGCCCCTACCGCTTCCTCCGCAACCCGATGGCCGTCGCCGGGGTCGCCCAGGGCGTGGCGATCGGCATGTTCATCGACTCATGGCTCGTCATCGCCTACGCCCTGGCCGGGTCCCTGCTGTGGAACTGGATGGTCCGCCCCCTCGAGGAGGCCGACCTCCGCGACCGCTTCGGTGCCGACTTCGACGACTACTCCGCCGAGGTGGCCTGCTGGGTCCCGAAGCCCCGATCGACCGCGCGCAGCGAGTCCGACTGAGTCCTACCTCCCCTCACCGAGGTGACGCCTCGTGGACGGTGACCGCGTAGCCGTCAGGGTCGGCGAAGGTGAAGGTGAGCCCGAACGGGCTCGGGGCCGGTTCCCGGAGGATCGGCACCCCCGCCTCGGCGAGGGAGTCATGCAACCCTGCAGCGTCCTCGCAGGCCAGCCACAGCGCCACCCCGACTCCTGGCCGCTCGACCGCGTCGAGATCGACCCCCGGCAGGGGCTCGCGCACGGCGAAGGGGATCGGCGTCGTCTGGAAGACGACGGCCCCGGGCGGGCTGGCGTCGGCGCGCTCGAGGCCGAGCCGGCCGGTGTAGAACTCTGCCGACGCCTCGACGTCGCGGACCTGCAGGGCGACGAAATCAACTCCTGTGACATCCATGGTCTCTGTCCTCTCTCGTGTCTCGAACGGCTCCGTTCTCGCACCGACTCGATTCCTATGTCAGGTTTCTGACACTGCGAATGTATGTCAGAATATTGACATGAGTCAAGAGTCTCCGCGCCTCGAATCGAAGATCGGGTATCAGCTCAAGCACCTGCAGTCTCTGCTGCGCGCGCACATGGACGACGTCCTGCGTCCGCTTGAGCTCTCCATTCCCCAGTACGCGTGTCTCGAACTGCTCCAGCGGACTCCGGGGGCGTCGAACTCGGATCTCGCCCGCGGCGCGTTCGTCACCCGGCAGGCGATGAATACGCTCCTGCGCGGGCTCCAGGACCGCGGGCTCGTCACCCGTCCGGAGACGGTCGACACGGGACGGTCGCGTCCGACGACGCTGACCCCCGCGGGCGAGGACCTCCTCGCTCAGGCGGTCGTGCGCGTCGAGGAGGTCGAAGCGCTCATGGTCAGCGGACTCGATCCGCAGGCCAGGCGACGCCTCGGCGAGGCTCTCGATCGGTGCATCGATTCGTTCGAGGGCGCCAAGGGCTGACCTCTGCGACATGAGTCAGCTCGGCTCACCGCACCGCGAATTCGGCGGGCTCCCTTTCGACGCGCTTGGGCAGGAGGAGCATGACGAGGAGCGCGAGCGCGGCTCCGAGCCCGGCGCCGAGCGTGTTCGTCACGAGGTCGCTGATCGTTCCGAAGCGCGTCGGGGAGAGCAGGGTGAGCTGCGTGGCCTCGATGAGGCAGGTGAACGCGGCACCGGCCACCCAGCCGATCCACC
Source organism: Brevibacterium casei CIP 102111 (assembly GCF_900169275.1). GTDB lineage: Bacteria > Actinomycetota > Actinomycetes > Actinomycetales > Brevibacteriaceae > Brevibacterium > Brevibacterium casei. The sequence continues at coordinate 43,741 of NZ_FXZC01000004.1, read as the reverse complement.
AGCGCCGCACGCCGAGCTGGAATGCGAGCAGAAACCCGAAGGGCACGAAGAGTCCGACATTCGCAAGCATCTCCACCCGCTCGTAGCTCAGCCACTCCGTCGCCTCATGGGAGGCGAAGAAGGCGAGCAGGCGGGCGATCGGTGACCCCGGCGACGTGTCGAGCTGCTGCGGGGTGAGGGTGATGAGGGCGATAAACGCGGTGTAGAGGATGAGCAGGCCCATAGGAACCGTGCGCACGCGCTGCCTATAGCCTCTCATCCCCGTCAGAGTACGGGCCGATCCTGAGACGGACCGGTGACCGGGCGGGCCTCTGGGTCCGGTCCGCCCCGGCGCATAACGGCACGAGGCCTCACGCGAAGCGCGCGCTGAGGTCGGCGACCCGCCGAGCCCGGTCCGCGGTCTTCATCCGTCCGGCGCGCTCGAGCAGGCTCATCCCATGCAGGGCACCCCAGAAGACCTCGGTCGCGGTGTCCTCGCCGATGACGTCGGCAAGCACCGTGAAGGTGTCCCTGAGCTCGGGTTCGTTGTCCGCTTCGGCGAAGCGCGCGCCGATCGGCTCGGCGAACATCGCCTCGTAGACGGCGGGGTGCGCGTCGGCGAAATCGAGGTAGGCGTGGGCGAGCGCCTCGACGACCCCACGCGAATCGGGTCTAGCTTCAGCGCCCGCCGTCTCGATCGCCGCCTGGCACCGCTGCCGCAGGTCGGTGAACCCGTCGAGGGCGACGGTGCGCATGATCTCGGCCTTGCCTCCGGGGAAGTGGCCGTAGAGGACGGGCTGCGAATAGCCGATCGCCTCGGCGAGGCGCCGAGTCGTCACCGCCGACCAGCCTGAGGAGTCCGCGCTTGTGCGGGCGGCCGCGAGGATCGCGGCACGCCGCTCGTCGAGTCGTGTCTGTCTGTCCGTCACCGCCAGCCTCCCTCGATTCCCTTGCGCCGCTGTCCGTCCCGCCCTACTCTAGCAATGATAGAATTCCTAGCATTGCTAGATTGTGAGCATGGCTCGGTCGAAGGCGCCGAAGAACACTCGAGGCAGCACACGAGCGCGAACCCGAACCAGCACACGCGATCACACCAGCACCAGCACATGTCACTGGAAGGACCGCACCGTGGACGTCATTCTCGGAATCCTCGCGACGACGATCGTCGGCATCATGGTCGGCGTCGAGCTCGCCGTCGCCGTCGTCGTCAATCCGATCACCCTGCGCCTGCCCGCCGGCCCGTCGCTGACGGCCCGAGCCGACGGTGCCCGCATGCTCGGGGCGGTGATGCCCGTGTGGTACATCGCCTCGCTCGTGCTCACGGGCGCGTTCGCGGCGCTGACCTGGGGCTCGGCATCGGCGGGGACGGCCGGTATTGCCGCCGTGCTGCTCGCCGGCAGCGTCATCATGTCTGTGGCCCTGCTCGTCCCGATCAACAACCGCACCCGGACGTGGAGCGCCGAGTCCCATCCCGCGGACTGGCGAGAGCAGATCGGGCGGTGGGACCGGCTCCACATCGTCCGCGTCGCCGTCATCGTCGCCGCCTTCGCCCTCCTCGCGTCGGCGGCGACGCTGCTCTAATCGGCGCTGAAGGCTCTGACCGGCACTCCGGCGCCGAAGCGCCCCAGCCTCAGAGTGCGGGTTCCACCTCGGCGTCGTTCAGGGTCGCGATGTCGATGACGGCGCGGAAGTAGACCTCACCGGCGACGACCCGGTCGTAGGTCGAATCCGCCTCGGTGATCCCGATCGTCTCGATCTGGGCGGCGATGCCGTGCTCGGCACAGAAGTCGAGCATCTCCTGGGTCTCGGCGATGCCGCCGATGTTCGACCCGGCGAGCACCTTGCCGCCGCCGATGAGCGAACCGAAGGAGAGCTCCTGCTTCTCCGGCGGGAGGCCGACGACGGCCATGACCCCGCGCGGAGCGAGGAGCCGCAGGTACTTATCGACGGGGATGTCCGCGCTGATCGTGTTGAGGATGAGGTCGAACTCGCCGCGGTGGTCGGAAAAGAAGTCCTCCTCCGCTGTCGAGAGCATCCGCGTGGCCCCGAGGTCGATCGCGAGCTGCTCCTTCTTCAGACTCCGGGAGAGCACGGTGACCTCGGCGCCCATTGCCGCGGCGATCTGCACACCCATGTGCCCGAGCCCGCCGAGCCCGAGGACCGCGACCTTCTTCGGCGCCCCGTCCTTGAGCTCGCCGGCACCCCAGCGGTGGAGCGGCGAGTAGGTCGTGATGCCCGCGCACAGCAGCGGGGCGGCGACGTCGAAGTCGAGGCCGTCGGGGATGCGGAGGACGAAGCGCTCGTTGACGACGACCTTCTCCGCGTAGCCGCCCTGCGTGATCGTGCCGTCGACGTCGGTCGAGTTGTACGTGCCGACATTGCCGCGCAGGCAGTTCTGTTCCTGATCGGCGAGGCATTCGGCGCATTCGCCGCACGAGTTGACGAGGCAACCCACGCCGACGCGGTCGCCGACCTTCCACTCGGTGACCTCGGATCCGACAGCGGAGACGACGCCGGCGATCTCGTGGCCGACGGTGAGCGGGAAGCTCGCCTCGCCCCACTCGTTGCGGATCGTGTGGATGTCGCTGTGGCAGATGCCCGCGGCCTTGATGTCGATGACGACATCGTCGGGGCGCGGGTCGCGGCGGTCGATCTCGGCGACGCGGAACGGCTGATCAGGTCCGGTCTTCTGCAGTGCCTTGACGGTGATCGACATGGGTTCCTCCAGTGCTCGAGACAGGGATGAGTGCGGACTCCGCACACACTACATCCTGCCGCTGACATGTCCCCCTGCGTCAAGGCCCGTGTCCCTACTTCGCCGCCGCCCGTTCCCCGATCGTGAGGTCGAGGGGGAAATCGACGGGGGCACCGGAGAAGAGGAGCCTGCCCGCCGAGGCGGCCGCCTCCCGGATCGCGTCCGCTGCGGCGTCCGCGTGCGCCTCCGGGGCATGGACGATGACCTCGTCGTGGAGGAAGAAGACGAGGTGGGCGCGCCGCGAGAAGGCCGGACCCGAGGCGGTCGCGGGCGAGTCCTCGACCGTAGGCAGCCGGGCCAGGCGCTGCCGGAGGTCGGCCAGCCACGCGAGCGCCCATTCAGCCGCGGTGCCCTGGACGACGAAGTTGCGGGTGAAGCGCCCCTGGTCGCCGGCGGCCCGGCGCGCGCGGTTCTCATCGGCGGTGGTCGCATCGACCTGGTCAGCCCGGGACTGGACCCGGCGCCAGCCTTCACCGGGCTCCGGGGAGGTCCGCCCGAGCCACGTCGTCACCACTCCCCCGGTCCGTCCCGCCTCGGCGGCGGAGTCGACGAGATGCATCGCCGCGGGGAAGGACTGGCGCAGTCGGGGCACGAGGCGCCCGGCTTCCCCGGTCGTCGACCCGTACATCGCGCCGAGGACGGCGATCTTCGCCTCCTGCCGCGTGGCGACGATGCCCCCGTCGACGAGACCGGAGTAGAGGTCGCGGCCGGACCCGGCCTCGGCCATCGCCCGGTCGCCGGACATCGCGGCGAGCGCCCGGGGTTCGAGCTGGGCGACGTCGGCGGAGATGAGCCGCCACCCGGGATCGGCGCGCAGCGCAGGGCGCAGCTGGCGCGGGATCTGCAGTGCCCCGCCGCCGCTCGCCGCCCACCGGCCGGTGACGACGCCGCCGGGGACGTAGACGGGACGGTAGCGGCCCTCGGCCACCCACTCGGCGAGCCAGTGCCAGCCGTTGGCCGAGAGCAGCCGCGCCATCCGCTTGTATCTGAGCAGCGGTTCGATCGCCGGGTGGTCGGATTCAGCGAGCTCCCACTTCGCCGTCGAGGACACGTTGATCCCTGCGTTGCGCAGGGCGGTGAGCAGTCGGGTCGGGGAGTCGAGGCTCACCCGCGGGTCGTCGAGGGCGGCGCGGACCTCCTCGGCGGCGGCGAGCATCTTCGCAGGCTTCGCCCCGGCGGCGGGCCTCGGCCCGAGAAGGTCCTCGAGGATCCGCTCGTGCTCGGTCACGTCCCACGGCACGCCGGCCGCGTGCATCTCCGCGGCGACGAGGCCGCCCGCGGACTCCGCGGCGAGGAGGAGCCGCAGCCGCCCTGGGTCGGTCGCCGTCTCGAGCGCCGCCTGCTGGCGGGCGAATTCGGTGAGCGCGGCGTCGATGCCGTGCGGGACCTCCTTCGGACGTCCGCGTCCTCCCGCGACGTCGAAGAGGGTCTCGGCCTGCCCGACGGCGGGTGCCGTGACGGGCCCCGCGTCCCATTCGTCTGCCGCGGTGAGTGCCGAGCGGTCGGTGACGAGGGAGGATCGGGCGAGGATCGCATGGGCGAGCCGGAGGTCATGGGCGCGGTCGATGCGCACCCCTGCCGCGAGGAGCGCCGGATACCACTTCGGGGTGTCGCTGACGACCCACCTCGGCGGTGGCGTCGACCGTCCGTCTGACAAGGAGGCCGCCCCCTCGGGGGCTCCCGACCCAGCACCGCCCTCACGGTCGCGGACGAGGTCGGGCAGGGCCGCCTCGGCGAGGGTCGTCCTCCCGATCTCCTCACCGTCCGGTCCGAGGTCGACGACCGTGACCCGGTGGTCGCGCATCATGGGCGCGTCCGCCTCCGATTCCGCGCGCCCGAGTACCGTCCACGCAGGCGTCGGCGCGGACTCGGAGGGCATGGACCCACCCTACTGCGCGGCCCTGACGCGGCGAGACCGTCTCAGGCTGACGGCAGGAGCACCGCGGTCCCCGAGGTGCCAGAGACGATGATGAGGCCGGACTCGATCCGCAGCTCCGAGTACCCCAGCGGCCATTCACCGACCTCGGCACCCGTCTCGTCGAGGAGGACGAGGCCGTCGGGTCCCCGGTCGAAGAGGAGCAGCGAGCCGTCGGCGCTCACTCCCAGAAGTCCGATGATGCTGCCCGGAAGGTCCTCGATCTCACCGGCCTGCGTGAAGTCGCGCTGCCGTTCGTCCTGGAAGAGGGCGGGCGTCCCGGCGGCGCTCACGCCGACGACGGTGCCCGCCTTCCGATGGTCGGCGATGGGGAAGGTCACCCCGTCGCGGGGAGACGGGACGAACGGGTACTGCGAGACGCCCTTCGTCCGGTCGATCTCGTTGCCGCGCAGGTCGAAGTACGCGTACTCGGGGTCGGTCTCCTGGACGTTCTCCACATATCCGTCGCTTGCCCACGTGATCTCTGAGGCGTCGGGCACCGGCTTCGAGAGGACGTTCTCCCCGGCCGCCATGTCGATGACCGACACCCGGTTCACCGACACCTGGGTGACGCCGAGGTGATCGTCGCCGAGCACGGTCACCTCGGCGCCCGAGGCGATGGGCTGACGCCAGACCTCGTCGCCGCGCTCCCCGCCGGTGCCCATTTCGAGGCCGACGACGTCGTTGCTATCCGTCTGGACGACGACGCCGGCACCCGCCCAAGCCAGCGGGCGGACGCTCGAGACCGCGGCCCCCAATCCGAGTGCCTGCCGTTCGGTTCCCGTCGCCGGGTCGTAGAGGCTCCAGGCTCGCTTCGCGCTCAGCCACTGCGTCCCGACGACGACACTCGCCGAGGCGGCGGCCGGGACCGTCGACTCCGGATTCTCCGGCAGCAGAGCTCCCCGCCCGCAGGTCGCATCGTCGATCTCCCAGAGGATCCCCCCGCCGCGCAGCTGTCTGCCCATCACCGTCGCGCGACCGCCGATGCCTCGTTCGACTTCGACGACCACATCGTCGGTCACGGCGCAGACCTCGTTCGGCGTCGCGTACTGGTCAACGAACCCGGCCGCGTACGCATCGTCGAGCCACGTGCCCGCATCGCCGTGCGGGGTCAGCTGCAGATCCGCCTCGGGCGGCAGGTCCGGATCATTCGGATCGGGAGTGCAGGCGGAGAGCACGAGGAGTGCGACGGCAAGCGCGGTGATCGTGCAGACAGTGGGACGACTCGAGGACATGGAAGCGAATCTATCCCCGAATCCGCTCTCAGAGCTTCCGGCGCTGTTCCGATTCCGGCACAGAGCGGGTTCCGGCACAGGTCCGGGTCCGGAACAGCGCTGCTTCCGGCGCAGCCTCACCCGAGTGCGAGGGCGAGCGCGAACCCGAGTGCGGCGACGACGCTGGCCCAGCACCGGATGAGGTTCCAGCGGTTCCACCTCGCCTCGAAGCCCGTGCGCGCAGCCGCGCAGTCAGCGGCGGTCTCGATCCTCGCTCGGACGAGTCGGGTGTTGAGCGGGACGTTGACCGTCATCGTGATGATGAGGGAGCCCAGCGACCCGGCAGCCCCGACCCAGAGGAGCGGCACGGTGCCCGTTTCGACCGAGCCGACCACCGCGGCGGCGAGCGCCGTGAGCGGGGCCCCGAAGAAGACGACGAGGAACGAGGGCCCGAGGATCGCCTCGTTGACGGCGCGGAATCCGCGGACGAACTCCTCGTCGCTCAGCCGGCGGTAGGCCGGGGAGACCGCGCAGACGAACGCGAAGAGGAGTCCCGCGAGGAGTCCGTTGAGGACGACCGCCGAGGCGGCGAGCAGTGCCGTGGTCATGACCGTTCCCCTGCCCCGGGATCCGTCCCGCCCGCGCCGAGGAGTCCCGCGATCGTCTCCTCGATCGTCGTGGTCACCGTGACCGACCGGTCCCCGCGCGGGGCGAGGAGTCCCGCCTCGTCGGCGCGGTAGAGCTCAGCGAGGCTCTCGGCGACGTGCGGACGGAAGCCTGCCTCGGTCAGGGCACCCGCCCACGCGGGGGCGGGAACGAGGTCGACGGTGAGCTCACGGCCGAGACCGCGCCCGAGCACCTCGGCGACCTCCTGTTCGGACCGGGTGGGCCCGATGACGTCGACGGTCTCGCTCGTCTCCGGCGGCTCGAGCAGCGCCCGGGCGGCGGCCGCACCGAGGTCGCGGGTCGCGACCATGGGCACGGGCACCTCGGCGGAGGAGGCGAAGACGGGGTAGAGCCCGGTGGCCCGGGCGAGGTCGATGACGTCGGCGACCTTCTCCTGGAAGTGCCCCGAGCGCAGTGCGGTGAGCCTCGTTCCGGTCGCCCGCAGCGCCTCCTCGAGGCGGTGGAGTCCCGTGATCGGGCCCGTGCCCGTCGTCAGGTCAGCGCCTCCTGAGGAGAGCATGACGACATGGGGCACGGCTGCCCGGGCCACGGCTGCGGCGATGGAGGCGATGAGCCGGTCGGCGTGGGCGTCGAGGTCGTCGGCACCGAGGTCGAACGGGAGCAGGGCGAAGAACCCCGCGGCTCCGTTCAGCGCAGCAGCCAGACCCTCCTCGTCGTCGAGGGCGGTGACGACCGCCTCGGCGCCGGCCTCCTCCCACACGGCCGCGTCGGTGTCCTGGCGGACGATGACGCGGACCTCGGCCCCTGCCGCGAGCAGGGCCCTCGCGGTGGCCGATCCGACGCGTCCCGTTGCTCCTGCGATGACGTACATGGTCTCTCCCCTTCTGCTCTGTGGCTGCTCCGTGGCTGCTCGTCCGCTCTGCGAACCGTTCAGCCTGCACCTCTGACGCTACTGAGCACCTCTCGGTCGATCCATGCCCGAACGACCGCACTTCTTGCTCGATCGTCCGAGAACCGCAGACGATCGGTGGGATCGTGTGCGACGATGCGGTCATGGCGACAGGCCCCAGCAGAATGGACACAGTCCCCCGGAGCACCGGCACCGTGCCCACGCCGGGAGGTGCGGACGACCGGCTCGCGCGCGTGCTCGCGAACCTGCGGATGCGGTCGACGTTCTACTGCCATGCCGAGTTCGGGGACCCGTGGTCGCTCGAGATGCCCGCGATCCCCGATTCGCTGAGCTTCCACGTCCTCATCGCCGGCACATGCTGGCTCCGTCTGCCGGGGGCAGGCTCCAACGGATCCACCCTCGTCGAACTCGCCGCCGGTGATCTCGCCCTTGTCCCGCACGGGGCCGGCCATGACCTCCTCAGCGACCCCGATTCCCCGCGCGGACCCCGCGTCGACCTGCTCCCCCAGGACTACCTCAGTGAGAGCTACTCCCGCCTGCGCTACGGCGGACCGGGGAGGACCACGACGCTCATCTGCGGGGTCGTCGCCTTCGACGATCCGGCCGCACGCGAACTCATGCGGGCCCTTCCGCCCGTCCTCCACGTCGGCGGGGACTCGGCCGCCGTCGCCTCCTCGGTGCGCGAGACCCTGCGACTCATCGCTGCCGAACTCGCCCACCCGCAGCCGGGCGCGGAGACCGTGGCGACCCGGCTCGCCGACGTCCTCGTCGTCCAGGCGATCCGCTCGTGGATGAACTCCGACGCCGAGGCGAGCGCCGGGTGGCTGCGCTCCCTCCAGGACGAGCGCATCGGCCGGGTCATCGAGGCCATCCATGCATGCCCGGGCCACGAGTGGACGCTCGAGCGGCTCGCCAGGGTCGCCGGGATGTCCCGGTCGTCGCTGTCAGCGCGGTTCGCCGAGCTCGTCGGCGAGGCCCCGATCGCCTACCTCACCCGCTGGCGGATGAGCATCGCCGAGTCCCGCCTGCGCGAGACCGACGTCACCGCGGCCCGCCTCGCCGGAGAGCTCGGCTACCGTTCGGAGGCCGCGTTCAGCCGCGCCTTCACCCGCGCGAACGGCCGCACCCCCGGTTCCGTGCGGAGGGAGAGCGCTGCGCACAGGCGGAGCGCTGAGCAGAACGCGAGGCCCCGGTGACCTGAGCCGAGCGCCCGGTGACCTGAGCCGCAGAACCGCAGCCGAATGACCCGAACCGCTGCGAATTCACCGAATCGTAGCATTTGCGCAGGCCGGAGCGGTGCGAAGATGCAGGCATGGACACTTCGCAGCAACGACCCACTGCGAGTCACCGCAGCCGACTGATCCTCGGCGCGAGCCTCGCCTTCGTCATCGGCGCGACGATCATGATCCTCCTCCACGAGACCGGTCACGCGGTCATGGGTGCCCTGCTCGGCTACCACCCGCAGCAGCTGCCGTTCGGAGTCGACTACACCCCGGCGCCGCCGCCGGAGCCCCACGTCCTCACCCTCCTCGCCGGCCCCGTCTTCAGCTTCGTCACCGGTGTCATCGGGGTCATCGTCGATCGCGCACTGACACCGTTCCGGAACCGTCCGTTCTGGCGTCTCGTGTGGCTGTGGACGATCTTCACGAGCATCCAGGAGGGTCTCGGCTACCTCCAGGTCACCGCCCTCATGCCCGCCGGCGACACCGCGCAGGCCTTCACCCTGCTCGGTCTGCCTCCCGGCGCCTTCATCGCCGCCACGGTCATCGGCTGGCTGGGCCTGCCGCTCACGGCGTGGGCGTTCGCCGCCCCGATCCGCGAGCTCGCCGCCAGCGACCGTGATCGCACGGCGATGGCCGTGTGGGCGTGGCTGCTCGGCACCGGCGTGCTGCTCGCCCTCATGGCGCTCTACGTCGTCCTCAGCCCCATCGACGACTCCGGCGCCGTCACCGCGGTCCTCGCCGGGGCCGCGGCGATCGGCGTGTTCGCGCCGGTGTCGATGATGTTCCGTCCCGGGGCCGGTGCGGAGACCGCCCCGCAGTTCCGGTGGCCCCACCTCGGCGGGTTCGTCCTCCTCGCGGTCCTCGTCGCCGTCAACCTCGTTCTCACCCGCGGGTGGTTCTGGCCCTGATTCGGCCGGCACTGATCCCGGCGGCCCGGACCGTGTGCCCCTGGCCCGGGTGATCCGGACACGCGAAGAGCCCCTCACCGGAATCCCGATGAGGGGCTCTCGTCCGCTGGTGCGCGAGGGGGGACTTGAACCCCCACGACCTTGCGATCACTGGCACCTGAAGCCAGCGCGTCTACCAATTCCGCCACTCGCGCGAACAAGAGAAGACTCTATCATCGCGGGCGACCGATCCGGAAACCCGCAGAGGCTCGGAACGGGCCGAACGTGGCGACCTTCACATTTCACTCCCTCCGTGAGACCCCACAGGAGCCCGGCCCGACCCCTGCATTCCGCGCACCGGCGGGTGAGCGCGGGTCCCTGTGACCTCCTCGGCGGGCGTCGCATCCTTCCTCATCGACCGATCAGTCACCTCGGTGCTCTCAGGTGCCGTCCCGCCCGTCCTGCCAGGCTGAACGCACACGGTGAATCCTCGCCGAGGTGGGTCCCTCTCGCGCTTCGAACGTGAGTTGAGGCCGCCTCCGCGTTAGGATTGGGTGTTGGTGTACCCGAAACGGCGCCCGCCGTCGGAGCAGGGCACGCCCGTACAGAAGCGCAGGACAGACCATGTGCCCGGGTTCGACCGCGAACCCGACCACGACAACGACGGACTTGGACTTGAGGAGGTGCCATGGGGATTCTCGATCGCTTCGAGAGGGGACTGGAGAACGTCGTCAACGGCGCCTTCGCGAAGGCCTTCCGCTCGCAGGTCGAACCCGTCGAACTCGGCGGAGCACTGCGCCGCGAGGCCGACAACAAGGCCGCCGTCGTCTCCCGCGGCCGCACACTCACGGCCAACCACTACACGATCGAACTCTCGCCCGCCGACTTCGAGCGCCTCTCCGGCATCGAGACCGAGCTGCGCGCCGACCTGCGCCAGGTCATCGGCGATCACGCGATCGAGCAGGCCTACAGCTTCGTCGGACCCGTCTCCGTCGACTTCGTCGAGGCCGACGACCTCGACACCGGAATGTACCGCGTCGTCTCCTCGACGCAGCGCCCCGACGGCTCCCCGGCCGCGCAGCCGGCCAACCGCGGCGGCTACGACCCGGCCTCCCGGTCCCACAGCATCGTCGAACCCGCGCCGAGCTCCGGCCCGCGCCCCGTCGCCCAGCGGCACCGCACTCCCGAGCCGGCACGCTCCTCGACGCCGATCCGCCCGGCCGCTCCGGCCCGGTCGCGGACCATCGAGGCGAGTGTGACGATCGACGGGCGGACGTACCCGCTGCGCCAGGGGGCGAACGTCTTCGGCCGCTCGTCGAACAGCTCGGACTTCGTCATCGACGATCCCGGCGTCTCCCGGCGCCACTTCGAGATCGTCGTCGAGGGCGACCACGCCGTGGCCAACGACCTCGGCTCGACCAACGGCACGCTGCTCCACGGACGCAAACTCACCTCGGCCAACCTCACCAACGGTGACGTGCTCACGGCGGGAGACGCCGAGGTGCGCTACACCGAACAGGACTCTCTGTGAGCGAATTCACCGTCACCGTCTTCCGGTTCGCCTTCTTCGTCATCCTCTGGCTCTTCGTCTTCGGGGTGGCGGGCGTGCTGCGACGGGACATCTTCGGAGCCAAGCGCGGCACACACAAGCCCCGAAAGGCCAAGAACTCGCAGGACTCCGCGCGGCAGTCGGCCCCTGCCCCGAGCCGGCCCGCCCCGCAGCCGCGACCGACCCCCGCTCCGCCGCGGGCCAACCCCGGCTCGATCCGGGTCACCGCGGGACCGCTCGCCGGCACCTCGCTCATCCTCTCCGGCGCACCGGTGACCTTCGGCCGCGCCCCTGACAACACGATCGTCATAGGCGACGACTTCGCTTCGAGCCATCACGCCCGCATCATCGCCCGGGGCGGCGCATGGGTGCTCGAGGACCTCAGCTCGACGAACGGCACCTTCGTCGACGGCTCGAAGATCACCGCGCCCTTCGATCTCGGCATCGGCAACCAGATCACCATCGGCCATACGACGTTGGAGACCCAATCGTGACGACCGACGGAACGATCACCCTCCGCTCCGCCGCTCGGTCGCACACCGGGCTCGTGCGCAAGAACAACCAGGACTCCGGCTACGCGGGTCCGAACTTCCTCCTCATTGCGGACGGAATGGGCGGTCACGCCGGCGGCGACGTCGCCTCGGCGATCACCGTGGCCCGGCTCGCCGAACTCGACGACGGCGTCGCCGGCGACGACGCCCTCGAACTCCTGCGCGCCTCGATCCTCGACGCCAACGACCGCATCTGCCGCGGCGTCGCCGAACAGCCGGAGCTCGCGGGGATGGGCACGACCGTCACCGCGCTCCTGCGGGCGCCCGGCAACCGGTTCGCGCTGGCCCACATCGGCGATTCGCGCGGCTACGTCTACCGCGACGGCGAACTCCACCCCGTCACCCACGACCACACGTTCGTCCAGATGCTCGTCGACGAAGGCCGCATCACCGCCGACGAAGCCGACACCCACCCGCAGCGCTCCGTGGTCATGAAGGTCCTCGGCGACGTCGGCACCTCCCCCGACCTCGACCTCTCCCTGCGCGAGGCCTACGTCGGCGACCGCTGGCTGCTCTGCTCCGACGGGCTCACCGGGTTCGCCGACCTCGGCGACATCACCCGTGTCCTCGCCGAGGTGGCCGACCCCGACGAGGCGTGCCGTCAGCTCATCGACCTCGCCCTCGCCGGCGGGGGCGCCGACAACGTCACCGTCGTCATCGGCGATGTCATCGAGGGCAGCGTCGACGTCCCGCAGGGCATCGCGGTCGGCTCCGTCCACGTCAACCCCCAGTATGCGACGATCGGCACCCGCCCCGAGGGCGAGGCCACCACCGCCCAGCACGACTTCGGCGGCGGCGACGTCCCCACCGACACCGTTCCCCTGCAGACCGTCACCGACGCCTCCGGCCCCGGTGAGACCGGTCAGGAGCCCACCGCCGAGGTGCCCGCCGGGTCCGTGCGCACCGCCGTCGACACCGAGACCGAGACGAGCGAAGGAGATGACCTCGACGGCGACGACGAGGGTGAGAAACGCTCGTACCTCGGATGGATCATCGCCGGCATCGTCATCATCGCCCTCGCCGTCGGCGGCTTCTTCGCGTACAACTACATCAGCAACCACTACTACCTGACGAACGACGGCGGCCGCGTCACCCTCTACCGGGGCCTCGACACGACGCTCGGTCCCATCGCACTCAGCCGCCTCGAGGACACGACCGACATCCAGGTCGAAGCGCTCAACACGTTCTCCCAGGACCGCCTGCGCGGATCGATCCAGGCCGATTCGCGGGAGGAGGCCGACCGGATCATCGACAACCTCCGCCAGGAGGCCGCGAACTCCGGCACCGTCTCCGGCAACGCCGAGGATGCGACGAACCCGAGCGACCCTGCGCCCTCTCCGCCGGACGGACAGAGCGCGGAGCCCAGCGACGCGATCACCCAGGAGTCGCAGTGACCTCGGACTCCGTCTCCCAGGCAGCCCGGCCCAGGCCCTACCGCCTGGCCGAGCTCGGTCTGCTCATCCTCGCGATCGCCGCCTCGTCGAGCGCCTACGCGCTCGTCGGCCTCGGCGTCGACGACGAGGTCCCCACCGACATCTACCAGTACATGGCGTGGCTGGCGGCCCTGGCCGTCATCCTCCACGTCGTCGTGTGGTGGAAGGCGAAGTACGCCGACCCCGTCCTCGTCCCCATCGCCGTCCTCCTCAACGGACTCGGACTCGCGATGATCCATCGGGTCGACCTCGGCCGCAGCGAGTTCCTCGACAGCGCCACCCAGCAGCTCATCTGGATGACCCTCGGAGTGGGCCTGGCCGTGGCCGTCCTCGTCCTCCTCCGCGACCACCGCTGGCTGCGCCGATACACGTACGTCTCCGGCTTCCTCGCACTCTTCTTCCTCCTCCTCCCCCTGGTCCCGGGACTCGGACGGACGATCAACGGCGCACGGATCTGGATCGGCATCGGGCCGCTGTCGTTCCAGCCCGGAGAGATCGCGAAGATCCTCCTGGCGATCTTCTTCGCCGGCTACCTCGTGAGCTTCCGCGACCAGCTCGTCCTCGCGGGACCGAAGATCCTCGGCATCCGCTTCCCGCGCCTGCGCGACTTCGGCCCGATCATCATCGCCTGGGTCGCCAGCGTCGGCATCCTCGTCTTCGAGCGCGACCTCGGCACCTCGCTGCTCTTCTTCGGCCTCTTCGTCGCCATGCTCTACGTCGCGACGTCGAAGGTCTCGTGGATCATCCTCGGCCTCGGCTTCTTCGCCGCCGGCGCCGTCATCGCCACCCTCCTCTTCTCCCACGTCCAGCAGCGCATCGACGGCTGGCTGGGCGCACTCACCCCGGAGGAGTTCAACAAGACCCCCGGCGGCTCCTACCAGCTCGTCCAAGGGCTCTTCGGGATGGCCAACGGCGGCCTCGTCGGCACCGGGCTCGGCGAAGGACGACCGAACATGGTCCCCTACGCGGAATCCGACTTCATCTACGCGAGCTTCGGCGAGGAGCTCGGCATGGCCGGTCTCTTCGTCATCCTGCTCTGCTACCTCCTCATCTTCGAACGCGGCATCCGGACCGCGCAGAAGCTGCGGGACGGCTTCGGCACCCTGCTCGCCACGGGACTGGCCTTCACGATCGCCCTCCAGGTCTTCGTCGTCGTCGGCGGTGTCACCCGCCTCATCCCGCTCACGGGCCTGACCACGCCGTTCCTCGCCCAGGGCGGATCCTCACTGGTGGCGAACTGGGTGATCATCGCCCTCCTGCTCCGGATGTCCGACAACGCCCGCCGCCCGGTCGAGGAGTTTCACACCGGCGTCCTCCGGATCACCGAGGACCCCGACGCCCCGCCTCGGCGGAGGAAGAAGGCGGACGAGGGACCGGAGGACCCCGCCGACAACAGCCCTGTCGGCAACGGCCCTGCCGACAACAGCCCCACTGACAACGGCCCCGCCGACGAAGCCGTGACGACGAACCTCAGCACCCGCGAGCGCACCCAGGGAGGTGAACGATGAAGAAGTCACTCACACACATCGGCGTCGTCGGATTCGTCATGTTCGCCCTGCTCTTCGCGTCGACGAGCTGGGTGCAGTTCATCACGGCGGAGTCGCTCAACACCAACCCGCTCAACACGCGGCAGATCCTCGACCAGCTCTCCCGCGACCGGGGACCGATCCTCGTCGACGGCACCCCCATCGCGTACTCGGAACCCGTCGACGACAAGTACAAGTTCCAGCGCAAGTACGGCTCCGACGGGCTCGACCCGCGCGCCTACGCGGCGGTCACCGGCTACTACTCGATCGTCTCCGGGGCCTCCGGCATGGAGCGCGCGGCCGGAGAGTACCTCTCCGGCGAGTCCGATGCCCTCTTCTACGACAAGGTCGGCAGCATCTTCACCGGCGAGCAGCCCCGCGGTGCGGCCGTCGAGCTCACCATCGACCCCAAGGTCCAGGAAGCCGCGTGGAACGGCCTCGGGAACCAGACCGGCGCCGCCGTGGCCCTCGACCCGAAGACCGGCAAGATCCTCGCGATGGCCTCGACCCCGGGGTGGAATCCCAACCCGATAGCCAGCCACGACCCCAAGAAGGCCAGGGCCGCGTTCGAGAAGCTCGACAACGCCCCCGACAACCCCGCCTACAACCGCGCGATCGGCGGCAACCTCTACCCGCCCGGATCGACCTTCAAGGTCCTCGTCGCCGCTGCCGCCCTCGAGTCCGGGGACTACACCCCCGATTCGAAGCTCAACGGCCCCGCGACCCTCGATCTGCCGCAGACGACGGCGACGATCAGCAACTCGCACGCCGGTGCATGCCGCGGCGGTGGGCGACCCACGCTCGCGCAGTCGCTCGCCGAATCGTGCAACACCTCGTTCGCCTCGCTCGGCATGGACCTCGGTGAGGACACGATCGCCGAGCAGGCGAGCAAGTTCGGCTTCGGCAAGGACCTCGAGATCCCGCTCAGCGTGACCCCCTCGACGTTCCCCTCCGACCTCAACCCGCCCCAGCTCGCGCAGTCCTCGCTCGGACAGTACGAGGTCCGGTCGACGCCGCTGCAGATGGCGATGATGACCGCAGGGATCGCGAACGGCGGATCGATGATGAAGCCCCAGCTCGTCAACCGCGTGCTCAACGCCGACACCCTCGAACCGATCACGGAGACCCGCCCCACCGAGCTCTCACGGCCGGTCTCCGGACAGACGGCGGACGAGCTGACGACGATGATGGAGGGCGTCGTCACCGACGGCACCGCCTCGGTGGCGAAGATCCCCGGCACCAAGGTCGCAGCGAAGACGGGCACCGCCCAGCATCAGCAGGGCGCGGCGCCCCACGCCTGGTTCATCTCCTTCGCCCCCGCCGACGATCCGAAGATCGCCGTCGCGGTCGTCGTCGAGAACGGCGGAAACGCGGGCAGTGAAGCATACGGAGCGACGGTCGCGGGACCGATCGCCAAGGACATGATGGAAGCGGTGGTCGACAAATGAGGCCGAGCGAAGGCACCCAGCTGGGCAACCGGTACACCCTGACCTCACGCATCGCCGTGGGCGGCATGGGCGAGGTCTGGAAGGGCGTCGACTCGGTGCTCGGCCGCGAGGTCGCGGCGAAGATCCTCAAGGAGGAGTACCTCTCGGACTCGACGTTCCTCGCCCGCTTCCGCGCCGAAGCGCAGAACATGGGCCGGGTCTCCGATCCCGGCATCGCCGGTGTCTACGACTACGGCGACGAGGACGGTTCGCCCTACCTCGTCATGGAGTACGTGCCCGGGGAGCCCCTGTCGACGATCATCGAACGCAGCGCCCCTCTCTCCGAAGAGGATACGCTGAGCATCGTCGCGCAGGCAGCACAGGCGCTCGGCGCCGCCCACAAGGCCGGCGTCGTCCACCGCGACATCAAACCGGGCAACATCCTCATGACCCCGGACTTCCGGGTGAAGATCACCGACTTCGGCATCGCCCGCGTCACCGACCAGGCGCCGCTGACGAAGACCGGCCAGGTCATGGGCACCGCCCAGTACCTCGCTCCCGAACAGGCCACCGGCAAGGGCTCGGGTCCCGGCTCCGACCTCTACGCGCTCGGCATCATCGCCTACGAGGCACTCGCGGGCCAGCGTCCCTTCACCGGCGACTCGCAGGTCTCGATCGCGATCGCCCAGGTCAACCAGCAGCATCCGCCGCTGCCGACGACCGTGTCCGAACCGGTCCGCCGCTTCGTCGACTCTCTGCTCGAGAAGAAGCCGGAGCGTCGTCCCGATGACGCGATGGCCGTGTCCAAGGCGGCCGGACTCATCGCCGCAGGCGACATCGCCGGGGCCGAAGCCGTCCTGCCGCAGATGCGTCACGGCAATGCCGCCTCCGAAGCGCTCACCCAGGTCTTCAACGACCCCGAGCCCGTGCCCTCGACGCAGGTGCTGCCTGCGACCTCGAGCAACGACGCCACCCGCGTCTACAGTGCCGACGGTCCGTCCGGGCCAAGCGGACCCGGCACGGGCTACGGTGCCGCGGTCGACCCCAACGATCCAGGCGGTCGGGACGACGAGGTCGACGATCGGAAGTCGAAGCGCGGGAAGATCCTCATCTGGGTCCTCGCGATCGCAGCCCTCATCGCCGTCGGCGCCCTCCTCTGGTTCTTCCTCGGGGGCCGCGGGGAGCCGACGCCGACTCCGAGCACGAGCGCTCCGACGACCTCGCAGGCCCCGCAGGAGATCGAGATCGACCGCAGCGACTACATCGGCCAGTCCGAGTCGTCGGCGACAGCGAACCTCGAACGCCTCGGCCTCCAGGTCGACACGGAGACGATCGATTCGAATCGCGCTGCGGGCACCGTCGCCGATGTCGGCGAGGCCGACGGCGGCGGGTACACCTTCACCGAGGGCGACACCGTCACCCTCTACATCTCGAGCGGTCCCGCCGAGGAGCCGGCACCCCGCCCGACGCGGACGTCCGGGTCCGACTCGGGGTCGGACTCCGGCTCGTCCTCCGGTTCCGATACGGGCTCGAACTCGGGCTCCGGGAGCGGGTCGAACTCGGGCTCGAACTCCGGGTCGAGCAGCGACTCGAACTCCGGTTCCGATTCGAACTCGGGCTCCGAGTCGGGGTCGGATTCGGGCTCAGAGTCGGGCGCGAACACGGACAGCGGCTCGTCCTCGGACTCGGAGTCGTCGACGGGCTCGAACGCGAACGCCACCACCGGCAGCGGTGCGAACGCCAACGGCAACTCGGGCCGGGGCGGCGGACAGGGCGGTACCACCGAGGCGAACGGGAACGAGGGTTGAGAACCGTTCGGACGGACCAACAGTAGACTTGAGGAATTGCTGAGCAACCACCTCGAACGGGGTGAATCACGCGGAGGAAGTAAATGACTGAGCCCAAAGTGCTGTCGGAGAGGTACGAAGTCCGTACCCTCCTCGGCCGTGGGGGCATGGCAGAGGTGCACGAGGGCGTCGACACCCGTCTGGGGCGGCGCATCGCGATCAAGCTTCTGCGGTCCGATCTTGCGCGCGATCCGTCGTTCCACACCCGCCTCAAGCGCGAGGCGCAGTCCGCTGCCGGTCTCAACCATCCCGGCATCGTCGCCGTCTACGACTCCGGGGAGGAGGAGTTCGTCGAATCCGGCGGCTCGAGCGTCTCCGTTCCCTTCATCGTCATGGAGTACGTCGAGGGCCAGACCCTGCGAGAGGTCCTCAACGAGCACGGCACCCTCACCGTCGACGAGGCGCTCAACGTCGTCGCCGGAGTCCTCGCCCCGCTCGAGTACTCGCACCGCAACGGCATCGTCCACCGCGACATCAAACCGGCGAACGTCATGCTCACCCCCGAAGGCGACATCAAGGTCATGGACTTCGGGATCGCCAGGGCGCTCAAGGACAACAGCGGGCTGACGCAGACGCAGTCCGTCGTCGGCACCGCACAGTACCTCTCCCCCGAGCAGGCGCGCGGCGAGGTCGTCGACGCCCGCTCCGACCTCTACTCGACCGCGTGCCTCCTCTACGAGCTCCTCGCCGGTCGACCCCCGTTCGTCGGCGACTCCCAGCTCGCCGTGGCCTACCAGCACGTCGGGGAGACCCCGCAGCCCCCGAGCTTCTACAACCCCACCATCCCGCCCGAGGTCGACCGCCTCGTCCTCCATGCCCTGCAGAAGGACCGCGACGAGCGCTACCAGGACGCCTACACCTTCCGTGAGGACGTGCTGGCCGCCCGCGACGGCCGACCGCTGAGCATCGACGGCGGTGACGAGGACCGCACCCAGGCCTTCGCCGCCGCCGGAGCAGGTGCCGGAGCCGGGATGATGGGGCCTCCCACGGGCACTCAGGTCTACCCCGCGGACTACGAGTCGGCCCCCGAGACGGGTCCGGTCTCGACGATCATGAACCGGCAGGAGGAGCGCCCCCCGCAGAAGCGGTCGAAGGCATGGATCTGGATCGGCAGCATCTTCGTCCTCCTCGCTCTCGCCGCACTCGCCCTGTGGGTGTACGAGATCAACAAGCCACCGGAGATCGTCCAGGTCCAGGTGGCCGATGTCGCCGGGCTCGACGCCGACGCCGCCGAGGCGCAGCTGCGCAATCAGGGATTCCAAGTCACCCCGGAGGAGCAGTACAGCACCGAGGTCGACGAGGGCAAGGCGATCTCGACCGATCCCGCCGCCGGACAGTCCATCCCGGAGAACAGCCAGGTCAAACTCCTCGTCTCCCTCGGTCCGGAGAGCGTCTCGATCCCCGAGGTCGCCGGCAAGACCGAGGAGGAGGCCCGCCAGATCCTCAAGGACGCCAAACTCCAGGCCGGCACGCACATCACCCAGAACTCCCCGGACGTCAAGAAGGGCGTCGTCATCGAGACGAAGCCCGGCGAGGGCGAGAAGGTCGATGTCGACTCGAA
Source organism: Brevibacterium casei CIP 102111 (assembly GCF_900169275.1). Taxonomy (GTDB): domain Bacteria; phylum Actinomycetota; class Actinomycetes; order Actinomycetales; family Brevibacteriaceae; genus Brevibacterium; species Brevibacterium casei. The sequence goes on along the minus strand of NZ_FXZC01000004.1, from coordinate 24,337 downwards.
CGTCGACCTCGTCGTCTCCTCCGGCATGGTCAAGGTCCCCGACGTCACCGGTCAGACCGCCGACGAAGCGTGCAACACGCTCAAGGGCGACGACTACAAACTCGGTTGCAAGGTCGAGGAGGTCGAGACAGCTGACCAGGAGGAGGGCAAGGTCTACGAGCAGTCGACGCCCGGCGGCACCGACGTGGCGCAGGGGTCGGAGATCACCGTGACCGTGGCGAAGAAGCCCCCGGAGCCCACCCCGACGATCCCGTCGGTCCCCGGCGGCATCCCGACCTCACCGTCCGATGACGCCGGCGGCGACGGCAACGACAACGGCAGCGGCGGCACCGAGACCGACGGCGCCGTCGGCGGCGGGGAGTCGTGGTTCGACGGCTGGTCCGACGGCCGTCGCGGCAACAACGGCAACGGCAACGGCCGCGACTGAGTCTCAGCCGAGAGTGACGAAGAGGTCGGTGCGCAGATCCGCCGGGTCCATCTCCGGATTCGGCTCGGTCACGTAGACCTCGAAGAACGGCATGTCCGGATGGTGTCCGGCGGCCACCAGGGCCTGCATGTGCGCGTTCCACGCCTCGGCGAGACCGTCGAACCCGCCGAGGTGGGAGATCGCCCCGATCGACCCGCCGGGCAGTTCGGCGGGAATCGCGGTGAGGTCGTCCCCGAGATCGAGCGCCTGGCTCAGCCCCGTGGCCACGGGAACCCCGACCTGGATGTCGACGGTGTCCGTGGGCGGGCGCGTGTAGAGCGAGAACGCCGGCCCGGCAGGCTCCACGCCCGCCTCGGCGAGGGCGGGGAAGAGGCGCGAGAAGACGGCGTCGAAGAGGGCGGGGAGCTCGTCCATCGGATGGCCCTGCGCCTCGACGACGACCGTGGGCACCGGCTGAGCCTCGAACACGGTGAGTTCGCGATACGGCTCGGTCGGGATGTAGCTGGGTTCGGGCATGGGGATTCCTCTCGCTGGCGACCGCCGGTGGACGGTCTGGATGAGTGTGGAACCGATCCTAAGCGCTCGGCCGGTGACGGGAAAGCTCTCCCGGTGACGGAGACGTCATCGCGCTGGCCAGCGGCGACATCGACGCAGCACGCTCGGCGGCGCCGGCGAGCCCACAGACTTCGAGCCAGTTGCCGAGCATGAGGTACCCGGATTCGGTGAGCACCGATTCGGGGTGGAACTGGACGCCGTGGAGCGGGACGGTGCGGTGCTCGATGGCCATGACGACGCCGTCGGCGGTGCGCGCGGTCACGGCGAAGGTCTCGAGGTCGATCGTCTCATCGACGATCGCCAGCGAATGGTAGCGGGTGACCGTGAGCGGAGACGGGCATCCGGCGAAGACGCCCTGACCCTCATGGGTGATGACCGAGGTCTTGCCGTGCATGAGGACCGGCGAATGCGTCACGGTCGCCCCGAACACCTCGCCGAGGGCCTGATGGCCGAGGCACACGCCGAACAGGGGCTTGCCCGCCTCGGCGGCCCAGCGGATGAGGTCGGGGCACACGCCGGATTCGGCGGGCACACCGGGACCCGGAGACAGCAGGATCCCGTCGTATCCGCGCGCCAGCTCCACGGCCGCCTCGGCGCCCAGATCGTCGTTGCGGATGACGTCCGCGCTCGCACCGAGCTCACGGACGTAGGAGACGAGGGTGTAGACGAAGCTGTCGTAGTTGTCGACGACGAGGATCGAGGTCATCACGCGCCTTCGTCGGTGACGGTCGCGTTGTTGAACGGCATGTAGGGCGCGACGGCCGGGAAGACGTACTGCATGAGGAGGAGGACGACCGCGGCGATGAGGATGAGCGCGAAGACGAGCTTGACGAACCACGGTCCGGGCAGGAGCCGCCAGATGAATGCGTACATGTCAGGCACCACCGTTCTTGCTGACCTTTTCGTAGGCCTTCGAGTCCTTGATCGAGTCGGGCGCACCCTCGGAGGCCGGGGTCCACTCCGTGAGTTCGGCGTAGGCGATGTAGCGCTCGCGGGCGGAGAACATCGGGTTGCACGCGGTGAGCGTGAGGATCCTGTCCTTGCCCTTGTACTCGGGCTGGTCGGGCACGGGGGCGAGGACCTCGACGGCGTCGGGGAGGATGATGTCGAAGTTGCGGAACGTGTACGTGTAGAACCCGTCCTTCGTCTGGACGACGATCTCATCGCCGGGCCGCAGCTTCGCGATCTGGTTGAACGGCTTGCCGTACGTGACGCGGTGGCCGGCGACGGAGAAGTTGCCGACCTCCCCGGGCATCGCCGAGTTCGGGTAGCGGCCCACGCCCATCCGGTTGAGGACGGGTTCGAGGTCGACGCCCTCGGCGAGAGTGCGGTAGTAGTCGTCGCCGAAGCGCGGGATGTAGAAGATCCCGAACGCCGTGTTCTTCTCCACCGGTTCCGCGACGACGGGTTCGTCGGGGTCCGCGGGCAGCTTGTTCGGGTCCTGGTTCGCCCAGTCCTTCGTCAGCTGGTCCGCGAGGACCTCGTTGTCGCGGTCGGCTTCGATGTCCGTCCACCACAGCTGCCACGCGACGAAGAGGATGAGGACGAGACCGGCGGTGATGCAGAGTTCGCCGAAGGTGCGGATCGTTCCGCGGATCGGGCCGAGCGGCTGACGCTGCGGCGGCTGCTTCCTCCGGCCCCCTCCGCCCCGTCCGGAGCCGCCTCCCCCGCCGAGGTGGGGCTCGCCTGCCGCGACCGCGCCCTGTGCCGCTGTGGCCGGGACGCCCTCCGCATAGCCGGTCTGGGGCCGGGGGTGCTGGGGCTGGCTGTACTGGGGAGCGGTGTACTGGGCGGCCGTGTACTGCGCCGGCATCGCCTGGGTCGCAGGGCCGTCGCCGAGGGGCGGGGCATCGGAGTAGGACGCGGGGGCGGCACCGGCGGCTTCGGCTTCCCGACGGCGCAGTTCGCGGCGGCTCGGCAGGGGCGCGTCGTAGCCACCCGCTGCGGCGGTGTCTCCCGGTCCGCGGGAGGCGCTCTCACCCTGGCCGGAGGAGGCGATCGCATCGGTGCGCATCGGCTCCGTCGCCGGGCCCGGGTCGATGGGCTGCGGGGCGGGCTGGCGTCGCTGCGCCGCGCGAATGGTGGGTCTCGAAGACGATTCGCTATCCGAGGAGAGACTGTTCACCACTTCTGCACCGTGCCTATGACCTTTGCAATCCGGGGCTCGACCAGTGATCGAGCGGGGACACCCTACAGAACTTTATCGCATGAACGTGACGCGGTGTCCCCTTCACAGCTCGTCTCGGCTTCGCACACAGCTGACTCTGAGCCTCCCGCGCGCAGTGCCGAAGCCGCTGACTCCGGGCGCCGTCGTGGCGTCGCCGAGGCGCGGGCGAGGTTTTTCGCGCATGCTCGCCTCCCGAGTAGACTGGGTGCGATCATCCCCGACCAGAGCATCGGCGACCCGCCCGGGTTCGCTGTCGAAGGAGTTCACGTGGCCAAGTCCAAAGGACGGACCTCGCGCCCTCAGCGCACCTCGCGCACCACGGCGAAGCCCGAGTCGACGACCGACGACGCGGCCGTCGTCGAGGAGACCGACGTCGAGGTCACCGAGACCGACGCCACGGGAGGCACCGAGACGGTCGAGGTCACGGAGATCGAGGTCACCGAGACCGACGCGGACGAGGACACCGACGCTGAAGAGACGGACGCTGACGACGATGCAGCCGCCTCGGCGAAGGACGAGAAGAAGTCCGAGAGCACGGCGAAGGACTCGAAGGACAGGGTCTCCAAGGACAAGGACTCCAAGGACGCGAAGGCTGACTCCGCGAAGACCAAGGATTCAAAGGGCGGGAAGAAGGCCGCGACGAAGCGGACCTCGCGCTCGGGGAATCCCGCCAAGCGCTCGCAGGGCCGGAAGACGGCGAGCTACACCTCCGAGGCCGGTCAGCAGACGATCAAGCCGAACCCGCGCTGGTTCCTCCCCGTCCTCATCGGCCTCCTCCTCGTCGGCCTCATCTGGCTCGTGACGTTCTACATCACCCAGGGCGCGTTCCCCGTCGAGGCCTGGGGCAACTGGAACATCCTCATCGGCTTCGCGTTCTTCGTCGCGGGCCTCATCATGTCCACCCGCTGGCGATAGCGCCGCGCCGCTGCGCAGCCGCCACGCTGTCGCTCACCACGCAACCCTCCACTCGCCCCGATCACACGGGCAGGTGGAGGGTTTCGTCGACTTCTGAGTTATACCCAAGCAACGACTCTGTCCTGTGCATAACTTTTTTCACCCCTGTGACCTGGGGAAACACACGCGTGTAAGTTTTCCACCGTGTGGATAACCCCTGTGGACAAAGCACAGATGCAGTGCCGGGAGGCACATCGCCTGCGGTTCTCGGAGCCCCGGAGAACGTCCCCGACCCAGCTCTCAGGTGCCCGCCTCTCAGAGCCCCGGTGCCGGGCCGGCGGCGAGCGTCTTGACGACGGCGGCGACGGCCATGAGGACGACGAGGCCGGCGGCAACGAGCCAGAACACGAGGGTTGAGCGCTGAGGCTTGACGAGCAGCGCCGCGCAACCGAGGACGAAGCCGGTGAGCAGCCCGCCGAGGTGGGCCTCCCACGAGACACCCTCGACGAGGAACCCGTAGCCGAAGTTGAGGACGACGAAGAGGACGACACCGGTGATGTTGCGGTCGAGGCGCTTCGTCGGGACGAGGAGGACGCCGATGATCGCGAACACGGCACCCGAGGCGCCGATGTTGTTCGTCACCCAGTCCCGGCTCCACGGTTCGGCGAGGAGGAGGACCATGACGGAGCCGCCGATCGCGCCGAGGAGGTAGACCGCGAGGAAGCGCCACCGCCCGAGCGCCCGCTCGACGAACGAGCCGAAGAAGAAGAGCCCGATCATGTTCGCGAGCAGATGGATGGGAGAGGGCTGCTCGTGGACAAGGGCGACGGTGAGCAGGCGCCACGGCTGGTCGAGGGTGAGAGCGGGGACGAAGCTCAGCCGGTGGATGAGGTCGAGTCCCGGCAGCAGCTGGAGGAGGAACGACAGTCCCGTGACGATCATGATCGTCCGTGTCACCAGGGGGATGGACACGGACAGGGCCCGGCCTGATTCCCTGGCCGGGCCCTGTTCTGGTGTGCTCATGGCACCATCGTACTGGTGCTCAGGCGTCCTTGATCTCGACGGATTCGATGACGACCGGCTCGACGGGCTTGTCCATCGCACCCGTGCGCACGCCTTCGATCTCGTCGACGACCTTCTGCGAGGCCTCGTCGGCGACCTCGCCGAAGATCGTGTGCTTGCCGTTGAGCCACGGGGTCTCAGCGGTGGTGATGAAGAACTGCGAGCCGTTGGTGCCGCGGCCCATCTGCTTGCCGGCATTGGCCATCGCGAGCAGGTACTTCTTGTCGAACTGGAGTTCGGGGTGGATCTCGTCGTCGAAGACGTATCCGGGACCGCCGGTGCCGGTGCCGAGCGGGTCACCGCCCTGGATCATGAAGTTCGAGATGATGCGGTGGAAGCCGACGCCGTCGTAGAAGGGGCGCTTCGTCGGCTCACCGGTCTGGGGATCGGTGAACTCGCGCTCACCCGTGGCCAGCTCGACGAAGTTGGCGACCGTCTTCGGAGCATGGTTGCCGAAGAGGTTGATCGTGATGTCGCCGTGGTTGGTGTGCAGGACCGCTGTGTTCGTTGCAACTGTAGACATGCCCTCATTCTTCCATGCCGCACACAGGTCTGCGGTTCCATCAAGGTGGGTTTGTACGACTCTGCCAGCGTATCCGCAGGCAAATTCCTGGCCCTGAGGTGGCGTGCGCCCCCGGGCCAGGCCGTAGACTGGGGAGTGATCAGTTGCCCCTGACCCGGAGGATTGGGAATGTTCATGTCGAAGAAACCAGCTCGGAAGCCGCTCGCGTCGAAGCTCGATTCCGCGAAGAAGACGTCGCTCCGGTTCCTGGCCGACGCGTCGGATGCGGCGGCGCCCAAGCTCCGCGAGGCAGCCGACAGGGCGAATGAGCAGGTCGGTGTCTTCACGGAGAAGGCCCGTCCGCAGGTCGAGGCTCTGGCCGAGAAGGCCAACCGTCAGGTCCACGACATCGCCGACCGGATCGAGGCGTACCGCCCCGAAGCCACGGAGAGGGCCGGGAAGGTCGCCGGAACGGCTGCCGCCTCGCTCGCGGCGATGGAGACCCCGCAGCTCATCGACAACCTCGCTGTGCGCCTCACCGGTGACAAGAAGGCGATGAAGAAGGCCCGCAAGGCCCTCGCCAATGCCGGCAAGCGGATCCAGAAGGAGACCGCACAGAAGTCGAACACGAGCAAGAAGGCCCTCGTGTGGACGCTCGTCATCGGCTCGGCCGCCGGCATCGGCTACTACGTGTGGAAGAAGGCCCAGCCGGTCGAGGATCCCTGGTCGACCCCGCTGCCGAACAACCGTCCCGCTGACGCCCGCCCCGTCGGCTCGACCCCGGCCTCGCGCCAGGGCACGACGCCCACGGTCTCGCAGGCTCCGGTGCCCGAGTCGAAGACGGATGCCACCCCGGCTCCGAAGCCGACGACCGCGCCGAAGCCCGCGACTCCGAACCCCGCGGCCGGCGACCCGAAGGACACCAACGCCAAGCACTGAGACGCACCGACCGTCGCCGGTGACGACCGAGGCGGCCACCCGTTCGGGTGGCCGCCTCTGTGCTGTCCGGCAGCAGCCGGGGAACGCCCCGGCCCCAGCCGGGGCACGCCTCAGTACACGGCGCCCGGATTGAGGATGTTGTCCGGGTCGAGCGCGGCCTTGATCCGGTGGTTGAGCTCCATGACATCGGCGCCGAGGTAGTCGGCCAGCCACGGCTTCTTCAGCCGTCCCACCCCGTGCTCGCCGGTGATCGTCCCGCCGAGTGAGGTCGCCAAGTCCATCACCTCGCCGTAGGCGATGTCGGCCCGCGCTCGCTGTTCGGCGTCCGTGGGGTCGACGATGAGCAGCGGATGGGTGTTGCCGTCCCCGGCGTGGGCGATGACGGAGATGAGGACGTCGCGGTCCTCGGCGATCCGCTCGATCCCGACGACGAGATCGCCGAGGCGGGGCAGCGGCACGCCGACGTCCTCGAGCAGGAGGGTGCCCTTCTTCTCGACCGCGGGGATCGCCATCCGCCGGGCGGTGACGAAGGCCTCCCCCTCGTCGGCGTCGTCGGTCGCATAGACCTCGCTCGCCCCGTTCTTCGCACAGAGCTCCTCGACGGTCGCGATCTGTCCGGACGCATACTCGCCGGGTTCGTCGGACTGGATGACGAGCATGCCTGCGGCCTCCCGGTCGAGGCCCATCCGCAGCTCGTCCTCGACGGCATTGATCGAGGCGCGATCCATGAACTCGAGCATCGACAGGCGCATCTGCGCACAGATGTCGAGGACGGTCTGGGTCGCTCCCTCGAGGGTGGGGAACGTGGCGACGAGGGTCGTCGGCGGCAGCTGGGCGGGGATGAGGCGCAGGGTCACCTCGGTGATGATGCCGAGAGTGCCCTCGCTGCCGACGAAGAGCTTCGTCAGGGACAGCCCCGCGACGTCCTTGACGCGGGGCCCGCCGAGCTCGACGGCGCGGCCGTCGGCGAGCACGACCGTCATCCCGAGCACGTAGTCCGTCGTCACCCCGTACTTGACGCAGCAGAGCCCGCCCGCGTTCGTCGCGACGTTGCCGCCGATCGAGCAGAACTCGTACGACGAGGGGTCCGGCGGGTACCACAGGCCGTGCTCGGCGGCCGCGGCCTTGACCTCGGCGTTGAAGGCCCCCGGTTGGACGACGGCGATGCGGGTCGCAGGGTCGACGGCGATCTCCCGCATCCGGTCGAGGCAGACGATGATGCCGCCCTCGACCGCGGAGCTGCCGCCCGAGAGGCCGGAGCCGGCGCCGCGGGGGACGACGGGGATCTTTGCGGCCGCGGCGATGCGGACGACGGTCTGGACGTCCTCGGTCGAGGTCGCGCGGACGATGGCCAGCGGCATGCCCGCATCAGGGTCGTTCGCGCGATCCCACCGATAGGCGTCCATCGAATCGGGGTCGGTGACGATCGCCTCGGCGGGCAGGGCTGCGGACAGGGCGGATAGGACCTCGGCTGACATCATTCTCCTCGGATCAGGGCGACGTGGGTCTCACTCTACGTGAGCCGTGTCACAGTGACGAGGGCGGGGTGCGCAGCGACCTCGATGCTCAGCGCGGACAGCGCTCAGGCGAGCCGGCGCGGACCCATCCGCCCGGCGATCCGGGCCGCGAGGAGACCGGCGACGGTGAAGGACAGCGTCGCTGCCAGCACGAGGAGCTGCGGGACGACCCAGCCGTGGGTGACCGTGGCGAGCCAGCCCGCGAACGGCGGGGCCAGGGTCGCGGCGAGGTAGCCGCCGCCCTGCACCCGCGCCGAGCCGGATGCCGTCTCCCTGTCGCTGCCGGCGGTGCGGGCGATGATCGAGAGGATCGCGGTGAACCCGCCGCCCTGGGCGATGCCGCCGGTGACCGCCCAGACGACGTACGCATCGGGGGCTGTGAGCATGCCGAGAGGCAGGGAGAGCCAGAGGGCGGCGACGATCGCCACGGGCACCCACGGCCGCGACCGCGCGGCGAGCAGGGGCACGCCGAAGGCGCCGACGATGGCCGAGACCTGGAAGAGGGAGGCGGTGCCGCCGGCGAGCGCCGGGTCGAGGCGTGCGGTGTCGGCGAGGATCGAGGGCAGCCACGTCGTCGTCGTGTAGTACGCGATCGACTGCCCGGAGAAGGTGATGACGAGGAGGACGACGATGCGCCGGAACTCCGGGGAGACCTCCCGCCACGGCCGTTTCGCCTCCGCTGTCCGTGAGACGGCCGGGGCACCCGCCTCGGCGCCGGCAGTGTCCCCGGCAGCGCCGTCGATCGGGGTGCGGCGGATCCGGGTGCGGATGAGGATCATCCAGTAACCGAGGCCGAGGAGCGCGAGGACCGCCCACAGACCGATCGCCCACCGCCAGCCGACGAGGGCCGCGAGCGGCCCGGTGCCGATGAGGGTGACCATCGAGCCGACGTTCATCATCGCCGAGTAGAGCCCGGTGACCATGCCGACCTGGTTCCACGGGACCTCGCGGCGGATGATCACGGGCACGACGATGTTGCCGAGGGTGATCGCGAGTCCGATGACGCCGGTGCCGAGCAGGATGAGCCAGGTCGGCCCGACCGAACGCAGCACCGTGCCGACGAGGACCCCGGACAGGCACATGAGCACCGTCGTCTCCGCGCCGAGGCGGCGGATCGTCTTACTCGCCAGCGGCGTGGCGAGGGCGAAGAGGAGGACGGGCAGACCCGTGAGGAGGCCCGCCCCGGCCGCACTCAGCCCCGTGTCCGCACGGATGTCGCCGAGCACCGCGGTCGGGGCGATGATCGGGGTGCGCAGGTTGAGCGCGAGGACGACGATGCCCGCGACGATCCACGGGAGCATCGCGGGTCGCAGCGTGCCCGTCACATCCTCTCGGGCACGCGGATGCCGAGGACGCTCAGGCCCGCCTCGAGGACGGAGAGCACGGTCGCGCTCAGCCGCAAGCGGGAGGCCCGCAGCTCAGGCGTCGCCGCCGTGAGCACGGGGCACTGCTCGTAGAACGTCGTGAACGCCTGCGCGAGGTCGAAGAGGTACGTCGCCATCCGGTGCGGCTGGGAGCCGGCGGCCACCTCGGCGAGGACATCGGGGAACCCGAGGATCGCGAGCGCCAGTTCACGTTCGGACTGCTCGCCGAGGTGGATCGGGGAGTCGGCGAACGTGATGTCCTCAGCGGCAGCCTTGCGCAGGATCGAGCGGATCCGGGCGCCGGCGTACTGGAGGTAGGGCGCGGTGTTGCCGATGGGCGCGAGCATCCGGTCGAGGTCGAAGGTGTACGAGGTGTCGTGGGCGACGGAGAGGTCGGCGTACTTGACCGCGCCGATGCCGACGATGCGGGCGACCTCGTCGGCCTCCTCGGGGCTGAACTCGACGTTCGACTCCTCGAGGGTGGCCTTGGCGCGGGCGATCGCCTCGTCGAGGAGTTCGGCCAGGCGCAGCGGCTTGCCCGAGCGGGTCCGGAGGATCTTGCCGTCGGAGCCGAGGACGTTGCCGATCTTCACGTGTTCGAGGACCATGGTCTCCGGCACCCAGCCGGCGGCCCGGGCGGTCGCGAAGACCATCTCGAGGTGGAGCGACTGCGGGGCGCCGATGACGTAGAGGACGCGGTCGGCGTGGAGCACCCGGGCGCGGCGGCGGACGGCGGCGAGGTCGGTCGTCGCATAGCCGTAGCCGCCGTCGGACTTGCGGACGATGAGCGGCAGTGGCTGCCCGTCCCGGCCGGTGTAGCCCTCGGGGAACACGCACAGCGCCCCGTCGCTCATCCGGGCCAAGCCCTGGGCCTCGAGGTCGTCGCAGACCGCTTCGAGGTCGTCGTTGTAGATGCTCTCGCCGGCGAGGTCGGCATCTCGGAGGGTGACGTCGAGGAGGGAGTAGATGTGGTTGAAGTACTCCCGGGAGTAGCCGACGAGTCGCTCCCAGAGTTCGAGGGTCTGTGCGTCCCCACCCTGGAGGGCGACGACCCGGGTGCGGGCGCGGGTCGCGAAGTCCTCATCCGCGTCGAACTTCGCCCGGGCGGCCTGGTAGAAGGCGTTGGGGTCCTCGGCGATCGTCTGCGCGGTCTCCGAGTCGATGCCGACGTCGAGGAGGTGCTCGATGAGCATGCCGAAGGGGGTGCCCCAGTCGCCGATGTGGTTCTGCCGGATGACGGTGTTGCCGAGGTATTCGTGGGTGCGGGCGAGCGCATCGCCGACGACGGTGGTGCGCAGGTGCCCGACGTGCATCTCCTTCGCGACGTTCGGCGCCGAGTAGTCGATGACGATCCGCTGCGGGTCCGAAGGTGCGTCGACGGCGGTCGCGTCCTCGGCCTCGAGGACGCCTGCGAGGAACTCGGGGAGGAACGTGAGGTTGATGAACCCGGGACCGGAGATCTCCGGGGGCCGGCAGACGCCGTCGAGATCGAGGTGCTCGACGATCTGCCCGGCGACCTCCCGCGGCTTGGCCCCGAGCTCCTTCGCCAGCGGGAGGGCGACGTTGGCCTGGAAGTCGGCGAACTGCGAGCTCCTGATGACGGGATCGCGGTCGGCGAAGTCCTCCCCGAAGGCGGCAGAGAGGGCAGCGGCGAACCGGTCGGTGAGCAGAGAGGTGAGCGTCGGCATGTCCTCATTCTATTCGCGCCGACCCGACCCGCGGCACCGGTCCGTGCACGCCGCTCATCGGCTGTAATGTGGATCACGTGACTTATCTCAGGTACCCCCACATCAGCGGCGATCTCATCGCCTTCATCGCCGACGACGACGTCTGGCTCGTGCCGACTGCAGGCGGCCGGGCATGGCGGCTCACCGCCGATCGTGCTCCGGCCCGCAGTCCGCGATTCTCCCCGGACGGCTCCCACGTCGCGTACGTCTCCCACCGCGACGGTCATCCCGAGCTCATGCTCGCCGAGGTGGCGACCGGTGCCCTGCGCCGGCTCACCTGGCTCGGCGGGACCGCGACGACGATGCTCGGTTGGGAGGACGATTCCCACATCCTCATCGGTTCGAACGCGGGCGAAGCCGAGGTCCGCGACCATGTCGTCAAGCGCGTGGGCCTGGGTGGTGAGGTCGAGCGCCTCACGTGGGGTCGCGCATCCGGGTTCGCCCGGCACCCTTCCGGTGCCACGGCGCTCTCGACGCCGTACAGTCGTCCCCCGGCCCATTGGAAGCGCTACCGCGGAGGCACCGCGCCGAGGCTGTGGCTCGATCGGGCCGGCGACGCCGACGGGGCGGGGACGCAGTGGCAGCGGCTGCTGCGCGACGAGGCCGCCTCGCTCACCGATCCCCTCTGGGTCGGCGACTCACTCGTCTTCACCTCCGACCGGGCCGCGACGTTCCCCGACGATGCCGACGAGCAGGCGAACCTGTGGATCTGGGACGGACTGGCCACGGCTGCCGGCGACCGCCTCGGCGAACCCCGGCAGCTCACCCATCAGACGGAGGCCGACGGCTACGTACGCGACGCGACGACCGACGGCAGAAGGATCGTGTGGCACTCCCGCGGCGAGATCAAGGTCCTCGACTCCCTCGACGGGCCGGTCCGCACCCTCGACGTCACCCTTCCGGGCACGCAGGTGCAGCCGCGCTCGCTCACAGCCGATTCCGGGGTCGGTGCCATCGCCCCTGACCACGGCGGCAATGCCTCGGCGATCGAATGGCGGGGGAAGGCGTTCTGGCTCGCCCACCGCGAGGGTCCGGCCAGGGCGCTGGCGGCCGAGTCGGCCGTGCGGGTGCGTGAACCCGTCGTCCTCGGGCAGACCGGCGCGGTCGCCTACGTCACCGACGTCGACGGCGAGGATGCGATCGAGGTCCGGGAGACCTCCGGGTCGAAACCGCCTCGGCGGATCGGGGCCGGGGCTCTCGGACGCGTCCTCCACATGTCCGCCGATCCCGCGGGACGGATCCTCGCGACGATCTCCCACGACGGGACGGTCCGCCTCGTCGAGGTCGCCGGCGGCGGCAGCCGTGTCGTCGGCCATTCCGGCTTCGGAGAGGCGACGAGTCCGCGCTTCTCCCCCGACGGGAAGTACCTCGTCTGGGCGCAGCCGACGCAGGGCGAGGGGGATCTCAACCGGCTGATGATCACCGAGGTGCGCTCTGATGAGGAGGGCAGGCCGCTGACGACGGGACGGTTCAACGACTTCTCCCCCGCGTTCACCCGCGACGGGAAGTACGTCGCGTTCCTCTCCGACCGGACCTTCGATCCCGCGTACAACCAGCATTCCTTCGACCTCTCCTTCAACGGGGTGACCCGGCCGTGGCTGCTGCCGCTCTCGGCCACCGACCCCGCACCCTTCGGGCCGAGCACCGCCGGATGGGCGATCAGCGAGCTCACCGAGGAGCGCGAGAAGGGCCAGAAGAAGTCCGGAAAGGACACCGTGAGCACGGTCGAGCCCGACCTCGACGGTGCCGAGGAGCGGATCGTCCCGTTCCCCGTCTCCTCCGGAGTCTTCCGGGACCTCGAGTCCGCCGACGGCGGAGTGCTGTGGATGCGCAAGGGCGATGCCGAGGACGGCGAGCTCGGCGACCGGTACGCGGGTGTCACGGGGGACAAGCCGCGCGAGCAGGTCCAGTACTTCGACTTCGCCAAGCGCAAGCTCGTCACCGTCGTCGACAAGGCCGACGACTATCGGGTGAGCGGCGACGGAAAGCTCATCGTCGTCACCGACGGCGACGACGTCACCGTGCGCCCCGCGAACCGGAAGGTCGAGGCCGATGACGACGAGTCCGTGACCGTCGACCTCTCTCGGCTGCGCTTCGAGCTCGACCAGCGGGCCGAGTGGCTGCAGATGTTCGAGGAGAACGCCCGGATCATGCGCGACCACTACTGGCGGGCCGACATGAACGGCGTCGACTGGCAGGGGGTGACCCTGCGGTGGCGCCAGGTCGCGGCGAAGGCGCTCACCCACGACGACCTCGTCGACATCCTCTGGGAGACCGTGGGCGAGCTCAACACCTCCCACGCCTACGTCACCCCGCCCGAGCCGCTCGGCGATGAGTCGAAACGGCTCGGCTTCCTCGGCGCTGATCTCGCCCGCACCGACAAGGGCTGGGAGATCGTCCGCATCCTCCCCGGTGAGACGAGTGAGCCGGCGGCGAGGTCGCCGCTGCGTCAGGCCGGTGTCGGGGCGCAGCCCGGGGACGTCATCGTCGCCGTGGGCGGGCAGAGCGTCGATGAGGACCTCGGTCCCGCGCCGCTGCTCGTCGGGGCAGCCGACCAGATCGTCGAACTCACGCTGCGCACCGGGCGCAGGGAGCGCACGGTCGCGGTCGTGCCGGTGAAGTCCGAGGAGAAGCTGCGCTATCAGGACTGGGTGCGCTCGCGGCGCGAGTACGTCAGGGAGGCGACGGGCGGCAGGCTCGGCTACGTCCACATCCCCGACATGATGGCCGGCGGCTGGGCACAGCTGCACCGCGACATCCGGCAGGCGATGGCCGCCGACGGCGTCATCGCCGACGTCCGGTTCAACCGGGGCGGGCACACGAGCGCCCTCGTCGCCGAGCGCCTCGCCGACCGCGTCATCGCGTGGAGCGCCACCCGGTCGTACGACGAGATGGTCCCGGATCCGGAGAACACGCGCCGCGGGCCGGTCGTCTTCCTCGCCAACGAGTTCTCCGGCTCCGACGGGGACATCATCAACGCCCGGGTCCAGGCGAAGGGCATCGGACCGGTCATCGGGGTGCGCACGTGGGGCGGGGTCGTCGGCATCGACGGCCGCTATGAGCTCGTCGACGGGACGAAGGTCACCCAGCCGCGGTATGCGTTCTGGCTCGAGGGCAAGGAGTGGGAGGTGGAGAACCACGGCGTCGACCCGGACATCGAGGTCGAGCACGATCCCTCGCAGCTCTTCGCCGAGGCCGATCCGCAGCTCGACCGGGCGATCGCCGAGGTGCTCGCCCGCCTCGAGGAGACCCCCGCGGTCACCGCACCCGAGATGCCCGAACCCCGTGTCCGCATCCGCCGCCGAGGTGGTGCTGGGGAGTAGCGGCTGGCTCAGGTGGGGCCGGGGAGCGGGTTTCCCCGGCCTCAGCCTTGCGCGTCGACCGGGGCGAGCGCCCAGAGGCCGAAGGCGAGGAGGACGAATCCGGGGATGACCCCGGCGAGCACCGGGATGAAGGCGGGTGCCGGGATGAAGAACGCGATGAACCCGGCGATCCCGCAGAGCGTGACGACCCCGGCGAGGAGATGGAAGCGGCGGAGTCCGAACACGTGGCCGAGGGCGAAGAAGTGGGACCCGACGACGACCGAGACCCACGCGACGCCGAGCTCCGGGTACCCGAGCCCTGCGAGCAGCTTCGTCCCGCCGAAGAGCGCGAGGGCTTCGACGGCGACGATGATCCAGAAGCTCGTGCCGAACGCCTTCGCGGTTCCGGCCTGCGGGGATCCCCGCCTGCGACCATAGCTGCGGAAGGCGAGGAAGAGGATCGCTGCGAAGGCGAGGATCCCGACGACGAGGACCATGATCCGACCGACCGTCGAGAAGCCTGAGCTGTTGACGACGAGGAAGACGAGGCCGAACGCCCCGCCGATGAGCGCACCGATCTCCGCGCCGCGCGCCGGTTGGGGACGGACGGTGTCCGCGACGTCGTCCGGCGGGGGCGAGGCTGGAGGGTCGGTCGGCGGGACGTCGGGGATCTGCGTCATCGTCAGCTCCGTTCGAAGCGGTAGAGGAGGTAGAGGTACCCGTCGTCGGTGGCGAGCACCTCGGCGAGGTCGAGGGGGACCGGGGGATCGAGGGCCGGGCCGTGGACGATGCGGGTGCCCTGACCGCCGACGATCTCGGGCGAACGGGTGAGGCAGAGCTCGTCGGCGCAGCCGGCGCGGACGAGTTCGGCGAAGACGCTCGGTCCGCCCTCGCAGACGATGCGTTCGAAGCCCCGTTCCCGCAGTGCGGCGAGCGCGAGCGTGAGGTCGACGGTGTCGGCTCCGGCGACGATCACCTCGGCGACTTCAGCGGCCTTCGCCCTCGCCTCGGCGGGGGAGGATTCGCTCGTGAGGACGATCGTGCGCGCCCATGCGGGGGCGTCGACGAAGAGCGGGGAGGAGAAGTCGAGGGCGAGGCTGTCGGTGACGACGGCGATGGGCGCGGTCGGGCTGCGGCCCTCCCTGAGCCCGCGCCAGCGGGAGTCGTCCTCGGCCGGACCGTACTCCTCGGTGCGGGCGGTGCCGGCTCCGACGAGGATGACGTCGGCAAGCGCACGGTTGAGCGCGAAGACCGCGCGGTCGACGGCGTTGCCGAGCCCGCCGGCGCGCCCGGAGACGGTCGCGGCACCGTCGACCGAGGCGACGAAGACGGCGCGGACCCACGACTGCGCGTCGGCGGGTGACCGGGCGTCGGCGGGGAACGCGAAGGCCTCGGGCAGGCTGAGGTCCGGGGTTCCGCCGTCAGTCGCTCCGGGGAGGAGCCGGCGGACGGTGGGGATCTCGGTCATCGCCGATCACGCTCCTTGCCGCTGGATCCGAGGATCCGAGCCTCAGCCCTGCGCGTTCGTGTTCTCCGGGCTCGAACCCTGTGCGCTCGAGCTCTGCGTGGTCGCGCCCCGCGAGTTCGAACCGAGCACCGAGGTCGGATCGTCGAGGAAGTCCTGCGTCGGGACGAAGAACAGGCCGCCGGTCAGGGCTGTCGAGAAGTCGAGGATCCGGTCGTGGGTGGCGTCGCCGTGGCCCAAGAACATGTGTTCGAGCATCGTCTCCGTGACCTCGGGGTCGGCGGCGTAGCCGATGAAGTACGTGCCGAAGTCCCCGGATTCGACGGAGCCGAAGACCATGTTGTCGCGCACGATCTTGCGTTCCCTGCCATCGGGCCCGGTGATCGTGTTGAGGACGATATGCGAGTCGGGGGCCTTGTCCTTGTCGGGGAACTCCATGTCGGAGAGCTTGTGGCGACCGAACGCCGCCTGCTGATCCTCGACGGTGATCGAGTTCCACTTCGGGAGGTCGTGGATGTACTTCTGGACGATGACGTAGCTGCTGCCGGCGAAGTCGGGGTCCTCGTCGCCGACGAAGACCGAGTCGACGGCGAGCTGGTCCTCGGGGTTCGCGGTGCCGTCGACGAAGCCGAGGATGTCGCGCTGGTCGAAGTAGCGGAAGGCGTGGACCTCGTCGACGACGTCGACGGACTCGGAGATCTGGTTGATGAGCTGCCGGGCGAGCTCGAAGCTCATGTCGGTGCGCTGGGAGCGGATGTGGAAGAGAAGGTCACCGGGCGTCGAGGGTGCGACGTGGGTGCCGCCGCGCAGCTCTTTGAATGGGTGGAGCTTGGCCGGTCGCTTCTCGGGGTAGAGACGATCCCAGAGATCGGCGCCGATGCCGGTGACACACGAGAGGTTCGCGGCCTTCGCGCGGAAGCCGACGGCGCGGATGACCCCGCCGATCCCGCCGAGGAACTCGCGGATGGCGTCCTCGGCACCCGGTTTGACGGTGACGACGACGAAGACGGCCGACGGTGCCGGCGGTTCGAGGACGTGCTGGGGGCTGACTGCGCTCGGGGGTGATGCGTACTGGAAAGTCACTGATCCGTCTCCTGTTCCGCGGCCCACGGAGGAGTGTGAGCCGAACGACAATCGTCCTTGGTCGGTCAGTATACGCGGAGAACACGGCTTCGACGTTGCCACCGGCTGAAGTCATCCGCGCGCAGTTGATCTGCGCACCGACGATCGCCGACGACGGCATCGTCGCAGGTGGACGCCGGTCCCGGGTTGGGGCGCTCTCGTCTCCGGCCCAGTGGTGGATGGATCCCATTGCCGGTGGCTAGACTGACCAGCACCAGCGTTGACGAACCTGCATCGATGACGGCCGACCTGTACCGACGACGAACCGGCACCGACGACGAATCTGCCAGTCCAAGAAATCCTGGCAGACTCAGAAACCCCGGCAGACGCAGCAGTCCTGCCAGACACAGAAGCCCCGGCAGACCCAGAAGCCCCGGCAGACCCAGAAACCGACGAGAGCGAGGAGCGCCATGACCGAGACGAGCGCGATCCGCGTCAAGCGGATCTACGAGGATCCGAGTCCCGACGACGGCGCACGCGTCCTCGTCGATCGTCTGTGGCCGCGCGGGGTGAGCAAGGAGCGCGCCGACCTCACCGAGTGGCTCAAGGGCGTCGCCCCCTCGACGGACCTGCGGAAGTGGTACGGCCACGATCCCGCGAAGTTCGACGAGTTCTCCCGCCGCTACCGTGATGAACTCGACGACGACGAACACGCCGAGGCGTTCGCGACCCTCCGCGACTTCGCACGGAAGGGCACGCTCACCCTGCTCACCGCCTCGAAGGACGTCGGGATCAGCGAGGCCGCCGTCCTCGAGCACGTCCTCACCGGCGGCTAGTCCCGGTTCGTCGCCTACGCTGTGACCATGGACCTGACGTGGGAGCAGATCGTCGTCGATGCCGCTGATCCGCACGCTCTCGGCCGGTGGTGGGCCGAGGCGCTCGGCTGGGTCGTCGTCGATGAGAGCAAGGACGAGATCGAGATCAGGGAGAGCCCCGATAGCCTGCCCGGCCTGCTGTTCGGGCGCAACCCGAACGCGAAGTCCGTGAAGAACCGCCTCCATCCGGACTTCCGTCCCGTCGATCAGGCCGCCGAGGTGGCCCGCCTCCTCGACCTCGGAGCGCGCCGGGTCGAAGTCGGGCAGTCCGGGGACGAACCGTGGGTCGTCCTTGCCGATCCCGAGGGCAACGAGTTCTGCCTCCTCTCCTCGCGGCGCTGACAGGGCGCGCTCGATGCGCACACGGGTGCCGCAGAACACGGGTGCCGCAGAACACGACGACTCAGAACACGACGCCCCAGACGATCACGGCGATGAGGACGACGAGGACGACGAGCGTCCACACGCTGCCGAAGTTGACCGTCCACCCGATGCCGACGCGCTTGGGGACGAGGAATCCGGGATCGCGCGGACAGAAATAGAGGAGTCCGAACTTCCAGTTCGCATCATCGTCTCGCAGCTGCTGCTTCTCCGCCTCGCTGAGCGAACTCATCGTCGAATCTCCTCCTCGTGTCTCGGCCTGCTTCGTAAGAGCCATCTCTGGTCTGGCCACGGTCCCGGACCTCTGTCCTCGACCGTTCCATCTCGGTGTCGCCCCGACCTGGGCCCGCTCTGTCCCGGACCGGCCTGCTCTGTCCCGGACCGGCCCGGTCGTGTGGACCCAGCCGTCCCGGACCCGTTGTCAGGCCCTCTTCGCCGTCGACGACGCCTGCTGTCAGGCTACGCCCCATACCCCTGTGACGAAAACTCACTGAAATTTTATTGGACACATCTGTCCAATATGCCTTAGGGTCGAAGTATGGGCAGGAAGAAGACGTTCGACGAACAGGCGGTGATCGACGCCGCGATCGCCGTGTTCAGCGAACACGGGTACACGGGCACCGATGTCGGTCTCGTGTGCGAGCGGGCGAACATCGGCCGCTCGAGCTTCTACAACACCTTTGACAGCCTCGACGCGGTCTTCCTCCGGGCCCTGCGGGACTACACGGCGACCGGCATCCCGGCGCGCGAGCACCTGCTCACCAGCGACCGGCCCGCTCCCGCGCTCCTCTTCGAGCGCCTCGGCGGGGAGCTGGCGCAACAGTGCGCGGACGAGAAGCGGATCGGCTGCCTGTCGGCGAACACGGCCGCCGAGCTCGGACGCGAGGTCGACGCCGTCTGCACGATCCTTGATCCCGACCGGGCCGCGTGGCTCGAGACCTACCGGACCCTCGTCGTCCGCGGTCAGGCGGAAGGTCACCTGCGCTCGGAGCTCGACCCGAAGTCGACGGGCGAACTCGTCCAGAGCGTCCTCGCGGGACTCCGGGTCTCCGCCCGCGTCATGCCCGCCGAAGATGTCGACGCCCAAGCCCGCACCTTCGTCGCCGCTCTGTGCACCCCGGCCGGCGCCGAAACGTTCTGAGGTCCCGAACCCACCACGCACGGCACCAACAGCACACACGCTTCCGCAGCCACCGCGCACGCTTTCGCCACCGTCCGCACGACAACCACCCACACGAGACAACCCACACGCGACACCACCCAGACGAGGGGACCTGAGCTCATGACGTCATCGACCACCGGCACGACCACCTCGGCGACCGACGATTCATCCACCCGACCCCGAGTCCCGGCCCAGGTCTACCTGCTCGCTGCCGCGATCTTCTGCCTCGGCACCTCGGAGTTCATGATCGCCGGCCTCCTCGAGCCGATCAGCGCCGACCTCGGCATCTCGATCCCCCAAGCAGGCCTCCTCATCACGGGATTCGCCGTCGGCATGATCGTCGGGGCACCGGCGATGGCTCTGCTGACCCTGCGACTGCCCAGGCGGGCGACGATGATCATCACGATCGTCGCGTTCTCCGCCCTCCACATCCTCGGCGCGCTGGCCCCGAACTATCCGATCCTCATGCTCAGCCGCGTCCTCTCCGCCGTCGCGTGCGGCGGATTCTGGGCGGTCGCCGCCGTCCACACGACCCGCATCGCCCCAGTTCAGGTCCGCGGCCGAGCCCTCGCGAGCCTCGTCGGTGGCCTCACCGTCGCCAACCTCGTCGGCGTGCCCATGGGGGCGTGGATCGGTGCGCAGTTCGGCTGGCGGGCCACCTTCTGGGCGATCGCGATCGTCACCGCGGCTGCCGCCGTCCTCATCGCCGTGATGACCCGGCCGAGTGCGGATCGGGACTCCGCCGCCGAGGCGGCCGACCGTTCCGCAGTCCACCTCCCGACCCTGGTGCGGGCCGAACTCGCGGCGTTCCGGGGACCGCGGATCTGGCTCGCGCTGTCCACGACGGCGCTCTTCCAGGCGTCCGTGTTCGCGGCGTTCTCCTACTTCTCCCCGCTGCTCACGCAGATCGCCGGAATCCCACACGACTTCGTCCCAGGCGTGCTCGCCGCCTTCGGCATCGGAGCCTTCATCGGGGTCGTCGTCGGGGGACGGCTGGCCGACCGCACCGTCTTCGGCAACATAGTCGGCAGCCTCACGGCGCTCGCGCTCAGTCTCTTCGCCCTGTGGCTCGTCGCCGGTATCGGATGGGCGGCGATCGTCGTCATCGTCCTCATCGGAGCGAGCGGCTTCTCGATCGCCGGTGCCCTCAATGCCCGAGTGTTCCAGATCGCGACCGAGGCGCCGACCTTGGCGGCGAGCGTGAATACCTCCGCGTTCAATGTCGGCAACGCCCTCGGTCCTGCCGCCGGGGCCGCGGTCATCGCGCTCGGGTGGGGCTTCCGCGCCCCGGTCGTCGTCGCAATCGTCCTCGCCGTCGCCGCCCTCGGCGTCGCCGCCGTGGCCATCCGCGGGGAGCGGGCGTGGCGACAGCGTCAGATCGCCGAAGTGGGGGCCGAGACCGCGCCGAACCCGACGGACGGTGACCCCGACCGAAACACCTCCTCCTGCGGGGCGGCCGGCAAGGCCGAGTGACCACGGTCCGGGCGGTGCACGTGCCGGTTAATGCTCAGAATGTGTGTACAGGATCGGCCTCTTTCCCAGTAGGCAGAAGGGCAAGACCGGGTTGAACATGCTCGGTAGAAGTTGAACATGCTCGGTTGAACGGCAGCGCCTTGCCGAGTACGTGCTCCTGGTTGCACGAGGGCGACCTCGTCGCTGAGGCGGTGGGAGGTGCGCGCAATGCGCTCCGAAGTCAGGACTGCCCGAAGTCAGGAGTGTCCCCGAGCCAGCACTGCCCCCGAACCTGTGCTGCCCTCGCATCTGTGCTGCCCGCGCATCTGTGCTGCCCGCGAACCTGTACTGACGGTCGATACCGCCGACCGACGCCGATCGAGGCGGACGACAGCGGATATCGGCCCATGTCCGAATGTCGTGTCAGTGCCGTCTGCCACCATAGAAACACAACAACACACAGACCACCACCACCGACCAGGAGACCACCCACACACCCCCTCACACCCACAACCACAACCGCCATTCCCATTCCGTACGACCCGATCCCCCTGCACCGCTCTTCCCCGACAACGACGTCAGAGACAGGTGACACACCATGCGCGACACCACCGCTGATCTCAGCGGACCCGACGACCCCGGCACGGGCACCCCCGGCCCGGTCGCCTCGTCGCGCTACACCCTGTACCTGGGATCGAACCTCACCGACCTCGCCACCGCCTCCACCACCGTCGACCTCGCCCAACTCCACGTCTTCGAACTCACCGCCGGCCACATCCTCGCCGAGATCATCCACGACCACGACCACCCCACCCCCACCGACGGAACCCCCTACCGGTTCGCCACCATCGCCGAAACCCTCAACCGACACAACGGACAACCGGACTCCAGCCACGTCGCAAACGATGCCCCTACCCGACCTGAATCAGCCGACGCCACATCGAACACTGCCCCTTCCGCACCCGCAGATTCCGGTCACGTCCCCGTCCCCGCTGACGAATCAGGATCACCCCGGCTTTCAGCACCGGCAGACTCGACGATCGAACACCCCACAATCCAGGACCTGCCCGACTTCCCCGGATTTACCCCCGACACGACCTTCTCAGCGTGGGTCCATGACCACGTGGCCACCGAACACCTCGGGGCGATCTCCACGATCCTCGGCACCACCACCGCCCGCACCTACCGCCACCTCACCCAAGCTGTGACCCTCATCCACGGACTCCCCCGCTTCACCGCCCGTGCCCGCTCCGGCGAGTTCACCCTCGCCCACATGATCACCGCCGCCGACCTCTGCCAAACCGTGGCCTTTCAACACCTCCCCCGCCTCGACCAGCACCTAGCCACCAGACGTGCCGATGTCACCAGTGACACCCTGCGCACCGGGCTGCGCAAACTCATCCACCTCCTCCAAACCCCCGACGACCGGTCCCACATCGCCGCCCAGCGCCGCCGCGTCGACGTCGACACCTTCGGCAACGGCACCGCCTGCCTGTCCATCACCGCCCCCGCCGATGAAATCCATGCCGCCTACGCCCGCGTGAACGCCATGGCCAGAGCCATCCACAACGGCCAAACCACCACCCTCAACCTCCCCGCCGGGGTCGAGATCATCGACGAGCGCACCATCAGCGCCCTCATGTGCGACATGTTCCTCCGCCCCCACCCGAAACTGGCCATCCGAGTCCGCGAACTCGACCCCATCACCGGCATCCAAACCCACCGGCAGACACCCCTGCTCGATGAGAACGGGGAACCCCGGTTTCACTATGACGACACCACCATCACCGGACTCACCGACCTCCTCACCCCCGGGGCCGCACCCGATGGGACGAGTCACCGCCCGAACCCGGCCGGACTCGAATCGGCCGGCACCTGCACGATCGGGAACAGTCCGTCGGGAACCGGCCGGTCACAAGCACCACCAACAGGAACCGGATCAGCCCGGACCGGAACAGCCCCAGCTGGAACACCCCCGGCAGGCACAAGATCCTCGGAAACTGGGAAGACAGAACCCACAGATTCCACGTCGCGTCATGCGCCTGGGGCATCGTTCTTCCCCCACGGCCGCCCCCAACCGGTAGTACTCGAGTACGCCATCCTCGTGGACATGGAGTCCGGGCCTGAGGCGATGCGCAACCAAGCCGGTGTCATCGTCACCGTCCCCTTCCTCACCCTCACCGGCGACGCCAACCTCCCCGGTGTCCTCGCCGACGGATCCCCCATCCCGGCAGAGACCGCCCGTCGCATCGCCGCCGGTGCCCCGACACTGACCCGGATCCTCACCGACCCGGCCACCGGCACCCCACTCAACGCCCAAGCACTGACCTACGCGATCCCGAAACCCGTGCGGCGGACCCTGATCAACCAATGGGCCACCTGCACCTTCCCCGGCTGCACCAGAACCGCGGAGAAGACCGAGATCGATCATGTCGACCCGTTCAACCACACCGACCCCATCCAGGGTGGGCTCACCCAGTTCGGCAACCTCCACCCCTTATGCAAGAAACACCACGCGGTGAAGACCGCACGCCGATACGCCGTGGACATGAACGACCGGGGCAGTGGAACGAGTCGGATCGCCTACGAGTTCCCCCACGGGCTGATGACCACGATCGAGGCCCCCGACCAACCCATCGACATCGACCACGCCCTCAGATTCGCCGACCTGGCCCGGATGCGACCATGCCGGAGGGTGACCCCAGACCATGACGTCCCGGACGAACCCGCAATCATTGAAGTTCCACCCACGAGAGAACACGTCAAGGAGCACAGAGCACAACAGCGACGGATCGCGGAAGTCGCTGCCCGTGACCAAGCGCTGCGGGAGGCTACCGAGGCATCGAATGCGGCACGGGCACGTCTGCGTCTCGAACACGCCCTGGATTGGGAACACGCCGTCTTCCCAGCCTGTCTGCCTCCCGGGCATGACCCGGTGAGGATGAAGGCCCTGCCACCAGGAACGAGTGACCCGTTCGCTGCCGCTGACGCCGAGCGCGGCTGGTCCTCACAACGGTCGTCGTCGCTGGTGTGGTGTACGGGGAGGAGTCTGTGTGAGACGGATCCCCCTGTCGGGCATCACCCGTTGGGGCCGGTCGAACCGATCACCGGACACCGGTCCCTGGCCCAACAGCGCAAGCACGCAATCGCCCAGCGTGCGAAACGACTGCGGGCAGCCGCCGAGGCCAAACGCCAACCAGGCCGACGGCGGAAAGCGGGTGGGCGGAAACCGAAACCCCGCCGCACACCGGCAGTTCCGAACGTGTCGACGAGTCAGAACGTGTCGACGAGTCAAAGGACGCCCACAGTCCAGACTGAGTCGAGTGGCCAGGCAACGTCGACTGCCGACCGAACGCCTGAATCGCCCCGGGGATAATAGAGGCAGGGAGATTGGAAGAAGGAGATTCTCTCTTGCCAGTGAAATACACCGACGAACTCAAGGCTCGCGCCGTCGAACTCGTCATTCATGCTCAGGCCGATCCGG
>NZ_FXZC01000020.1 GCF_900169275.1 Brevibacterium casei CIP 102111 | reverse complement strand
CGACCCGTTTGCACGTACGACTGCCGCGCTATCAGTGCGTTCACCCCCAGTGCCGGCGTTCGATCTTCCAGCACCCACTCGAAGCCGCCGAGCCCGGGGCGAAGACCACGAAACGCGCCACGACCTGGATCCTCAAACGCCTCATCCACGATCAGATGAGCATCCAAGCGATCAGCAAGGCACTCGGACTCGGCTGGGACCTCGTCAACCACTTGGCCATCAACGCGGCGAAGTCGCTGGTCTATGCAGAGCCTGACCATCTGTCGGGCGTCCGGGTCCTGGGCATCGATGAGCACTGCTGGAAACACGTGCGCGGACAAGGCGAAGACTCTGTCGCGACGATCTTCGTCGACCTGACCCCGCTCATCGACGGAACCGGTCGAGCACGTCTGCTGGATGTGAAAGCGGGACGCTCCGCCAGAGTCGTGACCACATGGCTGAACGAGCGCTCCCCAGCATTCCGTGCCGGAGTCGAAGTCGTCACGATGGACGGGTTCGCCGGCTACCACACGGCGACTATGGAGTCGCTGCCGGAATCGACGCCGGTGATGGACCCGTTCCACGTCGTGCAGCTGGCCGGGCAGAAGCTCACTGCCTGCAGGCAACGCTTGCAGCAACAGATCCATGGACATCGTGGCCGGAAGAAGGATCTCCTGTACCGGGGGCGACGGACTCTGCTGACCCGCCGATCCCTGCTGAACAAGCGGGCAACAGACCGGCTGGAGCGGTTGTGGGCCGAGCATGATGACCACGTCGCGTTGGAAGTGACGTACCTGGTCTACCAGGACGTCATCGATGCGTACGAGCATCCCGATCGGAAGACGGGCAGGCGTCTCATGCAGGCAGTGATCGAGAGTCTGCGCAGAGGCCTGCCGAAAGGGCTTGAGGAGCTTGCTCAGCTGGGGAGGACGTTGTGGCGGAAGCAGGCTCAGGTGCTGGCGTTCTTCGACCGTGGAGGTGCGTCGAATGGGCCGGTCGAAGCGATCAACGGACGCCTCGAGCATCTGCGGGGCATTGGTCTGGGCTTCAGGAACTTCGAGCACTACGTGCTGCGCTGTCTGCTCCACTCCGGGCAGCTATCGGCCCGGGTCAACGCACTCTGAAACCGGAAGAGCCCTCAAACGACAGGGCGCACTGATCGAATCCGCGGATGACGACGCTGCGGCAGCCGAGACATCTGCGCCGGCTGCGACATCCGCCCAGACCGCACCGAAGGGAGACGGCGATGCTTGACGTCCTCGCGGTCACTGCCGCGATCATCCTGCTCTTCCTCCTCGTCTAC
>NZ_FXZC01000009.1 GCF_900169275.1 Brevibacterium casei CIP 102111 | reverse complement strand
CGCACGACCTGCTCAGGCGTGTGCCGCTTCCTCGTGTTCGTCATGATGAGACCAGTCTTCCTGCCCGCAGCAGCGAGCATCAAGACGACTCACACAACGACTGGACCTACATCCCGGGGTCAGCCCAGTTCGGTATTCCTTTTGGGGCGCTGATGGTTGGGAAGTCGTCGGCGAGGTTGTGCTCGGTGTATCTGTGGCGGCGTGCCCACTTATAGAAGACCGAGGCTGAGGACTTCGCGCTCCGTTTGGTCCACGGGGATGGGCCTATAGATTTCGACAACCAGGTAAGGATGTCTTTGAGCTCCAGAGAGAGGATGTGGCTGTTGCGGGCGGATGCCCACTGTGCGAGTCGCCGAACGTAGTAGGTTCGGGTCTCAACCGTGCCTGGGGAGAGGTAGGCTGCGATAGTGATTTCAAACTGTTCGATCAGATCGGCGTGATCGGGAAGCATGTGACCTCACTTTCATTGGAAGTGAAGATGGTTCTACATGCTTTAGGCATCGGCAACACGAATTGTCTCAATAGGTCAGACCCCTACGGCAGTGGAAGCTGGCCGCTACCAGTCAACGGGCACGACTGTTATCCCCCGACGTAGCAATCATCCCTATCGTCACAAGGGGACCAAAGATCGCCATTCCCCAGACGATGGCAGTCGCGTCGCCGCCGGAAAGGATGACGTACCAGCCCCAGACTGCGGCACCAGCGCTGACCAGGATCAGAAGCTCAGCAGCGATGCCGAATGCGACGAGGGCAAGAAACCCGACGATGATGAGGGCCACGATATCTGAGAAGTTCATGGCTTCCCCCTCCTTCGTTGTTCGTTCTAGTGTTCCAAGTCACTGTAGCTTGAGGCTCTGACACGAGTGGCGGATTACTGCGGGAAGTCGCCCCGTGAGAAGAAGTCTCGGTCCGGATATGGAGCGCATTCGAGGCCACGGTCGAATAGTGCTGTCCTGACAGGTCCACGTGCAGATTTCGGACCAGAGACTTCGATGTCTACTTTCTCGACGTACCTGCCCGCGTAGATCCCTGCGTCATGCTGGCCGGATCGGTCGTGTCGTGTGAAGGAGAGTCCGTCCGTGTCGACACCTGCGCGAGTGAGCATCGTTTTGAAGCTTCGAACGCTGAGATGCGTGGTCATCAGTCGACACCCCCGGAAGTCGTTTCCACGAGGCTGAGGACTGTTGCCAGCGCGAGAAGCTGCCCTCCGCCGATGCTCAGTTGATCAAGAACCAGTGAATCGCTTAACCCGGAGGTCGGAGGTTCAAATCCTCCCCCCGCCACCACAGTGGCAGAGGCCCCGTCCAGTTGATTTGGACGGGGCCTCTTCTCATCCCCGGACGCGCCCCGGCAATCGGGACGCGCGCTGTACGGTCGGGCCGGACCCGCGAGGCGCAGCCGGCCCGAACCACCAGGTGAGGTTAGACTCACCTTATGACCAGATTCTCTCAACTCCCCCGCCCTTCCCGTCTCCGCACGATGACCGCGACCGTGCTCGCCGTCGCTCTGCTCGCCTCCGGCTGTGCCGTCGAGTCCGAAGCGACATCCGGAGACAGCGCCGGGAACACCGATGTCGCCACCGGCGGCCGACTTTTCGACACCGCCGACGAAGAGACCGCGAAGCTCGGCAGCGATGCGGCACCCGGTGAGTTCCCCCGCACCGTCGAACACGCCAATGGGACGACGGAGATCGAGGCGAAGCCCGAACGCGTCGTCGTCCTCGACACCGGAGAACTCGACGATGTCATCGCCCTCGGCATCACACCGGTGGGCATGGTGACCACCAAGGGGGCGAACCCCGTTCCCTCCTACCTCGCCGAGAAGACTCAAGGTGTCGAGACCGTCGGGACGATCAGCGAACTCGACCTCGAGAAGATCGCCTCCCTCGAACCCGACCTCATCCTCGGCAGTCAGCTGCGTGCCGACAAGCTCTACGACCAGCTGTCGGCGATCGCTCCCACGGTCTTCTCGATCCGCCCCGGCTTCCCGTGGAAGGAGAACTTCCTCCTCGCCGGTGAGGCGCTCGGCACCGAGGAGGCGGCCACCGAGAAGCTCAACGAGTACGGACGGGCGGTGACCGAGCTCAAGGACAGCGTCGAGGGCGACCCGACGATCTCACTCGTGCGGTTCATGCCCGAGCGTCTGCGCCTCTACGGCAACCTGTCCCTCATCGGAGTCGTCCTCGCCGATGCCGGTCTGGCACGCCCGGAGATGCAGGACGTCGACGATCTCGCCGTGGAGATCTCTCCCGAGAAGCTCGACCAGGCCGACGGCGACTACCTCTTCTACACGAGCTACGGCGATCCCGGTGCCACCGGGGAGACCCGGGCGCTGTCGACGAGCCAGTGGACGGGACTCGAAGCGGTCAAGGACGGCCGGGCGCACCGCGTCGACGACGACGTGTGGTTCCTCGGCCTCGGCCCCGTCGGAGCGATGGAGATCGTCGAGGACCTCGACGGGTATCTGACGCAGTAATCACCGCTCCCCCGCCGAGGCGGCCCCATCCGGTCCGCCCTGCACGACGACGGCCCCCGGAGAAGTCCTCCGGGGGCCGTCGTCTTCGGCTCAGGCTGCGTTCGGCTCAGGCCGTCTTCGGCTCAGTTCCCGCCCTCATTGGGAGCAGGCGACTGGGTGCCGTCCTCGGCGATCGAGGGGTCGGCGGCCACGGCGTCCTCGAGGGCCTTCCGCAGGCGGTCCTGCGCCTTGCCGTACTCCTCGAAGTTGCCCTCCCTGAGCGCGGCGTCGGAGTCCTCCATCGCCTTGCGCGCCTCCTCGAGGGCATCGTTGAGGCTCTTGTTGGCGGGCTGATCGCCCTCACCCTCGCCTCCGGAGGTGCCTGCGGTTCCGCCACCGCCGGACTCCGTGCCCGCGTCGCCGGCCTCGGCGCCCGAATCACCGCCGAACACCTGGTCAAGCGCCTCGTCGAGGGTCGGGGCGAACCCGATGTTCTCACCGAAGGCGACGAGCACGTGCTGGAGCAGCGGGTACGAGGTCTCACCGGCCGAGCGGACGTAGACGGGCTGGACGTAGAGCAGTCCGCCGCCGAGCGGCAGGGTGAGCAGATTGCCGTTCTGGACCTGCGACTCACCCTGACGCAGCAGGTTGAGGCTGCGCTGGACCTCGGGCGCGGTGTTGAAGTTGTTCTGCGCCTGACCGGGGCCTGGAACGGTCGTGTTGCGCGGCAGCTGGAGGAGCCGGAGCTTGCCGTAGTTCTCCGAGATCTCGCCCTTCGTCGCCCCGGCGTCCGCATCGGCGGAGAGGAAGCCGGTGAGGTTGTTCCGCGACTGACCCTCCGAGGATCGGGCCGGGATGTAGGAGCTCGTGAGCGAGAACGAGGGCGCTTCCTGACCCGGCATCTGCAGGGTCATGTAGAACGGCGGCTGCGTGAGACCGCTGTTCGCCTGCTTCGTCGGATCGGTCGGCAGGGCCCAGAAGTCCTGCCCGGTGTAGAACTCGCTCGCCGTGGTCACGTGGTAGCGGGTGAGCAGCTCACGCTGGACCTTGAACATGTCCTCGGGGTAGCGGACGTGGCTCATGAGGTCACCGGACATCTCCGACGCGGGCTGGATGAGACCAGGGAAGATCTTCATCCACGTCTTGAGCACCGGGTCGTTCTCATCCCACTGGTACATGTCGACGGAGCCGTCGTAGGCGTCGACGGTGATCTTCACGGAGTTCCTGATGTAGTTGACCTCCTCATCCGGCAGGGTCGCGACCGTGCCGGGTGCGGTCGCCGTCGTCGAATCCTCCGTGGCCTCCTGGAGGGGCTGCGGTGTCGAGTACGGGTAGTCCTTGGCCGTCGTGTAGCCGTCGAGGATCCACTTGATCTTGCCGTCGACGACCGCCGGGTAGGGGTCGCCGTCGATCTTGAGGAACGGAGCGAGCTTCTCGACGCGCTGACGCGGATGGCGTTCGTAGAGGATCTGCGACTCCGAGTTCACCGCATCGGAGAGGAGGATCTGCTCGTCCTGGTACTTCAGCGCGTATGCGAGGCGGTTGAAGAGACTGCCCACGGATGGGCCGCCGTCGCCCTGGAAGGTGTTGTTGACCTGACCCGAACCGCCCTCTTCGTCCGAGGGGTAGTCGAGCTCGCGCGGTGTGGCCCCTTCGGGTCCGCCGACGATCGAGTACTCGGGAGAGCTCTCGCCGAAGTAGACGCGCGGCTCGTATTCGGGGAACTCGCCCTGCGGCGGGATGTCCGACTCCATGAACGTCGGTTCGCCGTCGGGATTGCGCTGGTTGCCGTTGGCGGCGACGACGCCGAATCCGTGCGTGTAGACGATCGCCCGGTTGTACCAGCTCTGGTTGTTCACCGAGGCGGGGCTGAGCTCGCGCACGGCGATGACCGTGTCGCGCATCTGCCCGTCGATGTTGTAGCGGTCGACGTCGAGCTGGGCGGGGAACGAGTAGTACGGCCGCACCTGCTGGAGTTGGCGGAAGGTGTCGGAGACGAGGTTGGGATCGAGGAGGCGGATCGATGCCGCGGTCTCGGCGTCCTCGCGCAGCGCTCCCTTCTCACCGCTCGTGCTCGGCTCGTACGGGGTGACCTCGATGTCGTCGAAGTCGAAGGCCTCCCTGGTCGCGTCGATGTTGCGCTGGATGTACTCGGATTCGAGGCTCTGCTGGGAGGGATTGACCTGGAACTGCTGGACGAGCGCAGGGTAGGCGATGATCGAGACCCCGCCGAGGACGAGGAGGGTGAGGGTGGCGATGATCGAGATCCGCCAGTTGCCCTTCCACGCGGTGTAGACGAAGAGGAGGGCGACGAGGACGGCGGCGATCGCGACGATCGCCATCGCCGGCAGCGCGGCCCGGTCGTCGACGTAGGTGACACCGGGGACGATGCCGCCGGTCGCGGTGAGCCGGTCATAGCGGCTTAGCCACAGGCGACCGGCCTGGACGAGGACGAGCACGGCGACGGTGATGCCGATCTGCCACTGCGCGGTCTTCGTCAGCACGATCCCCCGCTGCTCTCCTGGGCGGATGCCGCCGAAGAGGTAGTGCGCGACGAGGGCGGCGATGAGCGAGAGCACGAGCGCCATCCCCAGCGTGTCGCCGATGAGCCGCAGACCGGGAAGGACGAAGACGAAGAAGGACTTGTCGATGCCGAACTGCGGATCGGTCTCGCCGAACGGCGTCGCGTTGATCCACTGCAGGACCGTGCTCCACTGCGCGGAGGCGGTGATGCCGGAGAGGATGCCGACGACGGCGGGGATGGCCAGGGTCGCGACCCGGCGCAGGGGCTCGATGGCCTCGCGGTAGCGGTCGAGGTTCTCCTGGCGCGGGGTCGTCGGTGCGTACACCGGTCGGTTCCTATACGCCAGGTGCAGGCTCAGCCACACCGGGACGGCCATGACGACGAAGCCGGCGAGGAAGGTGATGCCGCGGGTGAACCACATCGTGCGGAACACGTCGCCGGCACCGATCTGACCGAACCACAGCACCTCGGTGTAGACCTGGGTGAACGCGATGAAGGCGACGAGGAGGATCGCCACCGTCACGAGGGTGAGCAGCAGGGGGGAACGCTTGGATCCAGATCCGGGCATTCTCGCGGAGGTGGGTGAGGACGAAGTGCTCACTGCTTCCCTTTCTCATTGGTGGAGTCGCCGGCCGGGCACGTCTTCAGTGCGGACGTGTCCCCGGCGGCGAAGCCCTCGACGGCGTTCTGCGCGTCGTCGAGGGTGTCGATGCGTGCAACGGTGATCTTCGACTGGTCGGCTGCGGCGATGACCTCGGCGCAGTTGCCGGCGGGCGAGAGGAAGAGCTTCGCTCCCGCCGCGGTCGCCGCCGCCACCTTCTGCCGGGCTCCGCCGATGGGGCCGACCTGTCCGGCGGGGGTGATCTCACCGGTGCCGGCGACGTGCTTGCCGCCGGTCATCGCCCCCGGAGTGAGCTCGTCGACGATCGCGAGGGCGAACATCGTGCCGGCGGACGGTCCGCCGATGCCGTCGACGTTGAAGGTGACGTCGACGGGGAACTCGAAATCCTGTTTCATCGTGATGCCGATGGCGTTGCGTCCCTGGATCGTCGCAGGCTCGAGGGTGAGCTCGACCTGTTCGCCGTCCCGGTCGACGACGAGATCGACGGAGTCCGAGTTCTGCACGGTCGTGCTCATCTTCACAGCCGCCTCGGGGTCGGATTCGAGGCCGGTGCCGTTGACGGAGAGGATCCGGTCTCCCGACTCCAGCCGACCGTCGGCCGGAGCACCCTGGGTCACCTCGTCGACGAGGAGGGAGACCGTGTACGGCTTGTCGAGCTGCTCCATCGCAGCGGCGACGGCGACGTCCTGGCTCGACGTCATCTCATACGAGTTCGATTCCGCGACCTGCTCGCGGGTCGTCTCGAGCGGATAGTAGGCCTCGGTCGGAACCACCGTCTCCTTGCCGCGGATGAGCGCCCCGAGCGCCTGCGAGGCATAGGTGTCGCGTCCGGGTCCACCGCTCACGGCGACGGTGAGCATGTCGATCTTCCCGTCGGTGGGGTAGGTCTGGGCGCCGGAGACGCTGATCATCGGCTTCCCCTGATAGTCACCGAGGGTGTTGAACACCGGCCCCGGCAGCTGGAGCATGTAGGGCACGGGCAGGAGCACGGCAAGGGCGATGAGGAGATAGGTCATGACGCCGGAGGACGTGGCGAAACGGGGTGAACGTCGGCGGGCTCGGCTCCGCTGGGACGGCGCCGTCACCGGCACGGCCCGGGGGGCATTCTCAGACATGTATTCCTTTCGCTGCACCGCGTGACCAGTCTAGTTGAAAGCAGGTCACGGAATTCTCAGACTCCTTTCGCCCGGTGCGAACATCGGGCGGGATTGGGAAGCTTCTGACAGGTACGGCGGTTACCGTGGTGATGACTACGATTCGTGAAGGCGCGTGAGATCATGAGCAACGACAACACCAACGACAACAGCAACGAGCAGAACCCCTTCGAGCAGATCTTCGGAATGCTCTTCGGCCAGGGTGGTCAGGGCGGCTCGGACGGCGCGCAGGGTGCCGGCGGTGCACAGGGCTTCTCGATCGACCCCGCAATGATGGCGACGATCATGAACCAGATGCAGGGGCTCTTCGGGCAGGGAGCCGACCCGACTGCGCAGGCGACCTCGATCGCCCTGCGCAGCGTCCCCTCCCCCGATCCCGCTGTCGGCGATGACGCGGTCCACGCGACCACGGATGCATTCCGCCTCTCCGAGCTGTGGCTCGCCGAGGCGACGGACCTCTCCGTGGCCAATCGGTCGACGTCGACGCTCACCCGCGCAGACTGGGTCAAACGGACGATGCCGGGCTGGCAGCGCTTCGTCGAGCCGATCAAGGACAACATGTCGACCGCGCTCACCGACACCCTGCAGACCCAGATGCCCGAAGAGATGAAGGGCATCCTCGCCGGTGCCTCGTCGATGTTCTCCTCGATGAGCGATTCGATGTTCTCGATGCAGATCGGTCAGGCCGTCGGGGCGCTGTCGGAGAGCGTGCTCACCGGCACCGAGGTGGGACTGCCTCTGCTCCCCCACGACCAGGCCGTCCTCGTCGAGTCGAACATCGCCGCGTTCGCCGAGGAGATCGGCGTCGACGTCTCCCAGGTCCGCATCTACCTCGCCGCCCAGGAGCTCGCGCACCTCGCACTCTTCGAGCGCGCTCCGTGGCTGAGCGCTCAGGTCGAGACCGCACTCACCCGATACGCTCAGGGCCTCAAGGTCGACACCTCGCAGATCGAGGAGATGGCTTCGTCGATCGATCCCTCGAACATCTCCGACCTCAGCGACAACATCCGCCAGGGCCTGTTCAACCCGCCGACGACGGACGAGCAGAAGCGGGCGCTGACGACCCTGGAGAACCTCCTTGCGGTCATCGCCGGCTGGGTCGACGTCGTCGTCTACGCCGCGTGCGAGAAGCTTCCGGCTCGCGAGCAGATCCGCGAGGCCCTGCGCCGTCGACGGGCGACCGCCGGCCCTGCGGAGAAGACCTTCTCCACCCTCGTCGGACTCCAGCTCAATCCTCGCCGGCTGCGCGACGCCGCCGCGCTCTTCGGGTACCTCGAGACGCAGGGCGGGGCGGAGGCCCGGGACAAGGTCTTCTCCCATCCCGACCTCCTGCCCACGACCGAGGACCTCGACGACCCGCTCGGCTACAGCGAACGCCGTCGCGCGGAATGGGAGGGCGGATCGACCCTCGACGAGGCGCTCAGCCGCATCCTCGCCGAAGGCACGGACGGCAGCGACGCCACGGCCACCGCGACCGACTCGTCTGCCGGTGCCGAGGATCCGGCGCAGGCGCGCGGCGACGCCGAGGACGGTTCGGCATCCGCGTCGCACGATGGCGACTCCTCCGCCGACGACTCCTCCACCGACGGTTCCCAGGCCGACAGCGCGCGGGGTGACAGCGCGCGGGGCGACAGGTCGACGGATGACGAGTCCGCGGCGACCGAGGACGAGTCGACCGCTGAGGGCCCTGACTCCACGGACCGCGACGAGAAGTGAGGTGATCGACCTCGACACCGCTCGCGCGGAGATCACGGGCATCGTCAACGCCGAGGCGTTCGCTGAGCTCTTCGAGCACAGCGGGGCCTCGGCGCTCGTGCGTGAGGGCACGTCCGAGCATGTCACGGCGAGCTGCCTCGTCATCGACCCCGCCGCCGAAGCGGTCCTCCTCAACCACCACCGGAAGGCCGGGGCCTGGATGCAGTTCGGGGGTCACCTCGAACCCGGTGATGCGAGCCTGCGGGAGGCGGCGAGACGCGAGGCGCTCGAGGAGAGCGGGATCGGCTCGCTCTCATGGGTCTCCCCTGCCCCCATCGACCTCGACATCCACGAGCTGGCCGGTGACTTCGGCACGTGCCGACGCCATTTCGACGTCGTCTACGGTGCCGTCGCCGAGACGGCGGATCTGCCGAGGGTCTCCGAGGAATCGATCGACGTGGCCTGGTTCCCCATCCGCAGACTTCCCGAGGACCTCATACCCGACCTCGTCGAGCGCCTTCCGCAGCTCTATCGGGCCACAGCCGAGGTGTTCGCACTAGGCGCCTGAACGGATCGATGAGCGGTCGGTCACGCGGCAGCCGAACGGACCCCGCGCACGGCCGCCTCAGGTGCCGCGGCCGAAGCGCTCCCCCGCGCTGAAGCCGTCGAGATAGAGCTTCGCCTCCGCCTGCCTCGGGTGACGGTCGGCAAGAGCGTGGAACTCCTTGGTGTGCGGGCCGATCTGCAGGTGCGCGAGTTCGTGGACGATGACGGTCTCGAGCACCCAGCGCGGCACGGACTGCAGCCGGTGGGAGATCCTGATGTCGCCGGTCGACGTCGTCGTCGACGCCCACCGGCTGAGGTTCTGGTTCGTCACCCACCGGATCGACGCCGGCCGCAGGCGTCCGGCGAAGTAGCGGTCGTTGAGTTCGTCGGCGAGGGCGACGAGGTCGGCAGCCGAGGAGTGGTCCCTCGCGGCGAGGCGGTTGAACAGATCGGTCAGCGACCGGATGTTCGACTCGACGCTGTAGCGGTCGGGAGCACTGAGCACATAGGTGTCGATCTCCTTCGACACCGCGATCGTCTTCTTCCGCCGTGCCGAACGCCGCACGACGATCTCTCCGCGGGCGATCGCCCGGAGCACACGCTCCTCCGTCCACCGAACCTGCTCTGCCATGCCCCAATGATAGGGAACGACAGTGACACGAGAGCGCGTGAGGGGCCGTGGTGGCTACTTGTGAGTTTCCTGAGTATCGTGATCCAGCGCCCTCACACCTCCGTCCACAGACCGATGGGAGCCGCCGACCGACCGCGCATCGGAAGTGACCTACGCATTCATCTGCCCCCGGCGCGTTTCGACTCGACGGGCGGCGAGTCGCTCCTCCACAGCCCGTCGGCAGGTGTCCACACGTTATCCACAGATCGGCGGACCGCGGCGGCCGGATGCGCCATTGACGGGGCCGCGAATGGGGCATAGGTTCTATGTTTGACCCCGGAAAACCCGGAGATGCGTGCGGAAGGGGAAGCCGCACGAGTCGCCGCGAGCGCCTGGGGCATCATGCGGTTGAGGGCATGTCGGGTTGACTTTCCGACCTGTCCTCTTCCGTTTTTCCACAAGGTTTTCCACAGTCTGGCATTCGCTCTGGTGCGCGGGCTGCGCATTCACTACCGTAGAGGCTCCCGAACCGAGAGCGAGGACTGTGATGCTGAGGATCTGTCCGAGTGTGCCGATCACGTGGCGCGGCCGCGGCTGCCTCCAGTTCGGGGTCGAGGATCCCGTCCTCATCGACGGTCTCCTCCCCGCGGAGGCCTCGCTCATCGAGGACCTGCGGATGGGGCTGGCCTCCGCGCAGTTCCACCACCGCGCTCAGGAGCTCGGTATCGACCTCGCTCGGGCGACCTCGCTCATCTCCCTCCTCGCCGAGGCCGATGTCCTCATCCCCTCGGACTCCGACACCTCGGCGATGGCGAAGGGGTCGAAGGCACTGTCCACGGCTCGGCTCTTCCGGCGGACCCCCGACGAGACCTCCGAGGTCCTCGCGGCACGCACCGTCGCAGTCCTCGGACCGCTTCGCTCTCCGGTGGCCCACCAGCTCTCACTGGCCGGGTTCGCGGTCTCGACGGCATCACGCGTCGACGAGAGCGAGGCCCTCGCCCATCCCATCGTCGTCACGACCTCGCACCTTGTACCCGATCTCCACTCGGCCACCTGGCTCGTCGATCGCGAGATCGACCACTGCCAGGTCGTCGCCGGGGAGTTCACGGTCACCCTCACCGGGCTGGTGCGACCGGGACGCACGCCGTGCACGCTCTGCGGGTGCCTGAGCCTCCGGGACGCCGATGCGGACTGGTTCGACCAGTACCCGCGGATCAGAGCACTGCAGGACCGGGACGAGCTCAGCGATCCTCTTGCGGCCGGAGTCGCCGCCACCCACATCGCCCTCGTCCTCCGGCGCGCGCTCCTCGAGGACGCAGCCGAACCGATGGTCCGCTCCGTCGACCTCCGCACGGGATTCGCCGACGAGGAGGAGCTGGCCTTCCATCCGCGCTGTCACTGCCGGGCGCCCGTCCCCCGCTTCGGTCGTCCCGAGGAGGCGGCGCAGTGACCGCTACCCGGCGATGAGGCGCAGCAGACTGGACCCGTAGAGTTCGAGCTTCGTCGCTCCCACCCCTGGGATGCGGGCCAGGGCTGTGAGGTCGCCCGGGCGCATCTCGGCGATCGCCGAGAGCGACGTGTCGGTGAGGACGAGGTAGGGAGGGAGGCCCTGTTCGAGTCCGACTCGGGCCCGCCACCGGCGCAGCCGATCGAGGAGTTCGAGATCGACCTCGGCGGGGCAGCCCGCGCACCTGCCCAGAGCTCGATCGGCCTGGGAGACGAGGACCCGCCCGCAGGCACGGCACCGGTTGGTCGTCACCGTCGTCCCCGGCCGCCGACCCCCGCCGGTGCTCTCCTCGACCCGTCCGAGTTCGGAGAGGAAGCGCGAGGGGCTGCGCGGCTTCTGCTTCGAGGCGTGACGGGCGAGCGACCAGCTCAGCGACAGGTCCGCACCGGCACGCGTCACGGCGACGTAGAAGAGCCGACGCTCCTCGGCGATCGCCCGGGGCGTCTGCGCGTAGCTGATCGGCAGCAGCCCCTCGCTCAGCCCGACAAGGTGGACGCTGTCCCATTCGAGGCCCTTCGCGGCGTGGAACGAGGCGAGCGTGACGCCCTCGATGTCGGGGGCGAACTGGTGCTCGGCGCGATCGGCGAGGTCGGCGAGGAAGGCGTCGAGGGGAACCGGCAGCTCCGAGGCCGCCTGGTGAGTCTCGGCGAGATCGACGAGGGCTTTGAGCGACTCCCACTTCTGCCTGCTCGCTCCGGCCGGGGGCGGGGTGCGGGTGTAGCCCGCCGAGGCGAGCACCTCGGCGACGAGCTCCGGCAGCGGACGCGCCCCCGCCGCCGCTCGGGCGGCCCTGAGCATGAGGATGCCCTCCTTGACCTCCTTGCGGGCGAAGAACCGCTCCCCGCCGCGGAGGACGTAGGGGATTCCCGCCGCCGTCAGCGCCTGTTCGAAGGCCGGACTCTGCCCGTTCGTGCGGAAGAGGACCGCGATGCCCCGGGGGCGACGCCCTGCCCTCACCTCGGCGGCGATCGCCTGGACGACTCCGACCGCCTCCGCCTCGTCGGTGGGATATTCGACCATCCGCGGGGACCGTCCCTCGGGATTGTCCGTGCGCAGGGTCAGCGCCGTGCGCGAGGTGTGGCGGAGCAGGCTGTTGGCGGTGGAGACGATCGCCTGCGACGAACGGTAGTTGCGGACGAGGCGGATCGTCGTCGAGGACGACAGGGACGAGGGCAGGGACTCGAGCAGGGACGCATCGGCACCGGCGAAGGAGTAGATGGTCTGTGCGGGGTCACCGACGACGCAGAGGTTCTCCCGCGGCCCCAGCCACCGGGTGAGCAGATCGAACTGGAGCGGTGAGACGTCCTGGAACTCGTCGACGACGAAGTGCCGGTACTGTTCACGGACTTCCGCGGCGATCGCCGGGTACTCGGCGAGGGCCCCGTCGAGGACGAGGAGGACGTCCTCGAAGTCGAGGAGTCTCCCCCGGGTCTTCGCCTCCGAATAGGCTTCGGCGATGCGCACCATGTCCTCGACGCCGAGGTCGCCGGGCAGCTCGCGCGACTGGGCCTTCATCGCGTAGTCCTCGATGCCGAGCAGGGAGGCCGCGGCGTATTCGATCTCCGCGGCGACGTCACGCGCGAGCTCACGGCTGACGTCGATGCCGAGGTCCTGCATGACGGAGCCGAGCACCCCGGCCTTGTTCTCGATGATGCGGGGGAAGTCACCGCCGGCGAAGCGGTCCCAGAAGAACCGTAGCTGGCGCAGGGCAGCGGAATGGAAGGTCCGCGCCTGGACTGCGGGGACGCCGAGGGAGCGCAGCCGCGCGCGCATCTCGCCGGCCGCCTTCGCGGTGAAGGTGAGGGCGAGGACGTGGTGGGGAGGGAAGACCTCGGTGGCGATGCCGTAGGCGATGCGGTGGGTCATCGCCCGGGTCTTGCCGGTTCCGGCACCGGCGAGGACGATGACCGGGGATGAGAAGTGGGTGGCGACCTCCCGCTGCTCGTCGTCGAGAGCCGCGAGGAGGTCGGCGGCGCGAGCGTTCACTCGTTCTCCAGCCACGCCCGCAGCAGCTGGCCGGCGATCGACACCGTTCCTGGGGCGCTCACCCGGCCGGCGGCGATCTCGGCGTTGAGCTCGGCCCTGGTGAACCACCGCAGCGAGGCGATCTCCGCTTCGTCGGCGGCGACGTCGAGGCTCTCCGCCTCGGCGGAGAATCCGAGCATGAGGGAGCAGGGGAAGGGCCACGGCTGGGAGCCGAGGTAGCGGGGATTGACGACTCTCAGATGCGCTTCCTCCCAGATCTCGCGGATGACCGCGTTCTCCAGCGTCTCGCCGGGCTCGACGAATCCGGCGAGGAGGGAGTAGCGTCCGGCGGGCCAGGCGGCGTTGTTGCCGAGCAGCACCCGTTCGACGCCCTCAGCATCCGTGTGGACGATGACGACGATGACCGCAGGGTCGGTGCGCGGGAAGTGCTCGCTGCCGGTCACCGGGTCCCGACGCACCCAGCCGCCGAGCACGGGTTCGGTGGGGGTCCCGGTGAGCGGGGAGAACGGGTGGGCCCGGTGCCAGTTGCCGAGGGCGACGATCTCACACGCGAGGGAGACGTCGACGTCGTCGAGCGCCTCGGCGAGCTCCCGCAGAGGCAGCCACACGGGTTCGGCGCTCTCGACACCGCCCCCGGGGGCGGTGAGGAGGTCGGTGGCGTCGCGGGCGCGGGCGGCGGCGAACTCGGTGTCGAGGGCGCTGCGGCCGGCATCGTCGAGGCTGACGCCGATGTAACGCTGACCCGCCTCGTCGCGGCCGAGGTAGATCTCCGTCTGCCCAGGCGGAACCTGAGCCCGATCGGCGCGGAGGAGCCCGCCGCGGGCGACGAGGAGGGAGCCGCGATGTTCGAAGACGGCGAGGGCTCCGGACTCCCACAGCTGCCCGAGATCGCCGTCGCCGCCGCGGGCCAGATGATCGCGGTCGATCCCCTGGCGAGCCAGGCTGACTGGGGCGATGGCGGGCAGTGGTTCCATGGCCTCCACGATAGCTCAGGCCCCTGACGCGCCTGACACGCTCGAGGCCCGAATCCCAGGGCTGGCGGGGAGGCAGACGGTACATTGGGGAAGGTGGATACGAAGGCGCTCAAGTTGGCAGCAGTCGCAGCGACGATGCTCGACGATTTCTCCCCGACGACATGGACATCCCTCCCGCCGCTCGATGCGGGAGTGAGGATTCTCATCTCCGACGGGGAGACCGACTACGTCGCCGCCGCGCACCTGCGCATCGACCGTTCCGCCGATGCGGGATCGACCGCCGAGGCGGCGCGCATCTACGAGACCGCCTACCCGCACGCCGACTTCACCTGGCCGCACCTGCGGGCGATCACCGAGGTCGAGGAGAAGGTGTTCGGCACCGACTCGCCGGTCACGGTGACCCTCTCCGATCCCCTGCCGGGAGCCCCGGTGGGTGATGAGCCGATCGCCGACGTGGCCCGAGCGAGCTCGCTGGCGCAGACGCTCGCGACCATCCACTCCGCCGCCCCCGAGCCGATCTCCGATGCGGGCTTCCCCGTCGAGGAGCCCTCGCGCTTCCAGTTCCAGATCCTCGAGCGCCTCGACCAGGCTGCGGCGACCGGGCGCGTGCCGGCGACGCTCCTCCAGCATTGGGAGGAGGAGTTCGAGAAGGTCGCCCTCTGGCATTTCCTCGCCACCCCGATCCACGGCGCCCTCGACGAGGCCAACGTCTACACCGACGAGGAACGCGTGCTCGCCCTCGCCGACATCGGTCGCATGAGGGTGGCCGATCCCGCGATCGACCTCGCAGCCGCCTCGGCGCTCATCGATCCCGCAGCGGTTCCGACGTTCTTCACCGAGTACCGCAGCTCACGGCCCCGCGCCGATGACCACATCGTCACCCGCGCCGAGCTGCTCGCCGAGTTCGCCGTGCTCGACTGGCTGCTCGAAGCCGTCGAGTCCGGTGACGACGAAGCGATCGCCGATGCCGCGGACCTGCTCACCTCCTTCGACCAGGTGCTGCTGCGTCCCGACGGCTCCCACGTGCCCACCGCGCCGGTGTCCTTCGACGACGTCGCCCAGGGGTCGAACGTCACCTCCGCCACCGAGGAGTCGGCTGACGATCACGGCACCTCCGACGGCGGCGTCCGACGTTCGTCGCCATCCGGTGCCGACCGTGGCTCAGCCGGTGCCGACCGTGGCTCAGCCGGTGCACGCGTGTCGGAGCACGCGTCGCCCGGCGGCTCCGGGCACGCGTCGCCCGGCGGCGGCACCTCCGGGCGCACATCGGCCGGGGACGGCGCGTCCGGAAGCCGATCGGCAGGCGCCGCCGAGAACGGCCCCGAGTCCTCGGGATCCCCGGAGCGCTGAACACCACGGCCGGCCCCGGCCCGACGTGGGTCGCCGCCGCCTTCGCTTCCCCTTGAGCCCGGCTCCTTCCGAAGCCGGCGACTTCTCCCGGCCGGGTGCCGCGGCTTCGACGACTGCAGATCAGTCGTGGGCCTCAAGCCATGCGATGACCTCCTCCTCTTCGGGCAGGTCGGTGAAGCTGACGACCTCGTCGCTGCCGACGAAGTAGAACGTCCCCGTCACCTCCGTGACCTCCGGATGCACCCGCTGGACGGCGAACCGGTAGAGCGCGAGCTGCCATTTCATCACCTCGAGCGCCTCTGCGTTCGGCTTCTTCGCCGTCTTCCAGTCGACGACCTCGGCGTGGTCGCCGGTGATGAACACGGCGTCGATCTTCCCGGGAACCCGGAACCGCCCGAGGACGAGTTCGAAGGACATCTCGATCTCCGCCGCCCGGCGGGACGCGAACGAGGACGCGAGGAACGTCTCCTGCAGCCGCTCGAGCACAGCGGTGTCCCGGGCGCGGCCGGAGTCGGTGTCATCGACCTCGATGCTCGCCTGCCCGAAGCGGCGTTCGATCCAGGCATGGAAGCTCGTCCCGATCTCGGCGGCCCGGCTCGGCGGCTCCGGAACCGGTCGCAGAGTGCTGGTGCGGAACGATTCGGGGTCCCTCCGCCACGAGACGAGGTCGGTCGCCGAGAGCCGATCGGGCAGCCTGCCGTCGGTCGCAGGGGCGCGATGGGCGAGGATCCGCTGGGCTCTGCGAGCGAGGACGGCGACCTGCGAATCACCGCGTGCGAGTGCAGCGAGGTCCGCTCCCGCCGCGCTCTCGACCCACTCCCCTGCCCGCTGCGCGACGGCGACGCGCTCATCACGAGGCACCGGCCAGATGCTCGTCTCGATCCGATCGACCGCCGACTCCTCAGCCGGCTCCGGGATCTCCGTGTCAAGGCCCGCCGCCTCGATGGCCTCGGTGAGGAACGGGGAGAGCTCGTCGGGGGTCGATCGGGAGCCCATGAGCTCGGCACCGAGCCACAGGTGGTGCTTCGCGCGGGTGAACGCGACGTAGGCCAGTCGCCGCTCCTCCTGCTCGTGGGCGTCGGCCACGGCCGGCCTGATGAACTCGTTCACCCATTCGTCGAGGGCCTTCTTCGTCTCGAACTCCGCGCCCCGCAGGTCGTAGTCGACGAGGTGGGCACGATCCCCGCGCAGCGGATAGGGCAGAGAGGTGCGGCCCATCCACCCCTCTCTGTCCCGGGGTTCGGTCGGGAAGTCCTTGACGACCAGTGAGGGAACGGCCACGGCATCGAACTCGAGACCCTTCGACGCATGGACGGTCATGACGTTGATCGCCCCAGGGGCGACCGTCGGTTCGGCCGCGCTCAGCGCGTCCTTGACCTCCATGAGGGAGAGCCACTGCAGGAACCCGGGCACCGATGGCCGCTCGACCGACGCCGAATACTGTGCTGCCGCGGAGAGGAACGCGTCGATCGCCTGCCGATGGACGCGTCGCAACGCGTCGCTCAGCCCCCAGATGTCGGAGTCGATGCCGGTCTCGCGCAGCGCGGTCCGCAGCACCGAGGTCACGGTCCCGGATCCCGAGCGCACCGTTCGCAGGGCGCGGGCGAAGCGGACGAGACGCTCGCGCGCCGGCTGGCTCAGGCCGGTCTCCCGGCCCGCGGGAACGTCGATGAGCTCGTCGAGTCCTTCGACGATCGTCGGCACGTCGATGGACTCGGGCACAGCCTCCGCGGTGCCCTCGCCGACACGTCCCGAGTCACCGGCCGCGGCCAGGGCGCCGTCGGCGTCGGCCGCACCCTCAGCGCCGGCCCGGGCTTCGCGCGCGTCGGCATCGTGGCGCCGCTGCGCCTGGCGGCGGGTGAAGGAGGACAGCGCGGCGATGTCGGAGGCCCCGAGACCGAGGAGGCGGCCGCTGAGGAGGCGCATGAGCTCGTCGCCGGCCATCGGGTCGACCGCAGCGGAGAGCACCGCCCGCAGGTCAGCGACGTACGGGTCGGTGAGCAGCCCCGAGGAGCCGTGGACGTGGACGGCGAACCCAGCCGCCTCGAGGGCGGCGCTCACCGGCGCGAAATGCGCGCGTTTGCGGCAGAGCACCGCCGTCGACGAGCCCGCCGGCAGTCCCGCGACCCATTCGGTGAGCGAGCGCATGCCGACGGTGAGGAACTCCTCGTCGTGGGCCCCGGAGGACACATCGACGACGACCTCGCCGGGACCGGCGCCGGGCCTGGTGGTCAGCGGAGTCTCCCGTGAGCCCGTGAGCCCGTCGGCGACCCGATTGGCCACGGTGAGGATGGTGCCGTCGTTGCGCCAACTCGTGCTCAGGGTCAGCGGCCGGACGTCGGTGAAGTCGGTCTCGAAGCGGATCATGTTGTCCGCGCTGGCCCCGCGCCACCCGTAGATCGCCTGCCGCGGGTCGCCGACCGCGGTCACCGCGCTGCGTTTGAACAGCGTCGAGAGCAGGGTGAGCTGGGCGACCGAGGTGTCCTGGAATTCGTCGAGGAGGATGATCTTCCAGCGTGCACGTTCGGCGGCCAGCGCCTGCGGAACCTCGTCGACGATCCGCTGGGCGAAGCGGACCTGATCGGAGAAGTCCATCGCCAGGTGCCGTCGCTTCGCGGCCATGTACTCTCCGGCGAGGCCGGCGATCCGCTTCTTCTCCTCGAGCTTCCGACGACGGCCGTTCGGGTCGACGGGTTTTCCCTTCGACGACATGAGGGCGGCCAGGCAGGCGTCGAGGTAGTCAGTGACCTCCTCGACATCGCGGCCGTGGTCGTTCATCGCTCCGGCGAAGGCGATGATGTCGGCGATCATCGTGTCCCTCGCGTAGCTGCCGGGAATCTCATCGGGAAGGGCCGCGTCGAGCACTTCTCCGGCGATCGTGTGCGCGGCCGCCTCGTCGAGGAGCACGGTCTCGGGTTCGATGCCGATGCTCGCCCCGTGTTCGGACACGATCGCAGCGGCGTACGAGTTGTACGTCGACACGGTCGGATAGTCGAGTCCCGGCAGGCTCGGTGTCGTCCCTTCGCCGAGGCTGTGCCGCAGGCGGGAGAGCAGCACCCGGATCCGGCTGCCGAGCTCCCCCACCGCCTTCCGGGTGAAGGTGAGTCCGAGGATCTCCTCGGGGGCGACGAAGCCGTTGGCCACGAGCCACACGACGCGCTGGGAGATCACGGTCGTCTTGCCCGATCCGGCACCCGCGGTGACCTTCATCGACAGTGCCGGATCGGCTTCGATGATCTCCCGCTGCTCAGGGCTCGGCCCGA
Organism: Brevibacterium casei CIP 102111; assembly: GCF_900169275.1. GTDB lineage: Bacteria > Actinomycetota > Actinomycetes > Actinomycetales > Brevibacteriaceae > Brevibacterium > Brevibacterium casei. Next base: position 89,215 of record NZ_FXZC01000009.1, on the reverse strand, counting down.
AGGCCCGGGCGGGATCGGCGGCGGTGAGGCGGGCGAGGTCGTCGGCGCTGAATCTCATCAGTCGTCCTCCAGCATGTGCGGCCCGATCGCCGGGCACGAGGAGCGGACAGGGCAGGACTGGCACTTCGGCGGGTCGACTCGAGCCGGGAAGTGGGCGGCACGCATCCCCTCCGAGACCTCCCCGATGAGCGCCCGGGCCCACTGCGGATCCTCGTCGGCGCTCACCGCATCCTGGCGCCGTGCCGTCCCGGCGGTGCGGCGGAGGAAGACGAGTTCGGCACCCGCCGAGCGGGCATCGACACTCGATCCGTCGGGGAGTTCGAGGACTCCGGAGTCGACGGCCTCCTGATAGACGCCGAGCTGCGGGTGTCTGGGCATATCGGCGCCGGCGGGCACGGCCTTGCCGGTCTTGAAGTCGACGATCCGGACGCCGCCGGCGACCTCTTCGACACGGTCGAGTCGGCCTGTGACCTTCCATTCCTGTCCGCGGTCGTCGACACCGGTCGCATAGACGCGGGCTTCGACGCCGAGGACGTCGCCGGGTGAGTTCTCGATGTACTCGCCGAGGCGGTCGACCATGGCCATGGCCGTCGCGTGCTCACGTTCGCGCTCCCAGTCGGTGTCGAACTCGAGGGCCGCGAACTCACGGTCGACGAACTCTCGGATCTGCGACGTCGGCCCCTCGGGGTGGTGTTCGGCCGCGGCATGGAGGATGGTGCCGATGCTCTGTGCGGTCGTCGCCCCGCGGTCGCCTCCGTGGCGGGTGAGGAACCACCGCAGGGAGCAGTCGGAGAACGTCTCGACCTGCGAGGGCGAGATCGCCACGGTGTCCTCGGCGTCGAAGAGCGGGGTGAAGGAGGTGAGGTCCTCGGCCTCCCGCCATGCCTCGGGACCCAGCATCTGCGCATCGGCGCCCGCCAGTGCCGCCGCGAGCCGGGCCCACTCGATGGTCTCTGCATCAGGGTCGCCGTCGCTCTCCCGTGCGGCGGTGAGCAGGTGTGCCCGGGACAGGGCGGCGATCTCCTCGAGCCCGAGCGGGGGCAGTTCGTCCTCATCGGTGATCGCGTACCCGTCGCCGGCGGCCGTGCCCTGCCGGGTGGCTGCGGCGATGACGTCGAAGAACGCCGAGGGCGAGGACTCCGAATCCGACAGTGCGGTGACGATGACGCGGTGGGAGGCTCGGGTGAGCGCGGTGTAGAAGAGCTCGGCCTCCTCCCGGAGGTTCGTGCGCTTCGCGTAGGCGTGGTAGCCGGGGTCGACGGTGACCGGATCCTTGCCCGCGAGGACCGCGACGAGGTCGCTGAGACCGAGCATGCCGCCGCGCAGCTTCGGGTTCGGCCACACTCCTTCGTCGACCTCGGCGATGATGACGAGCGGAACGCGCACGTGCGCGAGGGAGGCAGGCGTCCCGACTCGGACGTGGTCGGCGAACCCCGCGGTCCTGGCCAGAGAGTCCTGGGCGATGTCCTGTTCGGCGACGATGCCGGCGAACGAGCGGGCGGTGAACCCGCCACGGTCGGAGATCTTCTCGGCGAGGGTGAAGAGGCGGAGCACGGAGTCGAGGTGTGCGCCCGCCTGGCCGTCGGGATCGCGCAGCGCCTCGGACTGCCAGCGTTCGGACACGCCCGCGGCCTCCCAGATCGCCCACAGCGCGGTGTGCGGATCCGCATCGGCATTCTCCCCAGCCGCCCTGAGCATCCGCGAGAGCGTGTCGAGGCCGGGGATCTCCGGGGCGAGTTCGTCGCTGCGCAGGGCCAAGGCGAGCGAGGCAGTGCTGTCGGCGGCGGGGAACCGGGTGCGGACGAGGCGCCGGAAGCGGCGGATCGCCACGGAGTCGAGGCGGACGTAGACGCTGCCGGCCAGTGTCAGCGCCGCCGTCGTCAGCGTCTCGTCGTCGCTGAGCCCCGGGGCGACGGTGAGCAGTTCGAGCAGGGGCGCGGTCGCCGGGTCGACGTTGAGCGGTTGGACGATCGTCGCCGTGGGAGTGCCCGCCGCCTGCAGCTCTCCGGCCATCACCCGCGCCGTCGAGGCGTTGCGGCAGATGACGGCGACGTCGGAGTGCGCGCTGCCGTCCGCGACGAACTCGGCGATGCGCCGGGCCAGGTAGCGGTGCTCGGACGCCGCGCTCGCGAACACGTGCGCTTCGACCGGCGGATCGGCCGGCACGCTCAAGCCCACACCGGCGGCGTCCCGAGCATCCGCACCCGCACCGACGCCGGACCCGTCCGCACCCGCCGGCCGCGGAGTCTCCCCCGGCCCGGGTTCCGGACCCGGCTCGGCAGTGGTGCCCGCAGCGTCACCGCTCGAGGCCGTGTCCGTGCCGGCACCCGGCCGGGGCATGTGCCCGAGCCCCCACCGGGTGGTGATGCGGGCGCCGAAATCGTCGCAGATCGCGGTCAGCGCCGCCTCGGCGCCGTACGGGTCCTCGAGCACGACCGTCGTGAAGTCGGCCGCGGCCGCCGCGCGGTCGAGGACCGATGCGTCGGCACCGTGGAAGCGGCCGGTGACGGTCTCGGGCGCGCCGAAGAGCGCGAGCGCGGACCCGCGCAGCCGCAGCTGCTCGAGCAGACCCCAGCTCGCGGCGGGGAAGTCCTGCACCCCGTCGGCGAGGACGATGGAGGGCACCCGGTCGGGAGCGAACGACCACGGCCTGCCCGCGGTCACCTCGGCGGGTTCGCGGAGGACTTCGAACGCCGAGCGGGCGAGCACGGTCGCCGAATCGATCCCCCCGTACCCGGGCATGCTCATGATCCCGAGGTACTCCTCGAGGATGCGGGAGAGCGCCGCCCAGCGGGGGTCGGGACGGACCGCGAGGACCCGGTCCAGGGCGCTCAGCCCGGCATCGAAGACGTACTCCCCGTCCCGGGTCGGTGCGGGGGTGCGCACACCGAAGTCGAACTCCATGACCCGGTTGAGGGCGTCGCGGATCTCGGTGCGGAAGGCGGAGGTGGCCCGCACCTCGGCGGTGATGTCGGTCGGCCATGCGGGCATCCGACCGCGGCCGGCCTCATGACCGGCGAGGAGGTCGGCGAGGAAGACGTCCTGGTCGGCACCGGAGACGAACTCGAGGTCCTCCCCCGTCCGCGTCGCATGGGCGGCGCGGACGATCCCATAGGCGAAGGAGGAGATGCTCCGGGCAGGCGCGGCGCGCAGGACGGCCTCCCGCGGGACGGGCAGGGTGTTGCGCAGGACGTCGGCGTGGTCGCGGTCAGGGCTGAGGACGAGGACCGAAGAGGGATCGATCGACGTGACGAGGCGTCCGTAGACGTCGGCGAGCAGCGACGTCTTGCCCGTCCCCGGCCTGCCGATGACGGCAAGGGACCCCTGTCTGAGCAGGGAGCCGGTGAGCGTCGAGGTGAGATCGTCCATATCCGTATTCCATCATGCGGGGCTGACACGACGATCCGACCCGGTCGGCGACGCGACTTCGCGTAGCATTGGAGAATGCCGAGTCCGCAGCAGAGAATGCCCCGTGAACAGCGACGCGACCAGTTGGTCGGAGTCGCGCGTGCGGTCTTCGCCGGCCGCGGCTACCGCACGACGTCGATGGACACGATCGCCGAGGAGGCCGGCGTGTCCAAACCCGTCCTCTACCAGCACTTCGCCTCGAAGCAGGACCTCTACCTTGCGCTCATCGACGATTCAGCCGGCCACCTCGCCGGTCGGGTCGAGCAGGCGCTCAACTCGACGACCGACCCGCACGAGCGGATCCGCGCGACCTACCGCGCCTACTTCGACTTCGCGATCTCCCACCGCGAGGAGTTCGTCATCCTCTTCAACTCCGACGTCTACGAGCCGGCAGCCCAGGAGCGGGTGCGGGCGATGCGCGAGGGCACCGTGGCCCGCATCGTCTCCGCCCTGCAGAGCTTCACCGACCTCGACGACGCCGAGGCGGACCTCCTCTGCCGCACCCTCATCGGCACCGCAGAGGTCGTCATCAAGCAGATCGAGTCGACCCAGGAGATCGACATCGCCGCCGCTGTCGACCTGCTCACCCAGATGAGCTGGGGCGGGCTGAGCTCATTCGCCACGACCGTCCGGTGAGACGGGCCCGACTCTCCCGCCCGCCGAGGCGGGTGGATCCGGGGGTGCCGTTCGCCGAGGCGGCACGGCCCCCGTTCGCTGAGAGCCGAGCGTGGGCGGGAAGAGCGGGCGCAGCCCGGACGTTAAGCTGAGCACGACCACCATCGCCACAAGGAGAACCATGGAAATCAAGATCGGCGTCCGCCAGTCCCAGCGCGAGATCGTCCTCGACACGGACGAATCCGCCACCGACCTCGCCAAGCGCATCCAGGAGGCCGTCGAGTCAGAGGCGCTCCTCACCTTCACCGACACGAAGGGCCGTCAGGTCTTCGTCCCCTCGACCGCGCTCGGCTACGTCGAGCTCGGCACCGAGGCGACCCGCCGCGTCGGCTTCGGCGCCGCCTGAGCGGACACACGCGCACAGACGCAACGAGGCGGGGCCCGGTCAGGATGACCGGGCCCCGCTTCTGTCTTCAGGGCATCGGATCGAGGGCACCAGACTGAGGGCACCAGCTCTGCGTCCGGGCCCGCTGCGCTGTGTCGCGAGACGCCTTCCCGCAGCCTCGGCGAGGGGACGGAATCGAGGAAGCGGTCACGACCGCTAAGTGGGGTCGACCACCTCGGCGAGGGGTTCCCCGCACCGGCAGACCAACCGCCGCGCCGGAGCCTGTCGAACCCCTACGCAACGAGGCCGAGGGCCGACATCCGGCGCGAATGGTTCGCGGTGACGGCGGGGATCGCCTCGACGATGACGGCCTCGTCGATGCCGAGGACCGGGTCGGTGAGCATCTGGCGGGCACGGCCGAGGGTCTCGGCGACGAGTTTGCGACCCCAGAGGGCGAGCCGCGAGGCGAGCTGGGTGTCCTCGGCGACGTCGGCGGTCAGCCGATTGCGGACGTAGTCAGCGGCACGTGTATCATCGAGAACAGCAATTGCCAGGCTGTGCCCGGGCTCATCGAGCTTGTCGGCCGCCATGCGATAGAAGTCGTTCATGATCCCGTCGAAGACGAAGCCCTTCATGAGGCTCTCGTACCAGTCACGGGGACGAGTCCTCTCAGCGAGCACCGAGAACGTCGGCTCGAAGAGCCGACAGAGCTCGATCACATCCTGGCCCGAGTCACTGATGCGCGCCGAGAGCTCTTCGAAGTGCGAGAATGAATGCGATGCCAACCGGGACAGAGTCACCGTGTCATCGAGTTCGGAGGCCGTGGACGCGTTCGTCGCCATTCTCTCGAAGGCGGTGAGCTCACCGTACGCGACCAGCGCGAGCGTTGCAGCATCAGTACTGGCCAGTGGGGCAGAATCGGGCATAGGTCAAGAGTACCGGTTCGCCACCATGACGAGCGCGAAGGCGCCAAAAGGAGTTTGAGACATGGCGGAGACAGACGCCGATTTCGCTGAGTTGGGGGTCTCCGGACCGATCGTGGCATCACTCGCCGCTGCCGGCATCACCCATCCCTTCCCCATCCAGGCGATGACCCTGCCCGTCGCGCTCTCCGGCGCCGACATCATCGGGCAGGCGAAGACCGGCACGGGCAAGACCCTCGGCTTCGGCATCCCCCTGCTCCAGCGGGTCACGGGCAAGGACGAGCCCGGCGGTGAGACCGCCGAGGGAGACACGCGGCTGCCGCAGGCGCTCGTCGTCGTCCCCACCCGCGAGCTCGCCAAGCAGGTCGCCCAGGACCTCGTCACCGCGTCGAGCCAGCGCAGCATCGACGTCGTCACGATCTACGGCGGCAAGGAGTTCGAGCCCCAGATCAACGCGCTCAAGGCCGGCGTCGACGTCGTCGTCGGCACCCCGGGGCGCCTCCTCGACCTCTACGGCCGCAAGGTGCTCAGGCTCAACAAGGTCCGCACCGTCGTCCTCGATGAGGCCGACGAGATGCTCGACCTCGGCTTCCTCCCCGACGTCGAACGCATCATCGCCGCCGTGCCCGCGAACCGGCAGACGATGCTCTTCTCCGCGACGATGCCCGGGGCCGTCATCACGCTCGCTCGCCGGTATATGAACCGGCCCACCCACATCCGGGCGCATGACAACGAAGACCTCTCGCTCACCGGCAAGAACACGACGCAGTACGTCTACCGCGCGCACGCGATGGACAAGAGCGAACTCGTCGCCCGCCTCCTCCAGGCCGAGGGCCGGGGCCGGACCATCATCTTCACCCGCACGAAGCGCACCGCCGACAAGCTCGCCGCGGAGCTGTCCGACCGCGGGTTCGCCGTCCGCGCGCTGCACGGCGACCTCGGTCAGGCGCAGAGGGAGAAGGCGCTCAAGTCCTTCCGCGACGGCACCGTCGACGTCCTCGTCGCCACCGACGTCGCCGCCCGCGGCATCGACATCGACGACGTCACCCATGTCGTCAACTTCCAGTCGCCGGAGGACGAGAAGACCTACGTCCACCGGATCGGCCGCACCGGTCGGGCCGGCAACTCCGGCGTCGCCGTCACCCTCGTCGACTGGGACGACATGCCCCGCTGGCGCCTGATCAACAAGGCCCTCGGCCTCGACCACGACGAACCCGCGGAGACGTACTCGACCTCGCCGCACTTCTTCACCGACCTCGGCATCCCCAAGGGGACGAAGGGCCGTCTCCCCCACAAGCACGGGGAGAGCACGGACAACACCGGCGAGGAGAAGCGCTCACGGGGTCGTGGATCGTCCGGTGGTCGCCGAGGCGGCGGTTCCGGCTCGTCCGATTCGCGTCGCGGCGGCTCGTCCGAAGGCCGTCGGGGCGGCTCGTCCGACTCACGCCGAGGCGGCGACGGGGATTCGGAGGCTCCGCGCAAGCCGCGCCGCAACCGGGAGCGTCGCCGCACCCGCGGCGGCAAGCCGGTCGGCCGAGCCAGCAGGTCCGAGGCCTCGGACACGAACGCCGAGTAACGGCACCCGCGCTGTAGGACCCCAGCGCCGTGTGGACCGCCGCGCCGTAGGGCACCTGCGCCGTAGGCCACTGCGCCGTAAGGGGCTAGCGCCCCGCCTCGACGAAGGGCGACCGATCACTCGTGCCCGCGGACAACGCCCCGCTGCGATCCGCTCGCGGCGGGGCGTTGCGCCTGTGCATACGACGCTCGCTCGAGCCGCGTCTGCCGCGCTCGCTCAAGCCGGACAGCACATATCGACGCGAGGAACGTCTGCAAAGCGCGCTCCGGCTTGAGTGAGCGGCCGCGGAGGCTGGCCGTGCCGCAAAGCGCGCTCCGGCGTGAACGAGGCCGCGCGCGACCCGCCCCTCTCACCCTTGGATGAACTCGACTCCTCCGGGGCGGGCGGCGGCCCGGTCGAGGAGTTTCGCGAGCATGTGATCGGACGTCGAATGCTCGCCGAGGCGGTTGGGCTTTCCGGTGCCGTGATAGTCCGAGGAGCCGGTGACGATGAGGTCGTTGTCGTGGGCGAGACGCCGCATGACCTCGCGTTCGTTCGGCGGGTTGTCCCGGTGGTCGACTTCGAGGCCGTCGAGACCGGCGGCGATGAACTCGCGCATCGCGGCATCGGAGACGACGAGTCCGCGCATCGCCGCCCTGGGGTGGGCGAAGACGGAGACCCCTCCCGCCTCGGCGATGAGGCGGATCGCGGTGATCGGGTCGATCGTCGGCAGGGTGACGTGGTACTTCCCGTGGCTGGAGAGGATCGAGGCGAACGCCTCCGACCGGGTCTCGACGATGCCGGCGGCGACGAGTGCGTCGGCGATGTGGGGGCGCCCGATCGTCGCATCCTCACCGGCGACGGAGAGCACGGCGTCCATGTCGATCGGATAGTCCTCGGCGAGGCGGTCGATGATGAGGTGGGTGCGGTCGAGGCGCGAACGGCGCGTCTCCTCGACGACGCTGGCCAGGCCCGTGTCGTAGGGGTCGTGGAGGTAGGAGAGCAGGTGGACGCTCACTCCTTCGTGGCGGCAGGAGATCTCCATCCCGCGGACGAGGCCGAGTCCGTACACGCGGGCGGCCTCGTCGGCGGGGGCCCATCCGGCGGTGGTGTCATGATCGGTGATGCCGACGACGTCGATGCCTTCCATCGAGGCTTCGGAAACGAGTTCGGACGGGCTCTGTGTCCCGTCCGAGAACGCCGTGTGCGCATGGAGATCGATGACCATGAGCCCCAGTCTATCGACTTCCCGAGCCGGTGCTGCTCCGCGCCTGAAGGCCGGAGCCGCCCCCGTGCCTAGAATGGAGACATGACTGAGCACAGCGCCACCAGCACTGATACCGACCAGCCTCTGACCGACCGCGTCAACAACCGCTCGCACCGTCCGAACTCCCGCGCCTTCCGGGATTTCGTCGCCTCCGGCTGGGACCGCACCCCGCTCGACGCCGACGCCCTCGCCGCCGCCGGATTCACGCCTGAGCGCCGCGCAAAGGTCTCCGCCGCGTTCCCCGGTGAGCGCCTCGTCATCCCCGCCGGTTCGCTCAAGGTCCGCTCGAACGACACCGACTACCGGTTCCGTGCCCACTCCGCGTTCATCCACCTCACCGGGCTCGAGACCGACTCCGAGCCCGATGCCGTCCTCGTCTTCGAACCCGAGGGCGACGAGCACAGCGTCACCCTCTACTTCCGCCCCCGCGCCGGTGCCGACACCGAGGAGTTCTTCTCCGACGCCCGCTACGGCGAGTACTGGGTGGGACCGCGCGCCGACCTCGAGGCGATGCGGACGATGACCGGGATCGCCACCGAATCCTCGGCGACCGTCAACGATGCGATCACGAAGGACCTCGGTGCCATCTCCGTGCGCCTCCTGCGCTCGGCCGACACTCGCATCGACTCCGTCATCGACACCGCCCGCACCCAGGTCCAGGCCGACCTCGAGACCTCCGAGGCCGGGGATGCGGAGCTCGCGCAGATGCTCTCGGAGCTGCGCCTGATCAAGGATGACCACGAGATCGACCAGATGCGCGAGGCCGTCGCGATCACCCGCGCCGGCTTCGACAACGTCGTCGCCTCCCTGCCGGCCGCCGTCGCCCACCGCCGCGGTGAGCGGGTCATCGAGACCGCGTTCGAGACCGCCGCCCGCAGCGACGGCAACGGCATCGGCTACGACACGATCGCCGCCTCGGGCAACCATGCGTGCACCCTGCACTGGATCCGCAACGACGGAGTCGTCTCCGAGGGCGACCTCGTCCTCGTCGACGCCGGTGCCGAAGCCGACTCCCTCTACACCGCCGACATCACCCGCACCCTGCCGGTGTCCGGCACCTTCACCGAGGTGCAGGCGAAGATCTACGACGCCGTGCTCGAGGCCTCCGACGCCGCCTTCGCCGTCGCCGCCGAGCACGTCGACCGCCCCGTACGCTTCCGCGAGGTCCACGAGGCCGCGATGAAGGTCATCGCCCACCGCCTCGAGGAGTTCGGCCTCCTGCCCGTGTCCGCCGAAGAGTCGCTCTCGCCCGAGGGCCAGCAGCACCGCCGGTGGATGGTCCACGGCACCAGCCACCACCTCGGCCTCGACGTCCACGACTGTGCGCAGGCCCGTGCGGAGATGTACCTCGACGCCGTCATCGAACCGGGCATGGTCTTTACGATCGAACCCGGTCTCTACTTCAAGGCCGACGACCTCCTCGTGCCCGAGGAGTTCCGCGGCATCGGCGTGCGCATCGAGGACGACGTCCTCGTCACCGCCGACGGAGTCGAAAACCTCTCCGCCGACTTCCCGCGCACCCGCGCCGAGGTGGAAGCCTGGGTCCAAGGACGATGACCCCGACCCGCGGGCGCGGCATCCTCGACGTGCCGGGGCTCGCCCTCGGACACGCCGGGACGCTCACCCGCGACCGGCTCACCGGGGTCAGCGTCGTCCTCCCGCCCGCGGGCTCGACCGTCGGCGTCGACGTCCGGGGCGGGGGCCCGGCCACCCATGAGACCGACGTCCTCTCCCCCACCGCGCACGGGTCCGCGGCCGATGCCCTCGTGCTCACGGGAGGGTCGGCGATCGGTCTGCGCTCCGTCGCGGGGGTCTCCGATGCCCTCGCCGAGGCGGGGCGCGGCTTCCCCGCACCACGCCTGCCGGGCACCGTCATTCCGCTCGTCCCCGCCGCAGCGATCTTCGACCTCGGCCGCGGGGCCGGCCCGGTCGCCCCGCCGACGGCTGCCGAGGGCGCTGCCGCGGCCCAGGCTGCGCTCGCTGCCCTCACCGAGGAGGCGCCGACGACCCCGGTCAGGGGCAGCGTCGGTGTCGGCATCGGTGCCCGCGCCGGCGTTCAGACCCTGCGCAGCTCGCTCGGTTCGGTGAGCATCCGGCTGTCTGCCGGGTACACGGTCTCCGCCCTCGTCGTCGCGAATCCCTTCGGGACGATCGGCACCGAAGCGGGGACCCTGTGGGCCGGTCCCCTGCTCGAGGCCGTCGGCTGGGATCTGCCGCCGCTGCCGAGCCTGCCCGTCCCCGATCTCGAGGCGCCCCTCTCGGCGCAGAACACGACGTTGGCGATCATCGCCACGGACGCCCGACTCGACCGCGCCCAGGTCACAGCGCTTGCGGCCGGCGGCCACCCCGGCATCGCTCGTGCGGTGCGTCCCTCCCACACCCTCATCGACGGGGACACCGTCTTCGCCGTCGCCACCGGTGCCCGGGCGCTGCCTGAGGACCCCGCCGAGGCGCTGCCCGCGGTCGTCGAGATCACCGCGGCCGCCGCCGACGCCGTCACCCTCGCCGTCCTCGACGCTCTCACGAGTGCCTCCCCGCTCGCCCCGGCGTGGGAGCAGCCGCCGACTCTCGTCGACATCGCCCCGGACTTCACGGCGGCGTTCGCGGACCTCCCATAGCAGCCCCGCCGGGGCCGCTCGGCCGGCGGGCATCGGCCCAGGGGCGCACTGCCTGTCCGACCGACCGTCGGCCGACCTCCTCGGCGACCGCCCGCTGCCGCTTCCAAACCGCCGGTGCAGTCGTCGGACCTTCACCCGGGCCGCCTCGCCGAGGAGGATCGAGTTCGACATCGGGCCCAGAATCGACCCGGATCCTCCTCAGGGACACGAGCCGCGCCTCCGGAACGGTTGACACCCGACCGCAACGCTGCCGCCTCCAAACCGCCGGTGCAGTCGTCGGTCCTTCACCCGGGCCGCCTCGGCGAGGAGGATCGAGTTCGACATCGGGCCCAGAATCGACTCGGATCCTCCTCAGGGACACGCGCTGTGCGCCCGCAGGGTTGCTGCGCGCCCGCAGAGTTGTGTGACCGTCGGATTGCCGCGAGGCCCCGGGGTGCTGGAGCGCGGACGTGGGACGTGCTTCGTGCAGACCTCGTCCAGGGTCGAGCGAGCGACAAGAGGACTTGGCGCAGAGAACGTGATGCGGACGACGCTGAGCGGTGCCGGGTCACGAAGTAGGCTTGGGTCCATGAGTGGCTCCTCGAAACGCGTCTTCGTCGCCCGCCTCATCTCCGCTCCGGTCTTCGACCCGCTCGGGGATCAGGTGGGTCGTGTCCGCGACGTCGTCGTCGTCTACCGCACGACGATGCGCCAGTTCCCGCGCGTCATCGGCCTCGTCGTCGAGGTCCCCGGACGCCGCCGCGTCTTCGTCCCCATGGGCCGGGTCACCTCGATCGACGCCGGGCAGGTCATCACCACGGGACTGGTGAACATGCGCCGGTTCGAACAGCGCCGCTCGGAGACGCTCGTCGTCAACGACCTCCTCGACCGTCGTCTGCGCCTGCGCGAGGACGACTCCCCCGTCCAGATCGAGGACGTCGGCATCGAGCAGCAGGTCAACCGCGACTGGGAGGTCACCCGTCTCTTCGTCCGTCGCGTCCAGGAGCGCACGGCCTTCTCCGCCTTCCGCCGCCGCGGCGAGACGATGCAGATCTCGTGGTCCGATGCCGACCACCCCGCCGACTCCGCCCAAGACCAGGAGGCCACCCAGCTCATCGCGGCCTACCAGGACACGAAGCCCGCCGACCTCGCCGACGTCCTCTTCGAGATGACCCCCGAACGCCGCCTCCAGGTCGCCCGGGCCCTCGACGACGAACGCCTCGCCGACGTCATCGAGGAGCTGCCGGATGAGACGCAGGTCGAGCTCCTCTCCGCTCTCGACACCGAGCGCGCGGTCACCGTGCTCGAGGAGATGGAGCCCGACGACGCGGCCGACCTCCTCGGCGAGCTCACCGATGAGCAGGCCGAACGGTTCCTCACCCTCATGGAGCCCGACGACGCCGAGGACGTCCGCACGCTGCTCTCCTACGACGAGCACACCGCAGGTGGTCTGATGACGACCGAACCGGTCATCCTCACCCCGGAGACGACCGTCGCCGAGGCGCTCGCCCACGTCCGTCGGGAGGATCTGCCGGCCGCGCTCGCCGCCGCTGTCTTCGTCTGCCGCCAGCCCATCGAGACGCCGACGGGGAAGTTCCTGGGCATCGTCCACATCCAGGAGATGCTGCGCCATCCCCCGCACGAGGCGGTCGGTATCATGCTCGACACCGAAGTCGACGCGATGCCCCCGGACACATCGCTGGCCGAGGTGACGAAGCTGCTCGCGGCGTACAATCTGGTGTCGGTGCCGATCACCGACGACAACGACCGACTCATCGGCGTCGTCACCGTCGACGACGTCCTCGACGAGCTGCTGCCCGAGGACTGGCGCACGACCGGCCGCGATGACCACAGGAGGGGGTAACCATGCCGACCGACGACTTCGACGTCCCCCGCTCGTCCAAACGCAAGCTGCCCCGGTTCGCGATCTCCCCGGAGACGTTCGGACGCGGCGCCGAGGCGTTCGCACGGTTCATGGGCACCCCGGCGTTCCTCGTCGGCATGACGGTCTTCTGCGCCGTCTGGCTGATGTGGAACACGCTGCTGCCCGAGTCCGTCCAGTTCGACCCGCGGTCGCTCAACTTCACCCTGCTCACGCTCATCCTCTCCCTGCAGGCCTCGTACGCGGCCCCGCTCATCCTCCTCGCCGAGAACCGCAGCGCCGACCGCGACCGCGTCGAGTTCGAACACGACCGGCAGCGGGCCGAACGCAACCTCGCCGACACCGAGTACCTCGCCCGTGAGGTCGCCGCCCTGCGCATCGCGATGCGCGAGGTCGCGACCCGCGACTTCATCCGCTCCGAGCTCAAGGATCTGCTCAAGGAGCTCGAGGACGAACGCTCAGAGAGCGGGAAGGACGAGCAGGTAGGGTCGAAGTCTCGCGACAGGAAGGGACAGGGATGAGACGAACGAGCCCGACCGACGAAGCCGTGCGGCAGGCGCTGGCGACGGTCATCGATCCCGAGATCCGGCGCAGCATCGTCGAGCTCGACATGGTCGAGGATGTCACCATCGACGGCGGCAGGGTCACCGTCACCGTGCTGCTCACGATCGCCGGCTGCCCGCTCAAGGACACCATCACCCGAGACACCGAGGCGGCGCTTGCCAAGGTCGACGGCGTCACCGAGGTGGTCGTCAGGCTCGGCACGATGTCGCCCGAGCAGCGCACGGCGATGCGTGAGAAGCTCCAGGGTCCCGGCGGCAGCCGCGAGGTGCCCTTCGCCAAGCCCGATTCGCTGACGAAGGTCTATGCGATCGCCTCGGGCAAGGGCGGGGTCGGGAAGTCCTCGGTGACAGCGAACCTCGCCGCGGCACTTGCGAAGCAGGGCCTGCGCGTCGGTCTCGTCGACGCCGACATCTACGGGTTCTCCATCCCCACGATGTTCGGCCTCTCCGGTCAGCCGACCCGCGTCGACGAGATGATCATCCCGCAGGTCGCCCACGGGGTGAAGGTGATGAGCATCGGCATGTTCGTCCCCGGCAACCAGGCCGTCGTGTGGCGGGGCCCGATGCTCCATCGCGCCCTGCAGCAGTTCCTCACCGACGTCTTCTGGGGTGACCTCGACGTCCTCCTCCTCGACCTGCCGCCCGGCACCGGCGACATCGCAATCTCCGTCGCGCAACTGCTGCCGAACTCCGAGCTCCTCGTCGTCACCACCCCCCAGCAGGCCTCGGCTCAGGTCGCCGAGCGGGCCGGTGCCATCGCCACGCAGACGAAGCAGCCGATCGCCGGTGTCGTGGAGAACATGTCGTGGATGGAGATGCCCGACGGCACCCGGATGGAGGTCTTCGGCAGCGGCGGCGGTGCCACGGTCGCGGGGAACCTTGCGACGACCACCGGCACCGAGGTGGAACTGCTCACCCAGATCCCCCTCGACACCGCGGTGCGGGAGGGCTCGGACGCCGGGACCCCCGTTGTGCTCACCGACCCCGAGTCCCCGGCGGCGCAGGCGTTCACGACGCTCGCCACCCGGCTCGCGCAGCGCACCCGCGGTCTCTCCGGTCGCTCCCTGGGACTCAGCCCCGTCTGAACGAAGGCCTCCCACCGGAGAGCGGCAGCCGAAGCCCCGACTGTCACGGTCGTCTCCCATCTCTGCAACGATCGGGCAACACTCGTGTGATCTGCGACCCGCGACGACGGGCGGACTCTCACTACAAGGCAGACGTCGTTCCAGGTCAGAGCCGTGGCAACGGTCCGAGAACGCAGGATTGTTCGGCGCAGCGCCCGGCCGTGCGCCCCCTAGACTGGATGTGCGGATTCCCGCCGACCATCTGCACTCTCTCCCCGCAAGGACCTCCATTTGACGCGCACTCCCCGACTGCTGTCCAGACTGACGGCGCTCACCGCAGCGTCGACCGCACTCGCCCTCGTCTCCGGATGCGTCGTCACCGGCACGACCCGCGGCGACGATGAGGCCTCGGATTCGGCGACCGTGGAGTCGCACCGGAAGAACGCCCGAGACAATCTCGCCGCCGTCGATGCGAGCCTGCGCAGCTACGCCGTCGTCGACGAGACCTCGACTCCGAAGCTCCACGCGCATCTCTTCGGCATCCCCGGCGCGGACTCACTCAACGAGGCGACCGAGCGAGCCGTCCTCGACAGCTTCGACGCCGCGGGTGCCTTCGCCGGGCGCAAGGCCTTCAGCCCCGTGCTCACCGACCCCTCGCTGCGCTGGGACCCCTCGGCATTCACGACAGCGACGACCGCCTCGGCGGGATCGACACCGAAGGACACCGACACCGGCGCGGACGTCGACATCAGCAATCGCGTCCTCGCCGCGGGCGGGATCTTCCTCCTCAGCGCCGTCACCCGGTCCGACGCTGCGGGACCCACGGCGAGCCCGAACGCGGGATCGACCCGGGTCTATCTCACCGACCTCTCCGCCGACACGACCGTCGACGCCGCCGAGCTCTTCACCGGCGACATCGAGGACTCCGCGATCTCCGTCGATGACTCGGGAGCGCTCCTGCTCGACGGAGAATCGGTGCGCGGCGACGAACTCACCGATCTCGGACTCCAGGTCGCCGACGCCCTCCACACTCCCCTGTCCCTGCCGCAGGGCACCGATGACCGCGACCCCGACTTCTCCTGTGCGCTGCTCCCGTGCGTGGCGCTGACCTATGACGACGGACCGGGCGAACCCGACGTCGAGGATCGCCTGCTCGCGGCCGCGAAGTCTGCGAAGGTCCGCCTCACGTACTTCCTCCTCGGCAAGAACGTCCGGCACAGTCCCGACGTCGTCCGGAGGATGGCCGAGGCCGGACACGAGGTCGGCAACCACTCCTTCGACCACCCGCAGATGTCGAAGAAGTCCCCCGAGACTGTGCGCAGGCAGGTCGAGGACACCGACGCGGACATCGAAGCCGCCGGCGGCGGAAAGCCGAACCTCGTCCGTCCGCCCTACGGGGCGCTGACGAAGGCGACGGCGAAGGCGCTCGGTCATCCGGCGATCATGTGGGACGTCGACACCGAGGACTGGCGCAGCAAGAACGCGGGGAAGGTCGTCGACGCAGTGAGGGCGCAGACGAAGCCGGGGTCGGTCGTCCTCATGCACTCGATCCACCCCTCGACCGTCGATGCCGCCCCGGACGTCTTCAGCACCGTCCTCGACCGCGGCTTCTACCCGGTGACGGTGAGCGAGCTCTTCGGCGACCAGCGGCTCGAGAAGGGTGCGGAGTACTTCTGCCGCGGATATGCGACGAAGCTATGCTCGAACCCCGAACATCCCGAGGTGCGCAGGAACTGACCGGCACCGGTTGCACGCGCGGCGTGAATCAGGTGGAGTTGGTTGGTCCGGTGAGGTCGCGTCGGCGTCGGCGGGTCCGGTGAGGTCGTGGCGCGAGGCTCAGGTGGCGTCGGCTCTGGCGGAGCCGTGCAGAATGTGACGCGAATTTCAGGTGGCGTCGGCGTCGAAGGGGGCCGGGGCCGAGCGGTCGCGCTTGGCGTACTGGGCCTGGAACCGTTCGATCGGCGACGGGGGCGCTGCCGCAGACGCCGACGTGTCCTCTGCCGTCGATGCGGCTGCTGCCGTACCTGCAGCCGCCGCCGGTGCGGCGCCGCTGCCTCCCTGCTCGCGGCGCTTGGCCTCGCGAATCGCCGAGTCCTCCTCGACGAGGGCCTCGCGGACGATGCGGCGGGGATCGTACTGGCGGGGGTCGAGCTTCTGCCAGTCGACGTCCTTGAAGTCGTCGCCGAAGTCCCGCTTGACGTTGTCCTTCGCGCCTTCGGCCATGCGGCGGAGCTGGCGGACGGTGTCCCGCAGCTTCTGCGCGTATTCGGGGAGGCGCTTGGGCCCGATCACCACGAGTGCGACGATCACAAGGATGACCATCTCGGTCCCATTGATGCCCATGAACATGATCTCCATTCTAACCTCCCCGCAGTAGGCTCCTCCCAGGTGGACTCACATGAAGGGAGGGTGAATGGACGACGTCGTCGTCGAGCGGGTGCTGCGCATCGTCGAGTTCGTCCCCTCCGGTCGCGTGGTCAGCTACGGCACCGTCGGCCTCGTCGCGCGCGGCTCGCCGCGGTATGTCGGACGGGTGATGAAGGAGTACGGGTCGAACGTCACATGGTGGCGGGTGATCAACGCTGCTGGGCGGCTGCCCGACCCGCTGCTCGGGCGCGCCCGGGAGAAGTGGGAGGACGAGGGCACCGCTCATCGTCATGACAAGGCGCTCACCTCGGCGTTCATCACTTTCGAGGAGCTCGACGCGCTGTGGTCGGCACACGGGCGCGACCCGGGCGAGCAGTTAGACTGAGATACGGAACAGCAGCGGTTGAGGAGGGTCGATTGTCACGCGAGCATGCCGGTGATGTCACGTTCTCCGAGCAGTACAACGGACCGGATGCGCTCCTCGACGCAGCTCGCACCCTCTCCCACGAGTACGGGCTCACGCCTGTCTCACAGACGACCTCGTCGGCGCTCACGCTCATGGCGCGTCTGCTGCGCCCCGTCGCCGCGGTCGAGGTCGGCACCGGCACGGGAACGGCGACGCTCTCCCTGCTGCGGGGCATGCCCAACGCCGGCATCCTCACCTCGATCGACACGAACTCCACTGCTCAGGGCGCGGCCCGTGACCTCATCGACCTCGCGGGCATCCGCCCCGGCCGCCTGCGCCTGATGAGCGGACGCGCCGAGGACGTCCTCGGCCGCCTCGCCCCGAGCGCCTACGACCTCGTCTTCCTCGACATCGACCCGGTCGGGCTCGAGCGGATGATCGAACCCGCGCTGCGCCTCCTCGACGCCCACGGACTCCTCGTCCTCCACCAGACGCTGCTCTCCGGCGCCGTCGCCGATCCCGTCGATCGCTCCCCACGGACGACCGCGGCGCGCACCCTGCTCAGCCGACTCGGCGACCAGGAACGGCTCGACCGCGTCCTCCTGCCCATCGGAGAGGGTCTGCTCACGCTGCAGAAGACCTGGCAGTGATGACACGGGTCGCGCCGCCGACCCCGCGGATGTCGAAGCGGCCCCGCGGATGACGAAATAGCCTCGCGGATGACGAAACCGCCCCGCAGATGACGAAGCGATTCTGTGAATGACGAAGCGGCAGAGACGAACGTCTCTGCCGCTGCGCGGTCCACTCGTACTCAGATGCCCAGCGTCTCCGCCAACGTGTCGTGGAGAGCCGTCGCCTCATCGGCGCTGAGTTCGATCACCAGTCGCCCGCCGCCCTCGACAGGAAGCCGCATCACCATGCCTCGGCCTTCTTTGGTCACTTCCAGAGGTCCGTCGCCGGTGCGGGGTTTCTGAGCTGCCATGTGGGCGCTTCCTTCCATCGATTGAACAGAGCCGATCCGTGCGGAACGGACCAACCGTATTGATCCGATTATTCCACGATCCTGTCCTCAGCGGGGACATCGCCGCGAAACGACCCGATCACGGCGGCAGATCCGAGGGCGGGGTGAAGTGCCAGAGGTATCCGACCCAGACGATCTGGAGGAGGATGAACGCGACGATCACCGCGACCCGGTAGCCGCGCGAACGGACGGCTGAGAGGGTGAGTGCGAGCGGGAAGAGCGGCAGGAGCAGGCGCAGCGTCGAGGTCTGCGGGGTGAAGAAGATGAGCAGGTAGATCCCGTACGCGAGGCAGAAGAGCTGCAGTGTCCTGCCCATCCGCGCCCCTGCCGGGGAGAGGATGAGGGCGACCATGCCGGCGACGACGCCGATGAGGAGGAGCGGCCCGAAGGGACCGACGAGGCTGTTGGCCTGGGCCAGCCACTGGACGAGGTAGGTCGACGTCCCGGTGTGCCAGGCCGCCTCGGTGTCGGTGTAGGCCGTCATCGACCCGGTGACGATCCACGCGTGGACGGGGTGGATGAGCGCGGCGGCGCACGAGAGCACACCGAGGGTCCACGATCGGATGACCTCGGAGGGCGGATACGGTTCGGTCCGACGGCGGAGGAAGCGGTCGATGAGGTGGAAGAGGAGGAAGAAGGAGAAGGCGACGCCGATCGGGCGCGAGAGGTCCATGAGGACGACGACGGGAAGGGCCATGAGGTAGCGGCGCTCGACGACGAGGAGGAGCGCGAGGGCCTGGAGGAGAAGGGTGAGCGACTCCGCGTACCCGGTGGAGAACACCGCGGCCGGCGGGAAGACCATGACGAAGGTGAGCGCCGTGAGCGCCTGCCCGGGTGGGACGAACTTCCGGAAGAGCGCGAGGACGACGATCGCGGCGAGGCCCGCGGCGACCGTGGACACGAGCGGAGAGATCACCTCGTAGCTCAGGCCGGTGAGGTCGGCGATCGCACTGACGATCGCCGGGTGGAGCGGATAGAACGCCCACGTGTTCTCTGCGACCCGCCCGGCCTCATCGACCGGCAGCACCGCCGGGTAGCCTTCGGTCGCGACGCGCGCATACCACGCGGAATCCCAGAAGTTGAGGAAGTCGCCGAGGGTCGTCTCGACCGGGCTCGAGGACCAGTATGCGGGATCCTGGCGACGGAGGACCGCGGCGAAGATCGCGATGCTCACGATCCGCGAGGCGATGTAGACGCTCAGCGCCTGCACCCAGAGCGGAAGGGTGAGGAAGACGACGCCTGCCCGGTGGAGGCGGGAGGAGTTGAAGAGCTCGGGGAGGATGGTGATGCCGGGGAGGTCTGGGGAGGTGCTCATCGCCTAGTTCTGCGCGGCTTCCAATTCGCTGATCCGCGTCCGCAGCCGACCGATCGCCTCATCGACCTCGTCCATCCGGTAGCCGCGCAGCGCCGGACGGAACCGCAGCTCGTCGACGTCTGCGAGGGTGAAACCCTCGGGCAGTGGGGCGGCGACGGCATCGGACTCCTCGGCGGCCTCGGCGGAGAAGAGATCGAAGGACGCGGCGAGGACGATGACGAGGACGAAGATCGCAGCGGCGACCCCGATGACAATCCACAATGGCATGAGGCCATCTTCGCATATCGGCCTGAGGTCTCAGCGGAGGCCGCGGACCGTATGCCTGGCCGGACCCTCCCCGGTGACGGCGAGCGTGACGGCCAGGGCGTCGGCGGTCGCGGTGACGTCGTGGGCGCGGATGATCGCCGCTCCCCTCTCCACGGCCAGCGCGGTCGCGGCGATCGTTCCGTGGAGCCGGTCGGCGGGTCCGACCTCGCCGATCGCCTCCCCGACGAAGTCCTTCCGGGAGATCGCGAGCAGCACGGGGTAACCGGTCTCGGCGAAACGGCCGAGGTCGCGCAGCAGCCGCAGCGAATGGTAGGAGTTCTTGCCGAAGTCCGGCGTCGGGTCGATGACGATCCGGGTCGGGTCGACTCCGGCGGCCTCGGCAGCCGTGGCCAGGGCCACCACACCGCTCAGGGTCTCGTCGACGACGTCGGCGGCGGTGAGGCCGTAGCGGCTGCGGTGGGCGTCGGTGCGCGGGGACAGACCCCCGGTGTGCGAGCAGACGAGGCCGACGTCGAAGCGGGCCGCGACCTCGGCGACGAGCGGATCCGCACCGGCCCACGTGTCGTTGAGCAGGCCGGCACCGGCGGCGCAGACCGCCTCGGCGACCTCATGGCGCCACGTGTCGACGCTGATGAGGAGGTCAGGACGGCGCCGGATCACAGCCTCGACGACGGGGACGACGCGTTCGATCTCCTCGGCAACGGAGATCTCCCGACCCCGCCCCGCACGGACCCCGCCGATGTCGACGATCCGGGCACCCGCCTCGGCGGCGGCGTCGACGGCCCTCAGCGCCGCCTCGAGGGTCGCGGCGGACTCGTAGAACGAATCGGTCGACCGGTTGACCACAGCCATGATCACCGGGGCCCCGGCGCGGGCGTCGGTGAGCGCGAACCGCGTCGGGCGGGACTCGGCGCCGTCCTTCACTGCTCGGGGCCGGTGCCGTCGACGGGGGCGTCGGGGATCGTCCCGGGCGGACCGATCGTGGCCACGACCTCGTCGATGTCATCGGTGAGCGTGAAGAGGTCGAGGTCCTTCGGGGAGATCGTGCCCTCTCCGATCAGGGTGCTCGCCATCCAGTCGACGAGCCCCCGCCAGTAGCTCGTGCCGAAGAGGACGATGGGAAAGGACGTGACCTTGCCGGTCTGGACCATCGTGAACGCCTCGAAGAGCTCGTCGAGGGTGCCGAAGCCACCTGGCATGACGACGAATCCGCGGGAGTACTTGAGGAACATCGTCTTGCGGACGAAGAAGTACCGGAAGTTCACCCCGAGTTCGACGTGGTCGTTGAGCCCCGATTCGAAGGGCAGCTCGATGCCGAGTCCGATCGACACGCCCCCGGCCTCCGTGGCGCCGAGGTTGCCTGCCTCCATGATCCCCGGTCCCCCGCCGGTGATGATCGCATTCCCGTTCTCCGCGAGCCGCCGGGCGATCTCCCGCGCATCCTCGTACGCCTGGGTTCCGGCGCCGAGGCGGGCCGAGCCGAAGATCGAGACCGCCGGGCCCACCTCGGCGAGCGACCCGAAGCCCTCAACGAACTCCGCCTGGATGCGCATCACCCGCCACGGGTCCTCATGGACCCAGTTCGAGGGTCCCCGGGACTCGAGGAGGCGCTGATCGGTCGTCGTCGTCGGCACCTGGGAGCCGCGCAGGCGCAGCGGACCTTTGCTGTAGAAGGTCGCGTCGTCGGTGGTGTCGGCTGCGGGCTGGTCGGGGCTGGGCTGGTCGGGGCCGCTCTCGTCCGGGCTGGTCTCCACGGGCTCGCGCTCCTCGGTGCGGGTCGTCGGTGCGGGATCGGTGTCGTTCGCCATCGCGCTCATCCCTTCTCGAGGTAGTCGATGAGAGTCCGGGTCGCGTCCTCCACTTCCCGGACCCTGACATGTTCGTCTGACTTGTGGGCGTACAGCGGGTTGCCCGGACCGAAATTCACCGCCGGGACGCCGAGCGCACTGAACCGGGAGACGTCGGTCCATCCGAGCTTCGCCGACGGTTCCGCGCCGAGCGCGGCGAGGAAGTCCTGGGCGATGGGGCGGTCGAGTCCGGGGCGGGCGCCTTCGGCGGCGTCGGTGACGACGACGTCGAAGCCGGTGAAGAGCTCGCGGAGGAAGCCCTCGGCCTCGGCGGCGGACTTCGAGGGCGCGAAGCGGTAGTTGACGGAGATGCGGCACTCGTCGGGCACGACGTTGCCTGCCACTCCCCCGCTGATCGCCACCGCGGAGAGCGACTCCCGGTAGTCGAGGCCGTCGACGGTGACGGTCTCGGAGACGTGGTCGTCGAGGCGGGTGAGCACCTCGGCGGCGGCGTGGATCGCATTCACTCCCATGAACGCGCGGGCCGAGTGGGCGCGCACACCGGTGGTCGTGACGTCGACGCGGATCGTGCCGTTGCAGCCGCCCTCGACGCTCGCATTCGACGGTTCGCCGAGGATCGCGAAGTCCCCGGCCAGCCACTCGGGGTGGGTGCGGGCGACCCGGCCGAGGCCGTTGAGGGCGGCATCGACCTCCTCGTGGTCGTAGAAGACCCAGCTGACGTCGCGCGACGGGTTCCGCAGCGCCGAGGCGGCGGCGAGCTGCATCGCCACCCCCGCCTTCATATCGCAGGCGCCCCGGCCCCAGATGATCTCCTCACCGGCGGCCTGGTCACGTTCCGAGGCGCCGGACTCACGTGCGTCCTCCGTCGGTGCACCGCCCGCCGGGGCCTCGTCTTCCGGGGCACTGCTGTCGGTTCCGTTCTCAACTCCGGACTCACGGGACTCACCCACCTCACCGGTGAGCCGCCTCGGCGGGAGGTTGCCTTCGACGGGGACGGTGTCGAGGTGACCGGCGATGACGATGCGCTCCGGCCGGCCCAAGCCGGTGCGGGCGACGATCGTGTCGCCGTCGCGGAGGATCTCGAGATCGGGGCCGTCACCGGCGCTGATCGCCTCGAGGACGGTGACGACCGCCTCGGCGATCGCACCTTCGTTGCCGGAGACGGATTCGATCGCGCACAGCCGGCCAGTCAGCTCCGCGGGATCGTCGAGCGCGGAGAGCAGATACTGCCCGAGGTCGCCGTCGGGGACGAATGCGGCGGCGGTCTCAGCAGGTGGATGAGCAGTCATACGACTTAGCCTAGTACCGCGGTCACCGACTAGGCTGGCAGGCATGACACAACGCATCGTTTCCGCGCGTGGACTCGCCACGCTGCATGAGAAGACCGTCCTCTCCGTCTGGTACCCGGCCCTGAGCACGGGAGACGACCCTGCCGACGCCGAGGCGGCAGCGACCGCCCGCGCCGCCGACGACGGACTCGATGCGCTCACCGGAGAGGATCCCGCCCGCGGGACGACGACGTCCGTGGTGACGACGACGATCGACCTCGACGAGGCGCCCGCCTCGGCGGCCGATGTCTACCTCCGTCTCCACGCGCTCTCCCACCGCCTCGTCGTGCCCAACGATGTCAACCTCGACGGCATCTTCGGCCACATCGCCAACGTCGTGTGGACCTCGGCGGGCGCATGCTCGCCGGAGGACTTCGAGGCCACCCGAACGAGGCTGCTCGCCCGCGGCCCCGTCGCGGTCTTCGGCCTCGACAAGTTCCCGCGGATGACCGACTTCGTCATCCCCTCGGGTGTGCGCATCGGCGATGCCGACCGGGTCCGCCTCGGCGCGCACCTGGCCTCCGGGACGACGGTCATGCACGAGGGCTTCGTCAACTTCAACGCCGGCACCCTCGGCTCGGCGATGGTCGAGGGGCGCATCTCGCAGGGCGTCGTCGTCGGCGACGGCTCCGATGTCGGCGGCGGTGCCTCAATCATGGGCACGCTCTCCGGCGGCGGCACCCACCGCATCTCGATCGGCTCGGGCAGTCTGCTCGGTGCGAACTCGGGCGTGGGCATCTCGATCGGCGATGACTGCATCGTCGAGGCCGGCCTCTACCTCACCGCGGGTACCCGGGTCACGGTGCTGGGCGACGACGAGCGGGTCGTCAAGGCCTCCGAGCTCAGCGGCGCGAACAACATCCTCTTCCGCCGCAACTCGGTGACCGGTGCCGTCGAGGCACTGGCCCGCTCGGCCAAGGGCATCGAGCTCAACCCCGACCTCCACTGAGAGCTCGGCGAGGCGCGGGGTTCCGCATCCCACCCCCGCAGCAATAGAACTTCCCGCTGCACCGGGATGATTCGCGGCCAACGGTGCGATAAGGCGATTTCCGCCGAGGATACGCGGGTTCGCAGACCCCGCACCACAGCTGCCTTGAGGGCGCTCAGCAACCTGTCGTCAGGTTGCTGAGCGCCCTTTGGCTATCCAGCCCGGAGTCGTCATGCCCGAGAGGTTGCCGAGCGTTTTTCGGGTTGTTCGTTCGACCATCGCCTCAGCGAGCATTTGAGGACAGTTCTTCTACTGACGCAAGTGCGAAGCGTCTCAGCTACGGGCGGGATACATGCCGGGCGATCAAAGCTGCCATACGCACTCGGTCCAGGTCGTACGGCACAGGTAGATTGCTCGTCCTCTTGGTGAGTTTTCCTGCCGCTTCGTGGAGGATTCTCGCAGTGTCCTTTCGGAACCCGATGAGACCAGGAGACGAGAGCCCCCACGCTGTGTGCGGATGCTCCTCGCGGATCTCCATGAGCGAGTGGAGGTCTGCGAGGTCACGGTCAGACCGCAGTCCCCGTGCTTTCCAGCTATGGGCCTTCAACACGACTGCAGTCTCAAGCCCTGGTATCCGCGTTCGGTACTCGATCGTCGAACCGTCGAACAGGGTCGCGAATACTTCCAGGTCGAGGGGCGGCTGGTCAAGGGCGAATCCGAGTTCCGGAAGGGTATCGACCTGCCCGACCCCGGGCGCACACTCCGACCGGATGCCTTTCGAGCTTCCGCGGCGGGAGACCAGCAGGTTGACTTCGATATTCTGCTCGGAGTTCACAGCCTTCTTCAGGACGTTTCCGCCTGTTTGACTGAAATCCTGGGCGCAGAGACCATCCACTATGTCGCCGACGATTTCGATGTCGTCGACGGCTGCGTCGGCATCAATCGTGGATCGCAGGGTTGCGTTCGAGGTGGGATACACATGGAGAAGAAGTCTGACCATATGGCCGCCGATGATCCGGTACGGCGTGTCACGGTCGACAGCTTGGGCGACCGCCTGTTGCCCCATGTAGCCGAGCGAGTCCGCGTTGCTCGCGGCATGCGCCTCTATTCTGATGATTTCACTCATCATTGTCGCTCTACGACCACTTCTGCGATCTTGTCCGCAGCCGGTCCGCTGTCGACACTGCCGCTATGGAGAAGATCCCACATCACGATCAGCGGATCCGCCACCGGCAGTCCGCCGGTTTCACTGCTTGATGGTCGGACCGACCCCAATCTGAGTATCGTCGGGTCGCGAGGCACATTGATGATGAGGGTCGCTTCGTCCAATGGTGCCGGAACAAATCCTCCCTCGGAGAGGTCGATGGGAGCGTCGGTGTAGATTCGACCAGTGGTCGGCAGTTTCCACGGAGCAATGACGTCTGCCGCGACATCGCCGCCGACCAAGATCGTCTGGTCCAAGAAATGGAAGATCTCTCTGGCCTGCGCGACCTGCTGAACAATCGGATCCAGACTGAACCACCCGAATTCCTGACCGCCGGGTCCGAGGTACTCATCAATCCACAGTCGCAGCAGTCCCTGGCGATCCATGGCATAGACGCCATCACCCGCATCGTCGACGAATGGTCCGAGCATCTTGAGCGCACTCGACACGGCCTGCTGGCTGACGCCGAGAACGTCCGCGATCGAAGATTGTCGCGCAGGAGCATCGTTGAGCAGCAGGTAGCGTATGAGAGCCCAGCGGGTCCACGCTGGACGCGCGCGCTTCGGTGTTTCGCTCCGGTGGTCCGTCGTAGCGGCTGTGTGCACCGAATAGGTGATCCCCGAATGGATGAGTCGTATCGGGGCAGTCGTGAGAATGTCGAGTTCTCCGGACTCCGCGCGTTCGATGATTCCCTCCGTCGCGGATTCGGCAACAAAGAGCACACCGCCGCTCCATTCGTGATGAGCCGTATAGCTGCGAACAGTATGAGCGTCCAGATGCGGCACCGCCGGTGCTGGCGATACTTCGAACCAGATTCCCTCAGGGCCGCGCACACGCCACGAGCCACGGTTGGCCCCGGCGGCGATTTCGAAGTCCAGTTCACGCAGAGCGCTGACTGCATCGACGACCATTGCACCCCTCACAACTTTCTACCCACGAAGTCGGTGAATACTTGTTGGACATACTCGCTATTCATATGCTAACAGGCGACCCGAGCTTCGGCCTCCGACCATCGACCCTGCGCCCCTAATCGGATGTTCACACGACACCTACCTCACCGTGGACCCACTGGAGACGATGATCGGCATACAGACGCACCACCGCCTCGGCGAGCGCATTCTGCATCCCACCCCCGCAGCGACAAAACCTCCAGTTGCACGGGGATGATTTGCGGCCAACGGTCCGATTCAGCGAGTTACGCCGCGGGTATAACGCTGCGGGCGCGAATTGCTGCCCGAGGTGCGGCGTGTGGCTCCGGGTGCGAATTGCTGCCCGAGGTGCGGCGTGTGGCTCCGGGTGCGAATTGCTGCCCGAGGTGCGGCGTGCGGCTGCGGGCGCGAATTGCAGCCCGAGGTGCGGCGTGTGGCTGCTGAATACGCGAGCAGCCCTCCGGGTGCTCAGCCACCGTTCGCAGGGTGGCCGAGCGCCCGGAGGGCCGCTCGGGACGGAGACGCTCAGTGGTCGACGGTGCTCGCCAAGCTCAGCGGTCGCCGCCGCCGTTCCAGCTCAGCGATCGCCGGAGCTTCGCTCAGCGATCGGTGATATCCGTGTAGTCGCGGGACACATCGCCGGTGTAGACCTGGCGCGGACGGCCGATGCGCGTCTCCGGGTCCTTGA
Source organism: Brevibacterium casei CIP 102111 (assembly GCF_900169275.1). Taxonomy (GTDB): domain Bacteria; phylum Actinomycetota; class Actinomycetes; order Actinomycetales; family Brevibacteriaceae; genus Brevibacterium; species Brevibacterium casei. The sequence goes on along the minus strand of NZ_FXZC01000009.1, from coordinate 62,695 downwards.
TCATCTCGCGCCACTGGGCGATCCAGCCCGGGAGGCGCCCGACGGCGAAGAGCACGGTGAACATGTTCGTCGGGAAGCCGAGCGCCTTGTAGATGAGGCCGGTGTAGAAGTCGACGTTGGGGTAGAGCTTGCGCTCGACGAAGTAGTCGTCGGCTAGCGCGATCTCCTCGAGCTGGACGGCGAGCTCGAGCAGCGGGTCGCCGCCGGAGCGGGCGAGGACCTCGTCGGCGGTCTTCTTGATGATCTTCGCGCGCGGGTCGTAGTTCTTGTACACCCGGTGGCCGAAGCCCATGAGGCGCACGCCCTCTTCCTTGTTCTTCACGCGCTCCATGAACTTCTTCGGACCGTCGTCGGAGGCCGCGATCGTCTGGAGCATCTCGAGCACCGCCGAGTTCGCGCCGCCGTGCAGCGGTCCGGCCAGGGCATTCACGCCGGCCGAGATCGACTGGAAGAGGTTCGCCTGCGAGGACCCGACGAGACGCACGGTCGCCGTCGAGCAGTTCTGCTCGTGATCGGCGTGGAGGATGAAGAGCTGGTCCATCGCCTTGACCGCGAGCGGGTCCGGCTCGTACGGCTCGGCGGGGACGCCGAAGTTCACGCGGAGGAAGTTCTCCACGAGGCTGCGCGAGTTGTCCGGGTGGATGACGGGCAGGCCCATGTTCTTCCGGTGCGCGAGAGCGGCGATCGTCGGCATCTTCGCGAGCAGCCGGAACGACGAGGTGTCGATCTGATCCTCGTCAAAGACATCGAGGTCATCTTGGTAGAAAGTCGACAAAGCGGCGACCGCAGCTGCAACCATGGGCATCGGATGCGCATCGTAGGGGAATGCCCGGAAGAACCGGCGCAGATCCTCGTGGACGATGGTGTGCTTGCGCAGACGCGCATCGAAGGCGTCGTACTGCTCCTGAGTGGGCAGCTCACCGTGGATGAGGAGGTAGCAGACTTCGACGAAGTTCGACTTGTCTGCCAGCTGTTCGATCGGGTAGCCCCGATACTGCAGCACCCCGGCATCACCGTCGATGTAGGTGATGGACGACGAGGTGGACGCGGTGTTGGCGAATCCCGGATCGTAGGTCACGGCTCCGGTGTCTTTGAGCAGGGAGCCGATGCGATATCCGTCGTTGCCTGCTGTCGCGGGCACTTCTGGCAGTGCCAGATCCGTCTCGGCAATCCTGAGATTCGCTTCGGTCGGCATATGTTCTCCTCACCGTCGACCCACCTCAAGAACTTCCTGAGGCGTCTTGCACAGTTCCCTCAAAGACTACCCACTTGCGGGGGAATCGAAAAATCACTGTGCCCTGTCTGTACTGCTCAGTAACAAGCGTCGGGCTCAGGGATCCGATGCGGGTGTGACGAATTCCGCACTGCTCCTATGCACCTCGGCGCATCCCTCTCAGACCAGTCCCGATCCTGATCGGGATCATTCCCCGCCGAGGTGGGGCGACAGGTGTCCTTGCCTGTGACGATGGCAGCTTCTCCACCCGGGGCACGTGCCTCAGCCGAGCCGCAGGCACCAGACACTGCTGAGCAATCGCCTGCCCGAGACGGCGCGCCTCAGGCGAGGAGCCGGTCCGCAGCCGCGGCGATCCGCTCGTCGGTGGCGGTGAGGGCGATGCGCACATGCTGCGCTGCCGCGTCGCCGTAGAAGGCCCCGGGTCCGGCGATGATGCCGAGATCGGCGAGTGCCCCGATCGACTCCCAGCAGTCGACACCGGCGGTCGCCCAGAGGTAGAGTCCGGCCTCCGAGTGGTCGATGCGGAATCCGTAGGACTCGAGTGCCGGGCGCAGCCGATCCCGGCGGGCGCGGTAGCGCTCCTTCTGCTCGAGGACGTGTGCGGTGTCGGTGAGCCCGGCGATCATCGCCGCCTGGATCGGTGCCGGGACGATCATCCCCGCGTGCTTGCGCGTCCGAGTGAGATCGTCGATGAGCGCTGCGTCGCCGGCGACGAAGGCGGCACGGTAGCCTGCGAGGTTCGACTGCTTCGACATCGAGTAGACGCTGAGCACCCCGGAGTGGTCGCCGTCGGTGACCGAGAGGATGCTCGGAGCAGGCTCGTCGGAGGTCCAGTTGAGCAGGCCATAGCACTCGTCGGAGGCGACGACGACTCCGGCCTCACGGGCACGGCGGACCACCTCGGCCAGCGTCTCGGCATCCTGGACCGCGCCGGTCGGGTTGCCGGGAGTGTTGAGCCAGAGCAGGCCGATGCCCGTCAGCGGAGCGCCGGCGACGATCTCGGAGGCGTCGAGGCGCACACAGTCGACCCCGGCGATCCTCGCCCCCATCTCGTACGTGGGGTACGCGGCGTGCGGGCAGGCCACGGACAGTCCGGCCTGCCGCAGGCCGAGGAGGGTGGGCAGCCACGCGACGAACTCCTTCGACCCGATGGTCGGCAGCACCTCGGCGGCCGGGTCGACGCTCACCCCGTGCCACGTCGCATACCACCCGGCGATCGCGGCACGCAGCTCATCGGTCCCGGCGGTCGTCGGATATCCGTGGGCGTCGCTCGCCGCGGCCAGCGCGTCCTCGATGACTGCGGGCGTCGGATCGACGGGGGTGCCGATCGAGAGGTCGCAGACCCCGCCGGGATGCTCGGCGGCGCGGGCCCGATACTCGGTGAGCTTGTCCCAGGGGTAGTCGGGCAGGTCGAGCCCGAGGCGAGGCGCCACCGCCTCAGCCGTTCTGCGGCGGGAGGACGGAGATGATCGCGTGGTCCTTGCCGGTGTTGCCGAGCTTCGCAGCGCCGCCCGGGGAGCCGATGTCGTCGAAGAACTCGACGTTGGCCTTGTAGTACTCCGACCACTCCTCGGGGACGTCGTCCTCGTAGTAGATGGCCTCGACGGGGCACACCGGCTCACAGGCACCGCAGTCGACGCACTCGTCGGGGTGGATGTAGAGGCTCCGCTCCCCCTCGTAGATGCAGTCGACCGGACACTCGTCGATGCAGGCCTTGTCCTTCACGTCGACGCAGGGCTGGGCGATGATGTACGTCACGGGTTGTGCTCCTCGGGAGACTCAGCTGATCTATGATCTCCACCATACGCCTTGAACGCGTCCCCAGTCTCCCACCGTGACACGTGATCCTCGTTGCATTGGTCACGCCTCCCCCGCGGCCGAGCCCACCTGCTCTAATGTGGTCTGGGACAGCGGAATCGGAAGGAGCGGTGTGGACGAGCTCTCGCCAGGCAGACGAGTGGTGGTGCGCTATGCGCTCACCCCGGGTGACACGCATGCGACCTCCGATGCCCTCGGTGTCGTCAGCTCCGTCGACGAGTCCGGCGTCGTCATCGACACGAAGCGCGGTCCCGTGCGGATCGAGCGCGGCCTCATCCTCCTCGTCCACGAGGTCCCGCCGGCCCCGACCCGGTCGGGTCGCACCCATGAGATCGTCTCCGCAGTCGACCTCCGTCGCATCTCCGCGGCGGCGTGGCTGCCGTCCGACGTCTCGTGGCTCCACGCGGACAATCTCCGCAACGAGTCGAGCGATTCCCCCGCCGAGGTGGGGCTGCTCCAGAAGGGCTGGCTCCTGCGCAGCTCCGAATCGACCACCCGCCGCGCCAACAGCGCCCTGCCCGTGACCGAGTCCGGGCTGGGCTGGTCCGAGACGCTCGACGCGGTCGAGGCGTGGTACGCCGCCCGCGAGCGGCCCGCGGTCGTCCAGATCTACTCGGCCGACGATTCGACGACCCTGGCCCCGGAGTGCGAGGGTCTCGGGCCGCTCCTGTCCGAGCGGGGATACTCCCCGTCAGAGACCGTGTACCTCCTCACCGGTGCCACCGCCGAGGCGGCCGCCGGTGCCGGTGCCCCCGCCGAGGCGGCCGCCCCCGGTTTGTCCATCGACGTCACCGAGACGCCGAGTGACCTCCACTTCGCTGCCTGGACGAGTGAGCGCGACCCCGGTTCGATCGACGCCTTCCGGGCGCTCATCGAGACCGATGACCCATGCCAGTTCGTCACCGCGTGGGCTCAGCATCCCGACGGCTCGCGGACGATGGTCGCGACGTGCCGAGTCGTCGAACGGAGCAAGTGGGGCGTCATCACCAACCTCGTCACCCGCCCCGACCTGCGTCGGCGCGGAGCCGGACGCTCGGTCGCACGGGCTGCCGCAGCCCTGCTCGCCCAGCGCGGAGTCCGCTCCTACCTCGTCGACGTCGAAGCGGCCAACGAGGCGTCGCTCGGGCTCTTCACGTCGCTGGGCGCGAGCGTGCGCCACCGGTGCTGGTACGCGAAGCAGGCCTGAGCCTGTCCGTGCAGCAGAGCTACTTGCACTCGACCTTGTTGACCGGTCGGTAGGTCGTGACGAAGGAGTCCTTCGTCTCCCGTCCGGTCGCGATCTCCTTCATCGTCCGCGTGATCTTGATCGACCAGCCCTCGCGCGGTGACTGCGGGGTGCACGACGGACCGGACTCGGTCACCGTCGCCGGCGAGGTGAAGGCGTACCGGCCCGAAGAGTCGGCTTCGACGTCGTAGTACTTGACTCCGTAGACCTTCGCGTAGACCTTTCCGCCCGAGAGGTACATGTCGAGGACGACGGGGGTCTTCTGGTTGTTCGTGAACTTGAGGTCGATCGAGGTGTAGTCGAGCGTCGTCTCCCGGCCCTCCGGGTAGCGGGAGATGTAGCGCGAATGCGCCTGATGCTCGTTGAGTTCGAAGCCGGCGAAGAACGCGGCGTTGAACAGGGTCGTCGACACCTGCGAGACTCCTCCGCCGAAGTCCTCCTTCATCTGCCCTTCGGAGATGACGCCTGCGGGCTTGTAGCCGTTGGCCGCGGTCCGCGGGCCGAGCGTCTCATTGAGGGAGAACTGCTCGCCGGGCTGAAGGACCGTGCCCGAGACCTCTTTCGAGGCGACGCGGAGGTTGTTGTCGCGGTTGGGATCGGACTTGTACGGGGTGGAGAACTCCGAGACGGTCTGCGAGACGTCGACCTTCTTCGCGTCCTCGGTCGTGAACTCCGGTTCGACGGAGGCCAGGGTCACCTCGGCGGCTGCGGTGTCGCCGTTGATCGCATCGGTCACGGCCTTCGAGAGGTCGTCGGGCTTGATGCCGATGCCGGGTTCGGAGTCGACGACCTGCGGCTTGCCGTCGACGACCTTGAAGGTCGCGTCCTTGGCGGGACGTCCGATCTCCTCGTTCTCGTCGAGTGCCCGCTTCTGCAGCTTCTCGGCGTCGAACTTCGGCACGAGCTTCGAGTCCTTCGCCTCGAAGCTCAGGGTCTTCGCGATCGTCGTCGGCGAGATCGTCAGGTCCCCGCCCTTGACGTCGGAGTCGGCGTCCTTGCCGGGTACGGCCTTGACGGTGACGTCGGCCTTGACCGCATCGGCGGCGAAGCCGTCGGCGACGTCCTTGGCTTCAGCGGTCGTGATGTCGGGTTCGACCTCGTCGACGACGACGGGCAGCGGATTGTCCTTGACCAGCCACTGTGCGGCGACGGCGGAGCGGATGTTCTCCACGCTCACGCTCTGCCCGGTCACGGCGTCCTTGACCGCAGGCGTCGTCTTGTCGTAGCTCAGCTCCGCATCGACGGGTTCGACCTCGAGTCCCTTCGCGGCCGCCTCGGCGCTCTTGTCGAAGGTCGCGTCGTCGACAGCGAGGACGGGTGAGACCTCATTGTCGCCGAAGAGCCGGTCGGCGAGGATGGCAGGGTTGAGTGTGAACCCGGTGACCTGGGCGACGGTGCCGTCGACGTCGAGTGCCAGTCCCGACTTCACCGGATCGATCGTCGCCGTGGCCTCCTTGGCGCTGAGCTCGATCTCCTGCTTCGCCTTCTCCCCGAGGGCGTCCTCAAGGGTCGACTTCGCATCGGCTGCGCTCTGCGAGCCGATGTCGACGCCGGCCACGGTCGTGCCGGGGGCGACGACCCGGCCGCTGAAGAAGCCGATCGCGAGGTAGACGACGGCGAGCCCGACGAGGATGAGGAGCGCGATGATCCAGGGTCGCTTGCGCCTGCCCGCCGAGGTGCCGGCCGAGGGATCAGGCGCGCTGCCTGCGAGGGTCTGGGTGGACATCATTCTTCCAAGTCTATCGAGGGGATCTGAGTCTGGTCGGGGAAGGCTCTGTCCGGGAGCGGAGTCCTAGAGGGATCTCTGCGCCCGGCTGCGGACGGGGACGAAGGCGAGGACGGCCGCGATGACCATGGGGCCGAGCAGCCACACCACCGACCGCAGGGTGCCGGTGACGACGATGTCGGATCCCGGCAGCCACTCCGGCTGGCCGAGGATGTAGGAGACGACGGCGATGACGATCGCGGCGACGAGCATCGGTGCGGTGGACCGGTACATCGATTTGAGGTGCCAGAGGCCGCACAGGGCGAGCAGCAGTCCGAGTCCGAGTCCCCAGGGCACGATCGCGGGGGTCTCGCCGAGGCGGACGACCGAGACGTTGAGATGCTGGAATCCCCCGAGGAGGCCGATGAGGAGGCCGAGGAGTCCCGCATGGATGAAGGCGAAGACACCGGGCTTCTTCGGCTCGCGGCGACGCCGGGGGGCTCCGGCCGCGTTCGCGTCCTCGAGAGCATCGAGGTCGAGGCCGGCGAGGACGTGCGAGGCGAGTCCCGAGCTCTGGGTCTCCGCGGGGAACGGGGCGCCGGCGCCGAGGGAGTAGTACTCGTGGTCGGCGGGCTTCGTGCCGATGCCGTTGGACAGGGCCATGAAGTCACCGCTGAGGCTCACCTGCGTGCGGTGCGCGGCCAACGCCCTCCGGCGGGCATCGCGGACGCCTGCGACGTTCTGGGCGACGACGATCTCGCCGACCGGCGCCATCGTCGGAATCGTCTGCGCCTGGGCGAACCCGGTCTCGGAGAATCCGGACTGGCGCGGATCGAAGGACGCCCTGGCCACCTCGGCGGGGATCTCGACGAAGAGCAGCCGACCGGGCCGCCAGGTCGCCTTCTCGACGGCCGCGACGGTCGCGTCGTGGACGCGGACGTGGTCGGGGTGGCCGTAGCCGCCGTTGGCCGAGTACGTGATGACCACGTGCGGGCGGACCTCGTCGATGACGGCGGCGATGTAGTCGGCGACCTCGTCGGTCGACGCCGCGCACAGGGCGCCTGCGGGCATCGACGCTGCCGGCACGGCGTGGCCCTCGGGCCCCCATTCCATCCCCGAGTCCTCGAAACGACGCTCGGGCAGGGTCACCGCACCGCCTCGGCGAGTGCCGAGGAACCGGTGGTCGGTGACGCCGAGGGACCGCATCGCCTCGGCGATCTCGGACTCCCGCACGGACGCGAGCCCGGCCCGGTCGCCCTCGAGGGCCTTCATCTCCGGCGGGATGACCTCTCCGCCCTCACCGCGGGTGGCGGTGAGCACGGTGACCTGGTCGCCTTCGGCGGTCAGGGCTGCGATCGTGCCTCCCGTGGCGATGGTCTCGTCATCGGGGTGGGCGTGGACGAAGAGGATCCGCGGCGTGATCATGCGTTCTGACGACGCAGCTTCGCGTAGATCTTCGCGCGCTCCTTCTGGTCGAGTTCGACCTTGCGGATGCGCACGGCGGACGGGGTGACCTCGACGCATTCGTCCTCACGGGCGAATTCGAGGCTCTCCTCGAGCGTGAGCCTGCGCGGGGGCACGAGGTTCTCGAAGGAGTCCGCGGAGGCTGAGCGCATGTTCGTCAGCTTCTTCTCCTTCGTGATGTTGACGTCCATGTCATCGGCCCGGGAGTTCTCGCCGACGATCTGGCCCTCGTAGACCTCGGAGGTCGGTTCGACGAAGAAGGAACCGCGCTCCTGGAGGTTGATCATCGCGTACGGGGTGACGGCTCCGGCGCGGTCGGCCACGAGCGAGCCGTTGGTCCGGAACTCGATGTGGCCGGCCCACGGTCCGTAGCCGGCGGAGATCGAGTTGGCGATGCCGGTGCCGCGGGTCTCGGTGAGGAACCGGGTGCGGAAGCCGATGAGGCCGCGGGCGGGGACGGTGAATTCCATCCGCACCCAGCCGGTGCCGTGGTTCGTCATCGTCGACATGACGCCCTTGCGGCTGGCCATGAGCTGGGTGACGGCGCCGAGGTAGTCCTCCGGCACGTCGATCGTCAGGTCCTCGAAGGGCTCCTGGGTCTGGCCGTCGACCTGCTTGGTCACGACCTGGGGCTTGCCGACGGTGAGCTCGAAGCCCTCACGGCGCATCTGCTCGACGAGGATCGCGAGCGCGAGCTCACCGCGCCCCTGGACCTCCCAGGCGTCGGGACGCTCGGTGGGCAGGACCTTGAGGGAGACGTTGCCGACGAGTTCGGCGTCGAGGCGGTCCTTGACCATGCGGGCGGTGACCTTCGTGCCCTTCTCACGACCGGCCAGCGGCGAGGTGTTGATGCCGATGGTCATCGAGATCGCCGGATCGTCGATGACGATCGCCGGCATCGGCTTCGGGTTGTCGATGTCGGTGAGGGTGTCGCCGATCATGATGTCGGGGATGCCCGCAACGGCGACGATGTCACCGGCCGACGCCTCGGTGGCGGGAACCCGGTCGAGTCCCTGCGTCTCGAGGAGCTCGGTGATCTTCACGGAGCTGATCTCGTCACCGCGGGCCCACGCGACCTGCTGGCCCTTCTTCAGGGTGCCGCCGAAGATCCGCAGGAGGGCGAGACGGCCGAGGAACGGCGAAGCGTCGAGGTTCGTCACGTGCGCCTGGAGGACGCCGTCGGCGTTGATCTCCGGGGCCGGGATGGTCTCGATGATCGTCTTGAACAGCGGCTCGAGGTCCGGGTTGTCCGGGACCTCGCCGTCGGCGGGCTGGTCGAGCGAGGCCGCTCCGACCTTCGCGGCGGCGAAGACGACGGGGACGTCGAGGACGGCGTCGACGTCGAGGTCGGGGACCTCGTCGGCGAGGTCGGAGGCGAGGCCGAGGAGCAGGTCCTGCGAGTCCTCGACGACACCGTCGATGCGGGCGTCAGCCCGGTCGGTCTTGTTGATGACGAGGATGACCGGCAGCTTCGCCGCGAGAGCCTTGCGGAGGACGAAGCGGGTCTGGGGCAGCGGGCCCTCGGAGGCGTCGACGAGGAGGACGACGCCGTCGACCATGGACAGTCCGCGTTCGACCTCACCGCCGAAGTCGGCGTGGCCCGGGGTGTCGATGACGTTGATGACGATGGGCTCGTCACCGGCGGAGGGTCCGTTGTAGAGCACCGAGGTGTTCTTCGCGAGGATCGTGATCCCCTTCTCCCGCTCGAGGTCGCCGGAGTCCATCACGCGCTCGGCGAAGTCACCGTGCTCGTTGAAGACACCGGTCTGCCGGAGCATGGCGTCGACGAGGGTGGTCTTACCGTGGTCGACGTGGGCGACGATCGCCACGTTGCGGCGGTTGTCCCGGCGCGTGGGAGCTTCAGTCATCAATAGCCTTAGGTAGGGAGGGTGGTCCGGACCGGACCCAACACACAATTATACGCACCGCGCAGGTCGCCCGATTCACAGGTGGTTTCGGGCTCCTCCGGTGCCGGCCCGCCGGTGTCGGCCCTCCCGTGTCAGCCCTCGGACGCCAGCGAGGCGGATCCGGTTCGACATCAGAGCTGAGATCGAACCGGATCCGCCTCGCGGAGACTGCCATCCCCGGCACCGACGCCGAGGCGGTCCTGCTCAGGCGTTCATCGTCGCCTCGAGCACGGCGTCGCGGGCCTCCCGGCGCTTGCGCTGCTCCTTGGGATCCGGAACCGGAACCGCGGAGAGCAGGCGCTGCGTGTAGGGATGGACCGGGTTGGCCACGACCTGCGAGGCCTGCCCGATCTCGACGAGGTACCCGTGCCGCATGACGGCGATGCGGGAGGCGATGCGCTCGACGACAGCGAGATCGTGGCTGATGAAGAGGCACGCAAACCCGTAGAGCGCCTGGAGGCTCTCGAAGAGGTCGAGGACCTTCGCCTGGACGGAGACGTCGAGCGCCGAGGTCGGCTCATCGGCGATGAGCAGCTTCGGCCGCAGGCTGAGCGCACGGGCGATGCCGATGCGCTGACGCTGACCGCCCGAGAGCTCGTGCGGGTAGCGGTTGCGCATCGACGTCGGCAGCTCGACCGCGTGGAGGAGCTCCTCGACGCGCTTGTTGAGCGCCGGACCCTTCATCCCCTCGTGGAGGTAGAGGGGTTCGCCGATCGACTCGCCGATGGGCAGGCGCGGGTTGAGCGAGGAGCCGGGGTCCTGGAACACGATCCCCACCTCCTTGCGCAGCGGCCGCATCTGCTTGTTGGTCAGCCCCTTGATGCTCTTGCCGTTGACGACCATGTCGCCTTCGACGGTGGGCAGGAGGCCGAGGGCCGCGCGGCCGATCGTCGTCTTGCCCGATCCCGACTCGCCGACGAGGCCGACGACCTCACCGGGAGCGATCATGAGGTTGATGTGGTGAGCGGCGCGGAACGCCTTCTTCCGCCCGACCGCGGGGTACTCGATCGCCGCATCCCGCAGCTGGAGTGCCGAGGGCTGCGAGAAGTCCGCCTGCGACCCAGGATGGTAGTAGGTCTCCGTCGAATCCATCTCTATGTGAGGATGCGAAGCCTCCCCCGTCGACACGGCAGTGGCCTCGGCATCGTTGTCGGCCACCGATCCGGCGCCGAGATCGTCGCCCCCGGACTCGTCCGCGAAGGTCTCCTCGAGTTCGTGGATGGCCTCCTCGACGTCGTGGAGATCCGTACCGAACGCCTGCCCTTCGATCTCGGTGCCGAGGTGGGGCACGGCTTCGAGGAGCTGCTTCGTGTACGGGTGCTGCGGGTTGTAGAAGATCTCATCCGCCGTCCCCGACTCGACGACCTTGCCCGAACGCATGACGATGATGCGGTCGGCCATGTCCGCGACCACGCCCATGTCGTGCGTGATGAGGATGATGCCGGCATCGAGCTTCGACTTCAGCTCGCGCATGAGCTTGAGGATCTCCGCCTGCACCGTGACGTCGAGCGCCGTGGTCGGCTCGTCGGCGATGAGCAGCTTCGGCTGGCACGCAAGCGCCTGCGCGATCATGATGCGCTGGCGCTGACCGCCCGAGAGCTGGTGGGGGAACGAGTTGTACCGCTCCTCCGGTTCCGGGATCTCGACGAGGCGCATGAGCTCGAGAGCGCGCTCCTTCGCCTCCTTCGGACCCATGTCGAGGTGGACGCGGAGGGTCTCCATGATCTGGAAGCCCGCCGTGTAGACCGGGTTGAGCGCGGTCATCGGCTCCTGGAAGATCACCGAGATGTCGTTGCCGCGGATGTGCTGCATCCGCTCCTGCGGCATCCCGATGAGCTCCTTGTCGCCGAGCTTCGCCGAGCCGGTGGCCCGGCCGTTGCTCGGCAGCAGACCGAGCAGGGACATGCTCGACTGCGATTTGCCGGAACCGGACTCACCGACGATCGCGAGCACTTCGCCCGCATTCACCGTGTACGTGAGTCCCTCGGCTGCCATCCACCATTCGTCGCTCACCCAGAAGTGGACTCCGAGGTCCTTGACGTCGAGGATCGGTGACTTCGCACCGGTGGTCGACTCAGTCGTGTTCTGCTCGGTCATCACTTGTCCCCCTTCTTCGCCATGCGCTCGGCCTTCTTCATCTTCCGCCAGCTCGGGATCGTCTTCATGCGGGGGTCGAACGCGTCGCGGAGACCGTCGCCGATGAAGTTCACGCACAGAGCGATGACGATGATGAAGAGACCGGGCCACCAGAACAGCCACGGGCGGGTCGCGAACGAGGTCTGGTATTCGCTGATGAGCTGCCCGAGTGAGATGTCCGGCGGAGAGATGCCGAAGCCGAGGAAGCTCAGCGACGCCTCGAGGACGATCGCCTGGCTCATCAGCAGCGTCGTGTTGACGATGATGACGCCCATCGCGTTCGGGAGCATGTGCTTGAACATGATCCGGAAGTCGCTCGCGCCGGCGACTCGGGCGGAGTCGACGAACTCGCGTTCGCGCAGGGAGAGGAAGTCACCGCGGACGAGTCGCGCCAGGCCGGTCCAGAGGATCGCGCCGAGGACGAGTCCGAGCATCGCGCCTCCGGTGCCCGAGACGAGCTTGCCGAGGATGGCGCCGACGACGATGACGGGAAGGATGATGAAGCCGTCGGTAACGCGCATGAGCAGTGAGTCGACCCAACCCCGGTAGTAACCAGCCAGCGCGCCGACGATCGTGCCGATGATGAGCGCCACGATGCCGATGATGAGCATGACCATGATGGAGATCTGGGTGCCCTTCATCACGCGGGCGAAGTTGTCCCGGCCGATCTCATCCTGACCGAACGGGTGCTCTCCCGGGGAGAAGAAGTTCTGCAGCGTCCACGTCGGCGCGCCGCCCGGATTGACGATCGGATTGGAGGCCGTGTGGTTGAAGATCCACCAGCCCGGGATCGGGCCGATGCCCTGGGCCGAGTAGGCGAAGACGGTGACGAGGAAGAGGACGATGAGTCCCACCATCGCGCCTTTGTGCCGGAGGAACTTCCGGAAGACGATCTTCCCCTGCGAGAGGCCTTCGGTCTCCTTGGCTTCGATCGCGTTCTCACCGACGCTGTCGGTGGCGATCGGGCTCTGTTCTTTGTCGTCGATGCTCATGCGTTCACTCGGATTCTCGGGTCGAGGACGGCGTAGAGGAAGTCCGCGACCAGGTTGGCGATGATGGCGAGGAGGCCCGTGATGAGGATGTAGGCCATGATCGGGTCGAGCTCAGCGCGATTCATCGAGTCGATGAAGAGCTTGCCCATGCCGTTCCAGCCGAAGATCGTCTCCGTGATCACCGCACCGCCGATCATCGTGATGACGTCGACGGGGATGATCGAGGCGAGCGGCAGAAGCGCGTTGCGCAGCGCATGGCGCATGATCACGGTGCGCTCGTTGAGTCCCTTGGCCCGCGCGGTGCGGATGTAGTCCTGTCCCATGACCTCGAGCATCGACCCGCGGGTGTAGCGGGTGTACGACGCGAAGGAGATGAGGACGAGGGCGATCGACGGCAGGAGGAGGTGGGTGAACGAGTCGAGGTTCGTGATCCAGAAATCGCCGTTGACGTTCGGTGCGGAGGCCCCGATCGTCGCGATCGGACGGTTGTTGATCGCGGGGCTTCTCGAGTACTCCGACCAGCCCTGGAGCACGCGGTCGGCGAAGATCGTCACGGCGATGATGAGCGTCGTGAAGACCGTCGTGCGCGCGGTGTCCCACGGGTCGGGTCCGCGGAAGGCAAGGCCGACGCCGATGGCCACGCCGATGGCGACGACGAGGAGGCCGAACATCCACAGCCAGTTCATCTCCTGGTAGTAGAAGAGGTACTGGAGCGGCATGTAGATGAGGGCTCCGATGACGGCGCACGTGAGTGTGGCGTAGAGGACGCGCTTGTTCTTCAAACCCGTCGAGAGGAACGTCATGACGATCGCCGCACCGACGCCGATGACGACGACGCCGACGACTCCGATGGTCGGCTGCTGCAGCCACCCGCTCGCGAGGATGTAGTAGATCGTGCCGAAGGTGACGAGCGTCGCGGCGGCGAAGGTGATGATCCGCCGCTTCTTGCCCCCGCCGAGTGCGCCCATCCAGAACAGGCCCATCGCGAGGCAGAAGATGATGATCGGCCACCAGCTGTCCAGTGTCGGATCATTGATGAAGTTGTTGATCTCGATCGCCCCGTACTGCTTGAGCAGAACCGCGACCCAGAAGACGGGCAGCGAGTAGAGGAGGAACGAGACGAAGGTGATGAAGTAGTCGAAGCCCGAGTACTGGCGGATGGCCGAGATCATGCCGACGGCGATGCCGAGGATGATGGCGACGATCGTCGAGGCCGTGATGAGCTTGATCGTGTTGATGATCGCGCCCTGGAGCAGGTAGGTGACTTCCTGACCGCTCTTCCACGCGATGCCGAGGTCGCACTGGCCGATGAGGCATCCGCTGGCACCGGCGAGCCACTTGAAGTAGCGGACGACCGCGGGTGTCTCGAGATCGAGGAGCCTGATACGGGACTCATAGAGTGCTTCGATGTTCGGGGAGGTGCTCGAGCGCAGGTCCCAGAAGAAGTCGAGGGCGACGTTGAGCAGGAGATAGAGGACGAACGTGACGACGAGCAGAACGATGACCGTCGACAGGAGACGTCTGAGAATGAACTTGATCATGGTGTGTCCGATTCCGTCTGTGCGAGCACGCCACTGTGGGGATCACTGATGTGATCCCCACAGCAGCTGAGAAGGTGAGAAGCCGATCGCATCAGATGCGAATCAGTTCTTCTCCCACTCCCAGTAGTTCCAGAACATCGTCGGCGACACGGACGTCGACTTCACGTTCTTGACGCTGTCGTTGTAGATCGTCAGCTCCGGGAACTGGAAGATCGGAGCACCGAAGGCGTCGTCGGTGAGCTGCTTCTCCAGATCGATCGAGAGCTTCTCGGCGTTCGCTTCGTCAGCGGTGAGCATCTCGTCGAGGATCTTGTCGACCTTCTCGTTCGAGTACCCGCCGTAGTTGTTCTGCGCACCGGTCCGGTAGTTCGCATCGCTCGAGGTGATTCCGGTGTCCTCGGACTGCCAGCCGAAGAGCGAGAGATCGTACGTGCCGTCGCCGAGGCGGGTGCCCCAGTTGACGTCGCCGACGTCTTCGATCTTGAAGCCGGCCTTCTCAGCCGATTCCTTGATGAGCTGGAACTCCTGCTGACGACGCGAGTTCGTGTTGTCGTACATGATGCGCACGGGCTTGATCTCGCCGCCGACCTCGTCGAGGAGCTTCTTCGCCTCGTCGGTGTTGACGTCCGAGTAGTCGGCCTTCATCCCGTTGCCGTTGACGATGCCGTCGTACATCGGCGAACCGGGCACCTGGGTGAAGGAATCGCGCACCACGGCGTTCTCGTTGAGCGGCTTGATAATCTTGTCGACGATCTCCGCGCGGGGAACCGTCTTGAGGAAGGCCTGCCGGACCTTCTTCGCCTTCTCCTCGTCGCCGCCGTAGGACTTCGGATCGAACGGACCGTTGTTGTCGAAGGTGAAGTCGACGTGCTCGTAGGTCGCACCGTCAGCGGCGTCGACCGTGACGCCGTCGATGCCCTCGGCGGCGGAGAGGACGTCAGCGGTCGCCTGCGGCTGGGTCATGTCGACCTCGCCGTTCTCGACCGCCTGCACCATCGCCATCGGGTCGCCGTTGTAGCGCACCGTGATGGTGTCGACCTTGGGCTTGACGGGACCCGAGTAGTTCTCGTCCTTCTGGACCGTGATGTACTGGCCCTCCTGGAAGTCCGTGATCTTGTACGGGCCGTTGTGGACGAGGAGGTCCTCGTCGTCGGGCATCGAGGTGAAGTCGAAGCCGGTGTTCCAGACATTCGAGATCTTCGACAGGGCTGCTGTGTCCTTGTTCTTGATCGCGTCGAGGATGGCCTGCTTGCCCGCGGCAGGGTCTTCCTCTCCCAGCGCCTTCTTCGCGACGATGTGCGCCGGCACGCCGACGCCGTCGGCGCCGACGCCGAAGGTGAGCTCCCAGTCGGCGAAGGGCTTGGAGTACTCGAAGGTGATCTCCTTGCCGTCTTCGGAGACCTCGGGGAAGTCCTTGATGAGAGCGGGGCCGATCGACGAGGAGTCGAAGTAGACGGTGCTCTCGTCGTTCTCCTTGACGGTGCCGTCGTCGTTGTTGTTCGAGTCGACCGTGTTGAAGTTCGCCGAGGTGCCCGCCCAGGTGAGAGCGAGGTCCGCGGCGTCGACCGGCGTGCCGTCCGACCACTTCGCGTTGTCGTTGAACGTGTACTTGACCTTGAGCGGATCCTCGGAGACCCGCTCGACCGAGCCGAGTGAGCCGTCCTGCAACTCCAGATTCTCGTCGTAGTACTTGAAGTTGTCATTCATCATGTAGGTGAGAATGGCGTTCGAGACCGCGTTGCCGTTGGCCGTCATCGTGTTCATCGAACGGAAGGACTCGTTCCACCCGATGTTGAGGATCGAGTTCTCCGAGGCCTGATCGTCATTGCCACCACCGGGAGGGGTGCAGGCAGAAAGCACCATTGCTGCTGCGGCAACTGAGGCACCGGCTGCGAGGAAGCGCTTGTTCACGTTCTCTCCTTGTTGTTCTCTGGGCTCGCGCCCACGTGCTCGCCTCCCGGATTCGGGATGCGCTGCGGTCACACGGCCCGCCATCGGGAATGTGACCTCGTTCATGCTTCTGCATGGATTGCCTCAAAGTTAATTCACACGTCACTGTGACTGAGTCCACAATGTGAGCCATATCTCGAATCGTTACCGTTTCGAGACCCAGGCCACAGTGATCGACCCTCGGGTCTCAGTGGATAGGATGTTCGGATGGCAAACAGTGAGATCGGACCCGACGAGACCCGAATCGTGAGAACGACGGGATCGACCGTCCTCTTCGTCCTCGTAGCGGCCGTCGCGGCGATCGGCATCGGCTCGATCGTTGTCGGCGACTTCACCCTTCGCGGCCTCGCCGTCGCAGGGATCCCGGTGCTGCTCTTCGTCGGCGTCTGGGCGCTCTACCGGCACCCCCGGGTCGAACTGCGACCGCAGGAGATCGTCCTCGTCAACCCGCTCACCACGATCACTGTGCCGTGGAACCTCGTCGACGGCTTCGACACCCATTTCGGACTGAGCGTGCGCACACACGAGAAGAGCTATTCATCGTGGCCGCTCGCGGGTCGGGGCAAGAAGATGGAGAAGGACGCCCACGGGATCCGCCGACTCGTCGACGAGCCGAGTCCCGCGGTCGACACCGTCCTCGACCACCATGCGCGCCTGAACGAGGCGCAGCTGGCCAACCCTCGCGGAGAGCGCACGATCACCCAGGTGTGGAATGTGCCGGTGATCGCAGCGCTGGCCGTCGCGATCGTCTGGGCGATCCTCGGCTTCATGGCCGTGCCGCGCTGGTGACCCTGCCCTGAGATCGGGTGCCGGGGAGTACTGACGATCAGGTTCCGGTCACCAGCCGCGTTCGCGCCACTCCCCCAACTGACCGCGCTCGGCACCGAGAGTCGTCGGCGCGCCGTGTCCCGGCAGCACCTGCGTGTCATCGGGCAGCTGGTCGAAGACCCGCTCCTCGAGGTCGTCCATGAGCGAGGTGAAGTCCTCCGGCGACCACGTCTTGCCGGGTCCGCCGGGGAAGAGCGAATCCCCGGAGAAGAGGATCGTCTCTCCCCCGTCGCGCAGCAGCAGGGCGATCGATCCCGGCGTGTGTCCGCACAGGGCGATTGCCTGGAGGACGAACCCGCCGAAGTCACCGACGTCGAGGTGCTCGACGGTGTGCGCGATCTCCACCCCTTTGGCCTCGGCGATCGCCGCGGCATCGGCGGCCCCGGCGATCGTCATCGCATCCGGGTGCCTCTTCGCTGCCGCCGGCAAGGCGCGGATGTGGTCCCAGTGGCGATGCGTCGTGATGATCGCCTGCAGGACCGGTGTCGCGCTCGTGTCCTCGGCTCCGGCACCAAGCAGCTCCTCGATCGCGTCGATGTCGTCGGCGGCGTCGATGAGGACCTGAGCCCCCGTCTCCTTCGCCGTGATGAGATAGACGTTGTTCTCCATCTCCGACACGGAGATCCAACGGACGACGACGTGCTCTGTCTCGATCGTGTTCACCATCTGCCCCTCACATACTGCGGTGGATACGGCCCCGGCTCTTCGCCGAGTTCATGGGCCGCCCGCTGCGGCCACGCAGGTTCGCGCAGGGCCACACGGGCGAGCAGGATCGCATCGGCCTGGCCTGATGCGAGGATCGTCTCCGCCTGACCGGGTTCGGTGATGAGGCCGACGGTCGCCGTCGTCGCGCCCGCGTCCCTGATCGCCGCCGACAGCGGCACCTGATAGCCGGGTCCCACGGGGACCTTCACGGGAACGTTTCCGCCCGAGGACACGTCGATGACGTCGACCCCGCGGGCGTCGAGGGCACGGGAGACCTCGACCGCCTCGGCGATGTCGAATCCCCCTTCGGTCCATTCGCTCGCCGAGAGCCGGACGAACACGGGGACATCCTCACCCACGGCCGCACGCACGGCGTCGTAGGTCTCGACGAGCAGACGGGAGCGTCCCTCGAGATCACCGCCGTAGCGATCGGTGCGCTGATTCGACAGCGGGGAGAGGAACGAATGGAGGAGGTAGCCGTGAGCGGCATGGAGTTCGACGAGGTCGAAGCCGACCCCGACGGCGCGTTTCGCGGCCGCGGCGAAGGCGGCGACCACCTCGGCGATGTCGTCCTCCGTCATCTCCGTCGGCTCGGTGTACCCGGGGTAGGCGATCGGGCTCGCGCCCACCGGCTGCCATCCGCCCTCCGACTCGGGAACGGTGCCGCGCGGGTTGCCGTCGAAGGGCCGGTAGGTGCTCGCCTTGCGTCCGGCGTGGGCGAGCTGCATGCCGATCGGGGTCCCCTGCGAGTGGACGAAGTCGACGACGGGCGTCCACGCCGCGGCGTGGTCGTCGCTCCAGATCCCGGCGTCCTGCGGGGAGATCCTGCCCTCGGGAACGACCGCCGAGGCTTCGGTGAGGATGAGCCCGAATCCGCCGGTCGCGCGCGCTCCGAGATGGACGAGGTGCCAGCTGCCGGGCATGCCGTCCTCGGCCTCGCACGAGTACTGGCACATGGGAGCGAGCCAGATCCGGTTCTCGATCGTCAGTCCGCGCAGCGTCATCGGGGTGAAGAGTTCAGCCATGGTCACAAGTCTGCCTGAAAGATGCTCGTCTCACCTCATGAAGCGTCACATCATGATGCCGAAGACGGGAACGGCGAGGAGGAAGACCGTCGCGGTGATGAGGACGATGCCCACGAGGTTGAGCCAGATGCCGCCCTTGACCATCTGCCCGATCGTCACGTACCCCGACCCGTAGGCGACGGCGTTGGGCGGGGTGGCCACCGGCAGCATGAACGCACAGGTCGCCGCGAGCGCGACGGGGATCGTGAGGAGCAGCGGGTCGAGCTGGAGGCCGAGCGCGACTCCGCCGACGACGGGGATGAACGTCGCGGCCGTCGCCGTGTTCGACGTCAGCTCCGTGAGGAAGAGGATAATCGCAGCGAAGACGGCGACGATGAGGATGGGCGGCAGGACCCCGAGGCCGGCGGAGGCCTCGCCGATCCATTCGGTCAGGCCCGAGGAGGAGAACTGTGCGGAGAGGGCGAGACCACCGCCGAAGAGGAGGAGGACGCCCCACGGCAGCTTCTCCGCGGTCTCCCAGTCGAGGAGGCGGACGCCGCGGTTCGCCCCTCCGGGGATGAGGAAGAGGAGGAGGCCGATGACCATGGCGATGCCCTCATCGCTGATGGGCGGGTCCTCGAAGATGAGCGGGATCGTGATCCAGCTGACCGCGGCGAGGACGAACATGCCGAGGACGAGCTTCTCGCCCGTCGACATCGGGCCGAGCTTGGCCAGCTCCTCGCGGATGAGTTCGCGGCCGCCGGGGATCTCGTCGATCTCGGGCTTGAAGAGGACCTTGACGAGGAGGAACCATGCGATCGCCATCATCACCACGGCCAGGGGGACGCCGACGAGCATCCACTGTCCGAAGCCGATCGAGATGTCGTGGTTGTCCTTGAGGTAGGCGACGAGGAACGTGTTCGGCGGGGTGCCGATGATCGTGCCGAGCGATCCGATCGAGGCGGCGTAGGCGATGCCGAGCATGAGCGCGGTGCCGAAGTTCGACTTCACGACGTGGCCGAGGCCCACCTCGGAGTCGGGGCCCGAATCGGCGCCGGAGGCAGTGTCAGCGCCAGTGCCAGTGTCAGCACCAGTGCCGGCGTCGGGAGCCGAACCCTCGGTTGTCGCTGACGACCGTTTCGAGTCGGACCGGTCGGTCGCCTCGGCGGGGGTGATCGCAGATCCGACGACCTTGGCGACGATCATGAGCACGGAGATGCCGATCGGCAGCATCATCACGGCCGTCGCCGTGTTCGAGACCCACATCGACATGAACCCGGTGGCGATCATGAACCCCGCGATCATCGGGCCGGGCCTGTTGCCCATGAGGCTGAGGGTGAAGAGCGCGATGCGCCGGTGGAGGTTCCACCGCTGCATCGACAGGGCGATGAGGAATCCGCCGAGGAAGAGGAAGATGATCGGGTTGCCGTAGGAGGCGCCGACGTCGGCCATCTCGATCTCGGAGCCGAAGACGGGGAAGGCGACGAGGGGGACGAGTGAGGTCGCCGGGATCGGCAGGGCCTCGGTCATCCACCACACGGCCATGAGGACGGCGACCCCGGCGGTGAGCCTCGCGTCGTGGGCGACCGAGTCGGGCATGATCGCGTAGACGAGCGTGGAGAGGATGAGGCCGAGGAAGAAGCCGGTCCACCGGATCCGCACGGTCTTGAGCGGGAACCCCGGGGCCCGCTCTCCCGGTGACTTCTCCGCGATCTCGGTCGACATCGGCGTGGTCTGGTTCTCGTTCACGGTGAGCTCCTCGGCGAGCCGGCTGGACTACAGCTGTCCCTGTCATCGTAGCAACCGGGGGTGACGCGCGGGATCATGCTCGGGCGGGGATGAGGCTGTCGGTGTGAGGCCCGGCCGACGCCACGAGCGGGGCCGTCGCGGTCGGGCCGTCGCCCTACCGGCGGGGCCGTCGCCCTATCGGCGGGGCCGTCGCGGTCTCGGCGGGCCCGTCGCCCTCTCAGCGACGTCGACGCGCTATCGGGCGGCGTCGACGCGCTATCGGGCGGCGTCGACGCGCTATCGGGCGGGTTCGACGCGCTATCGAGCGGCGTACTCGCCCTGCTCAGGATGCTGAGCAGTCGCCCTTAGCGGGAGGCGAGGAACGAGTGGATACGGTCGGCGACGATCTCGGGGTGCTCGGCCATGAGCAGATGCGCGGAGTCGGGGACGACCGCGAGCTCCGAGCCGTCGACGGCGTCGCGCATCTCCCCCATCGCCTCGGGCGTACAACCGGGGTCCTGCGAGCCGGCGAGGAAGAGCGTCGGCGTCGTGATCGCGCCGAGCTTGCCGGTGAGGTCGTAGAGCGCGAGCGCACGGCAGCAGGCGATGTAGGCGGCGTCGTCGATGGTCGCGAGGTCGGTGAGCGTTGCCGGCCCCGTCGCGATGTCCTCCTCGAGGAAGCCCGCGGCGAACCAGCGGTCGGCGGTGTCGGGCAGCAGGGACTGCGTGCCGTCGTTCTCGACCTCGGTGATCCGCTCGGCCCACGAAACATCGGTGCCGAACTTCGTCGCCGTCGAACACGCGATGAGACCGGTGAGCTTCTGCGGGTGTTCGAGGGCGAGAGTGAGACCGATCCCGCCGGAGATCGAGGCACCGCAGTACGTGAACGACTCGACGCCGTGGTCCTCGAGCGATTGAACGAGGCCGGCGGCGAGGTCGGAGATCGTGAAGTCGGTGCTCAGCTCCTGCTTCGACACCGGGAACGTGTGTCCGGGCAGGTCGGAGAGGTAGATCTGGTGGTCATCGACGAGGCGCGAGGCCACGGCCGCCCACAGCGAGACGCGCGTGCCGAGGGCATCGCCGAAGACGAGGACAGGAGATCCGGGGTTGTCGTTGAAGGCGTGCAGGGCGATGCGCATGAGGGCTCCTCATCGTCGGGTCGGGATCAGCTCGTCGGGTCGGGATCAGCGGTCGTCGACAGTCCTCTCTGGAGCGTCGACGGTCGTCGCAGGTGAACTCGCAGGTCAACGGGATCGCGCCGGAGCGCCGGTCACGCCAACAGCCTACCGTCGGAATAGCGCAGATAACAGCGCGGACACAGCGATTCATAGGTCACGGCGTTGCCGTCGATGGCGACCTGATCGCCGTCGAAGATGAACCGCCCGTCGACGAGGCGGCCGTTGAACATCGCCTTCCTCCCACAGCGGCAGATGGTCTTGAGCTCTTCGAGGGTGTGGGCGATCTCGAGCAGGCGCGCCGAGCCAGGAAAGGCCCGGGTGCGGAAATCGGTGCGGATGCCGTAGCACATCACCGGCACCGAGGCGTCGGTGGCGATGCGCATGAGCGAGTCGACCTGCTCGGGTTCGAGGAACTGCGCCTCGTCGATGAGGAGGCACGCGACCGGGGCCTTGGGGGCGTCGATCGATTCGATGAGGGCGTCGTGGTCGACGTAGTCGGCGTGCTCGCGGTAGATGAGCTCGACATCGGCGCCTGCGGGGATGAGGAAGTCGACGGCGCGGGTGACGCCGAGGCGGGAGACGATCTCGTCGGCGCCCTTCGTGTCGATGTCGGGTTTGGCCAGCAGCACCCGCTGCCCGCGCTCCTCATAGTTGAAGGCGGCCTGGAGCAGCGCCGTCGACTTGCCCGAGTTCATCGCCCCGTAGCGGAAGTAGAGTTTGGCCACCTGGTCCCCCATCTGTCGAATCTGCTGCCGCGCAAGCCCCGGCGTGCTGTATTCCGGCGTGCTGTATTCCGGCGTGCTGTGTTCCTGCGTGCTGCGGTATTCCTGCGTGCTGCCGCGCGGTCCCGCGCGTGCGTGCCGACGACACTCTACCGTCGCCGCCGCGCACGCACCCCGGCGGGAGGCCGCGATCGCACTGCGGGCCCGACCGCCTCGGCGAGAGGGCACAGCCGGGCTGGGACCACACGATCGCACGTACGCCTCCGACCACCTCGGCGAGAGGGCGAGTCACCGCGCTCACAGGCGCGAGCGCCTCGGCGGAACGACCGAACGGGGCGAAGAGACCAAACGGTAGGATGGTGAGGTCAAACCCCACGACGATTCGGAGCAGTCCATCACCATGGCCAAAATCATTTACACGCGCACCGATGAAGCGCCGCTGCTGGCGACGTACTCACTCAAGCCGATCATCGAAGCCTTCGCCACCTCGGCGGGCGTCGACGTCGAGACCCGGGACATCTCCCTGGCCGGCCGTGTGCTCGCCCAGTTCGCCGATCGTCTCCCCGCCGACCAGCAGGTCGCCGACGCGCTGACCGAGCTCGGCGAACTCGCCAAGACCCCGGCAGCGAACATCATCAAGCTCCCCAACATCTCCGCCTCCGTCCCCCAGCTCAAGGCCACGATCGCCGAGCTGCAGTCCCAGGGCTACGACCTCCCCGATTACCCGGAGGAGCCCGAGACGGACGAGGACAAGGACGTCAGGGCCCGCTACGACAAGGTCAAGGGTTCGGCCGTCAACCCGGTGCTGCGCGAGGGCAACTCCGACCGCCGCGCACCCGAGGCCGTGAAGAACTACGCGAAGAAGCACCCGCACTCGATGGGCGAATGGTCGCCGAACTCGAAGACGAACGTCGCGACGATGGGTGCCGACGACTTCCGCGCGAACGAGCAGTCCGTCGTCATGGACGCCGATGACACGCTGAGCATCGTGCTCGTCACCGAATCCGGCGACGAGGTCGTCCTCAAGGACTCCCTGCCCGTGCTCGCCGGCGAGGTCGTCGATGCGACGAAGATGAACGTCGCCGCCCTCGACGAATTCCTCCGCGCGCAGATCCAGCGCGCCAAGGACGAGGGGATCCTCTTCTCCGTCCACCTCAAGGCGACGATGATGAAGGTCTCCGACCCCATCCTCTTCGGCCACGTCATCGAGGCGTTCTTCCCCGAGGTCTTCGCCGAGTACGGCGACGCCCTCGCCGAGGCGGGGCTCACCCCCGACAACGGCCTCGCCGCGATCCTCGCCGGCCTCGATGAGCTGCTCGCCGAGGTGGCCGAGGGTGTCCGCGCCGGCATCGAGAAGGGTCTCGCCGATGGTCCGGCACTCGCCATGGTCAACTCCGCGAAGGGCATCACCAACCTCCACGTGCCCTCCGACGTCATCGTCGACGCCTCGATGCCGGCGATGATCCGCGTGGGCGGGAAGATGTGGGACAAGGACGACCAGACCCAGGACACGCTGGCCGTCATCCCCGACTCCTCCTACGCCGGCATCTACCAGACCGTCATCGACGACTGCCGTGCCAACGGCGCGTACGACCCGACGACGATGGGCACCGTCCCCAACGTCGGCCTCATGGCCCAGAAGGCCGAGGAGTACGGCAGCCACGACAAGACCTTCGAGATCGAGCAGGCCGGCGTCGTCGAGGTCCGCAACTCCGCCGGTGACGTCCTCATGAGCACCGAGGTGGCCCCCGGTGACATCTGGCGCGCGTGCCAGACGAAGGACATCCCCGTCCGCGACTGGGTCAAGCTCGCCGTCACCCGGGCCCGCCTGTCGAACACCCCCGCCGTGTTCTGGCTCGATGAGACCCGCGCGCATGACCGCAACCTCAAGGCGAAGGTCGAGGAGTACCTCGGCGATCACGACACCGAGGGCCTCGACATCCGGATCCTCAACCCCGTCGATGCGACCCAGTTCTCGATCGACCGGATCCGTGAGGGCAAGGACACGATCTCCGTGACCGGCAACGTCCTGCGCGACTACAACACGGACCTCTTCCCGATCCTCGAGCTCGGCACCTCGGCGAAGATGCTCTCCGTCGTCCCGCTCATCGCCGGCGGCGGACTCTTCGAGACGGGTGCCGGCGGTTCCGCACCCAAGCACGTCCAGCAGCTCGTCGAGGAGAACCACCTGCGGTGGGACTCGCTCGGTGAATTCCTCGCCCTCGCCGAGTCGTTCCGGCACGAGTTCAACGTCCACGGCAACGCTCGGGCCGGTGTCCTCGCCGACACCCTCGACGCCGCGACGGGACGCTTCCTCGAGGAGAACAAATCGCCCTCGCGCAAGGTCGGCGAGATCGACAACCGCGGCAGTCACTTCTACCTCGCCCTCTACTGGGCGCAGGAGCTGGCGAAGCAGACCGAGGACGCCGAGCTCGCCGCCGCGATCGCCCCGGTCGCAGCCGAACTCGAGGAGAACGCCGAGACGATCGCCTCCGAGCTGCTCGCCGTCCAGGGGTCGCCGGTCGACCTCGGCGGATACTACAACCCCGACGATGCGAAGACCGAAGCGGCGATGCGTCCGTCCGAGACCCTCAACCGGATCGTCGCGACGCTGAGCGAGAAGGTCTGAGGCAGGCCACAGCACACCCGCGACTCGCATCGCACCACTGACTCACGTCGCACCACTGACTCGCGTCGCACCACTGACTCATGGGCCCATCAGCATCTATGATGGGCCCATGAGTTCTCAAGACCCCCGTGGACGCTCCCAGACGCCCGAAGAGCTGCTCGCCGAGACCGATGCGCTGCTCGGCCAGTCCCAGACGCCTGCCGGACAGTCACCGGCCGGACAGGCGCCGAACGGACAGGCGCCGTCCGGCCACGCGCCGACGCAGGAGACGACTGCCGGTCAGAGTCCTGTCCGGCAGTCGCCGACGGGGACCTCGCGCACCAAGGAGCAGCGCGGCGGAATGTCCGCTGGCATGTGGATCTCACTCATCCTCGGCGCGGCCATCGTCGTCCTCCTCCTCATCTTCATCCTCCAGAACAACGTGCCCGCCGACTTCCAGTACTTCGGCTGGCAGTTCCAGCTTCCCCTCGGCGTCGCGATGCTCTTCGCGGCGATCGGCGGCATCTTCGTGGCAGGCATCATCGGCTCGGTGCGGATCTTCGTGCTCAGCCGCCGCCTGAAGAAGATCGAGAGGTCAGGCCGCTGAACCTCCCGATGCACCCCGACTTCACCGTTCTCCCCACCGATCTTCCCGCTACGTTCGTCCTCGCCGATACGGCCGGTGCTGCCTCATGGGCGCGCACCGAGGAGGCGATCGCCTCAGTGCTCACCGAGCAGGAGCAGAACTATGCCAAGGAGTTCGACGCCGAGGCGGCCCTGACCTGGGCGGCCGGTCGCGTCGTCCTCCGCCACGTCCTCGGGTCGGTCCTCGACGTGGATCCCGCGGAGATCGAGATCCGCCTCGACTCGGCGGGAAAGCCGCGCATCGACGACGGCGAGTTCTCGGTCACGCGGGCGCGCAGGCTCGTCCTCATCGCCGTCGCCGAGGATCCGGTCGGCGTCGACCTCGAGGCCGTGCCCGACCACGCCGTCGCCGCCGAAGCGCTGACGCTGCTCCAGCCTCGGGAACGTGAGGAGCTCGAATCCCTCGCCGAGGCGGACCTGCCTGAGGCCTTCGTGCGCGTGTGGGCGCGCAAGGAGGCATTCCTCAAGGCGCTGAGCACCGGTCTCGCTCGGGATCCCGGCATGGACTACATCGGCTCGGGTGAGACGCCGCAGTCACCGCACCCCGACGTCGACATCCACGACCTCGTCGAGGGCGTTCCCGCCGGTTACCGGGCCGCGATCGCCTTCAACCGCTGATTCCTCAGGGCGCCGACCGCGCCTCGGTCAAGGCGCAGCGCGGATCGCCGCGCGCCCAGCCGCCACCGCCGCTCGGTCAAGGCGCAGCGCGGATCGCCGCGCGCCCAGCCGCCACCGCCGCTCGGTCAAGCCGCAGCGCGGATCGCCGGCCGAGGAACCCCCGCGATCTGCGCTGCGCCTTGAGTGAGGGATGTGCGCGAGCGATCTCCGTGGGCTGCCACTCATCGCGGGCCACCACCGTGCCGCGCAATCTCGGTCAAGCCGGAGCGCGGATAGCCACGCGCCCAGCCGCCACTGCCGCTCGGTCAAGGCGCAGCGCGGATCGCCGGCCGAGGAACCCCTGCGATCTGCGCTGCGCCTTGAGTGAGCGGGGTGGGCGACGACCTCGGGTGCGCGACGGGCGTGAGTGACCGAGCGTCTGGGGTAAGACAGGCGCGCCGGATCAGGCCTCTTCCGCGAAGTCGGGGCCGTTGGCGCCGGTGGTGAAGACGATCGCGATCGCGAGCGACACGAGGGCGAGGACGCCGAAGAGGATGTAGCCGCCGGCAGGATTCTCCGCGGCGGCGAGGATGATTCCGACGACGACCGCGACGATGACTGCCGAGTCGGCGAGCATGACGTGCATGAAGTAGGTTCTCGCACCCTTGCTCACGCCGTACGAGATCTCCGTGGCCGAACTGAGGAAGAGCAGGACCGCCGCGGTGATGACGATCCACGTCGGGGCGAGGAAGAAGTCCCGGAGTCCGGGCATGAAGACGAGCAGGGCTACCGCGGCGAGGAGCTTGACGATTCCGTCGACGACGTACACGGGCTTGATCATGCTTCGATCCTATCGGCTCTGCGGCGGACTCCTCAGAGCGCCGCAGGTCCCCGCGGCCTGACCCGGGGCAGCCTCGCCTCCCACCCGCGCAGCGTCGCCGGTCTCATGTCACGCACCGCCGTCGCCGAGCTCCCTGATCTCCCCGAGCACCCGCCGCAGGACGCTCGCCTCGACGTTCGAGTGCGCGAGGACGATGCCGTGACGGACCGCGCTGTCACCGCTCCAGCCGTCGGCGAGCGATGCCACCCGGATACCGCGTTCGAGCAGCTCACTCTGCAGCCTCCTCGCCTCCCGCGCGCTCGTCTCGATGACGAGCGTCCTGCCTTCGTGGACGAGTCCGGGCAGAGTTCCGACCTCGGCGACGACCGCCTCGGCGGCCCGCAGACGACGACGCCCCCGGGCGATGCGCCGCCGCAGGCCACCCGACTCGAGGTAGCCGGCCACCGCGGACTGGAGCACGGGTGCGATCGCCGGTCCCCACGACGTACGCACCTCGGCCATCGCCGTCCCGAACCGCCCGCCGCGGGCGACGACGTACCCGGTCGAGACAGCGGTGGTCAGCAGGGTCGAGAATGTGCCGATGTGGACGAGGTCGACGTCGAGCTCCATCGACCCGGCCAGATCGAAGAGCGTGGGCACCGCGGTGCGCTGGAACCGTGCCTCACTGTCGTAGTCGTCCTCGATGACGACGACCCCCGCCTCTGCCGCCCACGTCAGCAGCGCGATGCGCGTGCTCAACGGCATCGTCGTCCCGTGCGGGAACTGATGGTTGGGGGTGACGACGATCGCCGCGACCCTGCCCTCGAGGCCCGCGAGCGCGCCGATGTCGAGACCGGTGGAGACGTCGAAGGGGATGAGCTCGCGGTCGGCCATCGCCAGCCGCAGCCCGGGGAACCCGGGGTTCTCCACGCCGATCGGCCCGCCGAGTCCCGACGCGAAGAGCAGCCGCAGCCCGTCGCGCGAGCCGCTGGTGACGATGAGGTCGTTCGGGTCGACGCTCATCCCCCGGAGCAGACGGAGATGATCGGCGATCGCCCAGCGGGCACCCGGCTGTCCGAGCGGATCGGTCGTGCCCGGGTCGACGTCGAGAGCATCCCGCCAGGCCTTGCGGAACGCGGGATCGCGCAAGGGGTCGTCGCCGCCGTGACCGGGGCGCAGATCGATGAGCCGCCGAGGCGGTCGCCGGGGCACCGTGGGCGGTGCGGGGGCCTGCGCCCGCCGCAGCAGCGCCGCCGGGAGGTCGGGGTCGACGATCGTCGCCGACCGTTCCCGCGTGAGGAGGTAGCCCTCGACCGCGAGCTGGGCATACGCGGTCTCGACCGTCCCGCGGGAGACGCCGAGGTGGCCGGCAAGCTTCCGACTCGCAGGCACGGGCTCTCCCGGCCGCAGCTCCCCGCGCGCGACGAGGGCCCGGATCCCGGTGACGATCTGGTCGGGCAGCGGCGAGTCGTGGTCGAGTGCGATGCCGAGGGACTCACGGGTCGAGCGCGGAAGTGCGGGCATGGCTCCATGCTACCCACTACTGGCCCAAACTTCTCGATGGATTCTGGCTCTCCGTATGGGCCACATTGAGCTCTAGCCTGGAGTGGACGCGTCGGCGGCCGACGTGCAGACAAACCCTTGTCCCACCCATCCACGGTGCCCGTCCCCCTGGGCACCCGTGCGACAGAAGCGAAGCGAAGGCACAGCAATGACCGAGACACAGACCCTGCTCAACACCGGACTCGCCCAGATGCTCAAGGGCGGCGTCATCATGGACGTCGTCAACGAGGAGCAGGCCCGCATCGCCGAGGCCGCCGGTGCCTCCGCCGTCATGGCCCTCGAGCGGGTCCCCGCCGACATCCGCGCCCAGGGCGGTGTCGCTCGGATGTCCGACCCCGACCTCATCGACTCGATCGTCAACGCCGTCTCCATCCCCGTCATGGCCAAGGCCCGCATCGGCCACTTCGTCGAGGCGCAGATCCTCGAGAGCCTCGGGGTCGACTACATCGACGAGTCCGAGGTCCTCTCCCCCGCCGACTACGTCAACCACATCGACAAGTCCGTCTTCACCGTCCCCTTCATCTGCGGGGCGACCAACCTCGGCGAGGCGCTGCGCCGCATCCAGGAGGGCGCATCGATGATCCGCTCGAAGGGTGAGGCAGGCACCGGCGACGTCTCCGAGGCGATGCGCCACCTGCGCACGATCAACTCCGAGATCCGGGCACTCGGCGCCAAGAGCGAGGACGAGCTCTACGTCGCAGCGAAGGAGATCGCCGCCCCGTACCAGCTCGTCAAGCAGGTCGCCAGCCTCGGCCGCCTCCCCGTCGTCACCTTCGTCGCCGGCGGCATCGCCACCCCGGCCGATGCCGCGATGATGATGCAGCTCGGCGCCGACGGCGTCTTCGTCGGCTCCGGCATCTTCAAGTCAGGCAACCCCGAGGCCCGCGCCAAGGCCATCGTCGAGGCGACGACCCACTTTGACGATCCCGCCGCCGTCGCCGCCGCCTCCCGCGGTCTCGGCGACGCCATGGTCGGCATCAACGTCGCCGACGTCCCCGCCCCGCACCGCCTCGCCGAGCGCGGATGGTGACGGTCGGCGTCCTCGCCCTCCAGGGAGCGTTCCGCGAGCACCTGAGCGTGCTCGGCTCCCTGGGGGTCGGGACCCGCAAGGTCACCCGCCCCGAGCACCTCGACGGACTCGACGGGATCGTCCTGCCCGGCGGGGAGTCGAGCGCCATGGTCAGGCTCGCCGCCCCCACGGGACTCTTCGGCCGCCTCGGCGAGAGGATCCGGGACGGTCTGCCGGTCTTCGGCACCTGTGCCGGACTCATCCTCCTCGCCGACCGCCTCACCGATGATTCGCTGGCAGGCTTCGACCGCCTCGGCGGGCTCGACATCACGGTCGCCCGCAACGCCTACGGTCGGCAGCGGGAGTCGTTCGTCGCTCCCCTGACGATCACCGGGATGACCCCGGATTTCGACGGCACGTTCATCCGTGCCCCGCAGATCGTCGACACCGGAAGCGCCGAGGTGCTCGCCCGTCACGGCGGGACCGCGGTCCTCGTCCGGCAGGGAGACGTCTGGGGCGCGAGCTTCCATCCGGAGTTGGGTCCGGACACGAGACTCCACGCGGAGTTCGTGCGAAGATTGGGCCATGACGACTGAGGCGATCGACACGCTCAAGACCGGATACACCTTCGACGGCGCCACCCTCGACCTGGGGGTGGCGCTCGACGGGGAGACCCCGGCACCGGACGTACCCATCTCGATTCCACTCTCGATGCTCAACCGGCACGGACTCGTCGCCGGGGCCACCGGCACCGGCAAGACCGTCACCCTCCAGGTCCTCGCCGAGCAGCTCTCCCGCGCGGGCGTTCCCGTCTTCGCCTCCGACATCAAGGGCGACCTCTCGGGCATCGGGGCGCCCGGGGTGCCCTCGGACAAGCTCACCAAGCGCCTCGAGGCCGCCGGTCAGGAGTGGGACCCGAAGGCGAACCCGACGGAGTTCTACACCCTCGGCGACTCCGGACTCGGGACTCCGATCCGGGCGACCGTGACCTCGTTCGGGCCCATCCTGCTCTCGAAGGTCCTCGAACTCAACGACACCCAGGAATCGGTCCTCTCCCTCGTCTTCCACTACGCGGACAAGGCCGGTCTCGCGCTCCTCGACCTCTCCGACCTCCGGGCGGTGCTCACCTACCTCACCTCGGATGAGGGCAAGGCCGAGCTCGAGGGCATCGGCGGGGCATCGAAGGCGACCGTCGGCGTCATCCTCCGCAAGATCGCCGAACTCTCCGCGCAGGGCGGCGACGTCTTCTTCGGCGAACCCGAGTTCGACACCGCCGACCTGCTCCGCGTCGACGAGAACGGCGCGGGCATCGTCTCCGTGCTCGAGCTGCAGAAGCTCAGCCAGTCCCCCGCGCTCTTCTCGACGTTCCTCATGTGGCTGCTCGCGGACCTCTTCCAGGATCTGCCCGAGGTCGGCGATGCGGACAAGCCCTCCCTCGTCTTCTTCTTCGACGAGGCCCACCTCCTCTTCGCCGACGCGTCGAAGGCGTTCCTCGAGTCGGTGACTCAGACCGTGCGCCTCATCCGCTCGAAGGGCGTCGGCGTCTTCTTCGTCACGCAGACGCCGAAGGACGTCCCCGAGGACGTCCTCGCCCAGCTCGGCTCCCGGATCCAGCACCAGCTGCGAGCGCACACGCCCAATGACCAGAAGGCGCTCAAGGCCACGGTGCAGACCTTCCCGAAATCCGACTACGACCTCGAGGAGCTGCTCACCTCGCTCGGCATCGGCGAAGCCGTCGTCACCGTCATGGATCCCGACGGCGCCCCGACTCCCGTTGCCCCGACCCGGATGCGCGCCCCGGAGTCGAAGATCGGCCCGATGAGCGAGGACGAGGTCCGTGCCGCCGTGGCCGCTTCCCCGCAGCAGAAGAAGTACGGCACTGCGATCGACAACGAGTCCGCCCGTGAGATCCTCACCGCCCGTCTCGAAGGCGGAACCGCAGCGAAGGAGGCCGAGGACAAGGCCGCCGGGCAGGGCACAGCAGGCGCCGAGTCGGGGTCCGCAGGCGCCGAGTCGGGGGCCGCAGGCTCGGCAGACAAGGTCCCGTTCCCCGAGGATCCGGCACCGCGGTCGCAGTCGAAGGCTCCCGAGAAGAAGGAGGAGAACCTCTTCTCGCAGGTCGTCAACTCCTCCGCGTTCAAGCAGTTCACCCGGACTGCGGCCAGGGAGATCGCCCGCGGCATCTTCGGCACCTCGCGCCGCCGCCGCTGAGGCGGCGCGGCTGAGCTGTCGCAGGGCCGCCGCTGAGCTAACGCGGCCGAGCCTGTCACTGGGCCGCCGCTGAGCCCGCCGCTGGGCCGTCGCCGAGCCGGGGTCGCCGCTGAGCTGACGCGGCCGAGCCTGTCACTGGGTCGCCGCTGGTCTACCGCCGCTGGTCAATCGCCGCTGAGCCGTCGCGGCGCCCGGGAGACCGGTCAGCGTCGGTGCGACCTCGATTCGGCGGGGACGATGACGTCGAGCATGAGCTCCCCGGTGTCGATCTCGACGGCGACCGCCTCGCCGAGGTGGTCGCCGTCGAGCTCGATCGGCGCAGGCTCCGAGACGGTGATCGTCGACCGCCGTGCTGTCCAGTAGCGCATCGCCGGGTCCCGTTCGGGGTGCCCGCGCAGGCAGGCGGCACCGATGCCGACCCACTCGCCGAGGCGACGGGCCGCCGCACCGGGCCCGAGGACGACGGCGAGGAATTCGAGGTCTTCGCTCACCGCCTCGGCGCCGGGGAAGACCGGGACGGGACCTGCGGGACGCCGCGTCTTGGCGGCCATGACCGACCAGACCTCGAGTTCCTCGCCGTCGATGCGCGCTGTCAGCTGCGGGGCGAAGAGCGCGAGCAGCGCGCCTCTCGCATAGCCGAGCAGCCCCCACGCGCGGTCGTGGGCGGCGACGGCGCGCGCATCGCCGCCGATGCCCGCCAGCGAGAGGAAGTGCTCGTGCCGGACCGCACCAGAGGCGTCGAGGAACTCAGCGACCGAGATGGGGACGCCCGCCTGGGAGACGGCTCCGTGGAGGAAGTCCTCGCACAGCGCCAGACCTGACCGTGCCGTGTGGAGGCCGAACCCGCGGGAGAAGACATTGGCTGTGCCCGTGGGGACGACGAGGACGGGGACCCCTGCGGTCGCGAGGACGGGGGCGGCGGATCGGAGGGTGCCGTCCCCGCCGAGGAGGACGACCGCCTCGGCGCCCCAGTCGACGAGGTCCTGCGCCTGCCGTGACCCGGGGGCCTCCGGGGTCGTCGAGGTGGTGCGGTATCGGATGTCGAGTGCGGTGAGCAGACCGACGAGGCGGTGGTGGGCGCGGTGCGTCCGGGCGTGGACCGGGTTGACGATGATCCCGATGCGCATGTGCCTGCTCCTCCTTGAACGAACTCTTGAACGAACTCTCGGACGAACCCTCAGACGAACGCCGGATGGGTGCTCGCGACGGCGTCGACTCGCTCCGCGTCGATCGTCTCCCCCGGAAAGGGGTCGACGAGGACGCGCGGGCCGCTCTTCTTCGGTGAGCGCTTCCACGTGCCGCGCACGCGTGTGCCCTCGACGACGGTGTTCTTGAACATGCCGTTGCCGCCGGGGACGACGGCGCGCTCGTGGCCGGGGTCGAGGGTGCAGCTGCGGTCCTTGTAGCCGAGGATGAGCTCGTCGAATCCCGGCAGCAGGGTGAGCGCGTGGGCGGCGTCCTCCCAGACGGACAGGCGGTCCTCGAGGTCGGGGGCCTGGACGTGTTCGACGTCGTCGATCGTCACGGCCGCGATGTCGCCCGAGTCGACGAGTGAGGCCAGGTCGGCGCGGATCGGGGTCTTGGGCAGATCCGTCCATCGGGTTGCGTCGTCGACGGTGACCGGTCCGTGACCGAGAACGTAGCGGCGCATCCATTCGACGAGGGCGGACTCGGTGTCGACGGCCGTGTCGGCGGAGGGATCGCGCAGGGCGAAGGCGAGTTCGTCGCGCCCGGGCACGAACCCGGACTGGATGAGCAGACCCTGCATCGAGAGGTTGGTGATGAGGTGCCGCTGTCGTCCGTACTCCTCGTCCTCGGAGATTCCTGTCATCAGCGGGGCGAGGCTGGCGACGAGGTCCTCCCGGCTGAGCGGGCCGCGGTCGGCGATGGCCGCCTCCACGAGGGCGGCGGCGGTCTCGAGCAGCGGTTCGTCGACGCCGAAGTGGGCCCGCCGGGTGGCTTCGGTTTTCCACCGCCGCGGCGCGGTGAGGCGGAGGATCCACCCGACGTCCTCGGCAGTCGTGAGGTGGACCGTGCCGCGCTG
Source organism: Brevibacterium casei CIP 102111 (assembly GCF_900169275.1). Classification (GTDB taxonomy): domain Bacteria; phylum Actinomycetota; class Actinomycetes; order Actinomycetales; family Brevibacteriaceae; genus Brevibacterium; species Brevibacterium casei. The sequence goes on along the minus strand of NZ_FXZC01000009.1, from coordinate 29,061 downwards.
GGTCCACGTGCGCACGATCGATCCGGCCTCGATCTCCGCCCGCACTTCGGCGAGGTCCCGGGTCTGCGTGCGCAGCGCCACGGAGACGAGCGCCCCGCCGAGCGCCTGGGCCTGCACGCACGCGAGCCGACGGACCGCCTCGGCGAGGGTGAGGGCATCGGACCCGACGAGACCTGAGGAGATCATGCGAGCCGCCGAGATCTGGGCTGAGTCCATGGACTCAGCGTAGCGCGCGGACCTCACCATCTATTACGGTCGAATAACGAGTTGCGCCTCACATCATGACTGACAGCATCTGTTGTGAACGATGTCCGATCATGGAGGGGCAGCACTCCCCACCCACAAAGGAATCCCGAAGTGACTTTGAGCCCCATCAGAGCACGCGACCGCCTGGTCGACGACACCTGCACACGGGCCGTGACCGAGCACGGCCTGCTCTTCATGGTCTCCGGCTACGCGGGGACCGGCAAGACCTGGCTGCTGCGCGCGATCGGCGAGCGGATGATCGCAGCGTCGACGGTCTGCTTCGCCACCGCCGACGAGTTCGAGAAGGAGATCCCGTACAGCTTCATCGAACGGCTCCTGAGCACCTGCGCCGCTCCCTTTCCGATCATCGATCCGACTCGTCCGCCGATGGAGATCGCCCGGGAGATCCTGCTCGGGCTCATGGACAAGGGCGACGGCCGACTGCGGACGATCATCGTCGACGACGCCCAGTGGATCGACATCGAATCCCGGCTGGTGCTCCGCTACATCGTGCCGCGCGTGATGCGACAGGGACTCTTCATCGTCGTCGCCGCACGACTGCCCGACATGGATTCGACCGCGATGACGTTCTTCGCCGATCTCGCCGAATCGACCCCTGGAGGGATCACGAAGGTCCTCGAGCCGCTCAGCGTCGAGGAGATCCGGGCCCTGGCCGTCGACGTGCTCGGGGCGTCGATCTCCCCGTTCACCGCCGAGACGCTGCGCAATTCGACGGGCGGGTCGTTCCTCGGCATCGACAGCATCTTCCGCCGCATCACCCCGCAGGAGCGCAACAAGCTCCACCTCCTCTGGGACATCCCCATCCGCGGCGTCGAACCGGCGCGCAACCCCCTTCTCGGACCGTTCCACATGCTGCCGCCCGCCGCGAAGGCGGCCGTGGAGATCGTCTGCTGTGCGGGTCCGGAGACCAGACCGACGACCGTCGCCGAGGTGGCCGACCGCCTCGGCGAGGACGTCGAGATCGGTCCCGCTGTCGCCGCCTCCGTGCTCACGGAGTCCGGGTTCGGTTCGACGGTGTCCCCACGGCATTCGCTCATCGCCCACGCGGTGCGGCAGATGCTCCCGCGCGCTCGGGCCCAGGCGATCTACCGGGCCCTGGCACCGAGCGCGCAGGGGTTCCGGAGGATGTGGTATTCGCTCAGCGGGGCCGCCGAATGGAGTCCGGAACTCGCCGAGGCGGTCCGGGAGTTCATCGACGACGCCGTGGTCAGACGCAGCTATGCGACGATCAACGATGTGCTCCGGCGCAGCCTCGACTTGGCGACCGGCAGCGACCGGGATGCGCTCCTCATCCGGCTCGGCCTCATCAATATGGAGAACAAGACCGTGTACTCGCTCTTCGACCTCGCCCCCGAGTTCGAAGCCCTGCCGGAGACACCGGTGAGGGAGTGCATCATGCTCACGATCATGGCCTACCGCAAGGACCAGGAGTTCCCCCGGGCGCGGTTGGCGAAGTTCCTCGCGCTCGAGCACGCGGATGCCGATGTGCGCACCCTGCAGGCCTATGCCGGCTTCCTCTCCGTCGTCGAGGTCATCCGCAGTCAGGACTACGACCAGCTGCCTGCTGTCGTCGCCGAGGCCAAGGCGATCATCGCCCGCGGACCGGAGACACCGGAGGAGGTGAGCGATCCCGATCTCGCGTGGATGGTCGCCCCCGGACCGGTCCTCGTGCTCCTGGATACCCTGACGATGCTCCAGTCCGTCGTCGTCTCCGATGCCGTCACCGTCTCCGGCATGCTCGATGACCTTGTGCCGCAGGTCCTCGCCCTCCCGCCGTCGCCGCACAAGGTGGATGCGCTCACGCCGCTCGCGATCGTGGCGATGATGATCGGTGAGATCAACCGGTCCCGTTCGCTGGCGGCGACCGCCGTCGACCTCCTCGAGCAGGTGGGACGCACATGGGGAGAGGGCACGGTCCGGCTGATCCACGCGCACACGACCTCGCTGCTCGGATCGCTCGATGAGGCGGCCGAGCTCGTCGAACTCGCCACGGAGTCGAGCGGAAGCACGATCGACGTCGAGACGAGGCTGCCGCTGAGCGGCCTGCAGGCGTGGGTGAATGCGGTCCGCGGGGTGCCCGACTTCATCGACCTCGACGCGCAGACGGACCGGCAGACGAGTCTGGCCTGGCAGCCGTACGCCGCTGACATGATCGTCAACGCCGAGTGCGAGCGGGCGCGGGCCGCCGGCGATCCGCAGGGCGTCATCGACGCCTCGGCCCCGCACAGGGTGCGCTCGCTCGTCGGCACCCAGCGAGGGTTCCTCAACTATCGGACTCATGCGCTCATCGACCTCGAACGCCTCGGCGAGGCTGCCGAGCTCATCGGCACCCTCATCGACAAGCGGGGCCGGGGGTGGCAGCCGTACTGGGGATCACTCGAATGGGCGCAGGCCAGGCTGCTCTCCGGGTTCCTCGGCACCGCCGGGGCCGGGAGCGAGGAGGCACGGGCAGGTGTCGAGCGGGCGGGCCTCTCCCCCGATCGGATCGGCGCGGAGGAAGTGGCCCGACTCTTCGACGAGGCGGTCGGGGACGACCGTTTCCCACTCCCCCACGCGCTCACCCTCCGCGACTACGGAACGTTCCTCATCGCCGAGGGCCAGCGGGCGCGGGCGCGGACGATGCTCGAGCGATCCCTGGCGACGGTGCGGCGGATCGGCGCGGCGGCCTATCTGCCGAGCATCCGCGACGTCCTCGGCTCGGTGTCGCAGGCGGAGCGGGATCTCCTCTCCTCGCTCACCGCGCGTGAGCGGGAGATCAGTCGTCTGCTCGCACAGGGGCGGAGCAATCAGGAGATCGCCGCCGAGCTCTTCGTCGCCCCTGCCACGGTCCGCTATCACGTCTCGAACGTGCTCCGGAAACTCGAGCTGAGCAGACGCAGCCAGGTCGCCGCCGTGTTCCACGAATCGGGCATCGCCGTCGGGGACTGACCAGGCGCCGCGCGGGGCAGGCGGTATGCGGGAGGCTGGACCGGGTGACGTGGTCGCGACGGGTGCCTGAGTCGCTACGGATGCCTCAGTCGCTGCGGGTGTTTCAGTCGCTGCGGGTGTTTCAGTCGCGGCGGGTGCTTCAGTCGCTGCGGGTGCCTCAGTCGCGGCGGCGGACGGTGCGCACGAGTGCCGCACCGACGCCGGCGAGGATCGCACCGACGACGGCGAGCCACCACATCGCACCACCGGTGCGCGGCAGGTCGCCCCCGCCGTCACCGACCACGGCAGAGCCGTTCGCCGACGACTCTCCGTTCGCTGCGACATCGGCGTCAGCGCTCGCTCCTGCGGAGGCAGAGCTCGAACCGGAGGCGCCGTCGGTATCCGCTGACGCGTCGGAGGAGGCAGCATCGGCTGTCGAGTCAGAGCCCGCCGTCGCATCCGACTCCGCAGTCGCGTCCGAATCAGCCGTCGCACTCGAGTCCGTGCTCGAATCATCCACCGCGTTCGACCCGGCGTTCGAGTCGGGGCTGTCGTCCGCCTCGGCGTCATCACCGCCGAGTTCGAGGAGCACATCGAAGCTACCCTGCCGGAGACCCACATTCGACCTGTTGCCCGATGTCGCCTCGACCGGGAAGTCGTAGCCGATGGTCACCGGATTCGTCGCACCCTTGGCCAGCGGGATCTCCATGACCTGCGTCGTACCGGCGGAATCGAGCTCCCTGATCGAGGAGGATCCCCGGTTCCAGGTGATGCGGAGGTCGTCGTAGAACTCATCGGCGATCGGAGTCTCGAGGAGGTCGACGTTGACGATGCTCACCCGCAGAGTGCCGCCGGTAGGGCCATCGTTGCGGACCGTGAGAGTGCGCGACGTGGAGTCACCGGGGACGGTGACGGGGAACCCGACGAAGCTCTCGGTCGTCGTGTCGCTGTAGGCACTGCCGTCCCAGGACATCTGGATGGCTCTGCTGCTGTCTGCCGCGAGGGCCGGAGCCCCGGGGATCAGGACGGCGAGGAGGGCGACAAGAAGGGTGCGGACGAGTCTCACCGGCCGACACCTCCCGGACGGAAGGTCTCGTACTCGAAGACGATGTCCCGGTTCGGCTCCTGCTTCGGGTCGAGCCCGAGACGGATCTTCGCGTTCCACGAATCCTTCGCCTCGACCTTCGTCCCGGCGGGATCCTCTGCGGTGACGGTCGCAGTGTTCTCGTACTGTCCGACCTCGCCGTTGTCCTTCAGCTTCGCGCTCACGCACCAGTACTCGATCGTCGGATCGGTGGTCTCGGAGTACTCAGCGCTCACCGGGGTCGACCGGAGGTCCTGCGCGGTGGTCGGGGTGTTCGCGACCGTGCACTCGCTCGGTGCTCTCACCCGGAAGACGCTGACATCGGAGGCACCGAAGATGCCTCCGGACCAATCCGGTGGGGTGAGTTCGTACCGCAGGCCCTTGTTGCCCTGGCTGAGCGAGTCCGTCTGCAGCGCAACAGCGACCTCGCCGTCCTTGAGCAGCGTCTCGGCTTCGGCGGCGCCGAGGCTGACCGAGGCCTTCTTGCCCTTTGCCGCCTGCGTGTCATCGACTCGACCCGCGGCGAAGTACTCGTAGCCGCTGGAGATCTCACCGGTCCCGGAGGCGTTGTCGCTCCACAGGGCAAGTGTGCCGCCGCCGATGCCGAGGAGGATGCCGAGCACTGCCGCGAGACTGAGGATGAGGGTGTTCTTGAGTGAGATGTTCGACTTCACGGGCGCGCTCCCGGCTCCCGCACCTGGTCGAGGGTGAAGGTGAAGCGGCCGAGGTCGGCCACCTGGACGGGACTCTCGGCCCCGACGCGGTCGCTCATATCGGCGAAGTCGAGGGTGACTGCCACGGAGAAGTCATCGGTGCGTCCGTCGTTGCCGGTCACCAGTCGGTTCTCGTCGAGGACGAGATCCGAGCCGACGGGGGTGGGCTCGCCGAGGCGGGTGCCCGTCGAGTCGAGAACTGTGTAGTCCGCGGTGACGCCCTCGGGCAGCTCAGCGGGTTCGGCCCAGTCGACGGCGATCCGGGCGGACATGTTGTCGCCTTCGATGCGCGTGGTGAAGTCCTGGGTCATCTCCACGGTGTCGCCTTGGCGGACGAGAAAGGTCTCCGGGTCGATCGTCCGGCCGGAGTTCGCGACATCGCTCGACGTCTCCGTCCACGTGGTCTCCCCCGCAGTGACGTCGAGGTCGCCGGCGATGATCGCTGCCGGCGCCGTGTTGCCTGCGGTCTTCCACAGGGCCATGGTGCCGCCGCCGGCGGCCGTGCCCGCGATGAGGACTGCGGTGGCCAGGAGCGGCAGGCGCCAGCTGGTCCTCGTCGTCATGATCTCGCCTCCGTCTCGGATGCCTCGGTGCTGTGTGTCTCAGCGCTGCTGCCCGCGGATCCCACGGCAGCGCTGCTCATCGCGGGCGCCGCATCATCGCCTGCCGCGGATGCCTGGGAAGCCGTCGTCTTCCGGCGCCGGTCCACGGCCGCGGAGACGAACGCAAAAGCGGCGTAGGCGATGAGAAGAACGCCGATGCCGGCCACCAGCAGTCCCGTGTTGCCCCCGACGGCCTGCTGGACGTAGCCGAGTTTGGGGATCGAGTAGAGGACCTTGCCCATCACCTGGGCTTCGACGATGGGGGCGTCGTCGCTGCCGTTGGCGTCCCCGCGGGTGACGAAGGTCCGGCCCTCGTCGGTGTCGGTGACGGCGACGATTCGGTGGGTGATGAGCATCGGGTCGCCTGACCGGGGTTGGAAGGTCACCGGATCGCCGATGCGGTACTGCTCCTGCGGCACCGAGACGACGATGTCGCCGGGTTCGTACGTCGGCTCCATCGACCCGGTGAGCACGGTCAGGGCCGCACCGTTCATCACCTTGGGCACGACGCCCACGGCGACGACGAGGCCGAGGAGACCGAGGAGGAGGATGGCGAACACCCCGGACCGCAGTCCGCGTGCGAATCCTGAAGTCCGGGAGTGCCGCGCCATTCTCATCAACCTCGTGTCTCAGCCGCCTCGGCGGTGTTCAGTCTGCTCAGCGGTCCTGCTGGAGCTGGATGTTCGAGCCGGCCAGAGCAGCCTGCTGCTGGACGAGCTCGCGGTTCGGGGTGTCCTTGGCGAATTCGGCGGTGACGACGACGTTGAAGTCGGCGGTGCCGTCGACGACCGTGCCCGCTGCCACCTGGGTGCCCCCGGGAGCGGTGTTGTCGGACGAGACGAGGGAGACCTCGACACCGGCGTTGTCACCGGTCGCGATCTCCTTGCCCGCGGCGTCCTGAACGCTGTACTTGAGGCTCAGACCCTCGGCGAGAGCGCCTTCGAGCTGGCCGCCGCCGGCGAGCTTGAGCTTCGCGACCATGTTGTCGCCTTCGAGTCCGACGTCGACGCCGTACGTGCCCTGGACGGTGTCGCCCGGGATGATCTTGAAGGTCTTGAGGTCGATGTCGTGCGGGTTGTCGGGGCGGTCGGCCGAGATGTCCTGCCAAGCGGAGCCGGTGACGGCGACGTCGAGGTTACCTGCGGTGATCTGGCCGCCGTCGGCCTCGGCGCTGTCGGTCCAGAGGGCGAAGGTTCCGCCGCCGAGGAGCAGGGCTGCTCCAGCTGCTCCGGCGATGATTCCGAGGGTCTGCTTCTTCACGATTCTCTCCTGTTGTCGTGTATCGGTTCTACTTCACTGCGCCAGAGGCGGAGCAGGTCATGGATTCGCCTGGATTCAGGCGGGTCTTCGGGCACTTCACCGAGGAAGTGGGAAGTCTGTCGTCGACGACGGTGATGCCGTCGAGGGGGGTCTTGCCTGTGTTCGTCACGAGGTAGGTCCAGGTCACGGTCGTGCCGTCTGGGACCGAGTCACCGGCGGGGATCTCCTTCGCCCCGTCGAGTCCCGCTGCGGTCGGGGTGTCCCACGCCTTCTTCTCGATCGAGATGCCGGGTACGAGCGTCTGCTTGTTCGTCACGGTGCATTTGACCGTGTCGCCGGCGGTGACGTCGAAGCCGATGCTGTCCGCGGTCACGGAGATCTTCTTCCCGTTGATGCGGCATTCGGCGCCGTCGAGCTTCCACCCCTCAGCGGTCTGCTTGTCGCTGAGGAGCTCCTCGATGGTCACCTTCGAGGCGCTTGCGGGCTTCGGGGTGGAGAACTTCACCTGGTAGTCGACCGTCGACGTGTCCCCGGTCGTCTGCTGCCGGGCCGGGGCGAGGGTTCCCGGCGCCGAGGCGGTGGCTGAGAAGGTCCATCCCGCACCGCCGGGGCTCGGGCTTGCGGCTCCGTAGGCGAGGGTCTTCTTATCGATCTCGATGTCGGCACGGCACGTCGCTCCCTTGGCCATGCTCGCCATGAGGTCGGCGAGCTCCTCCCACCCGGCTTGGAAGTAGTCGGCGTCGTTGATCGACTCGCCGGTGGTGTACTTCGTGCCGCCGGAGATCGCTGCGAGGTTGGCTCCGCCGCTCGAGACTCCCTCACCGACGCCGACGGCCATGACACGGCTGCCCTTGGCCTTGACGGCGTTGGCGGAGAAGACTGCTGATTCGATCTCGTCGAAACTGGTGGTCGAGCCGTTGGAGTCGGCGTTGCTCGTGTTGTTGATCGAGTAGGTCGGCATGCCGTCGGTGACGACCACGACGAGGTCGTAGGGGTCTGCGGTGTTGGCGACCTCCCACATCGCGCTGTCCCAGTTCGTGCCGCCGCCTGTGGCGTAGGCGTCGATGCGGGACTTGATCGTCTCGGCGTTGCTGCCTGGGTCGATCGACATCGACGGCCAGTTGCGGCCGTCGTCAGTGTTGCTGCGCGGCGAGTCATTGGAGAAGGTGTAGAGGGCCATCGACGAGCTCGTGCCCTTGAGCGCGTCGACCATACCCTTCGACGCGTCCTTGAGGGTGCCCAGGGCGCCGGAGTTCGACACGGAACCTGAGAGGTCGAGGACGAGGGCGACACGGAGGCCGGCCGAGCATGAGACCTGCAGGGCGGGGTTGCGGCGGGTGTTCTGCCAGGTGCCCGTCGAATTCGTCGTGATGTTGCGGCGGCCGGTGTTCATGAACTGGTCACCCGAGCGGTATGTCTGTCCATTGCGCAGCTCTGTTCCGGTGCGGAAGGCGTAGCGTTCGCTCGAGTGGTTCGATGAGGTGCCGACGATGAGGCGGTCGTTGGCGCTCCACCCTTCGGGAGCGGATTCCTGGACGACCCAGAATCGCTTGTCGCGGTTGGCCTGGTTCTCCCACCCACAGAAGACGAGGAGCGAGCAGACCCATTTCCGGTTGGTCTGGGGAACGGTGAACGAGCAGTCGCCGTCGCGGTCGGAGGTGCATGACGCCCAGGTCTCGCTGAGCGGGCTGCCGATGCTTCCTGAGCGGTCAGAGTAGAGGCGCAGCTTCACGCCCTGGAGTCCCTTGACGGTGGTCTCGCTGGTGCGGTCACCGCCGACCTTGACGGTGATGACGGCGTTGTCGCCGGAGGCGCTGGGAACCGATTGAGGCGCGACGGACTTCGGGGATGTGGCGCGTCTGCCGCTCTCCGGAGAGTCCTTCCCCTCTGACGCGTCGCTCTTCGCGGGAGTCTCGCTCTTCGCTGGAGCATCGTCCTTCGCCGGAGCGTCGTCCTTCGTTGGGGTCTCGCCGTCGGTCGGCGCGCTGTCCTTGTTCGACGGGACATCGCCGGTCGCAGGCGGCGCTGCCTGGGCGAGGTTTGATGCCGAGGTGGGGGCCTCGGCGGGGATGGGGGCCTCGGAGGGGGATGTCGCCTGTGCTGCGGGGACGATGGAGAATACGGTGATCAGGACGGCGGCGATGGTGATCCCGGCCCGGGTGAGCCGGTTCTTCTGCGGGTTTCTCAACGATCTCCTCGAACAGCATGAAGCAACGGTTCGAGTCTAGGAATCTGCGGACGTTTCGACCCTGGCCGAATGGATGGGTTCGGCGTTGGGAAAGTGTTGGGTTCGGTGTTGGGGCCCACAACCCTGATGCCGGCGTTCACGTCGCCACGGGCCGCCTGAGCCGCAATAGGCCGATTGCGCCGCTGCCGCCTGAGCCGGCAAGGGCATCCCGGGCCGCCTCAGCCGCCATAGGCCGATAGCGCAACCACGGGCCGATTGAGCAACCACGGGCTGCCCGAACCACCGTGGGCCGCCCGAGCCACCTCGGGCTGCTCGAGCCCCCGTGGGCCGCCCGAGCCACCTCGGGTCCAATGCCCACTTCACTGTGCGCGGCGTTCGAATCCAGCCCTGCGACTCAGCAGTCCGACGGGCTCAGCAGTCCGACGGGCTCGGCAGCCCGACCGGCACGACAGCACAGACTCCGAACTCCGCACTCGGTGGTCGGCAGGCTGCCTTTCCAACTGTGACACCTCAGGGTACATGGTTCTCGAGGTGCAGGCGCGTCACGGAGGCGCTCTCATCGACGCTACGGAGGCACTCCTATCGGCAGGACCCGGTCGTCCGGGTCGCATGGTCGCTGTGCTGCCGCGCCTCTGAACTTGTCGACCCGCGCCATTCATCAAGCACGTCGACCTGACTCGGATCGACCGAGGGGGTCGAGACCGGTCATTCACCCGAGGATGTCGATGAGTCCTGGAACCGCGATCCGCGGAAGGGATCCCGAGGTCGCGAAACGGCCCCAGATCCTCCGCAGCTCGGGGCCGGCCACCTCGGCGGCGACACCGTAGTTGAGGAAGCTCGAGTCCCAGACCGGACCGGGGAAGAGCAACGGCAGGTCTCCGGAGTGGGCCGCGTCGAAGAAGCTGCCGTCGCCGCGGGAGACGATGAGGAGGCGGGCGCCCTGACCGCCGGCCATCCGGTGGCGGTCGTAGAATTCCTTGGCCGCTCGGGTGTAGACCGCCGAGGTGATGCCCGAGATGAGGGATTCGAGCATCGGCGAGGTGAGCCTGCGGTCGTGGAGGCGGTGGAAGGCGGGAACGAAGCCGGCGAAGAATGCGATCTCGCGTTCGGTGCGGGTCATGAGCACGTCGTACTTCGGCGCTTCCCGCGCCCATGCCGCTGCCGCCTCGGAGCGGGACGGCAGGGGGTAGTCGCCGTAGTGGACGCCGAAGCACATGCCGGCGTGGAGTCCTCCGACGAGAGCGGCCTTGTGCACCTCGTCCTGAGCGGCGAGGATCTCGGAGACGGTCGCGCCGTCGGGGATGCGGGCTGCGACCTTCGCCATGGCCCAGTTCATCGAGTCGGTGCCGCCGGAGAGCCCCAAGGGGGCGGAGGCCATGATCACGCGCGAGAACAGGCCGCCGGTCGCCTCGGCGATCATGAGATGGGCGCACGCGTCGGCACCGGCACTCTGCCCGGCGAGGGTGACGTTGTCGGGATCGCCTCCGAAGGCGGCGATGTTGCGCTGCACCCACCGAAGCGCGGAGATCTGGTCGAGCAGTCCGAGATTGGAGTGCTCGGGTCTGCCCTGGCCCAGGTAGCCGAGCACGCCGAGGCGGTAGGTGACGGAGACGACGATGATGTGCTGTTCGTCGACGAGGGTGTGCGGGTCGTAGATCTCGGCGTCGCCTGCCCCGGTGACGTACGCACCGCCGTGGATCCATACGAGTACGGGCAGTCTTGGACCGTCTCCGGTCAGCGGCGTGTCGATCGGCATCGTCACACTCAGCCGCAGGCAGTCTTCGCTGGTGCTCAGTCCGCCGATCTGGTCGAAGCTGATGTCGGCGTTGGGATCGACACGGTGCTGGGGGCTCGCGGGACCTGGCCTCGTGGCGTCGATGACGTCGACGGCGGGTTCGTCGACGGGGTGGGCGAACCGTTCGGCCCTCGCATAGCGGATGCCGCGGGCGCGGACGACGGTGCCGTCGACCGTCGCACGTACCCGTCCGCAGGGAGCGGGGATGTCGAAGGGTGCGCTCATCCTCGGCGGGTCAGCGCGAGGGCTGGACCGGGGGTTCGGCAGACCAGGGGAAGACGATCCACTGGTCGGTGCGCTTCCAGACGAAGTCGGGGTCGACGATGGAGGCGGACTTCGCGTAGATGACCGCGGACTGGGCCTCGGCGCCGTTCTTCTTGAGAAGTTCGAGGACGAGGGCGAGCGTGCGACCCGAGTCGGCGACGTCGTCGACGACGAGGAGCTTCTTGCCTTTGATCGCGTCGATGTCGAGCATCGGGGCAAGCAGGATCGGGTCGGGCAGAGTCTCTTCGACGTCGGTGTAGAACTCGACGTTGATGGCGTCGGAGAGCTTCAGCCCCAGGGCATAGGCCAGTGCACCGGCGGGAAGGAGTCCGCCGCGGGCGATCGCGATGACGATCTCGGGATCGTAGTCGGAGTCGGCGATGGTCTGGGCGAGCTCCCTGGCCGACTGTCCGAAGGTGTCCCAGGTGAGGATCTCCTTGTCGGTGAGGTCGGACGAATCGGCGTGGTAGGCCTGGCTCATGGGATCTCCTTCTAAGGTCAGCGGCTCGCGGTCCAGCGGGGGATCGATCCGTCGAAGTTCGGTCCCGCGGGGTTCGTCCCGTCGGGATTCTGTCCGACGGGCTCCGTCCCTCGGGAATCGATCCATCGGGGTTCGGGCCGTCGGGATTCCAAGGATACGCGTCCAAGCGGCCGGACTGCCATCCGAATCGGCGGCACCGTTTCACCGGATCGACTCAGACAGTGCAGGAGGGAACCCTTCCCTCACCAGGGACGCAAGACGACGGTTCAGCCGCGCCATCCGAGCTCACTGGTGCCCCAGCTGTGCCCGCGCATCAGCGAACGGAGTCCTCCAGCACTCCTGCCTCCTCGATCATGAACCCGCGCCTCTCCGGCAACTCCGCGGCAATCCAGTACTCCCCGGTGTGGGCGTTGCGTTCGAGGTACCGGTAGTCGATGAGTTCGCGTCGGAGGCGGGCGAAGTCCGGGTGGAACCGACCCAGGTGCGCATTGAGTTCCTTCTCCGTATAGACCCGGTCCGCGTCGAGGCTCGCGCGGATGTCGAGGAGGAGGACGACGAGGGCACGGCGCTTGGTGGGAATGGCGGTGAACGCACCGTCCTTGACGAAGGTCGCGCGGACCTTGTTCTTGTAGCGCTCGAGGGCGGCTTGGGCTTCGAGGTCCGGCGCTTCCGTCTGCCTCACGAGGTTCTCGGTGAGCAGTGCCGCGCGAGCGGACGTGTAGTTCTCCCCCGTCTCGGCCATGCGGGCGCGGATGAGGCTCTTGAAGTCGCTGTTCTTGGTCATCGTGGTCGATCCTTGCTCGACCGAGCTTCGCCCCAGCTCGATGCCCGGTCAGGAATTCACCACTGACAGGACGATCCGAGGATTCGCTCCCCTTCGCCGAATGGTCTGCAGGCTGGGGTGTCAGACCGCGGCTGGGCGTCGGATGCGCCACTGGGTCCGAGTATAGCGGCTGCGCCAGCGCTTGGAGCGCGACGCTTGGAGCGTCGTTCACCCGTCGGCGGGTCCGAGGTAGAGCCAACGGCCCGCGCGACGGGCGAACGACGAGTTCTCCTCGAGCACGTGTTCGCCGAGGCTGTCTCGATAGTGGGCACGGAAGTGGACCGTTCCCGTGCCGTCGTCTTCGCCGCCGGCGGTCGTGCCGAGAACATCGAGTCGGGTCCATGTCACCAGGTCGTCGACTCCGAGATCGGTCGGTCGCGTGCGAGGGTGCCACGTGCGGAACAGGTGGTCGGCGTTCTTCAGGCTGAAGGCGGTGAAGCGCGAACGCATGAGCGCCTCGGCGGTGGTGGGCCACACTTGACCATCAAGGGCGGGCCGGCAGCAGTCTTCGAAGCTGGCTCCTGGGGGCATTCCCGAGCACGGGCAGATCATCAACGCGTCTCACCTCAACTGTCCGAACCGGGGTCGACATAGAAGTCTTCGGGCTCGAGCTGGATCCACTCAGTGAACTGCCCGGTGCCGTTGCGCTTCTCCAAGTGGATGGTCTCGTCGTCGCCGAGCACCTCGGCGATCCGGCTGTAGGCATCGTCGGCATCTTCGCGAGTCTCATAGTGGACGACGAATTCTCGCGGCATGAGCTCTGTGCCGTCCTCAGTCATCTCGACCATGCCCTTCTGGGCGAAGTCCTCGTCCTCTCGCACCTCGAGCCTGAGCCTGTAGACCCCTGTGCTGACACGGTTGTCGTTCTGTTCGCTTTCGAAGTACTCGACCGCTTCACTCATGTCACGCCGCCCTCTCTCGCGTCGGTTGCGAGTCCACCTTATGCCTCTTCGGCCGGAAGCGGCAGAGTTCTCTTCGCAGGGAAAGTCGAGGTTGTCCTCCCAAAAAAGTCGAGCTCGATCGAATCGCGATCTGCCAGACCCGCGGTCACGGCCGCCGGCTGCCCATGTTGCGAATCGGACAATGGCAGGTCGCCACGGGACATGCGAATATGGGGAGATGACTACCGTCTTTCTCTCAGGTGATCCGAAGTCCGACGAACTCCTCGCCGATGACCCCTTCGCCTTGCTCACCGGAATGCTCCTTGACCAGCAGGTGCCGATGGAGGTCGCCTTCGCAGGTCCGGCGAAGCTCGCCGACCGACTCGGCAAGCTCGATGTGCATGAGATCGCTGAGATGAACCCGGATGAGTTCCTCGAGAAGTTCGCCGAGAAGCCGGCTGTGCATCGGTTCCCAAAGTCGATGGCGGCGCGAGTGCAGAAGCTCGCCGAGGCGATCGTCGATGATTACGACGGCGATACCTCAGCGATCTGGACGAGCGGGGATCCGACGGGTGCCGAGGTGCTCAAGCGGCTGAAGAAGCTCCCGGGATTCGGGGAGCAGAAGGCGAAGATCTTCCTCGCTCTCCTCGGCAAGCAGTTCGGTCTGCAGGCGTCGGGGTGGCGTGAGGCCGCTGGTGACTACGGCACCGAGGGCAGTCGCCGCTCGATCGCTGATGTTGTCGACGAGGACACCCTCCAGGAGGTCCGGGCGTTCAAGAAGCAGGCCAAGGCCGCAGCGAAAGCAGCGAAGAAATAGTTCGACACTGACCGGCACTCCCCTGGGGACCGGGCTGTGCCCAGAATCGACTGCAGGCAGGGCTGTGCCCTCTCACCCAGCCGCGTCCGGCCAGTCATTACTGCCGGCCTCGTCCCCGTCAGACCTGTTGCGCTCATCCACGGACTCCGCCGCGAGACCGTCGGAGTTCTCCATGCTGGGCCCGGACTCGTCAGGGTGGTCGTCGAAGAGAGACGCGATGATCTCCTCGGCCAGGAACCGCGGATGCAACAGTGGTCGTCGGGCAGGATCCACCGACGCCGGTGGTCTCCACGCCGGACGCCCATCCAGAAGCATGAGCATCTCCCAGTCGGAGCGATCCAACAGGTGATGGTGGGCACTGCAGGCCAGAGCCAGATTGTTGATCGTCGTCTTCCCACCCCTGGCCCAGGGCACCACATGGTTGGCCTCGCACCACCCCGGGGGCGCATCACACCCGGGGAACGTACACCCCTTGTCACGGGCGGTGATGACCGCGACCTGTTTCTTGTTCGCGAACCGTTTCTCCGTCATCACCTGCATCGTGTGCGCGGTCTCACTCATGAGGTGGAAGAACACGTCCCCGTTGAGCCCGTTGGTGGCCAGTTCGTGGATCGGGATCAGGGTCTCGACCCCGGTCGTGCCCTCCCCAGTCCGGAGAGCGAGATCCTCAGCGGTCGCGGTCACCACGAGAGCGTAAGGCGACCCGGTACCGGCCTGGTCCATGCTGATCCGAGAGATCAGGGTCGCGAAGCGTTCATAGATCCACGCCCGCGCCGAAGGCCGCTGCCCGGTGAGGTCGACCGGGGTGCCGTCCTCACGCACCCCGACACCAACCGGGAAACCGGTAGCCACGCCGCCTGTGGTGTTGGTCGGATCGGTGATTCCGGCCGAAGTGGCAGAACCCGTGCCGTCGCCGTCACCGTTGCCGAGCGTGTAGGAGTCGTCGGTGGCAGGCGGGACTGCCCAGTCTGGGGGTGCCTGCGGGATCGGCAGAGGCGCATCATGGAGCTCCCCGTGGAGGACCTGATCGACAATCTCGAAGAGCGCATCTTGGCCCCCAGCAGCACTACTGCCGTCTGTCGATGCGCCGGAGCACCCGGGGGGCGCGGTCTTCGAGGCATTCTCGCCTGCCAGAGGCGCGTCGCCCTGGTCTGCGTCAGCGTTGCTGTGACCGACACCGGCACCGCCGGCGGTACCGTCGGGGGTGGCTGAGTGGATGCGGGAGGTGAGCAACCCGTTCAATGCCGCCCCGGACACCGGGTCGAGCAGTCCCCCGAGCACCCAGTCCCCGTTGCGCTTGGGCCGGATCGTCACCGAATAGTCCGTGCGCGGGGTCTCCTCACGAGGTTTGGCCCCGTCGGGATCAATATAGGCAAGCATCCGGTCGAAGATGCCCCGCAGATCCTTCACCCGCACCTGGGGTGCGTAGTCGACGAGGCGTTTCTCCACATCCGCCCGCTGCTCGGCTGACACCCAGGCGGGCAGGTCATCAAGGCAGTCATCGATGGCTTTCGCCTGCCCGGCCGAGAGCATGCCCGCATGGAGGCCTTCGGCGACTTCCGGACACAACGGTTGCAGGGCTTGTCCGGTGGTATCGACCCTGCCCCCGAGGTTCTTCGCCAACTCGGTACGCCGGTTCGCTTCGGTCGGGGTGAGGTTGAGCCGGTCGCGGATGAGGGATTTCGTGTCCTTGGCTCCTGTGTCAGTTGGTGTTCCGACGCGTTCGTAGACGGACAGTGCCAGGGTGGAGAGTGCCTCGGTGATCCGGGACAGGGCCTCGGTGCCATCGATGAGCAGGAGAGCCTCATCCGGGCCCATGGGCCGGTCGAAGGAGCGCAGCCCGGTGCTGAAGTCCATGAGGGTGGTGATGCTGGTCGTGACTTCCGGAGCGAACCCCGACAGGTCCGCCCACGCGGTGTCAGTGAGCAGAGGGTGGCGACTCACCCACCCAGGAGCATCAGCCGTCTCGACGGTGCCTGTGCCGACAGTCTCCGAGGTGTCCGTGGTGGGGGTGCCGACGGGAACCGACGTTGTGGAGTCATCAGGAGACTGCGGGATCGACGAGCCGGAAGCGAAGGGCCCCGGGGTGTTGGTTGAGTTCGCGGGAGTCGACGGCACCGACTGTGACTGGCCATTGCGGGCGGTCGCGGGCAGGTCGCCGGGATGGGCGGTGTCGTCTGGGATCGGGTGTTCGGGGTCCTGTGAGGGAGCATCGCCGGGCCACTCGTCCGCCTCTTCTCCGCCGTTGTCTCGGCGAGGTCCGAAGAGGTCGATGTCGGAGTCATCGATGGTGGAGAAGTAGTCGAATGCGGGGTCCTCGGGGACCGGGGCGTTGGTGGTGACGGGGTCGAGGGCGTCGAAGTCGTCGGCGAGGGGGTGGCCGGTGAGGTCGAATCCGGCCTGGGCGAGTTGGTCGCGCAGTGACTGGAGTTCTTCGCTGATCGCCTCGTCACGTGGACCATCAGCCGCGGGTGTCCTGCGGGGGTTCGTCGACGTCTCATCGGGCCCGGGCGCATCCTGCGAGGGAGTCGGAGCGTGGCGCTTCGGCTTCTTCGGGGTGCGGTCCGGGGTGAGAGTCATGGCCTCCTGGTCCATTCATCAACGTCGGTGTTGATGCTCCTAGTATACACGTGTTTCGGTGTTGTCAATGGTTTTCTTTGTTTTTTGTTCGATTATTTGACTCCTGTTCTATGCGCTTCGAATCCCTCGTCAACTGTTCTTGTTCTCAAGTGTGCTGGGTGTGTGGTGGTCTGCGCTTCTGATCAGGGGCGAATGTGCGCAGTGACTCTCCGAACGCCTTAGCAGTGGTCCCCGGTCGGCTGGGGCGTGAGGCCGATCGACGCGGTCGGTTCGGCTTGGTTGCAGCTGATCGACGCGGCGGGTTCGGCCTGGTTGCGGGTGATCTTACGCGCCGGTGATGACACCGGGGCAAAACACGACCAGCGGAGCCTCAGCCGCGCTCTTCTCCGCGAGCCAGTCCCTTGAGGTACTCGTTGTAGGCGTCGAGCTCCTTGTCACCGTGCTCCGCAACTGAGCGGTCGCGGATCTCGTTGTTCTTCGACTCCTGCCGGAACCAGGTGATGAGGATGATGAGGAGGATGAGAACGGCAGGGCCTTCGCCGTAGGCCCACGCGATCCCACCGGCGAGCTTCTGGTCTTCCATCGGGTCGATCCCCCACCTCGGCGGGAGTTGCGCGAAACGATCGACCAGCGGAAGGGTCGCCATCATGACGATGACGCCGAAGAACGCATGGAGGCCTGCCTCCATGAAGGAGTGGAAGATGCGGACGACGTGGGATTCGGGAACCGGCAGCGGATCGGCGGGGATGAGGGTCGCGTTGAACACGATTCCCGTGAAGAGGAAGACGAGCTCGAGCCCGATGTGCACGCCGATCCCCTGGTTGAAGACCCAGCTCGCCGCGTTCGAGAGGTAGAGGCCGTAGAAGAGGACAAGGAAGAGCGGAATCGAGAACAGAGGATGGACGATCACCTTGCCCGGCCATGACCGCAGTCCGAAGATCGCCGTCTTGAGCACCATCCGGCCGGGAAGATTGCGCGGCGTCGACCGCAGGAGCAACGTACCTGGAGCGCCGAGGAGCAGCAGCGGCGGCACCGCCATCATCAGCGTCATCTGCTGGAACATGAAGACCGAGAACATGACCTGGCCGTAGCCCTCGATCGCAAGGCCCATCGTCGCGGCGAGCAGCGCACACCCGAGGAGGAAGAGGATCCCCCTCCACGCCGGCCACGGCCGACCCTGCACAGCCAGGCGGATCCAGCCAAAGGTATAGGCGAGGGCGACAAGCCCGGCGATGACGGGGATGACGGGAATGGGCTGTAGGTCGAAGCCGAGGAATGCGCTCAGCGAAGGGGCTTCAGTCGGGATCCACGTCAGGTCGGTCATTGTTCAGGTGATACCAATCTTGCAGGGATTGTGCGCACGCTCTTGTCGCTCGCGCAACGGTCATGTCCTCGGTCAAGATTACTCCCCACAGATGTGCGCGTCGCCGCGTGCTCTTGTCGCGAGGCGTCGTGCGCCTGCCATATCGGTGGGAGGTGCAACGGGCGGTTGGGCCCCTTCGACTCGTGCGCGGGTTATCCACAGATTCAACTTCATCTGTTCTCAATCGGCGGGAACTCGCATAATGTGGTGCTCCCGGGCACCCGGACAGTGACGGTGCCGGAATCACGGACCACAGAGGCGTGGAATGAGAACCGGATTCGCTACACCCGTTCGTCGACCCTGGTTTTATCGCGCGCGTGGAACACGCCGCAGTCGGGCGTCGATTGCAGTCGCTGCGATCGTCGCCCTGAGCGCGTTCACAACGGCATGTGCTGACAATTCTCCGGTGAGCGCGCCCACGTCGACGCTCCCAGCGCCGCAACCATCAGAAACGGCAAGTTCGCCATCCGTTCCCGAGTACACCACCGACCTCGACCTCACCGACGAGGAGAAAGAAGCGGTGGAAGGGGCGCTGGTGGCATTCGATGGGTTCTTCCGAGTGGTCAACCGAGCCTATAAAGGCGATTATGAAGCCACGAAGGAATTCTCTCGCTACGCAAGAGGCGAAGCCCTGGAATCGATTCAAGGCGACTCGCAAGTGATAGAGGACGGGTCCTATGTTTTCACCGGCAACGTGGAACCCACCAAGGTAGCAGTTACGAAGTTCGACGGCATCCAGGGAAGCGCTTCCCCGGAAAGGGTAAATGTCCAGTTTTGCTTTGATCTAACCAAATGGTCACTAGCTCCGAAGAACGAAACTCCGACTTTGACGTCGGATTTCGCAACGATGGAGCACGAGATCACATACGAAGACGGAAGTTGGAAGGTCGCAGCTCAGACACTAAAGGACCGCTCGTGTTGAAGGCATCAACTCCGAGTTGGATTCGCGTGACATCTGCACTTGCCCTGATGTTGGTGTTTGTCGTGACTGGTTCCGCCAGGGCAGTTGCTTCTGGGCCCGGTTGCGACATGAGAAACATCAACAGCTGCTCGGTAGACAATCCCGGCGGAGGTGGCGGTTCTGGCCCGGGAGGCGGCGGCTCCGGAGGTGGTGGCGGCGGCTCAGGCGGAGGAGGATCTGACGGCGGCGGAGGCAGCGGAGGCGGCGGAGGCAGCGGAGGCGGCGGCTCTGGCGGTGGAGGGGGCTCCGGTGGCGGCGGGAGTGGTCCGCCCGACTGCGTGTACGAAGAGCTCGGCTACATCTGCGCGGACCTTCCCGATCCGCCAGGTGGCGGCGGTGGAGGCGGGGGTCCTGCTCGGCCGGAACCGCCGACCGAGATCCCCGAATCACAGTTCCAGACGTTCGACATCCCTGCACCCAAGATCAGTGCATGGCCCAAGGACTGGGCGGTCATCGGCAAACCCGCGGCGTTCTGGACCGACGCCGATGTCAGTTACATCGACATGACTCTCCTCGGCTACGCCGTCACGGTCAAAGTCACACCCGAGAAGTACAACTGGGACTTCGGCGACGGCACCGGCGCGACGACGACCAAGAAGGGATCGAAGCCGAAACCCGGCGACGACCCGGTCATCGGCCACGACTTCCAGAAGGTCGGCCCGACGACTGTCAGCATGACGACGACCTTCAGCGGTGAGTTCTCGGTCGACGGCGGCCCGTGGATTCCCATCGACGGCTATGCCTACGTGGCGAGCAACGAGCTGGCGATCGATGTCTACCGATTCCACCGTTACCTCGTCGACGAGGACTGCGCGACGAATCCCGACGGCCCCGACTGTCAGTGACATCAGTCGGCACAAGCCGAGTCACCTCTCCGCACGGGACTTCCTCCGCTCGAAGAACATCACAGCGATGAAGCCGATGACGACGACCGTAGCCGGAACCCAAAGCGCCTGTCCCATCGCGTCCGCGAAGCCGGAAGCGATCGCGTCCGGCATGCCGACGCTTCCCCCACCGCCGGCACCACCCGCGCCAGCCCCAGCCCCACCGGAAGCCCCCGCCCCACCGGAACCTCCCACACCGGCTTCTCCGCCGCCGGCCATGCCGCTGGCATCACCGATGTTGGCCTCAAGCCGGGCCTCCATCGCCACAGCGATCGCCGCACTGCCGAGCACCGCCCCGACCTGACGCACCGTGTTGTACACACCTGACCCAGCGCCCGCGTAGTGCAGCGGCAGATTCCGCGTCGCTGTCGAACTGATCGGTGCCCACATGAATCCGTTGGCCACGCCCAGCAGCACGATCGCCGGCACCACCCTCCACGGCGACGAGTTCGCATCGAGGAGTGCGCCCAACCAGAACAGTCCCACAGAGAACGCCGCCAGCCCGATCCCCGCCAGCAGCCGCGGATTGCCCGTGTCCACCATCCGGCCCACGAACGGGGCGAGCAGCGTCGAAACGACGGCCATGGGCGCAAGCAGCAGCGCCGCCTGGGTCGGGGTGTACCCGAGGACGTTCTGCGCCCACAGCATGAACGGGAACGCCATCGACGTGACACCGAATCCGACGGTCGTCATGGCGACGCAGGCGAGCGAGAAGTTCCGGTCACGGAACAGCGAGAGGGGGACGAGCACCTCGGCGGTGGTGTGCTTCTGCCACAGCACGAACGCCACGAGGAAGGCCAACCCGCCCCCGATGACGAACGGCACGGTGATCGGCCCGATGAGCGGACCCCATTCGACCGCGTGCGCCTGCTGAATTCCGTAGACGAGGAGGAACATCCCGCACGCGGAGAGGACGACACCGAGCCAGTCGAAGCTGTGCGGATGCGTCTGCAGGCGCGGGACCAGACGCCACGCGAGCACGAGGCCGATGAGCCCCACGGGCACGTTGACGAAGAAGATCCACTCCCAGCCGAAACCATCGACGAGCAGTCCCCCAATGATCGGTCCGAGCAGCGTGGCGATGCCCGCCACGGCACCCCACAGTCCCATCGCGGGACCGCGCCGGTCCGGCGGGAAGACGCGCGTGATCACGGCCATCGTCTGCGGCGTCATCGCCGCAGCTCCGAGTCCCTGGACGACGCGGGCGGCGATGAGCGCTCCGACACTGGCCGTCAGCCCGCACCACAGCGACGCCAGGGTGAACACGACGAGACCGACGAGGTAGACCCTCTTCGGGCCGTACTTGTCACCGAGTCGACCCGTGATGAGCAGCGGTACGACATAGGCGAGCAGGTACGCCGACGTCACCCACACGACCGCGTTGATGTCGGCGCCGAGCGACGCCATGATGTCGGGCATCGCAACGGAGACGATCGTCGAATCGACGAGGATCATGAAGAAGCCGACGCACAGTGCCCAGAGTGCTCGCCACGGATTCGCCGGTTGAGACGAGCTCGACGGCTCGGAGGACGCTGATGAGTTGTTCACTGCCTCATCCTCAACCCGTCCATATTCTCAGTCAACTCACACAGGAAAACCCAACAGAACCTGTCAGACTGTCGCCATGGTCTGTCGACTCACCGAGCTGCTCCCCGATTCCCACTGGCCAGTCGTCATCATCGGCGCAGGTCAAGCGGGTCTTTCCGCCGCCCATTACCTTTGGCGCGACGGTCTGAAGCCGGGCCGGGACTTCATCGTCCTCGATGCCGCCGACGGTCCTGGCGGCGCCTGGCGACAGCGATGGGAATCACTCACCCTGGGGTCGACGAACCACATCGCCGACCTCCCCGGCTTCCCGTTGGGCACCCCCGATCCCTCGGTCCCCGCCTCGGCGATCGTCACCGACTACTACTCCCGCTTCGAGGACGAACTCGAACTCTGCGTCGTCCGCCCCGCCGAGGTGGCGAACGTGACCTCGGCCGAAACCGGCACCGGACCACTGCAGATCACCGTCCGCCTCGACGGCGAACGCGTCCACCTCACCAGCGATTTCATCATCAACGCCACCGGCACGTGGACGCATCCCTACGTCCCCTTCGTCCCCGGCATCGCCGAGTTCGAGGGCCTGCAGCTCCACACCGCCCAGTTCCGCGGCGTCGAGGACTTCCGCGGACTGCGCACCCTCGTCGTCGGCGGCGGCATCTCCGCCACCCAGTTCCTCCTCCAGCTCGCCGAGGTGACCGATACCCTCTGGGCCACCCGACGCCCCCCGAACTTCACCGCCAGAGAGTTCGACGGCAATTGGGGTCTCGAAGTCGAACGGGCGGTGCGCTCCCGCACCCTCGCGGGTCTGCCGCCGGCCAGCGTCGTCCGCACCACCGGTCTTCCGCTGCGACGCGAGTTCCTCGACGGTGTCGAGGCCGGGGTCCTCGTCTCCCATGGGATGTTCGACGAGATCCTCCCCCACGGCGTCCACTTCCCCGCCCGCCCTGCCGAGGCGACCGCCTCCTCCGAAGGACTCGGACCCTCCCGGAGCGACCGCCTCGCCCTTCCCCAATCCTGGCAGCCCTTCCCCGAAGAACGGGTCGAAGACGTCGACGTCATCTTCTGGAACACGGGCTTCCGCGCCGCGCTCAACCACCTCGCTCCCCTGCACCTGCGCTCCAGAGAAGGCGGAATCGCCATGGACACCGAGGTGGCGGTGAAGAACGATCACCGCATATTCCTCGTCGGCTACGGTTCGGCCAGTTCCACGGTCGGGGCGACGCGCGCCGGGCGCATCGCCGCCCGGGAACTCCTCAAACGGCTCGACACCCTCGACTCCGCTCCCGCGATGGACAGCAATGAGGCAGCGGCGCGTCGGACGTCCGGCGGTGCAGCGGATGCAGCGGTCGCGAGCGGCACGGAACGCACCCGGGCTCGGCGAGCGGAGGAGGCGACGGTCAGTTCAGCCCCGGCGGCGGAGTGAGCGCGTTTCCGGCGAAGCGCACCGTCGGAAGCATCTGCGCGTAGACGGCAGCTGCCTCGGCGTCATCGGACTTCGCCACCATCTCGACACTGACCTTGTACAGCCGGCCGTCGTCGCGGATCCCGGCCACTGCCCCGTAGAGCACCGACTCCGTGCTCGCGATCGAACGCACCTCCGACGGCCCCAGCACACCCTGGACCGTCCAGAAGACTCCGCCCGGGGTCTCGCCCACCTTCTCGGAGACGACGCGAGAACCCGATTCCGAGAACGTCACGTCCATGGCCTCGTCGGTGACATCCTGAGGCTGCGTCCCGCCCCACGCGTAGCAGTTGACGCTGATGAGACGCGCATCGCCGTTCGAGTACAGCCAGTAGCCGGAATAGCCCACCCCATCGCCCCATCGGCGATCGATTGCGAACTCGACGGAGATCGGGCATTCCTCACCGAGCGTGACTGCGACCTCCTCCATCCCGTCCGGGATCGCCTTCTCGGTCGGTTCCGGTGTGGCCTGCGCACTGTCTCTCAGCCCGACTTCGACCGGCTTCGAATTCTGTTCCGACGTGCTCACCCTGAGCGCCGAGCACCCTGTCACGAACAGGCTCAGGCTCAGCATTCCGCCGAGCAGCAGCCGAGGGATCATCAGCAGGCCTTCCGTCGTCGTCACAGACATCGTACGGCACAGAGTCCGCTGCGATCCTGGCGCGAGTCTCCAGGGAGGCATAGGCTCAGGTCATGACCGATCTCCCGCTCCTCGATGATTCCGAACTCTCGCGCATCCTCTGCATCGTCGCCCACCCTGATGACATGGAGTACGGCGCATCCGCGGCCGTGGCGAAGTGGACGGGTGAGGGCAAGACCGTCGCCTATCTTCTCCTCACACACGGCGAGGCGGGCATCAGGAACCTCCCGCCTGTCGAAGTCG
Organism: Brevibacterium casei CIP 102111; assembly: GCF_900169275.1. GTDB lineage: Bacteria > Actinomycetota > Actinomycetes > Actinomycetales > Brevibacteriaceae > Brevibacterium > Brevibacterium casei. Next base: position 5,301 of record NZ_FXZC01000009.1, on the reverse strand, counting down.
GCCCGTTGCGCGCCGAGGAACAGGCGAATGCCTGTCGCATCGTCGGCGTCGACGACCTCGAGATCCTCGACTTCCCCGACGGACTGCTCGAACCCGATCAGGCGCTCCGGCACGCGATCGCGAAGAGGATCCGCGAATTCCGTCCCGACGCCGTGATGATGACCAACTGGCGCCTCGAAGTCCCGTGGGGCCTCAATCATGTCGACCACCGCGCAACGGGGATTGCGACGATCGATGCGATCCGAGACGCGGACAATCCGTGGCTGTTCACCGACCTCGCGGCTGCCGGTCTCGCCGCGTGGAAGGCGACCCGTCTCCTCGTCACCGGCTCCGAGCCGACGAACGCGATCGAGCTCAGCGCCGAGGACGTCGCCAAGGGCGTCGCCTCCCTCGAAGCCCACACCGTCTACCTCGAAGCCCTGTCGGATCATCCGGAGCCCAAGGAGATGATTACCGACATCTGCACGAGCGCAGGTGAAGAGGCCGGAGTCGAGTATGCGCTGCCGGTGCAGGTCATCGACATGTGAGGACCCGGCGCCGTGCGCTGCCCCCTCGACCGCGGATCCCCTCGGCGGCCGATCCCCGGCCGCGGATCCTCAGCCGTGGACCCTCGGCCGGGGAGATGAACATCCACCGCAGACGCCGCTGGGGCTCAGCGAACGGATTCGCTGAGCCCCAGTGGACGGCCGGCAGTGTCCCCGGCGGACGGGGCAGGTGGTGCCTCAGTCGCCGAGTGCGGCCACCGCTGCGTCGTAGTCGGGTTCGGTGGTGATCTCGTCGACGAGCTGTTCGTAGACCACGGTGCCATTGGCGTCGAGGACGACGACGGAGCGGGCGAGCAGTCCGGCCAAGGGTCCGTCGACCATGGTCACACCGTATTCCTTGCCGAAGGCGCTGCGGAATCCGGAGGCGGTGATGACGTTCTCGATGTTCTCAGCACCGCAGAAGCGGGCCTGCGCGAACGGCAGGTCGTTCGAGACGCACACGACTGTGGTGTTCTCGAGGCCGGCGGCGAGTTCGTTGAACTTGCGGACCGAGGCGGCGCATACTCCGGTGTCGACGCTCGGGAAGATGTTGAGCACGACACGGCTGTCGGCGAATTCCGAGGAGTTGACCTCGCCGAGGTCGTTGCCGACGAGCGTGTACGCGGGAGCCTGGGTGCCGACGGCGGGCAGATCGCCGACGGTGTGGACGGGGTTGCCTTCGAGTGCTGTGGTCGCCATGCTTCGATCATTCCTTCACGTGAGGCAGATGCGGTCGAAGCTCACTCTACGTCAAACTCCCTGGCTTGACTCCTCGTTCCGCTTCCCGGCGAAACGCGACTCGATGACGATGAGGATGAGGACGACGACGGCACCGACGGCGGCGAGGAGGATCGGTCCGAGCACCGGATCGTAGGGGGCCAGCAGGCCGCCCGCACCGTGCGGCTCCCCGTCGGAGCCCACCTCGGCGGCGGACTGCCACGGCCACAGGGCGCGGAGGGAGCCGAGCATGAGTCCGGCCATGATGAGCAGCGTCCACCAGCGGTGGTTGTGGAGGAAGTAGCGGAGGATGTTGACGAACACCGCGAGTCCGACCACGGCACCGAGCCCGAAGACCGCGATGTAGACGAGGTTGCGGCTGTCGACGGCCTGCAGCGTCGTCGTGTACATGCCGACGGCGAGGAGGAAGAACGATCCCGAGACGCCGGGGACGACGAGAGCGCAGATGGCGATCGAGGCGACGAGGAAGACGAGGATGAGCGGCGGGTTCTCGACCTCCGCTCCCCCGGCCAGCCCCGTCATCCAGAAGGCCAGCGCCGCCGCGGCGAGGAAGGCGAGGATGCCGAGCAGGATCGGTTGGCGGGGCGTCCTGGCCGGCAGCATCCGCAGCGGGACGACGATGCTCGCCGCGACGAGACCGAAGAAGAGTCCGCGGGCGAGCTCGGGGTTGTTCGTGACGAACCCGGCCATGACGCCGGCGATGCTGAAGACGGCGGTCGCCATTCCGAGGAGGACGGGGATGATGAGGAACCAGTCGGTGCGACGCAGCTCGTCGAGCATGCCTCTGACCCGGTTCGGCCCCGTCACCAGCGTCTTCGCGGCCTTGACGACGTGCGCAGCGGAATCGATGAGCTCATCGTAGACTCCGGTGACCAGGGCGACCGTACCGCCGGAGACTCCCGGGACGAGCTCGGCGGAGCCGATGAGGAAACCGCGGACGAGGTCGAGCGGGATCCACGCCTTCGAACGCGGCACGGGGTTGTCGGAAGCACTCGTGGTGTCAGGGGCAGGTGAGGTCAAGGATCGCCTTCGTCAGGGGGCAGGGAAAGAACGTCTCCTTCCAGGGTCTCATATGCACCGTCCCGTCCGCCTGTTCACAGCGGTCTCTGGAGCGTGATGTCAGTCGCCGACGCTGCCGTCGATGCTCTCCCGGATGAGATCAGCGTGACCGGCATGCCGTGCGTACTCCTCGATCATGTGGATGAGCACCCAGCGCACATTGTGCACGTGGCCGTGACGTCGTCGTACCAGCTCCTGATCGAGATCGTCGACTCCGTCGAGGACACTTCGGGCAGCCGCGCACGCCGTCTCGTGGAGGTCGAGGAGATCCTGAAGGGAATCGTCGGCGGCGCTGTGGAAGTCCCAGTCGGGGTCAGCTCGCCAGTCGATGGTCGCGAACGGTTCGGGCAGATCCTCACCGAGGATGTCCTCGAGGAACCACGAGTACTCGACGAGGCTGAGGTGCTTGATGATCCCGCCGAGCGTCAGCGTCGACGCACCGACCGTGCGGTTGAGGTCCGCAGAGCTCAGGCCGTCGACCTTGCGTCTGAGCACCTGTCGGTAGTACTCGAGGTAGTCGACGAGACCGTCGCGTTCACTCGGTGCGGGTCTCGGATCGTCGAGTGGAAGACTCATCGGGGTTCCTTCCTCAGTTCTGCTTCCGACGGCCGATGTCGAAGACGTAGCCCTCGGGGTCCCTGAGGGTCGTCCATTCGATGCCGAACTCATCGAACGAGCCGACCTTCGTCGCCCCGAGGGCGATCGCCCGGTCGACGTCGGCCGGATAGTGCGGATCGTCGAGGTCGATGTGCAGCGGGTTCTTCGTTTCGACGTGGTCGTCGACCTTGAGGAAGAGCATGCCCGGGGTCGGCGATTCTCCGGAGTGGATGCCGCCGATGCTCGCAACGAACTCATTGGCCCCGTCGTCGATCTCTGCGCCGAGGAGCTCGGCCCAGAACAGCGACTGGGTTTCGACGTCGAGGCAGTCGAAGGTGATGCTCAGGGAGTGAAGTGAAGCCATGCCTTCGGGTTCCTTCCGGGTCGGTTCTCTCTGCTGTGGTGCGATGATCGGCGACGCATGATCGGCGGTGATGGACTCACCCTAGCCCTCACCTCTGACACGACCGCCCCGCTCGGTCACGAACCGCAGTCGGCCGTCACATGACGCGCGCACGACAGTCCCGAGAGACGTCCGAGGGTCGCACTTCCCCTCCCCGCGTCGGAGCGGTCAGCTGCGAGGCTGTCGCGCGAGCTGCCGGGACTGGGCGACGAGGCGCCCGGTCGAGTCCCACAGCTCGCAGTCCTCTTCGAACATGCCGCCGGCGATGTTGCGCGTCTCGACCTTCACCGCGATCCAGCCCGGCGCCGGGAGGGCGCGGACGTGCGCGGTGAGCTCCATCGTCGGTGACCAGCCGAACCGTCCGAGATCGAACATCACCGGCGGGAAGGCGTCGAGGAAGGCGAGGAGGGCGAGGGGGTCGGCATCGGCACCGTCTCCGAGCCGGATCCAGCCCTGGAGCAGACCGCGCCCGCTCGGCTTCCCGGCCGCGAAGCCCGCCGTGGCGGGGTCGAGGCGCATGTCGTATTGGGAGACGATCGGTGCGGCGTCGAGGAATTCCCGGGGTCCGTCGGCCATGGGCATGCAGTCCTCGGGCGCAGGGAGGTCCGGTGGACTCGCCGAGGTGGCGACATCGCCCGGCAGTCCACCGAGGCTGCCGTACGTGGCCAGGGCCGTCATCGTCGGCCGTCCGTCCTGGGTGAGCTCGGCTCCCAGCGTCGCACTCGAGCGTCCCGTCCGGATGGTCCGTACGGCCACCTCGGCGGGACCGGCATCACCGGGACCGAGATAGTACGCGGAGATGACGAGAGGGTCCGGAAGGTCGGGAACGGTCTCGGAGAGCGCTCGGCCCATCACGCCGAGGAGGTAGCCGCCGTTGATCGCGCCGGCAACCTTCCAGCTTCCATCGAGATCGGCGACGAAGGTGGACTCGGACGTCGGCGTCACGGAGGTCGCACGGGCGAAGTCGCTGAGGGTTTGGCTCGTCATGTGATCCACGTTACCACTGACTGAACGTTCGACAAGTCATGTCCGGCGGGCGGACTGGCGTTCGCTGCCACGGCGATAGTTGCCCGTGACGCGGGCAAGGAGCTGCTGGTCGGCGGCGTCGCCTGCCCCGAGCTTGGGAATGAGCGCCGCAGCCTGCTTGCCGCCGAGTTCCATCACGGTGCGACCGCCGCGGCCGATGATGATCATGCCGGACTTCGTGATGCGGTAGTCGAACGGATCGTCGTCGAGGCTCATTCCCACTTCCCTGTCTGCGTCGTCGCAGTACGGTTGTCTCCATGAGCATAGTCCTCGAGCCGATCGACCCGCGTGGGAGCGATCGGGACCGACTCATCGAGTTCTTCTCAGAGAATGCGTTCCCGTTCCATGCGAACTCCGGAACCCGCACGCCGGAGCAGGCCGCTGCGTTCGTCGATTCGGCCGGGTTCGTCGGCGACGGCGGCGCCGCGTTCTGGGTCGTCGACACGGAGCGCGGGCGGGTCGGTCTCGTCCGGTTCGACGACCTCGGCGATGACACTCCGATGTTCGATCTGCGGCTGGATGAACGGCACCGCGGGCGGGGTCTGGGGGTGCCGACGCTCAGGGCGGTGACCGATCATCTCTTCACGACCACCTCGGCGAATCGGTTCGAAGGGCAGACCCGCGAGGACAACATCGCGATGAGGACGGTGTTCGTCCGGGCCGGCTGGTCGAAGGAGGCGCACCATCGCCGAGCGTGGCCGGTCGGAGACGGCGAAGTCCGGGATGCGGTGGGGTACGCGATCCTCCGGGAGGAATGGGAGACGGGGAACTCGGTTCCGGTGCGGTGGGACGACTTTCGGGCGTGAAGGAGGGGCGCTCCCAGTGGGAACGCCCCTCGCGAGATCTCACACAGTCACATGGTGACTGTCAGAGAACTCAGTTCTTCTTCACCCGACGCATCGTCAGCACCACAGCAGCACCACCGACGAGCAGCAGTCCCGCACCAGCAGCGAG
>NZ_FXZC01000010.1 GCF_900169275.1 Brevibacterium casei CIP 102111 | reverse complement strand
CCGGATCGGCCTGAGCATGAATGACGAGTTCGACGGCGCGAGCCTTGAGTTCGTCGGTGTATTTCACTGGCAAGAGAGAATCTCCTTCTTCCAATCTCCCTGCCTCTATTATCCCCGGGGCGATTCATGGCGTCGCCGGTGAGGGTGAGGAAGGGGACGGTGACGATGACTCCGGCCTGGTTGCGCATCGCCTCGGGCCCGGATTCCATGTCGACGAGGATGGCGTACTCGAGTACTACCGGTTGGGGGCGGCCGTGGGGGAAGAACGATGCCCCAGGTGGGTAGGGGGACTCAATGGTGGTGGCTGCAGGGTCGGTTCCATCTGGTTCGGTTCCCCGTGCTTCGATTCCGTTCGTTGCGGTTGCTGAGGCGTGGGTGCCGACCGGCGGCGTCTGCGTTTGTGCCGCTTTGGATTGGTCTGCGGCTGGGGACAGCGATGCGGCAGTGCCGGTCATGTTCGCCTCGGCTGCACGGTCGGGGGTGAGGAGGTCGGTGAGTCCGGTGATGGTGGTGTCGTCATAGTGGAACCGGGGTTCCCCGTTCTCATCGAGGAGCGGGGTTTCTCGGTGGGTTTCGATGCCGGTGATGGGGTCGAGTTCGCGGACTCGGATGGCCAGTTTCGGGTGGGGGCGGAGGAACATGTCGCACATGAGGGCGCTGATGGTGCGCTCGTCGATGATCTCGACCCCGGCGGGGAGGTTGAGGGTGGTGGTTTGACCGTTGTGGATGGCACGGGCCATGGCGTTCACGCGGGCGTAGGCGGCATGGATTTCATCAGCGGGGGCGGTGATGGACAGGCAGGCGGTGCCGTTGCCGAAGGTATCGACGTCGACGCGGCGGCGCTGGGCGGCGATGTGGGACCGGTCGTCGGGGGTTTGGAGGAGGTGGATGAGTTTGCGCAGCCCGGTGCGCAGGGTGTCACTGGTGACATCGGCACGTCTGGTGGCCAGGTGCTGGTCGAGGCGGGGGAGGTGTTCGAGGGCCACGGTTTGGCAGAGGTCGGCGGCGGTGATCATGTGGGCGAGGGTGAACTCGCTGGAGCGGGCACGGGCGGTGAAGCGGGGGAGTCCGTGGATGAGGGTCACAGCTTGGGTGAGGTGGCGGTAGGTTCGGGCGGTGGTGGTGCCGAGGATCGTGGAGATCGCCCCGAGGTGTTCGGTGGCGACGTGGTCATGGACCCACGCTGAGAAGGTCGTGTCGGGGGTAAATCCGGGGAAGTCGGGCAGGTCCTGGATTGTGGGGTGTTCGATCGTCGAGTCTGCCGGTGCTGAAAGCCGGGGTGATCCTGATTCGTCAGCGGGGACGGGGACGTGACCGGAATCTGCGGGTGCGGAAGGGGCAGTGTTCGATGTGGCGTCGGCTGATTCAGGTCGGGTAGGGGCATCGTTTGCGACGTGGCTGGAGTCCGGTTGTCCGTTGTGGCGGTTGAGGGTTTCGGCGATGGTGGCGAACCGGTAGGGGGTTCCGTCGGTGGGGGTGGGGTGGTCGTGGTCGTGGATGATCTCGGCGAGGATGTGGCCGGCGGTGAGTTCGAAGACGGTGAGGTGGGCGAGGTCGGCGGTGGTGGAGGCGGTGGCGAGGTCGGTGAGGTTCGATCCCAGGTGCAGGGTGTAGCGCGACGAAGCGACCGGGGTGGGGGCACCCGTGGTGGGGTCGTCGGGTCCGCTGAGATCAGCGGTGGTGTCGCGCATGGTGTGTCACCTGTCTCTGACGTCGTTGTCGGGGAAGAGCGGTGCAGGGGGATCGGGTCGTACGGAATGGGAATGGAGATCGTGGTTGCGTGTTTGAGGGGGTGTGTGGATGGCCTCTTGTTCTGTGGTGGTGGTCTGTGTGTTGTTGTGTTTCTATGGTGGCAGACGGCACTGACACGAGAATCAGGCGTGGTTGTGTTGGTGCGGGCGAGCGAAAGTCACGGCCCGCGCACCGGTGGTCAAGGTCTGAACAGATGGGCCGTAACGATGTCACGGAGAGTCAACCGTGGATGGCTCCCGATGCCGTCGTTCCATGCCCTTTGCCAGCAGCCACCGCAGGATCAGGGTCACGGTCAGGCCGCCAATGATGCCCATCCAGCCGATGAGGACTGTCGCTGAATTGAACTGCGACCTCGCCAGCACGGGTGCCGCATACTGGATCAGCTCGACGAGAACCGAAACCGCGAATGCCGCAACGGTGCCCCAAGCGATGGTGCTGCGGCGGGTGAGCAGTCCGCATGCGATGCCGAGAGGAAGGAACATGAGCAGGTTCATCGACTGCCAGTTCACTCCTGCGAAGGCACCGAGGTTCGGCAGAGCCCAGATCCAGACCCCCGAGGATGGCAGGGCGGCCTCTGCCGATCGCGCGTGGCCTGACGGCGTCAGTGTCAGCGACGCCACCAGGGCGAGGCTCGACAGCCAGCAGAAGATCGGAACCCGACGTTCGCCGAGGCGGCGCGCGAGGTGCGTCGCAACGACGAAGGCAATGGCGAGCCCGATTCCGAACGCAGGCAGGGCGTATGGCAGTGCATGGAGATATCGCGTCAATCGTGGCCCTTAGGTGGCGGGGTGTCGGTTTCTGGCGGGGCGTCGTCGCACACGAATCCTATGCGGTGCCCGCCGCCGGCGCTCCCACCGCCTCGGCGAGGGGCTCGGTCAGCCTCCGTACGCAAACAACGGCACGACCCGCCCGCAAACAACGGCGCGACCCGTCCGCAAACGACGGCACCTCCCGCCCGCCAAGAGCGGCAGCTCCCGTCTGCAATGGGTGGGAGGCGCCCACGCACGATGAACGACACCACCCGCCCATGGACTAGAATCGAGGCATTATGGCCACGACTGATCACGCTTCCGAAATCGCCAACCTCCGCCAGACCTACCAGGCGATCCTCGACGTCTCCGACCTGCCGACGCTGCGGGACGAGGTCGCCGAGCTCACGGAGGAAGCGTCGGCCCCCTCGTTCTGGGACGACCCCGATTCGGCGCAGAAGACCTCGGCCAAGCTCTCCCACAAGCAGGGCACGCTCGAGAAGCTTGAGAAGTTCGGCGAGCGCATCGACGACGCCGAGCTCCTCATCGAGATGTCCGAGGCCGAAGGCGATTCGGACTCCCTCGTCGAAGCCGAACGCGACATCGCCAAGCTCAAGGACCAGCTGAGCGAACTCGAGATCTCGACCCTCCTCTCCGGCGAGTACGACGAGCGCTCCGCCGTCGTCACCGTCCGCTCCGGCGCCGGCGGCGACGACGCCACGGACTGGGCTCAGATGCTCATCCGCATGTACATTCGCTGGGCCGAGGGCCGCGGCTACAACGTCCAGGAACTCGACACGTCCTACGCCGAAGGCGCGGGCATCAAGTCCGCGACGATCCAGGTCAACGCCCCGTACGCGTACGGCACCCTGTCGGTCGAAGCCGGCACCCACCGCCTCGTGCGCATCAGCCCCTTCGACAACCAGGGCCGCCGCCAGACCTCCTTCGCCGCCGTCGAGGTGGTCCCGCTCATCGAGTCGACCGACCACATCGAGGTCGACGAGAACGACCTCCGCATCGACGTCTACCGCTCCTCGGGCCCCGGCGGGCAGTCGGTGAACACGACCGACTCGGCGGTGCGCATCACGCACATCCCGACCGGCGTCGTCGTGAGCATGCAGAACGAGAAGTCCCAGATCCAGAACCGCGAGGCCGCGATGCGCGTCCTCCAGTCCCGACTCCTCGAGCGCAAGCGCCAGGAGGAGGCCGCGCAGAAGAAGGAACTCGCGGGCGACATCAAGGCGAGCTGGGGCGACCAGATGCGCTCCTACGTCACGCACCCATACCAGATGGTCAAGGATCTGCGCACCGGCTACGAGGTCAACAACCCCCAGGCCGTCTTCGACGGCGACCTCGACGGCCTCATCGAGGCGGGCATCCGCTGGCGCAAGCAGCAGGAGAACGCCGAGGAGGAGTGACCTCCGCACGCCGGTGACCGTGACAGCGGTGACCGTCGCAGCGGCGGCAGTCCCGCTGCCGACCGCTGTGCCGCCAGCCGCCGCCGACCCCGCAACAGCCGCGACTGTGAACTTCATCAGACGCGCAACACACGCCCAGCCGCCTCCCCGAACATCACGGAACTGTTACGTACAGTGGAAGCGGCCGAGCCATCCGCGACACGATTGAAGACCCTCTTGATCACATTCGACTCCGTTTCGAAGTCCTACGACACCCGCACCCGCAAGGCCCTCGACGACATCTCGTTCACGGCCGACCGCGGGGAATTCGTGTTCCTCGTCGGAGCCTCGGGGTCGGGCAAGTCGACGGTCATCCGCCTCATCCTCCGGGAGGAGGTCCCGACGAAGGGCCGCATCACGGTAGCCGGCAAATCGGTCGTGAAGATGCCCTCATGGCGCGTGCCCTACCTCCGCCGAGGCATCGGCACGGTCTTCCAGGACTTCCGACTGCTGCCGAACAAGACCGTCTTTGCCAACGTCTCCTTCGCCCTTCAGGTCATCGGGAAGTCACGCGCGGCGATGTCGACACTCGTCCCCGACGTCCTCGAGACCGTGGGACTGGCCGGCAAGCAGAAGCGCTACCCGCACGAGCTCTCCGGCGGTGAGCAGCAGCGCGTCGCGATCGCCCGCGCGGTCGTCAACAAGCCCGGCATCCTGCTCGCCGACGAGCCCACCGGCAACCTCGACCCGGCGACGAGTGCCGACATCATGGCCGTGCTCGAGAAGATCAACCGCAACGGCACGACCGTCCTCATGGCCACCCACGACGGCGAGATCGTCAACCGCATGGCCAAGCGCGTCATCGAACTCTCCGAGGGCCGCATCGTCCGCGACGTCGAGCACGGCTCGTACGGAGTCGCCTCATGAGGGCGGGCTTCATCCTCTCCGAGGTCGGCTCCGGCCTGAGGAAGAACTTCTCGATGGTGCTCTCGGTCGTCCTCGTCACCTTCGTCTCCCTCCTCTTCGTCGGCGCCGCGATCCTCCTGCAGATGCAGGTCGGACAGATGAAGGACTACTGGTACGACCGCGTCCAGGTCTCGATCTTCCTCTGCCCGCCCGACTCCGAGGCGACGAACTGCGTCGAAGGCGAGGTCACGGACGCACAGCGGCAGAACATCGAGGACGCCCTCTCCGGTCCCGAACTCGCCCCCTACGTCGACACCGTCTACTTCGAGGACAAGTCCGAGGCGTACAAGCACTTCCAAGAGCAGTTCCAAGGCACGAGCCTCGAGGGCACCGTGCCCGAGGAGGACATGAACGAGTCCTTCCGGGTCAAACTCAAGGACGCTGAGAAGTACGAGATCATCAAGGAGTACTTCTCCTCGACCCAGGGCGTCGAGGAGGTCGTCGACCAGAACCAGCTGCTCGACCGTCTCTTCGGAGTCCTCAACGTCGCGACCGTCGTCGCCGTCGTCATCGCCGGCATCATGCTCCTGTGCGCGATGCTGCTCATCGCCACGACGATCCGCCTCTCCGCGTTCGCCCGGCGTCGGGAGACCGGCATCATGCGCCTCGTCGGCGCCTCGAACGCCTTCATCCAACTCCCGTTCCTCCTCGAGGGCGTCATCGCCGCAGCGATCGGCGCGACCCTGTCGGCAGGTGCCCTCGGCCTCCTCGTCCACTTCGGGGTCAGCGGCTGGCTGCAGGACCAGGCGACCGGGTTCAACCTCGTCTCCGGCGTCGACGTCCTCATCGTCGCCCCGATCCTCATCGCCATCGGCGTGGTCATGGCAGGAGCGTCCTCGCTCATCACCCTGAACAAGTACACGAAGGTCTGATATGAGACGCAGGCTTCCCCTTCTCCTCACGGCCGCGGTGCTCGCGATCGTCCTGCCGGCCACCTCGGCGACGGCCGACCCCCGCGACGACAAGAGCAAAGTCGACGATCGGGTCAAGGAACTCCAGCAGGAGTTCGAGGGACTCGACGAGGAGCTCGCCCGGGTCATCGCCGAACGCGACGAGGCGAAGGAGGCCCTCCCCGCCGCAGAGGAGGCCTCCCAGCAGGCCGACGATGCCCTCGCCGAGGCGATCGAGAAGGACGAGGATCTCGCCGCCCGCCTCACCTCGGCGGAGAATGCGCAGTCCGACCTCAAGGAGCAGATCAAGGACGGCGCCGAGGAGATCGAGAAGCACCGCACGTCAGCGGCCCGGATCGGGCGCCAGGCCTACCAGAACTCCGGGATCACCTCCGACCTCGCGATGCTCCTGCAGATGGCGCAGGGCACGAGCGCCGACGGCGGCATCGGCCGCGTCGACTCGGCCGTGCGCTCCCAGCAGCGCACGATCGACAACCTCTCGGAGCAGCGGGCGCTCAACCAGAACAACGAAGAGCGCCTGTCCGGGGTCACCGACGAGATCTCCGACCTCAAGGACGAAGCCGCCGAGGCGGTCATCGCCAAGGAGGCCGCGCAGGCCGAGGCGAAGAAGAAGGCCGACGACTTAAGCGACCTCATCTCCGCCAAAGACGCCGCCGAGCAGACGATCTCGGACAACAAGGACAAGACCGAACAGCAGCTCGCCGACGAGAAGGCCGAGCAGGACCGGCTGGCGAAGAAGGTCCGCGAGTGGGAGAAGGAGCAGGAGAAGAAAGGCAACTTCGTCTACGGTGACGGCGTGCTCGCCAATCCGGCCAAGGGCTTCCCGATCACCTCGCAGTTCGGCTACCGCATCCACCCGATCACCGGCAACCGCAAACTCCACACCGGCACCGACTTCGGCGTCCCCTGCGGCACCCCGATCCGCGCTGCCGGCGACGGCATCGTCGTCTCCGCCGGCTGGGCCGGCGGCTACGGCAACCGCGTCGTCATCTCCCACGGCAAGATCAAGGGCAAGTCGATCGCCTCGACGTACAACCACAACACGAACGTCAAGGTCCGCGACGGGCAGAAGGTGAAGAAGGGCGACGTCATCTCGATCTCGGGAACGACGGGTGCCTCGACCGGCTGCCACCTCCACTTCGAGATCATGGAGAACGGCGGCTACGTCGACGCGATGCCGTTCATCTCCTGAGCCGGGTACCCCGGGTGCGGTACATGCGATAGACTTGTGGGTCTGCGTGCGACGACGGTATCGCATGTGACAGGCGCTGTCGGAGGAGAGCTGAGAGGAGGCCGACCATGGCGAAGGACACGGGCAAGAAGGTCATTGCGCGCAATCGCAAGGCACGCCACGACTACCACATCGAGGACACGTGGGAGGCCGGACTCGTCCTCACCGGGACCGAGGTGAAGTCCCTGCGCGAGGGCCGTGCCTCGCTCACCGACGGCTTCGCCCTCATCTTCCAGAACGAGGCGTGGCTCGAGAACGTCTACATCCCCGAGTACCTCCAGGGGACCTGGACGAACCACGCCGCGAGGCGCCGCCGCAAGCTCCTGCTCCACCGCGAGGAGATCCTCAAGATCTCCCAGAAGGTCAAGGAGTCCGGACGCACCCTCATCCCGCTCGAACTCTACTTCGACGGTTCCCGGGTCAAGGTCGAGATCGCCCTCGCCCGCGGCAAGCGCGAGTGGGACAAGCGCCAGTCGCTGCGCGAAGCCCAGGACAAGCGCGAAGCCGAGCGCGCGATGAAGTCCAAGCAGTATCTCTGAGCGGAAAGTGCCTCTGAACGATCAGCACCTCTGAGCGGTTTCCGCCACCGGTCGGGAATGCAATTGGATCGGCCGGTGTTGAGAGAGTATGCTGGTGTTCCTGTCCGATGGAACCTGTCAGCGCAGGTGACATGGACAGGATTGGCAACAGAATATGGGGATGATCGGTTTCGACGTTGGACACTGCGTCGGGAGAAGCGGGCCGAGAATGCAGAGTCATCTCGTTAATGTCCTCTGCAAAACAATAGGTGCTAAATCTGAAAACCGCACCGATTTCGCCCTCGCTGCCTGATAGAGCGCGAGCTGCGAATCCGTCAGCCTAGAGTTGCCTCTGCTCTAGATCCTGGCGTCGCTTAAGGGGCCACTGCTTCAGATGCACGTTGGGGGCATCTGAGGGACTCTTACCCAACTCCGTTCGTTGGTCTACGTGTTCGTGCGATGGCCAGAACCTAAGAGACTGCTTCACGAACTGCGCCCGGAGAAGTCCTGACAATCTGCCGACGGACGCGGGTTCGATTCCCGCCATCTCCACAATCACGACGGCCCCGTCCGCTTGGTGTTCACCAGGCGGGCGGGGCTTCGTCGTGCCCGGCAGCGGGCCCCTGTACCCGACGCCCCCACCGCGTGCGGCTCACGCGTTGATGCGGATGACCTCTTCCTGGTACGGCGCGATGACGCCGCCAGAGATGCGCAGGTCGAGGACGAGGAACCTCCGCTCGTCCACGGGAGTCGCCGCCCACTCCTTGAGGACCTCGAGGTCGGCGAGCGAGCGGACGACGACGCCCTGGCCGCCCGCGGCCGTGGCCAGGGCGGCGAAGTCGATCTCGTCGATGAGCATCGGCTCCGTCGCCAGCCCCTTGAGCCCGTAGAGGTTGACCTCCGCCCCGTACGCGGCGTCGTTGAAGACGACAGCGATCCCTCTGCCGCCCGCGGACCGGATCGCCGTGTCGAGGTCGGAGAGCGCCATCATCCCGCCTCCGTCCCCGGTGGTGAGCACGATCGTCGCCTCCGGGTTCGCCCGAGCGGCTCCCGCGACGCTGTGCCAGCCGAGCCCGATCGACTGGAACGCGGTGCCGACCAACGCCAGCCGGTCCGGCGCGCTCGGCTCCCAGAACATGTTCGCCCACGCGATGAAGTGGCCCCCGTCGGAGACGACGACCCGATCCTCGGGCAGAAGCTCGCCGAGGCGGGCGGCAGCGGCCCGCGGATCGAGCCGGCCGTCGGCGGCGAACTCCGTGCCGGCCTCATAGGTGCGGTCGGCTGTGGTGTCGACGCTCTCGCGCCACGTGCTCGGCCGGGCACCGGCAGCGCGCAGACGCGCAGTGAGCTCGGCGGCGGCCAGCCGGGCATCGGCGCGGATGAATCCGCCGACCCGGGCGTGCGTCGGTCGGTCGTCGACGTCGATCTGCCACACCTGAGTGCCGGGGGCGAAGAGCTCCCCGAAGCGCATCGTGAACTGGTTGAGCGAGGCCCCGATGACGACGGCGACATCGGCCTGCCGGACCCTCTCCATCGCTCCCGGCGCCCCGAACCCTCCTGCCACGCCGAGGTCGTACTCAGATCGCGGGAAGATGTTCCGCCCCAGCGCCGTCGTCACCGTCAGCGCCCCGGTCGCGTCGGCGAGCTCTCCGAGCTCCTTCGCCGCTCCTGCCAGCCATGCGCCGCGCCCGGCGAGGAGGATCGGACGCTCCGCCTCGGCGAGGAGTCCGGTCAGACGGTCGAGCGCGGCCTGCGGGAACTCCCCGGTCGGCGAGAGGGGAGAGGGCTCTCCCGGGCCCGGCACCTCGGGGATCTCCCCGATCTCGAGGGTTGCGACGTCGTAGGGGATCGCGAGCACCACCGGCACCCGGTAGGTCAGGGCGTGCTCGATCGCGGTGACGGTGGCAGCTGCCGCGTCGACGCGACCGACCGTGTACGTGCGCACGCCGACGGCTGAGGCCATCGCGATCTGATCGACATCCCACGGCCTCGGCCCCGATGTCGGCTCGTCCCCGACGACGAGGACGAGGGGCACGCGGGCCTGCGCCGCTTCGGCCAGCGCCGTGAGCGTGTTCGTGAACCCGGCGCCGTACGTCGTCGTCGCGGCCGCGATCCGCCCCGAGGTGCGGAAGTGGGCGTCGGCGGCGACGACGGCACCCGCCTCGTGGCGGACGGCGGTGTAGTTCGCCGAGGTGGTCGTGAGCAGGGAGTCGAGGAAGTAGGCGTTCCCGTTGCCCATGAGGCCGAAGACCTCGTCGATGTGGCGGGCGAGGGTATGGGCGACATGCGCCGAGGTGTGTGCCATGAGCGGCCTTTCGCGGAGCGGGATATGGAGAGATCCATATGTGTCTCACTCGCGCACCCGCGGCTTCGCGCTCTTTTTTCGAACGCCGGACTGTCATCTTCGCCACAGTCGGCGGAGCAATCGTCCTGACAGACTCGAATATAGGGCAATCAGAGTTCCGCGCCAAGTCAGAGCCGGTGTGGGCGCGAATGCGGCGCCGAATTTCAGATCCAGAATGCGAGAAATGGCTCTTGCATAGTTGGAAGAATTCACTTACTCAGAAGTAGTTAACTCCCAATACTTCTCGGTAATATAGATAATGAATTGGTCATTCACAGTAAAAGCATGATAAATATAGATAGCGAAAGATGTCGGGATGAATTCGCAGAACTGCGCTGAAAGTGAATTGGTCATTCATGTGAGCGTCATTCCTGTGTTTCCGACAATTCATCATGAATGGCACCGGTAGTGCTGGAAAGTGAAATCACATGAGAATCAATAAGAAGTCTGTCGTCGCAGGTGGAGCCGCTGTTGCACTGCTCGTCGGGGGAGGGCTCACGTTCGCCCGCTGGTACGACGAGGCGTCGCTGGGCCAGGATGCCGCTGCCGTGCAGTCGGGTGTGCTCAACTTCGCGATCGACAACCTCTCGTGCCAGTGGGCTGACGGCGGCGATAATGTCGCACCGGGTGACGCGATTGTTCCCGGTGACACCATGCAGTGCACCGGCAGCTCGAAAGTCGTGACGAATATCAAGGGAAAGAACCTCAAAGCGACGCTGAGCGCGGTTCCGACGGGTGACCTCGCAAAACTCGTCGACGACGAATTCGCGGTGCTCAAGACCACGGTCAACGGCAGCACCTCGCCGCTCGCGCTCACCGCCGCCGATGACGGTGCGACCTTCGACGTCGGCTTCTCCATCTACTTCAAGGAGTTCAAGGACTCCCAGGACAACTCGCTCAACCGCGAGAACCCGGGCACCGACTCTGCGCAGTGGTGGGGCAAGGACAAGCAGGCCTCGGACTTCTCGTTCAACACCGGCGACGTCAAGCTGCGCCTGGTCCAGAGCGACCGCTGAGACCGTCTCCTCCGGCACGGACTCTCCGTGCCGGAGGACACGCGCGAAGAATCGGAGGTGAGATGAGAGTGCGGGTGTTCGCCGCCCTGGCCGCGGCCCTGCTCCTGCTGTCGAGCGGGTTGGGCAGCGGTGCGAGGTGGTACGACGAAGCTGCCTTCTCTCAGGCTCCGATCACCGTCGAGACCGGAGAGCTCAAGGCCACCGCCGCCGATCCCGCCTATCGGGTGATGAGCAGGATCGACAAGGATGCACGGCTGTCGGGGAAGCCCTCGTGCACGGCGACCGGTGACTTCAGGTCGTGCGCCGAGATGACGAAGGATCAGGCGGAGGCCTTCGCCTTCATGCGGGGCGACCGACTCATCGTCTCCTCGTCGTTCGAGGTCGCCGCCGACGGTGAGAACCTGCGGTACGCGGTCACCCCGGACGCGGCACCCGCGAACGTCTCCGCCGCATGGTCGGCAGGGAAGGCGGCGGTGAGTCCGACCGGTCCGCTGACCGGTTCGCAGATCGTCACCGCCGAGCGGCCCTTCGACTGCCTCGGCGCGGCGGCAGGGTCGAGCGATTCCACTGCGCTGACGATTCCGTCGCTGTCCGTCACCGTTGTGCAGGAGGACCGATGATCCGGGGAGAGAACCCCAGCCGCCGAGCCCGCACGGGCCTCGCCGGTCTGTGTGCGCTGCTCTTCGTCGCCGTCGCCGCCGCTGTGGCTCTGAGTGCGAGTCCGGCCACACAGGCCCGGTTCACCTCGGAGGCTGCCGACTCGTCCGGTCTCACGGTTCGGGCCCAGCCCACGGTCATCAGAGCGAAGACCCTCGGGGTCGAGACCCCTGACTACGGAGACTGGAACTGGTTCGACCGGCAGATGAATGAGACCTCGCTGACGCTGACGAACGACTCGTCGACGACGCTGGTGGCGACGATCAGGATCGCCTCGGTGCAGCTCACCGGTGAGAACGTCTCGGAGGCGACTGACACAGCTCAGGCCTGGGTGAGGGACGCCGCCGGCGCGAAGCAGCAGATCGCCGCGAGCGTCACCTCGTCGACGTCGACCGCGCAGTTCCCCGGTGCGACCCTGCAGTGGAGACTCGCTCCCGGAGCCCGGGAAGAGGTCGAGGTCGGTGTCGGAGCGAAGCCCACCTACCTGCTCTACCAGGATCTCACCGAGGCGAGGGGAGCGAAGTTCTCCTTCCGGTTCGCCGTGGAGTGGGCCGTCGACGGCCTGACCGAGGAGGAGAGCGCCCAGCTCTATCCCGACGGTGTGCTCGGTCCCGCCCCCGGAGACCGCTCGGCCTGCCCGGCGGGAGCGACGGCGAAGCAGGAGTGCCGGGGAGTGACGGCGACGGTGAAGCAGCCGGTGATCAAGACCGAGGCGACGCCCTATGAGATCATCACCTGCAC
Source organism: Brevibacterium casei CIP 102111 (assembly GCF_900169275.1). Lineage (GTDB taxonomy): Bacteria > Actinomycetota > Actinomycetes > Actinomycetales > Brevibacteriaceae > Brevibacterium > Brevibacterium casei. The sequence continues at coordinate 79,668 of NZ_FXZC01000010.1, read as the reverse complement.
CCCCGTCTACAACTCCGACTCCTCCCACACGTTCTCCGTCAGGACGGTGCAGCGTCCTGAGTTCTCCGGGCTGGCGAAGACGGCTCGACGACTCGACGGGGACCCCGAGGACTATGCGTCCTATGTCGCCATCCCCGAGGTGGGGTCCGGCTTCACCGGGGACCGCGTCGAGGTCATCAGGCAGCCCTACGACCGAACGGTCGGCTACGACAGGACCGTCCGGTTCGTCATCCGCGGCACCGGTGGTGCTGCGGGGCACCCGGCAGGACCGAACGGAGAGCGGGAGACCCAGTCACCTGTGTACGAGATGAACATCTACCGGCCGGCGTTCGATTCCAGCCCATCGTGCACCGTCAGTCTGGCGACGCTGTGATCGCCCGCCGCGCACTCACCAGCATCCCGTGGGCCGCATGGTTCGTCGCCGGGCCCCTGGCCCTGGTCACGCTCGCGACGCTCGCGATCGTCCTCGGCGGTTCCTTCGTCACCGTCCCTGCCGCCGCCGGAACCTGCCCGGCCTCGATCGACGAGACCATCACCGTCGCCGAGGTGGGCGGGAGCGGCGAGTTCGCGCCGTCCGAGTTCGAGCGCGCCTTCCCCGAGGTGCCCGGTCTGCTCGCTCCCGGTGCGACCGGCAGCGACGAGCTGAGCATCCGGTCGATCGCCGAGGTGCCGGTGGCGGTCACCCTCATCGTCGAGTCCCAGGACTCCCCGGTGGCGAACATCGATCACGATCTGCGGGTGACGATCACGTGGGCGGGGACGATCGCTGCGACCGGCACGTACAGTCAGGTCGTCGGCGAGCGCATTCCCCTCGGGACGATCGAACCGCAGGCTCAGGACATCCTCCGCGTCGACGTCGAGCTCCCGGCCGTCGCCGAGGAGGACAACGACACCCAGGATCGGACGTGGCCGCTGCGCTTCGACCTCGGCGTCCAGGCCGACACCGAATGCGAGAGCGACCGTGCGGACGATCGGGCCGACTCCGACTCCCGGGGCGGCAGCGACGCGACCGACGATTCGGCGGGGGAGGCCGCCTCGGCGGAGGGATCGTCGTCGAACGGAGACGACGCCCACGTCGACGGCACGGACACGGCGGAGGGGTCGGCGCTGCCGCGGACGGGGATCGGCGGACTCGGGGTCATCGCACTCGCAGCCTTCGTGCTCGCGTTCGCAGGGTTCCTCCTCGTCGCCGCCGCACGCCGGCGATCGAGCGGCGGGCCGGGCGCTGCCGACAGCGAAGGAGAGGACCTCCGATGACCGCAGACACCCGAGCGTCCGCTGTCCCGACCCCAGCAGACGGTGTTCCCCGGCGACGACCGCGTCGTCGCCGCCGAGCGAACCGCATCGTCTCCTGGGTCTGCGGGATCCTCGTCGCGGCCTTCTCAGGCGTCCTCATCGCCACCGTCGCGCTGCCGCTGGCCATGGGCTGGGTGCCGCTCACCGTGATCACCGGGTCGATGGACCCGACGATCCCGCCCGGTTCGCAGGTCATCGTCAAACCGCTCACTCCGGCCCAGGCGCAGAACCTGCGCACCGGCCAGGTGATCACCTTCCAGATCGAATCCGGCGGCGACGAGGTCGTCACCCATCGCATCATCTCAGTCGACGAGGAGAACGGGGAGACCGTCTACCGCACCCAAGGCGACGCGAACGCCGCGGCCGACCCGGATCCGGTCCGTGCCGTGCAGGTACGCGGACTCGTCCGCTACCACGTTCCCCTCGTCGGCTATGTCGCCACGCTCACCTCGCCCGAGCAGAAGCGGGTCGGCACGTGGATCGCCGCCGGGCTCTTCGGCGCCTACGCGGCGTGGGAGATCGCCCGGCCCAAGCGACGCGGCTCCGGCCGGCACTGAGCATCACCGGCTCAGGCGCTCCCGCCATTCGGCCATGATCTCAGGCGGCGTCGGCTTCGAGACGAGGGAGCCTGCGACGTAGCCGAGCAGCGAGGCGAGGAGACCGAGGTAGATCGCCTCGTTCGAGTAGATGCCCAGCGTGATCATCACGACGATCGTCGTCACCGACCCGAGGATCATGCCCGCCATGACTCCGACGATCGTGCCGCGGCGGAAGACGAGACCGCCGAGGATCGGGATGAAGAGACCGGCGACGAGGAGGTTGTAGGCGACGGTGAGCGCTTCGACGACGCTCGGCATGACGAGGGCGAGTGCAAGGGTGACGATGCCGAGCCCGATGAGGTAGATCCGCGAGTCGCGGATCTCATCCCCGGTCTCGCGGACGAGGGAGCGGGTGAGCGCGGTCTTCGCTCCGCCGGATCCGTCCGTCCTCGTCCCGGCCGCGAGCTCCTCGTCGCTCGTCACCGGCATGATGTCGCGCTTGGCCAGGAGCGGTTCGACGATGTCCTGCCGGCACACGGTCGAGGCGGCCATGAGCGACCCCGAGGCCGTCGACATCATCGCCGCGAGTGCCGCGGCGAGGACGAACCCGGCGAGCACCGGTGACATCGATGCATCGACGACGGCGACGAAGACATCGTCGGCGACGGCGATGCCCGGCACGATCCGGGTCGCCGCCATCCCGATGAGGGCACCGGCGACGGCGTAGAGGAGGCAGTAGACGCCGGCCGAGAGCCCGCCCCACCGGGCCACGCCGGGACTGCGCGCAGTGAACACGCGCTGCCAGATGTCCTGCCCGATGAGCAGGCCGAGGGTGTAGATGAGGATGTAGCTCAGGATCGCCTGCCATCCGATGCCCACGGGACTCGTCGCCTCGGCGGGCAGGGACGAGAACAGCTCCGACAGCCCTCCCGCGCGGTTGATGACGAGGGGGAGCATGAGGAGGAAGATGCCGACGGTCTGGATGAGGAACTGGACGAAGTCGGTGAGCGTGATCGACCACATGCCACCGAGCATCGAGTACGTGATGACGATGCCGCCGCCGATGATCACCGACCAGAACTTGTCGAGGTCGAACAGGGCGTGGAAGACCGTCGCGTAGGCGACCGTCGAGGTCGTCGAGATCATGAGACCGTAGGCGGTCATGATCGTCCCGGACACGAGGCGCGAGCCCTTCCCGTAGCGGAGTTCGAGCATCTGGGAGACGGTGTAGATCTCGAGCCTCTGGATCTTCGGGGCGAAGAACAGGGAGAGGATGATGATGCCCATGCCGATGCTCAAGACCAGCCACATGCCTGAGAGCCCAGCGGTGTAGCCGAGGCCGACCCCGCCGATGGTCGACGCCCCGCCGAGGACGACGGCCGACATCGTGCCCGTGTAGAGCAGTCCGCCCAGCCGTCTGCCGGCGACGAGGAAGTCGTCCTGGTCCTTCGCCTTGAACCGGCCCCAGATTCCGAATCCCACCATCGCGGCGAGATAGATGATGACAACGAGTGAGTCCACAGTGACTCCTTATTCCAGGGTCGGTTCAGTCGCCGACGGTGATGTGGATGATGGTGGGAACGGCGCGTCCCAGCGCCTCGGCGACGGCGTCGGGCAGCTCTGCAGTCATCTCCGACTCCCGCATGCTCACCCCGACCCCTCCCATCGAGGCGCCGAGCTGGGCGAAGTCCGGGCGAGCGAGGCGGACGGCGAAGGGTTCCATGTCCCGGTCGACCATCTGCTCCTCGATCTCCGCGTACCCGCCGTTGTCGACGATGACGAAGGGGATCCCGAGGCCGAGTTCGGTCGCGGTCATGATCTCCTGGATCGAGAACATCGCCGCCCCGTCCCCGAGGACGCAGACGACCGGACGCTGCGGGGAGGCGACCTTCGCCCCGATCGCCGCCGGAATGCCGTAGCCGAGCGTGGCGAAGCCGGGCATGTAGAGCAGCTGGTCGGGGGTGTGGGCGAGAAGCGCGTGGACCGAGCCGTCGTAGGTGACTTGGGAGGAGTCCCCGGCGATGACGACGTCCGGGCCGGCGCCGGCGGCAACGAGCCGGGTCACCCGGGCCCCGATCCGCTCGGAGTCGAAGTCTGCGCCCCAGTGCGCGCGGATCGTCTCGACCCTCTCCCTCGCCGAGGCGGTCCCGCCGTCGGTCGTGGTCGTGTCCTCTGCGGGTGTGTCCGCAGCCGCCGGTGCGGCGTCGAGTTCGGCGGCGAGTGCGGTGAGGAACTCGCCGGTGTCGGCGCAGACGAGGATGTCCCCGCTGAGATTCTTGCCCAGCTGGTCGGGGTCGATGTCGCAGCGGATGACGACCTGGTCTGCCGACTCGTCCCTGACCCCGGGGGCGGTCTGGGCGCCGATCGTCCCGCCCCAGAGGTCGGAGTCGGCGAGTTCGGAGCCGAGGACGATGAGGACGTCGGCGGCGGCGGTCTCGGCCTGGACGCTCGGGAATCGGACGTTCGATCCCAGCGAGAGCGGATGGTCCTCGTCGACGATGCCCTTGCCGTTGGCCGTCGTCGCCACCGGAGCGTCGATCGACTCGGCGAGCGCCGCCACCTCGGCGGCAGCCGCACGCGCCCCGCCGCCAGCGACGATGAGCGGGCGTGAGGCACTGCGGATCGCCTCGGCGGCGCGGGTGACGGCGTGGGCGTCGAGACCGGGCCGGCGGGCCGGGATCGGCGCGGGCACGCTGCCGTGCCAGGCGCCCTCGAGGACGTCGAGGGGGACCTCGATGTGGACAGGACCCGGACGGGAGGACGCGAAGAGGGCGAACGCCTCGGCGACGGCCTGGGCCGCACCCTCGGCCGTGCGCGTGCGCTGGGAGGACACGAGCAGGTGGGACAGGGCCCCGGAGGAGTCCTTGGTCTCATGGAGCATGCCGATGTCGGCGCGCTCGAGCCCGGTGGGCACACCGGGAGAGAGGATGAGCATCGGACGCGACTCCGCGTACGCGGTCGCCGCCGCCGTGATGACGTTCGTCAGTCCCGGACCCGAGGTCGTGATGACGACCCCGGGCTTGCCCGAGAGCAGGAAGTACCCGTCGGCGCCGTAGCCGGCACCCTGCTCGTGGCGGGGCGTGACGGCGCGGATCCCGAACGCCGGCAGATGCCGGTAGAACTCGAGGTTGTGGGTGCCGGGGATGCCGAAGATCGTGTCGACACCATGGGCGGCGAGCGTCGAGACGACGGCGAGGCCGCCGTTGCGGTGGGTCGTCTCAGACACCGAGGGCCTCCCCGCTCGGACCCGAGGGTCCGGTGAGCCCGTTCCGCTCGGCCGCCCACAGGGAGAGGATCTCGTAGCCGGCGTGGGCGGCGGCGAGCCCCGTGATCTCCGCATGGTCGTAGGCGGGGGCGACCTCGACGATCTCCGCGCCGACGATGTTGAGCCCCTGGAGCCCGCGGATGGTATTGAGCAGCTCACGGCTCGTCATGCCGCCCGCCTCGGGGGTGCCGGTGCCGGGCGCGGCCGCCGGGTCGAGGACGTCGATGTCGATCGAGAGGTAGACAGGAGCATCGCCGAGGCGCCTGCGGATGCGGGCGACGACCTCGGGCACCGAGGTGAACTGGTAGTCGTCGCTGCGGATGATCTGGAAGCCGAGCACGCTGTCGTCCTCGAGGTCCTTGCTCCCGTAGAGGGGACCGCGGATGCCGACGTGCATGCACGATTCGAGGTCGAGCAGACCCTCTTCGCTCGCCCGCCGGAAGGGCGTGCCGTGCGTGTACGGGGCCCCGAAGTACGTGTCCCATGTGTCGAGGTGGGCGTCGAAGTGGAGGACGGCGATCTTCCCGTGCGTCTTGTGCAGCGAACGGAGGTTCGGCAGCGCGAGCGTGTGGTCGCCGCCGAGGGTGAGGATCTTCGCTCCGTCGGCGCGCAGGGCGTCGGCGTTGTCCTCGACGGTGGCGATGGCCTCTTCGATGTCGAAGGGATTGACGCCGAGGTCACCGCAGTCGGCGACCTGCTGCCACGTGAACGGGTGGACGTTCGTCGCCTGGTTGTAGGGGCGCAGCAGCTTCGAGGACTGGCGGATGTGCGCGGGACCGAAGCGGGCACCGGGACGGTAGCTGACACCGGCATCGAAGGGGATGCCGACGACCTTGACGTCGATCCTCTCACCCGGACGGGCAGCTTCGACCTCGTCGAGGCGGGGGAGGAGACCGAAGGTCGGGGGTCCCGCGAAGCGCGGGGTCTGGCTGTAGTCGGCAGGGCCGAGGGGTTGGGACGGCATGGACTCTCCTTGGGCGTCGTCGGGTGAGGGCGGCAGTGTGTGCCCTCAGCCTAGGACGTGTCATCCCCGTCACAGATATCCACCGCGGACAGTGCATCCGCCGAGCATGGACACAGTGGATAGGATGGGCGCATGGTCACCTTGGGACAGCTGTGGGCGCGGCGCGAACTCGCCCTCGAGATCGCCGTCGATCCGCCGGGCGCGCGGGAGAAGGAGGTGACGATCGTCCACTCCTCCGAGCTGCCCGAAGTCGACGAATGGCTCGCCGGCGGCGAGGTTCTGCTCACGATCGGCGTCGGCCAGGATCTCACCGCGCCCTCGGCCGGTGACTACATCGCGAGACTCACCCGGGTCGGGGTCCACGCGCTCGGCATCGGCCTCGGCAGCGACCTGCCCTCGGTCGAGCTGCCGGCCTCGCTCATCCGGCATGCTGAGGAACACGGGCTCGCGCTCTTCGGCGTGCCCGAACCCGTGCCGTTCGTCGCCGTCGTCGACGCCTTCACGAGGATGCGCGAGGAGGAGACGAACCGCGAGGTCACCCGAGCCTCGAGCGCGGGTCGCCGGTTCGCCACCGCGCTCGCCCGCACCGGTCCCGCCGATCTCGTCGCCGACCTCGCCGACACCCTCGGCGGCGAGGTCCAGTTCGTCTCCCCGACCGGGCGGGGGCTGACCGGTCCGAACCCGCCTGTGGCCGTGCGCTCCGAGCTCATCGGCGAGGCGCTGGGCACCTCGTCGGCTCCGCGTCTGCTCCGGGCAGGCGCGGGAGGGTTTGAGGCCGTGCCGGTCGGTGATGAGCGGGTCGCCGGATGGATCCTCGCTGCGGCGGAGACGACCGTGAGTCAGCGCACCCGCTCCCAGCTGCTCTCGACCGCTGCGGCCCTCCTCGGTCTCGCGATCTCCGCGGGGCCGCCTCGGCGGGGTGAGTCGCGCCTGTTCACGACGTCACTGCAGCCGGCGGAGGCCCGGACGGAGTGGGTGCTGCGCACCGGTTCGCCCGCGGTCGCCCGTGCCCGATTCACGATCTTCGGCGAGGTGCGCGGAGAGACCGCGGAACAGCTGCTCGCCGACCTCGGTCCCGACACCCTCATCGCCCGCTCCGGGTCGATGGTCGGCGTCCTCCACACCGGCGACAGCCTCGTCGATCGGGTCGCGGAGGTGACGGGGGTGGAGAAGCTCTTCGCCAAACTGCTGCCCCTGACCCAGGTCCATCACACGTGGACGGTGTGGCGGACCCAGCATGAGACGGCGAACTCCGATGTCAGGGCGCTGCTGTCGGCGATCGACGAGGCGGCGGCGAACCGCTTCGTCGACCGGGTCCTCGGCGACCTCATCTCCTCGAAGGACGGGCGCGAGCTGCTCCTCACCCTGCGGTCCTTCATCGCCGCCGGGGGAGTGCGGGACGCTGTGGCGACCGAGCTCGGCGTCCACCGGCACACGGTGCGGGCGCGGCTGCAGCGGATCGAACGGCTGCTCGGGCGCGATCTTGCGGACCCGGAGACGACGCAGGCCGTGGCGATCGCCCTCGAACTCGCCGAACTCTGACCGCCGGCGTGCCGGGTCCGGTCAGCCGAAGTGCTCGGCGCGGAAGGCCGCTGCGACCTCAAGGACCCGGTCGAGGGCCTCGGGCGGGCCGATGCTGATGCGCACCCCGTCGCCGAGGTTGCGCACGGCGATCGCGGCGGCGACGCAGGCGTCCTCGAAGGCGTCGGAGAGCGGCCCGAGCGGCAGCCAGACGAAGTTGCCCTGAGCCTCGGGGACCTCCCAGCCCTGGGTGCGCAGGCCCGCGGCGAATCCGTCGCGGATCGTGGCGATCTGCCTTGCGCGGTCGATGACCTCGTCCCAGTGGCGCAGCGACTCGAGCGCCGCGGCCTGGCTGAGGTCGGTGACGCCGAAGGGGATGACGGCCTTGAGGAGGCCGGCGATGACGCTCGGATGGCCGACTCCGTAGCCGACGCGCAGCCCTGCGAGTCCGTGGGCCTTGGAGAAGGTGCGCAGGAGGACGACGTTGGGATGGTCGGCGACGAGCTCGAGGCCGTCGACGGCGCCGGGCGTGTTCGCGAACTCCCAGTACGCTTCGTCGAGGGCGACGACGACATGGTCGGGGACCGCGGTGAGGAATTCGCGCACCTCGGCGTCGCGGAGCACCGGGCCGGTCGGGTTGTTCGGGGAGCAGAGGATGATGAGGCTCGTCGCCTCGGTGATCGCGGCCGCCATCGCCGCGAGGTCGTGGGTGCCGTCGGACCGCAGCGGCACCTCGATGCGGGTCGACCCGGCCAGGCCCGTCGTCTGCGGGTACATCTCGAACGACGGCCAGGGGTAGATCGCCTCGGTGGTCGCGTCCGAGGTGATCTGGGTGAGGGCGACGAGGAGCTCGCTCGCCCCCGTCGTGACGACGAGGTTGTCGGTGCCCACGCCGAGGCGGTCGGCGAGCTCCCGGCGCAGCGCCGCCGCCGCGTCGTCGGGGTAGGCGGCGGGGGCGACGGCGTGGGCGGCCATCGTCTCGAGCACGGCCGGCAGCGGCGGCAGGTGGTTCTCGTTCGAGGAGAGCTTGTACGGGGTGAGACCGGGCACCTCTGCCGGCGGTTTGCCCGGGATGTAGGGCGGGAACGTCGTCAGGGCGGAGCGCAGACGCGGCAGGCCGGGGGCAGCCTCGGCCGAGGGTGAGGTGTCGGTCATGCACTCATGATCGCACAGCGCTCACCACGGCTTGTCCGGGGTCGTGCGTCCGCCGTTGCCGCCGGGTCCCTGCTGCTGTTCGCGGTTCGAGTCCTCGCCGCGCTGGCGCAGCTCCTCACGCTTCTTCTCCTCCTCGGTCATCTCGCCCGAGTCGTCCTTCTGCTCCTCGCTGCCCTGATCGTCCTGGTTCTGGTCGCCGGAGCCCTGCTGGTCGTCGGTGTTCTGCTGGTCGTCGCCGTTCTGCTCGTCATCGCCCTGAGACCCCTGGGAGTCGTCGCCGGATCCGCTGTCCTGGCTCTGGCCGCCGTCCTTCTTCTCCTGGACGCGTTCGCTGGCCTCGTCGCTCTTCTGCTGGGTCTCGCTCTGATCCGGCCGGCACTCCTCGGGAGCGTCGGCGAGCGTGGCCAGCGCCTGGTCGTAGAGTTCTCCGGACTTCTTCTCGTCCTGGCCTGCGACCTGGTCGGCGAGCTTCTCGTAGACGAAGGAGAGGTTGATCCGCACCGCGCACTCGTCCCGCGGCGGGGTGAGGTCGAGCGCGGTCTCGAGGTCCTCCTGCGCGGGTTCGAAGTCACCGACGGCGGCCTTCGCGGTGCCCCGGTTGTAGTAGCCGATGTGGCGTTCGAGCGGGCTGAGCGCAAGGAAGACGGTCGCTGCCTTCTGGGCTCCGGGGAAGTCGTTGGAGTCGTAGCGGACCTGCGATGCCGCACCGAAGTAGACGGTCGTCGCGATATAGGCGAAGGCGAGACCGAGCGCCGTGCCGAGGAGGAGGTTGATCTTCGTGAGCAGACGCAGGCGCGTCCACAGGCGGGTGAGTCGCCTCATCGTCGTCCTCCGCTCTCCGGACGCGAGGGAGCACCGACCGGCATCGGGCGGCGGGGGTCCCCGTGTGGCGGTCCGGTGCGCGGTGGCGGTCCCGAACCCGGTGGGGGACCGAAGGGCCGCGGGGGTCCGCCGGGCAGCGGCGGCCCGGACATCGGCGGCCCGGACATCGGCGGGGGCGCGGCTGCACGCCGACCGCCTCGGCGCGGGGGCATGATCGCCCGCAAGCGGACGAACTCCCGGAGGGCGAAGACCATCTCCACGGCGATCCACGCGAAGACGAGCGCGAGCGGGAGCCAGTAGTACTCGTCGACGGTGACGCGTCCGTCCTTGCGCACGAGCTGCTGATCGTAGGTCGGTGCGGTGTAGACCGAGGACATCGGGGCGCTGCCGTCGCGCAGGTGGTAGGGGACGCCGAGGTCGGAGCTCAGCTGCCTGAGGTTCGCCTCGTCGATCGTCGAGATCCCGAGGTTGCCCTCGGCGTCGCGGATGTACTCATCGTCCGGGGACGCTCCCGAGTCGAGTCCGCCGCCGTCCTGGCCGGAGCTGTCCTGATCCCAGGGGTCCTGGTCGGTGCCGCCGGGGAATCCGCCGGAGCCGAAGGGCTGGGACTCCTTCATCTTCCCGCCCGCGGTCGTGCCGTAGCCGAACACGGCGCCGGAGTCGATGCGCGAGGCGAAGGAGGTCCACGAGTCCGGCTGACCGGGCGCCGTCTGCTCTCCGTCGCCGAAGTAGAAGACGAGGGTCTTGTTGCCCGGCCGGTCCTCCTCGTTCGAATCCATTCGGGCCTTGAGTTCGTCACCGGCCTCGGTGATCGACGAGCCGTTCGAATTGAGCGAGTACTCAGGGGTGAGCACGTCGACCGCCGAGGCGAAGGCCGCGTGGTCGGTCGTCAGGGGCATCGCCGTCGAGGCGGTCGAGGCGAAGGTGATGATGCTCAGGCGCGCGCCCGGCAGCTGCTCCGCGAGCGCGAGCATGTCCTCCTTGACCCCGTCGATGCGCGGGGTGGTCCCGTCGTAGTCCTCGGCGGCCATCGACGTCGTCGTGTCGACAAGGAAGTAGACGTCGGCGGCGGTCTCGTACTCCTCGGTCGTCGACTCGGTGGTGACGCCCGGGCGGGCGAGGGCGAGGGCGAGGACGGCGACGACGCCGATGCGCGCGAACCACTTCCACTTCGGGCCCCGGCCGCGGATGAGGGGGATGAGGCAGACGGTGAGGAGGACGGCGACGATGACGGCCGTGCCGATCCATCCGAGCAGCGGGTCGAAGGTCATGATCGCACCCTCCACGCGAGGACGAAGACGCCGATGAGTCCGAACGCGGCGATGAGCAGGGGAGCGGCGGGCATGTCGTGGACGATCGTGTACGAGCGCCCCGGAGTGTTCTCCGCCTCCTGGCTCTGGATCTCCGAGACGATCCGGTCGATCGTCGTCGCCGAACCCATGTCGAACTGCTTGCCGCCGGTCCGATCGGAGACGGACCTGAGCTCTTGGGTCTGGGTGGTTGCGAGGATCGACGGCGGGGAGAGGCTGTAGATCCGGACGTTCGCCTCCACGGCGATGTCGGCGGCCTCGTTGAGCTCGAACAGGGGCTCACCGGCGAGCATGTTGTCGGTGGCGAAGACGATCGAGCGCGACCGGTCCTCGTCCTTGCGGTCGAAGTTGTCGATGCAGGACACGAGTCCGTCGCCGATGAGCGAGGACCCGCCGATGTTCGGCGGCGAAGTCGACCATGAGTAGTCGGTGCCCTCCGAGCCCCACGTCCGGAACCCCTGCTCGGCGTCCTCGAGGTAGTTCTGCACCATGTCGTAGTCATCGGTGAGCGGGAACGCGGAGACCGCGGTCGCATTGAACACGGTCATGCCGATGCGCTCGCCGTCGAAGCGCTCGACGAGCTCCTGGTAGGCGGCCAGCAGGTCGGCGTCGTAGCCGAGCATCGAGCCGGAGACGTCGAGGCAGAGCATGACGTCGCGCAGCTTCTTCTCCGGGTTGACGGTCTCGATCCAGGCGGGCCGGGCGACTCCGGCGAGCGCCCCGAGTCCGGTGAGGGCGATGACGCCGAGGAAGGCGGCGGTGAGCGTCATCTTCCTCCGCATCGCACGGCGGAACCCGGGAAGGCTCGTCATCCGTGCGCTGTGGGCGACGGGCAGGGAGGAGACCGTGCGGCGCGGACGCCGGAAGACGACGACGGCGAGTGCGGCGAGGACGAGGAGCGCGAGCGCCAGCCACCAGAACATCAGGACCATCGCGCCACCAGCTTCCTCGCCTCGGCGATCTGGCCACGCAGGTCCTCGGCCTCGTCCTCGGCGAACTCGGCGGTGTAAAGCCCGCGCAGGGAATCGGCGAGGTCGTCGAGGCCGGCGACCGCGGCATCGCGGTACGTCAGATGCTCCGAGCGCACGCCCCACGCGTCGCGGGCGAACTCGCGGACGATCTTCGCCAGCGTCCGTGCGCCCTCGCGGACGTCGGTCTCACCGGCGGCGAGCTCCGCCTCGACGTCGGCGATGCGGGTCATGTACGTGCTGCGGACGGGGATCGGGATCCGCGGCTGCGCCTTCGCCGTGGCGCCGGCGGCCGCGCGCAGGAGCGGGGCGAAGAGGTTGACGAGCGCTGCGAGGAGGACGATCGCGGCGGCGACGTACCACCACACCGAGATCTGCAGCGGACCCATGAGCTCAACGGGACCCACGACGGTGCCTCCAGAGCAGGGAATGCAGGCTGCCGAGCGCCTGCTCGGGCTCGGACACCTCGGTGTGGGCGATCCCGAGCTTCGAGAGCAGGTCGGTGCGGTGCTGACGGCGCTCCGCCTCGGCGACGATGAACTCCGCCTGCACCCGGGGGTCGGCCATGACCGAGGACGGCAGGCCGACGTCGGCGCGGGCGACGTCGAAGGGGGCGGCGGCGGGGCCGAGACGCGCGAGGTCGGCGTCGGTGATGGTGATCCAGAGGATCTCGTGCTGCGCGCGCAGGCGCCTGATCGTCGCCTCCGCCTCGGGGCCGAGCGGCGCCTGGTCGGAGATGACGACGATGAGCATCCGGTGGGTGATGTGCCCGGCGATCCACTGCAGCTGCGCGTCGATCGACCCGTCGGTCGTCCCTCCGGCCTCGGCGAGGATCTGCTGGAGGAGGTGCTCGAGGTGGGCCTCGCTGCCCTTGCGCGGGGAGGCCAGCGTGTGCTCGGCGTCGCCGTGGATGAGCATGACGTCGTCGCCGTGGCGCACGGCGAGGTAGCCGGTCATCCCGGCCATGAGGATCGCGAGCTGCCGTTTGCCCGCCCCCGCCGAGGTGACGGCGTCGAAGCCGCGGGAGGTGTCGACGACGAGGGCGAGGATGTGGCGACGGTGGGCGACGTAGCGCTTGACGAGCGGATCCGCATGGCGGGCCGTGGCCTTCCAGTCGATGTCGCGGATCTCGTCACCGGGGATGTAGTCGCGCAGGTCGTCGAAGTCGAGGCTGTGGCCGTGGAAGACCGAGGAGTAGTCGCCGTCGAGGAGACGGCGCGTGCGCCGGTGGGCGTGGATGGTCATCCGCGCCTTGATCCGATTGAGCAGAGCAGTCATCAGGGCACCTGGTCACGGGGTCGGCACTGCCATGAGGAGGGCATCGACGACCTGGGCGCTCGTGATGTTCTCCGCGGCGGCCTCGAAGTTGAGCTGGATGCGGTGGGCGAGGACGCGGTGCGCGAGATCCTTGATGTCCTCGGGGATGACGTAGTTGCGACCGCGGATCATCGCCAGCGCCCGCCCGGCGTTGGTGAAGGCGATCGAGGCGCGCGGGCTGGCCCCGTACTCGATGTAGGGGGCGAGGCGACCGAGGTACTTCTGCGTATTGCGCGTGGCGTGGACGAGTTCGACGAGGTAACGGGTGATCGAGGGGTCGATGTAGATGGTGCGCGCGTAGCGCTGCATCGTCATGACGTCCTCGAGCGTGCACGAGGCCGCGGGCACGGAGTCCTTGTCGAAGACCCCGGAGTCGAGGCGGGCGAGGATCTCGACCTCTTCGTTCGGGCTCGGGTGGGTGAGGAGATCCTTGATCATGAAGCGGTCGAGCTGGGCTTCGGGCAGCTGGTAGGTGCCCTCCTGCTCGATGGGGTTCTGGGTGGCCATGACGAGGAAGGGCCTGGGCAGGTCGAAGCGCTGTCCGCCGATCGTCGTCTGCCGCTCCTGCATCGCCTCGAGCATCGCCGACTGCGTCTTCGCCGAGGAGCGGTTGATCTCGTCGAGGAGGACGATGTTGGCGTGGACGGGACCGAGGACGGTGTTGAAGGAGCCTTCGCGGGCGTTGTAGATCTGCGAGCCGATGATGTCCGCCGGCAGCAGGTCGGGGGTGCACTGGATGCGGGAGAACTTCCCGTCGACGGCGTTGGCGAGGGCGGCGGCCGCCGTGGTCTTCGCGAGTCCGGGGACGCTCTCGAGGAGGAGGTGGCCGCCGGAGAGGAGGCCGATGAGCAGGGACTCGCGCAGTCGCTGCTGCCCGACGACGAAGTGGTCGAGATACGATTCGAGCCCGCTGAGGAGGGACTTCGCGTGGGCGATCTCCTGCGTGTTGGCCGGTGCCGTTGCCGTCATGCGCGTGCTGCCCTCTCGTGGTCGTCGTTGCTGTCGGTACCCAGCATAGGAGCGGACCCTGACACGTGACTGGGTGTTCTCGTGTCAGTACCGACACATAGTGTGAAGGTCCGGACACAGTCGTCGACACGCCGGGCAACACGCCCACAGGGAACGAATTTTTCCTGTGGACAACGGTGGATAACCCAGCCCGGATCCCGACCCCGAATCGCTGTCTCGCCCGGAGTCGCGCGTGTCCGCGCTGGTGATCGAACTACACCGTTGTCGTTCACAGCCTGTGGACGACTGTGGAGGACTTCGGGCACAGGGTGTGGACGGTGCTAATCACACTGGTGTAACACTGGATATAGGGGTAGGCTCGTACCCGAACACAACATCTAGTGGTCATCGCCGGTCGCCTTGACAGTGATCCCTCCCACTCGGGAGGCCGCGTCGCCGGCATGGCCCACCCATCGGAAACACCCATCCAGCACAGAGACGAGGAGTCGCCATGATCACCGTGTACACCAAGCCCGCTTGTGTCCAGTGCAACGCCACCTACCGTGCGCTCGACGCCAAGGGACTGAAGTACACCACGGTCGACCTCAGCGTCGACGAGAACGCCCTCGACGTCGTCAAGGCCATGGGCTACATGCAGGCGCCGGTCGTCGTCACCGACAGCGACCACTGGTCGGGCTTCCGTCCCGACAAGATCGCCGCCCTCGCCGGCCAGCAGACGGCGGCCACCGTCGTGGCCTGAGATGCTCGTCGTCTACTACTCCAGCTCGTCCGAGTACACCCACCGCTTCGTGGGCAAGCTCGATCATCCCTCCCGCCGTCTGCCGCTGCTGACGAAGGATGAGACGCTGCTGGTCGACGAGCCTTTCGTGCTCGTCACCCCCACCTACGGTGCCGGTCCCAACCGCGGGGCCGTGCCCAAACAGGTGATCAAGTTCCTCAACATCGAATCGAACCGCCGGCACCTCGTCGGCGTCATCGGCGCCGGAAACACGAACTTCGGAGCCGAATACTGCAAGGCGGCGATCAAGGTCGCCGCGAAATGCCACGTTCCCCTGCTGTACCGCGTCGAACTCCTCGGCACCCCCGAGGAGGTCGCGGATGTGAACCTAGGATTGGACAAACTGTGCGAGAGCTCGCTGAAGACCGCAATGTAGAGGACATCATCCGCGAAGAGACGGACCTCGACTACCATGCGCTCAATGCCATGCTGAATCTCTACGACATGGACGGGCGGATCCAGTTCGAGCGGGACAAACAGGCTGCGCGCCAGTACTTCCTTCAGCACGTCAACAACAACACGGTCTTCTTCCACGATCTCAAGGAGAAGCTCGACTACCTCGTTGAGAAGGACTACTACGAGCCGGAGGTCTTGGAGCAGTACTCCTTCGACTTCATCGAGTCCCTGTCGAAGCGCGCGTACTCGCACAAGTTCCGCTTCCAGACGTTCCTCGGCGCGTTCAAGTTCTACACCTCGTACACGCTCAAGACCTTCGACGGCAAGCGCTACCTCGAGCGCTTCGAGGACCGCGTCGTCATGGTCGCCCTCTTCCTCGCCCGCGGGGACGAGACGCTCGCGACGCAGCTCGTCGACGAGATCATCACCGGCCGCTTCCAGCCGGCCACCCCGACCTTCCTCAACGCCGGGAAGAAGCAGCGCGGCGAGCTCGTCTCGTGCTTCCTCCTGCGCATCGAGGACAACATGGAGTCGATCGGCCGCTCGATCAACTCGGCCCTGCAGCTGTCCAAGCGCGGCGGCGGCGTGGCCTTCAGCCTGACGAACATCCGCGAGTCCGGTGCTCCGATCAAGAAGATCGAGAACCAGTCCTCGGGTGTCATCCCCGTGATGAAGCTGCTCGAGGACTCCTTCTCCTACGCCAACCAGCTCGGTGCGCGTCAGGGCGCGGGCGCGGTCTACATCCACGCCCACCACCCGGACATCTACAGCTTCCTCGACACCAAGCGAGAGAACGCGGATGAGAAGATCCGGATCAAGACCCTCTCGCTCGGCGTCGTCATCCCCGACATCACGTTCGAGCTCGCCAAGCGCAACGAGGACATGTACCTCTTCAGCCCCTACGACGTCGAACGCGTCTACGGGATCCCGTTCTCCGACGTCGACGTCACGGAGAAGTACGAGGAGATGGTCGACAACGCCTCGATCCGGAAGAAGAAGATCAACGCCCGCGAGTTCTTCCAGACGCTCGCGGAGATCCAGTTCGAGTCCGGCTACCCGTACATCATGTTCGAGGACACGGTGAACCGGGCGAACCCGATCGACGGCAAGATCATCATGTCGAACCTCTGCTCGGAGATCCTCCAGGTCTCCGAACCGTCGAAGTACGACGAGGATCTGGGCTACGACGTCGTCGGCAAGGACATCTCGTGCAACCTCGGGTCGCTCAACATCGCCCTGACGATGGACTCCGAGGACTTCGGGCGCACCGTCGAGACCGCGATCCGCGGACTCACCGCCGTCGCCGAGACCTCGGACATCCAGTCGGTGCCCTCGATCGCCCGAGGCAACGACATGTCGCACGCGATCGGGCTCGGCCAGATGAACCTCCACGGCTACCTCGCCCGTGAGCACGTCTACTACGGCTCCGACGAGGGCCTCGACTTCACGAACATGTACTTCTACACCGTCGCCTACCACTGCGTGCGGGCGTCGATGGAGATCGCGAAGGAGCGCGGCTCTGCGTTCGCCGGCTTCGAGCGTTCGAAGTACGCGACCGGTGAGTACTTCGACAAGTACATCGATGAGACATGGGAGCCGCGGACGGCGCGGGTCGCCGAGCTCTTCGCCGAGGCGGGCGTGCACATCCCCACCCAGGACGACTGGCGTGAGCTCAAGGCAGCGGTCGCCGAGCACGGCATCTACAACCAGAACCTCCAGGCCGTGCCGCCGACCGGGTCGATCTCCTACATCAACAACTCGACCTCGTCGATCCACCCGGTGGCCTCGAAGATCGAGATCCGCAAGGAGGGCAAGATCGGGCGCGTCTACTACCCGGCTCCCTTCATGGACAACGACAACCTCGAGTACTACCAGGACGCCTACGAGATCGGCTACGAGAAGATCATCGACACGTACGCCGAGGCGACGAAGCACGTCGACCAGGGCCTGTCCCTGACGCTGTTCTTCATGGACACCGCGACGACGCGCGACATCAACAAGGCACAGATCTACGCGTGGCGCAAGGGCATCAAGACGATCTACTACATCCGCCTGCGTCAGCTCGCGCTGCAGGGCACCGAGGTCGACGGCTGCGTCTCGTGCATGCTGTGACGCCGACCGACCGCTGACACCCCGCTGAACTGACGAACTAAGAAGAGAGAACACCTCCGTGGAAAACCTCACCCTGGCCTCACACGTCGACGCCATCAACTGGAACCGCGTCGTCGATCCGGTCGACGACGACGTCTGGGACCGCCTCACCGGCAACTTCTGGCTGCCGGAGAAGGTGCCGCTGAGCAACGACGTCCCCTCGTGGGCGACGCTGACCGATGAGGAGAAGATGCTGACGATGCGCGTCTTCACCGGGCTGACCCTGCTCGACACGATCCAGGGCACGGTCGGCGCGATCTCGCTCATCCCCGATGCGGTGACCCCGCACGAGGAGGCCGTGCTCACGAACATCGCCTTCATGGAGAGCGTCCACGCGAAGTCGTACTCGTCGATCTTCTCGACCCTGACCTCGACGAAGGAGATCGACGAGGCGTTCCGCTGGTCGCGGGAGAACACGTACCTGCAGCAGAAGGCCGACATCATCCTCAGCTACTACCGGGGTGATGATCCGCTCAAGCGCAAGGTCGCCTCGACGCTGCTCGAGTCGTTCCTCTTCTATTCCGGGTTCTACCTGCCGATGTACTGGTCGTCGCATGCGAAGCTGACGAACACCGCCGACCTCATCCGCCTCATCATCCGCGATGAGGCCGTCCATGGGTACTACATCGGCTACAAGTACCAGCGGGGACTCGAGTCGCAGACCGCGGAGCGCCGTCAGGAGCTCAAGGACTACACGATGAACCTCCTCTTCGAGCTCTACGAGAACGAGGTCTCCTACACCCACGAGCTCTACGATTCGGTGGGACTGGCCGAGGACTGCAAGAAGTTCCTCCACTACAACGCGAACAAGGCGCTGATGAACCTCGGCTACGAGGCGATGTTCCCCAAGGAGGTCACGGACGTCAACCCGGCGATCCTCGCGGCGCTCTCGCCCAACAGCGATGAGAACCACGACTTCTTCTCCGGCTCCGGGTCGTCCTACGTCATCGGCAAGGCCGAGAACACCCAGGACGAGGACTGGGACTTCTGAGTCGCTGACCCTCACAGCAGCGCGCTGCCGACTGGCGGCCCGGTCGATCGACCGGGCCGCCTCTGCTTTCTCCTTGACATGCGCGCCCACGCGGTTACGATCACGAGTACCCCCATGGCCGTCCCGTCTCAAGGAGGAATCGTGAACTCAGTGCAGTCGTTCAGCGAAGTGCCCGAGCCGGACCGGATGGAGCAGGCACAGGACCTCGACGACCCCGAGGGCGTCGTCGGCACGGAGCCCACGGGTGAGGACGCGCAGCCGACCGGATCGTTCCCCGCGGTCCGCGAGGCCGATGGCGCCGATGTGGCCGAACAGTCCGTCGAGGTCGGCCTCGACGACGAGGACCACCCTCAGACGTGAGCCGATTCAGTCGGTGATTCTTCGGCGTCCCGGGCTCGGCGTGCCGAGGCGACATCGTCGACGATGACGGCGATGTGGCGCACGCTCGTGATGAGCGCCCCGTAGAGCGGCCATGCCCGCTGCGGCAGCTCCTCACCGTCCGAGAGCTCCGCGGAGAGCTCGTCGAGGCGGGCGTGGATGGGAGCGACCTCGGCGTCGGGGTCGGCGACCGCCCGGCCGGCGTCGCCGACGATCGCAGCCCAGCGCTCGCGGAAGGTCTCGTCCCAGTCGCCGTCATCGTAGGTCGCTGCGTGGAGAGTGCGCGCAAGGTGGCGGACGTGGGAGACCCCTTCGTCGAGACGCTGGAGGATGTTCTCATAGCTGAGCTCGGCGACCTCCGAGGGCTCGTCGTCGTGCCGACGCAGCACCCGCCGCAGCGACCGCAGTCGGGTCCGGGGATTCGCCCGCCTGGACTCACTCGCCAGGTGTACCGTCTGCCACGCGGCGGAGAGTTCACCGCTCATCGATTCCGTCTCCGCGAACCAGACCCCAGCCCGATCAGTGTCCCAGGACACGGCGAATTCATCACCCATGTTCTCCAGCACCTCGCCGATGCGCCGGTTGACGCTGTCGATGTGCTCCGCCGCCTGCTGGTCGCGCATCGGTGGGACGATGAGGAAGTTCACCCCCACACCGACTCCGACGCCGATCGCGAGCTCGACGATGCGTTCGAGGAGGAACGGCTCCTGACTGTCGAATCCGCTGCCGAGGACGAAGATCGCCGTCGTCGCGATCGCGATGCCCTCCTCCCGGATCCACGGAAGACGGGCGAGGAGGACCCCGACGAGGAGGGCGAAGCCGAACGTCCAGAGGCTCACCCCGAGCCAGTTGCCGATGACGAAGGACATCGCGACCCCGGCGACCGAGGCGACCATCGTCTGCGCTCCGCGTGCGACCGAGCGGTGGATCGTCGCATGGACGGTGAGGAGTGCGGCCCACGGGGCGAGGAACGGCATCTGCGAGTCGAGGACGGCCACCGAAAGCCACCACCCGAGAGTGGCGGCGATGACCGTCTTGGCGACTTGGATGAGATCCGTGACCGTCTCGGGCCGTCGGAGGCGGTCGAGGATCGTTGCGAGAGAGGGTGTCACTAGGGTCGTCCTCGCTTCCTGGAAAGGGATTCTCGTGCCGGTCGAGACGAGTCGTGCGCTCGCCCGAAAAGACAAGGTACCTGTTCATTTTCGGGGACGCAAAGACGCCCGGATCATGATCCTCGAACAAGGAGGCACATGATCCGGGCGTCGTGGTCGGTGCCGGGGGAGCGGGCGCACTGCGTCAGACCCGGCAGTGCGCTGCTCCGCTCCGGCGGAGGCTGCGCTCAGGCAGCCAGCGGCGTGGTCTCACGCAGCGCCGAACCGGTGAACAGGACGGTGCGGCCGGTGGCGTCACTGATCGTGACCTCCCCGTGCTCCGTGCTGATCTGCGGGTCGATGAGGCCGGCATGCTCGACGGCACGCTGGACCCACTGTGGGAACTCAGACATGGGTTCCCCTCCTTTCTGTCGACGACAGGACAGGCAACGACGCCTGGGCCCTGTCGTGTGGTTGATGCGGCGATGGGTGGTCGCCGGTGCTCGGCGATGGGTGGTCGCCGGAAGACGGCAGGATTCCTGCAACGGTCGTCGTCGCATTCTCCTGCGGGGTTCACCGTGATGCGGGTCGATCCCGACGGTGACGGGACTGCACTGCGAAGAGACACGGTGTCCGTGGTGGTTCGTCTCGGTCGGCGGCCGTCATGATCGGCCTGCCGTCTCCGTCGTCGCCCGGCCGATGCATGCCAGGGCGGTCACGGACGCTTCGAGCGCAAGTGACCAGAGTAGACCCTCCAAGCGTCGGGAGTCAAAACGACGCCTCAGCTCAGCGTGCGATGCCGTTTCCGCAGACGCCCCCAGAGCAGGATCGCTGCGATGAGGAGGACGACACCCCCGCCGAGGAGGACGAACGGCAGCACCCCGCCCCACGGAACCGAGGTCTCATTCCCGGCTGCCTCGGCAGACGGCGCGGCATCGGCGTCGGCGGTCCCGCCGGCGTCGCTGCCGCTGCCCGAGGCCGTGGCCGTCGGACTCGGCGTCGCCGCCGGTCCGACCGGCACCGTGGCCAGCGTCTCCGGGTTCGTCTGTGCGAAGTCCCATTCGAGGAGGTCGACGGCGGCCTGCCGGGAGTTGTTCTCCGACCCGAGCAGCGCGGAGACGACCCGTCTGCCGTCGCGTTCGGCCACGGCGATGTAGGAGCCCTTCGCGGCCTTCGTGTACCCGTTCTTCAGCCCGAGGCCGCCCTCGACCTGACCGACGACCTTCGTGTGGTTCTGGATCTCGTAGCCCTTGAACTTCTCCTTCGTCTCCGGGTTCGTCCCACCCGGGAACTTATACGTCTGCGTGCCGATGATCTCCATCAGCCGCTCGTTCTCGGTCACCGCCCAGGCGAGCTTCATCATGTCGGAGACCGTCGTGTACTGGTCGGGGTCGTCGAGGCCGGTGGTGTTGGCCGCGCGCGTGTTCGTCATCCCCAGCGACTTCGCCTTCTCGTTCATCAGCGCCACGGCCTTCTCCTGCCCGCCGGCGGCCCGACCGAGCGCATTGGCCGCATCGTTGGCGCTCGACATGAGCATCGCGTGGAAGAGGGTGTCGACAGTGTACGAGTTCTTCTGCATGAGCCCGACCTTCGTCCCGTCGATCTCCATGTCCTCGAACGTCGCTTCGACCTTCTGCTCGGGGTCATTGAGGACGTCGACGAGCGCGAGCGCCGTGAGCAGCTTGATCGTCGACGCCGGCGCATGCCGGACATCGATGTTCTCGGCCACCTGCAGCTCCCCGGAGTCGAGGTCCCCGACGAGCCATGCGGTGCCGATCGGTGCCGGTGGCTTCGTTCCGTCGCCGAGGTCGGACCGCGTGACGTAGATCTTCTCCCCCTTCTCGGTCGGCTCGGGCTGAGCATGCGAGGTGCCGGGGGAGAGGACGAGCTGTGTGAGGACGAGGAACAGCGTGAGGATCGCGGCGGTGACGGCGCGCGGGCGCGAGGCGGCAAGGACACGCGGGGCGCAGCGAACGGTCGGAGAAGCAGAGCGCATGCCGACCAGTGTACGGATCCTCGGTGTCGCCGATCCTCAGGTTTCGCATCCCCGAAGCGACGGGGAAACCGACGAAGGCGGCCGTGCCTGTGCACGGCCGCCTCGGCGGGGGATCCGGTCGATCCCAGGGGGATCCGACCGATGCCGGATCAGCGCTGGATCAGAACGCGCGCTGGAGGATCGCCTGCTTCACCTCGGCGATGGCCTTGGTGATCTCGATGCCGCGCGGGCAGGCATCGGTGCAGTTGAACGTCGTGCGGCAACGCCACACGCCTTCCTTGTCGTTGAGGATCTCGAGGCGCATGTCGCCACCCTCGTCACGCGAGTCGAAGATGAAGCGGTGCGCGTTGACGATCGCGGCCGGACCGAAGTACTGGCCGTCGGTCCAGAACACGGGGCACGACGAGGTGCACGAAGCACAGAGGATGCACTTCGTCGTGTCGTCGAAGGCCTCGCGCTGCTCAGCAGACTGCAGGCGCTCGCGCGTGGGCTCATGACCGGAGGTGATGAGGAACGGCATGATCTCGCGGTACGACTGGAAGAAGGGCTCCATGTCGACGATGAGGTCCTTCTCGAGCGGAAGGCCCTTGATCGCCTCGACGGTGATGACCTTGTTCGTGTCGAGGTCCTTGAGCAGGGTCTTGCAGGCCAGGCGGTTGCGGCCGTTGATGCGCATGGCATCGGACCCGCACACGCCGTGGGCGCACGAGCGGCGGAAGGACAGCGAACCGTCGATCTCCCACTTGATCTTGTGCAGGGCATCGAGCACACGGTCGGTGCCGTACATCGTGACCTTGTACTCCTCCCAGTGCGGTGCTTCGTCCGTCTCGGGATCGAAGCGGGCGATGCGGAAGGTGCAGTCGAAGGACGGGATCTCTCCCTGGTCTCCGCTCACATGCGAGGGGAGGTCGACCTTCGACGCCGGCTCCGGGGTGGTGGTTTCGGTGCTCATCAGTACTTACGCTCCATCGGCTGGTAACGGGTGACGACGACGGGCTTGGTCTCCAGGCGCATGCCCGGGATCCCTTCGGCCTCCGATTCCGGATCGAGGTACGTCATGGTGTGGTGCATGAAGTTCTCGTCGTCACGGTTCGGGAAGTCCTCGCGGAAGTGACCGCCGCGGGACTCCTTGCGGTGGATCGCTGCCACCGTGATGACCTCGGCGAGTTCGAGCAGGAAGCCGAGCTCGACGGCTTCGAGCAGGTCGAGGTTGTAGCGCTTGCCGCGGTCCTGGATGCCGACGTTGTCGTAGCGGGCACGGAGCTTCTCGATCTCCGCGAGCGCCTCGCGCAGCGTCTCGTCGGTGCGGAACACCTGGACGTTGGCGTCCATGATCTCCTGCAGGTCCTTGCGGATCGCGCCGATGCGCTCGGGTCCGTCGGAGGTCCGCAGGCGCTCGAGCACGGCGACCGTGTCGGCCTGAGGGTCCTCGGGCAGTTCGACCATGTCGGCGCCCTTGGCGTATTCGGCGGCGGCGATGCCCGCACGCTTGCCGAAGACGTTGATGTCGAGCAGGGAGTTCGTGCCCAGGCGGTTCGAGCCGTGGACGGACACGCACGCGCACTCGCCGGCGGCGAAGAGGCCGGGGATGACGGTGTCGTTGTCGGCGAGCACCTCGGAGGCGATGTTCGTCGGAATGCCGCCCATCGCGTAGTGCGCGGTCGGGAAGACCGGCACCGGCTCCGTGTAGGGCTCGACACCGAGGTAGGTGCGGGCGAACTCGGTGATGTCGGGCAGCTTCTCGTCGATGTGCGAGGGCTCGAGGTGGGTGAGGTCGAGGAGGACGTAGTCCTTGTTCGGACCGGCGCCGCGGCCTTCGCGGACCTCGTTGGCCATCGACCGGGCGACGATGTCACGCGGAGCGAGGTCCTTGATCGTCGGGGCGTAGCGCTCCATGAAGCGCTCACCCTCGGAGTTGCGCAGGATCGCACCCTCACCGCGGGCGGCCTCGGACAGGAGGATGCCGAGACCGGCGAGACCTGTCGGGTGGAACTGGAAGAACTCCATGTCCTCGAGCGGGATGCCGCGGTTGTAGGTCACGGCCATGCCGTCGCCGGTGAGCGTGTGGGCGTTCGAGGTGGTCTTGAAGACCTTGCCGACGCCGCCGGTGGCGAAGACGACGGACTTGGCCTGGAAGACGTGGATCTCACCGGTCGCGAGTTCGTAGGCGACGACGCCGGCGGGACGACGGACTCCGTCGACCTCGGTCATGACGAGGTCGAGGACGTAGAACTCGTTGTAGAACTCCACCCCGTGCTTGACACAGTTCTGGTAGAGGGTCTGGAGGATCATGTGGCCGGTGCGGTCGGCGGCGTAGCAGGACCGGCGCACCGGTGCCTTGCCGTGGTCACGGGTGTGACCGCCGAAGCGGCGCTGGTCGATCTTGCCCTCGGGGGTGCGGTTGAACGGCAGCCCCATCTTCTCGAGATCGAGGACGGCGTCGATGGCCTCCTTTGCCATCACCTCGGCGGCATCCTGGTCGACGAGGTAGTCACCGCCCTTGACGGTGTCGAAGGTGTGCCACTCCCAGTTGTCCTCCTCCACGTTCGCCAGGGCCGCGCACATACCGCCCTGGGCGGCGCCGGTGTGGGAACGGGTGGGGTAGAGCTTGGTCAGGACCGCGGTGCGGGCCCGCTGACCCGACTCGATGGCGGCGCGCATGCCAGCGCCACCGGCGCCGACGATGACGACGTCGTAGTGATGTACCTGCATGTTTCTCCTTTAGGCCTGGCAGAACGACGCGAGCAGCGCGGGGTCGGCTCCGGCAGGGCAGGGATCGAAGGTGAAGATGACGAGCGTGCCGAGCACGAGGATGACCGCCGAGGCGATGTAGAGGATGAGCTGGAGGCTCATCCGGGTGCCGGGCTTCTCGGCGTAGTCCATGATGATCGTGCGCAGGCCGTTCGTGCCGTGCAGCATCGCCAGCCAGAGCATGAGGAGGTCCCAGATCTGCCAGAACGGGCTCGCCCACTTGCCGGCGACGAAGCCGAAGTCGATCTGCTGGACGCCTTCGCCGGCCCAGAGGTTGACGAAGAGGTGCCCGAAGATGAGGATGACGAGCACGATGCCCGACAGACGCATGAAGAGCCACGCGAACATCTCGAACTTCGAGCGCGTGGACTTGTGGCGGGAGTAACCGGTGCGGGGCGCCGGAATCGATGTTGTGCTCATATCAGCCTCCGAACGTGTGCATCAGCTGGCGGGGCACGAACGCGACCATGACGATGAGCCAGAGGATCATGACCCCCCAGAACAGCTTCTTCTGGTTCTTCGGTCCGCCCTTGGAGAAGTCGATGAGGATGACGCGCAGGCCGTTGAACGCATGGAAGGCGATCGCGGCGACGAGGGCGATCTCCCCGAAGGCCATGATCGGCGTCTTGTACGTCCCGATGACGGCGTTGTACGCCTCGGGGGAAACGCGAACGAGTGCTGTGTCGAGCACGTGGACCAGCAGGAAGAAGAAGATTCCGACGCCTGTGACGCGATGCGCGACCCAGGACCACATTCCTTCTCCACCGCGGTACAGAGTGCTCGTTGACGCTTGGGCCACGGAGCATCCTCCATCTTGGATGAATCGACGATGTACAACATGAAACTACGCCCAACGCCCCGCAGTTGCCAGTCGGTCCGCCGCTGAGCGGGATGGATCACACCCAGACCCTGGCAGTTCCCTCACAGCGACTGATTCCGCGTGCTGGGACGGCGATTTACCGCATATTCATGTGCGGTAATTCGCGGCCCGGTGCGCTCGGGTTCTCCTCACCCCGACACGGCGGAGAACTTCGCAGAGGCGGTGCCCGGACTCTGAGACACTGAGGGGGTGAACACGCACTTCCACGCCATCATCCCCGC
The DNA here is from genome assembly GCF_900169275.1 of Brevibacterium casei CIP 102111. Taxonomy (GTDB): domain Bacteria; phylum Actinomycetota; class Actinomycetes; order Actinomycetales; family Brevibacteriaceae; genus Brevibacterium; species Brevibacterium casei. The sequence continues at coordinate 53,909 of NZ_FXZC01000010.1, read as the reverse complement.
GGGCGGATCCGGAACCCGGCTCTGGCCGCTCTCCCGCAAGGCATCCCCGAAGTTCCTCCACGACGTGCTCGGCACCGGACGCAGCCTTCTCCAGTCGACGTGGGATCGGGTCGCCCCGCTCGTCGGCGATGACAACGTCTGGGTCGTCACCGGTGAGAGCCACCTCGACCAGGTCGCCGAGCAGCTGCCCGAACTGTGCCTGAGCCGCATCGTCGCCGAGCCTTCGCCGAAGGACTCCGCCGCGGCCATCGGATTGGCGACCCTCCTCATCGCGAAGACCGACCCCGAGGCGATCGTCGGCTCGTTCTCCGCGGACCACTCGATCACGAACGTCGACGAATTCCGTTCCGTCATCGAACAGGCCTGCGCAGCCGCGGAGACCGGTGACATCGTGACCGTCGGCATCATGCCCCGGAACCCCGCGACCGCCTACGGCTACATCAAGACCGGCAGTCTGCTCGGCATCCCCGGCGCTCCCACCGCCCGCCGGGCGCTCGCGTTCGCGGAGAAGCCGGCCGCGAGCACGGCCCGCCGCTACGTCGACTCCGGCCGCTACCGCTGGAACGCCGGCATGTTCATCGCCAAGGCCTCGGCCCTCCTCGAGATCCTCCGGACGGAGGACCCGACCCTCTTCGAGGGCCTGTCGCAGATCGCCGAGGCGTGGGACACGGAATCCCGTGACGCCGTGCTCGCCGAGGTGTGGCCGGGCCTGGAGAAGCGCGCCATCGACTACGTCGTCGCCGAACCCGCCGCCGAGGCCGGTCGCGTCATCGTCATCCCCGGCGACTTCGGCTGGGACGACGTCGGCGACTTCGACTCCGTCGCCCGGCTGCGTCAGCCCGTGCCCGGCGAACCGCGCGGGGTCATCTCGATCGGCGGGTCCTGCGACCTCCTCGAAGTCGACGCCTCGGGCGTCGTCTTCTCCGAGCAGCCGCGCACCGTCGCCATCGTCGGACTCGAGGACCTCGTCGTCGTCGACACCGAGGACGTCCTCCTCATCACCTCCCGCTCACATGCCCAGGACGTCAAGAAGGCGGTGTCTCTGGCCGGTGAGCGCGGCCTCGACGACCTGCTCTGAGCCTCACTTCGGGCTCTGCGCCCAGAGGTCGGGTCCGAAGACCTCGTAGTGGATGCGCTCGGCGGGCACGCCTTTGTCGATGAGCGCGAGCCTCGTCGCCTGCATGAACGGCAGGGGACCGCACATGAACACCTCTGCCTCGGCGGGCACGGCGATGCCGCTGAGGTCCATGAAGCCGCTGCGCGCGGGGTGGAGGGTCGGAGCCTCGGTCGCGCCCTCCTCGTACCAGTTGAGCGCCTGCGCATCGGTCATCGCGAGGATCTGCCGGCGCAATCCGGCGTAGAGCGCGTGATGGGCGTGTGAGCGGTCCGCGTGGTAGAGGCGCACCGTGCGGTCGGGCTGGCGCCGCGAGAGGTCCTCCATGATCGCGGCGATCGGGGTGATCCCGATGCCCGCGGAGACGAGGACGAGCGGAGCGTCGGACTCGCCGAGGACGACGTCGCCGGCCGGCTGCGAGAGCTTGAGGACGGTGCCCGGCTCGGCATTGTCGAACAGCCAGCCCGAGACGACACCATCCGGCGCCCCGCCGACGCCGCGGACCCGCTTGATCGTCACCCGCAGCGAGTCCCCACGGGGACCCGAGGAGATCGTGTACTGCCGCGGCTGGGTCGAACCGTCGGGGAGCTCGACGAGGATCGCGACGTACTGACCGGTGCGGTGGCTCGGCACCTCGCCGGAGACGGGGGCGAGCAGGAGGGAGAAGACCTCGTCGGATTCGTCGAAGCGCTCGACGACCCGGTAGTCGCGCCACGGGTGCTCGGGATCCGTGCCGCCCTGCGCGTAGAGCCTCGCCTCCTCGGCGATGAGGGCCGTGGCGAAGAGCCAGTACACCTCGTCCCACGCGGCGGCGACCTCGTCGGTGACGGCATCGCCGAGCACGGTCTTCACCGCGCCGAGCAGGTACTTGCCGACGACGAGGTACTCCGAGGCCCTGATCCCGAGCGAGACGTGCTTGTGGGCGATCCGATTGAGCACCGGGGTGAAGTCGGGGGCGTCGGGGTCGATGAGCTGGACGGCGAAGGCGACGACCGAGGCCGCGAGGGCCTTCGGCTGCTCGCCGACGGCCTGATTGGCGGTGTTGAAGATGTTGAGGAGCTCAGGGTGGGCCTCGAACATCGAGGGGTAGAACACCGAGGTGATCTCGTCGGCGTGCGCGGCGACGACGCCGGCCGTGGCCGCCACGATCTCGTGTGACTGCGGGCTGAGCTGCATGGGGATCCTTCGTCAGGGGGCGGTTCGTTGGCTCCAGGGTGGCAGCGGGGCGCGCAGCATGCTTGGGCTTCGACCGTGTTTATTCGGCCGTGACCGTCCGTTCGGCGCTGTGACCACAGCCGTTGTCCCACTTTTCTACGCGGCGTAGAATAGTGGTGCGTTCGACGCCGAGGAACAGGATGCCGCCATGCCGCGCAGGACCACCGACTACAGAGGACTCACCGAGCCCAACCGAGTGCGCCTCCTCGGCGCCGTCCAGGAGCACCCCGACCGCTCCCTCAAGGAGCTCGCCGAGGCGGTCGGCCTCCACGTCAACACCGTCCGCGACCACCTCGGCGTCCTCATCGCCGAAGGCCTCGTCAGCTCCCGGCCCCGGCCCTGCGGCACCCGCGGCAGACCCCCGACCGTCTACCGGGCCGTCGACGATGCGCAGATGAACCCGGCGGCGCGGAAGCGCATCGATGAGGCCCGCCGCCTCGGTCCGGTGCTGCGGCGGATCGGCATGTCGTGCCGGCCACAGCGGGTGCGCGACCTCGGCGAGGACGCGGGAGACCAGTTCGAGACCCTTCTCGAGCACCTCGACGACTGCGGACTCGAACCCGTCGCCGACGAGACCGAGCTGCGCGTCTCGCTCGCCGCGTGCCCGCACCTCCAGCTCGACGGTGACGAGCGGACCATGGCGTGTGCCGTCCATGCGCGGCTGCTCCGCGACATCCTCGCCCAGGTCCCCGGGCCGCTGACGATCGACGAGGTCGAACCGTTCCTCACCCCGGACTCCTGCGAACTCCGCCTCCTCGCCGCCCGCACGAGCGCCCAGACCGCCTGAGGGGCGCGGCTGGGGAGGGAGCGAAGTCACCGAACGTGTCGAATTTGGTCACGAGGGGTCCAAACCCGCGCGCCAGTGTCTAGCATGGCCTCAATGTCACTCAACCCCGATCCCAGCACAGCGATCCACGACGGAGAGCCTCCCAGCGTCGCAGGCACCCGGTCGCGCGCGAATGCCGCTGGCTCCCAGCAGCGCGTCACCGCCGACGCGACGGCTGCCGCCGACGGCGCCGCAGCGGCGACTCCCGCGAGCGTCATCGCCTCCACGATCGCGGAGATCGGCCCCGAGCTCATCGACTTCCGCCGCGACATCCACTCGCATCCGGAGCTCTCCTTCCGGGAGTCCGCGACGACGGACAAGCTCGTCGCCCGCCTCGAGGCCGCGGGACTGACCCCGGTCCACCTCGAGGGAACAGGGCTGATCTGCGACATCGGTGAGGGACCCATCGCGCTCGCCCTGCGCGCCGACATCGACGCCCTGCCCATCGACGACCTCATCGCCGAGGAGTTCGCCTCGACCGTGCCCGGGGTCGCCCATGCGTGCGGACACGACGTCCACCTCACCGGCCTCCTCGGCGCCGGCATCGCCCTGCAGCGGGCCCACGAGAGCACTCCGGGCGGCCTCGGGGGACGGGTGCGCCTGATCTTTCAGCCGGGCGAGGAGGTCACTCCGGGCGGGGCGCTGCGCGTCATCTCCCAGGGCGTCCTCGACGACGTCCCCGAGATCTACGCCGTCCACTGCGACCCCAACGTCGACGTCGGCCGGATCGGTTCGCGCATCGGGGCGATCACCGCCGCCGGCGACACCGTCCTCATCCGGCTCACCGGCCACGGCGGCCACACCTCGCGGCCCCACCTCACCGAGGACCTCGTCTACGCGCTCGGCAAGCTCGCCACCGACCTGCCCTCGACGCTCGGTCGTCTCATCGACCCCCGGCATGCGATCTCGCTCGTCTGGGGTGAGATCAGCGCCGGCCACGCCGCCAACGTCGTCCCCTCCGAGGGAGTGCTGCGCGGAACCCTGCGGTGCCTCGACGTCGACGGCTGGAACCAGGTCGCCGAGGTGCTGCCCGACCTCGTCGAGCGCATCGCCGGCCCGTACGGGGTCAAGGTCGAACTCGACCACCGCCGCGGCGTCCCCCCGGTCGTCAACACCGAGGACCAGGTCGCGCTCATCGAAGCGGCCGTGCGGGCCGAACTCGGAGAGCACTCCGTGCAGCTGACCCCGCAGTCGATGGGCGGGGAGGACTTCGCGTGGTACCTCACGCACGTTCCCGGGGCGCTCGTGCGCATGGGCACACGCACGCCCGGGGGCACCACCTACGACCTCCATCAGGGCGACCTCCTCATCGACGAGGACAGCGTCGCGATCGCTGCGCGCATCTTCACGGCCACCGCGCTCAGGGTCCTCGACTCGAAGCGGTGAGGCGGGCGGCACTCAGGCCCGCCCGATAACCTGGAGCGATGAGAACGAACCTCGCGACCCGGGCCGCCGGTGCCGCCCTCGGCGTGCTCAGCCTCCTCGGGGTGAGCGCGTGTGCGGTGTCGACGCCCGAGGCGGTCGCGGACCCGACGACCGGATGCATGATCTCGGCCCCTGCCGGCTTCGACGACCACTCCGCCGGAGCCATCACCCTCGCCGAGATCGAGCTCGCGCGGGCGGCGGGACTCTTCACCGCGACCTCGAGTCAGCGGGTCTCGAACTCCTCCGCCACCTCGGCGGCCCTGCAGCGAACGACGGGGGAGGCGTGCACGCTCACGACCGTCGTCGGACCCGGCGGCGCGAGCGAACTCGCCGACTTCGCCCGAGGCAACCCCGACGGCCTCTTCCTCGGCATCGCCAGCGGGCACGAGGACTTCCCCGACAATGTGCTCAGCCTCGACTTCGACCTCGTGCCGCCGGCGTTCATCGCCGGCTACATCGCGGCCACGGCGAGCGAATCGGGTGAGGTCTCCGCGTTCGTCTCCCGCGGATTCCCGCAGGCCGAGCAGATCCTCACCGCCTTCGACGCCGGTGTGGCCCTCTACAACAAGGAGTCCGGCGACGAGGTCGAGGACGTCACCTCGTACCGGGAGTCGCGGATCGCCGGACGCACCGTCGACGACACCGACGGCGGCGGCCGCGACTTCTTCGAGTCCGCGCGCAGAGCCGACGCCGATGTCGTCGTGCCCTTCGGCTCGGCTGCAGCGATGGGGGTGCTCGCCGCCGTCACCGAGGAGCGCACCGCCGCGGCCACTGCCACCCCCGACCCCGAGGGCGAGGGTGAGGAGCCGGTGCTGCCGAAGATCATCTGGTACGGCGCCTCGGGCGACTTCAGCGACGCGATCATCGCGACGATCGAACCGAACATCCGCCGCGGGCTGCGGACGATGTTCCCCGAATGGCCGCAGAGCAAGAATCCCGACGAGGTCGTCGAACCCGGTCCCGAGGACCCCGCCGAGATCAACGGCATCCTCGTCACCGAGCACGAGTACAAGGGGACGATCGACAACGGCGGAGTCGGCATCTCTGCCGAGGACGGGTTCCTCAGCCGCGTCTCCGACGCCGGGCGCAGCATCGCGGATCTGCGCGAGCGGATCAAGAGCGGGGACATCGACCCGACCGCGGGGTAGCGTTCCCATGCTCCTCCCGGCCGGCAGCCGATAGACTTGCCCCGTGCATAGAACTCCCGCCGGCGTCGCCCACGACGACCCGATCCTCCAGCTGCCCAAGGTCTCCCTCCACGACCACCTCGACGGTGGTCTGCGACCGGAGACGATGATCGAACTCGCCGAGGCGGTCGGCCATGAGCTGCCCGCCACGGATCCCGAGGCGCTGGCCCAGTGGTTCGCGGAGTCCGCGAACTCCGGTGACCTCGTCCGCTACCTCGAGACCTTCGCCCACACCACCGCGGTGATGCAGACCCGTGAGGGCCTGATCCGCGTCGCCAAGGAGTGGGTGCTCGACCAGGTCGCCGACGGAGTCTTCTACGCCGAAGCCCGGTGGGCACCCGAGCAGCACCTCGCCGGCGGCCTCGACCTCGACGACGTCGTCGACGCCGTCCAGGAGGGCCTCGACGCCGGTGTCGCCGAGGCGTCGGCCGACGGCCGGTTCATCCGTGTCGGTCAGATCATCACCGCGATGCGCCAGGCCGACAACTCGATGGCGATCGCCGAACTCGCCATCCGCCACCGGGAGAAGGGCGCGGACTCCGGCGTCGTCGGCTTCGACATCGCCGGCCCCGAGAAGGGCTTCCCGCCCTCGGCCCACCTCTCGGCCTTCAACGCCCTCCACCAGGCCTACGTGCCGGTGACGATCCACGCCGGTGAGGCCGCCGGGAAGGAGTCCATCCACGAAGCGGTCACGGTCTGCCACACGCAGCGCATCGGCCACGGCGCGCGGATCGTCGAGGACATGGACATCGTCGACGGTGAGGGCCAGCTTGGCAGCCTCGCCGCATGGGTGCTCGACCAGCAGATCCCCCTCGAACTCTGCCCGAGCTCGAACCTCCAGACCGACATCGGCGGCACCATCGCCTCCCACCCGATCACCGGGCTCAAGGACCTCGGCTTCGCCGTGACGATCAACCCGGACAACCGCCTCATGTCGGGCACATCCGTGACCCGGGAGATGCGCCTGCTCGTCGACGAGGCGGGCTGGACCCAGACCGACCTCGAGTGGGCGACCGTCAACGCGATCACCGCGGCCTTCCTCCCGCTCGACGTGCGCGAACGCATGCTCGACGAGATCCTCATCCCCGGATTCGCGCGGGTGACCGTGTGAGGCCGGCGGACGCAGGTGGGGCGCCCGGGTCTCCGGATCCGGACGGTCACGGTGTGCCCACCCCGCGGGCGATGCTCCTCGTCGTCATCGTCCTCGGTCTGCAGGCGCTCGTGCTCATCGGCACCGCGATCTCGTTCGTCGTCACCGCGCTGGGCGCCGGGGCGCTCGCGAGCTCACTCATCGGCCTCGCGGTGATGTTCCTCATCTTCGCCGCCGGACTCCTCGCCGCGGCGCGGGGATCGTGGCGGCTGCATCGGTGGGCGCGGCCCGCGGCGATCGCCTTCGAGCTCCTCGTCATCGTCTTCGGCATCAGCGTCATCGGCGGATCACTGTGGCTCGGCCTCGGATGCCTCATCACTGCGATCGCCGTCATCGTCGGCTACTTCACCCCGCCGGTCGTCGACGCCTACAACCGGGCGCTCGCGTAGCAGGGGCGAGGCGGCTCACTCCGGCGACTCACTCGTACGAGGTCGACGTCACTGACCCAGGTAGGCCCCGCATGCCTCGGTGAGGTAGTCGCCGGCGACGTCGCCCTCTTCACCGAGGCTCCGCGCGGTCATCTGGATGCCCCACCACACCTGCGGGGACGCACCCCACTGCTGGCGGAACTCCTCGCGCTTCGACGGATCCGCGGAGAGGTCGTCGGCGGCCAGGGAGATCCGCTCCTGGGCGTCGTCGGCCGTGCACCGGGCCTCGTCGTCGGGTCCCTGCGGATCGAGTTCGGGGATGTCGTCGGAGTTCACGGTCGTGAGCGTGTACGCGGACTCGCCGATCTCCTCGACGTCGAAGAGTCCGTGGATGAGGACGAACGGGGCCTTGTCCGTCGTCACGTTGCCCGCATCGAGGGTGACGCTGACGCTGTTGGGGCTGTCGGGGGTGACGGTGACCTCGCCGGAGTCGGGGAGGTCCGGGTTGGCCGTGTGGACCCACGTCTTGAGGTAGGCCGGCTTCTTCTCCGCGGCGGCCTGCGCCAGGCCCTGCCACAGCGGGTCGGACTCCTTCGCTCCGCCGGGGGAGGAGTCGACGACGGAGATCTCCGGTGCATCGTCTGGCGTGGCGATCGGAGTGACCTCCTCGGGACTGACCGAGGGGCGCGGCTGGGGCCGCGTCTCCGTCGAGGTCGGCACGCAGGCGCTCGTGGTGAGGACAGCGGCAGCGGTCAGGAGGGCAAGGGAGCGAAGGCGCATGGTTCCTCGAACGTCGGAGTCGTGTCGGACATCAGCTCCAGCCTATGCCGACGGGCCGTCCGGGCCCGGCGGGACGCGCCGATCTCAGCGCCCTGTGGGGTCTCTGTGTCCTGTGTGGACCCGGCGTCTGTCGGTGCTCAGCGTCCCCTGAGCTCGCGCAGACTGCGCCTCTGCACTCCGGCCTCGTCGAAGTTCGCCGGATCGAGCCATGCGGCGAACCCCTTCCGCAGCTGCGGCCATTCGGAGTCGAGGATCGAGAACCATGCGGTGTCCCGGTTGCGCCCCTTGACGACCATGTGCTGGCGGAAGACCCCTTCGGGAGTGAAGCCGAAGCGCTCCGCCGCCCGTTTCGAGGGGACGTTGGCGTCGTTGCACTTCCATTCGAAGCGGCGATAACCGGAAGCGAAGACCGCGTCGGCGAAGAGGAAGAACGCCTCGGTCGCCCCGCGGGTGCGCGCGAGGTCGGGACCCCAGAGGATGTTGCCGATCTCGATGACCCCGTTGGCCGGATCGACGCGCATGAGCGCCTGGCGTCCCACTGCGCGTCCGGTGGCGCGGTCGACGACCGCGAAGAAGAGGGGATCGGGCGAGGCCGCGACCGTGGTCAGCCAGTCGGTGAACTCACCGCGATCGGTTGGTGGGACCTCCGGCAGATAGGCGAAGTGCTCCTCGGCTCCCTCGGCAATCGAGGCCTCGAAGAGGTCGTCGCCGTGACGGAGGGGATCGAGCGGTTCGAGGTCGACGATCGTGCCGTGGATCGTCTCCCGCCGAGGCGGCGCCACCCCGGTCCAGTCGCGCAGGGACCCGGCGGTCGCCTCGGCGGGGTGGAGCACCTCGGCGGGATCTGTCGGGTCGGTCATCGTTCAGTCCTCGTCGCCGTCGAAGCCGGTGGAGAGCTCGCGCAGGAGTGCGGCGAGCTTGCGCCGTCCCGCGGGGGTGAGGCCGGCGAGGATGTCGCGCTCCTTGACGAGGAGGTCGGCGAGTGCCGAGTCGACGGTCGCGCGTCCGGTCTCGGTCAGGCGCACGAGCACCCCGCGGCGATCGGCAGGATCGGGGAGGCGTTCGACCCAGCCGGCGGTGACGAGGCGGTCGATGCGGTTCGTCATCGTCCCCGAGGTCACGAGCGTCTCCTGGAGCAGCGTGGAGGGGGAGAGCTGGTAGGGCTCGCCGGAGCGGCGCAGGGCGGAGAGCACGTCGAAGGCCCAGCCCTCGATGCCGTACTCGGCGAAGCTCGACTTCCGTGCCCGGTCGAGCTGACGGGAGAGCCGAGTCACCCGGGAGAGGATCTCCATGGGGGAGACATCGAGGTCAGGACGCTCGTGTCGCCACGCAGCGACGATCCTGTCGACCTCATCCATGATCCGATTTTACGTCCAGATCAAGAATCTTGACGACCAAGATTCTTTTTCGCGAGACATTCCTTACGTACCGGGCCTGCGAATTTGGTTGCTCGAGTGCGGTTGGGAATAAAGTGGTCTGTGGTTGTTGCATCCGTCAACGCTCTTGCGGGGCCAAAAGACCCCGCACGAATGCTGGGTGAGAACGCCCTGCAGACGAAACGAAGGAAGACACGTGGATCTTTTCGAGTATCAAGCACGTGACCTGTTCGAGAAGCACGGGGTGCCCGTGCTCAAGGCTCAGGTCGCCACGACACCAGAAGAAGCGAAGAAGGCAGCCGAAGACCTGGGCGGCGGCGTGGTCGTCGTCAAGTCGCAGGTGAAGATCGGCGGCCGCGGCAAGGCCGGCGGCGTCAAGGTCGCGAAGAATCCTGACGAGGCGGAAGCGCGTGCCAAGGAGATCCTCGGTCTCGACATCAAGGGACACATCACGAAGAAGGTGATGATCGCCGAAGGTGCGGACATCGCCGAAGAATACTACTTCTCCGTCCTCCTCGACCGCTCCAACCGCACCTACCTCGCGATGTGCTCGAAGGAAGGCGGCATGGAGATCGAGCAGCTCGCGGTCGAGCGCCCCGAAGCGCTCGCGAAGATCCCCGTCAACGCGATCGACGGGATCGACGAGGCCAAGGCCAGGGAGATCGCCGAGGCTGCCGGCTTCGATGCCGAGACCGCTGCGAAGGTCGCCCCCGTGCTCGTGTCCCTGTGGACCGTCTTCGAGAAGGAGGACGCCACCCTCGTCGAGGTCAACCCGCTGGTCAAGACCGGTGCCGGTGACATCATCGCCCTCGACGGCAAGGTCTCGCTCGACGAGAACGCCGACTTCCGCCACCCCGACCACGAAGAGCTGCGCGACATCGACGCCGAGGACCCCCTCGAGCTCAAGGCCAAGGAACTCGACCTCAACTACGTCAAGCTCGACGGCGAGGTCGGAATCATCGGCAACGGTGCGGGCCTCGTGATGTCGACCCTCGACGTCGTCGCCTACGCAGGCGAGAAGCACGACAACGTCAAGCCGGCGAACTTCCTCGACATCGGCGGCGGCGCCTCGGCGGAGGTCATGGCCAACGGACTCGACGTCATCCTCGGCGATGACCAGGTCAAGGCTGTCTTCGTCAACGTCTTCGGCGGCATTACCGCCTGCGACGAGGTCGCCCGCGGCATCGTCAAGGCCCTCGAGATCCTCGGCGACCAGGCGACCAAGCCCCTCGTCGTCCGCCTCGACGGCAACAACGTCGAAGAGGGACGGGCGATCCTCGCCGAGGCCGCTCACCCGCTCGTCACCCAGGTCGACACCATGGACGGTGGAGCCGACAAGGCCGCCGAACTGGCTGCTGCGAAGTAAGGAAAGGTCTCCATACCCATGTCAATCTTCCTGAATTCCGATTCGAAGATCATCGTCCAGGGCATCACCGGCGGCGAGGGCACCAAGCACACCGCGCGCATGCTCGCGGCCGGCTCGAACGTCGTCGGCGGCGTCAACGCCCGCAAGGCCGGCACCACTGTCAAGCACGTCGACAAGAACGGCGATGACATCGAGCTTCCCGTCTTCGCGACCGTCGCCGAGGCGATGGAGGCCACCGGTGCCGACGTGTCCGTCGCCTTCGTCCCGCCCGCGTTCTCGAAGGACGCGGCGATCGAGGCGATCGACGCCGGCATCGGCCTGCTCGTTGTCATCACCGAGGGCATCCCGGTCCAGGATTCGGCCGAGGTCTGGGCGCGTGCCCAGGCGGCCGGCAACAAGACCCGGATCATCGGCCCCAACTGCCCGGGCATCATCTCGCCCGAGCAGTCGCTGGCCGGCATCATCCCCGCGAACATCACGAAGAAGGGCAAGCTCGGGCTCGTCTCGAAGTCGGGCACGCTCACCTACCAGATGATGTACGAACTCCGTGACCTCGGCTTCTCGACCGCGATCGGCATCGGCGGTGACCCGGTCATCGGCACCACGCACATCGACGCCCTCGAGGCGTTCGAGGCCGACCCGGAGACCGAGGCGATCGTCATGATCGGCGAGATCGGCGGAGACGCCGAGGAGCGGGCCGCCGCCTACATCAAGGAGAACGTGTCGAAGCCGGTCGTCGGCTACGTCGCAGGCTTCACCGCTCCCGAGGGCAAGACCATGGGCCACGCCGGCGCCATCGTCTCCGGCTCCTCGGGCACCGCCCAGGCGAAGAAGGAGGCCCTCGAGGCCGCCGGCGTCAAGGTCGGCAAGACCCCGACCGAGACCGCCGAACTCATGCGTGAGCTCCTCGCCGGCAAGTGAGCCGCTGACACCCGGCCGCTGAGACCGGGTCGCCGCGGTCAGCACTGCGAAGCCCGCCTCCGATCATCGGAGGCGGGCTTCGTGCCGTCTGCACTCGCCTCAGCCCCTTCATCCCGCACCCGCAGCGCCACGTCATCCCCGGAGCGTCACGTCATCCCCGGAGCGTCACATCATCCCGGCAGTTCTCCACCCCGCACCCGCAGCGCTGAAAACACCCGGTGCACGGGTAGTTCTTGGTGCTCCAAGTGCGGAATCCGCAGCTGCACACCCTCATCACCGCCGGCAGCACCCCTCATCTCTGAGAGCCGACTGGGCAGAATTCGTGTGCAAGTTGTGATCATCGTGTCCAACTTGTAATGTTTCGCTTTGAGTCCCCACTCAGCACCGATCTCCGGTCCCCTCCCGGATAGTCGACGGTGCTGTCCAACATACAAAGGAATCCCCATGACGCACGTACTTCCACGCGTCGGGGCGGCCATCCTCGCGATGTTCGCCCTGCTCGCAACGGTACTGGTCGCAATCCCCGCGAATGCTGCGCCGCCGTACCAGACCAACGCCTCGATCGACTCCCTCGAATTCCAGCAGGACGAGATCAAGAGCGGCTCCGTAGCCCGCATCGACGGCACCTGGAGTCTCCCCGACAACCCGACGACGCCCGCGGGCTTCGTCGTCGACCTGCCTGCCGAACTGCAGGGCCGTGTCGACGCGTTCGACCTCCTCGATCCCGAGGGCGTCGCAATGGGCGAGTGCACCGTGACCGAGACGCAGATCTTCTGCGACTTCGACTCGCAGTACCTCGCCGACAACCCGCTCAACCTCAAGGGCACGTTCTACTTCTGGGTCTCCGTGCAGACGGAGACGACCGAGACCAAGGAAGTCACCTACGACTTCGGTGAGGTCTCCGACACCGTCACCGTCACTCCGCCCGACGGACCCTGCGAGGGCGAATGCGAGTGGAAGGGCCAGGACTCCTACAAGTGGGGCAGCTACGACCGCGAGAACGACATCATCCAGTGGCACGTCAACATCGCCTCGCCCGCCGGCGGGATGAAGGGCGACCAGAAGGTCACGGTGACCGACCTCGGCGGGGAGAACATCGAACTCATCCCCGGTGAGACCCGTCTGGCCGGCACGAACCAGTTCAACGAGAACGGGCAGCCGGTGGGCTGGGGGCCGAAGCCCGAGGACTTCTACACCGTCTCCGAGGACGGCTCGACCGTGAGCTTCACCTCGGAAGAGGGCTGGGTCTACGCCGTCATCTACCGCACGACGGTCACCGACGGCGGCAAGGCCGGAACCTACACGAACTCGGCGAAGTTCGAGATCGAGGGCGAAGAGACCGTGATCAAGAAGGGCGAGGTCGTCCGCCAGGGCGGCGGCGGCACCGGCGACGGTGACGAGGGCTCCACCCCGACCCCGACCGACACCCCGACCGACACCCCGACTGAGACTCCGACTGAGACCCCGACCGAGACGCCCACGGGATCGCCGACTCCGACGGACAGCCCGGCCCCGACGGACACTCCGACGGACAGCCCGGCCCCGACGGACACTCCGACGGACAGCCCGGCCCCGACCGAGACCCCGACCGCCCCGGCTCCGTCGCCGTCCGAGACGCCGACGGCCCCGGGCCCCGGCGGTGACCTGCCGCGCACCGGTGTCGAGACCATCGGCACCCTCGCTGCCGGCGCGGCGCTGCTGGCCGCCGGTGCCGTGACGCTCATGCTCGTCCGTCGCCGGAAGATCAGCGAGGAGAGCTGAGACCGCGATTGACGGCTGAGACCGTCTGAGCCGGAAGGGGGGGAGTGATCGTCGATCGCTCCCCCTTCCGCCATTCACCGCTCACTCGCCGAGGCGGGATGTCGGTCCGCGGCCCCGCCTGCACGGCGGTGGGGCAGGGCGATACGCTGAGCAGGTGAACGACGAGACTCGCAACGACGCCCCCTCACCCGCCGACCAGGTCCTCGACCCCTCGGCCGAACCCGCCACGCCCGAGCAGCCGCACCTTGCCGACCGCGTGAGCACGGATCCCGTCGACCACCCCCGCAACTTCGGTTCGGACAACTGGGCAGGCGCGCATCCCGAGGTCATCCAGGCGCTCATCGACGCCAATGTCGGGCACACCCCCGGCTACGGCGGGGATCCCTGGACCGCGCACTTCCACGGCGTCATGGAAGGACACTTCGGGGCGCGGGCGCAGGCGTTCCCCGTCTTCAACGGCACCGGCGCCAACGTCCTTGCCCTCCAGTCGGCCCTGCCCCGCTGGGCCGCGGTCATCACGGCCGCGAGCGCCCACATCAACTACGACGAGACCGGCGCACCGGAGAAGGTCGGCGGGCTCAAGATCGTCGCCGTCCCGACCGCCGACGGCAAGCTCACCCCGGAGTCGATCGCCTCTGCGATGGTCGGCCGCGGCAGCGAGCACAATGCGCAGCCGCTGGCCGTGAGCATCTCCCAGTCGACGGAATGGGGGACGACCTACCGGCCCGAGGAGATCCGCGCGATCGCCGACCACGCCCACGCGAACGGGATGATCCTCCACGTCGACGGCTCCCGCCTCGGCAATGCCGCCGCCTTCCTCGGCACCGACCTCGCCACCCTGACCACGGACGTCGGCGTCGACATCCTCAGCCTCGGCGGGACGAAGAACGGCCTCCTCGGCGCTGAGGCCGTCGTCGTCCTCAACCCCGAGATCGGGCAGGGGATGCGCTTCCTGCGGAAGATGAACCTCCAACTGTCGTCGAAGATGCGCTTCCTCTCCGCGCAGCTCAACGCCCTCTACGACGGGGACCTGTGGCGGAGGTCGGCGGACCACGCCAACGCGATGGCGCGGTACCTCGAGACCAGGCTCGCCGAGGTGGCCGCCTCCGGCCGTGTCCCCGGGCTCGACCTCGTCCAGCCCGTCGAGGCCAACGTCGTCTTCGTCCGCATGCCCGCCGAGGTGGCCGCCCGGGCCCGACAGCGCTTCGCGTTCGCCGACTGGCCGCTCGAGCGGGACATCGTCCGCCTCATGTGCGCCTTCGACACGACGACCGACGATGTCGACGCCCTCATCGCCGCCATCGCGGGGGAGTGAGCGTCACCGCACGGACGCGGTCGATGCCGATCGGTCGGCGTCTGCGGCGGTGAGAGCCGTCAGCGGGAGCGATCGGCCTTGACGGAGACGACGGGGACCTCGGCTTCGAGGATGATCCGCTGCGCGGTCGAACCCATGATGAGCTTGCCGACGGGGGAGCGGCGACGGGAACCGATGACGATCATGCGGGTGTCGTCGGTCGCCTCGGCGAGGGCCAGGAGCTCCTCGACGGGGTCGTTGCCGCGGAGGAACTGGAGGATCTCGTGGGAGACCTCGGAGTTCAGCAGGGTCTGCTTGAGTTCATCCATGTCGGCGTTCGTCGCGACTCCGTGCTCGTCGGGCGTCTCCCCGATGCCGGCGTTGAGGACGATGAGGGTGTCGTCGAAGGCGCGAGCCTGCTCGATGCCGAATGCGACCGCGGCCTTGCCTTCGGGCGAGGGGGAATAGCCGACGAGAATGGTCATGGTCTCTCCTGGTGCGTCGGGGGATGAGGCTCCCTCAATTAGTAGCACATCTCACGCCGGGCCCGGTCGCCGACAGGTGCGCACGAGCGGGCGCGCATTAGACTGAGCGGATGCCCGCCTCCCTCCTCGCCTCCGACTCTGCGGCCCTGCGCACCCGCGACGACCTGCTCGCCCGGATGCCGTGGCCCGCCGACGCCCCGGGGCTCGCCCAGGCGCGGCTGCTCGCCGACTATGTGATCGGGCGTCGCACCGGTGAACTCGACGTCTCCGGACGGTCGAGCGAGGGGACGTTCACCGCCCCGAGCGCTGCCCCCGACGAGGTCATCCTCGTCGACGACCCACTCGGCCTCCAGACCCGCGTGCTCTCCGAGCTCACCGCCGTGCGCACGTACAACGACCGCCTCGACGAGGCACGGAACGTCGCCGCGGAAGCCCCGGGTGCCGAGCCCGTCGCCGACCTCGCCGACGTACAGCGCACCGAGAGCGGGGACGTGCCCGGCGAGACCTGGGCGGTCGTCGATGCGCCGAAGGCGACACATGCCCTCGCCGAGGCGATCACCGTCCTCCACCCGCTCGTCACGACACTCATCGTCATCGGCCGCAGCGACGTGATGAGCCGGGCGGTGAACAAGGAGCTCGCCCGCGCCTTCGGTCGCGTCGACGTCTCACCGGGAGTGGGGAAGAACCGTCTGATCATCGGCAGCCGCCCCCTGACCTCCCCCTCGCTCACCCGTTTCCCGCGCACCGGGGTCATCGACACGCCCGCGACCGGACCGCTCACGGTCAGCGCCCACGGCGCGTGCTTCTCCGGGACGAAAGCCGACGAAGGGTCATCGCTCCTGCTCACCGCCCTCGCCGAGGCGTCCGCTTCCCCGGATGCAGTCCCCGCGCTCGCCCGTCCGGCCTCCGTCCTCGACCTCGGAGCGGGCAACGGCTGGCTGCTCACAGCGGCGATAGCCGTGACGGGAGCGGACACGGGAGTCGGCGTCGACGTCTCGAAGGCGGCGGTCGCCTCGGCGAGGGAGACGGCGGAGGCCAACGGAACGGCCGTCGACATCATCCTCGCCGATGCGAGCGGTGCCGATGCCGGCGATACCGACAGCGGCGGTACCGACGACCCGCTCGGGGGAGCGTACGACCTCATCCTTCTCAACCCGCCGTTCCACCACGGCACAGCGATCGAGACGGACACGGCGGCGGGGATGATGCGCACGGCTGCAGCCCACCTGACCCCCGGCGGCCGCGTGCTCACCGTCTTCAACTCCCACCTGCGCTACCGGGATCGGCTCGAGGACCTCATCGGTCCGAGCGTGCAGCTCGCCCGGACGGCCAAGTTCACGGTCGTCGAGAGCCGCCTGCCCGGAGAGTGACCCACGTCACCTGCTATTCACGTCGTCGTCCTAGTCTCGGGGCATGAACGACTTCGATCGGATCGAATACAGCCAGCTCGACGACATCCTCTCGTGTGAGAAGGACAGCTCCCACCCCGTTCTGCTCACGCAGGAGGCCCTCGATGGCACCGCCGCAGAACTCGTCGACTGCAACCGCGGAATCGTCGCCGGTGCACTCGATCGCGTCGATGACACCGACGCGATTTCCCAGGACGCCCTGCGCAGCAGCTATGTCGACCTCTACCGTGCGGCGGTGAGCGAGCACGGGCTCGCCTGGTACCGGACGCACGTCCCCCGACCCGCCCGAGAGCTCGCGCTCCAGGGGCTGCGGCTGATGAGCGCCCCCGAACACCTCGACCTCGCCGTCCGGGCGATCGAGTCCGACCTCGACGACGAAGCCTTCGCGGCGGCCTTCGCCTCCGCCGAGGCGGAGCTCCCGCTCGAGGAAGCCAACGCCGCGTACCTGCGCGACCTGCCGGCGATGAGCATCCTCAAGGACGCGGACATCCCCACCGCGATGAGCATCGAGTTCACCGGCTCCGGGGCGTCGAGTGACTACCCGCGCGCGTCCTCGGGTGATCGGGGGGCCATACTCCTTGAGGTCGAGCGCCTCACTCGGCGAGATCGAGCGCCTCACTCCTTGAGATCGAGCGAGGGTGTGGGCCGGCGGAAGCCGCGGGTGACGAACGCGAGGTAGGCGACGCCGAGGGCCAGCCACACCAGCCCGATGATGAGCGTGCGCGGGGACAGGCTCGTCCACAGCCACACGGTGAGGCCGAAGCCGATGCCGGGCAGGACGACGTAGCTGAGGATCGCACGACCGCCTCGGCGACCCCTGTCGATGACGAAGTGCTTGATGACTGCGAGGTTGACCGCGGAGAACGCCATGAGCGCGCCGAAGCTGACCATCTCCGAGATGAACGTGAGGTCGACAGCGAGCGCGAGGAGGGAGACGACGCCGACGGTGACCGTCGCGAAGACCGGGGTGAGGAAGCGCTTCGACAGGCGCCCGAAGAACCCGCGCGGAAGCACCCCGTCGCGGCCCATCGCGTAGAGGATGCGCGAGACCGAGGCCTGCGAGGTCAGTGCCGACCCGCAGGCGCCGGCGACGTAGGCGGCGGTGAAGAAGATCGTGAGGAACTGCCCTCCGGCGGCGGCCATGACGTCGAGCGAACCGGACTCGGGGTCGGCGAACGCGTTCGACGGGAAGACGAGCTGGGCGATGAACGAGAGCACGATGTAGATGAGCCCGCCGGTGAGCGTGGCGATGACGATCGCCCGCGGCACCGAGCGCTTGGGATCCTTCGCCTCCTCCGACAGCGTCGAGACGGCGTCGAAGCCGAGGAAGGACAGGCAGAGGATCGCGGCACCGGCCATGACGGCCCCGAACCCGTCGACGGTGCCGTCGCCGGTGAACGGGGCGGCGAGATCGACCGAACCCGAGCCCGAAATGGTGGCGAAGGAAAGGACGGCGAAGGTGAGGATGAAGATCCCCTGGGCGGCGATGATGACGATGTTCGCGCGCGCCACCGAGACGATGCCGATGATGTTGAGGATCGTGACGAGGACGATGGCGACGAGGACGAAGACCCACGAGGGGACCATCGGCAGGGCGGCATTGAGATAGAGGCCGATGACGAGGTAGTTGATCATCGGCAGGAAGAGGTAGTCGAGCAGCAGCGCCCACCCGGCGACGAAGCCGACGCCGGCGCCGAAGGTCTTCTGCGTGTACGTGTACGCGGAGCCGGCGAAGGGCAGCTCGCCGGCCATCTTCGCGTACGAGCGGGCGGTGAAGACCATCGCGACGAGGGTGATGACATAGGCGAGCGGCACGCGCCCGCCGGTGATCTCGGTGACGATGCCGTAGGTCGTGAACACCGTGAGCGGGACCATGTAGACGAGGCCGAAGAAGACGAGTGAGGGAACGCCGAGGGCGCGGCGCAGATGCCCGGTCTCGGCGGGAGCGGTGGTGCCGTGGTCGTCGGACATGACGGTCCTTCCGGTCAGACTGTCGGGGCGGCGAGGCTGCCGCGCAGGTAGGTGGCGCGCACGCGCAGGGCTGCGAGTTCCGCGGCGGTGAGCGTGCGCGGGTCGGCGTCGAGGATGACGAGGTCGGCGCTCGCCCCGGGACGGATCTCACCCCAGGGTGTCGGCGCGCGGTCGGCGAAGGCCTGATGGGCCACGGACTGAGAGTACGCGTCGAGGGCGGGCCCGATGCCGACGATCTCATCAGGTGTCCATCCGCCTGCCGGTTCGCCGTCGGCGGTGCGCCTGCTCGTGGCGATCGCAAGCCCCTCGAGCGGGGCTCCGGAGGAGACCGGCCAGTCGGAGCCGAAGGCGAGTCTCGCTCCGGAGTCGAGGATCGAGCGCATCCGGTACTGCTCATCGGCCCGATCCTCGCCGAGACGGGGGACCGTGAGCACGGTCATGAGCGCATCGAGCTGTGCCCAGAGCGGCTGCATGGTCGCGATGACCCCGAGCTCGGCGAAGCGGCGGAGGTCGGCTGCGTCGACGAGCTGGGCGTGCGCGATGACGGGGCGGCGGTCGCGGGGACCGTTGATGGTGATCGCGGTCTCGATCGCATCGAGGGCCTGTCGGACGGCGGCATCGCCGATCGCGTGGATGTGGATCTGGAAGCCCTCGGCGTCGACGGCGGTGACCGCCTCGGCGAGGGAGTCACCCTCCCACACGCGCATGCCGTGGTTGTGCAGGGATGAGCAGTACGGTTCGAGGAGGGCACCGGTCTCGTTCTCGACGACGCCGTCGGCGAAGAACTTCACGGTCTCCGCGGTGAGCAGGTCAGACCCGGCGGCGCGGACTCGCGCACGGGAGGCGACCATGCCCGGCAGCTGTTCGGCGAAGTGCCGGGGGTCGGCGTAGAGGGCGAGGTTGACGCGGATGCCGAGGTCGCCGGACCTCGCGGCGGTGAGGTAGGTGTCGACGTCGGCGGGTTCGACCCACGCGTCCTGGACCCACGTCACCCCGCGGTCGAGGAGGTAGCGGGCAGCGCGGTCGAGCGCGCGGAGGCGGTCGTCTTCGGACTGGGGTGGGCGGACGGCGTCGATGAGGTCGACGGCACCCCATTCGCGGAGGATGCCGAGCGGGGAGCCGTCGGGCAGGCGGGGGATCTCGCCGAGGACGGGGTCGGGGGTGTCGGCGGTGATGCCGGCGAGCTCGAGCGCCCTGGAGTTGCACCACACCGTGTGGTAGTCCCACGCGCGGAGGACGACCGGACGGTCGGCCACCGCCTCGTCGAGCCAGCGGGCGTCGAAGAGTCCGCCCTCGACGAGGCTGCCGTCGTACGAGGCGCCGACGATCCAGTCGGCCTCGGGGTTCGCCTCGGCGCAGCGTCGGACCTCCGCGACGATCTCATCCACCGAGGTGCATCTGCGGACCTGGGGGCCTGCGGCCTCGAGCCCGCCGAACATCGGGTGCGCGTGCCCGTCGCCGAAGGACGGCATGAGGAACCCGCCGGCAAGGTCGACGTGTTCGACTGCGGTGTCGGCGGGAAGTTCGCCGAGGCGGGCCGCGACGTCGGTCGCCCCGACGGCGATGACGATGCCGTCACTGATGAGGAGGGCGTCACTGGGCTCGCTGCTCGCACCGCGCCAGATCGTGCCGCCTGAGAAATGGGTTGTCGTCACAGGACTCCCTTCCGCTCCATTGCGTACGAACAGTGTTCGTATTTGTGACCCTCAGCACGATACACTCTTCACGGAGTCAGGGGAAGTGGTGATCATGCGACTCAATCGGGACCGGCTTGTCAGTGCCGCCCTCGATCTCGTCGATGTCGAGGGGGCCGAGGCGCTGTCCATGCGCGTCCTCGCCGATCGGGTCGACCGCCAGGTCTCCTCGCTCTACAACCACGTCAGCGGGCGCGATGACCTCATCGAGGCGATGCGCGCGCGGATCGTCACGGGCATCGACGTCAGCGCCTTCGCCGAGTCGTCGGGTCTGGCCTGGGACGAGGCAATCGAGGTGTGGGCGCGTTCGTACCTGCGGGTCTTCGCCGCCCACCCCAACCTCATCCGCCTGCTCGCGACGACCTCGATCCGGGACCGGTCGACGTATGCGATGTACGACGCGGTCGTCGCGGGCCTGCGCCGAGGCGGTTGGCCGGAGTCCGAGGTCATCGCGGTCGTCCGCACGGTTGAGGCGCATGTGCTCGGGTCGGCGCTCGACATGGTCGCCCCCGGTGACCTCCTCGCGCAGGAGGCCGCCGATGAGCAGTTCCCTGCCGTCCATGCGGCGCTCGCCGCTCACAATGCCGACTCGTACGGGGCGGAGCCGTCGTTCGAGCTCGGGCTCGCTGCCCTTCTCGACGGGTTGCGGGTGCGACTGGCAGCCCGAGTGGCGTGAGCGGCGTTCGCGTCCTATAGGCGCGGTTCGCCCCAGATGCCCATCGCGAGGAAGATGACGGCGGCGAGCAGCGTGAGCGCGGTCGCCCAGGGGCGGAGGTTCGCGTTCGCGATGCGGGTGAAGAACGCAGAGAGTTTCGCAGAGACCTTCGGGAAGCGGTTCCATGCCCAGGTGAGGAGCACGTAGGGGGCGATCATCGCGGCGATGAAGACGAGGTAGACGATGCCGCGGATGATGATGTCCTCGCTCACGGCGCGGACGATGCGGGCGACCATGTACATCGTCGCGAAGTCGCTGAAGCTGATGACGGTGTTCGAGATGCCGATGAGGACCATCGCCCCGGCTTTGCCGGTGGGCTTCCTGTGCGGCCTCTTCGGTTTCGGAGGTCGGCGCAGCCGCACGGCCATGATGATGCCGGCGGTGAGGAAGAGGGCGCCGGCGGCGAGGTCGACGCTGTGACGGACGAGGACCTTCTCGATGTCGCGACTGACGAGGGTCTCGAGCGTGTGTGGGTCGATGACCTGGAGGGCGAGGAGGATGACCGTGGCACCGAGGATGAGTCCGAGGAGCATGAAACCCATCGCGCGCTTGGCGCGGGGAACATCGGTGAGGACCCGGAAGGACACGGCGATCGTCGTCGGACTGATGCCCATGACGAGGCCGAGGCCGATGAGGCTGATCGCAGCGCCGACGAGACGCACGAGGTCTGACACGAGCATGGAAGCAAGACTACCGGGGTAGGGTCGGTCCATGGACGACACGAGGCTTGCCGATTTCTGGGCGGGAGCGCGGGCGGCGTCGCCCGTCGTGTGCGAGCAGTTCCGAGTGGTCTACTCGGCAACCGGTGCCGCGTCGTAGGTGAGCCAGTTCGTCTTCGTCGCGACCTGGTCGTAGAGGGCCTGTGCCTGCGTGTTGTCGTCGGCGGTGATCCACCGGACGACCGAACGCCCCTCCTCGGCCGCGATCTCCTGCAGCCGGGCGATGAGCGCGCGACCGGCCCCGGTGCCGCGGGCTTCTGGGTCGGTGAAGAGGTCGTCGAGCCAGAGGCCGACGGTCCCCGTCGATGGACGGGAGAATCGTCGGTAGTCGGCGATCGCGACGATCCGCCCATCCGCCTCGGCGACGAGTCCTTCGCACTCATGGGACGGATCCATCAGCCATCCCCAGACGCGCTCGACGACGTCCTCGGATTCGGGGAGCTTGTAGAACTCCCGGTAGCCGCGGAAGAGCTCCTTCCAGCGGGACTCGTCGGAAGCGGTCACAGGGCGAACGGTGAGGTCGGCGGTTGAGCTCATGAGCCCACTGTAGAGGTCCGCTGAGCCCGCGGGAAGCGACCGCCGGTAAGCAACAATGGTTGACAGGCGGCGCGTTAGCAACGTAAATTGACAGACATGGAATCGACACAGATCGCCGATGTCGCGGCCGACACGAGTGACCCCCGGGCGGGGCTGCGGGCAGTGTCATCGTTGCGCGCACTCACCGAACGCCTCGAACTCGCCCAGGTCGAAGCCGGACTGCGAGCCGGGATGAGCTGGCAGGACGTCGCCGACGCGCTCGGCGTCTCCCGGCAGGCGGTGCACAAGAAGTACGCGAAGAGGATCGATCCGACGATCCCCGTCCCCAGGAGGGCCCGATGAGCAGGTTCACCGATTCCGCATCGACGTCGTACTCGCTGTCGATCACGGCGATGGAGGAAGCCTCGCGCGTCGGCCAGCGTGAAGCCGACATCGACCACCTGTTCCTCGCGCTCACCGTCAGCGAGCAGACCGCCGGTCAGGTGCTGCGCAGTCTCGGCATCACGATCGACGACGCCCGGGAGGCGGTTGCCGCGCAGCATGCCGAACAGCTCGCCGGACTCGGAATCCGCATGGACCCGCCCGAGCCCGGCCGTATCGTCTTCCACGAGACCGAGGGCTACGAGTGGGGTGACCGTGCGGTGAGGATCCTCCAGTCCGCGAACAGCTCCGGCAAGCGAGGTGACGCGGCCGCGGTGCTGCGCGACCTCGTCGTCGAACCGAGCGGCATGATCGAATCGATTCTCCAGCGTTTGGGCACCTCGCCCGAGGCTGTGCTCGCCGAGCTCGACAGAGTTGAGCGTCTGTCGGACCGGCGTTCGGGCTCGACGAGTGCGGATGCGCTGTCGGGCACGGCTGCGGCGTTCGTCCCGGCGCCGATCGATGACGTGTGGCGCCTGATCTCGGACGCCTCGCGACTGCCCGACTGGGATCCGACGATCGACGCCGTTGAGGACGGCGCCGCTGCCACCTCGGCGGGTCAGTCGTGGGCTGCTCGAACGCGCTCGACCCGGCGCGATGGGACGCCGGTCACCGTCAAGCCCCACGTGGTCAACCAGCGAGTGGAGGTCGTCGAGGCCGATGAACCGCGGTTCATCGAATGGCGGGCCACCTACCCCGATGCTGCGCGGGCCAACGCCCGACGCACGTCGATCGCCCTGGAACCGGCGGCCGGCGGCACCCAACTGCACATCGAGTACGCGTGGGTGCGCACCTCGACCAGCCTCGTCCGCCGCCTCCTCGGGCTGGTCCTGCGGCCGCTTCAGCGCTTCCTCATCTGGATCCAGCTGGGGCAGCTGCGTGCCGGGATCAGCCGCGCGTTCCGGTGACGGCCCGGTTGTGCTCGAGGGCCGCATCGACCCACGCGCTCAGCCCGGCGTCGTCGCCGATCGCCGTGGCAGCGACGTCGATCCACCCCGGACCCATCGTCCGTCCGGCACCCATCTCGGCCTGCCGAGCACCCGGCCGGCCGACGAGCTCGTCGTGACGGTCGGCGTCGATGCGCACGAGCAGGCTGCCGGACTTGAGTCCACTCACGGCGATCTTCTCGCTGACCATGAACGACCGACCGCCGAACATCGCGACCTCGCGCACCGCCGGCTCGTCGGCGAGCAGGGCACGGAGTCGGTCGACGAGGGCTCCTTGTTCGGGAGTCATCGCTCACTCCTCACTGGTGTGCACGCGTCGACGTCGATCATGACGGGTTCGGCGGACCGTAGGAGAGCCGGTCGAACATGAGCAGGCTCTCGGTGATCAGACCGTCCCGGACCGTGAAGAGCTCAGCGGCCGGAGTCGTCGACGTCGCAGCGGTCTGCGGGTAGTAGAAGAGGGCGACCTGATCGCCGTCGGAGAAGTCGGTGACCTCCTCGATGCCGGTGAGCATGGGGGCGAAGCCGCCGATGAACTGCCGGTAGGCGTCCTTGCCGGCGATGTCCATGCCGGGGGCGCGGCACGCGATGTCCTCGGCGACGTGCTCCATCGCCTCATCGACGCGGCCGTTCGTCCAGGCCTCGTGATACTTCCTCACGGTGTCGTATGCGGTGGTCTCGGCCATGGGATTCTCCTCATCTCTCGGTGTTCCCAGTTCCTGTGAATAGTCTTCCGTCGGATCGGGCGGAGTCAGTGCGGGCGGTCGGGCAGCGGCACCCACGTGTCGGGTCCCGCGTCGCCGCCGGTCCCGGCGATGACGAGGCGGGAGAGGAAGTGCGACCAACCGTCCGCATGGCCGGGCACACTGACCTCGGGCAGGTCCGAGTGCCGGAGATCGACGCGCGTGCCCGCCGAGGTCGGAGTGAGCCGGAATTCGACGGTCGAGGCGCCGGCGGGCAGATCGTCGCTGCCGGCGAACCCCCACGAGACGACGACGCGGCTGTGGGGATCGACGTCGAGGAACTCACCGCGGACGGGATGGCCGGCGATGTCGACGGCGAACTGACCGCCTCGGCGAGGGTCGAGGTCGGCGAACTCACCCATCCACGCCGTCATCCCCTCGTTCGTCGTGAGATAGGCGAAGACGGCCTCGGGTGGGGCGGCGATGTCGATAGAATCGGTGAACTCAGCCATGATCACTCTCCACGGCGGCCTTGAGGGCGGAGAGCTTGGTGGGCCAGAAGTCATCGAGGTACGTGCGCACCGCAGCGAGGCCGTCGGTGCTCACCGCGAAGAGGTGCCGCGTGCCCTCCCGGGTGCCGACGGTCAGTCCCGCCTTCCGCAGCACGCCGAGGTGGTGCGACGTCGTCTGCTGGGAGAGGCCGAGCTCCTCGGCGATCGTCCCCACCGGTTTCGGGGAAGTGCGGATCGCTGCCAGGATGGCCCGACGGTTCCCGTCGGCGAGCGCGCGCAGCGCCCGATCGAGGTCTGGTGCGGCCTCAGCGTTCATCGCGATCCCAATCGTTCGGACTGTGCTGTGTACCCTCACTGTAACACAAATGAGTGTTTGTACTCATAGAGATGAGTGAATTAGGACTGTGCGCCTGTAGAGTTGAAGTACAACGGCAAGACCTACGACACGTTCACGACCAATGTGCCAGTCTCGTACCGAGGGAAGAACGTGGTTACATCATTCCCTGCAACGAAGTGCTGATGACTGAGAAGATCCACGACCTTGACTACGTTCTCGCCGGGCGGCTGGCTGACATGGTAGGTGCAGTAGGCGACGTTGAAGTTCATGGCACCGAAATGACATTCCCAATGCGTGACAACGAAGGCTCAATTGTCAGTTTCAGTATCGACGTTCGTGAACTTGCAGACGAAGTCGAGGCGAATAGTTCTGACGCGGTCGTCGCGATGGGAAACAGCCGTGGACGACAGCATGCAGCGCTCGCGCTGATCGCAAACCGAATCCTCGAGGATCATCACGAAGACTGGGACACGTCCTCCAGCGATGAGGTCGAGCATCGCATTGACGATTACGAACCGATCGTGATCGACATGGAGAATTTCCCGTCGAAACGACGTAATTAGCGTCATCTCGTGTAGAACGACCAGCCCCGGGGGCTGTTTGCGTGGGAGACCAGCCGTACTTGGTTCTCCACTTATAGTTCACAGTAACTCTCCCGGGTCAGGCCGCGTGCTGCGAACATGATCGTTGCCGTCCTCACCGCCGACCACATTCACATGTGCCTGGACCAGGTCCGTGTCGACGTCCTGCACACCACTGAAGTGCGGGAGGTGTGAAAACGGCAGCGGCCAAGAGCGACTGGATCCGGCGAAATGGCAAGGACCTGAAAGCAGCGCGGCGACAAGTGGAAGAACAATCCGTCCGCGTTCTGCGCAGGGTGAGGGCGATGTTGCGCTGCTGACGAATCACTCGGGGCCGGTCGTCTTACGCGGCAGCGTGTCGACGAAGGCGGTGATGGCGGTGGCGAGTCCGGCGGGATCCTCGAGCATGGGCACGTGCCCGGTGGTCAGCTCCCGTGTCCACTCGCCGCCGAGGTTCGCCGCGAAGCGCTTCTGCAGCGCCGGCGGCAGCTCCTTATCGGTCGTCGACATCACGTATCCACGGGGTGCGCTCCACGTGCCCGGGCTGAGGTGATCGCGATAGTAGGCCTGGGGTTCGGGGGTGAAGTCGCTGATGAGACGGTCGACGATCTCACCGTCGAGGCCGCTGGCGAGGTTCTTCCGGATGGCCGACTCGGGCGGCCTGGTCCCGGCGAACCTCATCGCCGCGCCGAGCACCCACCGGTTGGGCGCGGGCATTGCGGAGACGAACGACCCACCGGCCGGCGGCACGATCGCGCTCACCGCGAGGAAGCCGGCGACCCGTTCGGGAGCGAGGCGGGCGATCTCCGAGGCGACGACGCCGCCGGCCGAATGGCCGACGAGGACGACCTGCTCGGTCGGCATCGCGGCGATAGCCGCCTCGGCGTAGTCGCGCAGACGCGCGGATTCCGAGGTGGGGCGTGGGGCGACGACGGAGGTCATCTCCTCGCCGAGGTGGTCGCGGGCCTGATCCCAGATCCACGAGGGGAGTCCGGCGCCGGAGAGGAGGAGAAGTGACTGCGAGTGCGTATTCATGGAACCATCATGACCGACTCCGATGTCACTGGTATGTCACCATTTATCCATGAATCGCATCGATCGTCTCTACGCCCTGCGCGAGGAGCTGCGCCGGGCCGGTTCGGCGGGTCGGACGGCGGAGCGGCTGTCGGAGATCTTCGAGGTGAGCGTGCGCACGATCAAACGCGACATCTCGAGCCTGCAACAGGGTGGTTTCCCTGTCTGGGCGCAGCCGGGCCCGGGCGGCGGGTACGCCGTCGACGCGGCGGCGACCCTGCCGCCGGTCAACTTCACCGAGGCTGAGGCCTCGGGGCTCGCCGCTGCCGTCGCCGCCCATCGTGGTCAGCCCTTCGACGGCGACTCTCGGGCGGCGCTGGCGAAGGTCCAGGCGGTGATGGACGCACGCACACGGGAGCGGTCGGACCGCCTCGGCGCGCGGATCTGGATCGATCATGCCGATGAACCGGGATCACCGCAGGTGAGGAGGGCCGTCGAACGGTCGCTCGAGGAACGGAGAGTGCTGTCTCTGCGCTACCGCGATCGGAACGGGCGCGAGTCGGCGCATCGGGTCGATCCGATCTTCCTCGCACACACGCAGAGTCGGTGGTTTCTCGTCGCCCACAGTCGCGACCGGGAGGCCATCCGCTGGTTCGTCCTCGACCGGATGCTCACCGCCCACCTCACGGCGGAGCCGGCGGCCGACATCCCCGTCGCCTCGGTCGGTGCCCCGCCGACGACGGCCCGGGCGGTCACAGGCGGGGCCTGAACGACACTGTGCCGCGACACCGATCGGTGTCGCGGCACAGACTGCGTACGCGAGAGGGGACTTGAACCCCTACGTCCGAAGACACTGGAACCTAAATCCAGCGCGTCTACCAATTCCGCCACTCGCGCGTGGCCGCATCAAGCCTAGCAGGACGCGGGCAGGCGGCCGAAAGCCCGAGCTCGCGGGCGAGCGGCCGCTCAGGCGGCGTCGATGCCGAGCGCCTTGCGCAACCTTCCGACGTGACCGGTGGCCTTGACGTTGTACTGGGCGAGTTCGACCTTGCCTTCGGCGTCGACGACGACGGTCGAGCGGATGACGCCCTGGACGACCTTGCCGTAGTTCTTCTTCTCGCCGAACGCGCCCCACTCGTCCATCATCGCCTTGTCCGGATCGGAGAGCAGCTCGAAGGTCAGTCCTTCCTTCTCCTCGAACTTCTTGAGCTTCTCCGGCGAATCGGGGGAGACGCCGAGGACGACGAGACCGGCGCTCGTCAGCGCGGAGAGCGAATCGCGGAAGTCACACGCCTCCGTCGTGCAGCCGGGCGTCATCGCCGCCGGGTAGAAGTAGACGACGACCCGCTTCCCGCGGAAGTCGCTGAGGCTCACGGACTTCCCGTCCTGATCGACGAGCGTGAAGTCCGGGGCGGTGTCGCCGACTGACAGACGTGGCATGAGGTCTCCTCTTCGTGATGCTGACGTTTCCGTCCACTCTATCCGCCGGGACGGACACGGCAGCCGCCGGGACGGACTCGGCCCATCCGACCTCACCGGATCCGGGCGATGGCCTCCCCGACGGCGACGACGTCGCCGACCGACGCGACATGGGTGAGCGTGCCCGCGGCTCCCGCCTGCACCCGGGTCTCCATCTTCATCGCCGAGAGCACGGCGACCTCGTCGCCTTCGGCCACCTCGGCGCCGTCATCGACGAGGAAGTCGACGAGGCTGCCGGGCACAGGCGCGGTCACCGCAGTCGATCCGTCGTCCGAGGCCACCGATCCCTCGGCGCGGTCCCCGTCCTCTCCGGTCCCCGCCGAGGCGGTCCCGCCGACCGGTCCGAGTGCTGCGAGCAGTGCGTCGGGCAGGCCGAGTGTCGTGAGCTTCCCGTCGATCTCGATGTCGACGCGGGTGATCCCGTCGTCCGATACGGGCGCGGGCCTCTCCTGCGGGGCGAACTCGGGCAGCAGCTGGGATTCGATCCACTGCGTGTCGATGCCGAGGCTCTCGCCGGCGAAGGCCGGGTGGCGGAGGATCGCGAGCGAACACGGGAGCACGGTGGCCGGGCCGACGACGTCGAGCTCGGTGGCCGCGGTGATCGTCCGCGCGATCGTCGTGGCCCGGTCAGGTCCGTGGACGATGAGCTTCGCGACGAGGGAGTCGAAGGCCGGTTGGACGGTGTCACCGGCACGGACCCCGGAGTCCCAGCGCACCCCGGGCCCGCCCGGAACGGTGAGGGTCTCGATGCGTCCGGGCGTGGGGAGGAAGCCGCGGCCGGGATCCTCGGCGTTGATCCGCAGTTCGATCGCGTGCCCGCGGACCTCGGGGGTCGCCGACAGGGAGAGCCCCTCGCCGAAGGCGATGCGGAACTGCTCGGTGACGAGGTCGACCCCGGTGACCGCCTCGGTGACGGGGTGTTCGACCTGGAGCCGGGTGTTGACCTCGAGGAACGTCATCGTCCCGTCGGCGGCGAGGAGGAATTCGACTGTGCCGGCGCCTCGGTAGTCGACCTCGGCGCAGATCGCCTCGGCCGAGCGCTGGAGGCGTTCGCGCTGTTCCTCGGAGAGGTTCGGGGCAGGGGCCTCCTCGACGAGCTTCTGGTTGCGCCGCTGGGCCGAGCAGTCCCGGTCGCCGACGGCGACGACCGTGCCCTTTCCGTCGCCGACGACCTGGACCTCGACGTGGCGGGGGTGTTCGAGGAACTTCTCGACGAAGCATTCGGGACGACCGAACGCCTCGATGGCCTCCCGGGTCGCCGATTCGAAGGCCCCGGCGACCTCGGAGATCTCGCGGACGATCTTCATCCCGCGACCACCCCCGCCGTGGGCGGCCTTGATGATGATGGGCAGGCCGTGCTCGGCGGCGAACTCCTCGACCTCAGCGGCGTCGCGCAGCGGCCGGTCGATTCCTGGCGCGAGCGGTGCCCCGGCCCTCTGGGCGAGCTGCCGGGCGGTGACCTTGTCCCCGAGCGCGGTGATCGAGTCCGGGGTCGGTCCGATCCAGATCATCCCGGCGTCCTCGACGGCGGCGGCGAAGTCGGCGTTCTCCGAGAGGAACCCGTAGCCGGGATGGACGGCGTCGGCGCCGGCCCGCCGGGCAGCTGCGATGATCGCCTCGATGCTGAGGTAGGTCTCGGCGGCGGTCGTCCCGGGCAGGGCGATCGCGACATCGGCGAGCTGCACGTGCAGGGCGTTGGCGTCCTGATCGGCGTAGACGGCGATGGAGGTGTGCCCGTTCTGGGCACAGGCGCGGATGACGCGCACGGCGATCTCGCCGCGGTTGGCGATGAGGATTCTCGACATGGTTCAGCTTTCGTCGGTGGTGGTGGAGTCGACGGTGGCGGCAGTGTCGACGGTGGCGGCAGTGTCGGCAGGACCCGAATCCGAACGCCGGAAGCGGATGCGGACACCCGGGGCGAGCTGGGCTGCGAGGTCGGTGTCGTCGACGCTGCCGATGATCGGGTAGCCGCCGGTGTGCGGATGGTCGGGGCCGAAGAGCACGGGCTGGCCGTTCGGCGGCACCTGCAGGGCACCGGTGACCGCACCCTCGCTCGGCAACTCCCCGGTTCGTGCCCGCTCGAGCGGAACCTCCCCGCTCAGCCGCAGGCCGACCCGGTCGGATTCGTGGGTGACCGTCCACTCCTGGTCGAAGAGGGTGGCGACCCCCGCGGGGGTGAACCAGTCATCGCGCGGTCCCAGGGTGACCGTGAGTTCGACGACCTCACCCGGTGTCGGCAGGTGCCTACCCTCGCCGAGGCGGGGGCCGGGATCGACGAGGAACGGTGCGTTGGCGGGCCCGTGGAGTCCGATCGTGTCCTCGGCCGTGAGCGCTGCGGGTCCGAGGTGCCCGAGGGTGTCACTCGACGCACTGCTGAGCGCGGTGGTCACCGCCAATCCGCCGCGGACGCTGAGGTACCGGCGCAGCCCACGCTCGCTCGCCCCGATCTCGAGGCGGTCGCCGTCGACGAGGGAGAACGCCTCCCCGACTTCGGGCCGGACGACGTCGCCGTTCGCACCGGTGAGCGTGATCGGCCCCTCGGCCCCGGTGACCGCGGCGACACCGTCACCGGTGACGTCGAGGACGGTTCTGCCGAGGCTCTCGAGCGCCGCCGTATCTTCGGCGTTGCCGACGAGGCGGTTGGCTTCGCGCAGGGCCGCCCGGTCCGCGGCTCCCGCGCTCGAGACGCCCATCGAGGCGAACCCGGGCCGCCCGAGGTCCTCGACGAGGAGCTGGAGTCCTGGTTGGACGACGGTGAGCGCATGGGGCGCCGAGGCTGAGCCGGATCCGGAGTCGGAGTCGGTGACAGTCTCCGTCGAGTCCGCGGTCGGTTCGGTGTCTCGTTCGGTGTCCGCGCCCCCGACCCGCACCATCTCCCGTTCGGCCTCGCGGAAGGTCACGAGGGTGCCGGGGACGAAGAGCGCAGGCGGGTCCCGGTCGAGGTCCCACAGCCGCGCGTCGGTGCGGCCGATGAGCTGCCATCCTCCAGGAGAGCTGCGGGGGTAGACCCCGGTGAACTCCCCGGCAAGGCCCACGGATCCGACGGGAACCCGGGTGCGCGGACTCGACCGGCGGGGCACGTCGAAGAGCGGGTCGTCCCCGGCGAGATAGCCGAAGCCGGGGGCGAACCCGGAGAACGCGACCTGCCAGCGGGCCCGCTGGTGGCGGGCGACCACCTCGGCGGGGGAGACGTCGAGGAGGTCGGCCACCTCGGCGAGGTCCTCCCCGTCGTAGCGGACGTCGATGGTCACGGTGCGGGCATCGTCCTCGCCTCCAGAGCTGAGGTCGAGGCCGCGGATCGTCGTCTCGAGCTCCCGCGCCGAGGTGCGTTTCGTGTCGAAGCGGACGAGCACGGTGCGGGCGGCGGGCACGAGTTCGAGGACGCCGGTCAGCGCTGCCGTCTCGAGGCTGTGGTGGAGGCGCATGGTCGCGGTGAGGTCGGCGCACTCGACGAGGAGGTGCTGCCGGGAGGCCGTGCGGAATTCGGTCACTGGCGGTAGTCGCTTTCGGGGGCGTCGGTGATGAACATCCGCCCGGGGGAGTGGGTGATGGCGAAGGGCGGCGCCGATTCGGCGATGGCGACCTGCGGGGTGACTCCGCACGCCCAGAAGACGGGGATGTCGCCTTCGGCCATGACCGGGGCATCGCCGAAGTCGGGGGAGTCGAGGTCGGTGATGCCGATCGCCTCGGGGTCGCCGATGTGGACGGGAGCGCCGTGGACGGCGGGGAAGCGGTCGGTGATGCGCACCGCCTCGGCGACCTGATGGGCGGGGATCGGGCGCATCGAGACGACCATGTCGCCGGCGATCCGACCGGCCGGTCGGCATCGGGTCGACGTCCGGTACATCGGGACGTTGCGCCCGGCCTCCTGGTGGCGGATGGGGATGCCCGCGTCGAGGAGTCCGGTCTCGAACGTGAAGCTGCACCCGATGAGGAAGGACACGAGGTCGGGGTGTGAGCCCCAGATCTCGGTGGCGTCGTCGATCTCCCCGGTGAGCTCACCGTGCTCCCACACGCGGTAGCGGGGGAGGTCCGTGCGCAGGTCGCTGCCCTTCGCGAGCGCCGATTCGACCTGTCCCGGTTCGAGGACGTCGACGATCGGGCACGGCTTCGGGTTGCGCTGGGCGAAGAGAAGGACGTCGAAGGCCCAGTCGGCGGGAACGGCGATGAGATTGGCCTGGACGAATCCCGGCGCCATCCCCGAGGTGGGGCCGGTGAAGCCGTGGCGGATGCGCTCGCGGGCGGCGGCGCCGGTCACGACCGCGCACCGGCGAACGGAGCGATGATGACGCCGGCCTCCTCGAGGACGGCGCGGGAGGCCTGCGCCATCTCGATCGAGCCCTTCGAGTCCCCGTGGAAGCAGATCGACTGGGCGTCGACGGTGATGGTGCTGCCGTCGATCGCCTCGATCTGCCCGGTCTCGACGAGGCGGAGGACCCGGGCCGCAACGAGCGCCGGGTCGTCGAGGACGGCACCGGCTTCGGTGCGGGAGACGAGCGAGCCGTCGGGGTTGTAGGCGCGGTCGGCGAAGGCCTCGGCGGCCACGGTCAGTCCCACCTCGGCGGCGACCCGGTTGGACACGCTGCCGGCGAGGCCGAGGAAGGTCAGGTTCGGGTCGACGGCTTTGACCGCCTCGGCGACGACCCTCGCCTGCGCTTCGTCGTGGACGATCGCGTTGTAGAGACCCCCGTGGGGTTTGACGTAGCCGACGGTGCCGCCGACCGCGGTGGCCAGGCCCATGAGCGCACCGATCTGGTACTCGACCTGGGCCTGCAGGGTCGCCGCGGGCACGTCGAGGGCCCGCCGACCGAAGCCCTCGTAGTCATCGTAGCCGGGGTGGGCTCCGATGACGACGCCCCGGTCGGTCGCCTCGGCGAGGGTGGCCCGAATCCCCTCGGGACTGCCGGCGTGGAACCCGCAGGAGACGTTCGCGCTGGTGACGATGCCGAGCATCGCCTCATCGTCGCTGACGATGCGGTCGGGGACGTTCTCCCCGAGGTCGGAGTTGAGGTCGATCGTGGGTGCGTGCTGGGCTGTGGTCATTCTCAGGCTCCGATTCCGATCATCGCGAAGATGGGGCCGACCGACTGGACGGCCATGTACCAGGACACCAGTGTCGCCGCCGTGCCGAGGACGAGCAACCACTTCGGGTACGAGTCGGTGCGCAGGAGCTTCGGGCGGAACCAGCCGATGTACATGAAGATCGTCAGGCCGATCGGCAGGATGAGGCCGTTGAACCCGCCGACGAAGACGAGCAGGGTCGCCGGTGCGGTACCGACGATGAGGTAGACGACGAGCGAGACGACGATGAAGGCGACCGTGGCCAGCTGGAGCGGCCAGCCGCCTGCGAGCTTCTTCGAGAACGCGGAGAGGAAGGTCGCCGAGGTGTAGGCCGCCCCGATGACCGAGCTCAGTGCCGCTGCCCAGAAGATCGCCCCGAAGATCCGGATGCCGGCGTCGCCGAGGACAGCGGCGAAGGCCTGACCGGCGGGGTTGGCGACCTGGCTCTCGAGGTCGAGGACGACGCCGGAGGCGACGACGCCGAAGATCGCGAGGAAGAGGACGTAGCGCATGATGCCGGTGACGACGATGCCCGAGAGCGCCGAGCGCATGACCGCCGGTGCGTTCTCCGGGCCGGTCTTACCCGAGTCGAGGTAGCGGTGGGCACCGGAGTAGGTGATGTAGCCGCCGACGGTGCCGCCGACGATCGTCGTGATCGTCGCGAAGTTGATCGTCTCGGGCAGGAAGGACTGGCGCAGGGCCTCACCGACCGGCGGCTGGGAGACGACGGCGACGATGACGGTGAGGATGATCATGCCGACGCCGAGGATGAGGACGACGGTGTCGACGACCTTGCCGGCGCGCTTGAAGAGGAAGATCCCGATCGCGAGGACACCGGTGAGCAGGCCGCCGAGCTTCGGATCGATGCCGAGGAGGGCGTTGAGGCCGAGACCACCGCCGGCGATGTTGCCGATGTTGAAGGCGAGGCCGCCGATCACGATGAGGATCGAGAGCAGGATGCCGGAGCCGGGCACCGCGGACGAGGCGAGCTGGGCTGCGCGTTTGCCCGACGAGGTGATCATCCGCCAGATGTTGAGCTGGATGGCGATGTCGATGAGGATCGAGATGAGGATCGCGAAGGCGAACGCCGCCCCCATCTGCGCGGTGAACGTCGCCGTCTGGGTGATGAATCCCGGACCGATCGCCGAGGTGGCCATGAGGAAGATCGCACCGACGATGGCACTGCGGCTGATCTTCTCGTGCTGCCGGCCGAGCGGACTCTCCTGGTCGGGCGGGGGCGAGACGGGCGTCTGTGACATGGGCTCTCCGATGAGGTGTCGCGGTGTGTGGTCGATGGTGCGCTCGGACGTCGGCGAAGGACGACTGCTGTGTCCTGCTTCACGCGCTGTCCGCTGAATTAGTAAACAATCTACCAACGATTGTTCAACAAGAGTAGACGTGGATCACAGAATCGTCAACGGCGGCGGTCGACACATCAGGGCGAATTGTCGCCCCGTCCAACGTGCTTCGCTGCGCGGTCACTAGGATGGAGATGTGAATCACGAATCCTCCCTGGTCAATCGGCTCACCGATCGCCTCATCGCCGGTGAGCTCCGTCCCGGCGCTCGTCTGTCCGAGGCGGCGCTGGCGAAGGAGTTCGACGTCTCCCGGAACACGCTGCGCGAGGCGTTCCGGGTGCTCGGGGAGCAGGGGCTCGTCGACCATGTTCCCAACCGCGGCGTCTCGGTCGCCTCGCCGTCCACGGCCGATGTCATCGACATCTACCGGGTGCGCCGGACCGTCGAGTGCACCGTGCTCGCCCACGCGCCCCGCAACCATCCGCGGGCCGCGGACATGCTCCGGGCGATCGAGGAGGCGAAGGCCGCGGCCGAGGCGGGGGACTGGCTCCAGGTGGGCACGGCGAACATGGCGTTCCACAACGGCGTCGTCGCGCTCTCCGACAGCGTCCGCCTCATGCGGTCCTTCGGTCATGTCCTCGCCGAGCTGCGGCTCGCCTTCCTCAAGGTCGAACTCCCCGATTTCCTCCACGCCCCCTTCGTCGAGCGCAACGAGGAGGTCTATGAGACCTACCTCGGCGACGGCCCCGCGGCCGCCTCGACGCTGCTCGGGAACTACCTCGGCGATTCCGAACGGCAGGTGCTCGGCGCCTACGCCCGCGCCGGGCAAGGGTGAGGCCCGCACCTGCGTCCGCAGACGACTGTGAATGCGAAAGAACCGCCGTCCGGATGATCCGAACGGCGGTTCTTGGCTGGTGCGCCCCCCGGGACTTGAACCCGGAACCCACTGATTAAGAGTCAGTTGCTCTGCCAATTGAGCTAGAGGCGCCTGTTGCACTTGCCGCGCAACGAGAATTAATACTACTCAGGGGCGCGGCGCTCGTGCAAACCGAGACGGGCCATTATTCGGTTTTGTGACTGAGATCGCAGGTCAGAGGTACATTCCCGCGCTCGACTGCTCGGCGGGTTCGGAAATCGCGTGGACGTCGCGCTCCCGCAGGAGCACATACGCCTGCCCCTCGAGCTCCACCTCGGCGCGGTCCTCGGGATCGTAGAGGACGGTGTCGCCGAGGTCGGCCTGCCGCACATGCGGACCAGCGGCGACGACCTCGCCCCAGACGAGGCGCTTGCCCATCGTCGCGGTCGCGGGGATGACGATCCCCGCCGCGGACTTGCGTTCGCCGGCCTCCTCACCGGGGTCGATGAGGATTCGGTCGTGGAGCATGCGGATCGGAAGAGCGGAGTCAGCCACGCCGATCTCGACCGGAGAACCCGACGACGAGGGCGGCGATGCCGAGCACGGTGCCGGCGCCGAGCGCGATGGCCTCGGGCTTCGGGGACCCGTCCTCTTCGATGACGGTCGACTTCGCCTTGTTGACGGCGCGGGTGAGGAGGACCTTGGGGTGGAGGCGTCCCACCAGTTCGTCGATGTTCTCCGAGAGGCGCTCCTCGCGCAGGCGGATCGACTCCGACAGCTGCGCGGCTGTCGCATTGTCGACGGTCACATCTGAGGTGTAGACGTTGTCTGTCATCGGGTCGCATCCTCCGGATCGCACGTGCATGTCCGCCTGTGACCGGCAGTCACAGGCCCTGCCGCCAAGCTTAGCCGTTGAGTTCTCACAGTGTCAGTTCGACGCCCCCGGATTCCCCGCGAGCTGCGTCCCCGACCTCGGAGTTCGCCCCCTCGCCGAGGCGGTGGGGAGGGTCAGGCGGTTTCGTCGCGCCGACTGCGCCGGCCGACGAGGAAGAGGATGAAGCCGACGGCCCCCATGCCGAAGGCGGCGAGGACGAGAACCGGCCACGAGCTCACGATCGTCGAGACGAACGACTCGCCGAACGACGACGAGGCCTGGTTGTTGCCGCGCGGCGCCGGCTGATCGCCACCGGTGATGAGGTCGGTGTCATCATCGGGGGTGGGGGAGTCGGGGTTGCGCGGGACGGGATCCGAGTAGTCGGGGTGCGGGCCCTCGCCGGTCGCGCCCGGCAGCCAGTCGGCACCGGTGTCGCCCGGGATGACGTCGCGCCCGGGGCCGGACCCATTGCCCGTCGAGGGAGCCTCCGTCGTGCGACCGTCCTCGGACTCGCCGTCCGCGGAGTCCGAGCCCTGGGTGCCGGAGCCGTCGGTGTCGGAGCCGGCTCGTGTCGACCCCCCGCTGTCGTCGCCGTTGCCCGTCGGGTTCGAAGCGCCTTCGGAGGAGGCGTCGGCATTCGCGCGGCTCGACGATCCGCCCGAACCGTCGGCCTGTGATCCGGAGTTCGCCGAGGCGCCCGATCCGGAGCCCGACCCCGACGATCCGCCCTCGGAGTCGCTCGGGGCGTTGGCATCCGCCGAGGTGGACGAGCCTCCGCCGTCGGATCCGGACCCGCCGCTCGCCGAGCCGTTCGAGTCCGAATCCGCGGAGTCGCCGGAGTCCGTGTACGGGGTGCCGCGGACGACGATGGTGCCGTTGTCGACCTCGAACTTCCAGTTCGGGTTCGAGGTGAAGCCGCTGAAGGTGTAGCGCTCCGAGGAACCGGGCAGGGTGACGTAGCCGTCCGAGTTGAGGGAGAACTCCGTCGGGACCTCCGGTGCCCGCACGTCGATGGGGTTGCCGCTGTCGTCGGTCTCCCCGGTCGAGTCGGCGTCGGCAGGGCTCTCGGTTCCGGAGGCATCGCCCGTCGAATCCGATCCGGAACCGGAGGTGGTATCCGAGGAATCGGTCTCCGCATCGGAGGTTCCCGACTCCGCGGACTGCTGGGCGGGAACACTTTCCGGCTTCGGGCCTGCGAACCGGGCACCGACCCAGCTGACGGGCATATTCGTCTTAGGATCGGAGTTCGTCGTCGGAAGCTTGAGGGTCTTGGCCTTCCCGTCCCAGGTCGCGATGAGAGGGACGGTCGCCGCCACGCAGGGCTCGTCGCCGGTGGCCTCTTCGGGGTTCTCGCAGGCTTCGTCGCCCTTGAATCCGTCGGCGTCGGAGCCGGCGTTGTCCGACCCCTCGGCGTTCGCGTCGCCGTCATCGGCGATGGGACCGCTGCCGGCGTCGGCCGTGCCGTCGCTCGAGGAGTCGGCGCTCGAGGAGTCGGCGCTCGCCTCGGACCCCGCGGTCGCACTCGAG
Source organism: Brevibacterium casei CIP 102111 (assembly GCF_900169275.1). Classification (GTDB taxonomy): domain Bacteria; phylum Actinomycetota; class Actinomycetes; order Actinomycetales; family Brevibacteriaceae; genus Brevibacterium; species Brevibacterium casei. The sequence goes on along the minus strand of NZ_FXZC01000010.1, from coordinate 16,007 downwards.
TCGGCGGTCGCCTCGGCGGTGGGGGTCGGAGAGGGGGAGGGGGAGGCAGCGACGGGGGAGCCGACGGTCAGGGGCAGGGCCGCGAGGGCAAGCGCAGTGCCGAAAGCGGCCGCGGTGCGGCTGAACTCTCGTGTGGTGATCGGCACTGGGATCCTTCGGTCGGGGTTGCCGGTCATCGGCCCGTCAAGGGGACATGACGTCACGGCACGACGGCCACAATCATAGTGGCTCGGCGTGCGCTGTTAAAGCTCCGCTCATCCGTTCGCGGTCTGCGGGCGCTTCGGATAGGCCCGGATCGTCGAGTCGACGCCGTCGACGATCGCCTGGTTGCCGTTGTCGGTGACGGCGAGGAGGCGGGTGTCGCTGCGGTACGCGGTCTGGCCGGCGATGAGGCACGCCGCCTCGTTGTCGATCGTGCACGGAACGATCGTTCCCCGCGGTTCGGAGAGGTTGACGTCGGCGCGTGTCGTGTCGGCGAGCAGGAGACCGGTCTCGAGGTCGAAGAGGTAGGGGCCGATGTAGGCCCGTTGTCCGCCCTGGCCGCGGACCCACGACATCTCGCCGACGATGTCCGTCGTCGTCGTCACCGTCGAGAGGATCGAGCCGTCGTCGAGGGAGTGGACGACGAGCTGGATGCGGTGCCCGCTGTTCGTCGACGCCCCCTGCTCGCCCCACAGGGCGATGACCTTGCCGTGGCCGGCCGAGATCCATTTGATGATCCGGAGACCGTCGGCAGGGGCCTCGAGTTCGATGTCGCGTTTGTCGCCGGACTCGATGTTCGTCGCCACCACCGGCCCGTCGAAGTCGGCGCTGTAGAGCTCCCCGTTCTCCACCGCCATCGGCGTCGACCCGCTCTCCGGGGTGGGCACGTCGATGAGCCCGTCCTCGCCGAAGGTCGCGAGGCGGTTGCCGGACTTGACGAGCACGCTCGTGCCCGCCGAGGAGATCCGGGTGTTCGGGGGCAGGCTGTAGGACTTCGGGGTGGATTCGCCGTCGAAGAGCGCCTGTGCGGAGTCGCCGACCTGCCAGAGCAGGGCCGCTCGGCCCCCGATCCTCGTGTCGACGGCGAAGGTCGGCGCCTGATCGACCGTGCCCGAGTAGCGCACCGCACCGGTGGCTGAGTCGAGGACTTCGAGCTTGTCGCCGTCGACGACGAGCACGCCGCGATCCGACGCCGTTACCGAGGCGCTGCCGGGGATCTTCGCCTCCCACGTCGGTGTGTTCTCGAACGTCGGGACGATGTCGTCGGTCGTCTCCACGGTGAGGTCGGAGGCGGCGTCGAGCTGCTGGTCCGAGTTGATCGTCTGTGGGGATTCGGGGGCGCTGGTGGGGACGATGTTGGGGATGACGAAGGCGCCGATCATGAGGATCGCGATGCCGATGAGGACGAGGCCGGGCACGGTGAGGCGTCCGAGTCGGCGCTGCTTCCTGCCCGCTGGACGCTTCCGCGCGGGCTTCTGCCTCGGCTTCTGCGTGGGCGGGGTCTGGGCTGCCGGTCCCGAGTACGGGGTGCCGAGTGGGTACTCCTCCCCGGCGGCCGCCTCGGTGGACTCCGGCGCACGCCCGGCGTCCGCGCCGGTCGTCGGTGCGGGGTCCGTGCCCATGGCCGCCGCCGGTGCCGCGTCCGCCGCAGTCTCGGAGGAGGGGGAGACTCCGCTCGCCGAGGTTGTGGTCGGGTCGGTCTCCTGAGCAGCCGGTTCGGTCGGGGTCGACTGAGCAGGCGTGGTCGACTGGGCAGCCGGGGTCGGCTGGTCGGGCTGTGAGGTCGGGGCAGGTGCGGAGGCACCGGGAGCCGCGGCCTCGGCCGTCGCGGCAGGTGCGGGCTCCTTCGGCGCAGTGCTCTGGGCGGGGACGATCCGGCCTGCGGCATCGATTTCGACGTCGACGCCCTGGTCGCCGTTGTCGATGGTCACCGACACCGGAGTCTCGGTGGCGCGGGCATAGTCGCCGAGGTAGGTCATCGCCTGGCCCGTGTCCGAGTAGCGACTCGTCGCCCCATCGAGGGACAGGTAGGTGTACCCGTCCTGGGAGACAGAGATCAGCGCACGTGGCATGTACCAGGGGTCCTTGGGAAGTCGACGGCAGGGCGGTGACAATCCTAGTGAATGAGGATGGGGCCTCCCACCGCTTTTCCGAAACCGTTATACATCTCTACGGAATCGTTGCACGTCAGGAGATCTGCGTCTCATTATGCACCTGACCGCCTGTGCGTTTGCCCCACCGCAGTGCGGGACGTTAATATGTATCTTGCTGTCTGCGCCGAGGTGCAGGCTGTGTGGTGGGTATAGCTCAGCTGGTAGAGCGCCGCGTTGTGGTCGCGGATGTCGCGGGTTCAAGTCCCGTTACTCACCCCAAATGTGCGAGGTGTGAACTTTCGCCCGAGGAGCCATCCTCGGGCGGGGTTCGCACCTCGTTCTCGTTCCGGGCGTTGTCCGCCCAGGTCAGCGCATCTGCCTGGACCTCGCGGCTGGTCAGCGCGTCGAACGGTCGGGCGTACCCGGCCCGGACCTCTCCCTCTTCCTCGATGTAGATCGCGGTGAAGAAGGCTTGGTTGCACCGTCGGCGGTTCGCGTCGTCACAGCGGGCGTAGATGTCCACCGCGTGCTCCAGCAGGTTCAGCGAGTCGTCCAGGTTGTCGCGAGCCGTGGCGTACTCGTCGTGGTGGGCATCGATCCGGTTCTTGATCGTCTCCAGCCCGCCGCTGATGCGGTCCTGTTCCTTCTTCAACAGGTCCAGCGGGATCGCTCCGGCGTAGTGTGCCTGAAGCAGTTTGCCCTGCTCCTCCTCCAGCCGAGCCCGTTCCTTCGTCAGGTCCGACAGCGCGTCCGACTCCGAAGCCATGAGCGCGTCGAACTTGGCATGCAGATGTGCCCCCACGGCGTGCCGAGTCTCGCCACTGATCTGCACCTTCTCGTAGTGTCGCTCGACCAGCCGCTCGACCTCTTCGATGAGCATCGCCTGCCGGGTGCAGTCACCGCGCCGGGCGTGACGGTCGGCGCAGACGAAGTACGGGTAGATGTTCCCGGTGCTGCTCTTGGCGTTGCATACCAGCAGCCGCGAACCGCACTGCCCGCAGAACACGGTGCCTTTCAGGTAATGGTCATGCACACGACTAGCATCCGCCGCGGTCCGGTGCGACTGCAAGACCGTCTGCACCTGGTACCAAACCTCCGGTGGCACAAACGGCTCGTGCGTGCCCTTGTAGGTCACGCCCTGATAGCGGACATCGCCCTTGTAGTACGGGTTGGTCAACATCCGCTGGATCGAGGACTTCCCAATCGGGCGTGACGGCCGCCGTGGCGTCGCGGGCGTGCGCAGACCCCGCGCGGTCAGCTCCTCATGCAGTTGGCTCGTGGTCCATTCCCCGGAGGCGTAGACCATGAACGCCCAGGCCACGAGCTTTGCCCGTTCCGGATCGATCTCCACGGTACGGACCTCACGCCCGTTCTCATCACGGACCCCGACGTTGCGATACCCCAACGGAGCCTTGCCGATCGTGCCGCCCCGTGCAGCTTTCTGCGACAAACCCTTGACTGTCTCAGTCGCCAGGTTGCGCGAGTAGAACTCTGCGATCGTGGACATGATGCCGTGCAGCAGCATCCCCGACGGAGTCTCATCGATGTTCTCGCTCGCTGACACCAGCATCACACCCGCGTCGCGCAGCGCCAGATGGATCGCGACGTCATCCGCCCGGTTCCTCGCCAGACGGTCGACCTTGTGGACGATGCAGTAGTTGACCTTGTGCGTAGCGACGTACTTGATCATCCGCATCAGATCGGGCCGATCAGCCTTACGAGCAGACTCACCTGCGTCCACGAACTCTTCCACGATCGTAGCGCCCATCTGCTCCGCTTTGCGCTGGTTCGCCTCGCGCTGGGCCGGGATCGAGTACCCCTCGTCGGTGCCGCCCTTCTCCGCCTGCTCCTTGGTCGAGACGCGCAGGTAGGACACGGCGATCGCCTCACCGGGAGGGTTCGGTGCCACCAAGCTATTCACGGCGGACGCATCGTCAACGATCGTCATGGCTCTTCTCCTTCAGTCGGTGATCCTGATTCCCGACAGGAGAAGACGACTGCGGATGTTGAGCGAAGAGAATGAGCCCGATGGGCCGTAAGGACAAGACCACGAGGGTCAAGTGGTAAGTTCCCCCACCACCGTGGTGATGAGGTTCAGGATCACAACACCCGCCTCCTGGCGGGATGCTCTCATTCTACGCCAGGGCGGCTCATCGTCCCCGGGTGCCGAGTCGCCTCAGGCGCGGTCCGATCCCCTGGGGTGCTCGACTGCCGGAGCGACAGACGGATCAGCAGTTCGGTGAGCTTGTCGTAGTCGGGCGGATCACGTTGCTCAGCGCGCACCGACAGACGCCGCTCCTCCTGCCGCCGTTGGCCAGTCTTCTTCACGTACTTGCCCATCAGCCGGTCACCTCCCCAGTGACTGGGTCGGCGCCGGCGTAGAACGCGTCTTCTGCGGCGCGTCGTTCGGCGACCTGGGCGGCGACGTAGTCCACGAAGTCGCGGTCGCGGTCGGCGACGAACACGTCCTCGATGGGGTCGGCGGGCTCTTCGCCGGGCCAGGTGGTCTGCCGGGTGGGCCGGTCGCGGTCCAGGCGGGTGCCCGAGGCGGCGACCCATTCGCGCAGTCGGGCGCGGGCGTCGGCAAAGTCCCGATGCCAGCCAAACGGGGCGGACCCGTTCTGCTCAGGGTGGTAGGCGCAGAGCCAATGCAGATGCAAGCCGCTGAGCTCCCAGAGCAGTTCATCGTGACGGTGCCAGAACGGCGGGATCACGCTGGCGGGCAGCCCGTAGGTACGGCGCAGGGTCTCGACCCACCGGTTGAGCTCGTACCATTCGGCTTCGAGCTCGTCGGCGCGCAGCAGGTACCAGTTCACCGGATGCGGCGGACCAGGATCGTCCTCGTCCTCGTTCTCGCTGTCGTAGTCGTCGTACTCCTCATCGAGGTCGTCGTCGGGCAGGTCCTCGGCCTGCGGCTCATCCGCCGCAGGCTCGTCAGGGATCTGATGTTCGGGGGTCGGGTCGGTCATGATCGTGGCTCCTTGCTCTTCACAGGCCCATCGCCGGCGGCTGCTGCTCGGCCCGCTCGGGCGCGGCGAAGCCGGGCGCCTGGTCCCAGGGGCCGGCGGGCGGCAGGTTCAGCCGCGACCGGTCCGCCTCCGGGGTGTGCTGGGCGACGGTGCCGCGTTCGGCGGCCTGACGCTCGGTGGCCGGACGTTCGGTGGCCTGCTGTTCGGTGGCGTCGCGGCGGGGGCTGCGGTCGACCTCGTAGCGGGTGTGGGCCATGTCGTGGCCGAACCCGGTGGCGGCGAAGCGCTGCTTCATCTCGCCGGTGCGCTTGGAGAGGTAGTCCTCCATGCGTCCTTCGGCGATGAAGTAGTCGTTCTTGGCGAGCTGCTTGTAGGCGCGGACCGCGGCGCCCTTGTAGGCGACGAGATCGTGGTAGGTGTTCGGCAGCCTCGTGTAGGTGCCGTCGGGTTCGTAGCGCCAGTGCCGCTGCTCGACCTTGGCGTAGAACTTCGCCTTGCCCTTCGAGGTGGTGCCCAGCGTCGGCTCGGACTTGATGCGCCCCTTGAAGGACTCCCGCACATCCGCCTCCGGCGTCGGCGATGGTTCTGGTTCTGGGGCTGGGTGGGGCTGTTCCTGATCGACCATGGGTCTGCTCCTGTCTGCCTGATCGGGCCACCGGTCGGTGGTGGCCGTCGTGGCAGACAGGTGCACGGCAACTGCCCTGGGCTACCGCGGGGTGTCGGGGCGGCGCAGCAGGCCCTCGATCTCGGCCCGATCCGCCTTCAGCTGGCCGGCATCGGCGCGGTCGGGCCAGGCGCGCAGGTCGGTCACGATCGGTGGCGCGGCGCGCAGCAGGGTGACGGCGGTGCCGAAGGCCAGGGTGCGGATGCGGTCTGGCGGGAAGATCGCCACCCGGCGCACGGAACGCTGATTGCTCATCGTGCCGTGGTCGCCGAGCGTCACGCTGTCGGTGTACTCATCTCGCTCGCCGATCAGGGTGGAGAGGTCCTGGAGGTCCTTGGAGCTGGATGCGCCACCGAGGATGATCTTGACGATGCTCGCGTCCCAGATCGCGTTGGCCTGGTTCTCGTTCCACCGGTCGCGGGCTTGGGCGAGGGATTGGAGGACGGGCATGCAGGTGATCCCGGTGCCGCCGCCTTCGGCCATCAGCACCGGCAGCGAGGGCAGGGGTGCGAGGTTGGCGATCTCATCGAGGGCGAGCAGCAGCGGCGGATCCAGCCGGGCACCGGGTGAGCGGGCGGCGATGCGGCGGGCGGTCTCCACGAGGTCTTCGACCAGCGCCGCCACCAACGCCGCGCTGGCTCCAGCCCCTGCGCCGGTGGCGAGCAAGAACAGGGTGCCCTTGTTGCGGATGAACGTCTCGGGGTCGAAGTCCTCACCGGAGCCGGGGCTGACGGCATCGAGCACCCGCGGATCGGCCAGGGCACCCAGTGCCAGGCTGACGCCTTGCCAGATGGAGTCGCGGGTGCGGGGGTCGGCGTCGATCATCGACTCCAGCGAGTCCGCCCACCCGGTCGCCGCATTCGGTGAGTTGGTCAGGATCGCGACCGCCTCCGCCGCCGCAGACGGGTCGAGCGGCCAGCGGAACAGCTCGGCTGGTGAGCGGCCGTCCAGGGCGGCGGCGTGCAGCAGGGCTTGCAGCGCGGTGCGGGTCTTGCCTTCCCAGAAGCCGCCGGACTCGACCCCGCCGGCGGACAGGCCGGTGGCCGAGGCGAGGCCGGTGGCGCGGATCATCGCGGTCAAAGGGTCGGCGCAGCCGCGGATGGGTGACCAGCGCATCCCCGCCGGCACCCCTTCGGCCAGATGCTGCGGGTCGAACACGGCCACGGGGCCGACACGTGTGCGGGCGCGCAGGGTCGCGGTGAGGTTGTCTGGGCGGGTGCTGGTGACCACGACCGCGCCGGGCGCGTCCAGGATCGCGGGGTGTCAAGCCCCGGGTTTGATGGAGGCTGTTGTATCTGGTTTTCATCGGTGTTGGGATGGGTCTCAAGCAGCGAGTGTGCTCACTTCGCGGTTGTCGGCCCGGAAAGCAATCGGAGTCGCTCCAGCCAGTGACCCGTGGGGGCGGAACGTGTTGAACCAATGCACCCATTCCGCGGTCGCGGCCTCGACATCATCGATGCCTTCCCATGGGCCGCGATTACGAATCAGTTCAGCTTTGTAGAGCAAGTTCAAGGCCTCGGCGAGAGCGTTGTCATATGAGTCGCCTTTTGACCCGACTGACGCCACAGCATCCTGCTCAGCGAGAGCCTCGCCGTAGCGAATCGCACGATACTGAACTCCGCGATCACTGTGGTGGATCAGCCCGGACAGGTCATCACCTGCACGTTTACGCTGGTAGATGCCCATCTGCAGAGCATCCAGAGCGAGTGTTGTGTGCAATGACCTCGATACCTGCCAACCCACGATCTCGCGGTTGAATCCATCGGTGACGAACGCGACGTATACCCAGCCGGAGAAGGTGCGCACATACGTGATGTCCGCTACCCACAAGTGGTTCGGGGCACACGCTTCGAAATGCCGATCGACGAGATCGGTAGGGCAGAGCTCCCTCGGCGCTGAACGAGTCGTGTGCGGGGTCTTCTCCCGCCTGATCCCGCGCAGCCCCAGATCACGCATGAGACGTTCGATCGTGCACCGGGCGACATGCCCGCGGTCGGGCCTGGCGGGCTGCCGGTTGAGGACGATATGCATCTTCCTCGCGCCGAACGCATCATAGTTCTCCGCGTGCACGCGACTGATCTCCTCCTTCAGGACCTCGTCTCGTCGGTGGCGTGCAGACGGCTGTCGGTGGATTCGGGCGTAGTAAGTGCTCGGAGCGATCTGCACGCCAGCATTGCGCAGCGTGGTGCAGATCGGCTCGACTCCGAACTCTTCCTTGTACTCGTCGATGTACGAGCAGATCACCGTGATGGGCGGTCGAGCTCCGCTGCGAAAAAAGCTGAAGCGGACTTCAGGATCTGGTTTGCTCGACGGAGTTCCCGAACCTCTCGTTCCAACTCGCTGATTCGCATCGACTCAACAGTGGTCGTGCCGGGCCGATCGCCGGCATCGATCTGTGACTGCTTGACCCAGGAACGCAGAGTCTCGGAGTTCACACCGAGCTGGTCACCGATGCGGCGGTACAGACCGCGTTTCGAATCGGGATCGGACTCGAGAGCGTCGAGCACCATGCGAGTCGCGCGCTCCCGTAGTTCGAGAGGGTACTTACGTTGGTTCGGCATGACAGGAAGGTCCTTTCCGTGGCTTCACTGTCTCCAGTATTCCCGGGGCGATGCAGGTGGCTTGGTACAACCACGTCCGACTGCATTCGGCGCTGCACTACCGACCGCCGATCGAGGCGCATTCTGATTGGATCAAACAGCAGACCACTACAGGCGTGGCCGCATAGGAAACCAAGAAAAGAAGCCTCTACCAAACCCAGGGCTTGACAAGGCTCCCGGTTGGTGGTGACAGGCACGCCGACGTCCCTGCTTCCCGGCGAGATCCGCTCCTGAATCCACCCCAGCGGTGAGTGTCGGGGGAGCGCAGAGGGCCACGGCCCTCAGTACTTACTCGGGCGTGGGCCAGCACCCGGTCCGGGCCCGGGCCTTTGGCGGTCAAGTCGTGGGACGGCTGGCGTCGAGCTTGGCCTTGGCCGCCTCGACGTACTCGGCCTCCACGAGGATCTCGTAGGAGGACGCCTCCAGGCCCTGGACGCTACTGAAGTCCCGGCGCCCGCCGGTGGCCGCGTGGCCCAGCAACCCGAAGATCAGCCCCCACACCGCGCCCAGGAGCACCGCCCACAGGATTACCCACAGCCACCCCACGACCGTGAAAAGACCCAACAGCAAGCCAATGAGCAATCCCAGCCAGGCCCCGGAGGCGGCCCCGTACAGGGCGGCCTTGCCGTAGGTCATTCGCCCGGTGACCTGCTCAACCAGGCGCAGATCGGTGCCGACCAAGCGCACGTGCTCAACCGGGAACCCGGCGTCGGAGAGTTGATCGACAAGGCGCTGAGCCTGGTCATAGGAGGGCACTGTGCGCAGGACCTGGTAATGAGCCGAAGCAGTGGGTGGAAGAGAGGAGGGATGGGACATGCTTATCGTTTCCTGTTCGTGGTGACGATCCGACCCGGACGGTGGTCTGCACCCGGGGTTGCCGGGCACCTGGGTCGGGAGTGGACGGAAAGTTAGGAGGAGAAATCGCGGAACAGGCCGGGCACATCAGCACCCCTGGCCTCCCTTCTGGCCTCCCTTCCTCCCCCTCGAAATGTCGCGGACATTACCAGGATAAGCATATTTATCTCTGCAGTAAACGCCCGGCCCGTCTTCGGCGCCTCGTGCCACACATGCCTTCCCGCTCGGGTTGCGGCGGGCCATAATTCGCCTTTCACGTGCCCGGCTTGCCGTCTTCGGAGCTGGGCCTTGACACCCCTGCACCGGGTACCCCCGCATCAGTACCGCACCTGCCGCTGGGCAGTCGATGCATCACCTGTCCGAACGGAATCGACCGGCCCCACGCTGATCACTGCTCCCACACCGCCGAAGCACTTCAACCGATCCGTCACTGCAGCATCATCGAGAAGCCGTCCTCGACACCGGCAGGTCCCGGGCCCGCTGACTGTGATGTCTTCGCGCTGGCGGCGTCGGCGGGGAGAGGATTTCGCAGTGAGCAGCACCGCTCTTTCCGGGATCGAGGCGACCACCGAATCCGGCCCGCGGTGCTGCACGAAACCTTGGGGGCTCCATCGAGCCAGTGGCAGTCCGGCCCGTGGTAGCCTTACAATGGAGCGATGACTGCTGAGCGTTGCCGATCCACCGCCGATCCTGCCGAACCCCTTTCCGATGCCGAGCTGCTCATCGGCCTGGTGGTCTCACCATCCCTGAGTGCGGTGCTCGGCCCCGAGGTCACCACCTCGGTGCGCAAGATTTTGGTGCAGCGGTATCCGGGAGTGCGCTGGCAACTGAAGATGGCCGAAGACCGGCTGGTCGATCCACCCACCGAGACCTTGGACCTGCTGGAGGCGGCCCGAAACCGCGTGCTGGAGGAGAACTGGGATTTGGCCGTGGTGCTCACCGAGATCCCCCTGAAGACCGGCCGACGTCCGGTGCTCGCCCAGCTCAGCCCCGTGCACGGGGTGGGACTGGTCTCCGTCCCAGCCCTGGGAGCCGTGCACGTGCGGCAGAAGGCGCAAGAGACCACCGTGGACGTGGTCGGGCAGCTCCTGGGCTACGACGCCGAAGACCGCAACGCCCAGCGGGATCTTGCTCGAAGAGCCCACCAGCTGTCCACCGATCTCGACGAACGCCCGGACGACAACGTCGTGCAGTTCACGGTCCGAGTGCTGAGCGGCAACGTGCGGTTGCTGCTGGGCATGATCCGCGCCAACCAGCCTTGGGCCTTCGTGGCCCGGCTCTCCCGGGCGATGGTCGTGGCAGCGGCCACCGGCATGCTGACATTGGTGGCCTCGGACCTATGGGTACTGGCCATGGACTACGGGCCGGTGCGCCTGGCCCTGCTGGCGGTGATGGCGATCGGGGCGGTGAGTGCCACCCTGATCCTGGGAGCCGGCTTGTGGGAGCGCCCACGGCGGCGAGCCCAACGTGAGCAGGTGATCCTGTTCAATTTGGCCACCACCGCGACCGTGGCCATCGGGGTTGTGGTGTTCTACCTCGTCTTATTCATCCTGTCCTGGGCCGGCGCGCTGCTGCTCATCGACGAGCAGGTACTGGCCGATGTCGCCGGCCACCCAGTGAACGCTTTGGACTACGCGAGGATCAGCTGGCTCACCGCCAGCCTGGCCACCGTGGGCGGAGCACTAGGAGCTGGACTGGAGGACGAAGATGTGGTGCGCGCCGCTGCCTACACCCGGTCCAGCACCTGACACAGCCCCAGCACAGAAGAAACTGAAACATCTCCGCGTTGATGCCACGTCTATGCAGGTGTCATTGCCGGTCGCGATGACTTGGTGGGCTCAGCGCAGTGCGCTGCCTCGTACTCGGCGGGTGGGGCGTTGCCGAGGCGGGTGTGCGGGCGGGCGCTGTTGTACCTGTAGATCCAGGCCAGGGTGAAGCACTCGACGTCGTCGACGGATCGCGGCGGTCCGGGCTGAAACCGGGAATGATCCCGGACCGCTTCGTTTGACGAACGCAGGAGGTGTCTAAAAGTGCGCTGTCCGCCGTGGGAAGCGACGATCTTCTCGCGACTGGTTACCGGCGCCTGGTCATTGCCAACATGCGGCAAAGCCTTGTGGTATCCGTGTAGGGCGATGGGGACTGCCGCACGAACAGGCGACAGTTGGGGTGTCAGGCCGCGAGGCTCACGGTGAACCGGCCCAGGTTTGATGCCGCTGCTGTTTAAGTCCGAGAGGATGGACAGCATGCCGAAGAAGATCGATCCCCAGCTGCGCGCGAGGTGCGTGCGGCTCGTGCGAGAGCACCAGCAGGAATACCCCTCCCAGTTCGCCGCGGTAGTCGCGGTCGCCCGCCAGGAAGGCGTCTCGAAGGAATCCGTGCGGCGGTGGTTGGCGCAGGCCGACGTCGACGACGGCACCCGGCCCGGCGTGACTAGCGAGGAGTCCGCCGAGGTCAAGCGCTTAAAGGCTGAGAATCGGCGGTTGCGGGAAGACAACGAGATCCTCCGGAAGGCGTCGATTTTCTTCGCGGGGGAGCTCGACCCCCGCAACCGCTGATCATCGCGTTCATCGATGAGATGAGAGCCGAGGGTTTCGCAGTCGAGTCGATCCTCCGTGTCCTGCGCCAGCAGGGCCTGAAGATCGCTGCAAGGACCTACCGGTCTTGGAAGAGCCCGGCCCGAATCGCGACCCGCACCGTCACAGATGCCCTGGTAGAAGACCAGATCCGCACCCTGGCCTGGAAGGGTCAACGAGGCCACCGGACTGATCCAGATGACTCCCGAGGGTCTCTACGGGCGACGGAAGTGGGTCGACCTGCTCCGCCGCCAGGCGGGGCTTGCCGCCACGTCTCGCGGCGCAGTGGACCGGGCGATGCGCACGCTTGGCCTCGAAGGTGTTCAGCGGGCGAAGAAGCTGCGCACCACCATCCCTGATCCGGACGGGAAACGTGCCGGTGACCTGCTGAACCGTGACTTCACCGCGGCGGCTGCGAACCTGGTCTGGGTCACGGACTTCACCTACGTCCGCACCTGGGCGGGATTCGTCTATGTCGCGTTCGTCCTGGACGTGTTCGCCCAGCGGATCGTGGGCTGGCACGCGTCCTCGAGCAAGAAGGTCGACTTGGTCATGACGCCGCTGCGGATCGCGCTATGGCAGCGAGAACGGGAAGGAAACCCCATCTCACCAGGAGATCTGATCCACCACAGCGACGCCGGATCTCAGGACACAGCGATTCGGTTGACCGAGCATCTCGCGCTCGAGGGCATCGCCCCGTCGATCGGTACCGTCGGCGACGCCTACGATTGTCAGACTGTTTCTGCCGGGTTCCGCGAGAATCGGGTAGTCCCGGCCGGCGCGGTTTGACCCTTGCTTATGATTGGCCCGCATGGTGCCTTTGCGTTGATCTGTCGACCGTCCGGCCGGGGCTGTATCAAGCGCTGCCGCCGGTCGGGCGTGACCTAATAGGAGCCTGGAGCATACTTTCGACAGCGTCCCCGTGACAGTCCTGTCCACCCGCCGACGACAGCGTGAAACCCACGATAACGGGCGAAGGAGACAGCATCATGGACGATGTTGAGCAGTTCAGATCAGGGCACATCGTAATCGGCATCGACACCCACAAACACATCCACGTCGCAGCAGTCATGGACTCTGTCGGCGGGATCCTCGCGACTCTCACGATCGCGACCGACACCGCCGGGTTCAAACAACTCCTTGAGTGGGCTGCGGGATTCGAGAAGATCATCGCGTTCGGCATCGAGGGCACCGGCTCCTACGGGGCCGCGCTCACGTCTTTCGTCCGCCGTCACGGGCACAAGGTCATCGAGGTCTCCCGTCCTGATCGGCGGCTGCGGAGACTGAACGGGAAGTCCGACACCCTCGACGCAGAGAACGCTGCCAGGGCAGTGCTCGCCGGGTTCGCGACCGCGATCCCCAAAACCGCGGACGGCGTCGTTGAGATGATTCGACAGCTGAAAGTCGCGCACGATACCGCGGTGAAGGACCGCACCGGCGCGATGGTTACCCTCAAAGCGATGCTCGTCCACTCTTCTGAGGACCTTCGCCGGGAGACGGCGAAGAAAACGCAGAAGATGGTCGCGAGGCACTGCGCCGCGCTCCGTCCGCGGGGTTTGAGGACGCCAGAAGATGCGAACCGTTACGCGCTCAGATCGATCGCGAAGCGCTGGATCGCACTAAGCGAAGAAACCAAGGAACTCGAAGCACAGATCGAGCAGCTCGTGCTCCAACGCGCGCCGCACCTGCTTGACGAATTCGGGATTGGCGTCGATACCGCCGCGGAGATCCTCATCGTCGCCGGTGACAATCCCGAACGAATCCGAAGCGAGGCCGCGTTCGCGAAGCTCGCCGGAATCAGCCCTGTTCCGACCGGTTCAGGAATGACCAGTGGGAAGCATCGCATCAACCATGGCGGACATCGGCAACTCAACGCGGCGATCTACCGGACCGTGATTGTCAGGATGAGATTCCACGAGCCCACGATCGCCTACGTCGCCCGTCGCACCGCCGAGGGCAAGAGCAAACGCGACATCATCCGCTGTCTGAAACGCTACGTGATCCGCGAGGTCTACCACCTCGTCAAGACCGACCCGCGAACCGGCGAAATCATGAGTTGACAACTATAGGAGCATCAACGCCCTGGCCGAGACGGTGAACGGGTACTACAAGGCCGAACTCGTCCGCGGGCCGGCCCGGTCCGGGCCGTGAAAGACGGTCGAGAATCTCGAGCTCGCCACCCTCGGTTGGGTGCACTGGCACAACACGCAGCGCCTCCACGGCTACCTCGGCGACGTCCCGCCCGCCGAGTTCGAGAACGCGTTCTATGCTGTCCAAGCCGACCGCGAACACCTGGTCGGAATCAAATAGCGCGAGTCTCCATCAGACCCAGGGCGCTTCACTACAACCCCACTGCCGATGTTTGTTCGACGGTCGGAGGTGTAGACCCCACCTGGACGATGTGGTCCAAGCAGAGGCGCGAACGCTCGCGGGGCGAAACGTGTTCTGGCGCCAGCATGGACCCCACGTAGACATTTCGCAAGTCATTTGCTTGACGAATGGAGCCTGACCAGCTTTTCCGGACACCGACTTTGAGGCGATATCGTCTCGGAAGGAGTCCGTGACATGCCTGCTGCCCACCCGCCGGAGTTCCGGCGTCGAGCCCTCGATCTTGTTGCTCAGGGCAATCCCAATGCGCAGACCGCGCCTGACCTCGGGATCAGCGAATCCTGCCTTCGGAACTGGACGAACCGTGACGCTGTCGACTCCGGCCGCAAGGCCGGGGTCACCATCGACGAGCACAAGGAGCTCGTCGAGTTGCGGCGCCGGAACCGGGTGAATGGACGAGCCGGACGCCGTCGCGGCGCGCGATCGCGGGTGCGGAACTGACGATCACGATCCGCCGGCTCCACTTTGAGTCGGCGAAGACGATGAACGCGACGATCCCGGCGACGGCAGGCGGAACTGCCGTCGCCACCGCTGCCGACGTCTCGAACGAGGATGACATCGTCCGCGTCGTGGAGACGGCGAAGGAGTCGTTCGGCGGCATCGATGTCGTGTTCAACAACGCCGGCATCATCCGCCGCACCACGGCCGTCGAGACCACCGTCGAGGAGTGGGATCGCGTGTTCGGCGTGAACGTGCGCGCCATCTTCCTGATGTGCAAGCACGTCGTGCCGATCATGAAGGCGAACGGCGGCGGCTCGATCGTCAACACCGGCTCCGGATGGGGCCTGAAGGGCGGCGGTCAGGCGATCTCGTACTGCGCGTCGAAGGGCGCGGTCGTGAACATGACCCGTGCGCTGGCCATCGACCATGGTCCGGACGGCATCCGGGTCAACTCCGTCAACCCGGGCGACGTGGACACGGGGATGCTGCGCGACGAGGCTCGCCAGTTGGGACAGGACCAGACCGGATTCCTGGCTGAGGCGGCCGAGCGCCCGTTGAACCGCATGGGACAGCCGAGTGAGATCTCGGCGGCTGTCGTATGGCTCGCGAGCGATGAGGCGTCGTACGTGACCGGGGCGGCGCTGGTCGTCGACGGTGGCGGCATCGCCTGATCCGCTGATCACCTGCTGAGCGATCCTTCGGTTGGTAAGCCTCGCCCAACCCGTGTCACGTTAGGCGAGCCTCACCGTGACCGGCGCGTCCTGCGCCGGTCACCGAATCCGAAGGAACGCCCGTGCGATCTTTGAATCGCTCTGGGTTTCGTTCCGTTTTTCAAGCAAGTATGGAGATCCGCAAGCTCGGCCGCACCATGAAGCAACGCGCCGACATCCTCGCCTTCTTCGACCGGCCCGGCACAAGCAACGGGCCCACGGAGGCGATCAACGGCCGGCTCGAGCACCTCCACGGCTCCGCCCTCGGGTTCCGCAACCTCACCCACTACATCGCGAGATCGCTGCTCGAAGCCGGAGGCTTCAGACCCGCGCTACACCCTCATTCGTGAAGGGCCCTTTTCAGTCTCCGGGGTGGGCGGTCTGGTCCGCGAGGAGACGAGCGGCCTCCGCAGCGTATGGTGCTTCCACTTGGACCTCGTAGTGGCCCGCCTCAAGGGTCTCCAGTGAGTCGAAGTCCCGTCGGCCGCCCTTAGCCAGGTGTCCAAGGAAGTAAAGCAAAGCGCCCCAAACTGCGCCAGAGGCGACCGAGATGATCAGGATGGCCAGCCAACCGAATCCGGGGGCGAACAGCCCGAACAGCAGACCTAGTGTCCCGCGCCGTTGATTCGTTGTAGAAGTCGTCCGATGGAGGTGAGAATCTCGTCGGCGGTCTTGGTCCAGATGAAGGGTTTCGGGTTCTCGTTCCATGCTTTGATCCAGCCGCGGAGGTCT
>NZ_FXZC01000006.1 GCF_900169275.1 Brevibacterium casei CIP 102111 | reverse complement strand
GCATTCAGCGATTAACTACCGACCGCCCGTCGAGGTCCATTCCGAATGGATCAACCAGTCCGGGACAGAACCCGCGGCTGCTTAGGAAACCAAGAATAGGAGCCTCTACGAAACCCGGGGCTTGACACCCTGCCACCAGGAACGAGTGACCCGTTCGCTACCGCTGACACTGAGCGCGGCTGGTCCTCACAACGGTCGTCGTCGCTGGTGTGGTGTACGGGGAGGAGTCTGTGTGAGACGGATCCCCCTATCGGGCATCACCCGTTGGGGCCGGTCGAACCGATCACCGGACACCGGTCCCTGGCCCAACAGCGCAAGCACGCGATCGCCCAGCGTGCGAAACGACTGCGGGCAGCCACCGAGACCAAATGCCAACCAGCCCGACGGCGGAATACGGGTGGGCGGAAACCGAAACCCCGCCGCACACCGGCAGTTCCGAACGTGTCGACGAGTCAGAACGTGTCGACGAGTCAAAGGACGCCCACAGTCCAGTCTGAGTCGAGTGGCCAGGCAACGTCGACTGCCGACCGAACGCCCGTCTCAGCGATTGCACCCATTCAGGCAACTCGGTCACCGCAGAACACGCCAGGTGATCCCTGGAGCTGGTCCGCCGATTCCCTGACCGATGGCAACGCACCCTGGAACGACAATCCCCCGACCCCTAGCACCGACACTGGCAGTCGTGCCGAGAAATCCTGGAGCACCCACACTGGCAGTCGTGTAGACGATCCTTGGGCCGGCCCGGCCGACGAATCCTCGACCTCGGGACACCGCAGGGCACCGAACCTCGACACCACGCCGCCGTCTCCCAACCCGACGACCGTGCATCCGACACCGACGACCGCGAAACCCGGTCGCGGCCCTGCCGCTCGAGGGCCCGTCACGGAGTACGACACCAGCTTCACCCGCCGGCCTGCACCGGTGATCAACTGGGACCACGACCCCATCACCGACCCGCCACCGTTCTGAGACAGCACATCTTCCCGAAGCAACTGACGAGCGAAACCCCCGACGCAGACGCTGCGATGCGACAAGGGAACCGCAGGGATCTCGAATCACACCCAACACAGTCCGGAACTCTGGTGCGGTGCCTCGGTTTTCCCCCTGGCAACGGCGACGGATTCCACGTCGACGGTGACAAGGTGATCTCAGAATTCGCGTTCTCCATCGCGGTAACTACACGTATGGCATTTGCCTAACGTCACCGGAAGTTATCCACAGATTGAAAGAAAGTCTGGATAAATGGGAATTTCACGATTACATTGACAACCACTTCCGCTGCCGGGCAGCGGACTCGCCGACACTCACCAGGGGTTCACTGTGGAAGCCACCGAGGTCATCACGAGCGAGGTCCACAAGAGGATCAGAGACCTCGACGTGGATCCGCGAGTCGATGTGCAGCGTTCGCGAGAAGTCATCCGCACCGTCATCTCCGAATACGACGAACGCAGTCTGACGGCGAATCTTCCGCCTCTCGAAGACCGTGAGGCGACGTTCCGCTTCATCGACCACCAGCTTTCGGGGTTCGGAGCTCTACAGGACTATTTCGAAGATCCGCGCGTCGAGGAGATTTGGATCAACTCCCCCAGCGAGGTCTTCATCGCCATCGACGGAGCTCACCAGCTGACGACGACGAAGCTCAGCCCCGGTGAACTCGACGACCTCATCGAACGGATGCTCCGCAGCTCCGGCCGCCGCGTCGACCTCTCAAAACCAAGCTTTTGACATACATTGCCCTGACTTGTTTCTCGTGTCGAGCCACGACTCCGTCAGCGCGCGCACGCGCGGGGAACGGAGCGCTGGTCCTCATGTCAGACTGGCCCGACGAATCTTGGCGCTCTTTAGCCCTCGTCGCAATCCGCCTCGTCCGCTTGTTCAGCGCGCTCGATCTCTTCGGCGAGCGCCGAAATATCCCTAACGGTCCCGTGGATGCGCACCTCAAGGACCTTCGACATCTCTTTAAGATGACTCCTTTCCGCACGCCTCTGCCGCCACGGTAGTCCTCGAACTGCACTTAAGCGCATATCCACCATGTCCCGCTCGATGCTGCCCTCAACGGCTGTTGTCCATTCATGCAAAATTTCACAACGGAGGTTGAGCATAGGCAACGGATCGACTTCGTGAAATGCATCCAGCGCTCGCTCTAGCGCGTCACCACTCGCTTGGATGGGCGTAGCCACCACCGCAGCAGCGTACAGTGGCGCTTTCGCCACTTGCCTACGCCAGCTCGCCACAACGCTTTCGGCCAACGCCTCAACCCGCTCCCGATCATGCAGGTACGCGGGGTCTGACTCGCATTCATCCTCACGAAACTCCTCAGACCTCAACTGTTCGGCATGTTCATACATTTGCGGCAAAGTTTCGCGTAGCTCCTGACCAGCCACAAGCACGTCGGCGTAGTAGCTACTGCGGCTTTGCACCTCCGCACGGAGCCATCCGTGACTACTGGACCAGCGATTCGAAATCCAACCGAGGCCCACCCCTACGACGATAGGTGCGACGAAATTCGAGAGAAGCAATGCGAGATCCACGTTCTTAAGCTACTCCCTACAGCCAGCAATTGCCCTGCTGGAACTCACGGATCGACCTGCCCTAGTGCTAGTACCTAGTCGAAGAGTGCCTCTTGCTCAGGCATATGTATCCGACGCTGCGCCGAAATGTATGGAGTTAGAGCAGTTGGTAAGTCAAGTCTCTTGCCGTCCAGAAGCTCGCGGACACTTACCTGCTGCAAAACTGGGTAATTCTCACCATTCGACGGGTGGGTCCAGTATCCGCCAACATCAATTGCACGTTGAGTCTCACGACTCACTTCGTCGTTCATAGTAATCAGAACACCGAGGTGCGCATCGTGGTTACTCGACACGGTGCCAGCTAAGTCTCGGACCACAGAGGGGCCGACATGCTTTCCACCCTTTACCGAAACAAGCACTTTACCGATAGTTTTAGAGTCGATCACGAACTTCCGGACGCCATCGATACCACGGTCGCCTACCTGCTTCTGATTCGGCTGAGCATGGACCTTTGACACCGCCCACCTCTCGAAGTCGAAGGGTGACTTTTCGAATAGGCGCTTGGCAGACTCCATGTCGTACGGGATACCGTCAACGTCAACGTTGTCCAGAACCGACTTTCCATGCGTTGCCATGAGCCTTTTAACTATCAGGTCAATAGAAACGTAGGTTATATCAATACCGATCCATCTTCTGCCCAGATTTTGAGCGGCATCTACAGTAGTCCCGCAACCACAAAACGGGTCCAGCACGACATCGCCCGGCTTTGAACTTGAGCGAATGATCCTCTCAAGCAGTTTCAACGGTTTTTGTGTCGGATAGCCTAGTGATTCCAATGCACTGTTGTTGAGCTTGTCAATGATCCAGACATCGTCAATTGGACGACCGTACGCCATAGCATCGTCCAGGTAGCGCTTTATTCGAGTACCACGGCCTCTATCAGACAAAACGTACTTCCGACCGTCGTCATCAATTCGAAGCTTCTGCTTGCGAACCTTCAGATATTCTTCCTCGCTCTCCCACGGAGCAGTTTGAGGCTCAAAGTATGCACCTTTATCTTTCTGGTAACAGAGTATTACGTCATGCCGAGCTTCATATTTGTCTTTGAGCTTCTTGTTCCAGCCAGAATACTTCCAAATGATTTCATTCTTGAACTGTCGCGCATCAAAAATTGCATCCATTAGAATCTTCAGGTAGTGACTCATCGTAGGATCACAATGCAGATATATGGTCCCCGTGCTCTTAAGCACTCTATGCAGCTCAACCAGCCGTGGGGCCATCATCACCAGGTAGGCCATCGCATCGTTTTCACCAAGAAGCATTCGAAACGCAGAGATCGCGTCTGCGACAGCGTTGGGAGCACTTACCTGAATATCGGTGTACAGGCGTTCTGTCTCGGGCGTCCAGTGCCAAGTGTCGTCGAAGGCCTGGATTTGAGCATTAGCATCGTCGGTCTCACGCCCGAAGATGACCGAATACGAGCGGTTCGAGTTAAATGGCGGGTCGAGGTAAATGAGGTCTACGCTCTCGGTCGCTATATGCTCTCGGAGCACTGGAAGATTGTCCCCGTAATACAGACGGTTAGGTTCACTGACATCAAGGTCGCTCATGCCTACTTAGGCTAGTCGATCACAGAGCGAGAACGTGCCATTGCGTCTTTGGCCGCAATGTCGATGCAGCTATGGAAGCATCAACTAGCAGCTCCAGTGAAGCCCTCCGGTGGAGTCAATAGGACCAGGGGCGCGACCTCGATAGACTCCGCCAACTTCTCAACGGTCTTGAGCGTAAGGTTTCGCTCGCCGCGTTCAACTCCACCCATGTAGGTGCGATGCACTCCGAGGCGCTCGGCAAATGCCTCTTGACTCAGCCCGAGCCGTAACCGGTGCCGCCGGAGGTTTTCTCCCACGACGCGCTGCAACTCACCTTCCACTCGACCAAGCGTCTACCGGTGCTACTTTTTGGTCTACAGACTTATAAGTAGCACAATGGTGGTATAGATGTAGTGGACTACAGAAGCGATGGAGCCCGAATGATTGATCGCCCCACTGGAGATGCCCCTCAGAAGCGCCCGAGGCAGCGCCGAGCCTCGAAACCGTTCTATAAGAGGTGGTGGGTCTGGGCGCTGGCTGCGCTGGTCGTTCTCTCCGCTACGGGCCTGTTCGGCCAGACTGAGGACGCGCCTGAAACTGTCGAGGCCAGCTCCACCGAAGAGGCCGAGCCGGTAACGGTGCCCGATCTCGTCGGTAAAGCTGGGGACGAAGCCAAAGACGCGCTCTACGACCTCGATTTGAAGGCCGAGTTTGTCGACGAGAGCGATGAGGATCGTTCGGTGATTCGGAAGTCCAATTGGAAGGTCGAGCGCACGTCCCCTCAAGCCGGTGCAGAAGCCGAGCCGGGCGATGCTGTCACCCTCACCGTGTCCAAGATCGACGACGATCAGGAGTCAGCGGAGGAAAAGAAGGCCGAGAAGGATGAGAAGGCCAAGGACAAAGGCTCCAAAGGGAAGGAGTCCGAGTCCGAGGCGAAGTCGACTGACGATGACAAGTTCGACTTCGACTACTACCAGGGCGAGGTCACCGTCCAGTTCGAAATCGACGACAATTTCACTACCGGGCTGGTCGCAACCGGCGCGAAACAAGACACCATCGCGGCGCTCCAGGCCGCGAAGGAGAAATATCCCGACTACAAGAGCATCGTTGTGATGGGTAGCGGTCCGACCGTCGACAAGTACGGCAACGAGGACAACTCCTACCTTTTCAGCGTTCGATACACCCGAGAGACCGTCGAAAAAATCGACTTCGACAATAGCGCACTGATTGACATCTGGGACCTCAAAGACGCGGGCATGGTCAACCCGGACCTCGAAAAATAGGACGGAGACTCCATGAAGCGGATGACAGCTATCGCCAGCGTTCTCGGCCTCCTGGCACTTTCGGCATGCACATCGGAGACCGACGAACCGAGTTCGGATTCGCAGGTCGCCGAGTCGGTGCCCCAGGCCAACGAGACTCAAGATGCCGACGGCGATTACGTGCAGACTGAGGCCGACGCACCTGCTGCCCCGACCGGCGCGACCTCGTACACCGATGACGGCACCGGTCGATTCGACTTCGGCAGCACGGCGACATTTCCGTCCGGGATGAAACTAGCAATTGACTACCTCGGAGAGACGAAGCTCAGCGAGCGAGGGGTCGCCTCAGACTGCGATGCAGGCGACCCTGTCGCCGTGTTCGAGCTGACCATCTCCAATCACACCGGCTCGACGACAAACCCGAGCAGAACCCTCGATATTTCTGGCGAGTACTACAAGGACGGGGTCGGCCTGCGCACCGATCCGGTCCGCGTTGAGTCCCCAAACGTTGTCGACAATTGGCAGGGAAAGAAGCTCGATAAAGCTATGTCGATTTCCGAGCTGCCCGATGGTGAGACAGCTACGGCATATGCCGGGATGTGCCGCCCGGACGCGTCTAACGACGTGAAGAATGTCTACGGCACGTTCGCAAACGAAGAGGTCGTTACGCCCTTCTGGGCCACTTCGGTGAGCTGATCCCTGGCCACCGTCATCACCCAATTTCGTAGCCATACGGGCGAGGCCCACCGACCGCCGCAAAGGCTCGTCTGCGGACGCTTGTCAGCCGCTTGCTCCGTGATGGTAGCCCTCCGGTCGGAGTCAAGACTGTCCGAGCTTCTCCCGAGCGATGTGGGATCGGGAGTCGGTGTTCGTCGGTGGGCACGGCGCTCTTGCCGGGGATGCTGATCCCGCCCATGAGTGCGGCGGGCCGCTGGGAGAGGTCCGCGACGATCATGCCGACGGCGACTACGAGGTCGTCGTGAGTGCCTGGAGGGTTCTGGAGCTTCACTGTCGAGGGGCCGGTCTCGACCATGCGAGCACTCATAAACTCGTCCCGAGTCTCGTCATCGTCGGGCAGGCTCAGCGAGCGGTCGCGGAGCGCGCCCCACAGCGACCGGGCGAGACGATTCGCGCCCGCCGATGAGAACACGAACTCCTCGGTTCGGATGCCCTGCCGCTCCAGTGAGGTCGTGAGCTGTTCGGCCTGCATCCTGTCGAACCTCAGCTTCGCGCCATACTCACGACAGACGCGGAGGGTCGCCGCCTCGACCTCGCTGAGGTCGACTCGACCCCCGCTGTCCGAGGGTCGCCAGCTCATGACCTTGTCGATGATGAACACGCGGCCCGCTGCACGCTCCTCGGCGTGACCGACCGCGAGCGCCGTGAGGTCTCGTCGCGTACCTACGTCGAGGGCTGCAACATACTCATGACGCCGGTCTGGAGCGAGCACCGGGTCGCCGGGACGGATGACCGCCTCGATGTCGGCAGACGAGGTCAGCGCGTCGTCGGCCTCAGACCATTCGCAGAGGATCAGCCGCCGCCACTCCGAGGGCGTGAGGTCGTCTTTCACCTCAGCGATGTCCTCCTCAGCCCACCAGGGTGAGGGGCCAGGGTGGAGCGAGGTATGCCAGGCGGGCGAAATCCGGGCCTTCTGCCACCTCTTCGCCCCGATGCCAGTCGGCGACCCCGCCGTCGTGATGATGATGAGCCGCGACCCTGGCACCTTCGGAACCGCCGAGGTGATGGCCGACCACAGTGTTCGGTGGTTCGGCGTGTTCGGCCAGACTGCCAGCTCGTCGACGATTTGGAGCCATGGTCGTTTACCGAATGCTGAGGCCCCGTCGGAAGTCTCGACGGTCAGCGTGGCACCTGTCGCGGTGTTCTCGACCGTCCTGCCGAGGACTCTCACCCTCGACCGGAGTCCGGCACGGTCGACGAATCCGCTCAACGCCTCCATCGTCAGCTCGGCCTGATCTGCGTCCGAGGCGTAAACCAGCGAGGTCGAGTTAGCTGGGGCCTCGGTGAGGAGTAGCGACAAAGTGATACCGGCGATGTCGGTCGTCTTGGACATGCCGCGTCCTCGTAGGAGGAAATGTCGCCGAGGCCCCTCGGGGTCGAGCACGGACCGAGCGTCGGCCAGTTGAAACGGGTAGGCCATTTCGCCCCACCTCGCGCCGTTCTCCAGAGGCAAAGCGGCGAGGAGGTCGAGCGCGGCGGGCGTAGCGGTGGTCGGTGTCCTGCTCATCGGTCGTCCTCCTCGGGAGTGGTGTGGGGCCGGAGGTCGGAGCGGGTGCCTTCGGCCTTCACCCGGTCGAGTGCCGCGATCACGGGGTCGGGGCCAGCGTCGAGCACCGCCCGGCCCTGCGCGACGAGCGCGTCGAGGTCGACAGCAGTGCTAGTGCCCTCACGGACAGCTTTTGCCCTGAGCAAGGACAGCTCTGCCTCAGATCGAGGGTCCAGCCCGAGGCGGTCACGGGCAGCGGTAGCGCTCTTCTCGAACCAGCGGAGCATGTTCACCAGTGAGGTGCGAGGCTGTCCGTCCTCGCCAATGATGCCGATCTCGTCCAGGTGACGACGCAGAAGCGCAGCTCGGGCCTCGGCATCCGCCCAAGCTGCCAGGGCCTCGGGATACTTCCTCAAGTCCGGTCGGTCGTCGACGATGCCCGCCACGAGGGCGGCGCTCACGGCGCTGTAGACCCTCGGTGAGCGGTAGCCGCTCTGAAGACTCACGACGTTGTTCTCGGAGAAGTCCGGGTGCTTCGGTGAGCCGCGTCCTTCGCCCTTCGAGGGGCGATACCACGACGGCCATTGGTCAGGTGGAAGCTGGGCGGCCTCGGCGGCGGTCAGGCCCCTCTTCATCTTCCTGCTCATCGCCCGACCCTCCCGGTCTCGAACTTCTCTCGCAGGTCGGCGAGGGCGATGTGCGCCCATGGGGTCGGATTCGGTTCGATGTTCATCACGCCCCAGGCCGGAGGGTCGATGCGCACGTTCTCAATTCCGAGCTTGCGCGAGATGCCTGCTGCCTCCAGCACGAGGTACGCCATCACTGATGGCCCGTAGGCCCCGTACGCCTCAGCGGCTTCGGCGCACGTGCGGCACACCGACACGCGCCGGTGTGCGGTCGAGGTGCCGCCGAGCGAGGACGGCGAGACCCTCGCCTCGGTCCACGCCGACAATGCCCGCGAGGGGAGGGCTTCGACCGAGGCGACCCCGCAGAGGTAGCAACCGCCGCCCGTAGGCGCTGGGGTCGGCTCAGGGCGCTCGGTCACAGCGCGGAGGAACGCGGCCACCGCTTGCCGGGCGCTGGCACGTCCCTCCTCGGGCACGTGCGACCACGGCAGAGCCGCGCCGGTGCTCGGGTCGGCCTCGGCTTCAGCGACGGGAGCGAACCTGCTCTCCCACACCAGGCCGAGAGCCTTGGGCGTGAGATGACGAATTGCGAGGCGGACTCGGCGAGATGAGGTCAGCTTGAGGTCGTGCTCGGCCACGGCGGCGACGGCGAGCGCACGCTCGACGGCGGTGTTCGCTATCACGTCAGCGACGTATTGCCCTCGTCCGGTCGGGTGCTCGATGTTGACCGCCACGGCCTGCTCCCGGCGCTCCTCGCAGGTGGTGCACCTGGTCATGGTGGTCTCGAACTCCTGCGCCGCTTTCCTTCGCAGTGACGGCGACCCGCCCCGGTACTCCCGGCCCCACGAGATGATGGTGTCGCGCCCATGCTGGACGGTCGGCGCGGTCGCCACACCGCAGACGCGGCAGGCGAGCCAGCCGTCGACCAGCTCGACGATGGGGGTGAAGTTCTCAGCGTAGGGGTTGGTCTCGATCATGGTGGGGCCTTTCGTGGTGGTGATGGTAGTGGTGAGTCGTCGCCACAGCCTCGTCAGCCGTGGCAGGTTCTTGATGGTGCCGATGTGGGGATGGATCACAGCGGATCACCGCCGTTGCGGCTCAGCGGTCGAGGTTCACCGCCGCGCCATTTGCCCGCCCAGAATCCCGCCTCAGGTCTGGCCGTGGTGGCGAAGTCCTGGCACAGGTCTAGCAGTGGGCAGGATCGGCAGGTCTGCTTCAAGTCGATGTGGTCTCGGAGGCCGCCGCTCTGCCTGATGCGGTCGTCGATGAACCGCTGGTCACCCTCGCAGGCGGGGCGCTCCTCGGCCATCGCGTCGTACAGCGGCGAGAATGCCGCCGTGGGGCTGTTCCTCGATCTAGGCATGGTCCTCGCCTCCGGGACTCGCGTCGGTGCGGTCCTGTGCGCTGAGTGGACCGCCTGCCGAGGCCACTGCCGACACGATGGTCGACTGTCCTAATTTCCGGCTGTCATCGGCCAGTATCGCCGCCTCTAGCCTCACGACATGGAGGTAGCAGTCGTCAAAGATGCGAGTGGGATAGCCGAGGTTGCCTCGGCACCAGCTACCTCGCTTTGACCGGCAGATCGGGCAGGGCATGCTCTTCGCCGCCTCCACGAGATCGAACAACTTCGAGCGCTTCGGGACGTGGATCGACCGGGCTGGCCCTAAGTCGGGGTGACTATGGGCTGAGTCAGCGTCAGACTCGGCGGTCGGGAGTGTAGTTGCACAATCAGCCATTTTCAGCTCCTCTCTTCACGTCGCGCCTCGTGTACGCGCGAGTGGTGTCGGTGGTGGTGTCGGTGTCGAAACCACTTTTCGACACCGATTTTTGAGGGGTGGTGTCCCCTGCTTTTTGCCAACGACACCACCACATCCGCGTCATTACTGGGAATAGTGGGGGTGGTGTCATGTGGTGTCGTGCGGTGTCCTCCGCCCCGTGACACCGCCGTGCAATGGTGTGGTGTCGTGGTGTCCCGACCTTAGAGAGGGACACCAACGACACCACCAGCACCAGCGCCAGGCGAGGGGCACCAGGGGCACGGCTGCAACGCCGATATACGACCTCACTCATGGTCGAGTCCCTGCCTCTCTCGCCAGGCCCGGAGAACATCGAGAGCCTTCTTGTCTCCCCAGCCGGTCCGGTCCATGACATCTCTCTTCGACCTCGGCGGAGGGTCCATGTCATTGAGCTTCGCCACCTCGGCATCGAGCTTGCTCGCCGCTCTCGCGGCCTTCTGCACCTCGGTGGATGGCACCTCCTCCAGGGTGAGGCTCAGCGGCTCCAGAGTGCCCGTGGCGGGCGTCTCGTGGTCGGGAGCGACGCGGAGCACGGCGGCCTTCTCGCCGAGGCGGAAATGGCCGTGCCGATCCTTCGACACCACCAGCTCGGCATACCCCTCGGCCCCTCGGGAGAACGGCTCCTTCATCCGCTGGATGAAAAGTGTCCCGTCGATGGCGGCACGCTTGCGCTGGGAGCCTATAGGAGACAGACTGCCTCCGCCCTCCGATGACGATTTCGTGACGTGATCTAGGACGAGGACGGCAGGCCCCTCGGGCCGAGGAGGGTGCCAGTGGGGGCGGACATCTCGGACCTTCGCCCATTTCCGCTCCTGCTCCTCGGTGACCGGAGGGCGGTGTCGAGCGATACGTCGAGGCACCGTCCGAAACCACTCGGCGACCTCCTCGTCGGCGTTCGGGTTCGCGCCGTGAGTGCTCAGGGCCTCACCTGTCGAGTCGATGACGACGAGGGACGGCTGGACTTGATCGAGCACGTGCTCCAGCACGGTCCATGCCTCCTCGTCGAGCTTGCCCTCGGGCGAGAAGTAGATGAGGTCATCCGCGAGCGTGTCCGGGTCAGCTCCAGCGGCCAGGGCGCGGGTATAGATGCCCTCGGCGGAGTCCTCGTAATCGACATAGAGGACGCTGTTTCCGCTCTCGATCTCATCGAGGGCAACCGCCATCGCCGTCCAGGACTTGCCGCTCCCGCTCTCGCCAGCGATGCCATTTACGCGACCCCGATAGAGCAAGCTGAGGGGGTCCCTGTCGTCGCCAGCAGGTAAAGCCAGGAGACCGACGGTCGGCTCCTCGGCTCGCCGCGCCCCGGTGGCAATGCCCTGTATGAGGTGCTCGGCGGTGGACGGCCTCAGCAGTCCACTGGCTCCCGAGGTCCGCCTCGGCTCCTCGGTATGCACCGCCACCGTCTCGGTCGGCTGCTTAGAGGGGAGGAGAAACAATTCGTTGCCGACCATCTCGACTACTTTCACTTTGTCGTTCGGGTCGTCTGAGCTGAAACTTGCAGACTCTTCATTGTTGGGTAGCGTTGACATCGCCCCTCCGATCAGCGGTGGGGACAAAAATTGAACCTGGATCAGGCTTCATCCTCAGCGAGGGCCTCGCTCTCGGTTCCGTCGTGCTCGATCTCGATGCCCATGTGAGAAGTGCCCTCGGTGTAGTCGGGGGCATTTTTCTGCTCTGACTGTCTCTCATGCCAGGTCCTTTCTCGCCGAGATGATCTCGGCTGATGTGCCCGGCCCACGGTCCAGCGGCTTCGTCCTTATGTTGTGTGTGGCGAGGTTCAGAAGCGTTGAGTTGCAATCGACCCGCCCCTCAATTTGCGGCGCTGCCAGTCGTCGAATGCCGCCGCGACCTCATGAGTCGAGCGGGTCGGCGCTGCCCGCCTGCGAGCCTCCTCCGCTTGCCGGGCCGCCTCGGCCTGCCGAGCCTGCTCCTCGGCCTCGCGCTGTCGTGCATCGGCCTGCCGCCGCTCCTCGGCCCTCGTTCTGTCGGCGGCGGTGATGTCGTCACGGATCAAGCGGAGTCGATGCTCTCGCTCACTGAGCACGTCGAGGCCTCCGTGCAGCGAGGAGAAGAGTCGCCACTCGATTAACCTGCTCATCGGTCAGCGTGAACGGCGCACGAGGGGCGCTCTCTGAGACGTTCTGGACCCTAGAAGTGTCCGTGTCCGTCGAGGGGGTTCTGAGCCGTCCTGCGGCCTTCTGCGCACTCATCGGCGAGCATCCGGGTGCAGGCTGTAAACCGACGCGAATTTGCCGAATGGCATTCGATCCGGACGGGCCTGGACCTTCGCTTGTGGGAGTGCTGCGAGAGCGGAGTCCATTTCGTCTCGGTCGACTACTATGCCTCGATACTCGTCGGATCGATAAGCCGGAAAATATCCCTTGGCGATGTAGTTTCGAATCGTCTGGCCGGAGCATCCCCGGTAGCTTGCGGCCTCGCCAACAGTTAGTAAGTGTCGAGATGACATGGGTGTCTGTCCTTCACTGAGAAGAACGCGCCCGAGTTTGGTCCTATGACGGCTCGCTGGGATGGGTTTGCAGGGCTTCGCTCCCCGCCTGACCTCCGCCTGATCGCCGAGCCTGTCTATCCGTCGGGCAGGCCCTCGCTAGCTTCGCGCTTGAGATTTGAGTTTAGCATTTTGGGCGTTATTAGCAAATTATGTAAGGCGGTTAGAGTAATACATTAGGTAATGCAAAAGTGTCTCCACAATCAAATCTAAGCTCTTCTTTACCGCGACCTGTCCGCCGCAGAACGCAGGGAGACTGCTGGTGACTTCGGAAAATTGAGGCTACAGTCGTCGGCATGGATGACAACTCAGACGTTCCGGGCGGCGCTCAAACCGTATGCCGTTGGATCGAAATGCTCGAAGAAGCGGATCGCCCAGAGAAGCTCTGGTGGAGCCTGGACGCGAATCTCCAGCTGGTACTTGCACAGCAATGGCTGTTTGGACCTGGCTCCCAGCATTCCTCACACGATGAGGGTTCGCGCGATGACCTCGCTGAAGAACTGTCTAGTTCGACTTCACACGAGCTATTCGAGCCGATGATTCGGGACTACATAGCTCACTGGCGTGAAGTCTATCGAGCCCTGGACTACCGGCCCGCGCTAGTCATGACGCCCGATCTCGCCGGAGTGGACTTAGAGGTAGTGTCTGTTACCTCGGATCATTATGCGGGCACTAAGGCAGCGGGAGAATCCGCTCCTGGACACACCTTCTTAACAAGGTGGGTGGACGGCCAGTGGAAGATCGCAGCACACTCGCGGCGTATCCCAGTACCAGGCTGGCCGCCAACCGAGGAAGAGATACCAGGGCTTCGTGTTGATGGCAATTAGCGGTACATTCACCAAACAGTACTCAGCAAGCTTTTCGCGTTGCAGTTTCCGTCCCATTTAAACCGAAGCTCAAACAGTCTCTGACTCAGCCCGCCCTTCGGTCATTGCGGAAAACCTCAGGTCCCGGCCACTCGCCCGAACCAAAGGGTTAGTTGTCCGCTGGAGTAATCCGAACTCGGTCCTCGCTCCAGCGGACACCGGCGCGGTCGGCGGGGCGAATCTCAACCCGAGCAACGGCAGCGAGCACGGCGCGCTGGATGTCGATGGGAGCGTCCAGGAACGCTGCACCAGGGTCCTCGGCGGAAGTCACCTTCGAGGACGCGGACCTCTGCATCGAGGCGGTGAGCCTCTGGTCGATCTCGTCGATCTGCGCCTGCACCTTGTCCGTCGATGCACGGAGTATCTTTCCCGAGATGGTGCCGTCCATGTAGTCCGCTTCGAACGTCTCCAAGCGGGTCGCCAGCTCTGCTCGACGGGCACGGTCCGCGTTAGCTTCCTCACCGTCGTCGTCGAGGGCAGCGACTATTCGGGGATCGCGTACGAGGTCGGCGACGACAGCCCGGACATATGAGTCCGTCTGCTCAGTCATCACAGTGAGGTGTGCTTGAGCCGTGCATCTGTAGAGGTACTTTCCTCGGGTCGGTGCCGGACGCATTGCGGTTCCGCACTTGCCGCAAATGTAGATGCCCGAGCCGAGCCAGCGGGTCGCGTTTCCCTGCTGGATTCGCCGCGATGGGTCAGTCAATATCTTGTAGGCAGCAGTCCACTCTTCCTCGGAGACGATGGCGGGCCACTCGGCATCTCCGAGGATGCCCGGCTCGCCATGACCAGGGTCGCCGGTCGACAGCTTGCCAGCGTTGCGAGGGCGCACGAGGACATCCCGGAGCCGTGCATATGTCCATGATCGCCCGGTCGACGTGGTCAGCTCCTCGGCGTTCAGCTCGTCGGCAATTCCTCGAAGAGACCGGCCCGCAATGATGCCCTTCGTCGCGCGGCGGATCACCTCGGCCTCGTCGTCTCTCACGGTCGCTCCGTCCTTCTCGAATCCGTAGGGCCGCTGACCGCCTCGGTACTTCCCTTCACGCGCCATCTGCGCCTTCTTAGCCTTCATACGCTCCCGAGCGTGGTCGATCTCGTGCTGAGCCGCTGCGCCGAGCATTCGGGCGACCATACGGCCCGAGGCGGTCGAGAGGTCCACTGTCCCCGAAGTCACGGTCTGCACCTTCGTGCCGTGCTCCTCTGCGACGGCAACGAATTCCTCCAGCTCGACAGTGCGGCGGTGGAGGCGGTCGGTGTGCCAGGCGATTATGCCGGTGATCTTTCCTGCCTCTACGTCGCGGAGCATCTGTCGATATTGCGGTCGAGTCCTACCCGAGTAGGCGCTTATATCGTTGTCGACGTAGACCTCGGCGACAGTCCAGCCGAGGCGGTCAGCAAGCTGTCGACAGTCTCGCTCCTGCCGCTCGACTCCGAGGCCAGCTCCTGCGCGGTCTCGACTGATCCGGGCGTAGATGGCGGCTTTGATCGTGGGGTCGTTTGCTTCTGCGTTCATATGTCAATTCTAAGGTTTTGACCTCTCACAGCCGTTCGTCGACGCGATGCTCCCTGACGGATCTCGACTCCACGTCGTCCTCCCCGACATCACCCGGTCCTCCCCCGCCGTGAACATCCGCAAGTTCATCCAGCGACCGAGGAACCTCGCCGGGCTGGTCGCCCAAGGCAGCCTCAGCCAGGCGGCGGCGCGGTTCCTCGACGCCGCGGTCGCGTGCGGTGCCAACATCCTCGTCTCGGGGGCAACACAGGCGGGCAAGACGACAATGCTCAACGCCCTCGCCGGCTCGATTCCCTCCCGCGAGCGCATCATCAGCTGCGAGGAGGTCTTCGAACTCAATCTCCCCAGCCGCGACTGGGTGCCGATGCAGTGTCGTCAACCCTCACTCGAGGGCACCGGCGAAGTCACCCTCCGCGCCCTCGTCAAGGAGGCGCTGCGGATGCGACCGACACGCATCATCGTCGGCGAGGTCCGCGAAGCCGAGAGCCTCGACCTCCTCGTCGCGCTCAATTCGGGCCTGCCGGGAATGGGGACGATCCACGCGAACTCCGCCCGCGCCGCGATCACGAAGATCTCCACCCTTCCCCTCCTCGCCGGGTCGAACATCTCCTCAGCCTTCGTTGTGCCCACCGTCGCGGTGAGCATCGACCTCGTCGTCCACCTGCGCAGGGACGCAACCGGGGTCAGGCTGGTCAGCGAGATCTGCGCCGTGCCCGGCGGAGTCGAAGGCGATGTCATCGAACTCGACACGATCTTCCATTCGCCCCAGGGCACGCTCGTCCGCGGACAGGGGTTCGGCCACCTCGGCGAGCGATTCGCGATGATCGGCAAGGACCTCCACTCACTCCTGGAAGCGGCATGAGCTACTCGCAGCTGAGCCTGCTCATCGGCGCCTGTCTGGGGGCCGGGCTGCTGCTCGTCTGGATGTCACTGTGGGAGCGGAAGCCGGCCACGCGAACGCAGCGGCGGTGGGTCCGCGAACTCGACGACATGCTCACGGCCGCGGGCTTCCCGCGGATGCATCCGATCCACCTCGTCCTCCTCACGGTCGCGGTCCTCACCGTCGTCACGATCGTCGCCACCGCACTGACGGGGTCCTGGGCGATCGCACTCTGCTTCGGCCTCTTCGCCTCATGGCTGCCCTACCGGTACCTGCAGCACCGCGCCCGAAGCAAACAGGTCCTCCGTCGCGAACTCTGGCCCGAGACCCTCGATCACCTCAACTCGGGCGTGCGGGCAGGACTCTCCCTCCCCGAAGCCCTCGGCTCGCTGGCCCATCGCGGACCCGAGCCCCTGCGTCCGCTCTTCGAGGTCTTCGCCGAGGAGTACCGCGCCAGCGGATCCTTCGCGATCGCGCTCGAGAGATTCCGGCAGGTCGCCGCCGACCCGGTCGCCGACAGGATCGTCGCGGCTCTGAGCGTGACGAGACAGGTCGGCGGCAGCGATCTCGGCACGATGCTGCGAGCACTCGCCCAGTTCGTCCGTGACGACGCGCGTACCCGCAACGAACTCTCCGCGCGTCAGCAGTGGACGGTCAACGGCGCCCGCCTCGCCGTCGCCGCTCCGTGGGTGGTCCTCGCCTTCCTCTCGACGCGACCGGAGACCGCAGCCGCGTACAACTCTCAGGCCGGACTCGTCCTCCTCTGCGCCGGATTCGCCGTCTCGCTCCTCGCCTACCAGGCGATGAAGAAGATCGGCCGACTCCCACAGGAACCGCGGGTCATCGCGGGCTCCTCGCTCACCCGCTCCCCGTTCCCCCGCGGCCCCGAAGCGGGTGGGACCGCATGAATGCGCTCACCGATCCTCTCACCGTCCTCATCCTCGGCACCGTCAACGGGTTGGCACTCGCATTCTTCGTCCTCTCGCTGCCGCCGCTGCGCCGCCCCACCCTCTCGGCGAGGATCGCACCATACCTGCGCGACCAGGAATCGCTCGTCGACATCTACGCCCCACCGACTCCGCGCCGAGAGGGCCTCATCGGGGTCCTCACCTCAACCGCGATGACGGCATCGGTGTGGATCACCTCGCGGATCACCACCGATGCGACGCTCAGTCGGCGGATCAGCCGCCTCGGCGGGCGGACATCGATCGAACGGTTCCGGACGAATCAGATCCTCAGCATCCTCACCGGCATGATCGTCGGCGGCGGCCTCGCCGCGCTCATCGCCGCTCAGCGCGGGTTCTCCCCTATCGTCGTCATCGTCCTCGTCATCAGCGGCGGCGTCGCCGGACACATCGTCAACGACTGGCGCCTGAGCCAGGCGATCGCGCGCCACGAATCGCGCATCCTCGCCGAGTTTCCCACGGTCGCCGAACTCCTCACCCTCTCCATCACCGCCGGAGAGGGAATCGTCGAAGCACTCGAACGGGTGTGCCGGACGTGTTCGGGCGACCTCGTCGACGAACTGCGCACCGCGCTCGCCGCGACCCGGACCGGCACCCCGCTCGTCGAGGCGCTCGACCAGATGGCCACACGCATCGCGATCCCCGAGATCGTCCAGTTCGTCGACGGCCTCGCCGTCTCGATGACCCGGGGCACACCGCTCGCCGAGGTGCTCCGTGCACAGGCCGCCGACGTCCGGGAGCAGTCCCGGCGCCGCCTCCTCGAACTCTCCGGACGCAAGGAGATCGGCATGCTCATCCCCGTCGTCGTCTTCGTCCTGCCCGTCACCGTGATCTTCGCGGTCTTCCCCTCCCTCGCCGTGCTCGACCTCAGTCCCTGAACCCCCCCCCCCCCCCCCCCCCCCCCCCCCCCCCCCACACCACGCCCTCACAACCCCAGCATCCACCTCCCCTCGACCCACCTGCACCCCCTCTCCCTCCCCCCCCCCCCCCCCCGCAGAGAGAACCCACCCCATGAAGGAGACCCGATGTTCCATCACCTCATGACCCGCCTGACCCTGCTCACGCTCGGCTGGGCAGATGACGACCAGGCATCTCCGGGAGGCCGTGCCCTCCCCCGACGCACCGCTGGTCACCGCCGGCGGACCGTCACCGGCCCCGGTTCGGGCTTTTCCCCTGCGCGAACCGACCGTGACCGCCCTGATCGCGGAGACGTCCCCGGCTGGGTGCTCATCACCCTGATGACCGCCGGGCTCGTCGTCGCCCTGTGGGCACTCGCCGGTGAGGCCTTCACGACGATGTTCGAGGACGCGATGAACAAGGTCAGAGGTGCCGGGTGAGCCCACCGTCGCGCCGAGACCGCTGCGAGGGCGGCGACACCGGGTCAGCGATCGCGGAGTTCGCTCTCGTCGCCTCCCTTCTCTCCCTCGTCCTCGCCGGTGCGCTGCAGATCGGCTTGGTCATCCACGTCCGCAACACCGTCATCGATTCGGCCATCGCCGGAGCCAGGCAGGCCGGGCTCGCCGACCAGACCGCGAGCGACGGGAGACGACTGACCGCCGAGCTCATCACCACGTCCCTCGGCAGCCGATACGCCGAGAAGATCACTGTGGCCTCGGAGAGCCGGGACGGAGTCGAGATCGTCGAGGTCAGTGTCCGCACACCGCTGCCGGTCGTCGGACTCTGGGGGCCCGCCGAGGTGTGGGAGCTGAGCGGACGGTCCCTCGTCGAGGACGTCGACCGTGACTGAGGTCGTCGACAGGGCCGCCGATCGGGCGGACTCGGGAACCGCCGTCGTTGAGTTCATCTTCGCCGCGGTCGTCCTGCTCATTCCCGTCGTCTACCTCATGCTCGCGCTCTCCCAGCTGCAGGCCGCCAGCTACGCCACCACCTCGGCGGCGGTATCGGCCTCCCGGATCGCAGCGAGGGATGCGAACCCCTCGGAACAGCGCGCCGAGGATGTCGCCGCCATGCACTTCGCCGACTTCGGGCTCCGCGACGTCCCCATCTCGATCGCCTACTCATGCTCGGGACCCTGTGGACAAGCAGGCTCGCTCGTCACCGCCACCGTCGAGACGAAGGTCCCGCTGCCGGGGATTCCCCTGCTCTTCGGATCCGCGAACTCCCCGCACATCACCATGCGGGCCTCGCACACCGACGTCGTCGCAACCTCGGGAGAGGGGTGAGCCGTGGAGTCTGCGCGCACCGCAGACGCGGTATCGGTCGACCGGCACGGGTCGGACCGCGGGTCGATCACGCCGCTGGCCATCGGATTCGTCGTCATCGCTCTCCTGCTGGCGTTCCTCATCGCTGCCCTCACCGATCTCCATATGGCCCGGCGGGAACTCCAGGCGGTGGCGGACTCCGCGGCACTGGCCGCCTCCGATTCCTTCGAGCCCGCCCCGGGTGACGACCCCGGACTCGTGTTCTCTCCGGACGCCGCCGAACGCGCAGCCGTCCGCTACGTCGCCTCCGTCGACACCCCCGACGACCTGCGCAACATCGGCGTCGACGCCGACGTCGACGGCGAACACTCGGTGGTCATCCGCCTCCGCGCCGACTACATCCCAGCGGTTCTCTCCCCCTTCG
This sequence comes from Brevibacterium casei CIP 102111, assembly GCF_900169275.1. Taxonomy (GTDB): domain Bacteria; phylum Actinomycetota; class Actinomycetes; order Actinomycetales; family Brevibacteriaceae; genus Brevibacterium; species Brevibacterium casei. The sequence goes on along the minus strand of NZ_FXZC01000006.1, from coordinate 223,772 downwards.
TTCCCCGCTTCATCGACCTCAGCGCCACCGCCTACGCGCGAGGGTCGCTGCGGATCTCCTGACTCGGCGATCGCAATCCCCGCGCTCCTCTGCCACCCGACGGCGACTGGTGCTCGATTCCCTGTGGATCGCGATCCCACTCGTGAGCCCGAACTCTGTGGACGCTCAGCGGGAATCCACAGGGGTGCGCAACGGGGTTGGCACCACGGTGCTGGTCGGCAACGCTGTGACGATGAGGACGACCGGAGTGCTCCAGACCATCGATCGCAGCGCCCACGTTCGCACCGACATCCTCGATGCCGACGGCGATCTGCCGCTGCTCGACGTCCTCTCGACCGTCCTCGGCAGACCTGTTTCCGTCGACGAGGTGGCCGCCGCCGATCGTCCTGGCGACCTCCCGTCGGCGGACCCTGACATGGCCGAGGGCGAGCGCCACAGCATCCGCACACCGACGTGGGCCGAGTGGCGGGCGGACCACCCGGTCACCGTGATCGGCGCCCACCGGTTCCATCGCGGGAGCGGACCGACGAGCGTCGCGGTCGTCGCCGGTCCGGATTCGGGGTTCGATCTGCACATCGATCCCAGGACGACCCTGCTCAGCCGCGTCCCGACCGACGGAGCGCTCCTCCTCGCCGATCCCTGTCTCTCCCGCTCGCCCACCCTCCTCGATCTCGGCGCCTCAGGGACCCACACCGTGATCGGATCCTCGATCGTCGTTCCCGGATCCGTCCTCGACCGGGTCGGGCGCGGTGCACCGCCCCCTCCGCCGTCAGGAATCGGTGGACGCGACACCGTCCACGTCGCCCCGGCCGCGGTCGAGGAGCCGCGCCCGGCCCGGCCCCCGCAGTGGTGGGCATTCCTCATCCCGATCGGAATCGGCATCGCCCTCGCCCTGCTCACGGGCATGTGGTGGTTCCTCCTCTTCAGCCTGTCTGCGCCCCTGTCCGGCTACCTTGCCCACATCGTCGAGAAGCGTCGATTCACGCGCGAGAGCGCCCAACACCTCGTCGACACCGCTCTCGCGCTCGACGCGGCCGTCACCCGTGCCGAGGGCCTCGTCGGCGCACGCCGTCGTGACGCCATGGAGATCCCCGGACTGTGCCTCGGGTTCGGGCCGAGCATCAGTCGCATCAGCATCGCACCGGAGTTGGCCGACCGCATCGATCACTTCGACGAGCACGCCGTCATCGCAGACACTCCGATCTCGGTCGACCCGCGAGTGACCTCGATCGTCGTCACCGGTGAGCACGACCTCCTGCTGTCGATGCTCCTGGCCTGGCTTGCCGATCGGCGGTGGGAATGGAGACTTTCGGCGAACCTCGAACGCCGCCCCGAACTCGTCGGGTTCGCTGCCGCCTCCGGGACCGCAACGGCCACCGACCCTCGCACGTCAGCGGGAATCGCCCTCGACATCGACAGCACCGGAACATGCGCCATCCTCCGTCTGGAGGCACCCGCACCGACCGCCACGGTCGCCTTCGTACTCAGCAGGCTCGGCCGGGCCCGGACGACGACGTCGACTGCCCCCGACGGCCCGGTCCCGGGGAGGCAGTTCACCGCCAGCCTCATGCCGCCGGGCCGATTTCACAGCCTCGTGTCCGGCAGCTCACCGCCGGCGACGGCAGTCGACCTCCACCACGGTCTCGCCGACCACTACGACGACTCTCCGTCGTCGATCATCGGTCGGTGGGACGCACGATCCCACCGTCCCGTGATCGTCGGAAGAGGCTCCGCGGGAGCGGTGAGCATCGACCTCTTCCGGGACGGACCCCATGCCCTCGTCGCCGGCACGACAGGCAGCGGGAAGTCGCTGCTCCTCCAGACCTGGCTCCTGGGCCTGGCGCTCGAGCACTCTCCCGACCAGGTCGCGTTCATCCTCATCGACTTCAAGGGAGGAGCCACCTTCGCGCCGCTTGAAGCGCTGCCTCACACCGACAGCGTCCTCGACGACTTCGACTCCGCCGCCGCCTTAAGGGCGCTCGTCTCCGTTCGGGCGGAGATCACGCGCCGCGAGCGACTGCTCGCCGCCCATGGCCGCGCCTCGATCGACGACCTCGCCGACCCTCCACCCCGCCTCGTCGTCGTCATCGACGAATTCCATGCCCTCATGTCGACCCACCCCCGTGCCGCCGACCTCCTCGAACATCTCACCGCCCTCGGGCGGTCGCTGGGTGTCCACCTCATCCTCGCCACCCAGCGGCCGCTCGGCATCGTCACCGGTCAGATGAAGGCGAACATCAACATCCGGATCTGCCTGCGGGTCCGCGACGACGCTGACTCCCTCGACGTCATCGGAGTTCCCGACGCCGCCCACCTGCCGCCTGCGTGCCCTGGGACAGCGCTGCTCGATGCCGGATCCTCTCTCACCCGCTTCCGCGTGGCTGTCCCCTTCGCCGAGGCGGTCGCCGACCCCGGCCCGCACCGCCCGCGACTGCGACCGTGGAGTCCCGGGTGCGACGCCGGGTCGACCACCGGCGATGTCCGGGGGATATCGGTCGATCGCCTCGTCGACGCCCACCGTCGTGCCTCACCGACGACGGCGGTGAGTCAGGGTCGAGTGGTGCGCCCGCCTCTGCCCGACACCGATGGAGTCGCCGCCCGAGCGGCAAGCCTCGACGGGTCGGCAGCGGGCCGGGACCAGTTGGCACCGCGACCGCCGTTCACGGGAATCGTCGACATTCCCGCCGAACAGAGTCAGTACGTATGGACCTTTGATCCACACGTCGACGGCTCGGTCGCCGTCATCGGCGATCCCGGCTCCGACGTCGCCGCAGCTCTCGCACAGATGGCGGCCAGTGCCTCGGTTACCCATCGCATCGTCGCCCTCGGTCGCATCGCCGAGATCATCGACTGGGCGTCGATCCGATGCGGTACGGCCTCAGGATGGCGGCTCCATGTCGTCATCGATCATCTTTCCCGGACGACCGAGAGTGCGGGCAGGCCGGAGCCGACGCTCGTCGTCTGCGACCACTGGAGCGAACTCGTCGACTCCCTCGACCACCGAACGGCGGGAGCCCTCGAGCGTCTCCTCGCCCACGCGCCGGGCTTCGGGCTCACCTTCCTCCTCGCCGGATGCCGTTCGGCGCTGCTGAGCACGTCGACCTTCCCGACGAGAGTGACCTTCCCACCGAGCAACGGCGGCGACGGACTGAGCGTCGGGCTCTCCCGGCAGCGCTTCGTCGGGACATGGCCGCGCCTGCGTGCGGTCCTCACCGGCCCCCGCGTTGCAGCGACCGGCAGTGAGGGCGCCGACCTGCAACTCAGACTCTTCGCCCCGCACGCCCCCGACATCGGCGACATCCCTGGCACTCAGACCCCGGTCAATCGGACTCCGGCCAGTCGGACCCCGGCCACCCAGGCTCATGCCGTGGCCGGCGGGTCATGCGCGAACACCTTATCCCGGCTCAAAGCTCAACCCCGGTGGCACGGTCTCGACGATGACCGCTGCCTCGACGACGCGACTGCCGAGGCGATCCGCCGATGGGGAAAGGGAACGGTTCCACTTGGTGTCGACCCTTTCGGCGCCGTCGTCGACTGGGACCCCGCCCGAGACGGCTCCGTGCTCACCGTGCGCGGCTCCCCGAAGAGCGGGCGGACCGAACTGGCACAGAGGATGCTGGCAGCCGGTCGGGACATCCATATCACCGACGATGCGCACCTGCTCGGTGACGCGGCCGCTCTCGACCTCCGTGACGGCGGGCTTCATGTCGTGACGATGCCGGTGCGCTTCATTCCCGGGTACGGTTCGCCCCTGAGCAGAGCGCACACCCTCGGCCCGATGCTGGTGATCGGCAACCACACCCGACAGGACCTCAGTGATCTGGGAATCCTCGGTCTGCCTCCGCTCGACGGCACCCCGGGAACCGGATGGCTCGTCACCGAGGAGCGCACCCGCGCGGTCAGACTGTTCCGAGCTGCGGCGATGTCGGACCCGTCTCAGTGCGTATCGGCAGGAGGTCCCGTGAGCGTCTCATAACGGTAGAGTTCACTCGCCTGGCCGGCGGCGAGGAGCCGATCGGTGAGTGCGGAGACCACCGGCATCCCGCTCGTCACCTCGATGACGACATCGGCGTCGACCGAGAGCCTCGCGAGCAGCAGCTCGGCGTCGGCGACCGCCGCCTCGAACTGCTCGGGTGATGCGTCGGCGACGTCCTCGCGGGTCTCGAACATCGAGCCGAGGATGAGTTCCGTCGCCGGCTCCTCCTCGGCGTTCCCGGGCAGGTTCGCCGAGGCATCCTGGGCACCGCCGACCGGTGCAGGCTCGGCTTCGCGGGCATAGGAGACGGCGAAGGCACTCAGCCCGCTCGCCGCATCGCTGCCGGAACCGGCCGCCGCGGAATCGCTCGTGAGCAGGGCCGCACCGTGGGCACCGGCGGCCTCGGAGAGGAACGCCGTGGCCACCTGGCCGATCGTCAGCGGCGCGACCGCATCATCACGGTTGACCGCCGCGTACCACTGAGCGAACGCCTTCGTCAGCTTGACCGAGCCCGTCGAGACGATCTCGAGGTCCTCAGCGCGGCCGCCGCCGCTCGGCGGCAGAGCACCAGCGGGAACCTTGATCACCCGCGTCGTCGTCAGCGGCACGAAGCCGAGCGCCTCGGCGAACTCCTCACCGCCGCTGCCCGCCTCGACCCGGGCACGGAGATCGAGGCCTTCGAGAGCGGTGCCCGCGGTCTCGGCGGTGACCGCCTCGAAGAGCTCGCGTCCGAGGCCGTGCCCGCGCTCCTCGGCGGCGACCTCGACGTTCACCCACGCTCGGTGCGGGTGGAGCGGGGATTCCATGATCGCTGCGGCACCGACGGGGACACCGGGGACCACCTCGGCGAGGACGGAGCGCAGCAGCGGCGAGTCGGAGGCCGGCCGGAACAGGGAGCGGGCCATGTGAGCGGCTGGAGTCGGGGCATCGGCGAACACCTCGTTCAGTCGCAGATCGTCACCGTCGGCAAGTGGTCTGATCGGCATGGGAAGCGCTCCTAGCGGCATGTCAGATGTTGATAATCTTGGCGTCATGACTGACTTAAGCGATCCTACCGCCGCCGCACAGGCAGCGGCCACGACCATCAACTCCGCCGCCGGGATCGACTCCCACGACATCGCCCTCGTCCTCGGATCCGGATGGGGTGGAGCAGCCGAGCTGCTCGGCGAAACGGTCAGTGAGATCCCCGCCGCCGAAGTCCCCGGCTTCCACGCCCCGGCCGTCGCCGGACACGGCGCGACCCTGCGGACGGTCCGGATCGAATCGAGCGGGAAGTACGCCCTTGTCCTCGGCTCGCGCACCCACTACTACGAAGGCAAGGGCGTGCGCGCCGTCGCCCACGGGGTGCGCACAGCCGCAGCCGCCGGTTGTCAGAGCCTAGTCCTCACCAACGGCTGCGGCGGACTCAACCGGAACTGGAAACCCGGCACCCCGGTCCTCATCTCCGACCACATCAACCTCACCGGCACCTCCCCCATCGAGGGCGCGAACTTCGTCGACCTCACCGACCTCTACTCCCCGCGCATGCGCGGCATCGCCAAGGAGATCGACCCCACCCTCGATGAGGGTGTCTACGCCCAGTTCTCCGGCCCCCACTACGAGACACCCGCCGAGGTGCGCATGGCCGGGATCCTCGGCGCCGACCTCGTCGGCATGTCGACGACGCTCGAGGCCATCGCCGCCCGGCAGGCAGAACTCGAGCTCATGGGCATCTCGCTCGTGACGAACCTCGCCGCCGGCATCCAGGAGACCCCGCTCTCCCACGCCGAGGTCATCGAGGCCGGTGCCGCTGCCGCTCCGCGGATCTCCCGGCTGCTCGCCGACATCGTCGGAAAGCTCTGAGACATGAGTGCCTCGACCGAACGCGTCGCCGACCGCTTCACGCAGGGATTCGACGCCGAGACCGTCCGCGCCTGGATCGCCGATGACCCCGATGAGGAGACCGCGACGTCATTGACGAGCATCCTCGCCGAGGCGGAGGCCGGGGATGCGGCGGCGCTCGCCGACCTCGAGGACCGGTTCTCAGGTCCCCTCGTCTTCGGCACCGCGGGACTGCGCGGGGAGATCGCCGCGGGGCCGAACCGGATGAACCGTTCGGTCGTCATCCGCGCCGCCGCCGGCCTCTCGGCGTTCCTCGCCGAGACCGTGGGACCGGGCTTCCGCGTCGTCATCGGCTGCGACGCCCGCTACAAGTCGGCCGACTTCGCCCGGGACACCGCCGCCGTCGTCACCGCCGCCGGTGGTGTGGCCATCCAGCTGCCCGAGCAGCTGCCGACCCCGCTCACCGCGTTCGCGCTCACCCACTTACGGGCCGACGCCGCGGTCATGGTCACCGCCAGCCACAATCCGCCCGCCGACAACGGCTACAAGGTCTATCTCGGTGAGCGTCCGCTGCTCGCGATCGAGCCCGACGCCGCGACCGCCCGGGCAGGTGCCGGAGCCCAGATCGTCCCACCCGCAGATGCGCTCATCGCGGAGAGGATCGCCGAGGTGCCCTCCGTCGCCTCGGTCCCGCGCGCCGAATCCGGGTGGGAGCTCCTCGACTCCTCGATCGTCGACTCCTACCTCGAGTCCATCGAAGCCCTCGGGGTCCGCTCGAGCGCCGACCTGCGGATCGTCCTCACCTCCCTCCACGGTGTCGGTGCCGGAGTCGCCGAGGCGGCCCTCGCCCTCACCGGGTTCTCCGACGTCCACCCGGTGTCGAGTCAGCAGGCCCCAGACCCCGACTTCCCGACCGTGACCTTCCCCAACCCGGAGGAGGCCGGTGCGCTCGACGAGTCGTACGCTCTGGCCCAGGAGATCGGCGCCGACCTCATCATCGCCAACGACCCCGATGCGGACCGGTTCTCCGCGGCGATCCCCGACGCGACGGCACCGACTGGGTTCCGGCAGCTGACCGGCGACGAGGTGGGACTCCTCCTCGGCGAGGACATCGCCGCCCGCCTGGCGGCCGAAGCACCGACCTCCATCCCGCCCGCGCCGGAGTCGCAGACGACCCCCGTCTTCGCGAACTCGATCGTCTCCTCCCGCGGACTCGCCGCCGCCGTGCGCGCTCACGGGTTCTCCGCCGTGCAGACGCTCACCGGCTTCAAGTGGATCTCCCGCGTGCCCGGGCTCGTCTTCGGCTACGAGGAGGCGCTCGGCTACTGCGTCGATCCGAGCGTCGTCCGCGACAAGGACGGCATCTCCGCAGCCGTGACGTTCGCCGCTCTCGCCTCCCGTCTCAAGCAGGAGGGCTCGTCGATCGAGGCCGAACTCGACCGGATCCGCTCCCGCGACGGGTACTACGCGACGGCTCCGCTGAGCTTCCGCCTCGACGACGTCTCGCTCATCGCCGCGGCGATGGCGAAGCTGCGGGAGAACCCGCCGGCGATGTTGGCCGGCTCCCCCGTCGTCGCGGTCCACGACCTCTCGAGCGGTTTCGACGGCCTGCCGCCGACCGACGGCATCCTCCTGCTCTCGGAGTCGGATTCCCGGGTCATCGTCCGGCCCTCGGGCACAGAGCCCAAACTCAAGTGCTACCTCGAGGTCGTCGGGACTCCGGAGCTCGCCGAGGCGGCCCGGGCAGAAGACGACCGTGCCCTCTCCGCCGCCGGTCTCTCGGCCGGGACCTCCTCGGCGAGTGCGGCCCTGGGTCCGGCGCTGCGCGAACGGCTGTCGACGATCTCCGCGGAGCTCAAGGCCTACTTCGGCCTCTGAGCCGAAGCACGGTGGACACGGCGCATGGACCGTGTCCGTGCGGGTTCACCGTGCCGGCGGCCCTCAGTCGCTGAGCCCCTCGAGGATCGCAGCCGCACCGGAGAGGCCGAGACGCGAGGCACCAGCGGCGATCATCTCCTCGGCGGCTTCGACGGTGCGGATGCCGCCGGAGGCCTTGACGCCGAGGCGGTCGCCGACGGTCTCGCGCATGAGGGCGACGGCGTGGGCGCTCGCTCCCCCTGCCGGGTGGAAGCCGGTCGAGGTCTTGACGAAGTCGGCTCCGGCCGCCTCGGCGCGAGCGCAGACCTCGACGATCTGCTCATCGGTCAGGGCTGCCGACTCGATGATCACCTTGACGAGCGCATCGACGCTGGCCTCGACGACTCCGCGGATGTCGGCCTCGACGGCGTCATAGTCCCCGGCGATCGCCTGCCCGATGTTAATGACCATGTCGACCTCGTCGGCTCCGTCGGCGACGGCGCGCTCGGTCTCAGCGGCCTTGATCTCCGGCTTGACCTGGCCTGAGGGGAATCCGACGACGGTGGCGACGACGAGGTCACCGGTCTCCCTCAGCGGCAGCATCGACGGGGAGACGCACACGGCGAGCACGCCCAGTTCCTTCGCCTCGGCGACGAGGGCGTCGACGTCGGCCGGAGTCGCCTCGGGCTTGAGCAGGGTGTGGTCGATGATTGTCGCGACGTCGGTGCGGCTGGTCATGGTGTCCTCCAGAAGTGGGTGCGTCATACGTGTCTGCGGTGAGTGGTCGGTGAGGCCCGGGCTGGTCTCGGGATGTCCAGCCGGGCCGCGTCGAGGCTATCTGATCGTCTCGAGGACGATCGAGTCGGGAACGGAGGCGGCGTCTCCCCCGATCTCGTAGGCGCCGACGAGTGACTCGAGCGCCCGTTCGAAGCGCTCCGGAGTGTCGGTGTGCAGGGTGAGCAGCGGGTCGCCGGCGGCGACGGTGTCCCCGGGCTTCGCGTGGAGTTCGATGCCGGCGACGGCCTGCACCGGGTCCTCCTTCCGGGCCCGACCGGCGCCGAGGCGCCACGAGGCGACCCCGACGGAGAGCGCGTCGAGTTTGGTGAGCACCCCGGACTCGGGGGCGAAGACGACCTCGGTGTCCTTGGCCACCGGCAGCGGGGCCTCAGGGTCACCGTGCTGAGCGCGGATCATCGCCGTCCACTTGTCCATCGCCCGGCCGTCGCCTAGCGCAGCGCGGACGTCGACATCGGTCTTGCCCGCCAGGCGCAGCATCTCCTCGGCCAGCGCCACGGTGAGGTCGACGACGTCGGAGGGTCCCCCGCCGGCGAGGACCTCGACGGATTCGCGCACCTCGAGGGCGTTGCCGACGGTCAGGCCGAGCGGCGTCGACATGTCGGTGAGCAGCGCGGAGGTCTCCACTCCCGCGGCCTTCCCGAGGTCGACCATCGTCCGGGCGAGCCTGCGCGCCTTCTCGAGGTCCTTCATGAACGCCCCGGAGCCGACCTTGACGTCGAGGACGAGGCCCGCGGTGCCCTCGGCGATCTTCTTCGACATGATCGACGAGGCGATGAGCGGGATGCAGTCGACGGTCGCGGTCGTGTCCCGCAGGGCGTAGAGCTTCTTGTCCGCCGGAGCGAGCCCGGAGCCCGCGGCGCAGATGACGGCGCCGATGTCCTCGAGCTGGGTGAGGATCTCCTCGTTGCTCAGTCCGGCCTGCCAGCCGGGGATCGCTTCGAGCTTGTCAAGGGTGCCGCCCGTGTGCCCAAGACCGCGGCCGGAGAGCTGCGGGACGGCGACGTCGAAGACGGCGACGAGCGGGGCGAGCGGCAGGGTGATCTTGTCCCCGACCCCACCCGTCGAATGCTTGTCCGAGGTCGTGCGCGACAGCGAGGAGAAGTCCATCCGCTCGCCCGAGGCGATCATCGCCTGGGTCCAGTGCGCGATCTCCTCGGGTCCCATGTCGTTGAGGAAGATCGCCATGGCCAGCGCCGCCATCTGCTCGTCGGCGACGACGCCGCGCGTGTACGCGTCGATGACCCAGTCGATCTGGTCCTTCGGCAACGGCTTCCCATCGCGTTTGGTCGCGATGACGTCGACGGCGTCGAATGCCTCTACGGTCACGTGGTCCTCCGGTCGTCGGTGGGAAAGGTGGTGTCGGTGGGAATGCGGGTGGCGGTGAGAAGGTGGTGCGTCAGTGCTTCGGGTGATTGTGCTCGCCGAGGCTGTCGGCCGTGCCGTCGTCCCCGGCAGCGTCGTCGCCTCCGTCCCCGGCAGGGCTGTCCCCGGCAGCGCCGCCTGCGTCGCTCGCGTGTCGGCCGATGTGCTCGCCGAGGTTGTCCGGGCCGAAGGCGTCGGGAAGGACGACGGCCATCGTCTCCCGACCTGCCGGCATGTTGAGGACGAGGTCGGGCCCGCCGTGCTCGAAAAGCAGCTGTCGGCAGCGCCCGCAGGGGACGAGCGTCCTGCCCTGACCGTCGACGCAGTCGAAGGCCACGAGGCGTCCGCCCCCGGTCATGAGGAGGTCGGAGACGAGCGAGCACTCCGCGCACAGGGTCACCCCGTACGAGGCGTTCTCGATGTTGCAGCCGCTGACGATCCGTCCGTCATCGACGAGCGCGGCCGCCCCCACCGGGTAGGCCGAATACGGTGCATAGGCCTTCTCCATCGCCGCCACCGCCGAGGCGCGCAGGAGGTCCCACGTGTCCTCGGTGAGGTCAGCGGCCTCGACGCGCCGCTCGGGTTCGCTCCACATCGGACCGTCTCCGGTCGTCGGCTCAGACATCATGGCTGTCCTCCGCTCTCCTCGTCGCGTTCAGGCTCTCACATCTCCGTCATCACGACTTCACGTACGGCACGCCTTCGGCCGCCGGCGGGCGGACCCGACCGACGAATCCGGCGACGGCGAGGATCGTGACGATGTAGGGCAGCATGAGCAGCAGTTCGTTGGGCACGGGCGTGCCGATCGACTGCAGTGTGTTGCCGAGGCTCTTCGAGAACCCGAAGAGCAGGGCTGCGAAGAGCGCGCCCTTGGGGTTCCATTTCCCGAGGATCATCGCGGCCAGGGCGATGTAGCCCTGCCCTGCCGACATCTCCTTGCCGAAGGCCAGGCCCGAGCCGATCGTGAAGAAGGCACCGCCGAGACCGGCGATGGCTCCGGCCATGATCGTGTTGCGCACGCGCGTGTAGTTGACCTTGATGCCCACGGTGTCCGCGGCCTTCGGGTGTTCGCCGACGGCACGCATCCGCAGACCCCACTTCGACCGGAAGACGAAGATCTGAAGGGCGATGACGACGACGTACATGATGTAGACGAGGATGTTCTGGTCGAAGAGCACCCGTCCGAGGATCGGGATGTCCGAGAGCAGCGGGATCGGCAGGTTCGGCAGCTTCTGCCGCGCGTTCCACAGCTCCGGGTTCTCCGTGAGCACCGTCGAGTAGAGGAAGCTCGTGAGGCCGACGACGAGGACGTTGAGGACGACGCCGATGATGATCTGATTGACCCAGTACTTCACAGCGAAGAACGTGAGCACGACGGCGACGAGCGCACCGGCGATGGGGGCGGCGATGAGTCCCGCATACGGATTCTTCACGACCGAGGCGACGACCGCGGCGAGGAACGCCCCGGCGAGAAGCTGGCCCTCGATGGCGATGTTGATGATGCCCGAGCGCTCACCGATGAGACCGCACATCGCACCGAAGATGAGCGGCACGGACAGCGCCAGCGCTCCGGCGAGCAGCGTGGTCATCGGGATGACGCCGCCGCTGCCGCCGCCGGCCCACGCGAGGAACGCGAGGACGAAGACGACGCCGAAGGTCATCGGGAACCACGAGTCGAGGTGACGGCGCCCCACCGCGAACCACACGGCGACAGCAGCCATGACGACGAGGACGAGCGAGAGGACGAGACCTGCGACCTTCGAGGGGATGACGAGGTCGGGGATCGCGAAGAAGTCACCGCTCGAGGCGATCCGGAACGTCGTCTCACCGGCCCGGCCGATGATGCCGAAGAAGATGAGCGCGATGAGCGCGAGGACGGAGTAGACGATCGGGTACTTCCACGCGATCGGCGCGAGCACCTTCGTCGGGGCCCCGGTCGGGGTGTCGAGAGTCTGTGCGCTCATCTCAGGACTCCTTCCGCTTGAGCACCGGCGCAGGCAGGTGGAAGATCGACCTCACGAGCGGCGGGGCCGCGATGAGCAGGACGATGACGGACTGGACGACGAGGACGATGTCGATCGGCGTGCCCGTCTGCGACTGCATGAGGTATCCGCCGGCCTTGAACGCACCGAAGAGGAGTCCGGCGAAGAACGTGCCCAAGGGCTTCGACCGGCCGAGCAGGGCCACGGTGATCGCATCGAAGCCGATCGACCCGGCGATGCCGCCGGTGAGCTTGTCCTCGGTCCCGAGCACCTGTGCGGCACCGCCGAGGCCGGCGAGGCCACCGGCGATGACCATAACGAGGACCGTCACCTTCGCCACGGAGATGCCCGCTGTGCGCGCGGCGTGGGGGTTCGCACCCACGGCCTTGAACTCGAATCCGATGGTCGAGCGCTCGAGCAGCCACCACACGAAGATCGTCGCGAGGATCGCGAGGATGAACCCGAAGTGGAGGCGGAAGGGCGGGGGCAGAAGGAGGAACATCTGCGCGGATTCGTCGATCGCGCGCGACTGCGGGTTCGCCGACTGCGTGTGCGTGAACCACGACTGCTTGAGCAGGTAGCCGAGCAGGTAACCGGCGATCGAGTTGAGCATGATCGTCACGATCACCTCGTTCGCCCCGGTCTTCGCCTTGAGGACGCCGGCGATGCCCGCCCAGATCGCACCGCCGATGATGCCACCGAGAGCGGCGACGAGCATGTGGACGACGGGCGGCAGCGGGAGTGCGTAGCCGAGGAAGCCGGCGACCGTGGCACCGAGGATGACCTGGCCCTGGCCGCCGATGTTGAACAGTCCCGAGCGGAACGCGAGCGCGATGCCGAGGCCGGTGAGGATGAGCGGGGTGGCGCTGACGAGGGATTCTGTGAGCGGGCGGATCGCGCGCTCAGGGGTGCGGGCGTTCCAGTCGAAGACGGCCCCGCGGAAGAGCGCGGAGTAGGCGTCGCCGACGGTGGAGAAGACCGTGGAGAAGAAGGCGCCGGGGGCGGAGAGGATGTTCTTCGCGGCGGCGACGACCTCGGCGTTGGCGACGGCGATGAGGACGCCGCCGACGAGGAGGGCGAGGATGATCGCGAGCAGGGAGACGAGCCACGATCCCGAGAGGATCTCCTGGAGGAGCGTCTGCTGCCTGCCCGGCTTCGCCTCGGCGGTCGGCGGCGGGGCCGGGGAGGGCGCGGCCGGGGAAATGTCAGTCGTCATTCGGTCTCCTCCGCCGAGGTGGTGGCTGAGTCTGGGGTCGTCGTCGAGGCGGCAGGGTCGGCAGTGCCCGTGCCCGCTGACGACATGGCCTCCTCGGCGGGGACACCGGCCATCATCAGGCCCAGCACCTCCCGGGAGGTCTCGGGTCCGACGATGCCGACGATGCGCCCGGAGTACATCACGGCGATCCGGTCGGCGAGTCCGTAGACCTCGTCGAGTTCGGTCGAGACGATGATGCACGGGGTGCCGGTGTCGCGTTCGGCGATGACGCGCTTGTGGACGAACTCGATCGATCCGACGTCGAGGCCGCGGGTGGGCTGGCTGGCGATGAAGAGGCGCAGCTCGCGTCCGAGTTCGCGGGAGAGGACGACCTTCTGCTGGTTGCCGCCCGAGAGCGTGGCGATGGGGTCGGCGACGCTGCCGAGGCGGATGTCGAACTCGTCGACCTTCTTCTTCGCCTCGGCGGTGATGACGGAGGGCCGGAGGTTGAGGCCCTTCGCGTACGGGGGACGGTCGTAGACGTCGAGGATCATGTTCTCGCGGATCGCGAACTCGGCGATGATGCCGTCGGTCGAGCGGTCTTCGGGGACGAAGCCGATGCCGGTGCCCAGCCGGTCCTTGACGCTGGCGCCGACGAGGTCCTTCCCGTCGAGGGTGATCGTGCCCAGGCGCGGTTCGGTGAGCCCGATGATCGTCTCGGCGAGCTCGGTCTGCCCGTTGCCCTGGACCCCGGCGATCGCGAGGATCTCGCCGCGGCGGACGTCGAAGCTGACGTCGTCGACGACGACGTTCTCGGCCTTGTCGACGACGGTGAGCCCGCGCACCTGGAACGTCGCGTCCCCGGGTGCGGCAGGGGTCTTCTGCGTCGTCAGGGACACCTCGCGGCCGACCATCTGGCTGGCGAGCTCCGCCTCGGTGGACTCCGGCGACGCCTCGCCGACGATCTTCCCGCGCCGGATGACCGTGATCGAATCGGCGATCGCGCGGACCTCGCGCAGCTTGTGGGTGATGAAGACGATCGAGGTGCCCTGCTCCTTGAGCTGGCGCATGATCGAGATGAGCTCGTCGGTCTCCTGCGGGGTGAGCACGGCGGTGGGCTCGTCGAGGATGAGGATCTCCGCGTCCCGGGAGAGAGCCTTGATGATCTCGACTCGCTGCTGCGCACCGACGGGGAGGTCCTCGATGAGGGCGTCGGGGTCGATGTCGAACCCGAACCGGGAGGAGATCTCCCTGACCTTCGCCCGCGCCTCGGCGAGGTCGATGATGCCGAGGCTCTTCGTCGGTTCGTAGCCGAGCGCCACGGATTCGGCGACGGTGAACACGGGCACGAGCATGAAGTGCTGGTGGACCATGCCGATGCCCGCGGCCACGGCGTCACCGGGTCCGGCGAAGGTCACCGGCTTGTCGTCGATGAGGATCTCTCCCCCATCGGGGTCGTAGAGACCGTAGAGGACGTTCATCATCGTCGACTTGCCGGCACCGTTCTCACCGAGAATGGCGTGGATCTCGCCCGGTTCGACCGTGAGGTCGATGTGGTCGTTGGCGACGAACGATCCGAACACCTTCGTCATCCCGCGAAGCTCGAGTTTCACTGCTCGACGCTCTCCTCACACACTTGAAAACTGCAGGGCCGAAAGACTTCGACCCTGCAGTTTACCCCGCTGATCACTTAGGCGAGTTCTCCGACTCGACCTTGATGGTGCCGTCGATGATCTGCTGCTTGAGCTCGTCGACCTTCGTCTTCACGTCCTCGGGGACCTCCTTGTCGAAGTCGTGGTACGGAGCGAGTCCCACGCCTTCGTTCTCGAGGGTACCGACGTAGGGCTCGGAGGTGAACTTGTCCTCGGTGCCCTCCTTGACGGTGTCCTCGACGGCGTTGGCGATCTCCTTGACCACCGAGGTGAGGATGATGTCGCCGTACTCCGTCGACTCGTAGCCGTCGGTGTCGACCCAGATGAGCTTGACGTCGCCGGCTTCCTTCGCGGCTGCCGCGGCCCCGAGGCCGACGGGGCCCGCGACGGGCATGACGATGTCGGCGCCCTGGGAGATGAGCTGCTTCGTCAGCTCCTGGCCCTGGCCCTGGTTCTCGAAGTCGCCGGAGAACGAGCCCTCCTGCTTGGCCTTGTCCCAGCCGAGGAGTTCGACGTTCTTGCCGTTGTCGTCGTTGAACTTCTTCACCCCGTCGGCGAAGCCGTCCATGAAGACGGTGACCGAGGGGATCTGGATACCGCCGAAGGTGCCGACCTTGCCGGACTTCGACGTGGCCGCCGCGACATAGCCGGCGAGGTAGGCCGCCTCGGCGGTGTTGAAGACGAGCGGCTTGGCGTTCTCGAGGGTGACGGGGTTGCCGTCGGCGTCGGAGAACGTCGAGTCGATGAGCGCGAAGTTGAGGTCGGGGTTGGCCTCGGCGGCGGACTGGATCGCATCCTCGAGGAGGAAGCCGACGCCGAAGGTGAGGTTGCAGCCCTGCTGGACCATGTTGTCGACGTTCGGGGTGAAGTCCGCGTCGCCCTGCGACTCCGCGAGCTTCTCCTGGATGCCGAGGGTCTCCACGGCCTTCGTCAGACCCGCACGTCCCGACTGGTTGAACGACTGGTCATCCCAGCCGCCGGAGTCGGAGACCATGCAGGCGAGGTAGTCCTCGGCGTTCGTGCCGCTGTCGCCGGAACCGCAGGCGGAGAGGGCAAGGGCGGATACGGCGACCATGGAGACCGCAGATGCGAGCTTTTTCAAGGTTTACTCTTTTCTCGAAGAACCGACACCGGCGACGGTGGAGGACCACCGGCCGACTCGTCACGAAGATGTGAAACCACTGGGTGATCGGTCACACTTCGGTGAGTTTTCGGCCAGTCTAATGCACGTGAGCCTTGTCTCACGCGCGTCTACCATCCGGATGTCCGACACCGATATGAAAACGCAATGTGGCGTCATGGGGTTTTCCGCCGTGCTCTACCCTTGACTCTGTTATGGCACATCTTCTCGGGGCCGAAGCCCTGCACCTCGAATACCCGACCCGCATCGTCTTCGACTCCGTGACCCTCGGCGTCGACACCGGGGACATGATCGGCATCGTCGGCCGCAACGGCGACGGAAAGTCGAGCCTGCTCGGGATGCTCGCCGGCACCATCACCCCTGACGCGGGACGCGTGACCTACCGCGGGGGCCTGCGCCTGGGGATGCTCACGCAGCGTGACGACCTCGAGGACACGGCGACCGTGGGCCACTCCGTCGTCGGGGACCGGCCCGACTACGAGTGGGCAGGCGATGCGAGGGTCCGCGACATCATCGCGGGCCTCATCTCCGACCTCGACTGGCAGGCGCCGATCGGCAGCCTCTCCGGCGGGCAGCGCCGCCGCGTCGCGCTCGCCGCGCTCCTCGTCGAGGACTGGGACCTCATCATCCTCGACGAGCCGACGAACCACCTCGACGTCGACGGCATCGCGTGGCTGGCCCGGCATCTGCAGAACCGCTGGCCGAAGAACTCCGGTGCCCTCCTGCTGGTCACCCACGACCGCTGGTTCCTCGACGAGGTGTGCACGAAGACGTGGGAGGTCCACGACCGCATCGTCGAGCCCTTCGAGGGCGGGTACGCCGCCTACGTCCTCCAGCGCGTCGAACGCGACCGGATCGCCGCCGCCACCGAGGCGAAGCGTCAGAACCTCATGCGCAAGGAGCTCGCGTGGCTGCGCCGCGGTGCCCCGGCCCGGACGTCGAAGCCGAAGTTCCGCATCGAGGCGGCCAACCAGCTCATCGCCGACGTCCCCGAGGTGCGCAACCCCGTCGAGCTGAAGAAGATGGCCACCGCCCGCCTCGGCAAGGACGTCGTCGACCTCCTCGACGTGTCCGTGAGCTTCGGGGACAGGAAGATCCTCGACGACGTCACATGGCGCATCGGTCCCGGCGAGCGCACCGGCATCCTCGGACCCAACGGCGCCGGGAAGTCGACGCTGCTCGGCCTCATCGCCGGAACCCTCGAGCCGAGTACCGGTCGGGTCAAGCGCGGCAAGACCGTCGAGGTCGGCGTCCTCGATCAGCAGTTCACGGACCTCGCCGAGATCGGGGGTCGTCGGGTGCGCGACGTCCTCGCCGAGGCGAAGACGACGTTCACGATCGAAGGCAAGGACTTCACCCCGGCTCAGCTGCTCGAGCGCCTCGGGTTCGCGCGCGAGCACCTCTCGGCACGGGTCAACGACCTCTCCGGTGGGCAGAAGCGGCGGCTGCAGCTCCTCCTTCTGCTCATGTCCGAACCCAATGTCATCATCCTCGACGAGCCGAGCACTCCGACAGGGCATTGGGATCGGACTCCTTCATCTTACCGTTGTGGGGCGCGGATTTCCCGGCTGAGCGGGCGATTCGGACAGTGCGGAGGTTGTCCTGGCCGTGGTCGTCGGGCCGGCGATCGGGTGGGGGTGGCCTGATGGCGGCGCATCTGCTGGGAGCCGAGGGGCTCAGTTTGGAGTACCCGACGCGGGTGGTGTTCGAGTCGTTGACGCTCGGGCTGGAGGAAGGCGATCGGATCGGGATCGTCGGTCGCAACGGTGACGGCAAGTCGAGCCTGCTGGGGATGTTGTCGGGACAGATCGAGCCGAATGCGGGCCGGGTGACGCGGCGCAGTGGTGTGCGGTTCGGGGTGTTGGATCAGCGCGACGACCTCGACGCCGAAGAGACCGTCGGCCGCTCGATCGTGGGCGATGGGCCGGAGCACGAGTGGGCGCGCGATGCGCGCGTCCGCGATGTGATCGGCGGCCTGGCCTCCGATATCTCGTGGGAGTCGAAGATCGGCGAGCTGAGTGGTGGGCAGCGGCGCCGGGTGGCACTGGCCGCGCTGCTGGTGGGCGATTGGGATCTGATTGCTCTGGATGAGCCGACGAACCATTTGGACGTCGAGGGCGTCGCCTGGCTGGCCGAGCACCTGAAGCGTCGGTGGGCGAAGAACGCCGGTGGTCTGCTGGTGATCACCCACGACCGGTGGTTCCTGGACGAGGTGTGTACCGAGACCTGGGAGGTCCACGACGGGATCGTGGAGCCGTTCGAGGGCGGGTATGCCTCCTATGTGCTCCAGCGGGTCGAGCGCGACCGGATGGCTGCGGCCACTGAGGCGAAGCGGCAGAACCTCATGCGCAAGGAGTTGGCGTGGCTGCGCCGCGGCGCCCCGGCTCGCACGTCGAAGCCGAAGTTCCGCATCGATGCGGCGAACCAGCTCATCGAGGGCGTTCCCCCGGTGCGCAACCCGATCGAGTTGCAACGTCTGGCCGTCGCCCGGCTGGGCAAGGATGTGGTGGACATCGAGGACGCCTCGGTGAGCTTCGGCGACGACGAGGTGCTGCGGGACATCACCTGGCGGCTCGCGCCCGGTGAGCGCACCGGCATCCTCGGCGCGAACGGGGCGGGCAAGTCGACCCTGCTGGGACTGATCTGCGGCACCCTCCAGCCGACGACCGGACGGGTCAAGGTCGGCAAGACCGTGCGGATCGGCGTGCTGGACCAGCAGTTCTCCCAGCTCGCCGAGATCAGCGGGGATCGAGTACGTGAGGTGCTGGCACGGACCAAGACCACGTTCACGATTGACGGTAAAGACCACACGCCAGCGCAGCTGCTCGAACGCCTCGGCTTCGCCCGCGAACAGCTCTCCGCCCGCGTGGACGATCTCTCTGGAGGCCAGAAGCGGCGGTTGCAACTGCTGCTGTTGCTGCTGAGCGAACCTAATCTCATCGCTCTAGATGAGCCTACGAACGACGTTGATTCTCAGATGCTCACCGCAATGGAGGACTTGCTGGACTCCTGGCCGGGAACGTTGATCGTCGTGTCCCACGACCGGTATCTGCTGGAGAGGGTCACCGATCAGCAGTACGCGATCCTGGACGGTCGTCTGCGGCATGTGCCGGGCGGGGTCGATGAGTACCTGCGGCTGCGCCAGGAACAGGCGAGCACGCCGACTGACAGGCCCGATCTCACGACCGCGACAGACGAGCATGAGGCGGCGTCGGCGCTGTCCGGTGCGGAGCGCCGAGCGGCCCAGAAGGAGATCAGCGCGATCGAGCGTCGGCTAGAGAGAGTCTCAGGCAGCATCGAGACAGTGCACCGGCGCCTAGCCGAGCACGATCAGAGCGACTACGACGGCCTGCAACGGCGTACCGACGAACTGCGTGAGTTGGAGGCCGAGGTAGCGCAGTTGGAGGAACGGTGGCTAGAGCTGTACGAGTCCGTCGACTGACCGGCAGGCTCGACGTGTGGACAGTCTCAGTGCGCTCCGAGCGCAGCGTCGGCGAGGTTCTGGCTCTCATCGGTCGACGCGGTGGATGCCCACGACGCGCGACGCTCGCTTAGCTCTCGAAGACGGGCGCGCACCAAGAGGACAAGGCTGATCGGGCCGATCCAGATCATCTTCAAAGCGTTCCAGATAGCGAGGATCACCAACAGGTTGAGCCATCCGGGTCCACCGTCCCGGATGACCACGGTGAGGACGCCGGCGACGTAGAGGTATGGGATCGCCAGAAGCATGACGGGCACGCCCCACTTGAGGCCGCGACGGGTGCGGACGACATCAAGCAAGGTGTTGGTGGGCATGTACCGGCGCAGGAAGTACCGGGTGTGAACACTGGCGGCCCAGATGAGTCGGAACATGATGGCAGTCCTCTCCACAGTTCTGGCGACAAAGAACCTTGAAGGACTACCCGAGGTGGTTCCAGGCGGTCGTGCCATCGCACTGGGGCGACGGCGACACATTGATGAAAGTCGCCTCTACTTGCCTCCACTTTACTCTCGGCAGCGGCGATGCGGAAACCCGTCGCTGCGCGCGTACCTCCTCGGTGACGTCTCACCGAGAGGAACCGGATCATGACCTCGTTCGGCGATCTTGCGAAGGATGACCGCACGGCGCGGATACTGGTGTCGATGCTGGCTGAGCCCGACGATGCGGTGACGGGGCGGTTGCTGTCTCGCCTGGGTGGGGCGGAGACGCTGGGGGTCCTGGAGGGCGAGGGGAAGGTGCCGGACTTGGACCGGGTGGATGCGCAGGTCTGGCGCGACCGGTTGAGCGCGGTGTCACGGCCCGATGAGCTGGCAGAGCGCCTCCGTCGCATTGAACGGGATGGGATCGGCGTTCTGGTCCCCGGTGACAGGCACTGGCCGTCGG
Source organism: Brevibacterium casei CIP 102111 (assembly GCF_900169275.1). Classification (GTDB taxonomy): domain Bacteria; phylum Actinomycetota; class Actinomycetes; order Actinomycetales; family Brevibacteriaceae; genus Brevibacterium; species Brevibacterium casei. Next base: position 203,625 of record NZ_FXZC01000006.1, on the reverse strand, counting down.
CGGTGGGCGGCCTGGGTGATCGGGCACCGTTTGTGTTGTGGACGCGTGGGGCGGACTCGTTCTTGTCCCGTCCGCTGTCGGACCTGGTGACGATCACTGGGTCCAGGGCCGCGACGTCCTACGGGGAGCATGTCGCCACCGACTTCGCCACCTAGTTCGCTCGGGACGAGCGCGTAGTCGTGGCTGGTGGCGCGTACGGGATCGAGGGTGCCGCGCACCGCGCGGCTCTGGCTGCCGGTGGGGACACGATCGCGGTCTTGGCTGGTGGTGTGGATCGGCCGTATCCGGCCGGGCATCGAGAGCTGCTGGACCGGATCGCCAGCGTGGGGCTGTTGGTCAGCGAGACTGCGCCGGGCACTGCACCGACGCGGCACAGGTTCTTGGCTCGCGGCAGGCTACTGGCTGCGCTGTCGAGCACGACGGTCGTGGTCGAGGCCGGCGCGCGTACAGGTGCTCTGCGTACGGCGCAGTGGGCGCATGAGCTGGGCCGTCATGTTGGTGCGGTCCCTGGCCCGGTGACCAGCGCCGCCAGTGTCGGACCCCATGAGTTGATCGGTGATGGGCAGGCACGCATCGTCACCGATGCTGGCCAGATCACCAACATGCTCCACGTGGGACAGGACCGCCGCGACAGTCCGCAGCGATCGCCGCTGGGCGCAGCGTTCATCCGCGACCAGGCGACCCGGGTCGCCCGACGCAATGGTCCTTCCCTCTGAACGTGCCTTCGGCGAAGCACCCAGGGTGCTTCGAGACGGTACGCATGTGATGCGTTCTCGCCAGCTCGGGGATCCGGCGCACTTGGAAGGCTTCAAAGGCTCGGTCCGCGGCGTACCGGAGCGGTCGGAGGACGCTGCTGGTCGGGTTCCTGCACGGGGGCGAGCTGGCGGAGTGTGGCCTCTGCTCTGGCTCTGTCGATCTTCTGTGCCGTGCTCTCCGGTGCCGCGCCCAGGGGCGTGTTGTCGGTGATGCCGTAGCGGTCCCGGTAGGCGGCAATGGTGCGAGCATGCCGACGCCAGGTCCGTTGCTTCGCCTGATGGCGAGGTGGTGTCCCGAGTGGTTTCGTCCACGTGGCTTTGTCGTCGAGGGCGGTATCGAGGACGGCATCGGCCCGCTGTTCGATCAACTCGCGTCGTTCATCGAGCGCTTGGCGCATGTCTTCGGTCATAGATCCTCCAGCGTGTGGGATGAGCCCGGCGATTAGTCGCGGTGGCTTGCGGAGGCGACCAGAGCCTGCTGGCCGTGCGGTGGCACGGGCGACGCGGTGGTGAAGGACGGAGTCGATGTCATCAGCGTCCTCGAATCCTCGCGCGGCGACCAGGCGCGGGAGCAAGCGGTCGAGGTCGTGATGGTTGGCTTCTGCTCGGCGGAGTTCGGCGGACAGTGCCCCGAATGCGTCAGACTCGATCACCGTGTTGGCCTGTTCCTCGCTGAGACCCGAGTCGCGGATGAGTGTGGCCCAGCGGTCTTGCTGGGCTGCGGCGGCGATGGTCTCGTACTCAGCAGCAAGCTGAGCGATCGAGCCCCAGTGCTCCTGCTCGGCAGTGATGGTCTCGTGTACGGACAGCTCGGTACCGACGTGTTGCAGGACGCCATATAGGACGGACCGGCCGGTGGCGTCGGGGTTGTCGCCCGGATGCGGGCTAGCGTGGTCGTCGGCCCGGTCGAGGATCACGTAGGCCCGGTTGGCGTGCTTGCCGCGGGTCATCGCGACGTACAAGTTCTCCCGCGTGGTGGTCGGTTCCACAAGGACGTGTGAGGCGTCGACGGTGACGCCTTGCGCCCTGTGGGCCGTGACTGCGTAACCCAGATCGACATGATTGGCCACATACGAGGCCGGGAGGACTATGGAGCCGCCGAACCGGCGGCCGGTCTTGCGGATGGCGACCGAGCCGTCGTCGCGGACGTCCTTGATGGTCCAGGTGTCGCCGTTGCGGACCCAGCCCTTGCCGTTGCGTAGGCGGCGGTCGTTGCGGCGGGTGATGATCGTGTCCCCGACCCCCGCCGTGGTCCCGTCTGTGAGTTCAACCTCCTGACCTGGCGTCAGGGTGCCGTCGAGAACTAGATCAGCACGGGCGCGCTGGTTCAGAGTGGTCACGTCATCGCGGGTCTCAGCGATCAACAACGACACCAACCCCTGACTCCGGTCCACCCGCCAAGCGGCGTAGGCGGCATTAGTCATCGCCTCGGCATCGCCCTCTCGGATGCGGTCATGGTCGAGGTAGGTGTCAATCACCTCGGTACGCCCATGCCGGAGCGCGAGAGACGCGCTCTTCTCCCAGGCGTTGGTGAATCGATGGACGTCGACCAGCTCGGGCGCATCGTCCCGGTCGCCCACGAGCAGTCCGAAGGCGCCGCCGGCGTCTACGGACTGGAGCTGAGCGAAGTCACCCACCAGCAGCACCTTCGCCCCCGCTTGTTCGGCGAGGTGGGTGATGCGGTCCAGGGACAGGGTGCCGGCGAGGGAGGCTTCGTCGATGATGACGAGCTGACCGGCCTCGAACGTCGTGCCTTGGACGAGGTGGTTCTGCCACCACTTCGCCGTGTTCTCGGTCTGGATACCCAGATCGTCGGCGAGGACCTGCGCGGCCACCGCGGACGGGGCAAGCCCGACCACGGAGCCCTTGCCATGCTCGGTAGCCCACGCACGCCGCAAGGCCGACATCGCCGTCGTCTTACCGGCACCGGCAGGCCCGACCAGCACATCGAGCATCCGACCGGACACGGCGATCTTCATCAGCCCGTCGGCCTGATCCTCGCCGAGCATCCGTCCCTCGGCATCAGGCCGCGCGGTGATCCCCTCCACCGTCGCCACCGGAACTGTCGGTCCCGTCCTGGCGCGGGAGCGGTCCAACAACCGGTCCTCAGCGGCCAGCAACAACTCGGAGGAGAACACGGTCGAGTGCTTGGGCTGGAACACGCTCGTGCCGTCCACTCGCCGGAACACTGCCGGTGAGGTGGCGAGGTCGGGCGGCGTCAACCGCAGCGAGGCTTGCTCGGCCGCGTCGGCGACCATCCCCACGACGGCCTCCCGGTCACGCACGGTGGCGAAGCGCCAGGCCATCGTCTGCCGGGAAGCCTCAGTGTGCAGGTTCCACCTGCGCCAGGTCGAGCGTTTCTCACCCACCACGCCGACCACGGTCTGGCCGAGTTCGGCGATCGCCTCCAACGGCACGTCGTCAGCTCGTAGGACCTGTGCTGCGTCATTGTTCGTCACCTCGCTCGCCCACCCGGTCGCGTCCTGGTCCAGGACGCCGGAGGCGCGGGTGCGCCATTCTGTGGTGAGGTCGGCCAGGGAGCGCACCTGCTTGTCCGGTCGGGTCGCCAGGGTGGCTTGGGCGCGCAGCTTCACGATCGTCGCCTTCGACGGCCTGCGCCCGTGCTTGGCGGTGTGCTCTGCGATGAGCCGGTCGGTCTCGGCCTCGATGTCGTGGGAGCGGGTGGAGAACGCCGCGATCAGCTCCTCCGGTACCCCGGTGACCTCCCACGCTGGGTTGCGATCGCGTCCTCGCTGCCGGGTCTCCCAGGCGAAGCCGAAGGTGCGGGTAAGCCGGTCGGCCAGGACCGCGTTGTAGTGCTCGGACAGGGCGACCACGGCGGCGTGCATCGGACGACCATCCAAGGACCGCCACTTCCCGTCGAACGCGGTCTGCACCTTGTTGGAGACCACGACATGGGTGTGGAGCTGCGGATCACCGGCGCGGGAGTCGTAGTGATCAAACTCGGTCGCGACCAGCCCTGTGATGTCGACCTGCGCGACCGCGCCGTCCCCGGCGGTAGTGCCGGTTCGGGTGGCGGCGACCTCACGCTCCATGAAGTCCACCACCTCCGCGACCGCGTCATGATGTGCCCGAGCGATCAACGCCTGCGTTCCCGCGTCGGCGACACCCCATAGCACTGAGACCGACTTCGGCACGCTGAAGGTGTAGTCGAACCCCGCCACAGCACGCCGGTTTCCCCGCGCGGTCTCCTCGGCCTCGATCTGCGCGACCGCCTCCGCCCGCCCCGCCGGCCCCAGCTCGCTCGGCAGTGCCTCGGTTCGCTTGGTGATGCGGTCGCCGAGCCGCGCGTACTGCGGGAACGCCTTACCCAACGGCTCACCGGTCACCGGATCACGGCCCATGCCGACCAGCAACTGAAGCTGCGCCTCCGAGACCCGATCACCCACAGCAAGCCGGCCACCCCCAAGCCCAACAACACCAGAACCTAGCCACCGCCCAGGCGGCGTACCTTCGTCCGCGTAGTAACGCGTCAGCGGCGTCGAGAGGGACCGGTCGCCGTCTGCGGCAGCGACCGTGCGCAGGAGGTACTTGTAGCCATCCCCAGCACTCATCACCCGCATCGACACCGTCACGCTGAGGAGGTGCACGCCCATCCCGCCCGGTGAACCTAGATTGATGCGCCCCATCGAGGCGGGAGAGCCGAACTCACTCGCGCGCACGATCAGCAACTGTCAGCAGATCTCTCGCGGTTCCCCTTGACGTCGATGTCGGGAAATGCGACATTAGATGTCATGACATCGCACGCTGGCGCAGCATCGACGGAACAGGGGTCACCCTTCTTCCCGCCGCAAGCGCCTGCGACGACACCTCCCATCGCGCCGCGCAGCCTCAAGGACCGCGTAGCCAGCGTCGCGGGGTTGGAAGCGGCCCATCTAGCCGGGGCCGACAAGAGCGAGATCCAGCAAGTTCTTGAGTCCCTGCTCGGCGCTTTGAAAGACCTTCCGGATGCCCAACTCCAGTTGGGTGAGCGCCACGGGGACGGCGGGTTGCGGATCACGAGCCACCTGGCCGTGTGGTTGATCGGAAAGATCACTGATGCGTACGGAGGCAAGCTGGTGCGACTGTCCAAGGTTCCGAGCCGAGAGAGCCTACGCAGCACCTCCGGCCTAGCGGAGCTGCTGAACGTCGCAATCTCCAAGAAGCAAGGGACCGGTAAGCCATGAGTGGATACGTCGAGCCAGTCGGGAACCTCAGCGAAGCGTGGCTTCGAACACTCGAAGAGGTCTACGCAGCGGGCGGCTACGCCATCAACATGATGAGCACGATAACGGACCCACTGTCTGATGAGGACCCGACTATTCGGAAGGCCATCGACGATCTGCTGGTCGACGGCCGCCGTGCGGGTACCCGTGTGCAGACGGTGGAAACCGTCGCGGGCACATTGTTTCCCAACGACCTCTATTCAGACCCTGGCTACGCCTACCGCTCAAACCTTGATGGTCCAGCCAAGATCGCGCTCGACGTCGCAGCGGACGACCTTTACGAGGCCTACACCGACATGCTGCCGGTGCTACGCACCGACACCGCAAATGCCCGAGGCACGTACTTCGGCCGCATGGTGAGCTGGCCCGGCAAAACCGGCGGTGGCCGGAACCAACTCGCCGACCGAGTAACGACTCTGCGTCGAGCGCTCGACGCTAACCATCGGAAACGGAACCTGGAGGACATCGTGGTCGGCGGAGAGGCCGAGGGTCTCCTGGACGGAGAACCCGCCGGGGTGCAGGTGTACGCCGCCAACGACCGCCGTTCTCGCGGATTCCCGTGCCTCGTCCACATTGACCTAACTGTGTTCGAAGGTCGGCTGAGTATGGCTGCGGTGTATCGACACCAATTCTTGGTTACCAAAGCGTACGGCAACCTGCTCGGCCTGAGCCGCCTGCTGGGATTCTTGGCGCAGCAGTCGGGCTTCGCTGTCGGCGAGCTGGTCGTCCACGCCACGATGGCTGATTGCGAGCAAGGCACCTACACCAAAGCGGGCGTGGCTGAACTAATCTCCGCCGCGGGTGGAAAGGCACAGCGATGAATGCCTCTCTGCTGCGAGTCGGAGTCGACATGGTCAATATCCGTGAACTCGCGAACATGCTGGAAACATCCGAGACCACGTTCCTCGACTCCTGCTGGACTGAGGCCGAGCAGACCTACTGCGCGGGATCGGTGCCACGCCTCGCTGCCCGATGGGCCGCCAAAGAAGCAGCGATGAAGGCACTGGGACACGGGCTCGGAGAAGTCGACCCACTAGACATCGAGGTTCAAGCCGTGGAGGGCGAAGCCCCCACCCTGCACCTTCGGGCGAGCGCGGCAGCATACGCCGCAGAAGCCGAGATCAACAGCCTTGCGCTGTCGCTGACCCACGAGACCGACTTTGCTCTGGCGTTCGTCGTGGCGCTCGGGGCCGGTGCGATCTCTGAGAGCCCCGCCCAGACCGCCGTTCGTTTAGCGGTCACTGATGGCTTTCCGACGCGGGAACCGGGAAGCACAACAACTCCTCTCGTAACCCCATAGATCAGGAAGGGTTGGCCAATAAGCTGATGGAGAAAAACAAGGACAGTAGGACCGAGCAAGCCGAGGTCGCCCAGAGGCTACGATCAGCTCGCGAAACCCTTGGCCTGACCCAGGAAGACGTTGCTTCGGCTTTGGGAATCCCGCGGACGAGCGTGATCGCGATGGAAGCCGGAAAACGGAATGTCACGGCCTTAGAACTCCGGCGGATGGCGCGGCTCTACCGGCGTGAGGTTTCATGGCTACTTGGCGAGGGTCCAGAGTCGCTCGACGAAACTAGCGCCGAGGATTCGGCACTTTTCCGCGCGACCGCGCAACTGTCAATCGACGACAAGGAGCAGGTACTCCGCTTCGCGCAGTTCCTTGCTGCTGGAGATGCGCCACCCGTAGCTCGGAGTCGACCGCTCCCGGTTCGTCGTGGGGAGGCAAATCAGTCTCAGTTGCGGCGGTCCTCCGCTGGAGACTCGACAGCCAGCGAGCCTGACGACGAACCAGGTGGATGACCATGGCCAGCATCGCGCAACGCCGGAACGCTCTGCAAGCGGCCGATGACCTCCTCAACGACCTGGAGATCGACCAGGCGGAGGCTGTCGACGTCTTCGACATCGTCGATCGACTAGGACTATGGCTGGTCTTCAATCGCCTCGACAACCTCCTGGGTGCGTCCGTGCCCAAGGGGAACGGCGGCATCATGCTCACGACTCAGCGCGGTCCAGCGGTCCAGCGGTACACCGCAGCGCACGAGATTGGGCACTGGGTCCTCGACATTAACGAGCCGGCATTCGACAGCGAGGAGGACATCTTCTATCCCACTGGCGACCGCGAGCAGCTCGCCCAACTGTTCGCGGGACAGCTTCTGATGCCGCCCCCTCTCGTTTTTGCAGCCTGCGCACGCCATGGAGTCACCGACGACGTTAGCGCCACCGCTCCGGCGGTCTACCTCGTCGCCCGAGACATGGGAGCAAGTTACGAAGCAGCCTCTCGCCAGCTCTCGAACTTGGACATCATCAGCACCGCAACACGCGACGATCTGCTTAGACGCAAGCCTGTTCAGGCCAAGACGGAGCTGTGCCATGGGCACCGACCTCGCGGTGCCGTTGACGTGTGGCCAGTCGGTCTCACCGCGGGAGGAACGCAGGTGCGCGTCACTGAGGGGGATGAGCTCGTCATCACCCTGCCTGAGAATAGGACCACTGCCTATCGCTGGATGACCGAGCACGAGATCTCCGCCCGCTCGTTGCATGTCTCTAGTCCCGAGCCCGGACCTTTCACCGACGTCGTTCGAGCATCCGGGGAGGGTCCAGAGGGTGTGACGAGACGGCCGGTACACCGGTCGACCGCATCGATTGACCGTGCCTTGGCGCGGATTCCCGGGAACAGCGATAGACGTCGAATCTTGCCCAGGTTCGAGAGTCAGGGTGACGACACCTCGCAACACTCGGATCAGGACGCAACCGGGCTCCCGGACGAGTCGCGATCGGCACTAGAGCCGGTTTCGGCGCGGCTGGTCTGCGTCGAGGACCATTTCACCGCGGGCTGGGCACGCATCGCACCATCCGAGATCAGGAGCGTACGCCGAGCGATCGCCGGTCGGCAGAACGTAGCACTCCCGGAATCTGTACAAACCGAACTCGACTCCGAACACATAGGGCAACCAGCCGGGCTGGAGCCATCGATGATCCCGGCCGCAGCAACGGGCGAACGGCTCCTCGCGCTGCAAGCAAGCGGTGTTGGCTCACTTGAGCTGGATCTCACCTATACCTCCGCCGTCGACCCGCACGCCCAGGCAGCGGCCACGTTCAACCTCAGCGTCGAAGTCACCGAGCCGCCACAAGTCCGACGCCGCCGTCTGCTCCTTGAACAGGCATTGATCGAAGAAGATGATCACAGCGACCTGGGCGGAGGCGAGTGGACGTGACCTCTGAGCAGCAGGAAAGCGTCCTGCCGGAGGCGAACGCAAGGCCAGCCATAGATCTTCGCCCACTCGTTACCAGCTCCCTGATGGATCAAGGCGCCCGGCCCGTGTGTCTCCCATTTGCGTTGAGCCACGCACACGAAGCGATTGCTACTCGGCCAGACCCCTCCGCGCTGGCGCCGGAGGCCATCTGGTGGCACGCCTCGCAACGGAGCCACGTGTCAGCTGGAGGCATGCTGCTCCAGCACGCAGGCGAGGCGCTACACGAAAGTGGGCAACCGTTGCTGGCCTCCTGGCCCTGGAACCCAACCCTTGGCGTGGGCACTGAAAGCCCTCCCGTCGCCGTTGGCGCTCCGCCATGGCACACAGCCACACTCGCACCGCTGACACTCGCTCACGACGGCACCGAGAACGATCTCGAAGACAGCCTGGCCGACGGACGCCCGGTGGTGCTGGTCGTGGAGGTCACCAACGAGTTCGAACGACCGAACGCAGAGGGCGTGATCGACGTCCCAGACATCCGTAGCCCCGCCGGCGACTACCACGCAGTCCTGGTGGTCGGCGCAAAGACTGACGCGGATCTCGGTCGACTTCTGCTCATCAGGAACAGCTGGACTACGTACTGGGGCGCAGGCGGTTACGGATGGCTTCCAATGGACTACCTGATCGCTCACGCCGTCCAGGCAGCCACGGTCAGGATCAAACACTGAGAGGAACCGCAATGAACATCGGCGAGTATCAACGCCTCACGGCCGAAACCGACGTGCTCGATCCTGAAGACCTCGGGCTCCCACTTCTCGGCCTAGCTGGTGAAGTGGGCAGTCTCGCAGCCGAGTACAAAAAGCGCGAACGAGACAGTGCGGGTTACCGGGCCTTCAGCGAAGAAGTTCGCGAAGACCTAGGCGATCTGATCTGGTACGCGGCCGCCCTCGCCCGGCGCTGCGATCTCGATCTCGACGAGGTCTTGTCCGACAACCTCCGCAAGACCCAAGAGCGGTTCCTTCGCCCCGACAAGCCGCCACCGCACCCGCTCTTCGACGAAGGACGCGACGCAGCTGAGCAGATTCCACGGAAGCTAGACATCACCTTCGTTGAGGCAATCGACCACGATCGTGGCAAGAGCCCAGTTCCTGTCGTGCGGATCTACCGTGGCACTTCAGCAGTTGGAGACCCGCTCGATGACAACAGCGATGATGCCGACGACTACCGCTTCCACGATGCTCTCCACCTTGGTCACCTGGCTGTCCTGGGCTGGTCCCCAACGATGCGCGGGCTTCTCAAAGCCAAGCGCACCAGCGACCCGGATACTGACCGCATCCAGGACGGAGGTCGCTCCGTGGTCGTCGAGGAAGGACTGACCGCCTACGTCTTCTCAGTGGCGGTCTCCCACAGCCTCTTCGCCAGCACCGAACGAGTCCCGATCGACGTGATCAAGGCCTGTCAGAAAATGACCGCTCACCTGGAGGTGTCGCGGCGGTCTGCAATCGACTGGGAGTATGCAATCCTTGCCGGGTACCGCGTCTTCCGGCAACTACAGGAGCATCGTGGCGGTACCGTCCACGTCGACCTCATCGACCGATCCTTGACGTTCACAGCTCCCCAGGACGCCGCCCACGCCAGTTCTGCCAACCTTCCCAACGGCTGAAGGGAACGATCATGCCCTCTACCCGGAGCAAGCCCATTAGGCTGACCCGCGGCTCAGTCATCGTCCTCGAAGGGCTCGATAAGACCGGAAAGACGACCCAGCGTGAACTCCTCAAGGCCAAGGTATCGCCAGAAGAGACCCTCGTTACCCACATGCCCTCGGGATTGACCGACTTCACCCGCGACCTCTACCAGATTCTTGAAACCCAAAAGCCCAAGTCTGGGCTAGGCAGACAACTCGCTCACCTCACAAGCCACAGCGAGAACATGACAGCGCTACTCGCTGCCACCCGTTCGGGGGCCTTGGTCTTGGACAGATGGTGGTGGTCCACGATGGCCTACGGCTGGTACGGAGGTGACATCCCCGCCAGCGGCCTGTCGAAGACATCCTTCCGCGAACTAATCGACTGTGTGTGGAAGCCGATCACCGCTTCTGCCATCTTCCTTTTTCTCACGCCCCGCGATGAAGACCTTAACAACGTCGCCGGCGTAGCGGAAGGCTACCGGGAACTAGCTGCTGAGCACACTGGGACCGTAATCACAGTGCCGCCTCTCTCCAAGGAGGAGACACACGAGTTCATTATCTCAGCTCTTGCGGATGCCGACCTGATCCAAGAATCCGAACAGGACGCTGGTGCGATGTAGCGTTCAGACCAAAGCCATCTCAGCTGCGCACTCCTGGATCGCATCAGAGTTGGCTGTCGGGTTGACCTGCCACTTCGGAGGGAAGAATGGTGCCGAGAGTGGACCTTCCGGGGCGAACTGCTGCTTGATCCGAGTCCGGTTTCCGACACCTTGACGAGTCGGATGCGCCACACGCGCGTACTTATCTGTCTCGCAGAAGAGATTCTGACAGTCGATCAACTTCAGTGGACGCCCGAACAGATCCTGAAAGTCCAGATCCAGGGCTGCCAACTGCTCCTGCTGAGTCTCAACCATCCAACGGATGATGTCTTCCGATTGCAGAGGGCCAGTATCCGGGAAACACTTCGCGATGCCGCTACGCGCACCCGGACCCGCGACCACGAAATCATTCTCGTCGAAATCGATGAGCGTGGAGTAGTTCAGGTCGATCGTCAACTGATAGGAAAGGAATGGCCCCAGAGACGGGTATGAACTGATCAGCTCGTACACCGCCTTCAACGAACTCGCACGTGCCAGCTTGGCGCTTAGACCGTCCCGCATCATGTGCTCCACCAAGAGCAGATGGTTCCGGTGCTTCCTCACGGCGCCAAACGGTGGTGGCGGAACTATGTACGCCGCCGAGTAGACACGTTGGCCCCGCGCAAGCATGTGGTCCAAGCTCGCTGCATAGTCTTCGCTGCTGAAGGAATCCCAGGTCACCCTGCCTTTGACTGCTTCCAGCGCCGCCCATGTGGAGGGCTTGTTGAAGAACCGATATACGAGGGTTCTTAGAAGAACGTCCTCTGGCTTCTGCGGCCCGTTGTAGATCACGCGGATCAGATCCTGCGACACGCGGTCAGCGGCACGGTAGGCATTGGTGAACCGGTAGCGGGATATGACCTCATCGTTCGTCCATGGGGCGGGGAGTCCAGTCAGCCGTGCGTGATAGACGCGTTGGCGCTCAGTAGCGAAGGTCCAGTAACTCCGAAGGACTTCCGACGACGTAACAGTGTGGGACCCAATTCGAACTGCGCTCATACTGGCCTCTCATCATCCATCGTCGTAGCCACACTCTCATGGTGCTCTTCAAGTTCCTGTCGTCGCCGCGCGCCCGCGAAGAGGCCTCGACGAGTGATCGATCGTCCTGCTGGAAGCGGGCAGCCTGAACCACGCAGCGAGGACCTGCGCAATAGACCCCGCGCGTTCCGACGCTCGGGCGCAACCTGATGGCGCACGCGCGTCACGACGCAACCTGCATGACGTTGCGCTGCATGACTGACATCACGCCGAGCGCGACATCACGATGGTCCGGGGCGATGCCGTCGGCGACCTGCTCTAGGCGCGTCGCATAGAGCGGGGCAAGATCGTTGATCAGATCCTCTCCTTTGGCGGTAGCGCGCAACCCAAGGGAGCGTCGATCAGCGGGATCGCTGATCCGCTTGATCAGTGCGAGTCTCTCCAAGCCATCCATAAGTCCGGTAACAGTCGCACGGGTCACTACAAGCCGGTCTGCCAACTGCGCGGGCGTGACCCCTGGCGCATCACTCACCGCCATCAGCGCTGCCAACCGGCCCTCCGACAGCTCGTGTCGAGACAGCAGCTCTGCGCACGCCGCGTCGACCACCCTTGCGGTTGTTAGCAGCGCCATCACCAAACGCATCGGTTCCGCACTGCCGATCCGCGTCAGCATCAACTCGCGCTTAGCGCCCACTGGCTCACTCATTAGGCAACATACTATCAGGCGGCTAATCCTCGAAGTGCAAGAGGTGTGGCAGCTCTGAAAGAGGGGCCCGATCAGAGGCAGGGGTGGCCTCGGTCAGACGGTCGGGAGCGGTCGAGCCCTCGTCGTGTTGTAGACGGCGTGTCGGCGACGGTGCGCGAGTTCGTGCACCTGGCAGGTGATCAGCCCGGTGAAAAAGCTCCGCGAGGGGTTCAGGTCCGGGGTCACCGAACTGCCGGAGCTCTCATGCACGACCACATCCCCTCAATGGGGCGTCCTCTGCGGGTCGGGTCGCTGTTCTCTGGATACGGCGGTCTCGACCTCGCCGTCGAGCACGTCTTCAACGCCGAGACCGTTTGGTTCTCCGAGATCAACGAACCCATCGCCCGAGTCTTCTCCCACCACTGGCCCGAGGCGCCGAACCTCGGTGACATCACCACCATCGACTGGAACACGGTGCCGCCGGTGGACATCCTCTGTGGCGGGTTCCCGTGTCAGGACGTCTCGACCGTGGGCAAGCAGGCCGGCCTCGCGCCCGGCACCCGATCTGGACTCTGGTCGCACATGGCAGCGGCAATCGAGGCACTGCAACCGAAGTTCGTGGTGATCGAAAACGTCCGCGGGCTGCTGTCGGCACCCGCTGTGCGCCCCAGCCCGGAAGGAGCAACCGATGCCCAACAAAACCCCGACACCGCAACCCCCAGAGACGATGCAACCGCAACCGTTCGCGACCTGGAACCCGACCCGTGGGGTCTGGGAGACGAGTCAGGCCGATCTCTCCGGGCGTTTGGCGCCGTGGCGGGCGACTTGGCCGACCTGCGGCGCGATGCGCGATGGATCGGCTTACCGGCTTCCGAAGTTGGCGCACCTCACCAGCGGTTCCGCGTCTTCGTCCTCGCGCAAGGCCCTGTTCAGGACGCCGTTGGCCTCAGACTCCTCCCGCGGCGGGGAGAGCCTGGAACAGGTGCGAGCCCGTCAGGGCACGATCGCGCTGTCCCATCAGATCATCGATCTCGCCTTGCACGGACCGCATGGCTCACCGACGCAGGACGACGAGTCAGAGACGCTGTGGCCCCTGATCGAGGACATCTTCATCGCTGGGGACGCTACGCCGCAGCCATCGCTCGATGGCAACACATCACCGCACGACCTGCCCCGGCCCCCGCGCTCCTGAACCATGCGAAGGGACCCCGACCTGCCCCGGAGTTTGTGGAGTGGCTCATGGGACTTGAAGCCGAATGGGTCACCGAACCCGCGTATGGCCTGACCGACAATCAGCAGCTCACGATCCTCGGTAACGGCGTCCTTCCACTTCAGGCCGCGTGTGCGCTCCAAGCATTGTTGAATATGTGAGGTGGTTGAGTAGGACTGTGCGTGTCCGGGTGGGCGCTTTCCGCAGGCGGTAGCGCTATCCGGAGCACCGGGTGGTCGACTGCAGCATGGACGGACTATCGTCGGAACAGCCGGGAAAGCAGGGTACCTGTTGCGGGTTTCGCCTCCTCTTGTTCGTGGCCAGAGCACCATTGGCCGCTAGGCACGGTGCGTTTGACATCCGCGATGTGCTGGCCGCAGCCAGCCCAGGTGGTCTTGCCGCAGGTCCTGCATTTGACGGGTCGGCACATGATTTACCTTCTTTCTCGGTTGACTCGTCTAGGCGTGACGCTCGGGCGGCGCCGGTTCATCTCAGCCGCGATCCCACCGCCCGCGACGATCCTCGTCATCGCCCAGGACCTGACGCGTCATTGCTCTCGGAGACGATCGAAGCCCGGACCTTGTCCATGTCCAGGTTGCGGATGCGGGCGATGACCTCATCGAGCTGGGCGGCTCGGAGTGCGCCTGGTTGGGAGAAGACCAGGATGCCGTCTCGGAATCCCATCAGGGTCGGGATGGAGGTGATCTGGGCGGCGGCGGCCAGGGAGGTTTGGGCTTCGGTGTCGACCTTGGCGAACAGGATGTCGGTGTGCTCGGCCGAGGCGGCTTCGAAGATGGGGGCGAAACTGCGGCACGGGCCGCACCAGGCCGCCCAGAAGTCGATCAGGACGATGGGGTGATCGTCGATGGCGGTCGAGAATGCGTCTTCGGTGAGGTCGATGGTGCTCATAGGTACGGGCTCCGGTCTGTGTTCTGTGTTCGGCGTTGGAAGGTCAGCTCAGGGTGGGTTTCCCGAGCCGGAAGGGGCAGTTGATCGTGGTGAACCGGCAGACCAGGAACGCGGTCGTGACCAGCACGGCCAGGGCGGCGACCACCGTGGTCCCGACCGGTGGCAGTTCGATCCCGAGCACCAGGGCGCCGGCGAGCAGCACGAAGACACCGAAGCCCTTCTGCAGAGTCCCGGCCGGGATGCGCCCGGACAGCTTCGCACCGACAAGGGCTCCGACGACCGCGATCGCTGTGACCGCGGCGACGACGGGCCAGTCCAGGGTGACTGTGGTGAGGTAGCCGGCGAGTCCGGCGAAGGACTTCATCGCGATCACGAGCAGGGAGGTCCCGACGGCTACCGGCATGCTGAGCCCGCCCAGCAGCACCAGGGCCGGGACGATCAGGAAGCCACCGCCGGCCCCGACGACACCGGTGATCAGTCCCACCACGACGCCATCGACCACGGTCCGCACCAGCGGCAGACGGTGACCCCCGTCAGGTGCGGCGTTTTCGGTGGCCGACGGGGTGTCGCCGCGTGCGGGTCGTTTGAGGATCATCGCGGTAGCGGTGGCGATCATCATGAGTGCGAACGCGATCATCAGCACCGTGCCCGGTAGCTGGCCACCGAGGAGTCCTCCGGCGAAGGCGCCGATCATGCCCGCGGCGCCGAAGATCAGCCCGGTGCGCCAGCGGACCCGGCGTCCGCGGGCGTGGACGACGAGGCTGGCGATGGAGGTGACGCCGACGACCAGCAGTGAGGCGGCTATGGCCTCTTTCGGTGGCATGCCGGCGACGTAGGTGAGCAGCGGGACGGTGAGGATCGACCCCCCGCCTCCGAGCGTTCCCAGGGCAAGCCCTACCAGCGCGGCGAGCACGAGCGTGAGGATCAGTGCCCCGCTCATCCTTGTCCACCCCACCCGGTGACCTGTCGGCGGGTCGATGCGTGAGCGCGGACCCGGTTCACAGCTGCTGGGGCGCGACCGGGATGGAGCTGATCGCGTTCTGGGCGGTGGGGCTGGCCTTGACCTTGTTCCACGGCATCCTGGACAGGACTTGCCCCATCAGGCATGAGTCGGTGAGTGCGGCGACGACGAGTCCGGCGCTGATCGCGTACGCGACGAACCGTGCACCGGGCCACACGAACTCGGCCAGCAGCAGACCGGCCAGCACGATCAGCCCCGCGGTGAACCGCACTTGCCGTTCGATACTCCATCGGGCCGTGCCGTGCACGACCTGCCCTCCCGCGGCTTCGAACGCGGGGACACCGCCGGTGAGCACGGTCGCGGTCTGCACGCCGATCCCGGCCAGTCGCTGCTGGGCCTGGGTGGCGCGGTTACCTGTCTGACACACCAGCACCGCGCGGTGCCCGAGTCGGTCGGCCAGGTCTGCAGCGTGCTCGGTCAGCAACGGTAACGGCACGTTGTAGGAGCCGTGGATGTGCATGGTCTCGAACTCGGCAGGCGAGCGGACATCGATGATGGTCAGGTCTTCGTGCAGCTCGGACCACTGGGCGAGTTCCTCAGCAGAGATCGTCTTCAGGGCAGCGGAGTGATCGTCCATGAGCAGGGGTTTCCTTTCGGATCGGAGACGGTGCCAGACGCCCGAGAAGCGGCGGCTCGGCACACCGGCGGCGCCGGTCGGGATGGCTGGTGCGCGAGCGCGTTCCCATAAGGAGACGGCGCGCGGAGATCGGGTGGGGTGTCGGTCAGGAACGGGCGGGCTCGGCCTGGATCTGCCGCCAGGCGTTCCAGGCGTTGTAGCTGCCGTCCAGCTCCACGACGTCGTGACCGGCTCGCCGCAGCGCGCTGGCGGCGACCGTGTTGCGCATCCCGGACTGGCAGTAGGTCACGATCGTCCCCGAACCGGGAAGCTCGTCCTGATGCCACAGCACGCGGGCGGCGCTGAGCTGGGTCGCGCCGGGGATGTGACCATCGGCGTACTCACCGCGCTGGCGCACGTCCAGCAGCAGCGCGGCATCGAAACCCTCCAGATCGGCGGGGTCCAGGAGCGGCGGCACGAAATGGGGCAGCCCCTCGATCGTGGTGACGTAGCCGGCGATCTGGTCGATCCCCACCCGCAGCAGCCGGTCCGCGAACCACTGCGCCGCGTCCTGGTCGTCGGCCAGGACCACCATCGGGCGGGAGTCGGTCTCTGGGTCGTAGGCCCAGGCGGCGTAGGTGGCGGACTTGGGGCCGTCGGGGATGTTCAGCGAGCCCGCGACCGTGCCCTCGTGGGCGCGGGCGGGTGGGCGGGTGTCGACGAAGGTGATCTCGTCACGCTCCAGCCGTGCGGCCACGTCCTCGATCGCCAGCTCCGCAATGGGAGTGCGCTCTCCGAGGACGGTGGGACCCTCGCGGTTCTGCTTCTTCATCCGGGCGAAGTAGGCGTGCGCGTCGGGCTGACCGTCCAGCAGCTCGTCGATGAACCCCTGCTCGTCATCGGCCGCGAGGTGCCGGCTCCACCAGGCGTTGGTCCGCTCGTACCCGACCGTGGTCGACGGCAGCGCGCCGAGCGCCTTGCCGCAGGCGCTGCCCGCACCGTGACCGGGATAGACCTGCACGTGATCAGGCAGCGTCAAGAACACCTCCCGCAGACTGGCGAACAACTGCCGGGCGCCCTCAAACCGGGTATCCACGCCACCGGCGGCCTCATCCAGCAGATCGGGGCGGCCCAGGTCGCCGGCGAACACGAAGTCGCCGGAGATCAGGTAGCCCGGCTCGTCGGCGAAGGCGCCGTCGGTGACCAGGAACACCAGGTGCTCCGGGGTGTGACCGGGTGTGTGACGTGCCTGGATCGTGATGTTGCCGATCGAGATCGTGTCGGTGTCATGGAGGCGTTGGGCCTCGAAGCCGTACTGCCAGTCAGTTCCGCCCTCCCCGGAGACGTAGACCTCCGCGCCCGTGGCGGCGGCCAGCTCTCGGGTGCCGGAGAGGTAGTCGGCGTGGATGTGAGTCTCGGTCACTGCGACGATCCGCATGCCGTGCTTGGCCGCGAGCGCCTGGTACTCCGCGATATCGCGACGGGCATCGATCACCACAGCCTCACTCCTGGCTTGGCAGCCGATGAAGTAGCCGGCCTGCGCCAGGTCCTCGTCATAGATGCGTTCAAGCAGCACAGTCATTTCCTTCCTCTACACGTGATAAGAAATACCCCTGGGGGTATTTCTACGCTCTCATACCCCTGGGGGTATCTGCAAGTTCGGCTAGCCGACAGGCCGGCGGAGCAAGAGTGCGGATCGACCCGCGCCTGCACCGGCGCTGCGGAGGGTGGAGGCCGCCAGCAGTGCCAGGGCAAGGAGAGTTCCAGTGACGATGGAGCCTTGGATGGACGGGGCGAGCGCCACTGCGGCGGTGGTGCCATCGCGCAGCTCGACGTCGGCGATCATGAGTCCTGGTTCGTCGACAGGCAGCGAGTCGATGGTGGTGCCATCTGGGGCGAACACCTGGCTCGTGCCGGTGGTGGAGAGGTTGATGACGCTGCGTCCGGTCTCGATTGCGCGCATTCGGGCGAAGGCGAGTTGTTGCAGGTTCTCGTCGGTGCCGCGGAAGTCGGCGTTGTTGGTCTGGAACATGTAGACCTGGGCGCCGTCGTGGGCGCCCTCCCAGATCACCTCGTCGAAGGCGACGTCGAAGCAGATCGCCAGGCCTACGGAGGCATCTGCGATCGGGATGACGGGGCTGTCGGTCCCTGCGGTGTATTCGCGTTGCAGCAGTTCGACGAGGCTGGGCGCGATCGTAGCGTAGAAGGACCGGTGGGGCACGTACTCTCCGAAGGGGACCGGGTTGCGTTTGGAGTGCGAGGCAGTAGGGCCGTCCTGGGTCCAGAGGAAGGAGGTGTTGTAGACGCCGTCGTGCTGGGCTGATGCGGCGTTCATGAGGATCGGGGCGTCATAGCGACTGGCCGCCTCGCTCAGTGTCTGCGCGGTCTGCGGGTCGGCGTTGGGGTCGCTGTCGACGCCGCCTTCTGGCCACAGCACCAGATCGACCTGGTTGCTCTCCAAGGGGGCGGAGGCGGTGAGCTGGGAGGCGGTCACGGCGCCGGGTGCGTGCTGGTCGGCGTAGGCCGCTGGACCGTCGCCTTGGACTGCGCCGACGCGGATCGACCCGGCGGGTGTGGTGGTGAACTGCGGCGTGATCGCCAGCAAGATCATGAAGGCCGCACCGGGCACAAACGCCGCCCACCGAGACGGACTGCGCCAGGCGTAGCGTGCGGCTTCGACGGTGGTGGCACACAGGGCCACCATGAGGAACCCGAGTCCCGTGACACCCACCCACGAGGCGACCGGCGCGATCGGGCTTTCGGACTGGCTCATGCCGAGCCGACCCCAGGGAAAGCCGCCATAGGGCCAGGACCCAAGAACGAGTTCTCGTGACATCCACACCCCAGCGACCAGCGCGGGAAGTAGCATCAGCCTGGTCACCAGGGAGTCGCGCCATCGGGGCAGCCAGCGGTAGGCAAGCGTGATGAGCGGCGACAAGGCCGCCATCATCACCGTCTGCGCGCTGGCGAGCGCGATCCACGGCACCCACGACCACGGGTGGTCGCCGAGGAATGCGCCCGCCCATGACACATGGGGGAAGAAGAACGCGGCACCGAATGCCGCGCCTACTGCGAACGAGCCGAGCAGGCCACGGCCAACGTGGACCATCAGACCGAGCGCGACGGCCACGAATGCGAACGGCCACCACCCCAGTGAAGGGAAGGATGCGTCCAGGGCGAGGCCGCCAGCCAGTGCTATTGGAATCGCCGCCCACAACGGGAGCAGCGCCCTCCCAGTGTCGGCCCGCCGAGCTGGTGCCGAGCAAACCGCCCGCCGGTGGCCAGCCGCTAGCTGGTCCGGTCGCACGGCAAGGCTAGAGGCAGCAGGCTGGTCACTCACGAGCTGTCCCGACGATTTCGGCCCTGTGTTGCGCGGGCGGTTCGGCGGTCGCGAGCGCGTCGATCACGATGCCAGGCCGAGGTTTTTGATGTCACGGCGCCGATTGATCATCGGTGTCGGGTGGTTCTGGGATGGTCGCGATCAGATGGTCTCGTCCGTGCAGCAGCAGGCCCGCACCATCGATGGTGAGGTGCGAGGGGACCAGGATCGGCCCTTCGCCCGCCGGGTCATACGCCTCGGCCACGGCTCCTGTGACGACGTTGTGGACTCTGACTGTGCCTTGCTCGCGCAGGTACACGAACACGCCACCTACTGCCTCGATCCTCGTGCCGGGTGTCGCGGCGAGTTGCCACAACAGCTCATGCGCCGGGTCGTAGGCGTGCAGGCCTTCTTGATCGAGGACGACGAGGGTGCCGGTGGTGGGGTCAAGGCCCGCATCCTGAGTCGTGTCACTGATGACGATACCTTCGTCGATGTCTAGCAACGCACCTGTGTCGTTGGATGTGGTCAGCAGGACCATGCCGTCCTCCGGCGCGAGCGCCAGTGGCGCGCTACTTGCGAATGAGTCCCAGCCATGCTCACTCAGCGGTATACGCCACAGCTCCTCGTCCTTGTTCGCGTCGCGCGCGAAGAGGGCTTCAGAGTCGGCGAGCAGGACGATGCCGTGATACTCGCCGATGACACGCTCTTGGGGATCGTCGGACTCCGTGGCGGCGACCCCCCCGGTCGAGGGGCTGAGGGCGACGCGGGGACCGCCCTCTCCCATGTATTCCGGTGGTGGTGCGGCGAAGACCAGACCGGGACCGTGGTGAGGGCCGGGAACCTCCACTGGGCCCCAGACGTGCTCCCCGCTGTTCAGGTCATAGGCGGTGGCGGTGGTCCCCGCCAGGGCGTCACTGGTGGTCTCGGTGTCGGTCAGCACTGCCAGTGCTCGACCTTGGTCATCGGTGGTCACGGCGAACCCGGTGCAGCTGGCGGGGCGTTGCGCCGCCCACAGGACCTCGCCGTGCACACTGACCGCAGTGAACTCCAGCAACCCCTCACGTTCTCCTGCGGCGAGGTACACACCATCGGCGTACTTGGGCTCGGTGGCCCAGTCGGGGTCCAGCACCTCCAGCCCCTCCAGCGAGGTCGGCAACCGCATCTGGGAGACATCGACTTGCGGTAGCGGGTCCTCGAACGCGTAGGGGTCACGTTCTGGTTCGGGCTCCCCGAAGCCGCAGGCGCTGAGCATCATGACAGTCGTGGTGAGCAGGGCCACGATGGACGCGGGTCGAGATCGTCGGCTCATCGCTGCTGTTCACCCGGTGTAGGGGTGGCCTGCTCGGCTGCTGCCGCCGCACGATCAGCGGCTCTGCGTCGTTGCCGCCCAGCCCATAGCAGCAGGATGAGCGCCGTCAGGGCGAGCACGGCCAGGATGTCCAGCAGGGGGTTGGCCAGCACAGCGGTGCGTTCTTGGAGCCAGGCCTGGGCATCGAGTGGGAGCAGCTCGGGGGCGCCAACAAGTCCATTGGTACTCCAGAAAACCACTCCCACGCTCATGATCAACAGGCCAGTGATCACGGAGGTGGTATGAAGTTGACGGCCGAGAACGGTGAAAGCACGACCGCGCAGCAGGCGCCGTCCACGGGTCCCGAGTTGCCGCCACAGTGCCGCGATCAGCAGCAGTGGCATCACCATCCCAGCTCCATAGAGAGCCAGCAACAGTGCGGCGCCGAGGGTGTCGCCGCGCGCTGCGGCCAACGTCAGCACGGCACCGAGGATCGGGCCGGCGCAGAATCCCGCGATGCCGCTGGCTGAGCCCAACAGCACGGTCTTGACGAGCCCGGTCTTGGATGCGGCGCGCGCGTGCAGGTCTGGGCCGGGCAGTAGACGGGCGGGGTCGAAGCCGAAGCCGAGCGCCTGAGCGGCGCCGAGCATGATCAGGACGATCGAGGCGATGAGCACGATCGCTTGTCGATGTGTCACGAAGAGCGACCCGAGCGCGCCCGCTCCGACACCCAGTGGTACCAGCACCACGAGCAGTCCGAGATAGAACACGCCACCATGCAGGAGTAGCCGGGGTCCAGTGCCGACGGTCGAGGCGAAGAATGCCGGCATCAATAGCGCAGCGCAGGGGGTGAGCAACGCCAAGGTGCCACCGAGGAAGGCGGCGAGGAGTCCGATATCCATGCCGGCTTACTCTGCTGCGCTCAGTGCGTCGTCGAAGGCGTCCACAAATACTTGGGAGGGCTGGGCACCGACGATCGGCTGGCCGCCGAGGATGAATGCTGGGGTGGAGTAGGCACCGATATCGAGGCCGAGTTGTTGGTTGTCGGCGATCTGCTGCGCGGTCTGCTCCGAGGCGAGGTCGGCGGTGAACTGATCGGTGTCCAGGCCCAGTTCGTCGGCGAGGGCGATCAGCGCATCCTCGCTCAGATCGCCCTCGGAGCGGGTGTCGCCGCCGGCGAACAGTTCGTCGTGGTACTCCCAGAACGCGCCCTGCTCAGCGGCCGCGTAAGAGGCGCGCGCAGCGCGTTCTGAGGCGGGTCCGAAGACATTGACGTCACGCCACTCGATCCGCAGGTCGCCGGCCTCGACGTGCTCCGTCATCAGCGGCATCGTCTCCTCGCTCCACTTTGCGCAGAACGGGCACTGGTAGTCGGAGAAGACCACCACCACCACCGGAGCGTCGACCGGCCCGATAGCGAGCAGGTCGCTTTCATCACGCCGCTCGGCCTCGGAGAAGTCTGGCTGAGCCGGCCCATCCACCTCCGTCGGCGCCCCTTCACCCGAGGGGTCCAGCTCACCGGTGGCGCCGGTGTCGCCGTCCCGGTTCATCGCGAGGATCAGTGCGACCAGGATCGCTGCCACGGCGACGACAGCCACCGGTAGCAGCCACGCTGGCCTCGACGAACGGGGGGATTCAGCAGGCATTTGGCACTCCTCGGGTCGCGGACAGGCCGCACTCGTTGCGAACGTTCTTGCTCTACTATCTCAGATAGTCGACTATGAATCATAGTAGACCCGTGGCAGAATGGCCTTCATGGCCTCTCCTGCACGAACCTCACAGTCCAAGACGGTCCAGAGCCTCGCGTTGGCCGCACAGGCACTACGCACCTGGACGGCAAGGCAGGTGATGGCGGCGGTGCTCGCCGCGGTGGTGGTCGGAGTCGTGATTGGGATCGCCACGGTGCTGATTCCCAACCCGGTGTTCGGGCGCGACATCCCACCGGTGTGGTGGAACTACCCGGTGTGGCTGCTCACCTCTGCTCTGTCCGGCATGTTGGTGGCCACCTACGTCCGAGCTGGCGGCCCGGAGGCCGCGGACCGTTCTGATGGCGTGGAGGGGTCCGGGCCGGAGGATGAGGTGCTTGCGCGACGGACGAGCCGGATGGGCATGGCCGGGGGAATTCTGGCGTGGTTCGCGGTCGGATGCCCGGTCTGCAACAAGCTCGCACTGCTGGCGTTGGGCTACTCGGGGGCGATCACCTGGTTCACCCCGGTCCAGCCCTTCCTCGCCCTGGGAGCCATGATCCTGACCGCGGTGGCGTTGGTGTGGCGACTGCGGGGCCAGGTCGCGTGCCCGGTCAAGCCTGACACGATGGTAGGTCAGAGGTGACGAACTCCCAGGGGCAACCACCAGACCTGCTGCGGCTGGGCGCTTTGGAGGCTCAGGTCATGGATGTGCTCTGGGATCACGGGCCCGTCACGATCCGCGAGGTCATCGACCATCTAGCATCTGACCCGGCCTACACCACGATCGCGACCGTGCTGACCAACCTCGACCGCAAGCATCTGGTCACCATCACTCGCGAGAACCGGTCAACGTCGTATTCGGCCCGGATGAGTCGGCATGAGCACGCCGCGACACTGATGGAGCAGGTGCTGGCCTCCAGCCGCGACCGGGCCGCGTCCATCCTGCAGTTCGTGGACTCGATGCCCGAGAGTGACCTCGCTCTGCTGCGCGACTACCTGACACAACGCGGAGAGCAGGGTGGACCATGAGTCCGGCCCTGCTGACCCTTGGTCTTGGACTGGGCCTGATCGCCTTCGCAGTATTCGGTCCGTGGCTGCTGCGTCACGCTGCGCCCGCCCTCATGCGGGTACCACGCCTGGCGATCGCAGTCATCGGCGGCGGCATCCTGGTGTGGCTGGGGACCCTGCTGTCGATCGGACCAGTGCTGGCCTGGTTCGGGTCCGGCCCGGCACTGTTGCCAGAAAGGGCCGCGGCGGTATGTCAGCGATGCCTGGCTGCTGCCAATCCCTTCGATGTGGGCGAGGTTGAGACGGCCATCCCCGCGATACTGCTGCTTGCCATCCCAGCTCTCCTGATCCTTGCCCTCCTGGTCGGCGTTTCCGCGCAACTCATGCGAAGGGCGCGACGGGCGCGCAACGCGGCACGGCTCGTCCTACGTGACGCACATCGACGTCAACTCCACGGATTCGCCGTGTCGGTCGTCGATGCCCGGGAAACATTCGCGCTCACATTCCCTCATCGTCACGGCGGCATCATCGTCTCGACCGGTGCCCTGGACGCTCTGGATCACGATGAACTCCTGGCGGTGCTGGCCCACGAGCACGCACACCTGCGTCAACGGCATCACCTCATCTCCGCGATCATTTCGAGCCTCGCGGCGTTCCTGCGATGGGTGCCGGTCGTGAGAGCCGCAGCAGATGCGCTCCCGCACTACCTGGAAATCGCCGCAGACAACGAGGCCCGCCGCCACGCCGGCACTCCCGCGCTGGTCAGCGCCCTGATCAAGCTTGGAGAACGTGCCGCCCCCGCAGTAGCAGAACACGCGTGCGCCCAAGCACTGCACGCTGCCGGCCCAGAACGAATCCGCCAGCTCGTACGACCCACAGGTGGCCTCGCCGGAGCAGCGCCCACGGTCATGATCACCGCCTACCTGGTAGTGCTGGGAGTCGCGAGCGCCGCTGTGCACCTGCCCTACGCGTCCGCGGCCCTCACTGGCTGCTGAGGTCTGCACCGAGCTGAAAGGACGGAGACAGTGGCCATGGCCCACCAAACCAGCAAAGAGGTCATCCTGCACGCATCTGACGAAGCTGGTGATGTCCAGCGCGCAATCGAGGCCGCCAACACCCTCCGAGCAACCGATCCCGAGCTTGAGGCGCGGATCATCGTCACCGGTCCGGCGCTCTCTGGCCTGACAGGACACGACGGCCTGGAGATCCCCGAGGGGGTGCAGGTCGAGGCGTGCAGGATCGGAATGGGACGCAGGGGCATCGCCGAACAGGAACTGCGGCCCTCGGTGCAGACCACACCCTCGGCGGTCGTCACGATCGTCCAGGCGCAGTCCGCAGGGGCAGCCTACGTACGTATCTGAGTCGCGCTTCTTGTCAGACTCAGCGCTGCCTCTGCAACAGGAGCACCCCGTCGAGGAGTTCCGCCTCCTCACCTGCCGGCCCGGTGGCGATGCGAGACCGAGTCTCCGCCACGGTCACCCGCCACTCGCCCTCCGGCAGACTCATCTCGGCAAAGTCCTGGTCTGGTCCGATGAAGCGATGGCCAGGATGCTGGTCGACATCGAACCACGGCGGCGGAGCCGCGTGCGAGACAACCAGCAGGTGACCGCCCGTGCGTACATAGGCAGCGATTCGTCGAAGAATCAACGAGCGGGGTAGTTCGACCGGTGAGTGCAGGAAACTAGCTGTTGCGGGGTCGGACGTTGATGACACTCCGGTAGGGGTGGGGTAGCGGGAGGGCAGGCCCTTCGCGGCGAGGATGTGTAGCACCAAGCGACTCATCCGTGTCGAGCCAGCGAAAGGACCTGCCCTCGTGTCTCACCGTAATGCCCCGTTGTCTCCTGAAGGTCGCAGGCGTCTGGTGCAGCGCTGCCAGGACCGCCCGATCGCGCATGTGGCCGCTCAGATGGGGATCTCCCGAGCGTGCGCCTCCAAGTGGGTCAACCGCTACCGCCGCTTCGGTGAGCTCGGTCTGCTCGATCGGTCCTCCACGCCCCACGCGAGCCCGAGGGCGACACCGGCGCAGGTGATCGCCACGATCGAGGCCTGGCGGCGAGAGCGCAAGTGGTCAGCATCGCGAATCACCCACGAGCTGGCCGCCCAGGGCGTGGTGATCAACCGCCGCACAGTGAGCAGGCACCTGACCCGCCTCGGACTGGGCCGGCGCCGGTTCATCGACCCCAGCGGTGAGTCCAACCGGGCACCGGGCAAGATCACCGCCCGCTGGCCCGGACACATGGCCCACCTGGATGTGAAGAAGGTCGGCCGGATCCCCGATGGTGGCGGGTGGCGCGTCCATGGCCGCGACAGCGACCAGCACCGAGCCGTCAGCCGCGCGAAGGATGCCGGGGCGAAGACCGGTTATGTCTACCTGCACTCGATCATCGACGGGTTCTCCCGGCTCGCCTACACCGAGCCGTTGGCCGATGAGAAGGGCAACACCGCCGCCGCGTTCCTAGCCCGGGCGAAGGTCTGGTTCGCCGCCCACGGCATCACCCACATCCACCGCGTGATCACCGACAACGGTGCCTGCTACCGCTCAAACGACTTCGCCCGCATCATCGGCAACCGCACCCGGCACAAGTTCACCCGGCCCTACACGCCCCGTCACAACGGCAAGGCCGAGCGCTACCAACGGATCATGGCCGAGGAAGTCCTCTACGCCCACGAATACGCCAGCGAGGACGAACGATCAGCAGCGCTCCAGACCTGGAACATCCACTACAACTACCATCGACCCCACAGCGCCGCGGGCGGCCAACCACCCGCGACCCGACTCAAGACCAGCGTCACCAACCTCCGGCCCTCCTACAACTAGCGACCACCAAGTCGTAGGAGCCCCCATCTGGTTCCCAGTCCGCCAAGTTCACCCGTAGGAACCGCGTGACCTCGTCGAGGCTCCTGCTTTGAGCCTCAGCCCGGGCGCGCTCTACCGCTGTGGCGGATACATCCACGCCGGTGACATTCCACCCGTGAGCAGCGAGCCAGATCGCATCGGCACCTTCACCACATCCCAGGTCCAGCGCACGTCCTGCAGACAGCCCAGTCGTCTCGGCCACCAGAGCAGAGTTCGGCTCGCCGGACCATATGCGATCACCCTGACGGTACCGCTCCTCCCAGAACTGCTGGGCAGAACACATGGGCTGTTCTCGGTGCATAGAGTGCCTCATCTTTCGACCTCCCTGGTCTTTGCTCGACACACTGTCTGATCGCATATCCAGGCCTATGACGCTCAGGCCAAAGTGAGAAAGAGCTTCTCCAGCTCTTCGGTCGTGATGTTCTCGTCGCGATTTGATCCGTCGGGATCGGCGATGCAGTCCTTCATCGCAGTCGAGATGATGGCGAACCCGGCACGATCCAGCGCTGAGGAAACGGCGGCGAGCTGGGTCACAACTTCTCGGCATGACCCGCCTGTCTCAGCGGCAGCGATCACGGCGTCGAGTTGACCGCGAGCGCGACGCAGCCGGTTGAGGATGCGACGTTGGGCTTCGATATCGCTGGTGGCCATGAGGGCTCCTGTTCTCTGCCGATGACCTCTGCTAGGCGAGCCTGAGTCATCGGTAGGGGTTCGACGTTCGTCACCTACTATACCCCTAGGGGTATCGAAACTTCCTCGCGCTGCTCGTGCCGGAAGTTGGGCACGGCCACTCAACCCGCCGAAGCCCTCCCGCGACAGCCGGGCCCGCCACATCGACAGAACGACTATGCAGCATAGTCGACTATCGGCGATAGTAGATGTATGCCAGTTCCACGTGCGTCCTCGCCCGGCCCTGTCGGCCGCGCTCGTCGAGTTGCGACCTACGGACCAACGAGTGACGAGGGCGCCCAACATGTCGCTGACCTACCAAGATGACCAAGAGCAAGCCTCGCGAGCACTCCCGTGCGATTACCGGCCGATCGTCGCGCGGAAGAGCACCCTCCTTCGCACTACCCCGCCGGTAGCCTACGACTGCGTGAAGTTCATCTTCGTCCGGCATGGGTCGACCATCCTGCTCAGCGAGTTCGGAGAACGGCCGGCGACGGTGGGCGATGTCATCACCTTGGGTGCGAACACGTTGTGCGGTAACGAGCCCGAGGGGTCGGTGACCGTCACGACGCTGTCCCTGGATCGGGACTACGTGATCGACCAGATTTTCTGGCAGCACGTGGCGTTCCTGACGGATCGGTTTGAGGCGCAGGACTACGCCGCTGAGCTATACACCGAGCCTGCGCAGATATTGCCGCTTGGGGAAGCTCGGCTCGCACGGGTCTCGCCCTGGATAGACGAGTTGACGTCCCTGAGTGCGGATGGCCATTCGCCAGAGGATTTCTACCGCGTGCAGGCGCTGCTGTTCGCTGTGCTGGACATCGTGGCTCCGCTAATCCGTACCACGCCGACTCGTCGCACCCAGACCCAAAGGCGCGCGGCGCGGCCCGGCCTGCCGCGTCATCGCTGCTTCGAACCCGTGCGAGCTGAGGCGCGAGAAGCCGCTCAACTGCTCCGCGAAGCACCCTCTCTACGCTGGACTTTGAAAGGTCTCGCGCAAGCAGTACATCTCTCGCCGTCACAACTGAGCAGGGTTTTCGTGGAGGCGTATGGCAAGACGCCTCGTGCGTACCTGACGATGCTGCGCGCCGAACACCTTGCGCGGCTGCTCCGGGAAACTGAGCTGAGCATCGAGCAGGCGAGCCGAGAGGTCGGGTGGGCGAGCCGAAACCACGCAGCACGCCTGTTTCGTGAGTGTGTAGGGGTGACGCCAAGTCGATACCGACTGCGCCAGCAGGCGATCGCGTAGCTAGGCGCCCGATCTACTCATCGCCGGGCTCGATCTGAGCATCATGGCCGACTCCGACTTCCCTCGCGCAGACGAGGCCGGTAAGCCGAAACAGACACGTCGGGTTCACTGCGGTTCCTGACTGTTGTCGCCATCGTCTCACCCCTGACGGTGGGACTCCCGACGTACCTGATGGTCGTCGAGCACGGAACTGCTCGACGGACACCGGTTCCGGGAGGACGTCGATGGCAACAACACGCGAGGAAGCACGAGCGGCCCGCGAGGCGAAGCTCGAAGACTTGCACGCAGCACTAAGTTCTGCGGTCGAACACCTCGTCTCCGGGGAGGACTGGGTTCGGGCGCTCGCGTTCGCGGCACGGTTTCGGGCCAGATCGTTCTCCAACACCCTGCTGATCTGGGAACAGCACCAAGCGGCTCACGAAGCCGGCCTCGCGCCCGAGCCATTCCCGTCGTATGTGGCCGGCTATCGGCAGTGGCAGGGCCTGGGTAGGCAGGTACAGAAGGGTCAGCCGGGGTATCAGATTCTTGCCCCGGTCACCGGACGCTTCGCCACCGCCACACCCCAGGATGCGGAGTCGTGGCGGCGCCTGGGCAAGGGCGAGAAACCGCGGGTCGGTGAAGTCGTGCGCACGCGGATGGTCGGCGTCCGCCCCGCCTACGTGTGGGACGCGAGCCAGACCGCGGGCGATCCGATCCCCGAACCGCCCGCGCCGAAGCTGCTGGAAGGCGAGGCGGCGGCCGGTCTCTGGGACGGTCTAGCCACCCAGGTCGAGGCGGCGGGCTTCTCGGTGGTGCGGGTGCCGCACGAGGGGATGATCCACGGCGCCAACGGGCTCACCGACTACACGGCGAACACGGTCGCGGTGCGGGAGAATATGGACCCCGCCGCGCAGGTCAAGACCCTGGCCCACGAACTCGGCCACGTCCTGCTGCATGGTCCCGATGCGGAGGAGGCCCGTCAGCATCGCGGGATCGGGGAAGTCGAAGCCGAATCGGTGGCGCTGATGGTCGGTGCCGCTAACGGGATGGACACCTCCGGTTACACGATCCCGTACGTCTCGACCTGGGCGGCACGGGTGGATGGCAAGGAGCCGGTGGAGGTGGTCAAGGCCACCGGGGAGCGGGTCCGCAAGACGGCCCTGGCCATCCTGGGTCAGCTCGACACCGCCCAGGTCGCCGACGGCAACCCACCAGGTCTGGACCGTGAGGAACCCCAGCACAGCAAGCCGCAGCGCAGTGAGCCGGCGCACGAACGCACCACGTCCAGGCGGCCCGCGGCATCTGTACCTGAGCCGGCGGCGCGACCCACAACAGCATCCGTGGCGCCGGTAGAGCTGGGGCTGTAATGGTCGCCCCGGATGTCCTGACCGGTGTCCTGGCCCAGGTCTCGGATGCGCGGCCTCTGTCGGTGGCGGCGCGACAGTTCGCCGATGCGGGGGTGCCGGTGTTCCCGTGCGTGCCGGGCGGCAAGCGCCCGTTGACTGAGCACGGTTTCCATGACGCCACTACCGACCTCGACCAGATCGCGGCGTGGTGGCGTCAGCATCCGGAGGCGAACATCGCCGTTCCTACCGGCGCGGCGTCTGGGGTCGTGGTGGTGGATATCGATGTCCACGGCCCGGTCAACGGATTCGACGCGTTCCGACGCGCGCAGGAGGCAAGCCTGGTGGACGGCTGGCAGCTCCTGGTGTCAACACCCTCGGGTGGGATGCACGCCTACTACCCAGCCACACCGGGAACTGAGCAGCGCTCCTGGCAGGCAGCCCGAGCCGGGGTCGACTTCCGTGGCGAGGGCGGCTACATCATCACCCCACCCTCCACCATCAACAGTGGAGAGCGAGGCTGCGTCTCCTATCGAGTACGCCGGATGCACACCGGCCGGGCCGCGGGGTTGGTTTCGGTGCGGTTACGGGACTTCCTCGACCCTCACCCCTCACCGGCACCGAGACCCGCCGGGCAGCAGATGGACATCAGTGCCGAACGACTGGCCGCCTGGGTCGCTGGACGACCTGAGGGTGAGCGGAATAGTGGCTTGTTCTGGGCGGCGTGCCGCCTGGCCGAGAACAACACCCCGCCCGCCTACGCCTACGCCGCCCTCGGCCCGGCGGCCGAGCACGCAGGGCTCACTATGCGGGAGGTGTCGGCGACGATCCGTTCGGCCTACCGCATCACCCAACCAGCACCGCGGTCCTCCGCCGGACATCCATCTGAGGAGCCGCGTCGTGTGCCAGAGCATGCAGCGGGGCGGGTGCTGTCATGACGGTGACAAGCACTCGGGTGGTGCGGCGTCGCGGTGGGCGCCTCGCTGTGATCACCGCGGTGGCCGGGACTGTGTTGATCGCGCTCGGTGCGTTCTGGCTGAGCTTTACGGCGCTGGCTGATCTGGCCCGTCGTTCGGGTATCGAGGAGGGTCAGGCGTGGGCGTGGCCGCTGATCGTGGACGGCATCATCGTCGTGGCCACCGTCTCCGTCGTGGCCCTCGCGGGCCAGAAGTCAGCTTGGTATCCGTGGGCGCTGCTGGCGGCAGGCGCGATTGTGTCAGTCACCGCCAACGCCCTGCACGCGGTGGTAGCAGCAGATGCCGACGTACCCGGCGTGTTGGCCGCCAGTGTGGCGGCGGTGCCCCCGCTGGTGCTGCTGGCGATCACCCACCTGACCGTCATCCTCACCCGACCACTCTCAGAAGCCGACGAGCCTCAATCGCTCGCCGGGAACAAGGGCAAGCCACGCGGCCAGCACGAGGATGAGCCCGAGCCCCCGACCGTGGCCCGTGAGCTGGCAACTTTGGAGCCGGTTGAGCCGGATCGGCGTGAGATCGCTGCCGAGCTGCGCGGGCAGGGCTGGTCGAACAAGCGCATCGCGCGCCATCTCCGCGTGCATCCCTCCACGGTGGGCCGCTGGTTCACGGCCGCACACCTTGCCAACAACACAACCGTCGAGGAGGCGAAGAACCCATGACCACAAACACGAACACCAACATGGACCAGGCTCGGCACCAGCGCGAGCAGCGGCGGCTGGGTGCCGAGCCGAAGAACGAGCGCACCACCCCGGACCCTATGGAGAAGACGCAGACACCGGATGCGGTGCGTGCTGCGAGGGTCGCCCCCGGTGACAAGAGCAGGACGACGACTCAGCACATGGCTCGCAGAGCACCGGGCGTGGACTGGGTGCGTCCCACCGACCTCATGGTCCGCCAGTCGGCGACCCTCGCGGGTCGGGGCATCGAGTTCGAGGTTGAACTCGCCCGCCGCACCCGGAGGCTTTCCGGGCAGGCCACGCGGGCGACCAGCCGAGGTATTGGCATAGCCGGGCGAGCGGTGAGTGAGCGGGCGCGCCGGCTCCCGGATGTCTCGGAGTTCGGCCGTGGGAGTCGACCGGGCTCGTGGGTGAGCCGTTCAGGGATCGGTCTGGGGTGACCTGGGATGCGTAGCCCCAGCACGAAGTCGCCGCAGACGGCTGCTGGGGCACGCACGCGCACCTGTCTGCCAGGAGGTGCCTCAACCATGACCACTACAACTCACACCACCCCACACGCTCCTGACGGCGAGAGCGGAAAGGACTTCACCACCAGCAAGGGACTTCGCGCCCTGCTGGTCCTGCTCCACGACGCCGGACCGGGAGCGTGGACCCGCAACCCGGCTGCTGCGGAGCTGATGGCCTACGCAGCCGAGAAGTACGAACCACTCGCGCGCAAGCACGGGTTGGACCCGTGGGAGGCCGCATCGGCCGCGTTCGATGTGATGCGCACTCGCGCCGCCCGTGAGGCGCATGACCCGTGGGCGGTGATCACTCATGCTGTACGGATCACCTGCATCTTCGAAGAGCGCGCCCAAGGCCTGCTCTGCTCGGTCCACCAGGCCCGCCGCCCACATGTCTCGGCGTTCCACGACCCGGAGCGGTTCTCCGACCGCGAGAACCCCCTGACCGATTACCACCCGGCCTTCCACATCACCGACCCCCACAGCCACGACGACAACACGGACGCAGAGACGGACGCTGCCGTTGCGGGCTCCGACGGTGGTGGGCGCGGGTCGGACCAGGCGTGCATGTCTGCCGGGTCGGCGGCCGAGGACGCCATCGCGCTGTTCACGCTGCTGGGCTGGGACCCCGCCACTGCGAGGGCCGGGGTGGAGCATGTCTGCGTGGCGCTGACCAAGACCGGCACCCGCCAGACCGCCTACGAGAGCCTGCGCCGCGACAAGCACGCCCGCGCCCTGCTCGACATCCCACGCCGCTCCTGGACCACGCTGCTACGTGCACTGCTGGGCAACCCGCACCCGGCCTACGCCACCACGAGCGCCGGCCGGGGTGTGCTGCTGCGGCTGCTGATCGGCGAAACCCTGCCGGTGCTGCTGCGCGATGACGACCTCATTCTGACCATCTCGCTGGCCGCACCCGGCAACCGCAACACTCGCGGGGGTGAGGAGTCGTGAGCGCGCCGGCGGGCTACATCGAGCTGGAACGCACCGTTGAGTCCATCCACGTCGGGCGCCGGCACCGCACCGAGCTGGGTGATATCGACGAACTGGCCGCCTCGATCGACCGCGAAGGGCTGTTGCAGCCGATCACGATCACCCCTGAAGGAGTGCTGGTGTGCGGGGCCAGGAGGTTGGCCGCGATCAAGAAGCTCAGCTGGCGCAAGGTCAACGTCTGGGTCCGCTCCGGCGTCTCTGACCGCCTCGGACATCTCCTGGCTGAGCAGGACGACAACGCGCTGCACAAGCCGCTGACCCAGACCGAGGCCGCCGGCTTGTACCGAGAGCTGAAGGCGCTGATGGCCGAGGACGCCGCCCGCCGTGAGCAGGCGACCCGGTTCAGTTCCGATAACCAGCCTGGTGCTGACGGGCGTGCAAAATTTGCACCCCCGTCGCTTGGACCGACTGGCAGGACACGCGAGCAGGCGGCAGCGATGATCCCTGGCGGTGCCTCGCATACGACCTTGGAGAAGATCGGCTACCTCCAGAAGATCGCCGAGGACCCCGCCCAACCCGCCGAACTACGCGCGCAGGTGAGCACGGAGCTGGAGCGAATCGACGGCGGTGCGGCCGTGCATCCGATCTTTGAGGCGATCCGCGACGCGGCCGAGACCGCCAGGGACGACCGGGAGGCTGACCTGCACCGGCTCGCTACTGACGCTCTGGCCCGCGCCAAGCAGATGAAGACTGCCAAGCGCACGCCGCGCCCGAGGCAGGTGACCGATGACGACGGTGAGCCTGCCCGGTATCCGGTGCGGGCGTTCGTGCTCACCTGGGGAGAACTCGTTGACTGGTGGACCCATTACGACGTCGAACACCTCGCCGCGGAACTGACCGATGAGCAGATCGCCTCGTTCCTGACCACAGCCGAGGGCACCAGTAAGTTCGCCGAGGAACTGCGCGCCGCCTGCGAAGAACTCACCGACGACGGCGAGCCCGACCTGGCACGTCCGCACCTGCGCGCCCTCTAGCCACCTCTATTATCCCGCGCTTGCTCAGGTGGCGATGGTGCACCTGGTGGGTATGAAGACTCCCGATCTTTCTGAGCCCCGCACTCGCCGCCGCCTGATCGCTGCCGGTGCTGGCGCGTTGATCCTGCTGATCCTGATCGGCATCGGCATCTATGGTCTGATCACCGGACCACCCGACCAGAGCCAGGACGACGACGGGCCGTCCGATCCGGTGGTGACCGCGCCAGGCGACCCGGTACCGGCCACGCCACCGCGACTTCCAGTCGTGCGCGCCTCGGCCGATCCGGAGACCTTCGCCCGCAACGTCGCCACCGCGCTGTTCAAATGGGACACCGGCTCAGGGTTCATGCCACTCGACTACACCAGCGTGATCCTCGATGTCGGCGACCCCACCGGCCAAGAGCAGGCAGGGCTGGCCTCCGATGTCGCCGCCTACCTCCCGAATCGGCAGGCGTGGATCGAGTTGCGTCAGTACGCCACCGCACAGCACCTGACCATCGAGAACATCTATGTCCCTGAGGCGTGGGACACCGCGCTGGAACAAGCACAGCCGGACCAGCTCCCCGAAGGTGCGGTGGCGTACACCATCGAGGGCACGCGCCACCGAAACGGGCTCTGGAACGACGAACAGGTCACCAGCGTGCACCCGGTGGCGTTCACCGTGTTCATCGCCTGCCCACCAGAGCAGACCTGTCATCTCCTGCGGTTGTCCCAGCTCGACAACCCCCTCACGTGAGGCCGGGGGTGTGACTGGTGAAGAAGGCATTGCTCGTTCTCCTCGCCGCTGCCGTGATGCTCGGCCCCTCGGTGGTGTTCCTTTCGGTCGGGGTGTTGTTGAATCCGGCCTCCCGCGCTGAAGCCACCGTCTGCGCGCCCGGGGACGCCGAGCTGGATGTCGAGGAGGTCCCGGACTCGTTGACGGCTACTACGCGTAACGGCGAGACGATCACGTTGGTGCGGTTCCAGTTGGAGCACGCGGCCACCATCATCGAGATCGGCTCCGAGACCGAGGGGATCGATGACCGAGGCGTGCTGATCGCGCTGATGGCCGCGCTCACCGAATCGGGTCTGCGGCAACTGGCCAACAGCACCGCCTACCCGGACTCGATCCTGTGGCCCAACGACGGTGACGGCTCCGACCACGACTCCCTCGGGTTGTTTCAGATGCGCCCAGAGATGGGCTGGGGCACCGTCTCTCAACTCATGCGTCCCGACTACCAGGCCCGCGCTTTCTACGGCGGACCAGAGGGCCCTAACCACCCCGATCCACCGGGCCTGCTGGACATCGACGGTTGGCGGGACATGGACCCCGGCGAGGCCGCCCAGGCCGTCGAACGCTCCGCGCACCCCGACCGGTATCAGAACTATCGACCGGTCGCCGAGACCATCCTGACCACCCTCACCGGCACACCACCCACCGGAACAGGCGATGACGACAGCTCGGTGCCGGAGACCAACCGGGTCGTCTTCCCGCTGCCAGAGGGCACCTGGGTCAAGACCTCCGACTGGGGCTGGCGCTCCGACCCCTTCACCGGTGAGCGGTCCTTCCACGCTGGTACGGACTGGGCCGCCCCCGACGGCACGGCGTTGTTCGCGTTGGCCGATGGGCGGGTGGTCTCGGCCTCCTACACCGAGGCCCGCGGCGGGGTCATCGTCCTGGAACACACCGTGGCCGGGCAGGTAGTGACGAGCACGTACGTGCACATGTGGGAGACAGGTATCCACGTCACCGACGGGCAGACGGTGCGCGCCGGTCAGCACATCGGCGATGTTGGCTCCTCCGGCCGCTCCACCGGCCCGCACCTGCATCTGGAGATCCGCCCCGGCGGACAGGACGCTGAGACCGTCGACGCCGAGCAATGGCTGCTCGACCAGGATGCCGAGGGCATCACTGGCGGTGACCAGACCACCCCACCAGGGCCCGGCTGCACGCCCAAGTACGGCGAGGCAGACGCTCCCGAACCGTTCACCGGCGATGACCCCGACGCCCTGGTGGACGACCCCACCAGCAATGGGCAGATCACCGCACGGACTGCTCACATCCTCGACCAAGTCCAAACAGCCTTCCCGGACTCGCACTGGGTCTGCTACTCACCCCGGCCCGGGCAAGCATCCGATCACCCCCTCGGTCGGGCCTGTGATGGGACCTTCGGCAACGCCATCGGCGAAGCCGCCACCGGCGACGCGCTCGAACTCGGCTGGGCCGTGACCAACTGGCTCCAAGAACACGCCGACATTCTCGGGATCGACTACCTGATCTGGCAGGGACAAATCTGGTCCGCTGGTCGCGCCGACGAAGGATGGCGCGACTACGACGGCGGCGGCATGCACGACGCAGAGTCGATTACTGGCGGTCACTACGACCATGTCCATCTCTCGGCCGTCGAGTAATGTCCGAAGTTGCATCTAATGTATGATTCTTACGTTAGATGTAAGCCGGATTCACGCTGATCTGCGGGATCGCGAGTGTCTCCAACCTAACCGCTGCACCCCTATCTGACCAGGGCTTTCGCGCTTGATCTTACATTTGATGCATGATTCGTACATTTAATGTAAGGTCGTGGTGTGGTGTTCACGGATGGCCAGGGGCCTGGCTCGGAGGCGTCGCCGTCGATCGGCGGCGTGACGCTGCTGCGGCCCGCGGAGCAGGTGTTCGAAGAGATGGTGTCGGGTTGGTCGGCGCAGCAGACCTCGCGGATGCTGCGGGCTCAGACGATCAGGACCAGGGCCTCGCAGGTGCGGCGGTTCGCGGACTTCTGCGGCACGTCGCCGTGGGAGTGGTCCCCGGCCGATGTCGAGGAGTGGACGACCTCGATGGTCTCGGGGGCTCGTCCGTTGTCGGTCTCGACGGTGAGGGCGTATCAGAACGCGGTGGCGATGTTCTGCGACTATCTGACCGATCACCGCTACGGGTGGGCGGATCGGTGCGTGGAGCTGTTCGGCACCCATCCGGTGCAGGTGTGCCATGAGTGGAACACCGCCGTCCACGCCAGCGACCACGAGGGTCGTGCGGCGGTGCGGCCGCTGTCTCGGACCGAGTTGCAGTCGTTCTTCGACTACGCCGACGACCTGGTGGACCGGGCACGCTCATCGCGGCGCAAGGGCTGGTTGACGCTGTTCCGCGACGCGACGCTGTTCAAGATCATCTACGCCTTCGGGCTGCGCCGCCGCGAGGCGGCGATGCTCGACCTGCACGACTTCACCCGCAACCCTCAAGGCCCGGAGTTCGGCCGGTTCGGGGTCTGCAACGTCCGCTGGGGCAAGGCGATGCGCGGCTCGCCGCCTCGCCGCCGAGCGGTACTGGCAGTGTTCGACTGGACCCGGCCGGTGATCGAGGAGTACGTCACCGAGGTCCGTCCCCGGTTCGACATCGCGGACGAGGCGATCTTGTGGCCGACCGAGCGACAGGGCCGCATCCGGCTCAAGCACATCGACGACCGGTTCGCCGAGTGGCGCGACGACCTCGGCCTGGACCCGGTGCTGCACCCGCACTGTCTGCGGCACTCGTACGTGACGCATCTGATCGAGGACGGCTTCGACCCACTGTTCGTCCAACAGCAGGTCGGGCACCGCTGGGGCTCGACCACCGCCCTCTACACCGGCGTCTCGGGCGACTACCGCAACCGCACCCTGCGCCGCGCCCTGGACGCGGCGTTCACCCCACCATCGGCGATCGAGGAAGGCTGACCATCATGACGAAGACCGTCGCCTACCACTGGCATCTACGCAAGGTGATGAACGAGCACGGCATGCAGTCCACCACCGATCTGGTGCCGCTGCTGGCCGATCGGGGCGTGGTGATGACCTCCACGCAGGTCTACCGGATCGTGGTCGGGCAGCCCGAACGGTTGAACATGCAGTTCTTGGCTGCGCTCTGTGACATCTTCGGCGTCACGCCCAGCGATCTGATCGCGCCCTACGTCGCGTCGTCCTCGCAGCGCGGGCGCAAGACCGGCACCACCGGGGCGGCCACGCCGCCGAAGCCGAGCAAGAACCGTCCGAGGCGCGCCACGATCCGCGGCGCTGAGGAGTCCTGAGCACCAGCGCCCGCCGCTGCGCTGCCTGTGGTCTGCCAATCCAACGCTCCGACGTTGCCGGCCCGCGGTGCCGATGCAGCGACACGTGGCTCGCCGCCGCCCGTCTCGCCGTCAAGCGCGAGCAGCAGCACGCGACGATCCTGGGCCTGCTGCACACCGTCGATACCACCGTCTCCGGCGAGCTGGTCGAGGGCCTGCTCACCAAGGTCGCTGCGGCACCTGCCGCCCGGTCACAGCTCACCAAGCACCTGGTCGCTGATCCGGGCGTGCTCACCACCGGCGGGTCGCGGATGCCGAAGGCCGTCGGTGAGTTCCTCTACGCCGCTATCGCCGCCGGCGTGACCGGGCTGGTCTCGCCCTCGTGCGCGCTGTGTTCGCGGCCCCGCACTCTGTTCCACACCCACGGCGAGGGTGAGCGCATCTGCACGAGCTGCTACAGCCGCGTACGCACCGCGACCTGCTCCCGCTGCGGACGCGAGAACCAGCGCATCAAGACCACCGACGGCCACGGCCCGATCTGCGAACGCTGCCACCAGCACGACCGCCCACAGGAAGTCTGCGCGAGTTGCGGCCGCACCCGCGTCCTCACCCGCTCCCGCGACGACGGCTTGGGCTACTGCCGAGGATGCCGCGCCGAGCGAGGACGGCGTGAGGCCTGCATCGGCTGCGGACGAAGCCGCCGGGTCAACGCCCGTACCGCCGAGGGGGACGCGATCTGCGGCACTTGCTACGCCCGCACCCGCGCCGCCGAGGACGCCTGCGACGAGTGCGGCACCATCGGGCCATTGGCGGTCAGAGCCGGTGGACGACGCGACGGATCACGCAATCTCTGCGTCCGCTGCTACCGGCATCCCACGAAGCCCTGCGGCATCTGCGGACGGTCCAGACGGGTCGCGCTGAAGGCCACCGACACGACACCGGACATCTGCCCGACCTGCTACCAGGCGCCGATGATCGACTGCTCCCTCTGCGGCCAGCAGGCCCTCGGCCGACGCACCACCAACCACGGCAGGCCCCGCTGCTTCGCCTGCCAAGCCGCCCAGCAGATCGACGCCGCACTCACCGGCTCCGACGGGACGATCCGCCCCGAGCTCAAGAGCGTCCGCGACGCGCTGACCGAGCTGAAACAGCCCCGGTCCCTTCTGAACAACTGGCACAGTCTCGCCAGCCTGCGCCTGCTCACCGACATCGCCCAGGGCCGGATCGACCTGTCGCACGATGCCCTCGACGCACGCCCGCAGGTCTTCTCGGTGACCTACCTGCGCGCCATGCTCGTCGCCGCCGGCGCGCTCCCGCCACGCGACGAGAACGCCGCCCGGCTGCACCGCTACGCCACCCAAGCCGTCGCCGACATCACCGACCCCGAACTGCGCGGGGTGCTGTCCCGCTACGCCCGCTGGCACGTCGCCGGCCGCGCCAAGGCCGACCGTCACGGCCGCATCACCGCCCACGTCGCAGCCCGCTGCCGGGGCGACATCCACACCGCGCACGCCTTCCTCGACTACCTCACCGACAGCGGCCACACGCTCGATGACTGCCCGCAAGCCTGCGTCGACGCCTGGCTCAGCAGCAGCCGAGACGCCCGACTGATCTTCATCCGGTGGCTCAAACGAGGCGGCTACCTCCGACACATCAGGCTCCCCGATCCCGTCGTGCCCAAGCACCCCGGCCACGACATCGACCCCGACGAACAGTTCGCCCTGGCCCGCCGGCTCCTGCACGACCCGGACGCCGCCAGCATCGAGGACCGCGCCGCCGCCTGCCTGATCCTGCTCTACGCCCAACCCGCCGCGAAGATCGCCGCCCTGACCACCAGTGACATCGAGACCCGCGACGGCGACACATACCTCGCCCTCGGCCCCGAGCCGCTGCTGCTCATCCCGCCCCTGGACGCCCTCGTCACCGCGCTACCAGTCGCCAAACCGTTCGGCACCGCGAGCACCCTGGCCGATGGCCGGTGGCTGTTCACCGGCAAGAACGCCGGCACCCACCTGCACCCCACGTCGCTCATGGCACGCATGAACCGGCTCGGGATCACCACCCGAGCCAGCCGGAACACCGCGCTTCTGCACCTGGCATCCACGACCCCGCCCGCCGTGTTCGCCTCCCTCATCGGCATCAGCATCGGCACCGCCACCCGCTGGGCCGCACTCGCCGGGGCCTCCTGGAACACCTACGCGACGATGCGCTAGTGGACCATCGCCAGCACTGGCCGCCTCCGCCATGTCAGTGCTTCATGATCTACTGAGATACCTAGTTCAAAACGGAGGCAGCAGGAGCATATATGGGGCGACGGAAGCGCAAAGAAGGATTGCTCTTGAAGTTTGGCACTATAACCTGCACGGGATGCGACGGAGTGCGGTTGCTCGCGCGAGAATGCCACGACTGTGGGGCACAACCGAAACCCCATGAGGTCCAGCACGACCTCCAGCGTCGAGAACGCCTCGTCGTTGAGTTTCGGGATAAGCGACGGCCACCGGATCACGATATCTCTCCTGAACTAGACAACCTTCTTACGGAACAAGACCGAGCGATAAAGCGCGTGCTCCAAGCCCTGGCCGATGCCTCCCGGACAGACCGCACCGCCGACTCATTGGTGGCAGCATTTGCCTTGCTGGATCAACTGGTAGCCACTTGGCAGAACAAACTGCCAAGGCCACAGCGAAATCGCGGCAGAATCATAGGTAACGCGCTTCGGAAGTTCGCTGAGGGTTCTGATCTTTTCGTCGAAGCATTAAGAGCACCCGACATGCTCTCAGCCCAGGAGCTTGAACGCCAGGGCAACAAGATTTTTGACGAGGCAGCGACCATACTCGCGGATCTCAACCGTATAAACCAAGCTGACGAGGTTTTCTCGGAAGAATCGCCCTCGGAAGCGCTCAACAGGATTGGCCAGTCTGCACGACAACTTGCAGGACATGAGCACTCCCTAAAGGAACTGGACCAGGCATTAAGGATCGGAGCAGGATGGGAGTCTGCCTCAGAGGGCATGGGGCTCCAGGCGCACACTATTCACTCCATGGCTCTGGCCTCCTTCGATCTGGATTCCTTCACTCAAATCATGTCCGCTTCGGATGCCGCTGTCGGGATAGGCGGCAAGGACTTCGCGCAGTCTGAGGAATGGAAGCGTCGACACGCTCGTGCGGCGGCGTTTCTCGGGAGCGCGGCCGCGTCTGTTCATCAAGGGATTTTTGCGGAAGGTGGCAGCGACTTCGAAGTAGCGCATCGGGCAGTCGAAGCGGTGGCCACCTTTCGCGACGGCGTATTGAAGCACACTCTAGCGACTACCCTCTCGAACTCGACGGATGAGTACGTGAGGCTGAATCGCAAGAATGGCGGAGCTGTCATAGGAAAAGCCGCATCAGCTCACCCCGAGCTTCTCTTAGACGAGAATCTGACTCCCGCACTGCGTAACGCCGGAGCACACGCTGGCATTGATTTGATCGAGCACGGTCTCAAGATCGATGGCAACAACTTCACGACGGATCATTTCATTGATCGATTCCTCGCCTACCTCGAAACTGCGATAGCTACCTTCATGGGTGTCACACTTGCCATGGCACGCCTCGGGGTTGATTTTGAATACAATCATTACCTGGCATCTAGAGATCGCGACGCTGCGGTCGCGCTCTTACTGGGAGCATTCAACCTCAAGTGCGACTCTGTTGATGTCAGTAACGAAGGCGTGACCATTCACGCGAGTGGACCTGAACCGGACTGGATGACCCTCGCTGCGGTGCTTAGTGCCATGTTCTTAAGCTCGACAACTTTAGGAACAATCTGTGTCACCACGGAGTCGCGAGAGCATGTTTTCGTCACCTCCCTAGACAGGTTCAGAACCTATACGGAAGGCATTGAATCGCTAGACGCAAAGCAATCCATCCTTCGACTTACCGCAATCACTGCCGCCAGTAGCCTCGACGGCACTTCGCCTTGGCCTAAGGAAGAGTGGGACCGAGTAGCGAGGGCAATAATCGCTAGAGAAGAGTCAGAGGACCTTCGCACCTGGGTGCGTAATATTCGCGAACTTCGCGGATACGCTCGCGAAGCTCACCTTGCCGAAGTTGCGAGCGCCTGTGACGACGCGTTAGCCGCACTACGCCGTTAGTCGCACGTTCGTTCAGCAGTCTCATTGTCGGTTATGCAGTGATCGGTGCTCCTATACCTAACTCGATCAGCGCCGAGGAACCTCAGGACGTCCCGCCCCGGAGAGCTAGGCACTGGGAGCGCACCTGACTGCCATGCATACTCTTAGCGCTAACCTCCTATTCCGTCACTTCGATCATCGGACCCTGCCGGTGTAATCTCGGAAATTGCATCTAATGCACGATTCTTACGTTAGCTGTACGGCGGATTCACGCCGACCTAGGGGGATTGCAGACTCCTCGAACGTAGCGCCCACGCTACCTGGAACAGCTACGACCGCTCCAAGGTGACAGGACTTCGCAGGCGAACGAGGCTCCGGAATCGCTAAAGGTAGACACAGACCGCACCCGCCTGGCACGTCTCGGGCTCAACGTCCTCAGCAGCCGCCCGTAGCTGGGCGATGGTCTCACGCAGCCGGCCGAGTTCGGCAATCTGCTCATCGACTTCGGCCAGGCGCATACCCAGCAGTTCCCGGACGTGTTCACACGGGGCCGTCCCGCTGTCCCGGATCTGGAGGATCTGTCGGATCTGCGCGAGCGTCAGTGCTGCGGCTTGGCCGCGATGGATGAAATCGAGCCGGGCGAGAGTCTCCGGGCCATAATCGCGGTAGCCCGATGCGGTTCGCGCAGCAGGCAGCAGAAGCCCCTGGTCTTCGTAGAATCGCAGCGTCTTGGCAGTCGTGCCCGCCGCTTGGGCCAGCTCCCCGATACGCATGACGTCCTCCTCCGCCCTCGCTTGACCTTCCAGTGTAGTGGAAGGTTGAGAATGATGGTCGGAGGCGAGAACCGAACGTCTGGGAGGAACGCATCATGGGCTCGAAGGTCGATCTGGCGATCATCGGATCAGGCGGCGCGGCCTTCGCCGCAGCGATCCGGGCCACCTGGCTGGGCAAGTCGGTGGTGATGATCGAGCGGTCAACGTTCGGGGGCACGTGCGTGAACACCGGTTGCATTCCCTCGAAGAGCCTGCTCGCAGCCGCCGAGGCGCGGCATACAGCGTCCGATGCCGCGCGGTTTCCGGGGATCGCGGCGGCGGCCGGCCCCGTGGACATGCCGGGCCTGGTCGGTGCCACTCAGTCACTGGTGGAATCATTGCGCGGTGAGAAGTACGAGGACGTGGCCGACGCCTATGGGTGGCGGGTCCTGCACGCCGACGCCTCGTTCGCCGGGACCCCGGACGGCCCGTTGCTGCACACCGTCACCGGTGACGGCAAGGCTGAGGCGATCAGGGCCGATCACTACCTGATCGCGACGGGATCAGCCCCCTGGGCGGCACCAATCCCCGGCCTGGCCACCATGGACTATCTGACCTCGACTACCGCGATGGAACTCACCGAGGTCCCCGACTCCCTGCTCGTGCTCGGTGGCGGCTACGTGGCGATGGAACAAGCACAGTTGTTCGCCCGACTCGGCGCCCGGGTCACCATGCTGGTCCGCTCCCGGCTGGCATCGAAAGAGGAACCCGAAGCCTCCCGGGCCCTGGAGGACGTGTTCGCCGACGAAGGCATCCACGTTGTTCGACCCGCCGAGGTCACCTCCATGCTCCGCGACCCGGCCAGCAGCCAGGTCGTCGCGACGGCGAACGTCTCCGGCACCGAGCAGGAGTTCCGAGCCGACCGGGTGCTGGTGGCCACCGGCCGTCGCCCGGTCACCGAGGGACTCAACCTCGACGCCGTCGAGGTCAACACCGGCCAGGCCGGAGAAGTCGTGGTCAGCGACCAACTTCAGTCGACGAACCGGCGGGTCTGGGC
The DNA here is from genome assembly GCF_900169275.1 of Brevibacterium casei CIP 102111. GTDB lineage: Bacteria > Actinomycetota > Actinomycetes > Actinomycetales > Brevibacteriaceae > Brevibacterium > Brevibacterium casei. The sequence continues at coordinate 160,306 of NZ_FXZC01000006.1, read as the reverse complement.
TGCCGGGGACGTGACCGGGCACCACGAGTTCGTCTATGTTGCCGCGCAACACGGGGCGATGATCGTCGACAATGCGTTCACCAGCACCGACCGCACTGTCGACTACGCCCGCCTGCCACGAGTGACGTTCACCAGTCCCGCCCTTGCAGCGGTGGGTATGACGGAAGCAGACGTCCTCGCTGCGGGGATCCGGTGCGACTGCCGGGTCCTGCCCCTGACATACGTGCCCCGCGCGCTGGTCAACCGAGACACCCGCGGCTTGATCAAGATCGTCGTCGACGCCGACACCGGTCGCATCCTCGGACTCACTGCGGTCGCCAAGGACGCCGGTGAACTCGCCGCAACCGGTGTCTACATCCTCGAAGGCGGGATGACACTCGAACAGGTCTCCCGAAGCTGGGCGCCGTATCTGACGATGGCCGAAGGCATCAGGATCGCCGCCCAATCATTCACCACCGACGTCTCCAAACTCTCCTGCTGCGCGGTATGACCCGCTGGGCCGAACTGTCGCGGGCCGCCTGGAACAATGACACGGCGGCCGCAGCTGACGCACATCACACCGTCGAGGTTCACTGAATTGGCCTGGGTTGAGTTCCGATCTTTATACAAGGATGGAACTACGATGCCAAGCACATACGACCCTGAACTTCGTCAGCGTGCACTTCGGATGCTCGCTGAGGCCCGCCCCGAGCACGGGTCTCTGACCGCGGCTTGCCGTCACGTCGGTGGCCTCCTTGGAGTGAGTCCGGAGACGCTGCGCGTGTGGCAGCGCCGCTACGACATCGATACCGGTGTGACGCCCGGCGTCACGAGCGATATGGCCGAAGAGAACCGACGCCTGCGACGCGAGAACGCCGAACTGAAGAAGGCCAACGAAGTTCTTAAAGCTGCGAGCGTGTTTTTCGCGAAGGAACTCGACCGACCACGAACGAAATGATCAGATTCGTTGACGAGTATCGTGATCGTTTCGGGGTCGAGTTCCTCTGTCGTACGCTGCGTGCGGCAGTTCGTGGGTTCCTTACCTCCCGCGGGTACCGGGCCGCGAAACAGCGGCCCGCGTCAGCGAGACAGCTGTGCGATGAACTCCTCGTGCCGGAGATCCAGCAGCTCCACGCCAAGCATTATGGCGTGTACGGACGCCGGAAAATGCACGCGCTGCTGAAGCGTGAGGGGTGGAAGATCGGCCGCGACCAGACCGAGCGTCTGATGCGGCTCGCGGGCGTGCGCGGGGTGCGGAAATCAAAGCGAGTGTTCACCACGCGCTCCGACAAAGCGGCGGCACTGCCTGCCGATCTAGTCAACCGGAGATTCGTCGCGGATGGGCCGCGCAAGCTCTGGGTGTGCGACGTGACCTACGTCGCTACCTGGTCTGGGTTCGCGTATGTCGCGTTCGTCACCGACGTGTACTCGCGCAGGATCGTGGGCTGGAACGTTGCTGCGACGCTGAAGTCTGAGGTCCTGCCGATGCAGGCGCTCGATATGGCGGCCTGGCAGTCAGGCGGCCGGCTCGATGGGCTCATCCATCACGCCGATCACGGGTCGAACTACACCGCCATGGTCTACACGGATCGCATCGCGGAACTCGGAGCGGTGCCCTCGACCGGAACTGTCGGCGACAGTTTCGATAACGCGATGGCTGAGGCGGTCAACAACCTCTACAAGACCGAGCTCATTCGTCAGCAGGGGCCGTGGCGGACGGTTGAGCAGGTCGAGCTCGCGACGCTCGAATATGTGTGGTGGTGGAACCACGAACGCCTCCACGGAGAACTCGACATGCGCACACCAACCGAGGTCGAGCAGGCGTACTACGCTGGAACCGAGACGCTTCTGTCACTGACCGGCTGACAGGAAAACCGGTCGGAACTGAAACCGGGCCAATTCAATCGCGTCGGCAGGGCTGATCCTCGCCAGCTCTGACCCGCGTTCGGTGCTCTCAGTGATCGAACTCTCACGTGCTGCCTACCGCAAGATGAAACAGAACCTGTGGTAGGCGGCGGGGTACAACCTGATTTCGGTGCCGCTTGCCGCCGGTGTGCTCGCCCGCGTCGGGTTCGGGCTGCCGATGTCGGTCGGAGCGATTCTGATGTCGCTGTCGACGATCGTCGTGTCGCTGAATGCCCAGCTCTTGCGCCGCATCGATCTCAGCTCAGAAGCCAGCACTCGCGCCGTGCTCGAACGCACGAACTGAACTCACGCAGCCCAGGATCAGCACATGTCATCAACCGCTGAATCGCATGCGTCGCACCACGGGTGTATCGGCGATATGAAGCGCTACCTGCAGCGCATGAAACGAATCGAAGGTTTGGCCCGGGGCATCGCGAACATGATCGACGAAGAGCAGTACTGTATCCACATTCTGACCCAGGTCAGTGCGCTCACCCGCTCGCTGCAGGGGGTGGCGACGGGGCTGCTCGATGACCACCTGAAGCACTGTGTGCTCGATGCCGCCAAGCTTAGCGACGAGGCCGCCCACGAGAAGATTCAGGAGTCCATTGCCGCGGTCAACCGGCTGATCCGATCGTGACTGTGTGAGTCGGTCTCGCGGGTTAGCCTACCGGCATTTCCCGCCGAGCAGGGCCCTCGCGCCGCGCACCCCGGTGCGCTCGGAGCGCGCGGAGCGCCGACAGAATGGCCACAAGGTCAACAATCTCTTGCAGCAGCGCTCCCACCACCGCCGGCAAATAGCCGAATGCGGCGACGAGCATCAAACCGACTGAGATGATGATGCCCATCCAGATCGACTGCAGGGCGATCTGCACCGTGCGCCGCGAGACATAGGCCACATCTGCCACTCGCGCGATGTCGTTCGAGGTGATCACCGCCGCTGCTGACTCGCTCGCGACCGTTGCACCCCTGCCCGCCATCGCAACACCGACGTCGGCGGCCGCCAGCACCGGGGCATCATTGATCCCATCGCCGACCATGAGTACGGGTCTCGGCCGCATCGCCTGCACAATCCGCACCTTGGTCTGGGGAGTGGTCTCAGCGTGCACCGTCTGAATGTCGACCGCGTGTGCGACAGACTCCGCGGTCGACGTGATATCACCGGTCACCATCGCGATCTCGGCTACGCCTGCTCGGCGAAGACGGGACACCGTGTCTGCAGACTGCTCACGAATCGGGTCGGACAAGATGATCACTCCGGCGAGCTCGTCACCGACCGATACGTAGACGGCCGTCTCCCCAGCTGAGAGTACGGGTCGATCGATCGGCCCGGTCACCTCTTCGATAAATGAGGGCTTGCCCACTCGCACCGAGGTGCCGTCTGCCAGGGAGGCGAGGACACCGTTTGTTGCCACCTCGTCGGCCGTCACCACTTCGGGAAGCTCAAGTTGCTGTGTGCGTGCCGATGCCACGATCGGATCGGCGAACACGTGCACGGAGTACTGCTCGGCGGCGGCCGCGAGCTGCAGCGTCTCGTCTACGGTGCGAGCAGCAGGGTGAATCTCGACGACGTCGGCTTTACCTTCGGTCAAGGTGCCGGTCTTGTCGAATGCGACTGCACGGACCCGGGCGAGCACCTCTAACACGCCACCGTCTTTGATGATGACGTTGAGCTTTGCCGCGGAACTCATCCCGCCCATGAACGCGACCGGGGTGGCGATGAGCAGCGGGCACGGCGTCGCCACGACGAGCACCTCGGCAAATCGCACCGGGTCCCCGCTGAGAAACCACGCGAAGCCCGCAATCAGCAATGACACAATGGTGAACGGCACCGCATAACGGTCGGCGAGTCGCACCATCGGTGCCCGGGAGTCCACGGCCTCCTCGACCAACCGTACGATCGAGGCGTAGTTCGAATCGGCTGCCACCTTCTGCGCGCGCATCGTGAAGCTCGTCGTGCTGTTGACCGTTCCAGAAAGCAGTGGGTCGCCCGCGCGGTAGTTCACCGGGATCGGTTCACCGGTCACGGATGATTCATCAATCGTCGCGTGATCCGATAGGAGCACCCCGTCGACGGGGAGGATCTCTGAGGAGCGCACCAGCAGTTCGTCGCCGACTTTCACCTCTTCGATCGCGATGCGTTCGACCTCACCTGTTACCGGGTGAATTCGACCCGCGAATGCTGGGGCTCGGTTCAACAGTTGGTCGAGTTCTCGGCTCGCGCGGCGAGCGGCGAGGTCTTCGAGCGCTTCCCCTCCGGTGAGCATCAACGCGATGATGAGCCCCGCGACATATTCCTGTACGGCGAGTGTCGCGATCATGGCGATGACCGCAAGAATGTCGAGCCCCCAATGCCCACGCATCAGATCTTTGAACATGTCGATCGCGGTGATCACGATCACGATACCGAGCACCAAGTATGCGGTGACCCCGAGAGCCATCTCTGCGCCGGTCAGCCAGAGCATAACCCCGGTCGCCAAACCGACGAGCACGAACATCATGAGCTTGCGGTTGCGAAGAAATTCCACCGTCGATGACATTGCGTGTGACGCTTCCGAGGTACGTGGGGCGATGGTCTGGGCTGGCACGGTGCTGTTCTCAGTCTCTCTTCGTGAGGGTTGAGAGTGCGGTGAGCGCGGTCACATCAGTGATCGTGATCCGCCCCTGTTCCTGTTGTGAGATCACCCCGGTGTCGGTGAGTTTGCGAAGTTGCCGACTGAGGGACTCTGGTGTCGTGGACAGGAGCGAAGCGATGTCCTTCTTTGCGAGCGGCAGCGTCACGTCGATGGCTCCTCGCGGCCCTGGCGTCGCAGGGAGCGAGAGCAGGTAATCGGCGAGACGAGAGCTCACGTTTCCCGAGATGACAGAAGCCAGCCGCGCCTCAGTATCATCCAAGCGCTGACTCACTCCTTGCAGCATGCGCAGCCCGATGCTCGGATGCTTCTCGACGAGACGCCCGAGATCGGCATGACGGAACACGCACAGTTCGGTATGCACGAGCGCTTCTGCTGCGTGATCGGGTCTCGTGCCGGTGAGAAACGCGGATTCTCCGATGAAGTCGCCCGGACCGAGGACCCGGATCACCTGCTCGTGCCCAGCCGCACTTGTGCGAGCGATCTTCACCTGACCGGTGTGCACCACCATCAACTGCGACATATCCGAGCCTGCTGTATACGCCTGCTCGACAGCGTCTAATCGGACGGTACGTGCAAATCCCGCAACTTCCACTTGCTGCGCATGTGTGAGCCCTTGAAACAGTGGTACACGGGCCACGCAGAGATCATTTGCTGGATCAGCATCCACATCGGTCGAAACAGCCAACGGCATCCTTCCCTTCCCTTCTAGTATGGCGACTCGTGGCAAACACACGCGCTTCAGCTGAAGCCAGGGGTGGCGCGTGCAGTGATGTACGCGTGTGGCGTCCGCGGGTTCGAGCGCTGCCCGATCACCTCGAACCCGGCGTGGGTGAGGGCTTCGACCATTTTGTTCATCGGCCACCGGTATGCGGCGGCGATCGGATGGTCGAATGCCTCCAGCCGCGGCCCCACGAAAAAGGACATCAGCAGCGATCCGCCGTCACCCAGCCGAGTGCGCAGTGTTACGAGCGCGTGTAAGAGCTCTTCTGAGCTCATGTGAATGGTCGAATACCAGGCGAGGATCCCGCCCCAGCGGGTCTCGCAGCGGGCGAGATCTTCGATGGAATCGTGATGGAACACAACCGCGGGATGTCTGGCTCGGGCAATCGTGATGAGGCGATCCGATGGTTCGAGCCCTTCCACCGTGTGTCCGAGGCGTGCGAGGTGACCGGTCCAACGCCCGGTACCCGCGCCGACATCGAGAATGGGGCCATCGACTGCCGCGGCCCACGGCTCGATGACCGCACGGTCAGGGTCATCCGGTGAGATCTCGGCGCCGAGAATGCCCTCGATATCAACCTCAGGCGACCCGTATGCATCGGCCACCCGGTTTATTGAGGCCACAGGATCAGACGTCCGTACTGCTGTGAATACGGCGTCCGTCGGTGCCTCAGGCCGCTGGGTCATGGTTCGATGATCACTTTGCCGGCAGTGTGCCCGGCCTCCACCATGGCGACGGCTTCCGCAGCCCGATCGAGACTGTACCGGTCCGTCACCTGCGGGTCGACGAGACCGTACTGGGCGACGCCGGTGACCTTCTCGAGCCCTTCACGCGTGCGCACCACCGCTACGCCACCGAGTTGCTGCACGGTGGTCGGGTCTGCGGTACTGATGATGACGCTCGGGTCTTTGGCGACGACCGCGAGATCACGAAGCGCCTGCCCACCGACCAGGTCGATGAGCACTTCAACACCCTCCGGCGCGATGGCACGCACCCGGCCAGCCGCACCCTCCCCGGAGGCAACGAACGTCGCGCCGGTCGACTCCACCAGTTCCTGCTTCGCTGCACTGGCCACACCGATGACCGTGAACTTGTGCACATTGCCGATCTGCGCCGCCATCAGCCCGACCCCACCTCCGGCGCCAAGAATCAGCATCGTCTGACCAGGTTCCAGCTCGATCTGATGCGTCACGTCATACGCAGTCGCCCCTGCGACAGGCAGTGCTGCAGCGTCAGCAAAGGAAAGCTCTTCGGGCTTCTGGACGGTTTGTGCCGCATCCAACACCGTGTGCTTCGCGAACGTTCCCTGTCCTTTGGCCGCGAGGCCGAGCACCATGTCACCGACAGCGAAGTTCTCGACCTCTGCGCCTACGGCGGTGACGACACCGGAGGCCTCTCGGCCCATCGGTGCGGGAAGCGGCCAGTGGGAGCCCATCTGCCCCGCACGGATCTTCCAGTCAGCAGGGTTCACCCCGGCCGCTTTCACTTCGATCGCGAGCTCTCCAGGCCCAGGCGCCGGAGCGGGGCGTTCAACGAGTTCCTGCGTCTCGGGGCCGCCATAGGCGGCGAAGACCAGCGCTTTCGACATTATTGACTTCTCCTCATTCTCCAGGTGAGTGACACTTACGTGGTTGCCTGTGGCGGAGCGTCTTCATCCGAAGCCTCTGCCGCATCAGCGAGTTCCTTCGTGGCATACTCCGCGTCAATTGCGTGCTCCGGAGGTGAATAGACGGTGTAGAGCACCAAAGGCTCATCGCCAGTGTTGCGGAAGTTGTGGCGAGTACCGGCCGGGACAGCGCACAGGTCGCCAGCATCAACGGTGTGCGTCTCGCCGTCAAGGTCGGCCTCTCCGCTGCCCGACACAAAACTCAGCAACTGGTCGGTGGTGTCATGCACCTCGTCGCCGATCTCCCCGCCCACCGGAATCGTCATCGCAACGAGTTGGGAATGCTTTCCCGTCCAGAGCACCTGACGAAAATTCGTGTTTGCTTTCGCGACCTCGTCGATGATGAAGTGCGTCGCCTTCTCGCCGACGCTGAACTGGTTCTCACTCATGTGTGTGGTCCTTTCTTAAGATGGAAGTTCGGATGAACTCTGGGCCGTGGCTGGTTCGACCGGGCGGCCTGTTTTATGTGCGGCTCGGGCGCGTTCACTCCTCGACAACGCAGTGGCTCCTTGGGTGTTGCGCAGCAGGCGCATCGCGTTGAGGATTACGATGAGCACCGATCCCTCGTGCACGAGCATGCCGATAGCCATCGTGACACCCCCTGCGAAGACCCCGACGAGCAGCACGACAACGGTGATGAGCGCGATCCAGATGTTCTGGCGCATGACGTTCACGGTGCGTTTGGCGAGGCTGATTGCTTCGGGCAGTTTCAAGAGGTTGTCGCCCATCAGGGCAATGTCTGCCGTCTCCACGGCCACCGCTGAGCCCGCTGCACCCATGGCAACACCAATGTCGGCGGTCGCGAGGGCCGGGGCGTCGTTCACGCCGTCGCCCACCATCGCGACCGTGTGCCCCTCGCGCTGCAACCGCGCGACAGCGTCGAGCTTGTCCTCGGGTAGCAACGAAGCATGGATCTCATCGATACCGACCGCCTCACCGATGGCTTCGGCGACAAGGCGCGTATCTCCGGTGAGCATCACCACCTTCTGCACCCCGCTAGCGTGCAAGCGCCTGATCATCTCGGGGGCATCTTCGCGGATCGTATCTGCGACACCGATTACGCCAAGCACGCTCTCATCGACCGCGACAATCATGGGGGTCTTGCCTGCCGCTGCCAGTTTGTTCGCAGCCACAGCCGCCCCCGCGTCGTTCACGATCCCGTACTGTTCGAGCAGCGGCACGTTACCGATGAGTACCCGCTTGCCGTGAGCGTCGGCCACGATCCCCTTGCCCACGACCGGTGTGACCGATCCCGGAAGGCCCTCGGGGGCCACTCCTTCTTCTCGTGCGGTGTCGAGGATCGGGCGGGCAAGTGGGTGCTCGGACCCTGCTTCTGCTGCGGCGGCCCAGCGAAGCACCTCGCGCCGATCCGCTTCAGGATTGAGCACAACGATGTCGGTGAGTACCGGGCGGCCCTCGGTGAGAGTCCCCGTCTTATCGACTGCGACGGCCGAGATCTTGGCCGAGGTTTCGAGGTACTCGCCGCCCTTGATGAGAATCCCGTTGCGGGCCGAGCGGCCGATTCCCGCTACGATCGCCACGGGAATCGAGATGACGAGCGCGCCCGGGCAACCGATCACGAGCAACGTGAGGCCGAGCACTACGTCACCAGAGATGAGGCCCGCCGCAAGCGCGAGTACCATCACCGCGGGCGTGTACCACTTCGAGAATCGGTCGATGAATGCCTGCGTTTTCGCTTTCGCATCCTGCGCTTCTTCGACACGGTGAATGATGCGCGCGAGCGTCGTGTCGGCTCCGATGCCGGTCGCCATGACCTGTAGGAATCCGCCCCGCGAGATCGTGCCCGCAAACACGTGATCTGACTTCGTCTTTTCGACAGGGATCGACTCACCCGTGATCGATGCCTCGTCGATCGCTCCGGTGCCTGACACGACCTGCCCGTCGACGGGAACTTTCGCTCCGTTCTTTACGAGCACGATCTCGCCCATGCGCACCTGATGTGCGGCGATCTCGACCTGCTCACCGTCGCGCATCACGACTGCAACGTCGGGGGCCACCGCGACCAACTCAGCGAGCGCTGCACGGGTCTTGTTCATCGTGCCGGCTTCGAGTGCGTGACCGATCGCGAAGAGGAACGTCACGGCGGCAGCTTCCCAGAAGTTGCCGATAAGTGTCGCGCCGATCGCTGCAATCGATACGAGCAGGTCGATACTGATGAACTTTACGAGCAGTGCCCGGACGGCCTTCACGACGATTCCGTACCCCGCGACAATTGCTGCGGCGAGCATGAACGCGTTCGCAAGGGTAAACACATGACCAGAACCGTGGGCGTGTTCGCCAGCGTCGATCCACCATTGCGGACCGACCGTGACGTTCCAGCTGCCGCCGAAGAGCTTTTCGACGCCGAACGACACGAGAATGAGGAGGCCCGAGACAACGGGAATGAACCAGTTGCCATACCGCCACTTACGGAACGCGTTCACGAATGTGCCGCCTTTCGAATTGGTGAACTTAGTGCGTTAGGAGCCGTTTGGCTAGAACGCAGAGGCCTTCGACTTATAGCCGGCCTTATCGACAGCAGCAATGAGATCGTCGACGGAACTTCTTGTCTCATCGTGGTCGATCTCAACGCGACCCGAGGCGAAGTGCACCGTCACGTTCTCGACGCCATCGAGCTTGCCGACCTGCTTCTCGATCTTGGTCACGCACGACGGGCACGAGAAACCCTCGGCGCGCAGCAGAGTGTGGGTGGTGTCAGTAGCGTTCGCCATGATGAGTCCTTTCGCTTCACCCCGAAACGGGGATCGACCAGGAGGTTCCTGGCCTTTACGACCCAGACTATTGTGTTGACAGAGCCTCAGCCTTGACCTAGATCAAGTCGTGCTAGGAGCTCCTCTCTGTGGCTCACCAGCTACTTGGGTGCCGTGAGTCGCTTCTTGGTTGATCTGCTGGGTGCCATGAAGGTCTACAAGACCGAACTGATCCGTCAGCAAGGCCCTGGCGGACGGTCGAGCAGGTCGAGCTTGCGACCCTCGAATACGTGTGGTGGTGGAACCATGAGCGTCTCCACGGGGAACTCGATATGCGTACTCCGATCGAGGTCGAACAGGCGTACTACGCTGAAACCGAGACGCTTCTGTCACCGACCGGCTGACAGACAAACCGGTCGGAACAAGAACCAGGCCAATTCACACCGACTGCCAGATCTGGCTCAGCGCAGATCCAGAAACTGGTGCAGCTCGGTAAATGCCTCGCGGACCACTGTGTAGTGAGCCCACCTGCCGCGCTGCTCCCGGGTCAGCAGACCCGCCTCGACGAGCTTCTTGAGGTGGTGACTCACAGTCGGTTGGCTGATGTCAAGGACCTCGATGAGGTCGCAGGCGCACACGGCCTCACAGCCCTGGGCCGCCACGTGTGACAGCACACGCAGCCGTGTCGGGTCCGACAGCGCTTTGAGTCGCTTCGCGAGGCACTCGGCGTCGGCGGCACCGATCGGGGTCGCGGCCAGCGAGCAGCACTCCGCCGGTGCCTCGACGACCATCTTCGGGCTCTCCAGTGCAGTGCTCATCACCCCATCTTACATTGACGACCATCGATGTGACGGTTAGCGTGGGACATAGACATTCATCAATACGAGGAGTCGGGCGAATGGCACGACAGCAACTACGCCTGCGCCGAATGCCGCGCCGGTGCTGAAGGAGATGTCCTTCCTGGACCGGTGGCTACCGGCCTGGATTCTGCTGGCGATGGGCGTCGGGCTGCTGCTGGGCCGCTTCCTACCGGGACTGAACACGGCGCTGGAATCGATGACGATCGGTGAGGTGTCCCTGCCGATCGCCATCGGGCTGCTGGTGATGATGTACCCGGTGCTGGCGAAGGTCCGCTACGACGAGACCCGTCGCGTGACCGGCGACAAGCGGTTGCTGGGCCTGTCCCTGGTGCTCAACTGGGTCGTCGGTCCGGCAGTCATGTTCGTGCTGGCCTGGGTCTTCCTGACCGACCTGCCCGAGTACCGCACCGGGCTGATCATTGTGGGCCTGGCCCGCTGCATCGCCATGGTCCTCATCTGGAACGACCTAGCCTGCGGCGACCGCGAGGCCGCCGCCGTGCTGGTAGCGGTCAACTCGGTGTTCCAGGTCTTCGCCTTCGGCGCCCTGGGCTGGTTCTACCTCCAGCTCCTGCCGTCGTGGCTGGGCCTGCCGACCACCTCGGCGGACTTCTCCGTCTGGGCGATCGTGGTTTCCGTGCTCGTGTTCCTCGGCATCCCCCTTCTCGCCGGATTCCTCACCCGCGTCCTGGGCGAGAAAGCCAAGGGACGGCAGTGGTACGAGGAGAAGTTCCTGCCCAAGCTCGGACCCTGGGCGCTGTACGGGCTGCTGTTCACCATCGTGCTGCTGTTCGCACTCCAGGGTGGGGCCATCACCTCCCAGCCCTTCGACGTCGTCCGGATCGCCGTTCCGCTGCTCATCTACTTCGCACTCATGTTCGCCATCGGCCTGCTCGCCTCAAGAGCCGCCGGCCTCAGCTACGCAAAATCGACCACTGTGGCGTTCACCGCCTCGGGCAACAACTTCGAACTCGCCATCGCCGTGGCGATCGGCACCTTCGGCGTCACCTCCGGTCAAGCCCTGGCCGGGGTCGTCGGCCCGCTCATCGAGGTCCCCGTCCTCGTCGGCCTCGTCTACGTCTCGCTCTGGGTCGGCCAGCGGCTCTTCCCGAACGACCCGACTGTCCCTGCCCGCAGAACTCAGGAAGCCCGACGATGACCACCGCACCTGCCCCGAAGCCCAGTGTCCTGTTCGTCTGCGTCAAGAACGGCGGCAAGTCCCAGATGGCCGCAGCACTGATGCGCCACCATGCCGGGGATGCGATCGAGGTCCATTCGGCCGGCACCAAGCCCGGCGGGTCGCTGAACAGCCTCTCGACCGAGGTGATCGCCGAAGCTGGGGCTGATATGGCCGGCGAGTCCCCGAGGCCCATCAATCCCGACCTGCTGGCCCGGATGGACCGGGTCGTCGTGCTCGGCGACGAGGCACACATCAAGCCCCTCGACGACATGACCGGGACCATCGAGACCTGGCACACCGATGAGCCCTCCACGCGCGGTATCGAGGGCATCGAGCGGATGCGCATGGTCCGCGACGACATCGACCGCCGCGTCCGCACCCTCCTGACCGAACTCATGAGCGCCTGACCCCCAACCCGCCTGATTGGAAGGCTCCGCATGAGCACAGCACCCGAGACCAAGCCCAGCGTCCTGCTCGTCTGCGTCCACAACGCCGGCCGCTCCCAAATGGCCGCCGGTTACCTGCGCGCGCTATCCGATGATCGCATTGAAGTCCGCTCAGCCGGTTCCGAGCCCGCCGAACAGCTCAACCCTGTCGTCGTCGAGGCGATGACCGAAGACGGCATCGACATCACCGCAGCCACCCCCAAAGTGCTGACTAGGGAGGCGGTCCACGCCTCCGACGTCGTCATCACCATGGGCTGCGGGGACGCCTGCCCGATCTTCCCCGGCAAACGCTACGAGGACTGGCAGCTCGACGACCCGCAGGAGAAGACATCGATGAGGTCCGCCGCATCCGCGATGACATCAAACACCGGATCACCTGGTTGATCGCCGACCTCCTGCCGCAGAAGGACGACGTGCAGTGACGTAGAGGCCACCCCGCCGCATCGGCCACCCCGTTCTACCTCTGCGATTACCGATGGCCGACAGTGCGCTCAGCGAGAATGCACTCGCCTTCGGAACAGGCCTATGGCTGCCACCTTTTCGGTGGTCGGGTACTTCTCAAGCAGTTCCTTGGCCCAGGCCCGGCGGTTGGCCAGCGGTAGTGGGATCGCCGGCGAAAACGTCACGCAACCACTGCCGCGGATTTTCTTGTCGCCAAGCCTGGCGCTGCGCACTGACTGAGCCACGGTAACGATCCTCCGAGCGAACCTGGGCGACTGCGCGGAACACACCACCGCTGCCGGCGATCAATGACGTGTCGGCCCGCTCTTCACTGGCCAGCAGGCCCTCCGGGCTGCCGGCCCCGACCGTCCCGATTCCGAGCCACTGGCGAGCCTTGCCGCCGCTGTTGGTCGCCATCCGCGACGGCATCAAGCAGGACCCGCGACCTCAGATCGCGTTCACGCCATCAGAGAGGGTGGGCGCACCTGGATGACATGAAGGAAGCAATCAAGCTATTCCGGGACTTCGATCATCCGACCCTGCCGGTCGGGGCCTGATCCATCATGGGTGTGTTCCCCGACTTCGAGGGCCTGGGAGGCATCGGTGAACTGCGCGAGGTCATCGGCGCACTGCTGACGTTCGTGCTGATCGTCGCGGTGCTGATGCTCATCGTCTGCGCCATCGCCTGGGCGATCGCCTCCGCCAACGGCCACCACGGCGCAGCGACCAAAGCCCGCATCGGCGCCTGGACCGCCTTGGGCGCCGCGGTGCTCGCCGGCGGCGGGGTGGCGTGGCTGAACTGGCTGATCGACCTCGGCCAACAACTCTGAGCCCCGCGGCTCACGAACCCTTCATGTTCGCGGCGCCTGGGGGCGGGTGGTGCACCTGATCGGCGAGAACCCCTCTCGCCGAACTTTCGAAGGAGCACCCCACGATGAGCACTCTGACTCTCGCCCTGGAAACCGCCACCGCCCTCGGCCCGGGGCTGCCGATGCAGGTCGACATCAACCCCAACGACTCCGGTCTGCCCGGCATCTCCCAGTTGCGCACCATTGTCGGGGCGATCATGACCATCGGCCTGATCCTGTCCGTCCTCGCCTTGATCATTTCGGCGATCGTGTGGGGCTTCGGCGCCAACAGCAGCAACCCCCACCTCGCGGGTAGGGGCAAGATCGGCGTCCTCGTGTCCTGTGGCGCGGCGATCATCTGCGGAGCGTCGGTGACGTTGATCAACTTCTTCTGGAACGTCGGCCAACAGGTCTGACGCCACCCACCAACAACCTTCTCGACTCTTCGTGAGGAAGTGATTCCCGGTGGGCGTCTGCGATGTTCCCATCATCTCCTCGGTCTGCGATGTGGCCGGCGAAGCCGCCGCCACCCTCGTCTCGGCCCCCTTCGACTGGCTCGCCAGTGCGATGGGCGCCGCCGCCGGGTGGTTGTTCGAAGCGGTGTGGTCGGTGTTCGACACCACCACCCTGGTCGACGTCACCCGCGATGAGTACATCGCGGTCTACAACATCCTGTTCGGCATCGCGATCTTCATCATGCTGATCTTCTTCTGCCTCCAACTCATCACCGGGCTGATCCGCCGCGACCCCACCGCCCTGTCCCGAGCCGCCCTGGGGCTGGCGAAATCGGTCCTCGGGTCGTTCGTGGTCATCACCCTGACCGCGCTGTTGTTGGAGATCGTCGACCAGCTCAGCGTCGGGATCATCCACGCCGCAGGCGAGACCACCGAGTCCATGGGCGACAAGATCACCCTCCTCGTCGCTGGACTAGCCGCGATCAACATCGCCGCACCCGGGGTCGGAGCGATCATCACCATCTTCCTCGCCGGGCTCGCTATCAGCGCCGCCGCGATCGTCTGGCTCAGCCTGTTGGTCCGCAAAGCGCTGTTGCTGGTGGCGATCGTGCTCGCACCCCTGGCGTTCTCGGGTGCGTCGTGGGATGCCACGAAGGGGTGGATCAGCAAGTGGGCGATGTTCGTCATCGCCCTGATCGTCTCCAAGCTCGTCCTAGTCGTGATGTTCCTGGTCGCCATCACCCAGGTCTCCGCACCGATCGATGGCGACCTGGCCTCGGTCGCGGACCCGATCGCCGGGATCGTGTTGATGGCGATGGCCGCCTTCGCCCCCTACATGACCTACAAGTTCCTGAACTTCGTGGGCTTCGACATGTACCACGCGATCGGCTCCGAACAGGACGCCAAGAGCGCCCTGAACCGGCCGATGCCGACCCCGACCAAGCCGCAAGGCGGCAACGACCCGAAAAAGGTTCTCGATGAAGGCGGCGGCAAGTCCGGCGGCGGTGGAGGAGACGGTGGCGGTGGGAAGAAACCACCGGAGCCGAAGAACCCGAAACCCCAAGCCTCCAGCGGCGCCGCTGGCTCGGCCGGAGCGGGTGGCGGTAAAGCCGCCGCGAGTAGTGGAGCCGGCGCGGGCGCTGGTGCCAGTGGCGGAGCCGGCGCAGGAGCTGGTGCGGGTGCGGCTGCTGCTGGTCCTGCCGCGGCCGCAGTGGTGGCGGCGAAGGTCGCCAAAGATTCAGCTGCCGCCGGCCCCAAGGCCGGCAAGGCCCTTGGCAATCAGGGCGAAGCCGCCGCCGATTCCGCGGGTCAGGCCGGCAGCACACCACCGTCCGCGCAAGCGCCCCCGCCATCAACGCCGGCACCCAAGACACCCTCGCCTGGCCCATCTGCGTCGGAGGTGCGTCCTCCGACGCAGCCTCCGCCGCCGGCACCGAAGCCCACCGGGAAGGAGTAAGCCCTCGTGCCTACCAAGCAGAACGAGCTCACGACGGGGTCGGCGGAGTTGGTGCCGGTGAAGTTCTCCCGCCTGACCCGCCGCGGCATCCTCCTCGGGTTGTCTTTGTCCCAGCTCATCACCCTCGCCACCGGGGTTCTGTCCGTTGTGGGGGCGCTGTATGCCGGGGGTGGCATCCTGCTCGCGTACACCGCACCCGTCTGGGTTCTCGCTGCGTGCTTGACCTGGATACCGGTCGCCGGGCGTCCGGCGGTGGAGTGGCTGCCGGTCGCGTTCTGGTGGCTCTGGCGTTCGACCGGCGGACAGCTCCTGTACCGCCGCAGGGTCGTCACACCCCGCCCGGTCGGCACCCTCGCCCTACCCGGCGACATGGCGCGGCTGCGCGAGTACACCGACCCCGAAACGACCGCTGGAATGATCCACGACCCCCACCAGCAGACCCTCACCGTGGTCTGCGACGTGAGCCATCCAGCGTTCGTCCTGTTGGACCCTGGTGAGCAGGAACGCCGCGTCACTTCCTGGGGCCGCGTCCTGGCCACCGTCTGCCGCTCCGGCCGCATCGCCACCCTCCAAGTCTTAGAGCGCACCCTGCCCGACTCCGGGACCGGGCTGGCCGAATGGTGGGCCAGCCACGGCACCGCCGACGACACCTGGGCAGCGACCACGTATGCGGAGCTGATCGACCGCGCCGGACCCACCGGCGAACGCCACGCCACCACCCTCTCGCTGTCGTTGGATATGAAGAACGCGGCACGGCAGATCAGAACCGCCGGCGGCGGTATCCGTGGTGCGGCCACCGTTCTCCGCCAAGAGATGTCCACCCTCGTCGCGGCGCTCCGCTCAGCCGACCTGACACCCTCTGGCTGGCTGAGCCCGGGCGAGATCGCTGTCATCCTGCGCTCGGCGTATGACCCGGCGATCGCCGCCACCCTGGAGCGCCACGGCGAACTCGGCCAGTCCCTCGCCACCGCCGGCCCCGTGGCGGTCACCGAGTCCTGGACCCGGCTGCGCACCGACTCCGCCCACCACGCCGTGCTGTGGGTCTCCGAGTGGCCCCGCTCGATGGTCTATCCCGGATTCCTGTCACCCGTGCTGCTGTCCACCGGCATCCAACGGTCGTTCTCGCTGATGTGCACCCCGATGCGCTCGGACCAGGCCGCCAGGGATATCCGCAAGAAGAAGGTCGAGCACATCAGCAATCAGGCGCAGCGGGCGAAGATCGGGCAGATCGAAGACGCCGCCCAGACCGCCGAATACCAGGACGTGCTCCAGCAGGAAGCCGACCTGACCGCCGGCCACGGGGTACTGCGCTACACCGGCCTCATCTCCGTCTCCGCCCCCACCGTCGAGGAGCTGGAAGCAGGGGTCGCGGCGATCGAGCAGGCCGCCATCCAAGCCTCCTGCGAGACCCGCCTGTTGGTCGGCCAGCAGGCGGCCGCGTTCACCGCCGCCGCACTGCCGCTGTGCCGGAGGGTCTGAACGACCCGCGGGGTGCCGCTGCGCACCTGAGGGACGAGTCCGGGGCTTCCGGGCTCGTCCCTTTCGAGCAGGAGGCACCCGATGCCGACCTTCCAAGACCCTCTGGCCGATGCCGCCGAGGCCTCCGAGGCACTGCGCGGTCTCGCCCACGCCTCCCGCGTGTTCGATGACCCGGCCGACACCTACACCGTGTTCGGCGACCTCACCGCAGGCCTACGGTCACTGCGCCAGGTGCTGGACCAGCTCGCCAACGCCCACCTGGCTCACCGTGAGCGAGCGTTCGATGACGACGGCAATCCGGTCGCCGGTGCGGCTGAGGCCCTGGCCGCGGCCGATGGGCTACACCAGGCCGGGACCCTGCTCGATCAAGCCCATGACCGGCTCGACGCGGCGTTCACCCACTCCGGGCGCATCGCCTGGCACCCCCAACCCACACCAGAACAGACGGCGGTGCGTGAGCCGATAGCGGCACGCCTCGACGGCGACCCTGCCACCACCGCACAGGCCGGGACGCTGAGATTGGCAGTGTGGCCCGATGCGCCGGTGGGTGAGCATCACCGCTACGGCTATCGGATCACCGACGTCACCACCGGGCAGGAGCTGGAAGGCCGGGACCTGTTCACCGGCGCCGGCACCCCCGTCGAACCAGACCGCGCCTTGCGGGACCTCGCCACCTTCCTGGGTGCCGCGGGTGAGGCTCACCAGTACGCGCTCGACCACCCCGGCAGTGCCCCGGATCACGCTGGGATGTTCCCCGCCTGGGTAGCCGAGACCGCCCACACCAACACTGACGCGCTGGCCGAGCTGAGCGAGCACAGCCCCTCCGAGCCAGTGGCGGGGCTGCGCTGGCTCAGTGTGGTGTTCCTCCAAGGCGCCGAAGCCGACCAGGTGCTCGATGTGATCGACCGCGACGGCACGGACGCGGCGATCGAGCACCTGGCCCAGTGGGACTACGGGCAGGAGACCACCGAGGCCGCGTTGGAGAACGGCTACGTCTACGACGAACCACCTACCGGGGCACTCGACCGTGTCGTGACCGCAGCCGACTACACGCTGACCTATGACCACGCCCACGGGCATGTCGCCCTGCTGCGCGCCTACGACGTGCCGCCCGACCCAGCACTGGACGATGCCAAGGTCATGTCGGCGCGGGAGGCGATCAGCGGTGTCGGCTCCCACGAACACAGCATCGCGAGAGGCCGGCGCGGGCCCACGGCGCGAGCACCTCAGGCCCCTCAGCGGGAGGTGGACTGGTTCGCCGGCCCGACCCGCTCGTCCAGCTCCGCAGGACGAGGGCTATCGCTGTGAGTGCCGACAACCGAGAACGGTTGCACACCTCGGTCCTGGTCGCCCCGGCCAAGGAACGCCGCCGGCTCCGCAAACAGCGCCGCCAGGCCGCCGCGAAGCTCCAGGCCGAACAACGCGCTGCCGAGAAGCAATCCGCCAAAGCCAAAGCAGAAGCCGAGCGCGCCGAACGCCCGCCACCACCTACCTGCCCGCCGCGGGTGAACCCGGCCCGGCCGCCTTGCGCACGCCGGGCAGGTTCCGTCTTGCCCGCCACCAGGACACGTCCGCGACGTTGGCGGGGGCGTATCCGTTCGTCGCCGAAGGCGGACTCGGCAGTGACGGCGTGTTCGTGGGCCAAGACCTCTATTCCGGCGGCAGCTTCGTCTACGACCCCTGGGTGCTCTACGCACGCGGCATCATCACCGCACCGAATGTGGTTCTGGCTGGGATCGTCGGCTCCGGCAAGTCCTCCCTCGCCAAGTCCCTCTACACCCGCAGCCTGCCGTTCGGCCGCCGCGTCTACGTCCCCGGCGACCCCAAGGGTGAGCACACTGCCGTCGCCGAAGCAGTCGGCGGACGCGCGATCGTCCTGGGCCACGGCCTCAACACCCGCCTGAACCCTCTCGATGAAGGCCACCGACCCGGCGGACTCTCAGATGAGCAGTGGGACACCACGGTCGCCTCACGCCGCCGCGACCTCATCGGCGCCCTCGCTGAAACCGTCCTGGCGCGGGGATTGACGCCTCTGGAGCACACCGCGATCGATCTGGCGTTGACGCAGACGGTGCGGGAGAACACGGTGCCGATCCTGCCGATGGTCGTCGACCACATCCTCACCCCGAGCGATGACGACGAAAGCAGGTTGGCTGAGGACGGTCGGCTCGTTGGACACGCACTCCGCCGCCTGGTCGCCGGTGACCTTCAAGGGCTCTTCGACGGTCCCTCGACGGTGGCGTTCGATCCGTCGTTGCCGATGATCAGCCTCGACCTGTCCCGCGTCACCGAGAACTCCACGCTGATCAGCGTGCTGATGACCTGCAGTAGCGCGTGGATGGAGTCCGCTCTGTTGGACCCGGCCGGCGGTCAGCGATGGGTGATCTACGACGAAGCCTGGCGCCTGATGTCCCACCCGGCCCTGTTGAAACGCATGGATGCGCACTGGCGTCTCGCACGCCATTACGGGATCGCGAACATGCTGATCTTCCACAAGCTCTCCGACCTCGACAACGTGGGCGACGCCGGATCGGCCATGCGCTCCCTCGCCAACAGCCTCCTCGCCAACGCCGAGACTCGGATCGTCTACCGGCAAGAATCCGATCAGCTCGGGCCCACCGCGAAGGCCCTCGGACTGACCGGAACCGAGCAAAAACTCCTCCCCACCCTCGGAGTCGGGCAGGGGCTCTGGCGGATCAAGGATCGCTCTTTCGTGACCCAGCATCAGCTCCACCCGGCCGAATACTCCCTGTTCGACACCAGCGCCAGAGCCGCCGGTCTCGCTCAGAACGCGCACTGAGCAGTGGGCTCACAGGTCGAGGGTGGCGACCACCAGGGCGTGGTCCGAGTACGGGGAATCCCGGCGCGTGTTCGGCAGGTCATCGATGGAGGCCAGCGGCTCGCCACCGGTCAACGTCGTCGCCTCAGTCACGATCTGGCGGGTGGCGTTGGTGACGAACAGGTGGTCGATCAGCTCGCCCCGGCCCCGGTAGACACGGGAGAACCGCAACTCCTCCGGGATCAGCGGGGCCAGGTTGAACAAGCGCCACGCATCGCCTTGGTCGGGGCGGTTCTCACCCGGCGTGCCGATCTCGCTGCCGGGCGGTCCGTGAATGATCTGGGTGGTCGCCGCCTGGACCTCGTCGTTGAAGTCACCAGTTACGACCACATGCCGCCTGTCACCCTCGCCGTCGATCAGCTCATCGGCGAAGCCCCGTACGGCCACGGCCTCCGCCGCCCGCCGGTAGAGCCCGTAGGCGGCGTAGCGGGCGCGCTCGGCCTCATCCCGTGGAGTGAAGCGGCCACCGGGGTAGGTGATCAGCTTGGACTTCAAGTGCACGCTCACCACATCCACCCCCACACCCTCCGGTGTGGGCACTCGGATGTGCAGGGCGCCGCGTCCCATCGCCGTCAACGCTGTCTGGTTGTCATCAACCGGCACACCCTGCAACTCGTCCGGAATCTGATCGTGCTCACTGACGGTCTCGACGGGTAGGCGGGACAGGATGCCGTTGCGGATGGTGTGCGGGGTCGCGAACTTCGTGGACAGCTCACCGGACCATCCTGTGCCGAGCGCGTCGATCAACGCGGCGAAAGCGTCCTCATCGCCGATCTCCTGCACCGCCACCACATCCAGCCCGGCATCGGTGATCGTTGCGGCAAGCCCAGCGATCTTCTCGGTGAACACGCTCTGCTCGCTTGGCCCGTAGCCGGCACCTGGGGTGAACAGGTTCTCCACATTCCACGTCCCTACCCGCATCCCACACCTCCTTTCGGCGTTTCGACAGTGCCATCCGCGCGTTCTGACTCCACCGGAACCGGTCGGCTACATCGGCTGACGTCTGGGCTGAGACTACGAGGTGGAGATGACCTTCCGGTGAACTCACCCACCCCCGCATCGAGGCTTACGTGGCCGCCGGGGTGCACCTGGCCGGTATGGGTTCCTCTGCCGATCTTCCGTCTCGCCGCAGCCGCCGCAACGCCCCACCGGACGCCCCACCGGAGGGGCCGCCGGTGCCGGTGGTGCTGCCGCATGTGGTCATCACCGTGACCGGGGCCGGTGTCCTCGATGCCACTGTTGACGGCGTCGCCTTCCCACCCCCGGAGAGCGGCGCATGGACACGCAGTACCTTCGGCCCGCTGCTGGACGCCATCACCAAGGACCGGACGATCGCGGTGCGCATCGAGGTCCGCGAAACCGACGGGAGCGTGTTCACCGACCTCATCCACGCTCGCCGCCGCACCCGACCCGAGTCCCATGAGACCGAGCCAGAGGCGCCAAGCAGCAAGCAGGCCAAGAGCAGGCGTAAGAAGCGACCGGAGCTGGTGGAGGTCACCGGCGAGGGGTTCGTGCCCGGTGAGGACGTCGCCGCCGCGGTCGTTGTCGCTTACACCGATGCCACCGTCACCGGGCATGCCCGCGCTCTCCTCGACACCGGCCCACTCGCGGACCTCGTGCTCGATGGCACCGGCGAGGTCGTGTTGCTGGGACGTGTCTCGGGCACCGCCGTCGTCAGGCGGCTGTCATGACCACGCCCCAGCAGCGACAGTCGGGCTCGTTCGGGGATGAGTTGACCAATGCCGCGCTCATCGGACTGGTGGGGATGTTTGGGGTCGCGCTGATCCTGCGCGCCGCGGGCAGCGTGGCGGCGTTCCTCACCGGCACACCCCAACCCGATACCGGCCCGGTCTCTGGCTTCGGTGTGCTGTTCAACCCCGGAGACCCCGCTACCGCGCTCGAGGCCGAAGGGCTGAATCCGGTCGCGTACTGGATCGTCACTGCGCTTATGCTCGCCGCCCTCACCACAGCCGGCGCGTGGGTGTGGGTGCGGCTCCGGCGCCGTTCCCGGAAGGCCGAGACTGATCCGCGCCGCCTCGCCGGCACCGCCACCGCCCACGAAGTCGCCCAGACCGCCTCTGCCAAGGCGCTCTTGAAACGCGCTTCGACACTGCGCCCCTCACTGAGTAAGCCGGACGCGTCCGATGTCGGCTATCTGCTCGGTCGTTCACGAGGCAAGCAGGTGTGGGCGAGCGTGGAGGACTCGATCCTGCTCATCGGGCCGCCCCGCTCCGGCAAGGGCCTGCACGTGGTCATCAATGCCATCCTGGATGCCCCCGGTGCCGTGGTGACCACCTCCACGCGCCCGGACAATCTCACTGCCACGTTGCGCGCCCGCGAGCGTGATGGGTGGCCGGTGGCGGTGTTCGACCCCCAGCACCTCGCCGAAGGCATCCCCGCCGGCATGCGCTGGTCACCCATCCGCGGATGCGACGACCCGCTCACCGCGATGATCCGCGCCACCGGTCTCGCGTCGGCCACCGGGCTCAGCGGCGGTGGGGTGGAGTCCGGTGGGTTCTGGGAAGGCAAAACCCGCACCGCTCTCCAATCCCTGCTGCACGCCGCAGCACTGGACCACCGGCCACCGGCCGAGCTGTTCCGCTGGACCCTCGACCCGACTGCCGCAGCCGAGGCCGTCGCGATCCTCACCAACACCACCCAGGCCGCGACCGGATGGGCCGACTCCCTCGGGGCGATGATCGATTCGGACCCCAAGACAAGGGACTCGATCTGGCAGGGCGTCGCGCTGGCCCTCGGCGCCCTGGCTGACCCGCGGGTGCTCGATGCCGTCTCACCCAGGGCTGGTGAGGACTTCGACCCGGAGACCTTCATCCAAGACCGCGGCACCCTGTATCTGCTGGCCACAGGAGCCGGCGCGGGAGCCTCCGCTGCACTGGTGGCGGCGTTTGTGGAAGACCTGATCGAGAGCGCACGCCGGATCGCTGCACGCTCACCGGGCGCTCGTCTGGACCCGCCACTGCTGCTGGCACTGGACGAAATCGGGAACCTCGCACCCTTACCGTCTCTGCCGACGCTGATGGCCGAGGGTGGCGGGACCGGCATCAGCACACTCCCGGTCTTGCAGTCCCTCGCCCAGGCGCGGGAGAAGTGGTCCGACAATGCCGCCGGAGCCATCTGGGACGCGAGCATCGTGAAGATCATCCTCGGCGGCGCCTCCAACAGCCGCGACCTCCAAGACCTCTCCACCCTCATCGGCGAGCGGGACGAGTACACCGACTCGGTGACTCTGGGCGATCACGGCACCCGCTCCAACCAGCGTTCGGTGCGCCGGGTGCCGATCCTGCCGCCCGATCGCATCCGCACACTGCCGTTCGGCACCGGTGTCACCCTGCTGCGCTCTGCGCCACCGATCATCACCGACCTTCGCGCCTGGCCGTCCCGTTCCGACGTCGATCAGCTCAGGACTGACCGGGCCGCGATCGAGACACTGCTGCGCCGCCCCGGCCCCTGAGCCAGCGAGACGTGAACCAGGAAGCGCACCTGTCTGTCACACGGGCCGCCTGGCCGGCGGCCTAAAGCACAGACAAGGAGCATTCTCATGGCAATCGACACCCAGCAGGCCATCTCGGGGTTCATTGCGACCGAGCCGCGGCTGACGTACTCCGATGACGGGGTCCCACGGTTCTACGCACGAATCGGTATCGAGCACTCGCGTCAGGAGGCAGATGGATCATTCACACAACTCGACCCGACGTTCCACGACATGACCGCGTTCCGCAAGGCCGCTGAAGAAGGCGTCGCCCGGTTCAGCAAGGGCGACAAGTTCATCGCGACCGGCCGGGTCCACGAGTACACCTACGACAAGGACGGCCAGAGCGTCGAAGCTGAGGAGTTCATCGTCAGGCGTTTCGGCCACGACCTGGCCCGCACCCGCTACGACGTCGACCGCACACCTCGTCGGCAGGCTCCAAGCCGTGAGGCGCCCGTACGTGAGGCGCCCACCTTCGAGACCAACGCGCAGCCAACGCGGGCTAGCCAGGCACCGAGCCTGGGAATGTGAAGCGCCGGTGATGAGCGACTACGTCCCCGAGCCCGACCCGGCCGACCTCGATGACGATCTGGACGACGACTTCGTGGGCGAAGAGCCCACTGCGGAGCCGCCGCATCCGGTCAACTGGAATCTGCTCTCCGCGCATGACCTGGAGCAGGAATGGTTGGCGCTGAACCGCTGGGTGGACTGGCTGCGGCACACCTACGGACTACCGGCCTCGGTGGTTCCGCCGTTCTGGCACCACCACCCTGAACTCCTCTGGGAACTGTCTGCTCTACACTTGCACTGGCTGGGTGCCTACGACCCCGAGCAGAACGCCTCTGCGGCGATCGGCTGGCACCGTGACTTCGCCGACGCACGGCAGCGCCTACGCGATTGGGTCGCCGCCTCCGGCACCCGCATCGATCGCGACCGACCCACCCGGCAGACGACCTGGCCCGGTGAACCATCCGCGCCGCCGGTCGAAGACGTTCTGATCGAGGACCGCGACGCTGAGTTTGTCGAGTTCGTCTACGCGCAGGTCGCTGAACGCGAAGCGCAAGAGGAAGAGTTCTACCGAACCCTCGATGAACACACCGGGGAAGTGCGATGAGTACCGCACCGAGCATGAAGGAACGCACCGAACTTGACCGACTCCGACAGGCTGGCCGGGAACTCGGTGCGTCCTTCATGCCTCTCACCAAGCAGCAGGCCGCCGCGGTCCGCACTATCCTGATCGGCTCCACTGGTAAGAGTCACGAACAGCAAATCGAGGAGTGATCTTGATTCGCTGGGGATCGAAGACGCCCCCGAGCTGGCGGGCCTTCACGATACGGATATCGAACAGCATCTTGACCATGCGTCGTTTCTCCAGCAGGTCCAAGCGCTCCCATGCCGCGTCAAGGTCCTGAGTACGGACCAGTTCAAGCAGGCCTGCGTCGGAGACCGGCGGAACCGCGGCCTTCGCCGCCTGTTCGATCTGCGGGGTGAGACGTCGCTCGATGCTCGACAGCATCGTCAAGCTGATCGCGCCCTCGGCATACTGTTCAGCGGCCTCGTCCAGGCGCTGCCGCAATGCTGCAAGGCGTTCCTCAGCCTCACCGACACGCTCATTCCAGCTCTCATCAGATGCGGCGATGATCGCCATGCTCTCGGGCTCGGACAGCCACCCCAGAAGTGCGCCGACGACGAACGCATCGGTTCGACCGACATCGATGCTGACCTTCCGGCAGCCGGCGATCGGGCAGACGTAGTTGTTCCGAGAGCTTCCGTCCTTGCGCGGGATCACGCCGTTGAGTCGGACCAACGGGCGTGAGCAGTAGCCGCACTTCGCGATGAATGACAGCAGCCACTTGGGGTGGCTGTGGTTGTCCTCCTCGACATATCGCGTGCGGACCGCGCGATCCGAAAGCACACGGTTGACCTCCTCCCATCGCTCTCGCGGGATGATGGCCGGCCAATCAGCCTCGCCGATCACCTCACCCCGGTACTTGCGCAGTCCGGCGATCGTCGGGCTCTTCAGCAGTTGCCGCAACGAGGAGTTCATCCACCCGCGGGAGTGATCACTGGTCGGCTTCATCGGGGTCGGAACCCCCTGCTTGTTCAAACGTGTGACGATGGCGTTCATCGGAACGCCGCTCAGAATTTCGTCCACCGCGTTGATTATGATCGCTGCCTTCTCCGGGTCGATCTCCTGACGGAGCAAGGCGCCCGTACGCTCGTCATAGACCCGCCGGTACCCATAGGGCAAGCGACCATGCGGTCGACCCTTCTTGGCGTTGAGCCGGACCGTCCGGAGCTGTCGTTCACGGATGACAGCGGCATCCTTCTCCGCGGTCAGGAACTCCAGCCCCATCATGAACGCGTCATCGCTGCGCTCGAAGTCATACACGCGACCACGTGTCAGGTACAGGACACCGGCCTCCTGGCAGGCGGCACGGAGCTGGACGTAGGCGAGAAGTTCACGGCCGGCCCGGGACGGCTCCCACGTGACGAAGGCGTCGTAGTCCTTTGACGCGATGAGTTGTAGTGCTTCCTCGAAGCCCTCCCGCTCACGGGTCCGCCACTGAGAGGCGGAGCGGTTCGCATCGGTGATGACCTTGCCGACCTGCCAACCTTGCTGGTCACACCAGACGCGGCAGTCGGTCTCCTGGTCGTTGGTGGCGCGCATCAGGTAGTGGCGGTCCATTGAGGCTCGGGTGTAGATGAGTGCTGTGGTCTCCATAGCAGTAGGTGCTCTTCCTGTATCTGCTATCGGAGTGCTCGATGAGCCGACGAACGACGTCGACTCCGACATGCTCGCCGCGATGGAGGACCTCCTCGACTCGTGGCCGGGCACCCTCATCGTCGTCTCCCACGACCGGTACCTGCTCGAACGCGTCACCGATCAGCAGTACGCGATCCTCGACCACCGGCTGCGGCACGTGCCCGGCGGGGTCGACGAGTACCTGCGGCTGCGCGCGGCCGGAGCCGGCACGGGTGGGTCGGCCGGCGGGACAGCCGGCGGCAGCGATCAGTCGGGGACCACCTCGGCGGGGGGATCCGACTCCACGGCACCCACGCTCAGCGGGGCCGAACGGCGGGCCGCGACGAAGGAGGTCTCGGCGATCGAGCGGAAGATGGAGAAGCTGAGCACCCGGGTCGACGCCCTTCACGCGGAGATGGCCGCCCACGACCAGTCCGACTTCGAAGGGCTCGCGTCGCTCACCGCCCAGGTGCGCGAGCTCGAAGACGAGACCGCAGCCCTCGAGGAGCGCTGGCTCGAGATGACCGAGGCCCTCGAGGCGTAGCCGCCCACGGGGGTGGTGCCATCGCCCTGGCGGGACTAGGGTCACGTGCATGACCGGTGACCGATGGCGCGAGCGGCTCCGCGAGGAGGACGTGGAGACCCGTGCGCTCATCGTCGCCTTGAGCGCCTCGATCGACGGGATCTCGGCCGCCCGGGAGGGTGACAACAGCGACGACGAGCACGATCCCGAAGGAACGACGATCGCCTTCGAACGATCCCAGGCCGCTGCGATGCGCGATCAGGCCGCTGAGCGGCTCGACGAGATCGCCGCAGCCCTCAACCGCCTCGACGCGGGCACATTCGGGATCTGCACCGAGTGCGGTGGAGAGATCGCCGAGGCGCGCCTCGACGCCAGACCCTATGCCGCGCTGTGCGTGACCTGCGCGGGGCGGAGCACTCGGAGCCCCACATGAGCGCCGCGATCGTCACCCTCTTCCTTCCCGCCCTCGTGCTCGCGGCCATCGGCGTCATGCTCCTCGTCTCCACTCTCCGCCGCCCGGCCTCGGCACCTGTCGCCGGCTTCGTGCTCCGGACCCTTGGGGCCCTCGGGCTCCTCGGGGCCGCGGTTGTCGCCGGCGTCGGCCCGTGGCTGCCGATCCCCTACGGCATCGTCGTCATTCCGCTGCTCGCCCTCGTGTTCGGGTTCGTCTGGGTCGTCGGCTTCCTCGGCGCCGCACTCCTCGTCGAGTGGGCGGCGAAGCGCTGAGACGCCTCGGCGAGCAGAGACGAACGTGACGACATGTGACAGCGTCGTGACCTTCTGTGACGGCCCGCAGCAGACAGCGACGGGCACTGTGATGAGCTGGCGGGGTCCTCAACGCGACGATGCTCGGTCATCGGGATCCACTGTCGCGGGGCCCGCCGGCCCACTTCGGCACTATCGGGAGAACACATGTCACAGTCCAACGCACTCACCCAGCGCCTCGACGCCGGGCCGGTGATCTGCGCAGAAGGATTCCTCTTCGAACTCGAGAAGCGCGGATACCTCTCCGCGGGAGAATTCGTGCCCGAGGTCGCGCTCGAATACCCCGAGGCCCTGCGCAGCCTCCACGTCGACTTCCAGCGGGCCGGCTCCGACATCGTCGAAGCCTTCACCTACAACGGCCACCGCGAGAAGATGCGCGTCATCGGCAAGGAGGACCTCCTCGAGCCGCTCAACCGCGCAGCCCTGCAGATCGCCCGCAGCGTCGCGGACCAGAAGCCCGGCAACCTCGTGGCCGGCAACATCTCGAACTCGAACATCTGGGACCCGGCCAGCGAGGAGAAGCAGAACGAGGTCCGCGGAATGTTCTCCGAGATGGTCGACTGGGCCGTCGACGAGGGCGCCGACCTCATCATCGGCGAGACCTTCTACTTCGCCGGTGAGGCACTGGCCGCCGCGGAGATCGCGAAGGCCTCGGGCCTGCCCGTCGTCCTCACGCTCGCCCCGATGGCGTTCCAGGAGATGGCCGACGGCGTCGGCATCGTCGAGACTGCCGAGCGCCTCGAGCAGTCAGGCGTCGACGTCGTCGGACTCAACTGCTTCCGGGGTCCTGCGACGATGCTGCCGTGGCTGAAGCAGATCCGGCAGGCCGTGTCCTGTCACGTCGGCGCCCTGCCGATCCCCTACCGGACCACCGAGGAGGAGCCGACCTTCTTCAATCTCTCGGATCCGAACGCCGCCGTGCCCTCCCCGCACGGTCGCACGTTCCCCACCGCGCTCGACCCGCTCCAGACCAACAGGTACGAGATCGGCGCGTTCGCGAAGGAGGCGTACGACCTCGGGGTCAACTACCTCGGCGTGTGCTGCGGTGCCACCCCGATGCACATCCGCGAGGTCGCCGAGGCGGTCGGCCTCACCACGGAGGCGAG
The DNA here is from genome assembly GCF_900169275.1 of Brevibacterium casei CIP 102111. Lineage (GTDB taxonomy): Bacteria > Actinomycetota > Actinomycetes > Actinomycetales > Brevibacteriaceae > Brevibacterium > Brevibacterium casei. The sequence continues at coordinate 132,057 of NZ_FXZC01000006.1, read as the reverse complement.
CCGGTTCTCGGAGAACATGAGCAACCACTTCATGTACGGAGACAACGAGCGCCTCGCCGAGAACGTCGTCGCCCTCGGCGACCGCGCATAAGCGCCGGCCCGCACGGGTTTGAGTCGGTTTCCGCCCGATCGGTCGGTTCGCGAACAGAGCGATCGGGCGGACACTGATCAGTTGCGATGCCGACTCGTTTCGGTGTCGCGTCCACCGCGCGCAAGGGCCGCGGCACGACGGGGGTCAGACGATGTCGACCTCGTCGAGGGCCTTCTCGAGGCGGGCGACGGTGCCGTCGATGTCACCGAGCTTGTCGAGGCCGAAGAGCCCGATCCGGAACGTCGTGAAGCCCTCCGGCTCACCGGTGTGCAGCGGCACTCCCGCCGCGACCTGGACACCGACCTCCTTGAACGCCGCCCCGTTGGCCAGCTGTGGGTTCCTCGTATGGACGACGACGACGCTCGGCGCCTGGTACCCGGCAGCGGCGACCGAGGGAAGCTCCCGGGCGGCGAGGACCGCGCGGACCCGCTCGCCGAGTTCGAACTGCGCGGCCTCGAGTGTGTCGAAGCCGCGCTCCTCGGTCTCGCGCATGAGCGCGGCGTTGTGGGCGAGCGCATCGGTGGGCATCGTCGCATGGTAGGGCGCCCGACCGGCCTCGTACTCGTCGGCGATGAACAGCCACTTCTTGAGATCGAGGGCGAAGCTCGTCGAGGTGCCCGCGTCGACCGCGGCGCGACCGCCCTTGCTGAGCATGACGTAGCCGGCGCACGGTGAGCCGCTCCACCCCTTCTGCGGGGCGCTGATGAGGACGTCGACGCCGAGGTCGCGCATCGACACCCACACCGCGCCCGAGGCGATGCAGTCGAGGACGAAGACGCCGCCCACCGCATGGACCGCCTCGGCGACCGCCCGGATGTACTCATCGGGCAGGAGCATGCCCGAGGCCGTCTCGACGTGGGGGGCGAAGACGACGGCGGGGCGTTCGCGTTCGATCGCTGAGACCACCTCGGCGATGGGGGCGGGCGACCATGCCGCCTGCGCGTCGTCGGAGTCGGGGACGGCGGGGAGGACGACGGTCTCGTCTGCGATCGATCCGGCGTCGAGGATCTGCGACCAGCGGTACGAGAAGAGCCCGTTGCGGAGGATGAGGCACTTCTTCCCCGTCGCGATCTGCCGGGCCACGGACTCCATCGCATAGGTGCCGCCGCCGGGGACGATGGCCGCTGCATCGGCGTCGTAGGCGGTGCGCAGAATCCGGTTGATCTCCTGCATGACGGAGACGAACCGTGCGGACATGTGGTTGAGGGAGCGGTCGGTGAAGACCACCGAGTACTCGAGGAGGCCGTCGGGGTCGATGTCGTCGTGGGGCAGCGTGGTCTCAGTCATAGTCCCACAGTGCCATGTTCGCAGGCCCGGGGCCACCGAACCGTTGCGGCGCTCAGAGTTCGACTTCGCTCCGGTCGCCCGACCACAGCGTGTGGAAGATCCCCGGTCGGTCGACGCGGCCGTAGGTGTGGGAGCCGAAGAAGTCCCGCTGCGCCTGGATGATCGCCGCCGTCGCCCGCGGAGCGCGGATCCCGTCGAGGTAGGCAAGCGCCGAAGAGAGCGCGGGCACCGGGATCCCCTGCCCGATCGCTGCCCCGACGGCCGAGCGCAGCGCCCCCTGAGCCTGACCGACTTCGGCGCGCAGCTCATCGTCGGCCAGAAGCGAGCCGAGCCCCTCCTGCCGATCGTAGGCGGCGACGATCCGGTCGAGGACGCGGGCCCGGATGATGCACCCGGCCCTCCAGATCGAGGCGAGCTCGCCGAGGTCGACGTCCCACCCGTACGCCTGTGCCCCGGCCGCGATCTCGTCGAAGCCCTGGACGTAGGCGAGGATCTTGCCCGCGAAGAGCGCCTGCCGAACCGTTTCGATCCGCTCGCCGAGGCGGTCGGGAGCGACGGGGTCGTCCCCGTCGGCAGCGGCCCGCTCCCCCGTCGGCCCGCCGGCAGCGTTCCGGTCCCCCGTGGACAGGGGCTCGGTGTTCCCGACGGGACCGGGGATGTCTGCGCCGAGGGCGCGCAGGGCACCGGCCTGGGACAGGGACCGGGCGAAGACCGCCTCGGCGATCGTCGGCACGGGCACCCCGAGGTCGAGGCCGACCTTCGCCGTCCATGCCCCCGTCCCCTTCGCCCCGGCGGCGTCGGCGACGATGTCGACGAAGGGCAGTCCGGTGGCCGCATCGGTGTGGGCGAGGACCTCGGCGGTGACCTCGATGAGGTAGGACTCGAGTTCGCCGGCGTTCCATTCCGTGAGCACCGCGGAGATCGCGGCGGGGCTGAGCCCGAGGTCGTCGCGCAGGATCCGGCACGCCTCGGCGATGAGCTGCATGTCCGCGTACTCGATGCCGTTGTGGACCATCTTCGCAAAGTGCCCGGCACCGTCGGTGCCGATGTGGGCGACGCACGGCACGGGCGCCTCGAGGCCGGCGACCTCGGCACGGGCGGCGATCGGAGTGAGCAGGGGACGGAGGCGCTGCCACGCCGCCTCGGAGCCGCCGACCATCATCGACGGCCCGAGCAGCGCGCCCACCTCGCCGCCGGAGATGCCGACCCCGACGAACTCGATTCCGGTGCCTTCGAGCTGCTCACCTCGGACGATGGTGTCGGTGAAGAGGGAGTTGCCGCCGTCGACGATGATGTCTCCGGGTTCGAACACCGCTGCGATGTCGGCGATCGCCGCGTCCGTGGCGGGTCCGGCATTGACCATGAGGATCGCCACCCGCGGGGTTGAGAGCATCTGTGCGAGCGCGGCCGGGGTCTCGGCGACGAGGAATCCGGCCTCGGGGTGGGCTGCGGCCACCGCGCGGGCGCGGTCGACGTCGAGGTCGTAGATCGCCACGCGGGTCTCAGGCTGCCGGGCGAGGTTGCGGGCGAGGTTCGAGCCCATCACTCCGGTCCCGATCACAGCGACATCGGCGTTCATCAGCAGTCCCTCCATCCGGACAGGGCGTCATCGTCCCGAGCTGTTGACACTCGCTCGAGTGTCCCATACGGTTCAATAACTCTGTTTTATTCTGCAGAGCATATCAATATCATCATATGTTTTCGAGAGGTTCTCATGGACCTGCCCCATTCCCTCCCACCGTTGGTCATCATGGGAGTGTCCGGGACCGGCAAGACGGCGGCGGGCCGCCAGGTGGCCGCCCTGCTCAAGGTGGCCTTCATCGACGGCGATGATCTCCATTCTCCGGCGAACAAGGCGAAGATGCACGCGGGCATCCCGCTGAACGATGCCGACCGGATCCCCTGGCTGCGGTCGATCGCCGTCGAACTCGCCCGCACCCCGCCCCCGCTCGTCGCCTGTTCGGCGCTCAAGCGCTCGTACCGGGACCTCCTGCGAGCCACGGCTCCGTCGACGTTCTTCATCCACCTCGACGGTCCGGCCTCGGTCATCACCGAGCACCTGGCCAAGCGGTCCCACGAATTCATGTCGCCGACGCTGCTTCAGTCCCAGCTCGCCACTCTCGAACCCCTCGAGCCGGATGAGGCGCACATGATCGTTTCGATCGAGCAGCCGCTCACCGAGGTGTGCCGGACCATCGTCGACCGCCTCCCCCACCATTTCGCGGCGCTGACACGCCCGAGTCCGACCCTCGACGACGAGGACGCATGACCGAGATCGACCTGGCCTGGACCCTTCCCGCACCCGCCCTCCTCGGCATCGCCGCCGCAGCGATCGGGCTCCTCCTCGTCCTCATCATCCGTCTGCGCCTCCACGCCTTCATCGCCCTCGTCGTCGTCAGCGTCCTCACCGCGCTTGCGGCGGGCATCCGCCCGGCCGACTTCGTCGACGTCCTCTACGACGGCTTCGGCTCGACCCTGGCCAGCGTCGCCCTCCTCGTGGGCCTCGGCGCCATGCTCGGTCGCCTCCTCGAGCTCTCCGGCGGAGCCGAAGTGCTCACCGACCGTCTCATCAGGGTCTTCGGTGAGAAGCGGGCACCGCTCGCGCTCGGGGTGACGTCCCTGCTCTTCGGGTTCCCGATCTTCTTCGACGCCGGCCTCGTCGTCATGCTCCCGATCATCTTCACCGTCGCCCGCCGCCTCGGCGGCTCCCTGCTCCTCTATGCCTTCCCTGCGGCGATCGCGTTCTCGGCGATGCACATCTTCGTCCCACCCCATCCCGGACCGGTCGCCGCCTCCGGCCTGCTCGGGGCCAACGTCGGCCTCGTCCTCCTCTGCGGGCTCCTCATCGCCGTGCCCTCCTGGTATCTGTGCGGCTACCTCTTCGGCCTCGTCATCGGCAGGCGCATCGACGTGCCCGTCCCGACGATCCTCTCCGGACGCTCAGATGAGTTCTCCGACTTCCGCTCCACGCCGAGGCTGGGCACCGTCATCGTCCTCCTCGCCCTTCCGCTCGTCCTCATCTCCTTCAACACTGGGCTCGGCTTCGCCGCCGAAGCCGGCTGGGTCGATCCGGAATCGACGCCGGTCACGGTGCTGCGGATGCTCGGTGAGACGCCGATCGCCCTGCTCATCACCGTGCTCACGGCGATGTGGCTGCTCGGGTGGCGCCAGCACAAGAGCCGTTCGCTCGTCGACACCGTCGTCGACTCCGCGCTCGGACCCGTGTGCTCGATCGTCCTCATCACCGGTGCCGGCGGCATGTTCGGCGGGGTGCTGCGCGCGAGCGGGATCGGCGACTCGATCGCCGACACGCTTGCCGCCCTCGGCCTGCCGGTCATCGTCGCCGGCTTCGTCATCGCCGCGATCGTCCGCGTCGCCCAGGGGTCGGCGACCGTGGCGCTGACGACCGCGGCCGCACTCCTCCAGCCGATCGTCGTCGGCAGCCCGGACTTCTCGGAGCTCCAGGTCGTCGCGATCGTCCTCTCGCTCGCCGCAGGCTCCGTCGTCGCCAGCCACGTCAACGACTCGGGCTTCTGGCTCGTCTCCCGCTTCTTCGGGATGGATACGAAGACGACCCTGAAGACGTGGACGGTCGGGCAGACGATCCTCGGCCTCGTCGGCTTCGCCTTCAGCCTCGCGCTCTTCGGAATCGTCAGCGCGTTCTGAGCGGCGGGCACCCCGTCACGGGCGGCGGGGTTCGCCCTCCCACACCGACGACATCTCGTCGTAGGCCTTGGCGACGATCTTCGCCATCGCCTCCCGTGCCCGCTCTGGCTGCTGGGAGCCGATCGCGTCAGCGACGTCGAAGTGCCACTGCAGCGCATCGGGGTGCGGGTACTGCGGCTGCAGGCCCTCCTCGGTGCGCCCGGCGAGGATCTCGGCGACGACCGTGTCGAAGGACGCGAAGAGCTCATTGCCCCCAGCGCGCAGCACCGCCCGGTGGAACGCCGCATCGGCCTCGAGGAAGGCCTCGACCTCACCGGTGCGCCCCGACGAGCGCATCCGGGCGGCAAGCCGCATGATCTCCTCGGCTTCGGCGGCGTCGGCGAAGGTCGCGGCGAGGCCCGCGGCCTCGGGTTCGATCGCCACCCGCAGCTCGGTGAGCGAGCGCAGCTGCCTGGCCGGGGTCTCGGCCATCCGCCAGCGCACGACGAGCGGGTCGAGGATCGTCCACTCGCTCATCGCGAGGATGATGAGCCCGAGGCGGCGCACCGGCCTGACCATCCCGAGGGACTCGAGGACACGCACGGCTTCGCGGACGACGGAGAGGGAGACGTCGTAGCGGGCGCGCAGCTCCTCGGCCTTGACGACGACACCGGGCGGCAGCTGCCCGGAGACGATGTCGCGTCCGATCGCGTCGAGGACCCGACCGTGGAGGTTCTCCCCCGCCCGGCCGGTCGGGGTCTCAGCCATCGGTGACCACGTGCGCGCCGGGTGCCGGTCCCGTCGTCCGCAGGGCTTCCTTGACCCCGCGGGTGGCCTGGAGGAGGACGGCCAAGTCAAGGGCGTGGCGGGCGTCGCGGGCGAGGAACCCGACGGTGGGACCCGACCCGCTGAGCAGAGGCAGCAGCGCACCGGCCTCACGACCGGCCTCGATGACCTCGGCGAGTTCGGGGCGCAGGGACAGGGCCGCCTCGGTGAGGTCGTTGCCTGCGGCGGCGGCCAGCGTATCGACATCGCCGGCGGCGAGCGCCGTGAGCACCTCTGCGGGCACCTCGGCGGGGGCGGGATCGGGGGTGAGCTCGTCGAAGCGGCCGTAGACCTCCGGGGTCGACAGCTGTCCCGCCGAGGTGGCCATGACCCAGTGGAACTGCCCGCGGGTGAGCACGGAGCTGAGCTCCTCCCCGCGGCCCCGGCCGATCGCCGTGCCCCCGCGCAGGAGGAAGGGCACGTCGGCGCCGATCTCGAGGGCGAGGTCGGCGAGGACCTCGGCGTCGACGCCGCCGATGAGGTGGGCGGCCCCGGTCAGGGCCGCCGCGGCGTCGGCGGATCCCCCGCCCATCCCGCCGGCCACGGGCACCTGCTTGTCGATGACGATGTCGAGGTCGCGCAGCACCTCGACGTCACGCTCGGCTTCGAACGCGGTGATGAGGAGGGTGATCGCGCGTCTGGCGAGGTTGGACTCCCCGACCGGCACGGTCTCGTCGGCGTACCGCCCCTGGACGAGGATCGTGCCCGTCCCACCGGGGATGAGGGTGAGCGTCTCGACCATGCCGAGGGCCTGGAAGACCGTGGCGAGTGTGTGGTATCCGTGCTCGTCGACGCCCCCGACGCCGAGGTGGACGTTGATCTTCCCCGGTGCCCGGACCGTGACCGGGGCCGGGGTTCCCGGGCGGAGCGGGGTCGGCGCACTCACGCGGTCTCCCCCGCCGCCTCGGCGAGGCGTTCGAAGTCGGACACGCTCAGGGCCTCACCGCGCGTGCGGGGGTCGATCCCCGCGGCGACGAGGATCTCCTCGGCCCGTTGGGGGCTGCCGGCCCACCCGGCCAGCGCCGCGCGCAGGGTCTTGCGTCGCTGGGCGAAGGCGGCGTCGACGAGGGTGAAGAGGCGGGTGCGGGACTCGGGGTCCCGGTCGGTGCGGGTCACGTCGATGCGCACGAGCCCGGAGTCGATGTTCGGGGCCGGCCAGAAGACGTTCTTCCCGATCCGCCCGGCCAGGGCCACCTCGCCGTACCACTGGGCCTTGACGCTGGGGACCCCGTAGGTACGGGAGCCCGGGGCCGCGGCGAGGCGTTCGGCGACCTCGAGCTGGACCATGACGAGGACGGTCCGCAGGCTCGGGAAGGTCTCGAGGAAGTGGAGGAGGACGGGGACGGCGACGTTGTAGGGCAGGTTCGCCACGAGCGCCTCGGGCGGGTTCGGCAGCTCGGTGACCCGCAGGGCATCGGCGCCCACGAGATCGAAGCGCTCGGCGGCCTCCGGGGCGAAGGCCGCGATCGTCGTCGGCAGGCGATCGGCGAGGACCTCGTCGATCTCGACGGCGGTGACGGCGTGGCCGGCCTCGAGGAGGCCCACCGTGAGCGAGCCGAGGCCGGGCCCGATCTCGACGACGTTCTGCGCCCCCTCAAGACCTGCCGCGGCGACGATCGAGCGGACGGTGTTGGGGTCGATGACGAAGTTCTGGCCCTTCTGCTTCGTCGGGCGCAGACCGATGTCAGCGGCGATGTCGCGGATGTCGCGAGCGGTCAGTAACGTCACACCCCACAACCTACCGCACGGATTCTCCGCCGCATCCGTCGAACACACCGGGTGGGTCGGGACGGGAATCCGACAGGGCAACCGGACGTCGGCCGGGGCGAACGGGACGATAGGCTGGCACGCATGGATCCGCAGACCCTCACCGAACTCCTCGACGTCACCGTCCTCGAGCGCCTCGAGACGATCGACGACCTTCCCGCGGACGATCTCGCCCGGTCCGCGGCCCTGCGCAAAGAGGGCTTCTCCGCCGAGGTGACCGCGGCCCTGCTCACCCAGGCGCAGCTGCGGAAGGAGGCGGTGGGCAAATTCGGTCCCTACGCCGCCGAGATGCTCTTCACCCGCGACGGCCTCGCCCAGGCCACCCGCCTGCCCGTGGCAGCCCACCATGCCAGGCGCCTGTTGGCCGGTCACGACTCTGAAGACGTGCGCATCGCCGACCTTGGGTGCGGGATCGGGGCCGATGCGTTCGCGTTCGCCGGTCTCGGCGCCGAGGTGGCAGCCGTCGACGCCGACGAGGTCACTGCCGCGCTCGCGAGCTTCAACCTCCGCCACCTGCCCAGTGCCGAGGTCTCCCACGCCCGGGCCGAGGACGTCGACACCGCCGGCTTCGATGCCCTGTGGTTCGATCCCGCCCGGCGCCGGATCGGGCGGGCGAACGCCCGCGGGGCGACTTCGCGGATCTCCGACCCCGACGAATTCTCCCCGTCCCTGTCCTGGGTGCTTGAGACCGCGAGCGCGGCCCCGGCGGCCGGTGTCAAGCTCGGTCCCGCCCTCGACCACGACCTCATCCCCGCCGAGGCGGAGGCCCAGTGGGTCTCCCACGACGGCGACGTCGTCGAGGTCTGCCTCTACTTCGGCACCGCTCGGCAGCGTGCCGGTCGCAGCGCCCTCGTCATGGGCGAGCGCACCCTCCTCGTCCACGAGGACGACGTGCCCGCGACCGACGAGGAGGGCATCGGCGAGCTCGGCTCCTACCTCCTCGAACCCGACGGTGCGATCGTGCGCGCGGGTCTCGTCACTGCGCTCACCGGTCCCCTGCAGGCCCGTCGCCTCCACCCGTCGATCGCCTACCTCACGACGGACACCGCCCCCACGGGACCGGCCGCTGCCGGGGTGAGCGCGTTTGAGATCGTCGATGTCCTGCCCGCGAAGATCCCGAGCCTGCGCAAGGAGCTCGTGTCCCGCGGCATCGGGTCCGTCGTCATCAAGAAGCGCGGTGCGGACATCGTCCCCGACCAGGCGCGCCGTCAGCTCAAGCTCCCCAAGGGGGACAAGGCGACGCTCGTCTTCACCCGCCTCGGGGACAAGCACATCGTCCTCCTCACCCGGCCGCTCGAGCGGTAGAGTCGAGAGGCACAGACGCGAAGGAGATCCCATGTCCCGCTCCGATGTCCTCATCACCGCCGAGGAGCTCTCCGGGCTCACTGCCCGCCGGATTCCGCCGAGGCTGCTCGACGTCCGCTGGACGCAGCTCCGACCCGACGGGCGGGACGACTTCGCCCGTGGCCACCTGCCGCACGCGCTCTACGTCGACCTCGATTCTGAGCTGGCCGACCCCGACCGCAGCGATCCCCGCGCGGGACGCCACCCGCTGCCGAGTCCCGCCCGGTTCGAGGAGACCGTACGAGGTTGGGGCATCGACACGGGCACCGAGGTCATCGTCTACGACGACAACGCAGGCCTCGGGGCCGCCCGCGCGTGGTGGCTGCTCCGGTGGGCGGGGCTGAGCGCCCGTGTCCTCGACGGCGGCATCGACGCATGGGTGGCCGCCGGCGGTGACCTCGAGTTCGGTGCCGGTTCCCCCGTCGAACCCTCCTCCGTCGTCATCACTCCGGGGTCGATGCCCGTCATCGACGCCGACACCGCCGCCCAGTGGGACGGGGTGCTCCTCGACGCCCGCGCGCCCGAGCGCTTCCGTGGAGAGACCGAGCCGTTCGACTCCCAGGCCGGGCACATCCCGGGGGCGAAGAACGCTCCCGTGACGGAGAACGCCGAGGGCGGTCGCATCCTCAGTGAGGAGGCGCTGCGGGAGCGCTTCTCCGAGCTCGGGGCGCTCGACGATCCCGTCGCCGTCTACTGCGGGTCCGGGGTCACGGCCTGCCATAACGCGATGGTGCTCGCGAGCCTCGGAGTCGGCTCAAGCCTCTACCCCGCGAGCTGGTCGGGATGGTCGTCCGATCCCAGTCGCAGCGTCGCGACCGGGGCGTGACCCTGCAGTGACCCGGCGGTAGGGGGCGGTCTCAGCCTGCCGCGGGCAGGACGACGTCGACGCGCAGTCCCCCGACGCGCCTCGGCGTGAGCGTGAGTGTGCCGCCATGGGTGCCCACGATCGTCGTGACGATCGCGAGACCGAGTCCGACTCCGGCATGCCCGTCGTCGCGGACGCGGTCGCTGCCGCGTTGGAACGGTTCGGTGAGCGTGGCCGCCTGCGCGTCCGAGACCACGGGTCCCGTGTTCTCGACGATCAGCGTCGAGTGCCCATCGCTCGTTCCCGTCCGCACCTCGATGACGCCGTGTTCGGCCGTGTTGTGGACGATCGCGTTGTGGACGAGGTTGCTCGCCATCTGGGTGAGCAGCACGGGGTCACCGCTCACCGGTGCGCTCTCGGTGTCGACGGCGATGCTCACGCCCCGCTCATCGGCGAAGGGCACGAGGGTCTCGACGGCGTCCTCGGCGAGGAGGGAGAGGTCGCTCGGTTCGGTGCGGGCGGGCTGGCTGCCGGCACGGCTGAGCAGGAGCAGCGCCTCGGTGAGTGCGATCGAGCGGGCGTTGACGGCCCGGAGCCGGTCGAGGTCGCCGCGCACGTCCCGGTCGGGGTCCTGTGCGGCGACGTCGAGGATCGCCTGCGAGATCGCCAGCGGGGTCCGCAGTTCGTGGGAGGCGTTCGCGGCGAAGCGCTGCTGCTCACCGACGTGGGCCTCGACGCGGTCGAGCATCGCATCGAAGACGTCGGCGAGTTCGCGGATCTCGTCGCTGCGCCCGCCCATCCGGATCCGATGCGCGAGCTCACCGCCGGCCACGCGCCGGGCGGCGCGGGTGATCTTCGCGAGCGGGGTGAGCATGCGTCCGGCGAGGATCCAGCCGCCGAGGAGGCCGACGACGAGGAGGAAGCCAAGGGTGGCCGCGGCGGCGGGGAAGAACGCCCGCTGCAGGTCGGAGCGGTTGGGCACGAAGCCGTCGGGGGCGCTGATGGGGATGTTCGGGACGTAGCGCAGGAGGAAGATCCACACGACGGCGAGGAGGAGGATGCCGGCGACGATGAGGAACCCCGCGTAGCTGAGGGTGAGCTTCCATCGCACGCTCATTCCCGGCCGCCTCGGCGGGGGCTGCTCACTCACCGGTCGGCTCCTGCCCGACCCGGTAGCCGACCCCGGGGACGGTGACGATGAGGCCGGGCTGTCCGAGGCGTTTGCGCAGGGCGGAGACCGTGATGCGCACGGCGTTGGTGAACGGGTCGGCGTTCTCGTCCCACGCCTTCTCGAGGAGCTCTTCGGCGCTGACGACCCCGCCGCCGGCGCTCATGAGGACTTCGAGGACGGCGAACTGCTTGCGGGTGAGCGCGATGTAGCGGCCGTCGCGGTAGACCTCGCGCCGGAACGGGTCGAGGGTGAGGCCGGCGATCTCGAGGGTCGGGGCGCGGTGGCGGTCCCGGCGACGGTCGAGGGAGCGGAGCCGGAGGACGAGTTCGCGCAGTTCGAACGGCTTCGTCAGGTAGTCGTCGGCCCCGAGTGCGAACCCGGTGGCGAGGTCGTCGATCCGGTCCGCGGCGGTGAGCATGAGGATGGGTATGCCGGTGCCCGAGGCGACGATGTGCTCGGCGATCTCATCGCCCGAGGGTCCGGGGATGTCCCGGTCGAGGACGGCCAGGTCGTAGGCGTTGACCGCGAGGAGTTCGAGGGCCGTGTCCCCGTCATGGGCGATGTCGGCGGCGATCGCCTCGAGGCGCAGTCCGCTGCGCACGGCCTCGGCCATATCGGGTTCGTCCTCGACGATCAGCACACGCATCTGCCCAGCGTATCGGCCCGCCCCTATCGTCCGTGTATCGATTTCCGCATACGCTGCGGCAACCCGGGCCCGCGTTGACTGGGGGCATGAACGCACAGATCATCACCCTCACCCTTGTCTCGGCCCTCGTCCTCGGCCTCACCGGCTGCGCCTCGACCGCACCCGTCGAGGAGGCTGCCGTGACCGTCCATGCCGGTGGTTCGGAGACCGACGGCGGGGCCCTTCCCGCGGCTGCGAGGATCGACGACGTCGACCTGCCGGGTATCGCGAACCTCGATGCGGACCTGCGCGCTGCGGTCAGGGACGCCGCCGCCGAGGCCCGCGAGGACGGTGTCGTCTTCACCGTCAACAGCGGATGGCGCTCAGCCTCCTACCAGCAGGGTCTCCTCGACGACGCGGTGAGCACGTACGGCTCGCGGACCGAAGCCGCCCGGTGGGTGGCCACCCCCGAGTCCTCACCGCACGTCACCGGCGACGCGGTCGACATCGGTCCCGTCGACGCCTCGAGCTGGCTCTCCCAGCACGGCGCGGACTTCGGACTGTGCCAGATCTACGGCAACGAGATCTGGCACTAAGAACTCCGCCCGGACGCCGCGACCTCCGGCTGCCCACAGCAGTACGCCGACCCGACCGAGGACCCGCGCATGCGACGGTGAGCTCACCCGCAGTCCGGGGCCTCGTCGCTGCCCTCGTACTCGACGGGCAGCTGTCCTGTGGCGCTGAGGTCGCCCTTGAGCCATTTCGCGACGGCCCCGAGCGCATACGGGTTCGAATCATAGGCCGTGACGGCGGACTTCGCAGGGGTGCCGCGCATCGTCCAGGGAGCGGCGGTGCCGACGGCCACCTCGGCGGAGGTGCCCGGGCTCAGGCTCACCGTCGTCCCCCCGCTGCCCACGCTCAGGCCCGCAGTCTCCGCGGCCCTGCGCAAGGCCGCCTTCTCCTTCTCGCTGCCGCCGACGATGGAGATCGCATCCGTGCCTGCGAACTCGCACTCGCCCTTGAGCACGGTGAGCGACTTCTCGGCGACCTCGGTGAGGACGGCCTCGGGATCGGCGGGGCTGGCGGCGGGGTCGTCCTGCTGCTGCGCTGCCGCGGTCGCGAGCTGCATCGCGACGACCCGTCGCGACTTCTCGACGAGGTCGTCGCGCTTGAGCGTCCCATCGCCGAGCGCCGCGGCGACCGCGTCCTGCGCGGCTGCCGCGTCAGGGGGCATGAGCGCGAGGTCGGCGCCGGCGGCGAGCGCGTTCACTGCCGCATCGCCGTTCGCGCTCTGTGTCACGGCCTCCATGTTGAGCGCGTCGGTGACGACGACGCCGTCGAAGCCGAGGTTCTCCCGCAGCGCCGTGTACGCCTTCGGGTTGAGGCTCGCGGGTGTCGTCTTCGCATCGGGCAGGCCGATGTGGCCCATCATCACCATGGGCACCCCCGCATCGACGGCCGACTGGAAGGGGAGGAGGTCGGAGTCCTCGAGTTCGTCGATCGACTTCTCCGACACCGGCAGACCCTCATGCGAGTCGACGGTGAGACGGCCGTGCCCGGGGAAGTGCTTCGCCGAGCTCGCCACCCCACCGGCGTCGTAGCCCTCGACGGCACGGGCGACCACCTCGGCGACGTCCTCGGCATCACCGCCGGCGGAGCGGACGTTGATGGCGACGTCCTTCGGTCCCACCGTGACATCGGAGTCCGGGGCGAAGTCGATCGTGAACCCGAGGTCTGAGAGGTTCTCCGCCTGCACCGTCGTCGCCGTCGTCGTCAGCTTCTCATCGTCCGCGGCGCCGAAGGCCATGAGCGGCGGGAACGGCAGGGCCGCGGTGCTCAGCCGGGAGACGGGCCCACCCTCCTGGTCGACGGCGATCGACACCGGCTGACCCTTCGTCCTCGCCCCGGCGATGGCCGTCGTCAGCTGCGTGACCTCCTCGGCGGTCGGAGTCTCGGAGAGGTTGTCCGCCATGACGATGACCCCGCCGAGGCTGTCCTTCTCCACCATGTCCACTGCGGTCTGCGGCCCCGTACCCGACCAGGTCCCGATGATGAGGGAGCCTGCGAGCTCGTTATCGGAGAAGGAGTCGACGATATCGGCGGCCTCGTCGGCGAAGTCGGCAGGAGTGGGGCTCGGGACGGCCTCGCTCGACGCAGGCGCGGACGTCCCCGAGCCCGCCGAAGGCTGCGTCCCTTCGTCCCCGGCCCCTCCCCCGCCGGCCGAGCAGCCGGTGAGGGTGAGGGCGAGTGCCGTGGTCAGAGCCGTCAGGCGCATGCGAGTTGGCATGCTCCCATGCTAGTCGGGGCGAAACACGTCCGTCTGCGAAGACCCCGCACGGACCAGTCGCCCTGCCCCACTAGAATCGGTCCATGGTCGATTTCGCTCACTCCGCCCGTTCCACCATCGGTGTCGAATGGGAACTCGCTCTGCTCGACGGTGAGAGCCTGGATCTCACGCCCGCAGCGGAGTCCCTCCTCGCCGACGTTGCCGAACGCGCTCCCGAGTTCGAGAAGCGGATCGTCGGCGAGATGCTCACGAACACGATCGAACTCGTCTCCGGTGTCCACACCACAGTCGCCGACGTCGCCGATGACCTCGCGACCTCGATGGGAGCGCTGCGCACGCTCACCGAGGCCCGCGGGATCGAGCTCATGTCGGCAGGCACCCACCCCTTCGCACAGTGGCAGATGCAGGAGGTCAGAGCGAAGGACCGTTACCTCGAACTCGTCGATCGCACCCAGTGGTGGGGCCGGAACATGCTCATCTTCGGCGTCCACGTCCACGTCGGCATCGACTCCCGGGACAAAGTGCTCCCGATCCTCAATGCGCTGCTCGCCTACGTTCCGCACCTCCAGGCGCTCAGCGCCTCCTCCCCGTTCTGGGGTGGGACGGACACCGGCTACGCCTCGAACCGCGCGATGATGTTCCAGCAGCTGCCGACCGCGGGCCTGCCCTTCCAGTTCGACTCGTGGGAGGCGTACGAGAAGTACGTCGCCGACATGCTCAAGACCGGCATCATCGACCACCTCAACGAGATCCGCTGGGACATCCGGCCGGCGCCGAACTGGGGCACCGTCGAGGTCCGCGTCTGCGACGGGCTGCCGACGATGGAGGAGATCACCGCGGTCACGGCGTTCATCCAGTGCCTCGTCGACGACTTCTCCGCCCGCCTCGACGCCGGGGAGACCCTGCCGACGATGCCCGACTGGTTCCATGACGAGAACAAATGGCGCGCCGCCCGCTACGGGATGGAGGCGATCATCATCGAGAACGCCGCCGCCGACGAGCGTCTCGTCACCGAATGCATCGCCGACGAGATCGAACGTCTCGCCCCCGTGGCCGAGCGTCTCGGCTGCTCCCGGGAGCTCGCCGGGGTCACCGACCTCATGGCCCGTGGTGTGCCCTATCAGCGTCTCGAGGACGTCTTCCACACAACGGGCTCGCTCACCGAGGTCACCCGGTCCCTCATCCGGGACCTGCGCACCTCGTACGTGTAGCGCTCAGTCCCGCAGGTGCGGGACCAGCAGCTCCTCGAGTTCGGGCAGGCTCGCGGCGACTCCGGGATGGAGGTCGAGATCGCGCAGCTCACCCAGCGGCACCCAGCGCAGCTCGATGCTCTCGGGGTCGCTGATGACCGGCTCGAGGGGACGCCGGGTGCGTGCGATGACCGTCGTGTACGTCCAGGTGTCGAGGTCGAGGACGTGGCAGTCGAGGATCTCGACGTCGTCCCCGTCCGGGTCGGGCACCCCGGCCTCTTCGAAGGACTCTCGGATCGCGGCGTCGATCGCCGCCTCGCCCATATCCCGCGCGCCGCCGGGGAAGCCCCACGTCCCGCCGGCGACCGACCACAGGGCCCGGTGCTGCATGAGCACCCCGCGCTCGGGGTCGACGAGCATGAGCCCGGCAGCTCCGTTGAGCCCCCAATGCCTCTCCCCGTCCGATCCGAGCGTCCAGCCGTCCCCGGAGCGCCGAGGCGGCAGGGAGTCCGGCAGGTGCCGCGAGCGAGCAGGTTCCTCCTCAGACGAGGACATCATCGACGTCCAGGGACGAGACGGCGGCGAGTCCGAGGTCGCTCGGTCCGGCACCGCGGGTGACGAGTTCGGCGCCGAGGGCTGCGACCATCGCACCGTTGTCCGTGCACAGGCTCAGCGGCGGCACCCGCAGGGTCACCCCCGCCTCGGCGCAGCGGGTCGCGAGCACCTCGCGCAGATGGGCGTTCGCGGCCACCCCTCCCCCGAGGACGACATGGTCGATGCCGGTGTCGGCCGCGGCGAGCAGGGTCTTGGTGACGAGGACGTCGACGACGGCGTCCTCGAACCCGGCGGCGATGTCGGCGACCCGCAGGTCGGTGCCGAGCGTCTCCGCCTTCGTCACTTCGCGCAGGGCGGCGGTCTTGAGCCCGGAGAAGGAGAAGCTGTACCGACGCTCGGGGTCGCGCAGGTCGCTCTTCTTCGCCAGCCCCCGGGGGAACCGCACGGCGCTCCGGTCCCCGGGCACCCCGGTGCCGTCGAGGAGGCCGAGCGCGGCCTTCGAGACGTTCGGTCCGCCCGGGTAGCTCAGGCCCAGCAGACGCGCGGTCTTGTCGAAGGCCTCACCGGCGGCATCGTCGATCGTCGCGCCGAGGAGCTCGATGTCGTCGACGATGTCGCCGATGCGCAGGATCTCGGTGTGCCCGCCGGAGACGAGGAGGGCGATCGTCGGAGTGGTCAGTCCGTCGATGTCATCGGCGACGAGGTCGACGGCGACGTGCGCGGCGAGATGGTTGACCCCGTAGAGCGGAAGTCCGAGGGCCGCCGCGAGTCCCTTCGCCGCGCCGACGCCGACCATGAGCGCCCCGGAGAGTCCGGGGCCGGCGGTGACGGCGACCGCGTCGAGCTCGGAGAGCTCGACCCCGGCCTCGTCGCACGCGGCGACGATCGCCGGGCCGATCGCCTGGACGTGGGCACGCGAGGCGACCTCGGGCACGACTCCTCCGAAGCGCACGTGCTCGTCCATCGACGAGGACACGGTGTTCGTCAGAAGCGTCCGGCCCCGGACGATCCCCACCCCCGTCTCATCGCACGAGGATTCGATGCCGAGGACGAGCGGGCCGCTCACCGCGGTCCCCCGTCGTCGCCGAGGTCGTCGTCGCCGAGCGCATCCTCGGCCTCATCGTCGACCTCGAGGTCGAGATCGGCGTAGACCGCCTCGAGGTCGTCCTCACTCGCCTCGGGGACGTCGAGGCCGAGGGTGCGGGCGAACATCCGCAGGTGCGTGTCCCACATCGGACCGAACTGCGCGGCCGCGCGCCTTGCCCTCTCCTCGTCGGCGGCCGACTGGGTGAAGACGAGCACGGTCCCCGCCGGCACGACCCCCATCGCGGAGACGGCGGCCGCCTCCGGGCCCGCCTCGACGGGCAGGTCGGGGTCGACCTCGACGGGCAGGAGCTGGATCCCGAGCACCCCGAAGTCGGGGAACTCGACGAGGACGTGCTCGTCTGCCTCACAGCTGAGGATCTCCCCGACGAGGGCGGAGTCCGCGGACTCGGTCCCCTCGAGTTCGAGGGTGACGGTGTCACCGTCGACGGTGAAAGGCGCGAACCACTCACCGGCGCGGGTCCCGTCGGTCAGTACCGCCCAGGTCGCATCCGGGGCCACGGACAGCGGCATCTCGATGACGAGGTCGGTGCCGTTCTCCCAGGTCACCAGGCGGGGTGCGGGAGTGCTCATGCTTCGGTCCATGCGGTGTTCAGCTCTTCCACCTCGGCATCGGTGAGGACGAGCTCGGTGCCGGCGAGGAGCTCGGTGAGCTGGTCGGGCACCCGCGCCGAGGCGATCGTGGCGGGGATGAAGTCGTGGCTGAGCTGCCATGCGATGGCCGTCGCCGTCATCGAGGTGTCGTGGCTGCTCGCGATGTCGTGGAGGACCTCGAGGGCCCGCAGCGCCGCCTGGTCGTCGAGGAGGTCGGTGACCCGGTCCCCGCGGACGCTGCCGGTGGCGTCTCCGCCCGTGTGCTTGCCGGTGAGGAAGCCCGAGGCGAGCGAGTGGTAGGGCAGTTCGGCGATGCCGCGCGAGCGCAGGTACTCCTGCTTCTCCGCGTCGACGGCCGCCCGGGAGACGAGGTTGAATCTGTCCTGGACGACCCGGTAGTGGGCCAGCGAGTACTTCTCGCTGATCTTCATCGCCGACTTCAGCCGCGCCAGGCTGAAGTTCGAGGCACCGACGTAGCTCACCTTGCCCGAACGCACGAGGGCGTCGAAGGTCTCGGCCACGGCGACCTGGTCGACCTTCTCGTCGTCGGTGTGCGCGTAGTAGAGGTCGACATGGTCGGTGCCGAGGCGCCGCAGAGAGGCGTCGAGCGCTTCGCGGATGTTCACCGGGTCGAGGCCCTTGTGCTTCGGGTGCATCCCGACCTTCGTCGCGATGACCATCTCGTCGCGGTTGCCGCGGGCGGCCATCCATTCGCCGATGATCGTCTCGGACTCTCCCCCGGTGTTGCCGTCGACCCACACCGAGTAGGCGTCGGCGGTGTCGATGAAGTTCCCGCCCGCCTCGGCGTAGGCATCGAGGACGGCGAAGCTCTCGTCGCGGTCGGCACCCCACCCGAACGGGTTCCCTCCGAGTTGGAGGGGGTGGACCATGAGATTCGTGTCAGCCAGTTGCACTCGTGTCATGTCTCCAGCCTACTCGCGGCGATAGAATCGGTGCACCGGGCCACAGTGAGGAGCCGCCATGTCCGAGACGCAGTTCTCCGCGCAGCTGCGGGAGGCCACCGCCGTCATCCACGACGATGTCGAGCACACCGACTTCATGGTCGATCTCATGGAGGGCAGGCTCGACGCCGAGGCGTATGCGACCCTGCTCACGCAGTACGAGGTCATCTACGCAGCCCTCGAGGATCGGGCCCGCATGTTCGCCGACGATCCCGTCTTCGCGCCCTTCCACGATCCCCGGCTGGAGAGGCACGAACGCATCGTCTCCGATCTCACGGCGCTGGGGTCGGGCGACATCGCCGTCACCGAGGCGGCCCTCGACTATGCGAGCCGGCTCGCGGCGATCGAGACCCCGGAGGCGATGATCGCCCACCATTACACGCGCTACCTGGGCGATCTCTCCGGCGGGCAGGCGATCGGCACGCTCATGGGCAGGCACTACGGGATCGGCGATGACGCCCTGACGATGTGGGACTTCTCGGACCTCGGGAAGACGAAGCCGTACAAGGACGCCTACCGGGCCCGACTCGACGAGGTCGCCGCCACCGGCGGTGACGAACAGGCGGTGACCGCCGAGACGCTCGATGCCTTCGCGCTCAACGGGACGCTGCTCGCCGAACTCACGGCCGCCCGCGAGCAGTCCGTCGCCTGAGGTGCCTCACCCGGGCTGAGCCTGGTCAGCGCACTTTGCGGCGCATGAGGACGGCATCGGCGCCGGGATAGTAGTCCGGCCGTCTCCCCCACTCCTCGAAGCCGAGGGACCGGTAGAGGCCGAGCGCAGGCGCATTGCCGTCGGCGACCTCGAGGTGGATGAGGCCCGCTCCTGCCTCGTCCGCCCAGTCGATGCCCGCGAGCAGCAGTGTGCGCCCCACTCCCCGGCCGCGGGCCGCCTCGGTGGTCGCGATCGTCATGACATCGGCCTCCGAGCCGACGGCGGACATGACGACCCATCCGGCGAGGTCACCCGTACCCTCGTCCCGGGCGACGAACATCGCCGTGCCCGGCTGGGCGGCGACGGCCCAGTAGTACGGGAGGGTCCATGCGGTGGCCCCGAAGATGCGCGCATCGGCCGCGGCGACCTCGCTCAGCTCCCACCACGGCAGTTCGCGCACGCTCACGGTCATCGCAGTGCCCCTACTTGAGCAGGGTCTGTCGGACGGGGGTCGCGGCGGCGTCGGGTTCGCGCAGGTACTCGGGGACCGGGTCGCCGAGTTCGCCGCCCGAACCGAGCACCCGGGCCGCGGCGAACGCGAGGTGCTCGGCCTTCGGGTCGACGATGTCGCTGTCCGTGGACTCGCCGATCGCCTCAGGGTAGAGGGCGAACCCGCGCCCGAACCGCTGCCCCACGGCCTCGGGGTCGATGTCGTGGGCGGCGAGTTCGGTCGCGAGCTCCGCGGGCTTCGCGACGAGCGGGCCTGAGAGCATCGTCTCCGCCGCTGCGTCCCACACACTCGCGTAGACCTCCTTGCGGCGGGCGTCGCCGGCGATGAGGACGAGCCCGGTGTCAGCACCGGGACGAGCGTCCCCGCGGGCGGCACGGGAGCGGCGGACCTCCTCGGCGATGGCCGTCTGGGAGAGGATCCCGCGCACGGGGATGTCGCGGGCCAGGCCGACGGCGATGCCCGCCGCGATGCCCACCCGCAGTCCCGTGAACGGTCCCGGGCCGGTGCCGGTGACGACGAGCTCGGGGACCTCCGGCCGCTCGAGGACGCGGGCGAGTGCGGGACCGATGAACTCGACGTGGTGGCGCTGGTCAGCCGCCTGTTCGGCGGCGAGGACCGCTCCGGTGGTCGTGTCGACGAGGGCGACCGAGGCCGCCTGCGAGGTGTCGATTCCGAGAATGATCATCCGTCGACCTCCGCATCGGGTCCGAGGCCCGTCCTCACCGCCGCCGTGAGCGCGCCGAGGCGGCCCTCCCAGTCCTGTCCGTGTCCGGTGATCTCGACGACGCGCTCCTCGTCGACGAGATACTCGTCGTCGGCGGGGTCCTCGTCGTCGAGGTCGGAGACGTCGTCTCCTCCGCCGTGGGTGATCGTCACCGACAGGTAGTCCTGGCTCAGCTGTTCGGCGAGTCCCTCGCCCCATTCGACGACGGTGATCGAGTCCTCGAGTTCGGAGTCGAGGTCGAGGTCGGAAAGCTCCTCGGCGGCGCCGAGACGGTAGGCGTCGACGTGGACGAGAGTCGGACCGCCGTGGCGTGAGGGGTGTTCGCGGGCGATGACGAAGGTCGGTGAGGTGATGCGGCCGCGCACCCCGAGCCCCCGGCCCAGTGCCTGTGTGAACGTCGTCTTCCCCGCACCGAGGTTGCCGGTGAGGATGAGAAGGTCACCGGCGCTCAGGTGGGCGGCGACCACCTCGGCGAGGGTGCGCATCTCATCGAGGCTGCGGATCCGGATCCTCATCGGGCCTCCGTGCTCGTCGGGTCGGCGGGCGCCCTGTCGCCGGGGTCGGCAGGGTCGGCGTCGATGAGGACCCGGTCGACGCGGGCGCTCAAGCGGGTGACGATCTCGTAGTTGATCGTCTCCGCCCAGTCCCCCCATTCGGCGGCGGACGGGCCGCCGGGACCGAAGAGGACGACCTCGTCGCCGATGGCGACCTCCGCGTCGCCGACGTCGACGATGAACTGGTCCATCGCGATGCGTCCGACGATGGGAAACCGCTGTCCGCGGATGCTCACCTCGGCGCGGTTCGACGCCGACCGGGGCACCCCGTCGCCGTATCCGCCGGGTACGAGCGCGAACCGGGTGTCCGCCTCGGCGGTGTACGTCAGTCCGTACGAGGCGCCGTGCCCGGCGGGGATGTGCTTGAGGTTGACGACCTCGGAGACGAGCCGCATGACGGGGGTGAGACCGAGGTCGCCCGGTTCGGCGTCGGCGAGCGGGGAGAGGCCGTAGAGGGCGAGTCCGACCCTGGCCGAGGTGCCCGGCACGGGCCTGAGCGTGAGTGCGGCCGGGGAGTTCGCGATGTGGACGTCGAGGTCGGAGGCCTCACCGAGGCGGCCGCCGGCTGACTCGAGGAGCGCGGTGAGCTCCCGACGGGCTGAGTCGAAGACCTCCTGCTGCTGCGCGGTCTCGGGGCGCTCGGGTTCGTCGGCGACGGCGAAGTGGCTCATGATCCCGGAGACGACGAACGGGGGCGCGTCCTCCTCGGCGCATGCCCGAAGCATGGTGAGGACGGCGGGAATGTCCTCGGGTGCGAGCCCGTTGCGCCCGAGCCCGCTGTCGATCTTGAAGTGGACGCGCGCCCGGATGCCCGTGGCTCGCGCGGCCGCGGCGACCCGATCGAGGGCACCGGGGGTCGAGACGCCGAGGGCGATGTCCGCACGCAGGGCCGCCTCGAGGTCGCTGCCGGGACCGTAGAGCCAGGCCATGATCTCGGCGTCGGCGCCGAGGAGGTCGCGCAGGGCGAGGGCCTCGGGCACGGTGGCGACGCAGAACTCGCGGAGACCTGCGGCGTGGAGGGTCGGGGCGACGAGGTCGACGCCGTGCCCGTAGGCGTCGGCCTTGACGACGCACTTGAGTCGGGCGGGGCTGACCGCCTCGGTGAGGGCGGCGGCGTTGGCCCGCAGCGCGGACGCGTCGATCTCAGCCCTGACGAGGGACATGTCGCGTGAGGTCACTGGACAAGGATACCGTCCGCGGCCCGGCCCGAGTGGACGAGGGCGGACGTCACCTGCCCGACGGCGGTGACGAGCTGTTCGGCGTTGATCGACAGGGACCCGGCGGCGTTGTGGAGGAGCACGCCGAGCCCCGCGGTGTGCGCGACCACGCGATCGGGCATCGGGCCGTCCTCGCCTCCGGTCCGCCGTTTCGCCTGCGCGGCGGCGAGCAGGGTGCCGATGATCCCGGTGAGCACGTCGCCGGAACCGGCGGTCGCGAGGCTCGCCGGGCCCGGAGCGGGCAGGACCGCGAAGCCGTCGGGGCACGCGATGACCGTCTGAGACCCCTTGAGGAGGACGATGTGCCCGGTGTCCGCGGCTGCGCGCCTGGCCCAGAGCAGCGGGTCGGCCGCGACCCGGCCTGCGGTGATGATCTCGCCGAGGAGGCGGCTGAGGAGGCGGGAGAGCTCACCGGCGTGCGGGGTGAGGACGACGGGTCGCCCGTGGAGCCGCCCCGCCGCTCCCGGCACCGGGGCCGCCTCGGCATGGCCGACCATCTCGATCGCTCCCGCGTCGAGGACGACGGGGACCGCGGTGCCGCCGATCGCTGCGAGCCCGGCCTCGATCGCCCCGGTCTCGGGGTCGCCGGAGCCGACGACGAGGGCATCGAGGCGGCCGGGACCGAGGACCACCTCGGCGTGGCGGTCGAGCACCCGCTCTCCGACATCGTGGGCGCCGAGGAAGCGGACCATGCCCGGGGCTGTGCCCACGGCGGCGCCGGTGGTGAGGACGCCGGCACCCGGGTACTCGCGCGAGCCGGCGACGACCCCGATCACCCCGCGGGAGTACTTGTGGGACTCCGGGCCGGGGCGCGGGAACTCGGTGTCGAGGTCGGCGGAGTCGAGGAGTTCGGCGACGGCGGCCTCGGCGGAGAGCCCGAGACCGATGTCGACGACGTGGACCGGCCCGGTGAACCTGGCTGAGCGGGGGTCGATGAGCTCGGCCTTGAGCCCGCCGAAGGTGAGCGTCGCATCAGCGTGGATCCGGGACTCGGGGCCCGCCGAGGCGGGATCGAGGTCCGAGGGCATGTCGACGGCGATGACGGTGCCCCCGTACTCGGACTCCCGCCAGTCGCGGATGAGGCGGGCGACGTGCGGGGGCAGCCCACGTCGACCGCCTGTGCCGAGGATGCCGTCGAGCACGAGGTCTGAGCGGGTGAGTTCGGTGAGCGCGGCGGTCCGTTGGGCCGCGTCCTGCCCGCTGTCGAGGTCGATGACGTCGGCGCCGGCGCGCACCGCCGCGGCGAGCCCGTCGCCGTGGGTGGTGCCGAAGAGGACGATGACGCCGACACGGGCCCCCAGGCGGGCCAGCGCCGCAGCGGCGAAGAGGGCGTCACCGGCGTTGTTGCCGGGGCCGGCGAGCACGCAGACCCGGGACCCCGTGACGAGTCCGCGCCGAGCACGGAGGACCTCACTGCAGAAGCGGGCCAGCGCCGCGGCGGCACGGGCCATGAGGGGTGCGCCCGCCTCGAGCAGAGGCACCTCGGCGTCGCGCACGGTCCGGCTCGGGTACGCGTAGGTCGGCATCGGATGCTCCTTCCTGCCTGGTCGGCTCTGCTGGTCAGTGCTGCGTGGTCAGCGCTGCTGGTCGGGGCTCACTCCCGGGCGAGCCGGTCGAGGCGGCGGGCGGCGAGGTGGGCGAGGAAGAGCGCCTGATCGGCGAGGCCCTCGTCGCTGTGCCTGGCCCGAGGCGAATGGTTGGCCTCCCGCTCCTCGACGGGCAGGGTGGGCAGCGCTGCCCCGAAGTGGCCGTAGGCACCGGGCACCTCGGCGAGCACCCGGGAGAAGTCCTCGGAGCCGGGCAGAGGATCGGGCCGCGACCAGGTCCGGTCGGCGCCGAAGAGGTCGGCGAAGGTCTCGAGGAAGAAGTCCGCCTCGGCGTCGTCGTTGATCGTCGGCGGCAGGATCCGCTCGTAGGCGACCTCGGCCTCGAGTCCGTGGGCGGCGACGAGCCCGCTGACGAGGTGGGGAAGCTCCGCCTCGGCGCGGGTGGTGACGGTCTCGGAGAACGAGCGGACGCTGACGACGAGGGTCGCGAAGTCGGGGATGACGTTGGGGGCGGTGCCGGCGTTGAACTGGCCGACGGTGACGACGAGGGGATCGAAGATGTCGAAGCGGCGGGTGACGTACTCCTGGAGCTGACCGACGAGCATCGCCCCCACGGAGATCGGGTCGCGGCCGGTCGCCGGCCTGGATGCGTGGGTCCCCTTCCCGTGGACGGTGATCGTCATCTTCGCAAACGCCGCCATGTACGATCCGCGTCTGCTCGACCCGAGGCCGAGGTCCTGATCCGCGGAGACATGGATCCCGTAGGCGGCCTTGACCCGGGGACCGGCGGCGTCGAGGACGCCCTCGTCGAGCATCCGGCCGGCCCCGTCAAAGCCCTCCTCACCGGGCTGGAACATGAACACGACGTCGCCGGGCAGCTCTGCGCGTCGGTCGTGGAGGAGACGCAGCGCCCCGACGAGGCCCGCGGTGTGGAGGTCGTGGCCGCACGCGTGCATGTTCCCGTTCACCGCGGCGAAGTCGAAGCCCGTCGCCTCGGGCACGGGCAGGGCGTCCATGTCCCCGCGCAGGAGCACGGCGGGCACGACGCCCGTCGAATCCTCGGTCCGCCTGCCGCCGCGGAGGACGACGGTGAGCGAGGAGAGGGCGGAACCGTCGGTGATCTCGACGTCGAGGTCGGCGATCGCCTCGCGGACGAGGGCCTGGGTCTCGGGCAGGTCGAGGCCGACCTCCGGGGCGGCATGGAGGGCGCGACGCAGGGTGACGAGGTCGGGGGCGAGAGCGGCCGCCTCGGCGGGAGTGGGGAGGGAAGCCATGGGGAGAGTCTATGCCCGCATGCAGGCGGTCAGCCGAAGTGGCGGGACTCCCATTCGACATCGGGGCTGAGCGAGGGCCCGTCGCCCTCGGCGATGACGAAGGTCATCGTCACATTCGCATCATGGGTGATGGAGAGGTGGAGGTTGGTGCCGCCGATCGCGCGGAAGTGCTCGAGGACGAGCCCGCGG
The DNA here is from genome assembly GCF_900169275.1 of Brevibacterium casei CIP 102111. Taxonomy (GTDB): domain Bacteria; phylum Actinomycetota; class Actinomycetes; order Actinomycetales; family Brevibacteriaceae; genus Brevibacterium; species Brevibacterium casei. The sequence continues at coordinate 107,137 of NZ_FXZC01000006.1, read as the reverse complement.
AGACGGAACGACGGGGCGCCCGAGCGGGCGGGGACCACCTCGGCGGACTGCCAGGGCAGCCACCCGGGGAACCCGATCGCCTTCTTCAGGGCCTCCTTCGCGGAGAACCGGGCGGCCAGGGACGCGTCCGTGCGGCGCTTGCCGTTGCGTTTGAGCTGTTCAGCGGGGGTGAGCAGCCGGTCGAGGAGTTCGGGCACGCGCTCGATGTGCTCGGCGAAGCGCGGGACGTCGGCGATGTCGGTGCCGATGCCGAGAATGGCCATGGGGCCTCCTCTTCAGGCTGCTGTGCCGCAGATGCGGTGCGGTCCGCAGGTGCTGTGCGGTCCACGGTCCCGGCGGGGTGCCGGAACCGCGGACCGGAGGGATCACTCGACGGTGACGGACTTCGCGAGGTTGCGGGGCTGGTCGACGTCGAGGCCCTTGGCCGTCGCGAGCTCCATCGCGAAGATCTGCAGCGGGACCGTGGTGAGCAGCGGCGCGAGCAGCGTCGAGGTCTCGGGGACGTAGATGACCTCGGAGGCGAACTCGCGCACGTCCTCGTCTCCCTCCTCGGCGATGACGACGGTGTTCGCACCGCGCGCCCGGACCTCCTGGATGTTCGAGATCACCTTGGCGTGGAGCGAATCGCGTCCGCGCTTCGAAGGCACGACGATGATGACGAGCTGGCCGTCGTCGATGAGCGCGATCGGACCGTGCTTGAGCTCGCCCGCGGCGAAGCCCTCGGCGTGGATGTAGGCAAGCTCCTTGAGCTTGAGCGCACCCTCCATCGCGACCGGGTAGCCGACGTGACGGCCGAGGAAGAGCACCGAGCCGACGTCCTCGTTGCGGCGGGCGAGCTCGAGCACCTGGTCCTTGCCCTCGTCGAGGATCCGCTGGATCTTCTCCGGGATCGTCTGGAGGTCCTTGAGGATGAGCGCGATCTCGTCGCGGAACTTGTTCCCGCGCAGCTGCGCGAGGTAGAGGCCGAGCAGGTAGCAGGCGACGACCTGGGAGAGGAACGCCTTCGTCGAGGCCACGGCGATCTCCGGTCCCGCGTGCGTGTAGAGCACGGCATCGGATTCGCGCGGGATCGTCGAGCCGAAGGTGTTGCAGATCGCGATGACCTTCGCGCCCTGCTGGCGGGCGTGGCGCACGGCCATGATCGTGTCCATCGTCTCCCCCGACTGGGAGATCGCGACGATGAGGGTCTTCTCGTTGACGACGGGGTCGCGGTACCGGAACTCGTGGGCGAGTTCGACCTCGACGGGGATGCGGCACCAGTGTTCGATCGCATACTTCGCGACCTGACCGGCGTAGGCGGCGGTGCCGCACGCGATGACGACGATCTTGTCGATGGTCTTGAGCACCGACTCGTCGATGTTCATCTCATCGAGCGAGAGCTTGCCCTCGGTGTCGAAGCGGCCGAGCAGGGTGTCGCCGACGGCCTGCGGCTGATCGTGGATCTCCTTGTCCATGAACGAGGAGAAGCCGCCCTTCTCCGCCGAGGCGGTGTCCCAGTCGACCTCGAACTGCTCACCGGGGACGACCTTGCCGGCGAGGTCGGTGATGACGACCGAGTCCGGGGTGATGGTGACGACTTCGTCCTGGCCGATCTCGACGGCGGTGCGCGTGTAGTCGATGAACGCGGCGACGTCTGAGCCGAGGAAGTTCTCCCCCTCGCCGAGGCCGATGACCAGCGGCGAGTTGCGGCGCGCGGCGACGACGGTGCCGGGCAGGTCCGCGTGGACGGCGAGCAGGGTGAAGGCTCCTTCGAGCTGCTGGGCGGTCACGCGCATCGCATCGGTGAGGTCGCCGCATTCGCGGTAGTTCTTCGCCAGCTGCGCGGCCGCCACCTCGGTGTCGGTCTCCGAGGTGAACTCGAAGCCGTCGGCGACCAGCGGTGCCTTGAGCTGCGCGAAGTTCTCGATGATGCCGTTGTGGATGAGCGCAAGGCGTCCGCCGTCGGCGACGTGGGGGTGGGCGTTGACATCGGTGGGACCGCCGTGGGTCGCCCACCGGGTGTGTCCGATGCCCGTCTGCGCGAGCGGAAGCGCATTCGCCTCGAGGTCATCGGTGAGATTGGAGAGCTTGCCCGCCTTCTTGGCGGTGGCGAGTTCGCCGTCAGGGGTGACGAGAGCGACTCCAGCGGAGTCGTACCCGCGGTATTCGAGCCGCTTGAGGCCGGCGAGCACAACGTCGAGCGCAGTATGGTCGACATCGGTGACCGGCGCACTGGAGACATATCCTACGATTCCACACATGAGAGGAATTTTACTGGGCCGAGTCAACCCCGCCTCCCACCGGGTACCCAGGCCGTCCGCCGAGGTGACCGGGGGCACTGCCGGCCTGTGACGGCGACCGCATCGCCGGGGTGGCGCCGGCCGCATCGCCGGGGTGACGGCGGCCGCATCGCCGGGGTGCCACGGCGGTGCGGGAGGCGCCCATGACGCATGACACAATTGTCCCCATGCCTCATGTCGATCCGCAGCTTGACCGTGCGCGCCGCCTTGCCGGACTCAACACCGCGAGGAAGCTCGACGACCAGCCGAGCTCCCCGTTCTGGGAGTTCGACCGCGAGGTGTGGGGCACGCTTGCGCAATCGACTCCACTGCCGCTGACCCAGCGCGACATCGAGCGGCTGCGCGGCCTCGGCGATCGCATCGATCTCGACGAGGTGGCGCAGGTCTACCTGCCGCTGTCCCGCCTGCTCAACCTCTACGTCTCCGCCCGGCAGGGCAAGCACCAGATGACGCGGGAGTTCTTCTCCCCCCTTCACGAGCTCGGCCTCGAACCGCAGGACGCCAAGCGCACGCCCTTCGTCATCGGCGTCGCCGGCTCCGTCGCAGTGGGCAAGTCGACGACGGCCCGTGTCCTGCGCGAACTCCTCGCCCGCTGGCCCGACACCCCTCGCGTCGAGCTCATCACCACCGACGGGTTCCTCTACCCCAACGCCGAACTCGAACGCCGACACCTGAACGGCCGCAAGGGCTTTCCCGAGTCCTATGACCGCCGCCGCCTGCTCCGCTTCCTCTCTGCCGTGAAGTCCGGGGCCCCGGAGGTCCGGGCACCCGTGTACTCCCACCACACGTACGACATCGTTCCCGGCGCCGAGGTGGTCGTCCGCTCCCCCGACGTCCTCATCGTCGAAGGGCTCAACGTCCTCCAGCCGGCCCGGCCCCGCAGCGACGGGACCGTGGGTCTGTCGACGAGTGACTACTTCGACTTCTCCGTCTACGTCGACGCCCGCTCCCGCGACATCCGCGAGTGGTACGTCTCGCGCTTCCTCAAACTCAAACACGGCGCCTTCCAGGACCCCGACTCGTACTTCCACCGCTACTCGAAGCTCAGCGACGACGAGGCGGTGACGCTCGCCACGGAGATCTGGGACTCGATCAACTTCCCCAACCTGCGGGAGAACGTCCTGCCCAGCCGCGGTCGCGCCGACCTCGTCCTCCACAAATCCGCCGACCACACGATCCGCAAGGTCCAGTTGCGCAAGCTCTGATCCGCGGCTGGTCGGCGGGCGTCGCGGATTCGCTGTCGTCGGTCGGGCGCCGCGCACTCCCGGAGTTCGGTCCGGGCGGGCGGAAATAGAATCGGCCCACGCACAGTTGCACTGAGTGCACAGTTTGTCATCCCCAAGGAGGCGATGCGCCTTCGTCCGGGTGCGTGCACTCCCACTCGGGCGAGAAGCAGGAGAGAGGCGACGATGAGTCTGCAGTCGGCACACAGGGTGATGTACACCTCGGTGAAGAGTCAGCGCACCCCGCAGACGACGATCCAGAAGGGCACCTACCGGCGGATCGCCGGATTCGCGAAACGGCACAAGAGGAAGCTCGCCGTCTTCCTCACCCTCTCCGTCGGCTCCGCCGTCATCGGCGTGCTCAACCCCGTCCTCGCCGGTGACGTCGTCAACGCGATCACCGGCGGCGGTCCCGTCGCCACCGTCGTGTGGCTCGCCGTGGCCATCGGCGCCCTCGCGATCGCCGACGCCGCGCTCTCGATCACGAACCGGTACCTGTCCGCGCAGATCGGCGAAGGCCTCATCTTCGATCTGCGCACCGCCGTGTTCGACCACGTCCAGTCGATGCCGATCGCCTTCTTCAGCCGCACCCGCACCGGTGCGCTCGTCTCGCGGCTCAACACCGACGTCATCGGGGCGCAGCGGGCGTTCTCGAACACGCTCTCGGGCATCGTGTCCAACCTCGTCTCGCTCATCCTCACCGTCGCCGTCATGGTGACGATCTCCTGGCAGGTCACGGCCCTGTCGATCCTCCTCCTGCCGCTGTTCATCATCCCCACGAGGATGCTCAGCGGGAAGCTCGCCGCCCTCCAGTTCCAGGCAGCGGAGAACAGCGCCGACATGTCGACGCGGATGACCGAGCGCTTCTCCGCCGGCGGTGCCACGCTCATCAAGCTCTTCGGCAACCCCGCCACGGAGAACCGCGAGTTCGCCGACCGCGCCGGTCAGGTCCGCGACATCGGGGTCAAGGTCGCGATGCTCCAGTCGACGTTCGTCGCCTCCCTCACCCTCGTCTCAGCTCTCGCGCTGGCACTCGTCTACGGCATCGGCGGCGCCCAGGCGGTCCTCGGTCATCTCAATGCCGGTCAGGTCGTCACCCTCGCCCTCCTCCTCACCCGCCTGTACACGCCACTGACGATGCTCGCGAACGCCCGCCTCGACATCATGAGCGCCGTCGTCAGCTTCCAGCGGGTCTTCGAGATCCTCGACCTCGTCCCGTTCATCAAGGCGCCGAAGGACCCCAAGGAGCTGCCTGAGGACGGCCTCGACGTCGCATTCGACCATGTCAGCTTCGCCTACCCGAGTGCCGAACAGGTCAGTCTCGCGAGCCTCGAGGACGTCTCGGTGCTCGACGCCCGCGGCGGTCAGGAGGTCCTCCACGATCTCCGCTTCACGATCCCCGCCGGTCACACGGTCGCCCTCGTCGGCTCCTCGGGGGCCGGCAAGTCGACGATCGCCTCACTGCTGCCGCGCCTCTACGATGTCACCGAGGGCAGCATCACGATCGGCGGTGTCGATGTCCGCGAACTCTCCGCGGAGACGCTGCGCAAGACGGTCGGCGTCGTCACCCAGGACGGGCACGTCTTCCACGAGTCGATCCGGTCGAACCTCCTGCTCGCGAAGCCCGATGCGACGGAGACCGAACTCGACGACGCCCTCGACCGGGCGCAGCTCCACGACGTCATCGCGGCCCTGCCCGACGGGCTCGACACCGTCGTCGGCGAGCGCGGCTACCGGCTCTCCGGCGGTGAGCGCCAGCGGCTGACGATCGCCCGGATGCTCCTCGCGGCCCCGGAGATCGTCGTCCTCGACGAGGCCACCTCGGCGCTCGACTCGACGAACGAGGCGGCCGTGCAGCAGGCGCTCGCGCACGCGATGTCGGGGCGCACCGCGCTCGTCATCGCGCACCGGCTCTCGACGATCCGGCAGGCCGACACGATCCTCGTCGTCGAGGCCGGGCGCATCGTCGAGTCCGGCTCGCATGCCGAGCTCATCGCCCGCGGCGGCCGCTACGCCGAGCTCTACGCGACGCAGTTCTCCGACAGCTGAGGAGCGGAGCTCAGGCGCGGAGGCCGAGGAAGGCCGGGATCTCGGCCACCGAGGGCAGCGACTGCGCGCCGTCGAAGGCGGAGAAGTCCGCGGCGGTGAGCGCTCCGGTCTCGACGCCGAGGACGATTCCGGCCCCCGAGGCGGCGCCGGCTTCGACGTCGACGGCGGTGTCACCGGCGACGAGCACGGTGCGGACGTCCTTCGTCCCGGTCCGCTCCATCGCCCGCTGGATCATGTACGGGTAGGGGCGGCCGGCGGCCACCTCGTCGGAGCAGACGACGGCGTCGAGGTTCCCGTCCTCCCCCGTCGCCCACCCGAGGCCCTCGAGGAGGGGGCCGGCGACGTCGGTCGAGAACCCGGTCGTCAGCGCCACCTTGACCCCGTTCCGGCGGAGTTCGGCGAGCGCCTCGGTGACGCCGGGCAGCGGTTCGGGCGGGGTGGCGGCGTAGAACTCGCGCAGCAGCGCGCGGAAGCGGTCGAAGCACTGAGCGACCGTGCCCTCGTCCGCGGCATGCCCGCCGAGGCGGAGGAGGTTGCGGATCGCCTCGACCTTGTCGGTGCCCATCCAGGTCTGGAGGTTCTCCTCGGTCACCTCGGTGCCGGTCTCCTCGACGCTTTGGCGCAGCGCCCGGTAGACGTCTCCGTGCTCGTCGAGCGTGGTGCCTGCCATGTCGAAGACGGCGAGGTCGATGGTCGTGGTCATTGGGGGTTCTCCTTCGCAGAGGTGGATGCGGGCGGCAGTGTCGCCGCCCGGCGTGGCGCGCGTGTCATGGGTCGGCTGGGACCGAGGTCAGTCCTCGGGGATGAGTCGGATGACGTTGCCGCCCGAGGCGGCGGTGTTGTTGATCGTGAACGTCACCTTGCCGGGCAGGTACCGGTCATCGGAGTACTCGACGGGGACGCCGGCACCGGTCGAGGTGATCCGGAGTTCGCGCAGCAGCGGCGTGCAGTCGGGCACCTCGAGCAGTTCGGCGTCGAGGCCCGCTGCGGTCACGGCGTCGAAGGTGTGGCGGGCGGCGACGAGTTCGACGCCGTTGCCCTTGAGGTGGGCGAAGATCGATCCGCTGTCGGTGTCGAAGTCGAAGAGGTGACGTCCGGCCTCGAGGGTGAAGGCCGTGCGCTCGACCATCACCGGCACGTCGTCGAGGAGGCGCAGGCGGATGATCTCGACGACGGTCTCCCCGACCGGCACGGACAGTGCCGCGGCCACCTCTTCGTTCGCGGCGCGGCGGGCGAGTTCGACGGTGCGCTGTCCCGGACGCCGATGCGTCGACTGCGCCCACTCGGAGAAGGAGAGGAAGCTCGTCATCGACTGCGTCGGCACGGAGCCGACGACGTGGGCGACCGCTCCCTGACTGCCGGCGATGATGCCCTCGGCCCGCAGTGCCGCGAGCGCCTGGCGCACCGGACCGCGGGAGACGGAGAACTCACGGCAGAGTTCGGCCTCGCTCGGCAGCGGCGCCCCGATGGGAAGCCTGCCGTCGGTGATCCGCGCCCGCAGCTCGTCACCGATGACCCTGTGCAGGGCCGCCCGCGGCTCCATAGGTGAACGTGAACTTGTCATCATAGGTTCGACGATAACCTACCGGCCCCGGCTTTCGGGCCTCCGTGATTGAACGCGGGATGAACAGACACCCCGCGCGAACGCTCGCAGATGAACGGATCGCCAACTTATATATACATGCCCCGAATCCGCTTGTCTCAGGCGTCCCGGACACGGCAGTCTCGAGGCATGAACCATTCTGACATCATCGTCGTCGGGGCCGGCATCATCGGCCTCGCCCATGCCCGGGCCGCCGCTCGCCGGGGCCTGAGCGTGACGATCCTCGAGGCCGACACGGTGCCGCGCGGTGCGTCCGTGCGCAACTTCGGCCACGCCTGCATCACCGGGCAGACCGGTGAGTTCGCCGAACTCGCCGCCGCCGGCCGCCACCAGTGGATGGAAGCGGCGAAGGAGGCCGACTTCTGGGCCGCACCGACCGGCGCCTTCGTCGTCGCCACCTCGCAGGCGCAGATGGCGATCCTCGAACAGGCCCGTGCTGAGAAGGGTGCGGCCGCGATCGACCTCCTCACGCCCGAACGCCTCGGGGCCGCGGTCACCGGCGACCCCCACGCCCGCCTGCGCGGCGCTGTGGGCGGGGCGCACCTGACCGCCGACCTCCGTGTCGACCCCCGCACCGCGGCCCCCCGGCTTGCGCAGTCACTGAGCTCCGCCTCGGCGATCGACCTGCGCACCGGGGTCCGGGTGGGCCGAGTCGCCGACGGACGGGTCGAGACCTCGGTGGGCACGTTCACCGCCGACCACGTCATCGTGTGCACCGGCCACCAGCTTCCCGCGCTCTTCCCCGAGCTCGCCGCCGAGGCCGAACTCGTCGAGTGCGCGCTGTCGATGACCCTGGCCGCGACCCCGGAGCACATCCGCACGGATGCTGCGATCCTCACGCGCACCTCGCTGCTGCGCTACGACGCGTTCACCTCGATGCCCGCCGCCGAGGCGGTCCGCGACGAGGTCGCCCGCAGCGCCCCCGAGCTCATCGCCGTCGGCGCCAACGTCATGTTCGGTCCCCGCCCCGACGGGACGATCATCATCGGCGACTCCCACGAGTACGGTCGCAGCGTCGACCCGTTCATCCCGGAGTCGACGACCGACGTCCTCCTCGCCGAGGCGGCCTGCGTCCTCGACCAGCCCACCGGGTTCGCCATCCGCCAGCGGTGGCAGGGCGTCTACGCCTCGAGCCCGACCCGACCGCTCCTCGTCGAGACCGTCGACGAGCGCACGACCGTGGCCACCGTGGCCACCGGGATCGGGATGACGATCGCCTTCGGCCTCGCCGAGCGCACGCTCACCGCCCTGCGACCCTCACTCCGTCCCGCCGCCTGAGCCGTCCGGGCGATCGCCCGGACCCCACCAGAACCGTTCCACCCCGTCCTATCGCACGATCACCATCACTCCATCACAGAAGGATCATCATGAAGCGCGTCCACATCGCCCTCGCCTCCGCCGCCGTCCTCCTCGCCCCCGTCGTCCTCGCCGGCTGCTCGCCGGCAGCCAGCGCCGAGTCGGCGACCTGTCCGAACGGGCAGATCACCTTCGGCATCGAACCGTTCGAGGACCCGAAGAAGCTCGAACCCGCGTACAAGACGGTCGCCGAGTCGCTGTCGAAGACCCTCGACTGCCCCGTCGAGGTCCAGGTCCTCGAGGACTACTCCGCCGAGGTGCTCGCGATGCAGAACGGCAAGCTCGACATCGGCCAGTTCGGCCCCCTCGGCTACGTCTTCGCCTCCGAGCGCGCCGGTGCCGAACCGCTCGCCTCCTTCGGCACCGCCGAGGGCGAGCTGAGCTCGTACACCGGTGGCATCTGGGTCCCCAAGGAGTCCGACATCACAACCCTCGAGGACCTCCGCGGCAAGGACCTCGCCCTCGGCAGCGTCGGTTCGACCTCGGGTGACGCTCTGCCCCGCTACGCCCTCGCCCAGGCCGGCATCGCCGAATCCGAGCTCAACCTCAACTACGCCGGCGGCCACCCCGAGGCCCTGCTCGCCCTGACGAACAAGACCGTCGACGCCGCCCAGATCAACTCCCAGACGATGGGCACCGCGATCAAGGAGGGCACCTTCAAGAAGGAGGACTTCCGCCAGATCTGGGAGTCCGACCCCATCCCGAACGACCCGATCACCGTCGCCGAGTCCGCTGACCCCGAGTTCAAGAAGGCCGTCAAGGACGCCCTCCTCAACCTCCCGGCCAAGGACATCGAAGAGGTCGCCGGCTACCTCGGCGTCGAACCGGCCGGTCAGCTCATCGAAGTCGACAAGTCGACGTACCAGCCGCTCTTCGACCTCGCGAAGACGATGAACCTGACCGAAGAGGACGTCTGATGACGCTGCGGACCACTCCCGCCGAGGCGGCCGCCGGGTCCCCGGCGACGCCGGGGTCGGCGGCGACCGGAGGCACCGGCGGTGCCGGTGCCTCCCCGCTCCTGCGGGTCTCCGGCCTCGCCGTCGCCTACGGTCCGACCACCGTGCTCGACGACGTCAGCTTCGACGTCGCCCCCGGTGAGCTGCTCGCGTTCCTCGGAGCCAACGGATCCGGCAAGTCGACGACCCTGCGCGCCGTCGCCGGCCTCACCCCGCACCAGGGTGGTGAGATCGAGATCGGCGGCGAGCACGGACGCCCGGCGATGGTGTTCCAGAAGATCCACCTCGTCGCCCGCCGCTCCGTGCTCGACAACGTCTGCGCGGGCGCCCTCGCCCGGATGCCCGTCGCCGCCTCGCTCCACCCGTGGTTCTACCCGGCGGAGATCCGCCGGGAGGCGATGGTCGCCCTCGACCGGGTGGGACTCGCCGACAAGGCCCCGCTGCGGGCCGGCACGCTCTCGGGCGGTCAGCAGCAGCGCGTGGCGATCGCCCGCGCCCTGTGCCAGGGCGCGGAGGTCCTCCTCGCCGACGAACCCGTCGCCGCGCTCGACCCCGAGGCGGCCCGCACGGTCATGGGACTGCTGCGCGACCTCGCCCACGACGAGGGACTCGCGGTCGCAGCAGTCCTTCACCAGCCGGACCTCGCCCGTGAGTTCGCCGACACGATCATCGGTCTGCGCTCCGGCGGGATCGTCCTGCGCGGGCGCGCCGACGAGGTGCCGGCCGAGGAGATCACCGGCCTCTACACCCCCGTGACGAATTCGGAGAGCAAGTGAAGACGATTCCCGACACGCGCGGCACCACCCTGCGCACCGTACCGCTGGGCCAGACCCCGACCGCCCTGCAGCCGCCGATCCGCCGCTTCGGCGGCTGGCAGCTGGCGACGGCGATCGTCGTCATCGTCGTCCTCCACGTCGTCGCCCTGCGGGAGACGGACTTCTCGCTCGTCACCCTCGTCGACGGACGGCAGGGGATGGCGAACTTCCTCTCCGAGGCGTTCCCGCCGAACCTCGACTGGACGGACACGGTGTGGCCGGGCATCCAGGCGACCGGGATCACGCTGTGGATCGGCCTGCTCGGCACGACCCTGTCGATCCCCACCTCGGCGCTGCTCGCCGTGCTCGGTTCGCGCACGACCTCACCGCACCCGGTCGTCTACCAGGTCGCCCGCGCGATCATGTCCTTCCTCCGCGCGGTTCCCGACATCGTCTTCGCCCTCGTCTTCGTCACCGCGGTCGGCCTCGGGCCCTTCCCCGGTGTGCTCGCGCTCATCTTCCACAACACGGGAGTCATGGGCAAGCTGTGGTCGGAGGCGATCGAGGAGATCGATCCGGGTCCCTCCGAGGCGCTGGCGACTGCCGGGGCGAAGCGCTCGCAGATCGTCGCCAACGCGACGTTCCCGCAGGTCGTCCCCCAGCTCTTCGGCCTGCTCCTCTACCGCTTCGACGTCAATGTGCGGTCCTCGCTCGTCCTCGGCCTCGTCGGGGCCGGCGGCATCGGACTGCTCATCAACCAGTCGATCAAGTCCTTCCAGTTCGACTCGATGCTCACCTACATCCTCATCGTGCTCGTGCTCATCATCGCCGTCGACCTCTTCTCGGCGGGAGTGCGCAAGAAGCTCGCGCTCTGAGCTGAGCGACCGCTGAGGCCGGCAACGAGATGCCGAAGGCCCGGGACGATTCCTCGTCCCGGGCCTTCGTGGTGCCGTGCGTCCCCGCCGAGGCGGGATTCCGCTCCCCCGCCGAGGCGGTGCTCGGGAGGGTCAGAGCGCGAGGTGCTCCTTGACGACGGCGGCGAGGCGCTCGGCCTGGCGGCGGGAGATCTCCTCGGTCTCGGCTTCGACCATGACGCGGATGAGCGGTTCCGTGCCCGAGGCGCGCAGGAGCACGCGGCCGGTGCCGTCGAGTTCGGATTCGACGGCGGCGACCTCCGCGGCGACCTCCGGGATGTCGACCCGGTGCTTGTCGACGCCCTTGACGTTGACGAGCGACTGCGGCAGCTGCGGGATCTCCGCTGCGAGGTCCGCGAGCGTGCGTTTGGCATCGGCCATCCGCTTCATGAGGTGCAGAGCCGTCTGCACGCCGTCGCCGGTCGTGCCGTGGTCGAGCATGAGGAGATGCCCGGACTGCTCTCCGCCGAGGGAGTAGCCGTCGGCGAGCATCTTCTCGAGCACGTACCGGTCGCCGACGGCCGTCTGCACGGTCCGGATGTCGTAGCGGTCCATCGCCAGGCGCAGACCGAGGTTCGACATCACCGTGGTCACGAGCGTGTTCCCCTTGAGCTCGCCGAGCTCCTTGAGCCCGATCGCGAGGATGCCCATGAGCTGGTCGCCGTTGACGACGCGTCCGAGCGAGTCCACGGCCAGGCACCGGTCGGCGTCTCCGTCGAAGGCGACGCCGAGGTCGGACTGGGTCTCGACGACGAGGCGCTGGAGCGGTTCGAGGTGCGTCGAGCCGACGCCGTCGTTGATGTTGAGTCCGTCGGGTTCGGCGGCGGAGACGATGACCTCGGCACCGGCCTGGCGCAGAGCCGCGGGACCGACGATCGAGGCGGCACCGTGGGCGCAGTCGACGACGACCTTGAGACCCGAGAGCGGGCGCACCCCGTCGGGGGCGATCGAACGCACGAGCTTCTCCGTGTACTCGTCGGCGGCGGCCGGGTAGCGGGAGATCCGTCCCACCTCGGCGCCGGTGGGACGCTCCCAGTCCTCGTCGAGGATCGCGAGGATCTCGTCCTCGACGGCGTCGTCGAGCTTCGTGCCGCCGGCGGCGAAGAACTTGATGCCGTTGTCGGGCATCGGGTTGTGGGAGGCGGAGATGACGACGCCGAACGCGGCGCCGGTGTCCCGGACGACGCTGGCGATGCCGGGCGTCGGGAGCATTCCGGCGTCGAGGACGTCGACTCCGGCAGAGGCGATTCCCGCGCTCGTCGAGGCGGAGAGGAACTCACCGGAGACGCGGGTGTCGCGACCGACGACGGCGAACGGACGCTTCTCGCCGCTCCACGTCCGGGTGAGCACACGGGAGGCGGCGACGGAGAGCTGGAGCGCCAGCTTCGCCGTGATGTCCCGATTGGCGAGGCCGCGCACCCCGTCGGTTCCGAAGAGTCGTGCCATGGGCAGGTCCTTTCTCACAGTTCTGTTCGATCGTAGTGCATGGTCATCGGCGCACCGCGGAGGTCGGTGATCCGGCTGGGCGGGCCCGCGGGCCGTGAATGCACGAAGTGCGGCCCCGAACGGGTTCGGGGCCGCACTTGCGACAACCGGTCGCGCATCAGTGGCAGACCATGCGCGGTCGGTCGAGCCGGATCAGCGCTTCGAGAACTGCGGCGCCTTGCGGGCCTTCTTGAGACCGGCCTTCTTGCGTTCCTTGACGCGGGCGTCGCGGCGCAGGAAGCCTGCCTTCTTGAGTTCGGGGCGGTTCGACTCGGCGTCGATCTGGTTGAGCGAACGGGCGATGCCCAGACGGACGGCACCGGCCTGTCCGGAGGGTCCGCCGCCCGAGATCCGCACGACGACGTCGAAGCGGCCTTCGAGGTCGAGCAGGCGGAAGGGCTCGTTGACGAGCTGCTGGTGGAGCTTGTTCGGGAAGTACTCTTCGAGAGTGCGTCCGTTGATCGTCCACTCGCCCGAGCCGGGGATGAGGCGGACGCGGGCGATCGCCTGCTTGCGGCGGCCCACTCCGTTGCCGGGGGCGGTGAGGGACTGTCCGCGTCCACCGGCGGTCTGGTCGCCCAGGCCGGCGTCTGCGGGGGTCTCGGAGGTGTATTCGGTCAGTTCTTCGACTTCGGTCGCGTTGGCGGTGTCAGCCACGGTTCTCCTCGGTTGGTCTGGGGCCGGCGGCGCTTACTGCGCGACCTGGCTGAGTTCGTACGGCTGCGGGTTCTGCGAGGCGTGCGGGTGCTCGGCACCGGCGTAGACCTTGAGTTTCCGCATCTGGGCACGTCCGAGACGAGTCTTCGGGACCATACCGGCGACAGCCTTCTCGACTGCGCGCTCGGGGTTGGAGGCGAGCAGCTCGGCGTAGTTGACGCTCTTGAGGCCGCCCGGGTAGCCCGAGTGGTGGTAAGCGCGCTTCTGCTCGAGCTTCGCGCCGGTCAGCGCGACCTTGTCGGCGTTGATGATGATGACGAAGTCACCGGAGTCGATGTGCGGTGCAAAGGTGGTCTTGTGCTTGCCGCGCAGCAGGCGGGCAACCTGGGTGGCAAGACGACCGAGCACGACGTCAGTGGCGTCGATGACGTGCCACTGGCGCTCGACTTCGCCGGGCTTGGGGGTGTACGTACGCAAAAGTAGCCTTCTTTTCGTATCTGTGTTGCTGGGGCCAGCGGCCTGCGGACTCATCGGGTCGTGAGGCTGATTCGTCCGCGCGCTGATTGTCTTCGATCGGGTACGTCCGTCAGCTGCTTCCCCACCTACGGGCCTGCAACGCAAGAGGCTATGCAAGGGAGCACGACGAGCGCACACAACGACAATCAAATATACATGCCCGCGCGCCCGCTGAGCAAACGTCCAGCCCGATGCCAGCGGGGTGAGATGCGCTACCCGATACCATTGACCTGTGCCGCCTGACTCCTTCCTGCCCATTCGCCTTCCCGCCGCCCGAATCCTCGTGCTGGGAATGGTCGTCGGGCTCCTGGCACTCGTCGGAGCTCTTCCGGCGACCCCTGCCTGGTCGTCGACGACGCCGGAGCAGGGCACCGAGGAGTCGTCGCAGCCGAGCCCTCCGGCGGCCGGGGCCGACGATGCCGCGACCGCCGGGAATCCGACGGTCGTCTTCGGAATACCGGGTCTGACCATCGGCGACATCGACCCGGAGCGCACCCCCAACCTCTTCGAGCTCGCCTCAGGCGGGGCGATCGCCAACCTCAACGTCCGCACGATCGGCTCGGCCACATGCCCGGCCTCCGGATGGCTGTCGCTCGGTGCCGGTGCCCGCGCCGTGGCGGGGCCGGAGCACGAACCCGACCTCGACAACCCCGCGCGCTGCCCCTCCCTCATCGCGCCGACGTCGGCCGCAGGTGCCACCGCCGAGGCCGAGGGAGCCGACCCGTCCGCGGCCGGTGGTGACGAAGATCTCGCCGAGGCGGCCCGCATCCCCGACTTCGCCTCCGTCCGGGAGCCGAACGAGGGCACCGGGTACACCGTCGACTACGGCATGCTCGCCCGCCTCGTGCGCGAGGCCCCGGCAGCGCCGAGCGGCCTCGACGCGTGCGCGGCCGCCCAGGGTCCGGGTGCCGCGTACGCCGTCGCCGACGAGGGCGGAGCGGTGCGGAACTACACCGACGATGCGATCGGCGCGGGATGCCGTCTCTCGCTCATCGACCTCGGGTCGATCGGCTCACGGTCCTGGCTCTACGACCCGATCCCCAACTACTCCTACACCGTGCCCGTCGACTACGACCGGCGCACCGCCGTCGCCGAGGCCGACCGTCGCCTCGGCGCCGCCCTCGGCGAACTCCGGGAGCAGTCCGAGGGAGAGCCGACCGTCATCGTCGCAGGCCTCGGCGACAGTTCGGGATCGCCGAGGCTGCGGGCATTCATCGGCTCGGGACCGGGGTTCGCCGCCGGGACCGTGTCCTCGGCCTCGACGCGCAGCCCGGCACTCCTCCAGCTCACCGATCTCGCGCCGGGCATCCTCGAACACCTCGGCATCGATTCGCCAAGCGGGATCACCTTCGACGTCTCAGCGTCCTCGGCGTCGACGGAGGACAGGCTCCTCGACCTCGAGACCGAGGCGACGAAGGCCGAGACCGTCTACGAGAACCTCTCGACGTTCTCCCTCACCCTCGACATCGCGTTCTACGTCCTCGTCGTCCTCTGCGGTCTCCTCCTCTCCACGGCCGTCGCCCGGGCCTGGGTGCCGGGTCTGGCGCGGGTGCCGGGGCTGCGGCGGGTGCCTGGCCTGCGCCAGTCGCCAGGGGCCAGCGGCTTCGAGCGCGTGCAGGCCGGTGCCGAGAGCCTGTCGGTCCACCGGCTGCTCGGATGGATCGGCTTCGTCCTCGCGACCGTGCCGATGGGCGGCTTCCTCGCCGGGCTCCTCCCGTGGGCCCGCTTCCCCGAGCCCGACCTCGGACTCGGGGTCTCGGTGGTCATCGGCTCCGCAGCGATGCTCGTCATCGCCCTCCTTCCGCCGTGGGGACGGACCTGGCGCGGTCGGGTCGGGGCGCTGACGTCCGTGACCCTCCTCGTCATCGCCGTCGACCTCGCGACAGGCTCCCGACTGCAGGCGAACTCGCTGCTCGGCTACAACCCGATCGTCGGCGGCCGGTTCTACGGCCTCGGCAACCAGGGCGCGGCGATCTTCATCGTCAGCCTCTTCATCCTCCTCGGTCTCGTCGTCTCGCGCCTGCGCGCTGCCGGCCGGACGCGCGCAGTCGTCCTCGTCCCCGCCGTCGTGGGACTCCTCGCGGTCTTCGTCTCCGGGAACCCGTCCTGGGGGGCGAAGTTCGGCGGCACCATCGCCACCCTGGCCGGACTGCTCGTCCTCCTCGCGCTCGTCAGCCGGATCCGCCTCTCGCTCTTCCGCCTCGGACTCATCGGCCTCGCCTCGCTCGGCGTCCTCCTCGGCATCGCGTTCCTCGACTGGCTGCGACCGGCAGGCAGCCGTTCGCACTTCGGGAACTTCTTCGATCAGCTCGTCACCGGCGAAGCCCTCCAGGTCGTCGGCCGCAAGCTCGGCGCCAACCTCCACATCATCCAGATCAACCCCGCGCTCGCGATCGTCACCCCGCTCGCGATCATCGCGATCCTGTTCTTC
The DNA here is from genome assembly GCF_900169275.1 of Brevibacterium casei CIP 102111. Taxonomy (GTDB): domain Bacteria; phylum Actinomycetota; class Actinomycetes; order Actinomycetales; family Brevibacteriaceae; genus Brevibacterium; species Brevibacterium casei. Next base: position 90,913 of record NZ_FXZC01000006.1, on the reverse strand, counting down.
CTCCGCTACCTCCTCCACTTCCCCCGCTTCCGCGGGCGGACCCGCACCGCTGCGGTGCTCGACCACTGGCAGGGGCGCCTTCCCGCCCTCTTCACCGACGAGGACGTCCACTCGGGATTCCTCGCCGCGGTCACCGGTCTCGCCGTCGGGCTCGTCCTCACCGACTCCGGCATCGCCGTGCCCTCGACCGGGGCGATGGTCCTCCTTCCCTATCTCCTCGCTCTCTGCGCCGACCGTGGCCTCAGCGGTGCCGGCCCGGACCTCGCCGAGAACGGTCCGGACCGCCGCGCCTCCGCCGGCCGGGTCGGATCCGCTGGCCGAACTGCGGACCGTGGCACCAGTGTGACCCCCGGCACTGACACGAACGGGTCGGTGCGATGACCGTGCTGCCGCGCTCCTGGTTCGTCCGGGTCCTCTTCGGCCTCCTCGCCGCCGCCGTGCTCGTCGTCGGCCTCCCCCAGGCCGGTCAGGCGGCCGACGCCCCGACACCATCCGCGGGCCGGTCGGCATCCGCGACCCCGCCTGCGGGCTCCTCGCCGCCGGTCGACTCCTCGCCGCCGACCGACTCCGGAGCGACCTCGACGAGCACCGGCGACCGTGGAGCGATCCTCATCGGCACCTCCGGCTTCGAGTTCGAGGACCTCGACCCGCAGACGACGCCGAACCTCTGGGCGATGATGCAGTCCGCGCAGATCGGGACGATGACCCCGCGCAGCGTCCGCTCGGTCAGCTGCCCCGTCGACGGCTGGCTCGCGGTCGGCTCGGGCAGGCGCGCCGCCGACGAACCTCGTCCCCAGTGCCGGGTGCCGCAGCCGCCGCTCGACGGTTGGGTCGCCGACTGGGACGTCTACGCGCAGGTCGCTCGGGGCGACAACTACGATGCCGCGCTCGGCGGGCTCGCCGAGGCGGTGCCGTCGATCTCTGCGTTCGGTCCCGGTGCCGCGATCGCCGCCGCCGACCCCACCGGCCGCATCGAGGCGTGGTCCCCGATCGGCGACGACATCGGTCCGCGGGCCGCCGCCGCCTCCGAGGCCGGGGAGCTGACGATCGTCGACCTCGGCAACTCCGCCGCCGACGGCTATTCGCTGCGTGACCTCGACCGTCGGGTCGGAGCGGTCCTCTCAGCGACCGGGTGGATGACGGCCGACGCCGCCGACGGCATCGGCGAAGGCACCTCCCCGGTCATCTTCGCCTCGATCGCCGACGGCACCCACGACGGTTCGTCGATGCAGGCGACGATGATGCTCCAGCCCGGTGAGAAGCCGGGACTGCTCACCTCGTCCTCGACCAGGCAGCCGGGTCTCGTCCAGGTTCCCGACATCGCGCCGACGCTCGTCCAGCTCTCCGGCGGGGAGCCGATGGGCAACGTCGCCGGTGCTCCGATGAGCTCGACCCCCGGCGGGTCGTGGGAGTCGCGCTACCAGTCGGTGCTCGACCGGCAGGTCGCGGTGAAGACGCAGAACGAGATCTCGACGTGGTTCTTCCCCGTCGTCGCCACCCTCATGGTCGTCCTCCTCGTCCTCGCGTGGTTCCTCCGCCGGCGGCACGCGGAACTCGTCCGCTCCGGGGCGTATCGGCTCGGCATCGTCTTCGCGGCGATGCCCGTCTCGACGTACCTCGTCAACACGGTGCCGTGGGAACGGGCGACGAACCCCGACATCGCGATGCTCGGCGCCCTCGTCGGATGGGCACTCGTCCTCGGGGCCCTCGCCCTCCTCGGACCGTGGAGCAGACACCGTCTCGGTCCGGTCCTCTTCGTCTGCGTCGTCACCGTGACCGTCCTCGGCTACGACGTCGTCACCGGTTCGCAGCTGCAGATGTCGACGCTGCTCGGCGAACCGCTGCTCATCGCCTCCCGCTTCTACGGGATCGGCAACTCCGCGCTCGCACTCTACTGCTGCGCCCTGCTGCTCGCCGTCGCGGGCTTCGCCTCAATGACGAAACGGCCGATGGCGCGCCTGTCGATCGTCCTCATCCCCGTGCTCGTCTCGTGCGCACTGCTCGCCGCCCCCGGCCTCGGGACGAAGTTCGGGTCCGTGCCCACGCTCATCATCGGCGTCGCCTACCTCGCCCTCGCCTCGGCGGGGATCCGCTTCTCGCTCAAACGGCTCGGCCTCACCGTCGGCATCGCCGGGTTCGTCATGCTCCTCGTCCTCTTCCTCGACTGGCTGCGACCGGCGAACCAGCGCACCCACTTCGGCCGCTTCTTCGACTCCCTCATCAGCGGTGAGGCGCTCGGCGTGCTCGCGCGCAAGATCGACATGAACATCGACATCCTCACCCAGTCGTGGATGACGGTCATCCTTCCGCTCGTCATCATCGCCGTCGTCTGGGCCGCGCTCATGCCGCAGCGGTTCGGCCTGCGCGGGCTCGTCGACGCCTACGCCCGGATCCCGCTGCTGCGGGCCGGGATGATCAGCCTCGCGATCCTCCTCGGCGTGGGCACGATCATCAACGACTCCGGCATCGTCGTCCCCGCCGTCGGCATCCTCTTCCTCGTGCCCGTCCTCGCCCATCTCGAGACGTTCCGCACCCCGTCCTCCCCCGCCGAGGCGACCGCCGCCACCCGTCTCACCTCCCCCGCGGGTCCGCCCCCGGCCGATGCCGAGGATGCGGCCGGTGCCACGGCTGCGGCCGATGCCGAGAATCCGTCCGGTGCCGAGAGTGCCCCGGATTCCGGGCCCGCGGCCTCACGATCGACCACCGCAGACCGGACCGCCCGTGACGGTGTGTCCCCGACCGACCCACGCCGGCTCAGCGACCGGTCACCCGAGCGCCGAGGCGGCGCACCCTCCTGAGGACCCGAAGACACTCCGGTCCCGGGACCGGACACGCGGACGGGCCGGGGAGGCGACTCCCCGGCCCGTCCGGACTCGCACACAACGCCAGGTCACACCTCGGCGTCGGCCTTCTTCCTGCGGATCGCGGTGACGACGGCGCCGCCGGCGATGATGAGGGCGAGCGCAGCGGCGACGAGGTTCATCGCTTCGAAGCCGGTGCGCGGGAGGTCTCCCCCGTCCTTGCCCGCGGAGGCCTCCGAGCCGCCGCCGGCCGACGAGGCCGATCCGCCCGCCGACGACGATCCGCCGGCATTCGAACCGCCGTCAGAGCCCTTCGCGCCACCCGAGGCATCGGCCGAGCCGCCGTCGGCACCCGCATCAGCGGCACCTCCGTCAGCGCCCGCACCGCCGTCTGCGCCCGCATCGGCGCCGGCACCGGCGGTGACGTCCGCGGTCGCCTCGAACGCGTGCGGCAGCGGCAGCGGGTTGTCATCCCACCATTCGGCCTCACCGGCGAGGAGCGTCGCGGTGGCCGTGACCTCCCCAGAGGCGTCTTCGGGGGCGCTGACCGTGATGGGCACCTCTGACTGGCCCGCCGGGATCGACTCGAGGGTGATCGTCGCCTGACCGGCCTCCTGCTTGACAGCCGCCGCGGGCGCCGTTGCCGACTGCGCCTGCCCCGCCTCGACGGTGAAGCCCTCGGGCACGTCGACGGTGACGTCGACGGGACCGGGCACCTCGGCCTTCGCGTCAGTGGTGAGGAGGAACTCGCCCGAGCCCCCCGCAGCGATGCCGTCGGCAGGAGCCGTGAAGTCGACGTTGAGTTCGCCGTTCGCGATGACGTCCTTCGCGGCGTCGGCCTGCCGCTCGGTCTTGTCGGGGGCGACCGGCGAGTTGTCGTTGAAGTACTTCGTCCACGTCTCGAAGTCGGTGAGTCCGGACTGTTCGAACGTCCCCTTCGCGAACGAGGAGAAGTTGTCGCCGCCCGCGGCGAGGAAGCTCAGGGTCGCCACCCGGTAGTCCCGGTTCGGGTCGATCTCCTCGCCGTTGACCTTGACCGACTTCACGCGCTTCCCGGCCTCGGCGCTCGAATCGTAGACGACGTCGAGCTCCTTCGAGATGCCGAGGTGGAGGAACGGCCGCGAGGCGCCTGCGGGCTGCCACTGCTCCTCGAAGAGCCCGATGACATCTGCGCCCTTCATCGTCACGACGCCGTGGTCGTTGGCGAACGGGAGGACCGCGTTGAGTTCGGCGGCGGTGACCTCGCAGCGCTTCTCGGTGTTGTAGATGTCATCGCACTTGAGGTCCGTGCGCAGACCGCCGGGGTTCGTGATGCCGAAGTCCGCGGGCGCGAGCTGGGAGTCCCCGACGCCGTCCTTAAGCGCATCGGCGACGAGGTTGCCGAGCGTGCTCTCGGCACCGCGGTCCTCCGAACCGTCGTTGAAGGCGCGCGTGATGTCCTCGGTGATCGTGCCCGCGACGACGGATCCCGGTCCCTTGGCCTTCTCGTCGGCGTCGGCGATGATCTGCTTGACCTCGTCGACGACCGGGGACGCATAGTCCTTGTCCTCGGTGGAGAGGAGCTCCGAGGTCGCGGTCGTCCAGTCGCCGTTGCCCAGGGATTCGAGCTGGAGCTGACCGACGACCGATCCGTAGTTGCCGGCCTGGATGACCGGGCGCGTGCGCTCGGGATCGCCCGGCACCGGGGCGTCGAAGGACGACGGCAGATGGGTGTGGCCGGTGAGCATCGCGTCGACCGAGGGGTCGGCCTCGGTGACGAGCTTCTTGAACTCGGCGTTCGAGGCCTCTGCCGCCTCGAGGCTCTCCGTCGACGAGGCGCCGAGGTGGGCCTCGACGACCGTCATGTCCGGCTTCTCCTCCTCCGGCAGCGCCTCGAGTTCGTCGGCGACCCGGTTGACCGCGTCGGTGGGGTCGCCGAAGTCGACGTCGGCGATGCCGTCGGGTGAGACGAGCGAGGTCGTGTCCTGCGTGACGACGCCGATGACGGCGACCTTGACGCCTCCGACGTCGAGCGTCGTGTAGGCGTCGAGTCCGTCGACGACGTTCGTCGTGCCCTTGTCGTAGACGTTCGCGGCGAGGTAGGGGAAGTCGGCTTCGGCGGACACCCGTCCGGTGAGGTCGTCGATGCCCTTGTCGTATTCGTGGTTGCCGGTCGCCGAGCCCTGGAGTCCGATGGCGTTGAGCACGTCGATCGTCGGCGAGTCGTTCTGTGAGGAGGAGACGTAGGTCGAGGCGCCGATGCTGTCGCCGGCGGAGAGGAAGGCCGTTCCGGCGGCACCGGGAACGTCGGCGAACTTCGCCCTCTCCTCCTCGACGACCGAGGCGACCTGCGATCCGGCCTCGACGATGCGTCCGTGGAAGTCGGTGATGCCGAGCAGCTGGACCTTGGTCCCGGCAGGAGCGGCGTTGGGGTCAGCGCTCGGAGCATCGGTGGGGGCGGCGGACTCAGCGGGGGCCGGCGACTCCGGGGCCGCCTCGGCGGGGCTCGTCGGCGTGCCGATCGAGGACTCCCGGTCCGGGTTCTCCTGCGACGCCGAGGACTCCTCGGACGGGTTGCCCAGCGGTGCCGCATGGGTCGGCGCGATGCCGGGCAGGGTGAGCAGCGTGACGGCTGCGCCGGCGGCGAGCGCCTTGGTGACGAGTGTCGACATAGATTCGCATCCTTTGGTCATGACGTCCGCCGCAGGCGACGGGCTGAGAAGAGGATCGAGCGAACTCATCGTGTCGCAGGGAAGCGAACGACGAGTGACGTACACGTGAATCTACACAGGAATCTCACACCTGGGAAGAGGTTCCCTCTCAAACTCCCAGAGAATGACGACAAGGCAGGCGTCCGGAATGCGTCGGCGGCGCACGTCCCGGGGATCGGGTCGTGCGCCGCCGTCGACGTGCTGATATCGCGGTGAGGCGGTGCGCTCAGAGCTTCGCCTTGATCTTGGCGATGCGCTCCTCGCGCTTCTCCTTGCGTTCGGCCTTCTTCGCCTCCTTCGCCTTCTCGCGGGCGGCGTCGGCGGCGGCGATCGCCGCGTCCTCGGCGGCGGCGACCTCGTCGAGGACCTCGTCCTCGGGCCGACGCAGGAGCTCGGCACCCGTCGACTTCGCGAAGTCGTCGAGAACGGCGGGATCGGTCTCCTCGACTTCGGCGATGACGCCGGTCCTGCCGGCGGGCAGGGCGCTGCTGAACACGGTGAGGGCGTCGTCAGCGTCGAACGTGCGCTCGGCGTCGACGGTCGAGCCGATGAGGGCACCGGTGGCGAATCCGAGGAGGACGCCGAGGGGGCCGCCGAGGATGCCGATGAGCGCCCCGATGCCGCCTCCCCCGAGAGTGGAGAGTCCGAGGTCGTTGTCCTGCCCGTCGGTGACACGCAACTGACCGCGATCGTTGCGTTCGACGACGGCGGAGGCGACGATCGTGATCGCTGCGGAGTCGAGGTCGCGGAACTTGCTGAAGGCCTCATAGGCGGTGCTCGAGTTGTCCCAGGTGAGGAGGACGATGTTGGTTTCTGACATGGCGCTTCCCTTCGCAGATGGCGGATGGGTGGGGATGGCGGTCGGGGAAGGCTCGGCTCGCCGGTGCCGGGTCACCCAGACAACCACCCCTGCGATGAGGGGTCAAGAGCACGATCGTTTTCACAGGACTCCCTCAGATCCGAGCGGACGATCGACCGAGGCCGCGTGGGAGGTCGAGGGCGGCGGTCAGTCGAGGTCGCGGCGGGCCATCGTCTGGGCCGCGCGTGCCGCGTAGTCCTCAGGTGCCGGGTAGCCGACCCCGGTGAGGACGAGTCCGTGGGCGGGGGTGACGAACATCGGCCCCTCGGGGGCGATCCCGGCATCCGCCTCGGCGAGGAGTTCGGCGGGACGGGTGACCGGCCACGCTCCCGACCCGACCCGGATGAGCCCGCCGACGAGCGCCCTGACCATGTGATGGCAGAACGCGTCGGCACGCAGGTCGATGGTGATCACGGCGTCGTCGTCGCGGACGACGTCGAGGTCGTGGAGGGTGCGGATCGTCGTCGCCCCCTCCCGCGGTTTGCAGAAGGGAAGGAAGTCGTGGAGTCCGCGCGCCTCGTCGGCGGCCTCGGCCATCGCCTCGGCGTCGAGTTCGCCCTTGTGGCGGGGGGTGACCGCGGTGAGGAGCGGATCGACGAAGGACCGATGATCGGCGAGGCGGTAGCGGTAGGAGCGCCACAGCGCGGAGAAGCGCGCGTCGAAGTCCGCGGGAGCCTCGCTCACGGCGTGGACGACGAGGTCGTCGGAGCCGTCGGCGGTGAGCACCCCGCGCAGACGCGAGAGCAGCGCCGTCTCCGCGGTTCGGGACGAGCGTCCGACGAGCCGGGCGATGGCCTCGTCGCCGAGGTCGAGGTGGACGACCTGGCGCCTCGCGTGGACGCCGGCGTCGGTGCGTCCGGCGACGACGGCGGCCACCTCGGTGCCGGCGACCCGGGCCAGACCGTCCTCGAGCTTGCCTTGGACGGTGCGCAGGCCCGGCTGCTTCGCCCAGCCGTGGAAGTCGGTGCCCCGGTAGCCGAGGTCGATGCGGAACCGGGTCATGCCTCGACCGTTCCCCGGCCGGTGCGGTCCCCGGTGCTGGTGCGGCCCTCGGTGCCGGCAGGACCGTCCGCCTCGGCGCGACGGGGGTCCGTGCCGTCTCGGGAGGAGTCCTCTGTGAAGTGCTCCCGGGGGCGGAAGACGCGGCCGAAGAGGCGGGAGAGGAAGCGGGCGCGCTGCCGGTGGTAGCGGTCGACGTTGGCGTTGTAGAGCCGGCTCACGGCGACGATCCGTTCGGAGAGGACGGTGAGCTGGCCATGGAGGAGGAGGACGGTGGTCTCGAGCTCGTCGCGCATCCCCGCCTGCACCGAGGTGGCCGCGTCGGCGCCTCCGCTGGGGGTGGTCGGGATGAGGGCCGCACCGTCGATCGCCGTGGACAGGGCGTTCTCGGCGGCCGCTCCGCGCGGGCCGAAGACGGCGCGCTCGGCTGAGGCGAGGGCGAGTTCGAGGCTGCTCAGGTCCCGGGTGGTCACCTGCTGCAGGGTGCCGATGTAGGCGGGGACGAGGGCGTGCCGGGCCTTGAGTTCGACGACGAGCTGCCGTTTGGCCTCGTCGCAGAGGGAACGGGCCATCGAGAGCTGGTTGAACCGAAGGATGGTGAGCATGACCGCAGCGACGAGGAGGACGGAGACCGCAGCGGCGGCGATGATGGTCCAGACCACGCGCAGTCCTCCCCTCTCGTGCCGGCCGCGCCCAGCCCGCGGGCGCGGTACAAGTTTACGTGGGGTTCACCCCCGCCGCGAACGGGTCGGTCACCGGTCACCGGACGTCTGCCTGAGTGAACTGATTTCGGCAACTCGTCGCCGACACTTCGCCTCCGAGTCGTCGCGTCTTCACCATGGGAGCGTCCACTGGGTGGTGTGAGAGTAGCGATCATTGCAGAATCCTTCCTCCCCAACATGAACGGGGTCACCCACTCACTGCTGCGGGTCCTCGACCACCTGTCCGATCGCGGCGACGAGGTCCTCGTCATCGCTCCCGGCACCCGACGCGACGGACCCAAAGAGGTCTCCGGCGCGAAGATCGTCCGGGTCCCCTCGATCGCCCTGCCGAAGTACCGGCGCATCCGCGTCGCCCCGGGCGGCGTCACCCGCATCCGCCGCCTCCTCGAGCGGTTCTCCCCCGACGTCGTCCACCTGGCCAGCCCCTTCGTCCTCGGGTGGCGCGGTGTGCTCGCCGCGCAGAGCCTCGGTCTGCCGACCGTGGCGATCTACCAGACCGAGGTCCCCGCCTACGCCGCCCGCTACGGCATGCACGGCATCGAGGCGGTGCTCTGGACCCACGTCCGCAACCTCCACCAGCACGCCTCGCTCACACTCGCCCCGTCGTCGTACACGATCGATCAGCTGCGCAGGCTCGGCGTCGCCGAGGTCGACCACTGGGCGCGCGGCGTCGATTCGACCCGTTTCGACCCGTCCCACCGCTCCGAGCAGTGGCGACGGTCGGTGGCACCGAACGGGGAGCGGATCATCGGCTTCGTCGGCAGGCTGGCCGCCGAGAAGCAGGTCGAGGACCTCGCGGTGCTCGCCGACATCCCCGATGCGAAGCTCGTCATCGTCGGTGACGGTCCGTGGCGGGCGAAGCTCGAGCGGCTCCTGCCGAGCGCCCACTTCACCGGGTTCCTCGGCGGCGACGCACTCGCCCAGGCGGTCGCGAGCTTCGACCTCATGGTCGCCCCCGGCGAGCTCGAGACGTTCTGCCAGACGATCCAGGAGGCCATGGCCTCCGAAGTCCCGGTCATCGCCCCGGCCCGCGGCGGTCCCCTCGACCTCGTCGACTCCTCCCGCACGGGATGGCTCTACACGCCGAAGGATCTCCCTGCCATGCGTGCCCACGTCGTCGACCTCCTCGGCGACGAGGCGAAGCGTCGGGCCTTCGGCATCGCCGGCCGCGAGCAGGTCCTCAGCCGTTCGTGGAAGAGCGTGTGCTCACAGCTCGTCGGCCACTACTCGCGGGCGATCGAGAACCCGGCCCCGCAGGTGATGGGTCGCAGCTTCACGGTCCTCTCCTGGGCCGGTGCCGAGGGCACGACCGCCCGCTGAGAACCCTCCTCGCGCCGAGCCGGACACTTCGCGCCGGGACCGACGCTTCTTAGTGTCGGTCTCGACGGTCTCGGTGGCTCAGGGCGTCACTTCCCCGTCCATTCCGCGACGGTGAGGACGTCGGACTGCCACGGGAAGACCTCCTCGGTGAGCACGCGATGGACCTCCGGGTCGGGATCGGCGCAGGCATCGGAGAGCACCGTGACGCCGAAGTCGAGGTCGGCGGCCTGTCGCCACGTCGCAAGCACGACACCGCGGGTGGCCACGCCGGTGAGGACGAGGTTCGTCGCCCCGAGGCCCGCGAGGACGGTGGCGAGGTCGCTGCCGGAGAATGCGCCGACGCGGCGCTTGGTCACGAGCGGTTCGTCCTCCTTCCGGCCGAGCACCTCGAGGATCTGCGTCGAGTCGCTGTCCTCGCTGAGGTCGCCGAGCGCGGCGATGCGCTGGAACGGCGAGGTCTCTGGCAGCTCGGGGTACCCCGGGCGCAGGGCCACCCGGACCCACACGACGGGGATCCCGGTCTCCCGGGCGTGGGCGAGCGCTTCGCGCACGCGGTCCATGATCGGGGCCTCGGCGAGGCCGCCGGCGATGCCGTTCTGGAAGTCCATGGCGAGCAGGACAGTGCCATCGGTCATGATTCGCTCCTCTTCTGCAGGTCAGGCGGCCTGCATGCCCGAGGATACCCCTCCTGCGCGACGCTGAGGCGAACGTCAGTCGACGATGCCGCGGGCGTCGAGCGCCCGCCCGGTGTCCTGCGCGTACTTGACCGAGCGGAGGATCGCGGGGACGACCCGCGCCTTGAGGCTCGTCTCGAGGCCACGGGCGCGGGCTGCCCGGTCCGCCTCGGCGAGCAGACCCGAGAGATGGGAGATCGCCCGGACCATGAGGCTCGCCGTGAGCGCAATGACCTCGGGGTCGACGCCGAGGCGGCGCAGCGGGGAGACGATGACCGCGAAGGCGTCGAGGAGCTCGCCGATCGTCGTCGTCAGGGTGAGCAGGAGCGCCGCCTGGACGCACGCGAAGACGGTGCCGGCGACGACGAGCCCCGCCTCGAGGGTGCCGAAGAGGTACTGGAGTCCGATGACGATGGCGACGAGGACCGCCGCGTAGGCCCACGGGATGAGGAAGCGGCGCAGCGGGAGCCGCGCGCTCAGTCCGAGGACGACGAGGACGACGAAGATCGACCAGTTGACGACGCCGTTGCGGAAGACGAGTGCGGTCAGCCCGATGACGGCGATCGCCGCGAGCTTCCATCCCGTCGGCACGCGGTGGAGCCACGTCGACGTCCGCACGACCCGGCCGAAGAGCTGGGGACGCGTTCGGATGCCGGTGCGCCTGCCCGCGCGGCGGCTCGGCGTCGGCCGCGAACGCGTCGGGGGAGCCTCACTCATGGGTCTCGCTCATGATGATCTCCCGGTAGGCGGCGACCGCCTCGGCGGGGGTGGAGTCCCAGGCGATGCGTCCGTCGTCGACGACGATCGCGCGGTCGGCGATCGAGGCGAACTCGAGGTCATGGGTGGAGAAGACGATGCGCACCCCGCGCCGCTCGACGAGGTCGGCCAGACGGGTGCGCAGGCGCTCTCGATTGCGCAGATCGAGCAGGGTCGTCGGCTCGTCGAGGACGAGGATCTGCGGGTCGACGGCGAGGACGGCGGCGAGCGCGACGAGCTGACGCTGGCCTCCGGAGAGCTCGTAGACGCTGCGGTCGGCGAGTTCGGCGATCCCGAGTTCGTCGAGGACGGTCAGTGCCGCCGCCCGCCGCTGCCCGCGGGGCACCCGCCTGCGCAGGGAGAGCTCGATGTCCTCGAGCGGGGTGGGCATGACGAGCTGAGCCGCCGGATCGGTGAAGACGAACCCCACCCGGGCACGCACCTCGGCGGGGTGCCTGGCCGGATCGAGGCCGTCGATGAGGACCTGCCCGGCGCTTGCGGTGACGAGGCCGTTGAGGAGCTGGAGCAGCGTCGACTTGCCCGAGCCGTTGGCGCCGATGACGGCGACCGAGGGTTCGCTCAGCCGCAGGTCGACGCCGTCGAGGATCGACCGGTGCGCCTCGCCGTCGGGGGTGTCGTCGATGACGCCGACGGACACCCCGGTCAGGGCGATCTCCCGGACCCCCGCCTCGGCGGACGCGGCGGACCCGGCCCCTGCCTCGGCGGGCGGAGGGGAACCGGCAGAGCGCTCGGGTCGGCGGCGCAGGATCACTGCTTCTCCGGCACCTGGGGGCGTGCGCCTCGGCGACGGAGGATGTCGGGGAAGGCGCGGTGGATGAGGAGGGCCACGGACACGGAGAGGACGGTCTTGACGATGTCGCCGGGCCAGTAGATGAGGTCGGCTGCGGCGGCGACGCCGAGCGGGAGGTCGCCGTTGATCGACATCCCGAGGATGCCGAGGGGATGGACGATGAGCAGGCTCGCGGCCAGGGCGCCGACGAACATCGCGGCCCACAGGCGGCCGCCGCGGAACCGGCGCAGCGCCCAGCGGGCGGCGAATCCGGCGGCGAGCGCGTAGAGGGTGAAGGCGAGGATGTAGCCGGCGCTCGGGCCGGCGAGGACGGCGATGCCCCCGCGCATCCCGGAGAAGATCGGGAGTCCGATGAGGCCGAGGACGACGTAGAGGCCGGTCGCGGCCGCAGCCCGCCACGGTCCGAGGACGAGTCCGGTGAGCGCGATCGCGAAGGTCTGCAGGGTGATCGGCACCCCGAGCGGGCCGACGGGGATGGGCGGGAGCATCGCGAACGCGGCGATGAGGGCGGCGAAGACGGCGATGAGGGCGATGTCACCGGCCCGGCTCGCGGGCTTGGGCGAGACGGATGCCGCCGAGGCGGGGCTGGACGATGCGTGTGTCATGAGTTCTCCGTGGGTCGGGTCTGGCCCGGGTCCCACCCGGGCTGACCCCACCCTAACTGAACACCGTTCAGGAGTTGTCGGCGGGGCACAGTTCGCGCCCCGACTCCTTGGACTCCTGAGCGGTGCTCACTCCCATTCGATCGTGCCCGGGGGCTTCGAGGTGACGTCGAGGACGACGCGGTTGATGTCGTCGACCTCGTTGGTGATCCGGTTCGAGATCACCGAGAGCGTGTCGTAGGGGATCCGCGTCCAGTCGGCGGTCATCGCGTCCTCGCTCGAGACGGGGCGGAGGACGACGGGGTGGCCGTAGGTCCGGCCGTCGCCCTGGACGCCGACGGAGCGGACGTCGGCGAGGAGGACGACGGGGCACTGCCAGATCTCGGCGTCGAGGCCGGCCTTCGTCAGCTCCTCGCGGGCGATGGCGTCGGCCCGGCGGAGGATCGCGAGACGGTCCTCGGTGACCTCGCCGATGATGCGGATGCCGAGTCCCGGTCCGGGGAACGGCTGGCGGGAGACGATCGCCTCGGGCACGCCGAGCTCGCGGCCGATCGAGCGCACCTCGTCCTTGAACAGGGTGCGCAGGGGTTCGATGAGCTGGAACTGGATGTCCTCGGGCAGACCGCCGACGTTGTGGTGGCTCTTGATGTTCGCCGTGCCCGAACCGCCGCCGGATTCGACGACGTCGGGGTAGAGGGTGCCCTGGACGAGGAAGCCGATCTCCTCGCCCTCGTCCTTGGCCTCGCGGACGAGTTCGGCAGCGGCCTGCTCGAAGGTGCGGATGAACTCGCGGCCGATGATCTTCCGCTTCTCCTCCGGGTCGGTGACCCCGGCGAGCTGGGTGAGGAACCGCTCCCGGGCGTCGACGGTGACGAGCCGGACGCCGATCGAGTCGACGTAGTCGTTCTCGACCTGTTCCCGCTCGCCTTCGCGCAGCAGTCCGTGGTCGACGAAGACGCACGTGAGCTGGTCGCCGATGGCCTTGTGGACGAGGGCGGCGGCGACCGAAGAGTCGACTCCGCCCGAGAGCGCGCAGATGACCTGCTTGTCGCCGACCCGGTTGCGGATGAGTTCGACCTGCTCGTCGATGACGGACTCGTTCGTCCAGTCGGCGTCGAGGCCGGCGACGCGGTAGAGGAAGTTCTCGAGGATCTTCTGCCCGTTCTCGGAGTGGAGGACCTCGGGGTGCCACTGGACGCCGGCGAAGCGGCGCTCGGGGTGCTCGAAGGCCGCGACCGGGGTGTCGGGGGTCGAGGCGAGGACCGTGAAGTCCGCGGGCGCCTCGGCGACGGAGTCCCCGTGGGACATCCAGACCTTGTAGGCGTCGGGCGTCTCGGCGAGCAGCGCCCCCTGGTCGGCGACGGTGACCGGGGTCGACCCGTACTCGCGCTTGTCGGTCTTCGCCACCCGTCCGCCGAGGCTCGTCGACATGAGCTGGAAGCCGTAGCAGATGCCCATCGTCGGCACCCCGAGGTCGAAGACGGCCGTGTCGAAGGGCGGGGCGGCCTCGTCGTTGACGCTCGAGGGTCCACCGGAGAGCACGATGGCCACCGGGTTCTTGGCCGCGAACTCGGCCGCCGGGGCGTCATGGGCGATGATCTCGGAATACAGTCCCGCCTCGCGGATCCGGCGGGCGATGAGCTGCGCGTACTGCGCGCCGAAGTCGACCACGAGGACAGGAGGCACCTGTGTGCTCTGGGTTTGCGTCATGCGCCCAATTCTAGACGGCGTCGGCGCACCTCCCGAACCGCGGGTTCGGGCGCACTTCGACGCCTGCTCCGAGGCTCGATGCCGGGACTCGGCTCAGCTCTTCGGGGCGGGTCTCAGCTCTTCGGGGCGACGACGACCGCTGCGGCGAGTTCGGCTTCGACCTGACGGTGGATGCGGCGTTCGAGGATGAACGACATCACGGGCACGACGCCGGCGAGCGCGAGGACGAGGTAGCGGCCGAGGCTCCAGCGCATCTGCTGGTTGAGCCAGAAGCAGCCGATGAGGTAGACGACGTAGCACCAGCCGTGGCTGATGGCGATCGCGGCGGCGAGGTTGAAGTCGCCGAACATCAGCGCGGTCTTCGGGTCGGCGGCGATGAGGTACTTGTAGATCATCTCGACCGTGAGGATCATGAGCATGGTGCCCGTGATGATCGCCATCACACGGTAGAACTTCAGCGCATTGCGCGCCGAGGTGAAGCGCTTGACGCTCCACACGTTGGCCTCATCGATCTCGGGGCGGGAATCGAGGTTCGGGTCGTCGCTCACGCTTCGGGTCCTCCGGTCGGTGTTCTCTGGTCTCGGTGCCTGCGCGGCTTCGTCCCGCCGTGCCGGTGTGCGGGCAGTCCGGTGAGCCCGGACATCACCTCGGGGTCGATCCGCGACTCGCCTGCGGGCTTGACGACGACGTACTCGACGTCGCCTGTCGAGCCCTGCGGATCTCCGTCGCCGAGGCGGCGGCCGAGGTAGTCGTCACGGAGCAGCTGCCACCACATGTAGAGGGCCATCGCTGCGAAGATCAGCCATTCGATCGCGTAGACGGCCGACTGGATGTCGAATCCGCCCTCGTCGCGGGTCGTCGTCGTCGGCACCTGGACGAGTCCGCCGGTGCCCACCGAGGCGCCTGCGCCGGCCTCGGTCTCGGGAATGAGGAATCCCGAGTAGGTGAGGAGGTCGGGGAAGAGGTTGATCAGCTGCGAGGTCGAAACCGTGCGCACCTGCCCCTCGGGCAGGTCCGATCCGGGTTCGGGACCCTCGACGGGTCCGATCCGGGCCTCCATCTCGACCGACCCCTCCGCGGCACGGGAGTTCATCGCCGTGGTCTCATCGGTGGTGAAGCCGCGCACGACGGGGATGGCGATCGTCTTGCCCTCGGTGTCCGCGACCGCTCCCTCGCCGAGGCGGGCGCCGTCGGGAGCGAACATCGTCACCACCCAGTAGCCCTCCTGACCGTCCTGGACCCGTCCGGGCAGGACGACCTGGGCGTCGGGCAGCCACCGGCCGGTCAGCGAGACCCGCTGGTCGGCGAGGATGCCGGGCATCGGCGCCTGCGCGCCCATGACGTCGTTGAACGGTTTGAGCTCATCGACGTCTGCGGCCGCGACGACGTCGTTCTTGTGCTGCGCCCGGTCGACCTGCCACGCCGAGAGGCCGACGAAGCAGCTGACGAGGACGAGCACGAAGAGCAGCGACCCCAGCCATTTGGGAGTGAGGGCCAGACGGAACAGATCAGACCACCGATCCAGGCTGGTAGGGCGAGACGGTGACGTCGACGCGCTGGAACTCCTTGAGGTCGACGTACCCGGTGGTCGCGAGCGCCCGGCGCAGAGCACCGGCGAGGTTGAGCTCGCCGATCGCCGTGCGCCCGGGGCCGAAGAGGACCTGCTCGAGGCTGCCGACGGTGCCGAGCTCGACGCGGTGGCCGCGCGGCAGCTGCGGGTGGTGGGCCTCGGCGCCCCAGTGCATCCCGCGCCCGGGCGCCTCGGTGGCGCGGGCGAGGGCGGTGCCGAGCATGACGGCGTCGGCGCCGACGCCGAAGGCCTTGACGATCTCCCCGCTCGTGCCCAGTCCACCGTCGGCGATGACATGGACGTAGCGGCCGCCGGACTCGTCCATGTAGTCACGCCTGGCGGCGTGGACGTCGGCGATGGCCGTGGCCATGGGTGCGTGGATGCCCAGCGTGCGCCGCGTCGTCGCCGCCGCTCCCCCGCCGAAGCCGACGAGGACGCCGGCCGCACCGGTGCGCATGAGGTGGAGGGCGGCCGTGTACGTCGCGGCACCGCCGACGATGACGGGGACGTCGAGTTCGTAGATGAACTGCTTGAGGTTGAGAGGCTCGGCCTGCGAGGAGACGTGCTCGGCCGAGACGGTCGTGCCGCGGATGACGAAGATGTCGACGCCGGCATCGACGACGGTCTTGTAGAACTGCTGGGTCCGCTGCGGGGTCAGGGCACCGGCCACGGTGACGCCCGCTTCGCGGATCTCCTCGAGGCGGGCGGTGATGAGGTCGGCGCGGATCGGCTCCGAGTAGAGCTCCTGCATCCGGGCGGTCGCCATGTCACCGGGCAGCTGGGCGATCTCCGCGAGCAGGGGGGCGGGATCCTCATAGCGGGTCCACAGGCCTTCGAGGTCGAGGACGCCGAGGCCGCCGAGCCTGCCGAGGGAGATCGCGGTGTCCGGGGACATCGCGGAGTCCATGGGAGCGCCGATGAAGGGGAGATCGAAGTGGTAGGCATCGATCTGCCACGACAGGGAGACGTCCTCGGGGTCGCGCGTGCGACGTGCGGGGATGATCGCGATGTCGTCGAGCGAATACCCGCGACGACCGCGCTTGCCTTTGCCGATCTCGATTTCAGAACTCACGCGCACAGCCTATCCCACCGGGGCTCAGCCGGGTCTCAGGCAGCTGTGAGGCTGGAGCGGTGCTCGGGACTCGCGTGGGCCGCGTTTCGGGGGCCGCGCTGGGGCCAGGCCGGGATCGCGCCGGGGCCGCGCTGGGATCACGCTGCGGCCGCGCCTTGGCCCGCTCGCGGCCGCGCCGGCGCCTCCCCGAGGAGGATCCGATGCGATTCTGAGCCCGGTTTCGGCTCGGATCCACCTCGTGGGCACCGCTGCGGGTAGGACGTGCGGTGCAGCGGAGGACGTGCGGTCACAGGTGCGACGTGCGGTGAGAGGTACGAAGCGCAACCCGCGGTGTGACGCGTGAGACAGGGCGCGGGGCACGGATGGCAAGGCGGACGACGCAGCTCCAGGTAACGGTGCGGGCTGGTTCTCAGGGGACGCGGTCGGCGGCGACCGCCTCGGCGGCGGAGGCGAAGGCCCGCACATGCGGTAGGTGCGCCTCCCGGTCGCGGACGTGCATGACGACCCGGCGGACGGGGACGGGATCGGTGAGGTCGACGGCGGTGAGACCGGCGGGCAGGTGGACGGTCGAGAGCCGAGGAAGGACGGTGATGGCGAGGTTCGCGCCGACGAGGGCGAGGGCGGCGTCGTCGTCCTCGGAGGCGGCGAACATCGTCGGTTCGAACCCGGCGGCGGCGCACGCGAGTTCGACGACGCGGCTCGTCGGCCCGCTCCACAGGTCGTAGTCGACCCACCGTTCGGCGGCGAGTTCGTAGAAGGGCACGGACCCCCGCTGTGCGAAGGGATGGCGGGTGGAGACGACGACCCGGTAGTCGTCGTCGAAGAGCACCGTCCGCGACATCCCCGGCAGGTGCACCTCCTCATCCTGGGGGACTTCGTTGCGGATCTCGATCGTGCAGTGGCTGCGCCGGACCTTTGCGGGCTCGTTGAGCTGGATGTCGAAGCGCAGGTCCTCATGCGCGAGCGCGACGGGGGCGATGATGTCGGGCAGGAGGACGGCGTTGAACGAGGTGAAGGCCGCGATGCGCATGCGTGGACGCGAGACCGTGCGGTAGCTCTCGACGAGGCTGTCGAGGCGACCGAGGCCGGTGAAGACGTCGGCGGACTCCTCGGCGAGCCTGCGACCGAGCTCGGTCACCTCGATGCCCCGGCCCGATCTCCGATAGAGCGGGGCGCCGACGGCCTTCTGCAGCGTCGTGATGTGCTGACTGACGGTGGCCGGGGTGTAGTTGAGGCTGCGCGCGGCGGCGACGACGGAGCCCGTCGCGACGACGGCCCGCCACACGCGCAGACGCTGGAGATCCCACATGGGAGACAGCCTATCCGAGAATCGTTCGGTTCGGCCTGATGATCATTCGTCAATGATTGCTTTTCCTGACGCGTGACATGGGTGAGAATGATTCAGGCGCGGTCGACGACCGCGCCCATCCCCGCAGCACCCCTCGCCGCACCAGTCGCACCACCGCACGTTCCGCACCACCATTCGGAGGAGTCCCATGACCGGTCCTGAGCTCATCACCATCGCCGGAGCCGCCACCGTCCTCGCCGTCACCCCCGGACCCGAGACGATCCTCACCGTCAGGCTCTCGGCGCTGCGCCGCAAGGCAGGGCTCATCTACTCCCTCGGTTCGGCCACGGGCATGACGATCTGGATGGTCGCGGCGCTCACCGGCATCTCCGCACTGCTCACCGCCTACCCCTCGGCGCTGCTCGTGCTCAAGATCGTCGGCGGTGCCTACCTCTGCTTCCTCGGCGTCCTCGCCGCCCGGCAGGCACTGCGGATCCGCTCCGAGCTGCGTGGGGCTCCCCTCGGCCCGGTCGGTGAGATCGCCGCGGCCAGCGACGACATCGTCTCCGACGGCTCGCTCGTCGAGGCCCCGGTCACCGCCGGACACCCGTGGGGCCAGCTGCGATCGGTCATCTCCTACCGCCGCGGCCTGCTCTCCTCCCTGAGCAACCCGAAGGCGGGACTCTTCTTCCTCGCCGTCATGCCGACCCTCGTTCCCGCATCCCCGGCGGGCACCGACTACGTGCTCCTCGTCGCGATCGTCGTCGGCCTCCTCCTCGCCTACCAGATCATGCTGGCTCTCATCGCCGGTCTCGCCGCGGCCGCCCTCCAGCGCCGCAGCACCGACTTCTGGATCGAGGCGGTCTCCGCAGGCATCCTCGTCGTCATGGGCATCACCGTCGCCGCCCTGCCGATGTGACGCAGGCTGCGGGGCACTCACCCGCCCGCCACGGGGCGCGGGCCAGCCACTCGCAGCACCGGACCGGCCCAGCCACGCGACCCTGCCGCTCACCTGCCCGCCGCGTTTGATTCACTTTTCGCCCGATCAGTCGGTTCGGAACCCGACCGGTCTGGCGGAAAGTGACTCGTATCGGCAGGCACACGACGGCGCCGGTGCTCGAGATCGCTCTCAGGCACCGGCGCCGTTGACAGTGCAGTCGCTCAAGTCAGCCGAGCGGTGTCCGCTCCCAGCAGATGGCACCGAGAGCGGCGTCGACTCACCTGCTGTGGTTGGGACCGTCGCCCAGCGGGCCGTCACTGAACGGTCCGTCGCCCACTCCCCCGCTTCCGGAACCAGCGCTGCCGACACCACCGCTGCCGGGGCGACCGCCGAGCGGGTCGGCACCAGGCGTGCTGCCGGGGGTGCCGCTTCCGGGCGTACGGCCGAGGCCAGACGCCGCACCGGGTCGGCCGGCGGCACCGGGGCGATCGGCCGACGCGTCACCGGTCGCGGCGTCGACCGCCTCGGCGGCCTCATCCTCGACCTTGTCGAGCAGCCTGGCCGCAGCGTTGCGGCCGCCGAGGCCGAAGGCGAGCGCCGCGGCAGCCGCGCCGCCGATGACGACAGCGCCGAAGGCGAGGTTGATGATCGAATCGGCGATGCCCATGTAGCGCAGACCCATGGCGATGAAGAGGGCGATCGCCGAGTAGCGCAGCACCTTGCTCGCGATGCTGTTGGTGATGAACCGCCCGATGATCCCCGCGATGAGGAAGCCCGCTGCGATGATCACCGCACCGAAGAGGACGCTGCCGCCGAGGGCGAGGATCTCATTGAGGATCCGCGTGATCTCCGGGAAGCCGAGCATCCGGGTGGCCATGATCGCGAAGAAGATCATGATCGCGATCTGGACGATCTTCGTGATCACCGCGGACGCGCTCGTGCCCTCGGGGACGATGCCGATCGACTCGATGGCCCGGTCGGTGCCGACACCGCGGAGGATCTCCTCGAGGAGGTTGCCGAGGAACTTCGCGATCGCGAATCCGATGGCGAGCAGGATCGCCGCGGCGACGATGAGCGGAATGGCGTTGAGGAACATCTCGAGCATCTGCTGCGCAGGGCCGGAGATCGCGGCGATCCCGAGCACCTGGAGTGCGGCGATCGAGACGACGATGATGATGATTCCGAAGACGACGTTGCCGACGAGGTTGGAGATGCGGGCGTTCGCCTCGGCCTCCGGTGACCGTCCCATCGACTGACCGGGGTGACCCTGACCCTGGTGACCCTGTTGCGGGTGACCCTGACCCTGGTAGCCCTGCTGCGGATGCCCCTGCGGCGGCTGTCCGGGCTGGCCGTGCTGCATCGTCTGGCCGGGACCCGGCTGACCGAAGCCCGGCTGGCCCCGACCCTGCTGACCGGGGCCAGGCTGACCGGGACCCGCAGGACCGCTCTGCTGGGGTCCGCCCTGCTGCACCTGGTCGAAGGCGGCGGTCTGCTGTCCGGGTGCCTCACGACGACGGAAGCCTCCGTCGGAGTCGGCGACGCTGACGGCGCGGTCGCCGATGGAGCGGAACTTCGCGGTGATCTTCGTCAGGTCGACGGCGCCGAGCGCGGTGACGACGAGCTGTTTGGCGATCTTCGCGAAGACGTAGCCGATGAGGAAGATGAAGCCCGCGCCGATGATGTTAGGCAGGAAGCTGAAGATCCCGTTCGCCAGACCCTGCAGCGGCGTGAGCACCTGGTCGAGGGCGAAGAGCTGGAGGACGGCGATGAGGCCGAGGATCCAGATGATGAGCCCGGCGATCTGACCGACGGATCTGCCGACCTGCTGCCCGTTGTGCCCGTCTCTCTGCAGAGCGGGGACCTTCGCCACGAGCTTCGCGATCGCCCATTTGACGATCGAGGCGACGATCCAGGTGACGATGAGAATGACGATTGCAAGGCCCACATTGATGAGGACCGGCCATATGTCCTGCATTTCCGTTGTCTCCTTCGGATGCTGCGACTAACAAGGCGTCTTTGTCACTTGTTATTTCGGAGCCTATTCCACGGGTGCACTCTGGACAAGGGTCGTGCGCCTGTCATCTCGAATCATGTCCTGAAATGCGATTAGCGATCGCCGCATTCACGCGTTTATCTCAGGGCCTTAACAATACGTTCATGCGGCGATCACGATTGGGCAACGGAGGGATTTTCAGAACTCGAGCGGCCGATTGTCGATGAGCCTCGTCGTCCCCACGGTGGCGGCGATGAGGAGGAGGGCTGAGCCACGGAACTGCTCGCGCACCGGCTGCAGGGTCGCCGCCTCGACGAGGGCGAGGTAGTGGACGTCGAGGTCGCCGTCGAGTGCCGCGCGGGCGGCTGCGAGGACGTCCTCGGGCAGTCCCCCGTCGGTCAGCGCGGATTCGCCCGCGTCGAGGGCGCGCGGGATCGCCAGCGCCGCGAGCCGCTCGCCCGGGGTGAGATAGTCGTTGCGGCTCGAGACGGCCAGACCGTCCCGGTCGCGGACGACCGGGAGTCCGATGAGCTCGATGTCGAAGTCGAGGTCGGTGATGAGGCGCCGGACGAGGGAGAACTGCTGGATGTCCTTGAGCCCGAAGACCGCGACGTGGGGGCGGGTGAGATGGAAGAGCTTCGTCACGACGGTGAGCACCCCGTCGAAGTGGCCGGGGCGGTCCGCGCCCTCGAAGATCGCTCCCATCCGCCCGGAGGACACGGTGACCTCCGGCGCCGCGGGGTACATCTCGATGAGTGCGGGGGCGAAGACGAACTCGGCCCCGGCATCCTCGCACATCGCGAGATCGGCCTCGATCGGCCGCGGATACCGGGTGAAGTCCTCCCCCGGACCGAACTGGAGCGGATTGACGAAGAGGCTGACGACGAGGTGGTCGGCCGACTCCCGGGCCCGATCCATGAGCGCCCGGTGCCCCGAGTGCAGCGCCCCCATCGTCGGCACCAGCGCGACGGTCCCCGACTGCCGTGCCCGCCACGCCCGCAGCGCTTCGATCCCGCCGATCTCCATCACTCGAAGCTCCTCTCCGGTTCGGGGAACTCCCCAGCCCCCACCTCGGCGACATAGGTCCGCACGGCATCGCCGAGGACCGTGCGCAGGTCGGCGTAGCGCTTGACGAACCGCGGGGACCGACCCGGCCGCAGACCGGCCATGTCCTGCCACACGAGGACCTGGGCATCGCAGTCGGCCCCGGCGCCGATCCCGACCGTCGGAATCTCCAGCTCCGCGGTGACCTGGGCGGCGAGCGGGGCCGGGACCATCTCCATGACCACGGAGAACGCCCCCGCCGAGGCGACGGCGCGGGCATCGGCGAGCAGCGCCTCTGCCGCATCTCCGCGGCCCTGGACCCGGTACCCGCCGAGGTTGTGCTCGGACTGCGGGGTGAAGCCGATGTGCGCCATGACCGGGATCCCCGCCGAGGTGATCGCCCTGATCCGGGAGGCGACGTGGGCGCCGCCTTCGAGTTTGACCGCGTGGACCTCGGCCTCCTTCATGAACCGGACCGCAGTCGCAACGGCCTGTTCGTCGGAGATCTCGTAGCTGCCGAAGGGCAGGTCGGCGACGACGAGGACGCGGGAGGTCGCCTTCGCCACCGCGCGGGCGAGCGGGATGAGCTCGTCGACGGTGACCGGCAGAGTCGTGGCATGGCCGTAGACGTTGTTCGCCGCCGAATCGCCGACGAGCAGCGCCTCGACGCCGGATTCCTCGAAGAGCGCGGCCGTGTACTGGTCGTAGCTGGTGAGCATCGCCCAGCGCCGGCCCTCGGCCTTCGCGCGGAGGAGATCGAGGGTGCGGACCCGCCGAGGCGGTCTCGACTCCCCGGCTGCCGTCGGGCTGGACGACCCGTCTCCCCCAGGGGACGCGGCCCCGGCCGCTCCGGGCCCGTAGACGGGCGTCGTCTCGTCTGACTCGGTGGTGCCTGCCGCATCGGGCATGGGAATCCTCAAGTGGTTGGTGGTCTGGGTATGTGCGCCCGTCCTGCCCCGCGGCCTCGCACCGGAGCTGCTCCTCGTCCGAGCGCAGGGACTCCGCGCTCTCGCACGGGAGTCCCCCGGTTCCTGCGCGCGCCTTCCGATCGAGCATGATCGGCGGTCGCCGCGCGGGGTATGCGGGCTGGTCGGGACGGCGCCGGCTCGGATCGCGAGCCTGTCACCAGCGTAGAACATCCGCACTGCGCGTGGAGGGCGGCACCGCGATGCCGGGTGGCCGAGTTGTACTTTACGGACGACCGTGATTAAGCTCAAATGTGCGTAAAAATGCGCCGAGCAGCAAAGGACGACGATGACCACGACAGCTTCGATCGAGCTCACCCTCAAGGACATCTCCGCCGGAAGGACATCGGGGTCGATGTGCTCCTCCTCCCTCGTCGACGCCCCGTGGGACGTCGATGCCTCCCCGGGCTACGGTCCGGGCGCCTCGCTCGCCGACCCGATCCCGGCCGCCGCCCCGCGCCAGGGCGAGATCCCGCAGGAGTACCGTGACGCCTCGGCGGGTGAGCTGCGCGAGCGGATCATCGCCGCGAAGGCCGCGCTCGGCGACCGCGTCGTCGTCCTCGGCCACCACTACCAGCGGGTCGAGGTCGTCGAGCACGCCGACTACATCGGGGACTCGTTCATGCTCGCCAAGGCCGCCCAGAACCATCCCGACGCCGAGGCGATCATCTTCTGCGGCGTCCACTTCATGGCCGAGACCGCCGACCTCCTCTCGACCCCTGAGCAGTCCGTCATCCTCCCCAACCTCGCCGCCGGCTGCTCGATGGCCGACATGGCGACGATCGACCAGGTCGAGGACTGCTGGGAGCAGCTGGCCGAACTCTGGGGCACCGAGCCCGACGAGACCGGGAAGGTGCCCGTCGTCCCCGTCACCTACATGAACTCCTCGGCCGCGATCAAGGGATTCTGCGGCCGCAACGGCGGCATCGTGTGCACCTCGTCCAACGCCGAGGTGGTCCTCGAGTGGGCATTCGAACGCGGGCACCGGGTCCTCTTCTTCCCCGACCAGCACCTCGGCCGCAACACCGCGATCGACATGGGCATCGACCCCGAGGCGATGCCGCTGTGGAATCCGCGCCGACCGCTGGGCAACAACACCGCCGAGGTGCTCGAGGACTCCCGCGTCATCCTCTGGCAGGGCTTCTGCTCCGTCCACAAGCGCTTCACCCCTGCCCAGATCGCCGCCGCCCGGGAAGCCGATCCGGACGTCCGCGTCGTCGTCCACCCCGAATGCCCGCGCGAGACCGTCGCCGCCGCCGACGAATCGGGGTCGACGGCCTACATCACGAAGGCGATCAGCGAGGCGAGCGAGCCGACGAACTTCGCGATCGGCACCGAGATCAACCTCGTCCAGCGACTCGCCGCCGAGCACCCGCAGCACACGATCACCTGCCTCGACCCCGTCGTGTGCCCGTGCTCGACGATGTACCGCATCCACCCCGGCTACATCGCCTGGGTCCTCGAATCCCTGCTCGACGGCTCGATCGTCAACCAGGTCACCGTCGACGCCGAGGTGGCCGACCCCGCCCGGATCGCGCTCGACCGGATGCTCGCCGCGAAGCCGAGGATCTGAGGATGAGCCGCGTCATCGTCGTCGGGACCGGCATCGCGGGCCTGACCACGGCCCTGCGCCTGGCCGGGACCCACGAGGTGACCGTCGTGACGAAGAGCCGCCTCGGCGAGTCGAACACAGCGCTCGCCCAGGGCGGGATCGCCGGCGTCCTCACCGCAGATGACACCGTCGGCTCCCACATCGACGACACCCTCACCGCGGGCGCCGGGCTCTGCGACGCCGAGGCCGTGCGCGTCCTCTGCACCGAGGGTCCGGACAGGATCCTCGACCTCGCCGAGGCGGGGGTCGTCTTCGACCGGAACCGTGCCGACGCGAGCGCCGATCCTCTCGACCCCGCAGGCTGGGCGCGCGGGATCGAGGGCGCGCACTCGGCGCCCCGGATCTATCACTCCGGTGGGGATGCGACGGGGCGGGCCATCGTCGATGCGCTCGTCTCCCGCCTCCTCGCCGAGGCGACGGCAGGCACCGTCGATCTGCGCACGGAGACCCTGCTCGTCGACCTCGTCGTCGACGGTGGGACCGTGACCGGGGTGAGCGTGCTCGGCTGCGGGGGCGTGCCCGAGGTCATCCCCGCCGAGGCGGTCGTGCTCGCCACCGGTGGCGCCGGGCAGGTCTTCGCCCACACGACGAACCCGCTGGGCGCGACCGGGGACGGGCTGGCCGCGGCGATCCGCGCAGGCACCGCGGTCCGCGACCTCGAGTTCGTCCAGTTCCACCCCACGGCCCTCGTCGGGTCGGGCTTCCTCATCTCCGAAGCCGTCCGCGGAGCCGGGGCCTTGTTGCTTGACGCGCACGGTCAACGGTTCATGCCGGACATCGACCCCCGCGCCGAACTCGCCCCGCGCAACGTCGTGGCATTGGCCCTGCGCCGCACAATGGCGGAGCAGAACGGACTGCCGTGTCACCTCGACGCCCGGGCAGTCCCCGACGTGGCCGCGCGCTTTCCGAGCATCGCCGCGACCCTCGCCGCGCAGGGCCTCTCTCTCGCCGACGACCTCATCCCCGTCACCCCGGCCGCACACTACGTCATGGGCGGGGTGGCCACCGACCTCGACGGCAGGACTTCTCTGCCCGGTCTCTTCGCCGTCGGCGAGGTCGCGTGCACCGGCGTCCACGGGGCGAACCGGCTGGCGTCGAACTCGCTGCTCGAAGGTGCGGTCTTCGGGGCACGGGCGGCTGAGTCGATCACGGCAGATCGCCGGCGTACACGATCGCTCGGTTCGCGATCGGCTGCCGCACCCCCGCGCCCCGCACCGGCCCTGCCGCATCCTGCCCCGCTCTCCCGCGCGGAACTCCAGGCTCTCACCTGGGAACATCTCGGTCTCGAACGCACCGAGGAGGGTCTGATGGTGCTCTTCGACCGCCTCGGCGAGGACACTGACGACCGCCTCGGCGAATCCCACGGGATCGGACGCGCCGCCGACGGCACGGGCGTTCACGGCTTCCCGGTCGATCACCTCGGCGAGGGCGACCACGTCCAGGCGATCGAAACGGCGAATCTCGCGCTCATCGCCCGGGCCATGGCCGTTGCCGCGCTCGCCCGCACGGAGAGCGTCGGAGCTCACGTCCGCACGGACGTGGATGCGCGGCGAACTGCGGCATCATGGTCGGGGGCCGGGCATCCCGTGCTCGACCGCAACCACGAGGAGGCAGCCTCATGCTGACGACGACCACGATCGATGCCGCCCTGCGCCAGGCGCTGGACGAGGACGCCCCGTGGGGTGACATCACCGGCGAGGTCTTCGTGCCGGCGGATGCGCAGGCGACCGCGGAGCTGCGCGCCCGGGAGGACGGGGTGCTCGCAGGCGGCGAGGTCTTCGCGCGTGCCTTCACTCTCACCGAACCCGCCGTCGCGGTCGAGGTGCTCGCCGGCGACGGTGAGCGGTTCAGTGCGGGCCAGGTGCTCGCCACCGTCTCGGGGCCGGCCCGCGGGGTGCTGCGGGCGGAGCGGATCGCGCTCAACTTCACTCAGCGGATGAGCGGGATCGCGACCCTGACCCGGGCTTTCGTCGACGCGGTCGACGGGCGGACGCGGATCGCCGACACCCGGAAGACGACTCCGGGTCTGCGTGCGTTCGAGAAGCACGCGGTCGTGTGCGGGGGTGGGAGCAGTCACCGGTTCGGGCTCTCGGATGCGGTCATGGTCAAGGACAACCACCTCGGCGTGCTCACCGGGGCAGGCGGTGATGTCACTGCCGCCTTGCTGGCGGCGCGGGAGAGGCTCGGGCACACGACGATGATCGAGGTCGAGGTCGACCGGCTCGAGCAGATCCCTGCGGTCCTCGACGGCGGGGCCGACATCATCATGCTCGACAACTTCTCCCTGCCCGACCTGCGGCGCGGGGTCGCGCTCATCGGGGACCGGGCGATCATCGAGGCGAGCGGCAACGTCAGCCTTGAGACCGTCACCGAGATCGCCGACACCGGCGTCGATGTCATCTCCTCCGGGGCGCTCACCCACAGCGTCCGGGCGATCGACCTCGGACTCGATCTCGTGCTGTCCGAGGCGACCGAGCGGTCGCACCCGGCAGGCGGCGCGGTCACGGCTGTCGGTGAACACGTTCACCAGGGCGGTGCCGACGCGTCAGGCGATGCTCATGGCGACACCGCTGCGGCAGAGATCCGACCGGCGGCGGACTGAAATGGGCCCGCTCTACCTCGACACCGCATCCGCGGCACCCGTGCGTCGGGAGGCACTCGAAGCGGCCTGGCCGTACCTGAGCGGGGCGTTCGGGAACCCGTCGAGCCGCCACGAATTCGGGCGCGTGTCCGCGGAGGCGCTCGAGGATGCGCGGGCCCGGGTGGCGCGGGTGCTCGGGATGCGGAGCACGGACATCGTCTTCACCGGCGGCGGCACGGAGGCGGCGAACCTCGCGGTCATCGGAATGGCGCTCGGCGGGCTTCCCGACGCCACCGCCTCGGCGGGGACGGATTCCGGACGCCGGCACCTCGTCACCTCTTCGCTCGAGCATGAGGCGGTGCTCGCCTCGGCGGACTTCCTTGTCCGACGCCACGGGTTCGATATCGCGTATGTCGACGTCGATCCCGACGGAACGGTCACCCCGGAGGCCCTGCGGGCGGTCCTGCGGGAGGACACCGCGGTCGTCAGCCTCGGCTACGCGAACAACGAGATCGGCACAGTCGCCGACATCGCGGCACTGAGCGAGGTCGCCCATGCCGCCGGCGCGCACGTCCACACCGATGCCGTGCAGGCCGCGGGATGGCTGCCGCTGGCGGGCCTCGGCGTCGACGCGATCACGCTGGCCGGGCACAAGGTCGGTGCGCCGAAGGGCATCGGAGTCGCGGCGATCCGCGCCCGCATCCCTATCGAGCCGATCATCCACGGCGGCGGTCAGGAGTCGGGCCGGCGGTCGGGCACGGAGAACGTCGCCCTCGCCGTCGCGTTCGCCACCGCGCTTGAGCTCGCGGAGTCCGAACGCGCCGAGGCGGCCGCCCGGGTGGCCGGCATCCGTGACGACTTCATCGCCGAGGTGCTCCGGTCCGTCGACGGGGCACTCCTCACCGGCAGTGCTGAGTCGCGGACCCCCAACCACGCGTCGTTCTGCTTCTCCCGCACGAGCGGGGAGGCCGTGCTCCTCGAACTCGAACGCCTCGGGGTCACGGCCTCGAGCGGTTCGGCGTGCGCGGTCGGCTCCGATGAGCCCTCGCATGTGTTGCTGGCCCTCGGCATCGACGCCGAGGTCGCGAAGACGAGTGTGCGCTTCACGTTCCCGTCTGCGATCACCGCCGAGCAGGGCTCGGCTGCTGCAGCGGCGGTCGTCGAGGCGGCGAACCGGCTCAGCCTCGCGTATTCGTAGGCCTCAGCCCGTTCGGGTCGCGCCAGCCCTGCCGCCTCGCCCTCACTGCGACGCGAAGAGGCCACTGATGTGCGATTGGCCCCTTTCCACAGCGCCACTTCGGAGAGACACTGGAATCCAGGGTTCCACTGCGGCTGCGAGGGGGTTTCGTCATGGATCTGCTGATCATCACCATCATCGGTGCCGGCTTTGCGGCGATCGTCTTCGCCCTCGGGCGCCTCACGTGTCCGCGGCACGACCGTGTCCCCCTGTCCCAGGTCGATCGCGTCATCCTCTGGACGACACTGTGCCGGGGCTGGATGGTTCTCGGACAGTTCGCCCCGCTGACCATGATCGTCGATGACCGCCGCGAGGGCCGCGCTTAGCGGAGGTCACCGGGCACCCACTGCTCTGACCTGCCTTGTTAGTGTGAAGAGGTGACTTCGCCACGAGACAGGGGGCAGCGGCCGGGATTCTCGGCGTTCGTTTTCGCCCTCGTCGGCATCGCGATCTTTGCGGCTCTGTCCCTGTGGTTCGCGGTGACCGCCCCGGAGACCGTTCCCAGCCACTTCGACGCGTCCGGTCGTGCCGACGACTGGTCGTCAAAGTGGTCCGTCCTCGTCCTCCTCGTCCCGCTCGGCCTGGGGATCTCCGTGCTGCTGTCGATTCGGGGAATCTGGACGCGTATGCCACTGGCGTCCATCAATGCTCCGCACAAGGAGTACTGGTTCGAGCGCAGCGATGAGAGCTACTTCTACGACTGCCTCATGGAGTTCATGCGCATCAATGCCGGGGCCCTCGCCCTGCTGTTCTCGACGATTCTCATCTCGATGTTCACTGTGGCCGCCGGGCCCGACAACAGCGGTCCGGTTCCTCTGCTCATTCCCACGGCAGGGTTCCTCATCGTTGTGGGCGCCTCGGTGTGGCTGCTCTTCCGGCGTCTGCAACCGCAGAGCTGACTGCGCAGTGTCGGCGCTCACCGCACAGGTTCGGCCGCGGGCACCGCGAAGACGCCCGCGTCCCAGTCCTGCAACGCGTGCGCCGAGGCCCAGAAGTGGAGTTCGTAGACGCACGCGCGTTCGAACGCGGCCCGCATCCGCGCCGCCTCATCGGCTGGCGCCCGGTCGAGTTCGCGTTCGAGGATCTCGACGGCCTTCCGCGTCGACTCGTCGAACTCCGGGGCGTCGTAGGTCTTCACCCACGTCCGATACGGGTGGTTCTCGTCCATCTCTCCGGCGCGCTCGATGAGCACCTTGCCCATGTGCGCGTAAACCCAGAAGCAGGGCAGCACTCCCGCGACGCCCTCACCGTAGGACCGGGTCGCGGCCGTGGCGACGAGGAACGAGACGTATCCGAGCGTCGTCGGCGACGGACCCACCCGGTCCTCGGCCTCGAGCTGGGAGTGCGCCTGCCCGAGGCGGGCATCGGAGAGCAGTTGGGCGTGCATCTCCTCCTCGACGGTGATCGCCTCCGCCGCCGAGGTGGACCAGAACCGGGACTCGTCCCGGTCCGTCGTCTTCCCGGCGAGGAAGGACATCGCCTTCGCATATCCGCTGAGGTAGATGCTGTCCTGAGTGATGTAGTTCGTGAACGCAAGAGGATCGAGGCTGCCCTCGGCGAGCTGGCTGAGGAACGGCAGCGCCTCGATCGCCTCGATGATCGGGCGGACGTGGTCCCAGAGTTCGGTGGTCTGCGGGCCGGCGGCGAAGGTCGTCGTCATACGTGTCTCCTTGGGTCGAATCGTCGTCGATCGGGTCGGGTCCGGGGCGCCGCGGTGCTGCGATGGTGAAGCGCTCCGGGTACGGTGCTCGGGCGGGGTCAGCGGCGGACGATGTCGACCTGATGGTCGACCGGTCCGTGGGCGCCCGCGGGGTCGAGGCTGACCTTCCAGTCCGCCGCCGAGGCGAGCGCCCGGGCAAGGAAGTCGAGTCCCCGTTCGACTGCCTGCCGCATGTCCTCAGAGGCCAGCGTCTTCCCGCCGTTGGCCCGCCGGAGGACGGCCGCCTCGGCGGTGATCGCAGCCGAGAGCGTGCACCCGGTCCCGTGCGTGTTCGGGGTCGCGATCCGAGGGTGGGCGAACTCGGTGACCTCCCCGTCGGCGGTGACGAGGATGTCGGCGACCTCGCCGTCGGCGGCGTGCCCGCCCTTGAGGAGGACGGTGCGCGTGCCGCGCGCGACGAGCTCCCTGGCCTGGTCGCGCATCTGCTCAGGGGTCGTCGCCTCGGGCACGTCGTCGCCGAGGAGGAGGGCCGCCTCGGGGAGGTTCGGTGTGATGAGGTCGGCGGCCGGGAGCAGGCGCGTGCGCACGGCGTCGACGGCATCGACCTCGAGGAGGCGGTGTCCGGAGGTCGCGACCATGACGGGGTCGACGGTGAAGAACCCGAAGTCGGAGGTCGCTGCCCGGTCGACGACGAGGTCGACGAGCGACCGGGATCCGAGCATGCCCGTCTTCGTCGCGTCGACGGGCATGTCATTCAGCACGCTGTCGAGCTCATCGGTGACGAAGTCCTCGTCGATCGGGTAGACGCGGGACACCCCGTGGGTGTTCTGCGCGACGAGGGCGGTGATCGCCGTCGTCCCGAGCACGCCGAGGGCGGTGAACGTCTTGAGGTCGGCGTGGATTCCCGCCCCGCCGCTCGGGTCGGTGCCGGCGATCGACAGCGCGATCGGTGGTCGCTCGCTCATGCCTGTTCCCCGTCCTTTCGGGTGCCGTCGCCGAAGGCGTCGAGGAGGTCCGCGGCCGCCTGCTCGGGATCCTCGGCGCGGCAGATCGCGGAGACGACGCAGATGCCGACGAGTCCTCGTCCCCGCAGTTCGTGCGCGCGCTCGGCGTCGATGCCGCCGATCGCGACCGCGGGGATCCCCGCCGAGGCGGTGAGTTCGCCAAGGCGGTCGGGACCGATCCCGGCCGGGGCGTCGGTCTTCGTCGTCGTGTCGAAGACCGGTCCGATGCCGACAAGGTCGACGCCGCCGGTCTCCTGGGCCGTGGCGAACTCCTCGGGTTCGGCGGCGGAGAGGCCGACGAGGGGGCCGTCGCCGAGGAGGTCGCGCACCTCGGCGACGGGGGTGTCGGTCTGGCCGACGTGGATGTGGACGTCGCTGCCCTCGTCGAGGAGGCGGCGGGCGACGGCGACCCGGTCGTTGAGGAAGACGGGAACGCGGCGGTCGGTCCCGGCGATCGCCTCGGTGACGGCGGCGATGACCTCACGGGTGAGGACGAGGAATTCGGTGTCGTCGATGTCCTTGTCGCGGACCTGGACGACACCGACTCCCCCGGTCACGGCCGCGCGCACGGTCTCGGCGACGGTTCGTCCCGCCTCCGCGCACTGCGCGGTATCGGTGACGAGGTAGAGGCGGGTGTCGATGCCCGCGAGCCGATCGCCGCTCATACTGTGGTCACCTCGACCCGGGCGCGGCCGATCCGGTCGTCGTCGGTGGTGAAGAGCGCGTCGAGGAAGTGCACCGAGTAGGTGCCCGGTCCGAGCGCCCCGGTGGCGGCGGCCTCTCCGGCGTCGGCGAAGTGGGCGTGGGCGGCGACGACTGCGGTGAAGCGCTCGAACGCGGCCGATCCTGCCGGGCCCGCCTGCGAACTCGTCCCCGCCGGCGGGACGGCGGCGAGGTAGGCGGCGGTCACGGCGCCGAGTGAGCAGCCGGTGCCGATGACGAGCGGCATGAATGAGTGTCCCCCGTCGACGCGGGCGATGTGGTCGGCCCCGTCGATGTGGGCGACGATGGCGTCCCGGGCACCGGAGACGGCGACGATGGCGCCGGTCGTGCGGGCGAGCTCGGCGGCGGCCGGGAGCACGGCGTCGACCTCGTCGGTGGACTCGACCCCGCGCCCGCCCGCTCCGGCTCCGGCCAGTGCCGCGATCTCCGAGGCGTTGCCGCGGATCGCGGTCGGGTGGGCGGCCGCGGCGCGGCGGATCCGGGTGGTGCGGTGGTCGGCGGCGCCGATGCTCACGGGGTCGAGCACCCAGGGTTTGGCATCCTCGGTGACGGCGTCGACGGCGGCGTCGGCGGCGAGGAACTGCTGGTCCGTCGCGGTGCCGAAGTTGACGAGCAGACCGCCGGCGAGGTGGGCGAACTGCGCGGCATCGGCGTCGTGGTCGAGCATCGCCGGTGACGCCCCGACGGCGAGGAGCACGTTCGCGCTGAACTGCTGCACGACCGTGTTCGTGATGCATTGGATGAGCGGGTTCGACGCGCGCAGCCGCGCATGCGCCGACGACAGGTCGATGTCGGTCATGACGATCCCTTCGCTAGCATGGCCCAGATCAGGTTCGATGGGTGTTCTCTCAGCCCTGCGCGAGTCGCACCGGGCACCCCATGTCATTTGCCCCCGACTGTATCACCGGCGCCGAGGCGGGAGCGAGGTCAGGGTCGCGCGCGGGCGGCGTGAATCCGTCCGACGGGTCGAAAAGTGACTCAACTCCGCCCCTGCGACCGCTATCCGGTGTCCGCTTTCCAACGACTGCAGTGAGCCGACGACCTCCGCCGCCAACGCCGAACCGCACCCGTCGAAGAGCGCGGTGCCGCAGGTGACGGCCGCCGCGATCTCATCGATCAGACGTCACCAGGAAGGTGCTCTTTCGAAAATACCCCACTCCGTATTCACCATCGACGATTGTCGGCGTCGGGGCCCCTGGAAGTGTGACCAAGCGAAAGAACAGCTTCATTCTCGACAATGGTTTCGGTGCCGACAATAACGACTGTGTGACCACCTTCCTTGTCATAACAGAAGATCGATAGCAGGTAAACACAAGATCACAATTCGACAACACGGATCGGCGCGCACTTCCGGAGTTGTCGCCTACCTGCTCGCCCGAGGGGCGGCTCAGATGATCGCTGCACCGCATCTTTCAATTTGTTCACATCTGTTGCTCGTCGAACTTCGTTTTCGTAGCGTTCCGAGCAGTTGCCTACCCAGGACAACGAAGTGAATTCAGACACGAGAGGAAAGAATGTCGACGACACAGTTTGCCCCACAGAGTGCCTGCGGATCCGGTAAAGAATCAGTCCGCCAGCGATAGGAACTGCGATGGCTCGCTTGGGGGAGTTATGAGATTTTCATCGCCCACTAAGTGGATCATCGCACTTCTGTTCCTGGCGGTCAGTGCGCAGGCGCTGTCCTTCGTTCCCAGGCTCCACGATGCGGCGGCGATCCTCTGGGGAGTGTCCTTCGCACTACTGATCGGCGCGCTGGCCCTGGCCATCGCACGAATGCGCAGCCGACACAGCAAGCAACGCTGAACATTCGTTACAGGAGATGCAACACTTCCTGCCCGACGGGCCCGATGAGTCACTTTTCGCCCGATCGATCTGGTCTTGAACCGACTGATCGGGCGAAAAGTGACTCAGTTCGGCCTCAGCGACTGACCCAGCCGCCTACCGGCGGCCGTCGGACCTCTGTCGCCTACCCCCCGTCGCCTACCCTCTGCCGACGTAGCGCTGGCCGCGGCGGCTGATCGCGTCGATGACGACGGCGGTGAGGAGGACGAGCGCGGTGATGATCTGCTGCGCATCGGAGTTGAAGCCGATGAGGTAGAGGCCGTTGTTGATCGCTCCGACGACGAGCGCCCCGAGTACCGCCGCCCAGGCCGAACCGCGCCCGCCGAAGAGCGAGGTGCCGCCGATGACGGCCGCCGCGATGGCGTTGAGGAGGTCCTGCGTGCCCACGAGCGTCGATCCCGCGTTCGTCGTCACCCCGGCCTTGACGAAGCCGAAGAGCGCGGCGAGGACGCCGGCGGTCATGAACACGCTGATCCGCACCCAGGTCACCCGGATGCCGGCGCGTCGGGCGGCCTCGACCTTGCCGCCGACGGCGTAGATCGATCGACCGTACTTCGTCTTCCGCAGGACGAGGTCGATGACAATGGCGATGACAAGCATGAGGAAGAACGGCATCGCCAGCCCGAAGTCCTGGTTGACGAGGATGAGGAATCCGAAGACGACCGCGGTGAGGAGGACGATGCGGATGATCACCGATGTCCAGCTCGCGCTGTCGAGTCCGGCATTGTGTCGGCGCAGCTTCGAGTGGATGATCCCGGCGGCGAAGCCGAGCACCGCGACCGCGCCGAAGACGTAGGCCCACATCGCGGGGAAGTAGTAGCTCGCGAAGTCGAAGGCGAACGTGTCGGCCATCGAGAGGTTCTTCTGCGTGCCCAGCGTAGTCAGGGTCAGGCCGGTGAAGGCGAGGAGGCCGGCGAGGGTGACGACGAAGGCGGGGATGCCGACGACGGCGAAGAACCAGCCCTGGATCGCTCCGACGACGAGGCCGAGGAGGAGCATGATCGTCAGGGCGATGAGCGGGGGCACACCCTGCCTGACGACGAGGACACCGAGCACGGAGGCGCAGAGACCGCCGAGCTGGGCGAGCGAGAGGTCGATCTCGCCGAGGAGGAGGATGAGGTTGATCCCGAGGGCGAGGATCGCGAGGTAGGCGACCTGCGTGGAGAGGTTGACGAGGTTGGCAGGGGAGATGAAGTTGCTGTTCGCCGACTGGAAGACGATGACGATGATGACGAGGGCGAGGATGACCGGGAACGAGCCGAGCTGTCCCTCCTTGATCCGCCGGACGAAGGTGCGGACGAACCCCTCCTGCGAGATCCGTTCGTCAGTGATGAACGAGTTGCGGGTCATCGGCGCTCACCCCTGCGTGCCGCCCGCTGGGTGACGACGTTGTCGTTGGCTCCCGTGATGGCGGCGATGAGGACGTCGGTACGCTCATCACCGGGGAAGTCGCCGGCGTCCTTGCCCAGGCGCAGGACGTGGACGCGGTCACACACGGCTTGGACGTCGGCCATGTTGTGGCTGACGAGGAGGACGCCGAGGTCGCGGTCGCGGAGGCGTTCGATGAGGTTGAGCACCTCGGCGGTCTGGGCGACTCCGAGGGCCGCGGTCGGCTCGTCGAGCATGACGATCGACGGTTCGCCGAGGAGGGACCTAGCGATCGCGACTGTCTGGCGCTGACCACCGGAGAGAGCGGCGATGGGCACCCGGACGCTGGGGATCTTCGCCGAGAGGCTGCGCAGCAGCTCCCACGACTTCGCCTCCATGGCGACTTCGTCGAGGACGCCTGCGCGAGTGTCCTCGTGGCCGAGGAAGAGGTTCGCCACCACGTCGAGGTTCTCGCACAGGGAGAGGTCCTGGAACACCGTGGCGACCCCCGCCTTCTGCGCGTCCTTGGGTGAGGAGAACCTCTGCGGGCGGCCGTCCATGAGGAGCTCGCCGTCGTCGGCGCCATGGACGCCGGCGATGATCTTGATGAGCGTCGACTTGCCGGCACCATTGTCGCCGACGAGCCCGACGACTTCGCCGCGGCCGATGGTGAGATTGATGTCGGTCAGTGCCTGGACGGCACCGAAGCGCTTGGATATTCCGCGCAGTTCGAGCACGGGCTGTGTGGTCGCCGACGCCCGCCCGAAGGCGGGCGTCGGCTCGTTCGTCTGTGAAGTCATCGGCGTGCGCTCAGCGTCCCCTACTCGATTCCGGCATCGGCGCAGAGCTTCTCATCGATGCCCGAGCAGATGTCCGAGGCCTTGATCTGGTCGCCGACGATGTCCTTGATCGTGTCCTTCGTGACGACCTTGGCTTCGACGAAGTCCGTCGGAGTGTCCTTGTACGTCGTCGCAGCCTTCGGCTCCTCGCCGTTGGCGAGCGCGACCGCGGCCTTCGCCGCGTACTCGGCCTGCGGCGGGATGGACTTGTAGATCGTCGCGTACTGCTCGCCCTTGAGGATGTTCTGCAGGCCGTCGACTTCGGCGTCCTGGCCGGTGACGACGGGTTCCTGCTTCGCCTTCGTCGTTGCGGCGAGCACCCCACCGGCCGTGCCGTCGTTGGCCGCGTAGATCGCGATCGGCTTCTCTCCTCCGCCTTGCAGCTGGCCTTCGACCCACTGCCGGGCGTCATCGGGGTTCCAGTCGAGGGTGTCGTGACTGGCGGCGATGTCGACGCCGGCGGCCTTGAGGGTCTCCTCGGCACCGGCCTTGAAGTCGGCGGCGTTGGGGTCCTTCGGGTCGCCGTTGACCATCCACACCGGCCCGGACTTCGGGTCGACGCCCTTGGCCTTGAGCCCGTCGAGGAGGGCCTGACCCTGAAGGTTGCCGATCTTCTTGTTGTCGAACGAGGTGTAGTAGTCGGCTCCGTCGAAGAAGCGGTCGTAGGAGACGACGGGGATCTGCTTCGCTTCGGCCTTCGCCAGGGACGACGCGACCGCCGAGGCGTCGACCGGGTCGAGGACGATGACGTCGACTCCTTCGGTCACCGCAGCCTCGAACTGCTGCTGCTGTTGGGAGGCGTCCTGGTTGGCGTTGCGGTATTCGACCGTCGCATCCGGGTTCGCTTCGGCGACGTACTTCTCGAAGTTCGGCTTGTCGAGCGACTCGTAGCGGGTGGTCTTCGACTCGGGCAGGAGAAGGGCAATGGTGACGTCACCGTCGGAGCCGGTACCGGATCCGGCCTCGTCGTTGCCCTGGCCCTTCTGGTTGCCGCAGCCGCTGAGGGCGAGCGCGGAGATCGCGACGGCGGCACCGAGGACGGTGAGCCGGCGGTGGGCGCGCCTCGGCGATGCTGATTCGCGGGTGTGGGAACTGCGCATTCTCGAAACCTTTCCTCATTCTGACAACGTTGTCAGGCTGGTAGTCATATTTCGCTCACCGATGAGGTTTGTCAACTGTCCGCGCTGAATTCCCTCCGAGGATCCGACAGCCGCCTGCTCAGCGTGCTGCGACCTGGCGCGGTGACTCCTCACCGCTGCCGCGACGGATGAGGCGGACCGGGGTGAGGCCGTTCGCCGAGGTGAGGAGGGGTATCGACCCTGTTCCGGAGCTGCGACGGTGGTCGCCCGTGAGGACCCGCACTGCCTCGGCGGACATCGCGTCGACATCCGGGTCGACGACGGTGACGTCGAGGAGGTCTGCTCCGGGGAAGTCGTCGATGCCGACGACCGCGGGCCATTGGTCGAGTCGCCGGCTCGCGTCGATCGCCCCCATCGTCACCGTCGCAGAAAGCGTGATGAGCGCGGTCGGGGCGGCCCGGGACCCGAGCAGGGCGGCGACGACGTTCTTCGCGCTCGACTGGTCGTGGGCACCCGTCTCGAGGTAGGCCCGCCAGCCGATGTCCCCGCGACCGGCGAGGACCTCGCGGATGCCTGCGAACCTCCGCGCCTGCGATTCGATCAGGGATCGGTCGCCGATGACGCCGATGCTGATGTGGCCGTGACGGACGAGCTGTTCGGCGGCTCGGCGGCCTGCGGCGACGTCGTCGGCGGCGATCGTGGTGATTCCGGGTCCGGCGACGGCGGGATCGAGGGAGACGACCCCGACTTCTCCTGGTTTCGCCGAGGCGGCCTGCCCTGGGACTCGGGCGTAGAGGTCCGCGGACTCCGGCTGCGAGCACACGACGCAGATCCCCGACATGTCCCCGCCGAGGCAGTCGTCGACGAAGCTGCGCTCGATGTCCGGGTCTCCCCCGGTCACGGTGACGACGGGACGCAGCCCGCGGTCGGCGAGGTCGTGTTCGAGGCGGGCGAGGATGCGCACTTGGAGGGGGTCGCCCATGTCGGAGAGCACGACTCCGATGTAGGGCGAGCGACTGCCCTCCCGCAACCGGCGCGCGGCCGAGTTGAGCCGAAATCCGAGCTCCTCCGCAGCCGACTCGACCTTGGCGGCGGTGGTGCTGGCGACGTGCTTCTCCCCGTTGAGCACGCGGGAGGCCGTCTTGATGCTCACTCCGGCGCGCTCGGCGACCGTGGCCAGCGTCGGCCGGTCGTGCTGCTTGACCATGTGTGCGCCTTCAGGACAGTCCGGAGCATCGGCCCCGGCAGCCGCCTCGGAGCAGGCGACCGTGGGATCGATGATAGCCGGAGGCCGGGAATTCCACCCAGCAGCGGGCAGCCTGCGGCCCGCCACTCACCGTCCCACGGGGTTGCGCATCGTTCCCGCATAGATGAGCGAATCGGCCTGGTTGCCGAGGTCGACCATCTGCGTCGTGTTGCGCAGCTGCAGACGGTTGAGGCACGAGTGCTTGAAGCGTCCGGCGCGCAGGTCGATGTCACCCGCGAGCCCACGGGCGGTCTCGGGATGCGTGGACTCGTAACGGTCGAGCACCTCGGCGACAAGCGACCAGAACCGACCGGCGGCGAGGATGCCGTCGACGTCGAGGATCCCCGCGAGGTGGCGCAGCACCCCATCGAAGACGTCGGTGAAGATCGACAGCGCCTTCTCCTCCCCCGGCACGATCGCCCGGATCCGCTCGACCTCGGTCGGCAGTCGGCCCTCACCGAGGTAGGCGACCTCCTCGCCGATGTCCTTCATCAACGCCCCGGTGACGACGTCGTCCTCGAGCACGAGGATGAGGTTCTCCCCGTGCGGCATGAACACGAGATCGTGGGCGAGCAGCGCGTGAACGAGCGGCTGGAGATAGGTCTCGAGATAGGCCCGGATCCAGTCCTCGGCATCCAGTCCCGACCGACGGATGAGTTCCCCGACGACGGGGGCGCCGAGGTGATCGCGGTGGAGCAGCGCTGCCATCGTCATCGTCCGCTCCCCCTCGCCGAGCAGCGGCAGCGGGTTCTCCCGCCACAGCCCGGCGAGCATCTTCCGGTGCGGATTCGTCTCCCGAGTGCGGTGGTAGGCGTCACCGGTGTAGCCGATCGCGCTGCGCTCCCGCAGCACCCGGAACCCGGAGGCGGCGAAGGTCGGATCACCGTCGACGAGGCGGGCGACCCAGTCGTTGATCGCCGGGGTGTCCCGCATATAGGCAGGTGAGAGCCCGCGGAGGAATCCCATGTTCTGCACGGCGAGGGCGACCTTGGCGTACGGCGCTCCGGCACGGGTGTGGTTGAAGAACGTCCGCAGGGACTGTTGGGCCTGGTGTTCGTCGAGGCCGGGACCGAGAGGGATGAGATCGCCCCGTGCGATGTCGGAGGCGAACGTGATCGCCAGCCGGTGCTCGGCCTGCCACGGGTGGATCGGCATGAGGTGGACCTCGTCGAGGCGACGCCCGGTTGCGGTGAGGCGAGCGCTGAAGAGTTCGCGTTCGTCGGCGCTGAGCACCCAGGACAGGTGCCCGCTCTCGTCGAGTCCGTCACCGAGCGCCAGATGCGCATGCTCCCGGCTCACGGCGACCCATTCGAGACGGTTGCGCCGCCCGTTCTCCGGGGCCCAGCGCCGGTAGTCGCGCAGCCCGAAGCCGATGCGGCCGTTGTTCGCGACGAAACCGGGGTGACCCTCGGTCATCGCCGCTTCGATCGTCTGGAAGTCCGCGTCGGCGAGGCCTGCGGCAGTGGGTCTCCTGCCCTCACGCGCCTCGGTGAGTTTGAAGGCCCCGCCTGCCAGGGTCGACGCGATCTCCTCGAGATACGTTGACATGAGGTTCTCCGGCACTCCGAGGACGTCCTGGAGTTCGAGGACGAACTCCTGCGCGTCGAGACCGATGGCCTGCCCGTCCCGACGGCGCACGATCGTCGTCTCGTCGATGACCCAGTGCTCGAGGGGCAGCAGCGAGGCGTCGAAGGTGTAGTGGATCGTGCCAGTTCCCGTGTCAGTGCCGGTTCCGGTGGGGATCGTGAGCACCCAGGACGCCGCAGTCCTCTCCGGCGCACCGTCCGGACCGCTCTCCTCACTGCTCGCCCCGAAGCGGACCGGGGCGATGAGGCGTTCGTGGGCGAACTCGGCGAGCGCTTTGGCCACGAGGTGTCTGTTGACCTCGGCGAACACCTCCGGGCTGAGGTGGGCATAGTCCTCCCCGTCGAGGTGAGCGCTGCCCTCCCCGCCGAGGTGGGTCCCGGCCCGCGCCGCCCCCGAGGCCGCGCCCGCGGAGTTCCCGTCGCCCGCGCTTCCCGCTGCCGCACGCACAGGCGAGTCGATGAGCTCAGCGAGCCTGCTCTCCGCGAAGTCCGCCCTTGTGCACGCGCTGACGAGCGCCGTCTTCGTCTCATTGCCCATCGGGATCTCGGCCTCGCCGATGACCTCGAACCCGGCCGCCGCGTTCTTCGCATGGATCGCCGCATTGCGAACATCGGGTTCGACGATGACACGGGTGGCACCGCGTCCGCCCTCCACCCGCGGGCGGAGGCAGAAGTCGATGACGTGCGCCATGATCCGATCGGTCAGCCCGTGGACGACGCGCCCGTCCGGTGGGGCGACGAGCAGGTGCATGCCAATGTCGCCCGGGGTCTCGGGGACCACTTCGGTGGGGATGAGGATCGCCGGCAGGTAGGTCTCGACGTAGAAGGTCAGTCTCCCGTCGACGAGCCCGATCCATCCGTTCTCATCGACCGAGGCGCGGATCGCGGCAAGGTAGTTCCGCACCGCCGGTTCGTCGAGGTCGGTCATCTGCCAGAAGTGCGAACGCGGATGGCTCAGCCACGTATGAACGTCTGCGGAGTGCCGGTCGGGGCGCAGGGGAAGGATGATGATCTCCGGCGCCGAGGTGCTCGTGCCCCTGGTCTCGGTCGTGGGGTCGACCGTCGGTGTGTCGGCCGTTGTCGTGTCGGTGCTCATGCGTGGGTCATCTCCTTGGATGGTGCGGCTGCGTCGCCGAGATGGGTGTCGTCGGGATGCGTGTCGTTGGGGTGGGCCGTGTCGCCGGGATGGGCTGGGACTCCGGGGTCATCAGGGTGCCCGGGCTGGGCCACAGCGGCCGCAGGGGACTCCGCAGGCGCCTCGGCGCTGGGGACTCCGAAGGTCTGGAAGGCGATCCGACGTTCGATCAGGTAGGGCTCCCGGCCGGTCACCTGCGCGAGCACGACCGAGGCACGCCACGGGCCGAAGCCGAGGTCAGGCGCGGTGACGCCGTGGGTGTGCTCCTCGACTCCGAGGACGTGGAGCGTCCCCGCCTCGTTGAGCGTGTAGTCGCGGTCGGCGGCGAACCGCCCCTGATCGTCGAGGCGGATCTCCTCTCGGATCGGGGTGAGGAAGTCGGGAACGCTCGCTCGGTAGCCGGTCGCCGCGACGATCGCCCCGGTCCGGCGGGTGAAGCGCTCATCGAGGACGGTGTGGCGGAACTCGAGGAGGTACTCCCCCGGGGCGCTGCGGGTGTCAGCTCCGTGCTCGTGCGGGTGCGCGGACGCACCTGGCCCATCAGGGTGGGCGGCGGCGCCTCGCCCATCAGTGTGCGCGGCGATGAGTTCGGCGTCGGTGACAAGGTTCGTCAGCAGCGATCGGCCGCCGCGGCTGAGCCGGTAGAGCGTGTCGTGGATGTCGTCGATGAGGTCTCCGCTGATGCCCTTGTAGAGGGTGCGCTGCTCGCGACCGATGCGTCCGCGCAGGTCATCGGGCAGGGCGCGGAAGTGGTCGGTGTACTCCGGGGAGGTCATCTCGAGGGTGAGCTTCGTGTACTCCATCGGGAAGAACCGCGGCGAGCGGGTCACCCAGTCGAGGCGGACACCGCGCGCCTCGGCGTCTTCGAT
Organism: Brevibacterium casei CIP 102111; assembly: GCF_900169275.1. Lineage (GTDB taxonomy): Bacteria > Actinomycetota > Actinomycetes > Actinomycetales > Brevibacteriaceae > Brevibacterium > Brevibacterium casei. The sequence goes on along the minus strand of NZ_FXZC01000006.1, from coordinate 49,316 downwards.
GAGGTCGCGGTAGATCTCGGCCGCCGACTGTCCGCTGCCGATGATCGTCACGGATCCGCTCTCGAGCAGCTCCTCGCGGTGATCGAGGTAGTCCGCGGTGTGGATGACCGGTCCGCCCCTGCGAGCAGGTCCCTCGTCACCGCGACGAGTCCCGGCGGCGCTGCTGGCGGTCTCGGTCCGCTCGCCTGTCAGCAGTTCGGCGAGGGCGTCGGGCAGGACCGGCTGGGTGCCGACGCCGAGGACGACGTGGCGGGCGCGGTAGCTCTCGATGTCGACGATCCGCCCGCAAGTGTCGGTCACCTCGGCGGTGATCTCATAGATCCCATCGACATCGGTCACCGAGGTGACGGCCCGGTTCCAGCGCAGACTCCCGAGCTGCGCGGCGACCCACCGGCAGTACTCGTCGAACTCGGCGCGCAGGGGATAGAAGGATTCGCGGATGTAGAACGGGTAGAGCCGGCCGCGGTCCTTGAGGAATTGGAGGAACGAGAAGGGTGAGGTCGGATCGGCCATGGTGACGAGGTCGGCGAGGAACGGGACCTGGACCGTGGCACCTTCAATCATCATGCCCGGATGCCATCTGAACTCCGGTCGCCGGTCGAGGAAGACCGCGTCGACGTCGGGCAGCGGGTCGGACAGGGCGGCAAGCCCGAGGCCGAAGGGCCCGATGCCGATGCCGACGATGTCGTGGACACGGGTGTCAGCGGCGCTGATCTGCTGTCGACGTGGGTCGCTCACCTGGGGGTTCGATCGAGATGTGGACGGCGGTGCGTGCGTGTGAGAATGCTGGGCAGTCATGGGCGTTCGGCAGCCTCCTTCGTATGCGGACCGGGTCAACCCGATTGCATTAGGGAAACCTACCCTAAGTCGACGGAAATGTGCTGAGCAATCACCCGCGCGCGGCGACTACAGAAGTGACCTTGCCGGAATGCCCGTGCGGGAGATCCCCGCAGGCGCGCGGATCGCAGGGACCGCCTGCGCAAGGTCTCCTGCCCTGAGATCCGATCTGTGATTCCCGTCACACCCGCGCTCGTGGGCACGTCTGCGGCCGGTCGGAGCCACTCCCGGTCCGCCGCGTCGCCGCCTCGCGCCCGCTTGATTCACTTTTCGCCCGATCGGTCGGTTCGCGACCCGATGGATCGGGCGAAAAGTGAATCAGAACGGCCGCGGCACCCTGCGTGTGCGGGGTGCCGCGGCCGATCGGGTTTTCCGCGAGGCGTGCTCAGCGAAGCGCGCTGAGCGCAGCGCGCTGAGCGCAGCGCGCCCAGTGTGCCTCACTTCGAGACGTAGTTCGGGGCCTCGACGGTCATCTGGATGTCGTGCGGGTGGCTCTCCTTGAGCCCGGCCGTGGTGAGGCGGACGAACCTGCCCTTGGCCTTGAGCTCGTCGATCGTGCGCGCGCCGACGTAGAACATCGTTTGGCGCAGACCGCCGGTGAGCTGGTGGGCGACCTGCTTGAGGTGCCCGCGGTAGGCGACGCGGCCTTCGATGCCCTCGGGGATGAGGTCGGTGTCGGTGGCGATGTCGGCCTGGAAGTAGCGGTCCTTCGAGTACGACTTGCCCTTCCGCGGTGCCATCGCGCCGAGCGAACCCATGCCGCGGTAGGCCTTGTACTGCTTGCCGTTGACGAAGATGAGCTCTCCGGGCGACTCGTTGCAGCCGGCGAGCAGCGAGCCGAGCATGACGGTGTCGGCACCGGCGACGAGCGCCTTGCCGATGTCGCCGGAGTACTGGAGACCGCCGTCGCCGATGACCGGGACGCCGGCGGCGCGGGCGGCCTGCGCGGCGAGGTAGATCGCGGTGACCTGCGGGACGCCGACGCCGGCGACGACGCGGGTGGTGCAGATCGAGCCGGGGCCCACACCGACCTTGACGGCGTCGACGCCTGCGTCGATGAGCGCCTGAGCGCCCTCCTTCGTCGCGACGTTGCCGCCGATGATCTGGACGTGGGAGAACGCCGGGTCGGCCTTGATCGTCTTGATCATGTCGGTGACCCCGCGGGCGTGGCCGTTGGCGGTGTCGACGACGAGGACGTCGACGCCCGCCTCGGCGAGGAGACCGGCGCGCTCGTAGGCGTCGCCGTAGAAGCCGACGGCCGCGCCGACGCGCAGGCGGCCTTCGGAGTCCTTCGTCGCCAGCGGGTACTCCTCGGTCTTGACGAAGTCCTTGACGGTGATGAGGCCCTTGATGACGTTGTTCTCATCGACGAGCGGCAGCTTCTCGACCTTGTTGTCGGCGAGCAGTTCGAACGCCTTCTCCGGAGAGACGCCGACGGGGGCGGTGACGAGCGGCATCGGGGTCATCGTCTCGGCGACGGTGCGCGTGGGGAATTCGCTGCGCGTGACGAAGCGGAGGTCGCGGTTGGTGACGATGCCGACGAGGACGTCGTTCTCATCGACGACGGGCAGGCCAGAGATCCGGTAGCGGCCGCAGATCTCGTCGAGTTCCTCGAGGGTCTTCTCCGGGGTGATCGTCAGCGGGTCGTTGATCATCCCCGACTCGGAGCGCTTGACGTAGTCGACCTGGTCGGCCTGGTCCTCTTTGGACAGGTTGCGGTGGATGATGCCCAGTCCCCCGATGCGGGCCATGGCGATCGCCATCCGCGATTCGGTGACCGTGTCCATCGCCGCGGAGACGAGCGGGATGTTGAGTTCGATGTCCTTGGTCAGGCGGGTCGTCGTCGAGGCTTCGGAGGGAATGACATCGGTGTCGCCGGGCAGGAGGAGCACGTCATCGTACGTGAGTCCGGTGAGCGCGAACGGATCGTGTGCGGCCTGTGATTCCTGCTCGGAGTTCCCCATGAGTCCAGCCTTTCGACGCGGAAGATCAGTTGATCCATGGTATCGGAGCGGACTGTGAGGCTTCTACGGTTTCAACTACCTCGGGCTGTGAGAATGGACACCTCGCCGAGGCGGTCGATCGCTCGGCAATCCTGTCCCCGTTGTCAGTGCCGTGGGCGAATTACCATAGAGGCCACCCGCTCGAAAGGCCTGCACTCGAATGACGTCGAAGTTCTACACGGTCCTGCTCGGCGCCACTGTGCTCTGCGCGTGGGGTTCCCTCGCTGAGATCGTCAAAGCTCTCCTACGACAGCAACCGGTGGCGGGTGCCGTCTGGACGGCATTGGTCATCTCGGCACTCGGTGCAGTGGGAGTCTGGTTGCTCTTCCGGTCAAAAGGTGTCCGCCCCGAGGTGAAGAGCTTCGTCGGCAGCATTCCGCGGGGCGCGGCACTGTTGTGCACCTATGTGTTCGCGTTCGTGCTTCCCGGTTTCGTCGCTCGTGGTGCCGACGTGGTCGAGCTGGTGTTCACCGCAATCGTCGCAGCCACCGTCGTCTGGTTCGTCCTGTATCTGCTTAGGAAACGGTACTTCACCCCGCCCGACAGTCCCGAGGGCCTCTGACCCTTCATGGAACAGCCGGTCGATCGCGTCGGCACGAACATCGACACAGTCAGTCATCCGCGCGGCCGACCAGCGGTGTCAGCGACCCGCGCCGACCGAACGCGCGAGGTCGAGGGTCGAGGCCTCTGAGTCGTCGAGGTGGATGCGCAGGAGTCCTTCTGCGCCTTGGCGGTCCCCGGACTTAATCTTCTCGAGGATGTCCCGGTGCGGGTTCGCCCAGTGCGAGTGGTACTTCCCCGGTTCGGGCGAGCGGGAGAACGTCGTCGACAGGCGGGCCATGAGATTGAGGTAGAACTCATCGAGCAGGGGCGAGCCGAGGAGTCCGACGATCGCGCGGTGGAACGACGCGGAGTGCTCCTGCGCATCGGCCCAGCCTTCGTTCTCCGGGGCGTTCTCGGCGCGGACGACCGAGGCCTCGACGGCCGCCATCGCCTCGTCGGTGGCGTCCTGGGACTCCTGGACGGCGCGGATCTCGAAGACCCGGCGGGCGCGGTAGAGATCCTTGAGCTCGTCGATGCCGAAGGTGCGGACGAAGAACCCGCGGTTGGGCTCCTGAGTGAGCAGGCCGGCGTGGCGCAGCAGGCTGAGCGATTCGCGCGCGGTGTTGCGGGAGACGTTGAATTCCTTGGCCAGGGCACCGTCGCGGACCGGGGACCCCGCAGGGTACTCGCCGGTGGTGATTCGGGTCCGGACCAAGGCGACGATCGCCTCTGACGTGCATCCGGGTGCGTTCGGGCTCATACCCTCCAGGCTACCGTGTCCACCCGTCGCGCGCGGAACGCCCCCACTACGTCTGCGGCACACCCGGTGTCTCTGCGCCTGCACTGCCCGGGTCGTCGGCCGTCCCCGGCGACGAGGTGAGCGTCGGCCCCGGCCCCGGCATCGGCGAGGTTCCCCGACCGCCGTCGTCGTCAGCGCTGCCGTCGAGGGCGAGCCCCGTCGCGAAGCGCCGTAGTCGCCCATCGAGCGGGTCCGTGAAGTCGATCGTCGCAGCGAGCAGTTGGAGGGCAGTGCTGAAGTCGTAGGGATCGGGGCTGAGATCGCGCGGATAGACGGGATCGCCGAGGAGCGGCAGCCCGAGCGCGTTCATATGCACCCGCAGCTGGTGGGTCTTGCCCGTGAGCGGCTCGAGCCGGTATTCGCTCACTCCCACACGCCCCGCCACCTCGCCGAGGTGGTCGATCCGACTGATCGCATTGGCCTCCCCCGGGACTTCGAGGACCTGGCGACCGCCGGGCGGCTTGTGCAGGCGCGAGCGCCGGGTGAGCGGGAAGTCGAGGTCGTACGGTGGGCTCGAGGCGAGCGCCCGGTAGGTCTTGGTCACCTGCCGGTCCTGGAAGAGGCGCTGGTAGCGACCGCGGGTCTCCGGCCGCCGCGAGAGGATGAGGAGGCCGGCGGTGATCCGGTCGAGGCGGTGGATGGCGACGAGGTCGGGTTCGCCGCGGTCGACGCGCAGTCGGGTGACGACGCTTTCGCGGACGAACCGGCCGTTCGGGGTGCTTGCGAGGAAGTGGGGTTTGTCGACGACGAGGAGATCGTCATCCTCCCAGACGATGCTCACCTCGAAGGGGATGCGCTCCTCGGCGGGAACCGGCCGGTGGAAGAAGTAGAAGCCGCCGGGGATGACGGGATCATCCCAGTGCACTGGGGTGCCGAGGCTGTCGCACATCTGCCCGGGCAGCAACGGGCCGAGTGCCTCGGGGGCGGAAAGTGGCTCGCCGAGCCTCCCCTTGCCTGCCACGTCAGCATCGACGATCTCTGCCGCCTCGGCGGGGGTCTGGGCGACGAGGGCGCGCCGGTCGGACTCCGCGGCGGAGGGGAACTCCTCGCTCAGCCAGCGGCCGATCGTCGCCGGCACCGGGAGGTGGGCCTTCGCATGGGTGGCGAGTCCTCCGGGAGCGCGGAGCACGGTCGCCGAGATCCCCTCTCTCGGCGGTAACGGACTGCGCGGCATGCCCTTCATTCTACGAGGACCGTGTGGTCTGCTGGGCTCATGGAAGCTCACCCGCGCGACGTCGCCTGCACGATCTCCCGGCCCCTCGCCGAGGTGGCCGCCTTCGCCGGGGAACCTGCGAACCTTCCCCGGTGGGCGGCCGGACTGAGCACCGGCATCCGCAACGATGACGGCCGGTGGATCGCCGACTCCCCCATGGGCCCGGTCGAGGTCCGCTTCGTCGGCGACGTCGGCTCCGGTGTCCTCGACCACGATGTCGTCTTCCCCGACGGGACGGTCAATCGCAATCGCCTGCGGGTGCGCGTCTGCGGATCCGGCTGCGAGGTCGTCTTCACCGTCGCCCAGCACCCGGGCATGAGCGCCGCTGACGTCGACCGCGATGCCGCGGCCGTGGCCGCGGATCTCGAGCGATTGAGATCGGTGCTCGAACAGCGGTGACGTCAGCTGCCTGCGGGGACGCGGGTGAGAGGGGCATTGTCGCGGGGCAGGGCGGTCAGAGCAGCCCGTGAGTAGGACGCGATCGTTGCGATGTGCCACTGCACCTCGGCGGGGTTCGGTCGCGCCCGGTCCGGGTCGAGGAGATCGACGAGGTTCTCCGAGATCGCGCCGATGAGGGAGCGGGCGAAAATCTCGGCGGGATAGTCGCCTCCCAGGGTGCGCCGGAGTCCGGCGGCGATGACGGCGACGTACCCGCGGCGCAGGGCTCGGCGTTCGCGCTGCACGGCATCGGGGACGTCCTCGAGGAGGAGGGCATGGGCGAGTCCGCGGCCGGCGACGGCGCGGGAGACGAAGACGTCGACGACGGCGTCGACGATCTGTGCCGGGCTCGAACAGGACCCGACGGCGTCGGAGACGACCTCGAGTTCACGGCCGGCCGCACTCGCGAAGACGGCGAGGAGGAGGGCGACGCGGTTGCCGTAGAGGGTGTGGATGTGCCGCGGGGTGCAGTCGGCGGCGCGGGCGATCGCACCGATGCTCGCGGCGCCGAAGCCGCGTTCGGCAACGACGAAGCGAGCGGCGTGCTCGATGCGCGCCCGTCGCTGCGCGGTGCTCGCGCGGAAGATCGCGGTCTGTCGGAAGTCCACTCGCCCTCGCCTCAGATGAGATCATTCAGGTTTCAACAGTTCACGAGTATGGCACTCATCACAGGCGGTGGCAACGACAGGCGGCGAACTCACAGCTGGGGCCGGACGACGATGTCAGGGGGCTGGGCCGGAGTCGGTCGGCCGCCTCGGCGAGGGACATCCCGGACACACCGATGGCCCGGAACAGGCGTTCCGGGCCATCCGATGAGGGATCAGGCTGAGGGCTCAGCCTGAGCGGGGACGGAGGTCAGTCCTCGTCCTCGTCGTCCTTCTTCTCCACGACCAGGGTCTCGGTGGTGAGCACCAGGGCCGCGATCGACGCTGCGTTGCGCAGAGCCGAACGGGTGACCTTGACCGGGTCGATGATGCCTGCGGAGATGAGGTCACCGTAGGAGTCGGTGGCGGCGTTGTATCCCTGGCCGGACTCGAGGTCCTGGACCTTGGACACGACGACGTAGCCGTCCTGACCGGCGTTCTCGGCGATCCAGCGCAGCGGCTGGACGATTCCGCGCTTGACGATCTCCACACCCGTGGCACCGTCGTAGTCGAGGCCGAAGTCCTTGCCGTCGAGCACCTTGGCGGCGTGGATGAGAGCCGAACCGCCGCCGGCGACGACGCCCTCCTCGATGGCAGCACGGGTCGCGGACACAGCGTCTTCGACGCGGTGCTTGCGCTCCTTGAGCTCCACCTCGGTGGCGGCGCCGACCTTGATGACGGCGACACCGCCGGAGAGCTTGGCCAAGCGCTCCTGCAGCTTCTCGCGGTCCCAGTCGGAGTCGGTGTTCTCGATCTCGGAGCGGATCTGGGCCACACGCCCGGCCACAGCGTCATCGGCACCGGCACCATCGACGATGGTGGTGGTGTCCTTGGTGACGGTGATCGTGCGGGCGTTGCCGAGCTCGTCCAGGGTGACCTGGTCGAGCTTCATGCCCATGTCCGGGGTGACGACCTGGCCGCCGGTGAGGACGGCGAGGTCCTCGAGGATGGCCTTGCGGCGGTCACCGAATCCGGGAGCCTTGACGGCGCAGACGTTGAGGATGCCGCGCAGCTTGTTGACCACCAGCGTCGACAGTGCCTCGCCCTCGATGTCCTCGGCGATGATGAACAGCGGCTTGCCAGCCTGCTGGACCTTCTCGAGGACAGGCAGGAGCTCCTGGATGTTGGAGATCTTGCCCTGGTTGATGAGGATGAGCGCATCGCCCAGGATGGCTTCCTGACGGTCGGCGTCGGTGACGAAGTGCGGGGACAGGTAGCCCTTGTCGAACTGCATGCCCTCGGTGATCTCCAGCTCCACATCGGAGGCCTGGGATTCGTCGATGGTGATGACGCCGTCCTTGCCGACCTTCTCGAAGGCATCGGCGATGAGTGCGCCGATCTCCTCGGACTGGGCGGACAGACCGGCCACGTGGGCGATCTCCTCGGAACCGGCGACATCGCGGGAGATGGAGCCGAGTTCATCGGAGACGGCCTCGACGGCGGTCTCGATGCCGCGCTTGAGGGCACCGGGAGCGGCGCCCGCGGCGACGTTGCGCAGACCTTCGTTGACGAAGGCCTGGGCGAGGACGGTCGCGGTGGTGGTTCCGTCACCGGCGATGTCGTTGGTCTTGGTGGCGACTTCCTTGGCCAGCTGTGCGCCGAGGTTCTCGTAGGGATCGTCGAGCTCGACCTCACGCGCGATGGTCACGCCATCGTTGGTGATCGTGGGAGCGCCCCACTTCTTGTCGAGAACGACGTTGCGGCCACGGGGTCCGAGCGTCACCTTGACGGTGTCAGCGAGAGTGTTGACACCCTTTTCGAGTGAACGACGGGCCTCGTCGTTGAATTCCAGATTCTTAGGCATTCGTCCTCCTGTCTTGAGAGTCGTTCAGGGGATTCAGCCGATGACGGCGAGCACGTCGCGGGCCGAGAGGACGAGGTACTCCTCGCCGGCGTACTTGACCTCGGTGCCGCCGTACTTCGAGTAGATGACCTTGTCGCCGACAGCGACGTCGACGGGAACGCGGTTGCCGTTGTCAGCAACGCGGCCGGGGCCCACTGCGACGACTTCGCCTTCCTGCGGCTTCTCCTTGGCAGTGTCGGGGATGACCAGACCGCTGGCAGTGGTCTGCTCGGCTTCGACCTGACGGATGACGATCCGATCTTCGAGTGGCTTGATGGAGACCGACATATCGGGCTCTCTCCCTTCGCTGGGTTCGATACTGGTGGAGTCAGACGGCGGCGTGCGCCTGAGGAACCTCTCGTCGTCGCGGGTGCCGAGGAGTTCGACCGTCCGATGAAACTGGCACTCACTGAGTGTCAGTGCTAATGCGACTCTATGACTCCTTTAGCACTCGGTCAACTCGAGTGCCAAGATTTCGCGGGGCTCTCGGGGAAAGCTCAGCCTCGGGGTGCGCGGACCGCCACCTCGGCGGCCCGCACCCCCGCCTCGGCGGCCAGGGCACGCCACCGCAGGGCCACGGCCCGAGCACCGCCACCTCGGCGGGACGCGCAAGCCCGTGAATGCGCGAGAGGGACCCCGGACGGATCCGGAGTCCCTCATCGGTGCGCTCATCTCGGCTGCGACCGCGGACGGTCGGCTGGTGCCGGCGCTCGGTCAGCGCCGCAGCGCTGCGCTCAGGCGCAGGCCCACTGTCCCCAGCCGGCCTTGGCCTGGAGCTTCTTCGCGCGGTCGAACTGCTCGCGCGGGCTGGCGTCGATCGGGTTGCCCGAACCGCCCACGCTGCGCCACGTGGCGAGCTTGAACTGGAAGAGGCCGAAGTGGGCGTTGTTCTGCTTGTTCACGGCGCGCGGGTTGAAGTTCGACTCGCACTTGGCGACCTGGTACCACTTGGAGCCGGGTCCGCCGAGCATCGCCTTGATCTCCTCGGTCGTCATCGAACCGCCGCCACCGGAGCTCGAGCCGCCGTCGTCGGAGCCGCCGCCGGAGCCGCTTCCGCTGTCATCGGATCCCGAGCCCGAGCCCGAGTCGTTCGAGGAGGGCTTCTCCTTCTTCTTCGTGCCCTCGACGACGACCTTGGCCTTCGGTTCGGAGAGGACCTTCTCGCCCTTCTTCTCCTTCTCGACCTCTTCGCCGTTGACGATCTTGACCTGGTACTCGACTTCCTTCTGCCCGGCCTTGCCCTTCTCCTCGACCTTCGTCTCACCGACGAAGAGGGAGTCCGACTTCTTCTTCTCGACCTTGGGCTCGATGTCCTGCTTCTCCTTGACGGTCTTGTTCTCCACCCGGTTGACGGTGAGGACCTGACCGTCGGTGACGGATGCGCTCATCGGCACGGAGAGGTAGTCGTCCTTGTCGAGCTTGATGTCGGCTTCCTTGAGGGCGGCGCCGGCGGTGTCGACGGGCGCGGTGACCTTGTGGTCCTTGCCGTCGGCGACGACGGTGAGCGCCTTCGCGGTGGTGACGTCGATGCTCGTCTCGCCGTCGACCTTGAGCTTGTCGGTGGCCTCGGCGCTGAGCTCGGCATCCTTGGCTTCGACGCCGAGGTCGGCGAGAGCCTGCCCGACGGTGTTCGCGTTCGTCCACTCGTCGGTCTTCTTGCCGTCGACGGTGAGCGCGACGTCCTTGGCGGTGTTGACCGTGACCGTCATATCGCGGTCGATCTTCGTGTTCACACCCGGCTTGACCTCATCGCGCTTCTCGAGCTCGATGTTCTGGCTGTCGAGGATCTCACCGACGGTTCCCCCGAAGGTGCGGATCTCTTCGGCCTTGCCGTTCACCTCGAGGGTGACGGGCTTGTTCATGGTGAGCACGGCACCGGTGCCACCGACGAGTCCGGTGATGACGACCGCCTGTGCGGCGATCTGCACCTTGCGGTTCTTGAGAAAATCAATCACAGAAATATCCCCGAGCAGAGTTGATCAGCTGTTTGCGACTCATCCACTGTAACCGATTCGTTACATCGCTTGCAAAAGATTACGAAACCGTAACAGGAATCTCTCAGACTCCCGGATTTCCGGGGTTCACAGCAGTCGGCATCCGTCCAGGTCAGACGTCATCCACGGCACGACCGACGACCGTGATGTGACGTCCATAACGACCGTGATCTTGGCCCTCACCCTCGCCGAGGCGGGGGCTCAGTCCCAGCTGCCGAGCGCGGTCTCCGCGTTCGCCCACACCGCCTCGGCGAGGTCACCGGCGTCCATCCCCCGCACCTCGGCGAGCATCCTGGCCGTTATCGGGGTGAGGTAGGGGCCGCCGGGCTTGCCGCGGTAGGGATGAGGGGTGAGGAAGGGGGCGTCGGTCTCCGTGAGGAGGAGCTCGAGCGGGGCGCTCGCGGCGGCACGGCGCAGCTCATCGGCGTTCTTGAACGTGATGTTGCCGGCAAACGACATGAAGTAGCCGTGCTCGGCGCATTCGCGGGCCATCGCCTCGTCGCCGGAGAAGCAGTGGAAGATCGTCACCTCGGGCGCCCCCTCCTCGCGGAGGATGCGCAGGACGTCGGCATGGGCCTCGCGGTCGTGGATCTGCAGGGCACGGCCGGTCCGTTTGGCGATCTCGATGTGCGCCCGGAACGACCGCTGCTGCTCGGCGATGCCGTCCTCACCGGTGCGGAAGTAGTCGAGGCCGGTCTCCCCGACCACGCGCATCCGGTCCTCACTCGTCACAAGCGTCTCGATCTCGGTGAGCGCATCGTCGAGGAGGCCGCGCTCTGCCAGCCGCGGGGCCTCGTTCGGATGGAGCGCCGCTCCCCCGAGCATCCACGTCCGCCCGGTGACAGGCGGTGTCGGCACCCGGGCGGCGACGGCCGGGTCGACGTTCGCCGCGGCGGCCAGGGCCGCATTCCCCTGCCCTGCGTACTGGGAGGCGACGAGCGCGGTCGTCCAGCGGGCGGCGGGCAGGTCGCAGCCGATCTGGACGATCCGGCGCACTCCGGCCGCCTCGGCGGTGTCGAAGAAGAAGTCGAGATCGGGGAACTCCTCGTCCTCGGACGGGGTGACGTCCGGGGAGGGTTCGCCGGCACCGAGCGGCAGGCGCACGCCCGTGCCGATGTCGAGGTGGGTGTGGGTGTCGACGATCGGGTGGGGCAGCGGTTCGGGCACCGGCGGGTACGTTCCGGCAGCGCGCGAGGCCATTACTCCGTCTCCTCCACGAACTTCGGGAACACCGGTTCGGGCTTGGGCAGCGGGGTGCCGGGCACGAGCGGGAAGTCGATGGCCGCGAACGAGCGGGGATCGACGTCGGCGGCCGACACCCCGCCCTCGGCGGTCTCAGCGGCGGCCGGGGCGATGCCGGCACCGGCGAATCCCGCTCCGGCGGCGACGCCGACGGCGGCACTCGCGGTCACGGTGTCCATCACCTCGGCACCGGTGCCGGTCTCGATCGCGGTGGGCAGGACCTTCGCGCCCGCCTCAGCGGACCCTTCGGCGACGCCGAGGAGGTCGAGGATCCTCCCTGCGGATTCGGGCATGACGGGCTGGATGAGGATCGAGACGATGCGCACGACCTCGATCGTCACCCAGAGGACGGTGGCCATGCGCTCGGGGTCGGTCTTCTTCAGCTTCCAGGGCTCCTGCGCGGAGAAGTAGCGGTTGGCCTCGGTGAGCACCTTCCAGCACGCGTCGACGTAGAGGTGGAGGCTCTGGGTGTCGACGTGTCGGCGGGCGGTCTCGAGGGTGCCGCGGGCGAGGGAGAGCAGGGACTCGTCCGCCTCGGTGAGGTCGCCGGGCTGCGGCACCTGTCCGTCGCAGTTCTTCGCGATCATCGACAGCGAGCGCTGGGCGAGGTTGCCGTACTCGTTGGCGAGGTCGGCGTTCTTGCGGGTGATGATCGAGTCCTTCGTGTACGAGCCGTCCTGGCCGTAGGAGAACTCGCGGAAGAGGAAGAAGCGGACGGTGTCGAGACCGAACGCGTCGACGAGGTCGATGGGGTCGACGACGTTGCCGACGGACTTCGACATCTTCTCCCCGGCGTTGAAGAGGAAGCCGTGGGCGTGGACGCGACGGGGCAGCTCGATGCCGGCGGACATGAGGAACGCGGGCCAGTAGACGCTGTGGAAGCGGATGATGTCCTTGCCGATGATGTGGACGTCGGCGGGCCACCACTTGGCAAACGCCTCGGTGTCGTCGGGGAAACCGGCGGCGGTGAGGTAGTTCGTCAAGGCGTCGATCCACACGTACATGACGTGCTTGTCGTTGCCGGGTACGGGCACGCCCCAGTCGAAGGTCGTGCGCGAGATCGAGAGGTCCTTGAGGCCGGAGGCGACGAACGAGGCGACCTCGTTGCGGCGGGAGTCGGGGCCGAGGAACTCGGGGTGATCGCGGTAGAGCTCGAGGAGGGGCTCCTGGTACTTCGAGAGACGGAAGAAGTAGGACTCCTCCTCCGTCCAGGTCACCTCGGTGCGGGTCTCCTTCGACAGGCGCACGCCGTCGACGACCTCGGTCTCGTCCTCGGTGTAGAACGCCTCGTCGCGCACCGAGTACCAACCCGAGTACGAGTCGAGGTAGATGTCACCGGCCTCTTCGAGCCGACGCCAGATCTCCTGCGAGGCGGCGTAGTGGTCGGGGTCAGTGGTCCGGATGAACCGGTCGAAGGTCGAGCCGAGCGCGAGCTGCGTGTCGCGGAAGTTCTTCGCGTTGTCGTCAGCGAGCTCCTTGGGCGTGATCCCCAGCCTGTTCGCCGCCTGGAGCATCTTGAGGCCGTGCTCGTCGGTGCCGGTGGCGAAGAACACGTCGTGGTTGTCGAGGCGCTTGAACCGCGCGATCGTGTCGGCGGCGATGTACTCGTACGCGTGCCCGATGTGGATGGCCCCATTGGGGTAGGCGATGGCTGTTGTCACGTAGTAACCCATAGGGCATTCAGTCTAGATGACGCGCGACGCACCGCTTGCCGCGGTTCGGCTCGTGGGCGGGGGCGACGTGGGGACGCGCGGGGTGGCGGTGTGCCGGGGCCCGCGCCTCCGAGCCGAAAGCCCTCCGCCCGAAGTGAGTCACTTTCCGCCCGTTGGGTCGGTTCGAAACCCGACCCAACGGGCGGAAAGTGATTCAGAACAGACCCGAGACCCCGAGCCGACCACACCGACCCGAGCACGGGTCGACTCCCAGTCGCCCGCACTCGAGTCACCGCTCAGTCACGGTGGAGCCAGGCCTCGTAGATCTCGCGCTTGGACAGACCGAAGCGCTTGGCGATCTGCCCGGCCGCCTCCTTCGCCCTCACCCCCGAGGCGACGAGGGTCTCCATCTCGCCGAGGTGATCCTCCGGAGCCGTCTCCACCTCGGTGGCGCCTGAGAGGACGAGCGTGAGTTCGCCGCGCAGCCCGTCTGCGGCGAGGTCGCGCAGCGACCCGACGGTTCCGCGCAGGGTCTCCTCGAACGTCTTCGTCAGCTCCCGGCTGATGCTCATCGGGCGGTCGGGACCGATGACGGAGAGCAGGTCGTCCATCGTCTCGGCGATGCGGTGGGGGCTCTCGAAGAAGACCATCGTGCGCTTCTCACTCGCGAGCTCCTCGAACAGAGCAGTCCGCGCCCCCGACTTGCGCGGGATGAAGCCCTCGAAGCTGAAGCGATCACTCGGCAGACCCGAGACCGCAAGCGCCATGAGGACCGCGGACGGTCCGGGTGTCGCGGTGATCGGCAGCCCCGCCTCGGCGCACGCTTTGACCACCCGATACCCGGGGTCGGAGACGGCGGGCATGCCGGCGTCGCTGAGGAGGACGACGGTCTGACCTGCGCGGATGAGGTCGACGATCTCCGGTGCCCGCCCCGCCTCGTTGTGGTCGAAGACGCTGATGACGCGCTTCGTGTGGCTCAGTCCCAGCCGCTGGGCAAGCGAAAGGAACCGACGGGTGTCCTCGGCGGCGATGACATCGGCGGTTTCGATCGCCTGCCGCATCCGCGGTCCCGCATCGCCGAGGTTGCCGATCGGAGTCCCGACGAGGATGAGTCGCCCGCCGGCCGGGTCGAAGTCGGGGGCGTCGCGGTCGCCCGCAGGCCCGAGATCGTCGCTTTCACTCAGCGGACCGAGAGCTGTGTCCGTGTCGTCCGCGTGAGGCGCACCCGAGGTGGGAGAGGGGCTCAACTGTAGGACGTGGTTCCGGCGAAGAGCCCGAAGCCGAGGACGGCGACGAAGAAGAAGATGTAGACGACCCAGAAGAGGATCCACAGTGCGGTGCCGATGTAGCCGACCCAGAGGGCGGCAACTGCCATGCCGTCGCCGCGTTCTCCGCGTTCCCGGATCTGCTTGCGGGCGATGTGTCCCATGACGATGCCGGCGATTCCGGCAAGGAAGATGCTCGAGACGACGCCGAAGATCGAGGCGACGAGCGCGATGATCGCGAGAGTGTTCGTCGGTGGCAGAGCCTGATAGGCGACTCCCGCGCTGCCGTAGCTCGACGCGGAACTGTAGTTCGCCGGCTGGTAGCTGTTCGATCCGTAGTTGTCAGCGGGTTGCCCGGACTGGGGCTGCTGGTAGTACATGTCTGGGTTGTTCCAGTTGTTCTGGCTGCTCATGGCTTCTCTCCTCGGGGTCACCACCAACGGTACAGAGACAATCATCTCGGCAAAAGGCGAGCGTGTTGCAATCCTGCATCGTCGTCGCAGTCCACACATGCGAACACAGCACAGTTCACCGTGACGAACACGGGCGGGAGCGCGCGCCGGTTCCGGTTGACGGCAGAAGCACACGTGCACGCCAACCAGATCAGAATGCCGTCCAGGTCGGAGTGCAGACCGGATTAGGGCGCCGGCAGCGCCGAAACGCACGTGTCACTGATTCGCCGCGGCTCCGTTTCACGGCACCACAGCGCGTCACAAGTCCAGCTCACCACAGGGAGTCACTGGCCCTGGGCGCCGTTCGTCGTCCCGACATCCTCGCCGGTCCGCCCACCGGTTCAGGACGTCATGCGCCAGATCATGAGGTCGTCGACAGCAGCGCGAGAATGCCGACGCCGACGACCGCGGCAACGATGATGGCGAGGAGGCCGAGTCCGATGCTGATGTACCCCATGATGAGGCCGGCCATCGCCTGCCCTCGGCCGTCTTCGCCGGAGCGTTTGATCTGGCCCAGGGAGACGTGGCCGAAGATCACCGCGAGGAACGGGGCGATCCAGAGGAACATGAGGATGAAACTGAAGAACCACCCGATGAACGGGATCATCGACAGCAGTCCGCAGACGAACCCGCCCGCCAATCCGATGATGCCCATCCACATCGCCCAACCGGCGAGGCCGTTCGACTTGCGGTAGACGACCATCGGCGTTCCGTACGTGCCGTAGGTGACCGGCTGGCTGTAGGACGCCGACTGAACCGAATACGGCTGCCCGCCCGATGGTCCCACCGAATCGAGGTACTGACCGTAGTCGGTGTACTGCCCACCGCCGTACCCGGCCTGCGACGGGTCGCCATACCCGCTCTGACCGTATCCGGCCTGGCCGGAGCCGTACCCGGCCTGACCGGAGCCGTAGGGCGACGGGGAGGCCCCAGCCCCCGAGCCGAACTGCTGCGACCCCACCTGCGGAGGATCGCTCGGGCGGTAGTCCGGGTTGTTCGACACTCTCATCACCGTCTTCGCTCGTGTGCTGGGGCGCTCGCACCCGTACCGGTGCGATAGCCGTAGTCTCCACCCTAACCGCCCCGGCTCTCCCGCGGTACCGTCAGCCCGGCCACTCCGCTCCGCGTGCACGGAGCTCAGCACGCCCGGAGAGGTCTTGCTCCGCTCCTGGCACTCCTCGGACACGACGCATCCGAGGCTGAGCGGCTTCCGAGTGTCCGCACCCTAGACTTGGCCGTGATGACAGCACCCGCAGATCCCCCGACGCCGAGGCGACCGACCGATCCCCGATCCGGTTCGACCTCCCCGTCCGCCCCGCACCCGACCGCGGGCGCCGCAACCGACTCCGCCCCCACGGCCACCGCCACGAAGGACCGTCAGCCCGCGTCGGGCCGGATCGCCAAGGAGGAGCGGGCCCGACGCCGCGAGCAGATCCTCGCCGGCGCCGCCGCGCTGCGCCGGAAATCCTTCACCGCCGGCATGTGGGCGACGCGGGCGCCGGTCTGGATGTGGCCGACCCTCATCGTCATCACCGTCATCAGCGGCATCCTGCGCCTCTTCCGGCTCGAATTCCCCGGCCGCCTCATCTTCGACGAGACGTACTACGTCAAAGACTCGTACTCGATGATCACCTACGGATACGAGCGCTCCTGGCCCGAGAACGCCGACGCCTCCTTCAACGCCGGCGACCCGAGCGTCATCGGGTCGGCGCCGGCGTACGTCGTCCATCCGCCGCTGGGCAAATGGGTGATCGGGCTCGGCATCGATCTCTTCGGCGCCGACGATTCCTTCGGCTGGCGATTCTCCGTCGCCGTCGTCGGCACGCTCACGGTCTTCCTCATGGGGCTTGTCGCCTGGAAGCTCTTCCGCTCCGCGTTCTTCGCGTGTGCGGCGGCGGTCCTCATCTCGATCGACGGCGAGCACTTCGTCCATTCCCGCACGAGCCTGCTCGACATCGTGCTCATGGCCTTCATCCTCCTCGCCTTCTGGTTCATCCTCCTCGACCGCGAGCAGGTGACGAAACGCCTGGCCCGCTGGGCAGCCGACACCACGGACGGCGTTCCCGTGGCCGCCCGCGGCCGCCGGTCCGCCGATGCCGAGCGCGCGGACCTCATCAACTTCGGCCCCCGCCTCGGCGTGCGCCCCTGGCTCATCGCCGCCGGCATCGCACTGGGCATGGCGACGGGCGTGAAATGGTCGGGCCTCTACGCGCTCGCGGCCTTCGGCATCCTCGTCGTCGCGTGGGACGTCCACTCGCGCTACCGGGCCGGCGTCGTCCATCCGTGGCTCGGTGCCCTCATCCGCGACAGCGTCCCGTCGTTCCTCAAGCTCGTGCCCACGGCGCTCATCACCTATATCGCGACGTGGACCGGGTGGATCCTCTCCGACGACGCATGGAACCGGCAGTGGGCGGCCGAGACCCCCGGCTGGTGGCAGGCCCTGCCCTCGTGGCTCGACTGGCTGCCCTCGCTCGCGCAGTACCACTACACCGCGTACTCCTTCCACGTCGGCCTCGACGCCGAGCACCCCTACATGTCGAACCCGTGGGGCTGGATCGTCCAATGGCGGCCGACCTCGTTCTACTACGAATCGCTCAGCCGCGGCGACCTCGGCTGCGCGGCGGCGAAGTGCTCCTCGGCGATCACCTCGGTGGGCAACCCCGTGATCTGGGGACTCGCCCCTGTCGCGCTCCTCGTCGTCCTCGCCGCGTGGATCGTGCGCCGCGACGTCCGCGCCGGGGTCATCCTCTCCGGACTCGCTGCGACCTGGCTGCCGTGGTTCGCCTACCAGGATCGGACGATCTTCACCTTCTACACGATCGTCATGGTCCCCTTCGTCGTCCTCGCGCTCGTCTACTGCCTCACCCTCCTCTGGGGCCGTCGCACTCCGAGCCCTCCGTTCGCCCCGCAGATCCGTACGTCGACCACGCCCGTCCCCTCCCCCGCCGAGGCGGGTCCCGCCACCGAGCCGAACCCGACGTCCGCCGCCGCTGCCTCTGGTCCCGCCGAGGCGCCCGCCACCGACTCCGACGCACCGACCACGCCACCGACCGACGACCAGCCTGCGTCGCCGACGCACCGCGGGCGCCTGGGCTCGCGCCCCCCGGGGCCGCTGCTCGGCCGCCGACTCGCCGTCGGCGCAGTCCTCGCCGCAGCCGTCCTCGCCTTCGCGTACTTCTGGCCGATCTACACCGGCGAGGTCATCCCCTTCGAGGCGTGGAACAACCGGATGTGGAACGTCACCTGGCGCTGATCTGAACCGGACATGACCTCGTCGTCTGTCCGACACCGATCGTTCACCTCCCGGACACGACCCGTCGTTAGCGTCGGGGCATTGTGACTGACGAAGCGACACTGAACCACCCAGCACCCACCTCGGCGAATCCCTCTTCGGATACCGGCCCCGGACCAGGGGTCGTCGCCATCATTCCCGCCCGTGGAGGATCCAAGGGGATCCCGCTGAAGAACCTCCAGAAGGTCGCCGGCGTCTCCCTCCTCGCCCGTGCGATCAACGCGGCGAAGGCCACGCCGAGCATCGACCGGGTCGTCGTCTCGACCGACCATGAGGGCATCGCCGCCGAGGCGGTCCGGGCCGGCGCCGAGGTGTCGCACCGTCCCGCAGAGATCGCCGGGGACACGGCGACGAGCGAATCGGCGATCATCCACACCCTCGGCGACCTCGGTGAGGACTACGGGGTGACGGTCTTCCTCCAGTGCACCTCGCCGTTCATCGACTCGGCGTCGATCGACAACGCCGTGTGCCGAGTCCGCGACGACGAGGACGACGTCGTCTTCTCCGCTGTCGAGGACCACTCGTTCCTCTGGCGCCTCGGCGACGACGGGGAGGCGGTCTCCGTCGGCCATGACAAGGCGTTCCGTCCGCGGCGGCAGGACCGCCCCAAGCACTACAACGAGACCGGAGCGTTCTACGTCATGCGCACCGCGGGACTGCTCGAATCCGGGCACCGCTTCTTCGGCCGGGTCGGCATCGAAGAGGTTCCGCCCGAGCATGCGAGAGAGATCGACGACATGTCCGACCTCACCCTCGTCCGCGCGATCGCCTCGACGCAGGAGACCGCGCAGGTCATCGACGTCGATGCGCTGGTGACCGATTTCGACGGGGTCCACACCGACGACGGTGCCTACGTCGACGAGGACGGCAATGAGCACGTCCGCGTCCACAGGGGCGACGGAATGGGGGTCTCACGCTTGGCGAAAGCAGGTTTCCCTGTCATGATTCTCTCAAAGGAACGCAACCCCGTGGTCACCCGCAGGGCGGAGAAACTTCATATTGGCGTAACCCAGGGTGTCGACAATAAGTCGGAGGTCCTGCGGTCGTGGATCGACGAGCAGGGCCTGGACGCAGCACGCGTGGCCTATGTCGGCAACGACATCAACGACCTCGAAGCCTTCGACGTCGTCGGCTGGCCCATCGCCGTCGCGGACGCCCACCCCAAGGTGCTCGCGGCAGCCCGAGTGGTCCTCGACCGACCGGGCGGGCGGGGTGCGGTCCGGGAGGTCTGCGACCTCATCCCGGTCCGCGCCTGAGGCCGCCGTTCGGCTCGGCGCAGAGCCGAAGCCGCCCGGGCCCCGTCCCCCACCGACAACTTCACACGGAACAGCACCACCCACCCCAGCGCGGAGGCATCGCACCGCGTTCGAAACGAAAGCAGGACTCATGACTGATCACATCGCCCCCGTGGCCATCGGCGACCAGCTCGTCGGCCCGGACCAGCCCGTCTACATGATCGGCGAGATCGGCATCAACCACAACGGCGACGTCGAGATCGCCAAGCAGCTCATGGATGCCGCTGCCACCGCAGGCGCTCAGGCCGTGAAGTTCCAGAAGCGCAACCCCGATGTCGCGGTCCCCGAACACCAGAAGTCGAAGATGCGTCAGACCCCGTGGGGCGAGATGACCTACCTCGACTACAAGTTCCGCGTCGAGTTCGAGAAGGACGAGTACCAGGAGATCGACCGGTACGCGAAGGAACTCGGCCTGCAATGGTTCGCCTCGCCGTGGGACACCGACTCCGTCGACTTCCTCGAGAACGAGTTCGACGCCCTCACCTACAAGGTCGCCTCGGCGTCGCTGACCGACTTCGAGCTGCTGCGTGCGATCGCCGCGACGGGCAAGCCCGTGCTCTGCTCCTCGGGCATGTCCGACTGGGCGACGCTCGACGCCGCCGTCGAGGTCTTCGACAAGGACCGGCTCGTCCTCATGCACGCGACCTCGACCTACCCGCTGCCGCCGGAGGAGGTCAACCTCCGCGCGATCCCGGCGATGGTCGAGCGCTACGGCGTGCCCGTCGGCTACTCCGGCCACGAGCTCGGGCTCGAGATCTCGTTCGCCGCGGTCGCCCTCGGCGCCGTCACCGTCGAACGCCACATCACCCTCGATTCGACGATGTGGGGCTCGGACCAGTCGGCGTCGATGGAGCCGCGCGAATTCTCCTCGCTCGTCAAGGGCGTCCGCGTCCTTGAGAAGGCCATGGGCGACGGCGTCAAGCGCGTCATGCCCGGCGAGGAGTCGAAGATCGAATCTCTGCGCAAGGTCACTGCCTGAGCTGAGGCACTGAGCTGAGGCACTGAGCTGAGGCACCGCACTCACGGAACTGCCCCGAAGCCGCACGGCTCCGGGGCAATTCTGCGTCCGTCACCGGGTGCGACCCAGGCGCCGCACGCGCCGCCTCAGTCCCTTCGCCGCCTTGGCCATGGCCGAACGCGCCTCGGCCTGTGCCGTCCTTCCGGCCAGCGAGCGCAGGTCGTTCTCGGCACGTTCGGCACGCGCACGCAACCCGTCCCGCTCATGGGCGAGTTCCCTCGTCGCCGCCGTCGCCTCGTCGACGGCCGACTGCGCGGTCTCGAGCGCCGCCTGTGCCGTGTCGCGTTCGGAAGTGACCCGCTCGAGCGTTGCGCGGTCGGCACCCGCCTCTCGGCGCACCCGGGCCAGCGCCCGCGTCTGTGCGACGCCTGCCTCCTCCGATTCGGCGACCGCCGCGAGGTGGAACTCCTCTGCGCGCACGTGGTCTGCGCTCCGGGTCCGGACCGCTCGCCGCGGCCGACCGGACTCCCCCAGAGCTTCCCCGATGGCCCGATGATTGTCCCGGGTCACCTCGCAGAACCGCTCCCTCGTCGCCGCGAGGTCCTCCTGCAGGTCGACACCGTAGGAATAGGCGTCCATCACCGCCGCAACGATCCGGTCCGCGAGAACGCGGGCGCGTCGGCCGACGCTGCCGTCGCTCGTGTCCGCACCGCACGCGCCCGTGCCTCGCGCGACGTCAGCGCCCAGCCTTCCCGCCTCGGCGGCCCTTTCCTCGGGACCGCCCGCGACCATTCCTTCGGGTCCGACCGGGACGACGAACTCGGGATGGCCGATGTCGTGGGCGAAGTACCCGAGCTTCGCGTGGAGATCGAGCGAGAGAGGGATCGAACCGACCCCGAAGGGGATCATCTGCGCATGACCCCGGCCGCCGAGGACGTAGGGAACGGAGGAGAAGAGTGTGAACCCTGAGAAGAAGCCGATGTCCGCACCCCACAGGCGGATCTCCTCGACCTCGGGCACCTCCGCGCGGAGACGGCGTGACACCTCGGCGTCGTCAGGATGGAAGGGCACACTGAGGACTCTCCAACCGTCCGCGACGAGCGCGCGGGCGCTGTCGACGACGGCCCGGTGGATCACCTCGGCGTCGTAGCCGGCCGCCTGCTGTCGGCCGTGGACGAGCATCTGGATCGCGATGAGCTTCTCTCGGGGATCCGGTCGGCTCCCCTGCAGCGGTTCGTAGAGCAGACCACCCAGGGTCGTCGGACACGGCTGGAAGTCGATCGGCACCGCTGAGGGACCGAGAAGCGCCGACATCGACGCGATGCTCCCCGAGTTCCGCAGACCGAAGAACACCGACTGCTCACGGACCTGCTCGACGTGGGTGCGGAGAAGATCGTCGAACTCCGGTTGACCGGGGAACCGATTGTCACCCACGGCGTAGACGATGAGGGGAACCTCGATCCCAGCCAGCGTCTCGGCGGAGATCTTCCACTGCCACCCGGAGAGCCGATTGGGATTCGTGTCCTGGAGGAACAGTCCCCCGCCGCCGAGGACGACGGCATCGGCGCGGGCGTTGATCCGGTCGACCAGGCCGCCGTCGACCTCCCGCCGCAGAGCCGCCGCCGAGGTGAACGCCGCCTCACCGTCGAAGGCGCGGAAGGCGTCGCGGACGACGGGGAAGAGCGCTTTGTCCCCGTAGTTGCCCCAAGTCGGGATGTCGAAGTGGAAGAGATCCGCCATAGAACGACTGTAGTGGACCCGACCGAATGGCAGATGAATGCGCCAGGCCGCTGTCTGCCACCGAACCGTCGACCCAGACAACTGGAATGCGAACTTCGGGTGAATAGCACGCGCAGTCTGGTTCACCGGTGAGTCACCGCGAGTTACCCGACCCTGTCTACCATCGTCTGAGCACATGCACGCGTCGTGCTCCCCCGCGGCCGTGCTCAGCAGCGAAAGGACCCCATGACCACTCCCCTGACCAGCGTCATCATTGCGGCGAAGAACGCCGAACAGACCATAGGGAGCAGTCTCAAGAGCTTGACCATGCAGGGGTTCGCCCCCGATGAGCTGGAAGTCATCGTCGTCAACGACGGCTCGGAGGATCACACGGCCGACGTCATCGCCGAATACGAGAACAGGCTCAACCTGGTGACCATCGAGAATCCCGCGTCGCTCGGAGTCTCGGCATCCCGCAACCTTGCCCTCGAAGCATCGACGGGTCAGACGATCACCTACCTCGATGGTGACGACTGGTATGCGCCGGGACACCTAAGGAAGATGACTGACGCAATCACCGGGCTGGGTGTCGACTTCGTCAAGATCGACTACGTGCTCGTCGAAGGCACGAAGCGCAGCCTCAGTCAGGCGCCCTGTGCCGTCCGGAACCGCGCGCTCAACCCGCGCGACTACATCATGCCGGCGAACATGCCGACGATGGTCGACTATCCGGCCTGTTGGACGGGCATCTTCACCCGCAGCATGGCCGATCGCGGCCTGCTCACCTTCGACCCCGCGCTGCGGACCTGCGAGGACAGGCCGTGGACCTGGCGGCAGCACCTCGAGTCCGATTCGTTCGCCGTCATCAACTCGGCAGGTCTGTGCTACCGCAAGGGGATGTCGACCTCGCTGACCTCGATCTACGACGAAAGGCAGCTGGACTTCATTCCGGCGTTCCGGACCGTCTTCGCGATGCTGGAGAACGACCCGGAGATCGACGAATTCGAGACCAAAGCGGTGAGGAACTTCCTCTCGATCCTCTACCACCAGCTTGTCAGGCGATCGGACCAGATGACGACCGAGGTCAAGCAGAAGCTCCTCGCCGGGGCCACGACGAACGTGAAGATGATCAAGCCCGAGTTGGTCGAGAGGGTGGTCGAAAGATTCGGCGACGACCGGGTTCCGGTCATCGCCCCGGTACTCAGGAGGGCACAGGCATGACACAGCTCATCCAGATCTCGACGCTGTATCAGCTCGCGAACGTTGCTGCGAACATCGATGCGGGCCACTTCGGGCCAGCTGACGAACGCCGCATCCTGGTCGTCGCCAACAACGCCTACGCGCCCGAGATCACACCCTCGGCGACAGATCTTCTCGGCTCCGCGACCCTGCTCAGCCGCTTCGACTCGGTGGTCGACTGGAACGCGGCCATCTGGCCGAGCCACCCCAAGCAGTTCGGGGTCTCGCCCACTCGCGCACCGATCATGCGTGCGCTGCTCGAGCGGCTGTGGTCGTTGTCGCCCGACGAGGACATCTCACTCGTCGTCGAATCGCTGCCCGGTCATCCTGCACACGCACTCACTCAGGTCTTCGCCGACGCACTCATCTCTGTGCACTCCGATGGCCTCATGAGCTATGGCCCCATCCGCAACCCACTCGGACGCCCGCTGTGGCAGCGCCTCGAGAACGCCCACTACACCGATCTGCTGCCGGGGGTCATGCCACGCCAGCTCGCCGAACATGCGCCCAATCGCATTGCCCTGACCGTCGACGAGCTGCGACCGGTCATCGAGGAGATGGCTCGTGAATCCGACGAAGCGCTCGAGGCCTCAGGCCTATCGGAGCCGATCGACGACAGCGCCCTCGTTCTCGGCCAGTATCTCGCAGAGATCGACCTCATCACCGAAGAGGAGGAGATCCAGCTTCACCTCGACATGCTCGACGAGGTGAAGACGCGCGGTGTGAGCACGGTGATCTTCAAGCCGCACCCGACCTCGGCCCGAACGGTCGTCGAACCGCTGAGGCGTCGCGCCGAGTCCCTCGGCCTGCGCTTCGTCCTCGCCGATGTTCCCGTCCTCGCCGAGGTGGTGGCCTCGAGGACGCAGCCCCGTCTCGTCGTCTCGTGCTTCTCGACCGGACTGGTGACCACGCAGGCACTGTTCGGAACCGAGACTGCGGCCGTCGGCACGGAACTGCTCCTCGAACGCATCGCCCCGTATCAGAACAGCAACCGCATCCCGCTGACGATCGTCGACGCGCTCAACCGCGGCGGCTACTCCCTCACCGACCGTCCGAACGGCCGCGGTCTTCGGGACTTCAACGCCCTCATCGACGCCGTCACCTATTGCATGCAGTCGAACATCATGGCGCATCTGCGGGAGCCGGCGATCAGCTTCCTCACGCGTGCCCTCGGGACCGACGACATGGTCTACTTCAAGCGCAAACGCCTCACCCGACTCGACCTGCCGGGCAGCCTCGAAGCGTCGAGCCGCGGGCGGGTCCTGAGGACGGGGAAGCGCTTTCTGCGCAAGAACGCTAAATCGGCGCTGTCGAAGCTCGACAAGCGCGGGATCAAGATCGACGTCGCCAAACTGACCGGACGCCGCTGAGATGCCGCGAACGGCCATCGCCTTCGTCGAATCGCCGTTGCAGTTCCTCTCTGCCCTCGAAGCCCACGACCCCGAGGGCGACCTCCTCATCCGGGCGCGGGCGAACGCGAAGGGGATGTCCTCGTTCCTCGACGCCTTCGACCCGGAGTGGCTCCCCGCGAACGTCCGCCTCGAACGCCAGGGGGCGAAGCCGGGGATCCTCCGGTCCCTCAACCCCTCGGTCATCTACCTCGGCGACCCGTGCTCCGGACAGATCCACAAGGCTCTGTCCGTGGCCTACCTCGAGCGGAAGATGCCGCACATCGTCCTCCTCGACGACGGGTTGGCGACCTATTCGACGATCGAGACGCTCGCTGCCAAGCGCGGGCCGCTCGTCCGTCCCAGGCAGAAGCTCAAGGCCCACCGGGCTGTCATGGCCGCCTACATCGCCGACCGTCTGCGCGGCCTGGCGGGTTCCGGACGGCTGCGGTGGCACACCGCGCTGCCGGTGCCGAAGGGACTGCGCACCAAGTTCCTCCGCGCCGGGGGCGAGATCACCCGGCATCGCTTCGAGCATCTGCAGTCGCTGCCGACCGGGGGCGGTCACTCTCGTGACACACCGGTGATCGGCTCCGCTCTCGTCGCCGACGGGCTCATCAGCGAAGCCGACTACCGCAGATGGCTCGACGGTCTCACCGCCGCCGGCCCGATCACCTACTACCCGCACCGGCGTGAGACCGATGAGTTCCTCGAGCGCCTCGGTTCCGACGATCGGGTGCGCATCAAGCACG
The DNA here is from genome assembly GCF_900169275.1 of Brevibacterium casei CIP 102111. Lineage (GTDB taxonomy): Bacteria > Actinomycetota > Actinomycetes > Actinomycetales > Brevibacteriaceae > Brevibacterium > Brevibacterium casei. The sequence continues at coordinate 23,748 of NZ_FXZC01000006.1, read as the reverse complement.
TGGGGCTGCCGATCGAGCTGCGGCTGATCAACCTTCCCCCGGGATCCGTCATCCGCAGCCTGCCGAGCACGGCCGCGGTCTCGCTGTCGGTGCTCAATCCCGATGTGCGCATCGACGTCACCGAGATTCCGGCGGAATGGTGGACCGGCGCCTCACCCGATAGTCTGCGGAAGTCCCTCAACGCGCGAACGGTCACCGGTGATGTCGATTCCTGATTCCCCCGTCCCCCCACTGGAGCCGGACACGGCCTCACTGCCGGTCGCCGACACCGTGGTGCCGTCGCCCGCTGACAGCCCGTCGGGGGCAGCGCATGCCCTCGACACCGACGAGCAGACGATCCCGTCCGGACACGAACCGATCAGCATCGTCTCCGTCTCCGACAGCGAGTCCTACCTCAAATGGGCGACCCAGCTGCTGAGCACACTGCCCGATGTCGAGGCACACGTCTACATCGTCGACAATCCGATCCTGCCGACCGACGAGCAGATCGCCAACGCCGTCGCCGACACCGCATGGGAAGGTCACACCATCCCTGTCGTGTCCCGCAGCGAACTCGGAGCAGTGATCTCCCATCATCGACCGGACATCGTCCTCGGTGCCGCGACGGGCCCGATCGTCGCCCAGCTCTTCCTCACCGCGAGCGCCCTCGAACGACGACCCGCACTCATCTCCGGGCTGCCGGGGATGGGTCTGCCGGCCAGCGGCAAGGGGATGAACTACCGGCGGCTCATGGACGCCTTCCTTGCGCACTCGTTCACCGAGGTGAGCGAATACCGGGCAGTGAGTGCGATGCGACGAGTCCCCGCCGAGATCCTCCTCGGCAGGCTTCCGATGCTCCGCTCGGAATCGCTTCCCGAACCGCCGGCCCCACAGTCGCTGGCCGCAACCCCGCGAACGCTCGTCTTCGCCCCACAGGCGAAGGTGCCGGCGAGCGCCGCGCAGCGGGAGGCGATCATCGCCGCTCTCGCGGAGTTCGCCGAGCGTCATCCCGAGTCGCGGGCCATCGTCAAGATGCGGTCGCGTCCCGGTGAGCATGAGACCCATCACGAACAGCATTCCTACTTCGACATCGTTGCCGACTTCAAGAAGCGCGCAGTTCCCGGGGCCGAGCGGCTCGAGATCGGCTACGGCCCGCTCACTGCGTTCCTCACCCCCGGTGCGGCCCTGGTCACCGTGTCGTCGACAGCCGCTCTCGAGTCGATCGATCGGGGGATCCCGACGCTGCTCATCTCCGACTTCGGGTTCGATCGGGGACTGCTCAACGAGGTCTACGCCGGTTCGGGCGCCGAGGGGACCCTCGCCGACGTTGCGGCCGGGCGGATCGGCTTCCCGGATCGGGCGTGGCTTGCGGAGAACTACTTCCACACCGACGACGGAAGTCTGCGCCGCAGCCTCGGCCTGCTCGCCGTCCGCTCTCGACAGGGGCAGCTGCCCGACAGACGGAGGTCGGTGTGGAAGCAGAAGCGCATGCTCATGCGTGCCGAGGTCCGCACGTTCACGCCGACGCCATTCATCCGGGTGTACCGGAGGATCCGCTACGGCCGCTGAGCGAGCACATCTGCCGACGAACATCGGGCACAGGCCGTGCGATCTCAGGCCCGGTCGTCGGTGGCGGTTCGGGATTCGTCCAACTCGACGACCACCTCGGCGGGTGGGGTGGAATCCTTGAACACCCACGTCCGGTAGGCATAGAAGCGGAAGGCCGTCGCCAGGGCGATGCCGATGACGTTCGTCGAGATGTTGTAGGTGAGCTGATCGCGCATGCCGAGCAGATACCACGTCACCCCGAGCGGGGCGACGGTGATGACCATGCCGACGAGGTTGACGACAATGAAGAGGATGATGCCGCGGAGATTCGAACCCGTCGTCCGGTCGCCGTAGGTCCACAGCCTGTTGCCGATCCAGACGACGATCATCGCCACGATCGTCGAGACGATCTTCGCCTTGATCGGGCTTCCGTCGAGGAGCGCGGGGATCGGCCCCAGACCATACGCGAGGACGTTCGAGAGCCCCACATCGACGACGAAGCCGACACCGCCGACAGTGAGGAACTTGAAGGCTTCCACCGCGAGGCGCCGCAGCCGGGCCGATACAGACTCTTTCATGACAGCACTACTCTAGAGCCCAAGCTTCATGACTCGCTGAGCGTCCTCAGGTGTGTCTCGACGTTGTGCCCGCGCAGTGCCGAACCCGATGACGATGAAGAGAACCGCCCGCCAGATACTCGACACAACCCGCCTATCCGATGGCCGCCTCGCGGTCGTGCACTCTCGCGACTCGAGGCCCGGGGCTCCCGCATCTCTATCGACAAGCGACAATTTGCGCACAAGGGGGCTTGTGCTCCCGGCGATGCGGACCTACTCTCAGAAATGGAACCTCGCTCACACAGGAGTAGAAGGAGACGGCGAAATGGCAGACGATCGCCCAGGCGTACCTGGAAATCCGACCTCAGCCGAGCCCACACCCGAAGAACCGACGACCCCCCATCCGCCGCTGCCGCCCAAACCCGATCAGAGCGGTCCTCGGCCGACGACGCCGACAGGGGTGCCCAGCAAGGACAGTCAGGCGGACCAGGCTCAGCAAGGTGACTGGCTGACTAGCGCGCAAGGGGCACGGCTGGTCGACACCGATCATTCGCTCAAGGCCGGCCCCCGAGGACCGGTCCTGCTTCAGGATCACCACCTGCGCGAGAAGATCACTCACTTCGACCACGAGAGGATTCCCGAACGAGTCGTCCATGCCAGGGGTGCGGCGGCGCATGGAACGTTCGTCTCCTATGGCACCGCGAGCAACGTGACAAAGGCGGAGTTCCTCCGCAAGGGCGTCGAGACTCCGGTGTTCACGCGTTTCTCCTCTGTGGTCGGCTCCCGTGGTTCAGCCGATGCCGTGCGAGACACCCGAGGCTTCTCCACGAAGTTCTACACCTCTGACGGCGTCTTCGATCTCGTCGGCAACAACATCCCGGTCTTCTTCATCCAGGACGCCGTCAAGTTCCCTGATGTCGTCCATGCGGCGAAGCCTCAACCCGACCGTGAGATCCCGCAGGCGCAGAGCGCGCATGATACGTTCTGGGACTTCGTCTCGCTGCACACGGAGGCGACCCACCACACGATGTGGCAGATGTCCGATCGCGGCATCCCACGGTCCTTCCGCACAATGGAAGGCTTCGGAATCCACACATTCCGAGTCGAGAACTCAGACGGGGACACGTCGCTCGTCAAGTTCCACTGGAAGCCGACCGCCGGGGTGCATTCGCTCGTCTGGGAGGAGGCTCAGATGGTCAACGGCATCGACCCGGATTTCCACCGTCGAGACCTTGCCGACACGATCGAAGCAGGGGCCTTCCCCGAGTGGGAGCTCGGCATCCAGGTGTTCCCCGACACCCCCGAGGAGACCTTCGAGGGGATCGATCTCCTCGATCCGACGAAACTCGTACCCGAAGAGCTCGTCGCCGTCCAACCGATCGGCAAGCTCTCTCTCAACCGCAACCCGAGCAACTACTTCGCCGAAACGGAGCAGGTGGCGTTCCATCCTGGACATCTCGTACCCGGCATCGATGTGACGAACGACCCACTTTTCCAAGGAAGGCTGTTCTCGTATCTCGATACGCAGATCTCTCGCCTCGGCGGACCGAACTTCAGCCAAATCCCGATCAACCGCCCCCACTGTCCGGTCAACGACCTCTTCCGTGACGGTATGCACCAGACCGCCGTGCACACCGGGGTCGCCCCGTACAAGCCCAACACCTTGGACGGCGGGAACCCCTTCACTGCCGACCCGGATGACGACCATACGTTCGTCGAGATCGCCCAAGAGCTGCCGAAGTCGGTCAAGGAACGCCGCTCCCCGGTCTCGTTCGACGACCACTTCACGCAGGCCCGCATGTTCTGGCTCAGTCTCACACCCGTGGAACAGTCGCACCTCGTCGACGCCTTCACCTTCGAGCTCGGAAAATGCTGGGACGAGACGATCAGGCAGCGCGAGGTCGACGTACTGGCGGCAGTCGACGCCGAACTCGCCCAACGGGTCGCTTCGGGTCTCGGGCTGAGTCCGGGAAGGCCGAACACACCCCCTGCCGACGACGTAGCCGCCAGTCCCGCACTCTCCCAGATCGGTGAGAAGTGGCCGGTCGACGGCCGCAGAGTCGGAATCGTCACCGGGTCGAAGACTGACCCGAAGCACGTCGTCACGGCTCGCGACTTCCTGGTCGAGGCGGGGATGGTGCCGATCACCATCGCTCCTGTCGGCGGTCGGGTCGGAGATGTCCCCGTCGAGCGGACCTACCTCACCGCTGCCTCAAGTGAGCTTGATGCGCTGCTGCTCCTCGACGGCGTCGACGCCGACCCGGTGGTGGGTCTGCTGCTTTCCGAAGCGTGGCGGCACCTCAAGTTCATCGCTGTCGCTGGTGGTGCGGACGCCCTTCTCGAGGAGTATGGGGTCCCTGCTTCCGACTCCGGCATCTTCACCGGCGCTCAGGTCAAGAGCCTTCTGACGAAGCTGAGAACCGGATTGGAAGAGCATCGAGCCTGGTCACGGGCTGACAGCTGATCCGCTGCGGTCCTGAGTACGGCCCTCGCTGGAACCCGTGTGACACGGGTGACAGCGAGGGCCGTACTCAGCGTCCCGGACGCTCAGCTCACTTCACGTACTCGGGGAACTCCGCAGGTGTGCCGCGCTGGGCGGCTGGGCTGATGTCGATGCCGTAGTCGCGGGCGAACCTGACCTCGGACCCGGTGTAGACGCCATCGACGCCCTCTTCGAGGGTGAAGACGCGGGCACCGCGCAGTTGGTTCCGCTTCTCCCCCGGCAGCCCGTAGGGTCCGAAGCCGGTCGACGGAGAGTAGCCGAGTTCGATGCCGAAGTAGTTACCCGAATAGGTGTTGATGTGGTCGTGACCGACGAACAGGCCTTGCACATCGCCTCTCGAGAGCATCGCGTTGAACATGCCGGAGTTGAACGGCCCCGGGCACTCGTTCTCGTTCCGCTCGCCGACGATCGAGTGCTTCTTCTTCGCCGCCGGGTGGGCGGACTCGCCGCGGAAGTCGATGCTCGAGTACCACATCATCCGGTGCTCGTGGAGCGCGATGTGCTGGAAGACGAGGCCAGGGACGAGACGGCCGGCGCGCTCTTCGAGGGCTCGTGACGCCTGGGCGTACCATTCGATCTGGTCGAAGCGCAGCCAGTCCCAGTTCGGGTAGCCCTCGAGGCTCTGGCCGGCGATCTCCTTGGGGGCGTAGCGGCCGGAGTCGAGGAGCCAGATGGCGAAGGCGTCATCGTCGCCGGTCGACGAGGAGACCGTGACCACCTGATTCGAGGTGCCGGTGACGTCGGCGCCGGTGGTGTTGAGGTTATAACGGTACTGGCTGATGAAGTCGATCATGTCCGCTTCGTCGAAGCCCGTCTTGCCCGTGCTGTCCTCATCGTGGTTGCCGAAAGTCAGCGCCCAGGGGATCTGCCGCTGCTCCATCGGCAGGACGACGTTGTTGATGGCCTGTTTGACCTCGGTGACCGTCTTCGGGCCGCCGTCGATGACGTCGCCGTTGATGACGACGAAGTCCGGCTTGGCATCGTCGAGGACCGCATTCTGCAGTTCGGTCGTGCGCACATCCGTCGTGTGGGAGTCCTGGGTGTCGTTGAACTGAACGATGGTGAACGCGCCCGACGCGGGGAACGCGAGCTCGCCGCGCACGATCCCCTCCTCGGACCTCCCCTTGTCCTTCTTGGCCTTCTTCGGCTTCTTGTCCTTCCACGGCTTCGCCGCCGCAGGTACCGCGCCGATGCCGGCCAGTCCGGCGCCGAGCGCCGTCACGCCTGCGGCTTGGAGCATGCCGCGCCGGTTCCACGCCGCCGAGCCCTTCGAGCGCTCGCTGTCTGCTCGGCGATCCTCGGTGCCGTTGGGGGTGTCGTCGTTCATTCTCCGCCTCTCTGTCGCGTTCGGCTGCGACGCGGACATGCGCACAGCCACGACGATCGAGACTATGGACGGACAATGTCATCGGATTGAACCCAGAGGTAACTTCCGCGGACGAAACCACGACCCCAGATGTTCACTCAGGGCGCGCGACCGCCTTCGACACCCCTCGCCGCTGAGGTCTTCGTCACGTTCGGCTCGCTATGCGTCCTTTTGTGTCATGGGCACCACAGCCTCATCACACACCTTGGCATGCTGAATCGTCCGCACATGTGCCCTCACCCGGTGCCTGTGCGCCCCGACGAGGGAGCAGGCCACCGCCTGCCACCCACCCCAGACATCCCAGGAGGAGAGGCCCGTGATCGAACTGCGCGGTCTGCGGAAGGTGTTCGGCAACACCGTCGCGCTCGAAGAGATCGACCTCAGCGTGCCTGCGGGAGAGATCCACGGCATCGTCGGTCGCTCCGGCGCCGGCAAGTCGACGCTCATCCGCTGCCTCACCGGCCTCGAGCGTCCGACCTCGGGCACGGTGTCGATCGACGGCACGGATCTCACCGAGCAGACGGGTGCCGGGCTGCGCCAGGCAAGGCGCAACATCGGCATGGTCTTCCAGCACGTCAACCTCCTCGATTCGCGCACCGCGCTCGACAATGTCGCCCACCCGCTGCAGATCGCCGGTGTCGGCAAGGCCGAACGTCAGGCGAAGGCCCGGGAGCTCCTCGAGTTCGTCGGCCTCGGTGACCGCCTCGACAACCATCCCGCGCAGCTCTCCGGCGGTCAGCGTCAGCGCGTCGGCATCGCCCGTGCTCTCGCCGCCGAACCGAAGGTCCTCCTCTGCGACGAGCCGACCTCGGCCCTCGATGCCTCGACGACCGAGCAGATCCTCGGCCTCATCCGCTCCCTGCGCGACCGTCTGGGCATCACCGTCCTCATCATCACCCACGAGATGTCCGTCGTCCGCGAGATCTGCGACTCCGTGACCCTGCTCGCCGATGGTCGGGTCGCGAAGACCGGGAAGCTCGCCGAGGTGATCGCCGAACCGGGTTCGTCCCTGGCCAAGGATCTCGTCCCCCTCCCTCCCGTCAGCCTCGGCGACGGTGAGTCCGGGATCGTCGAGGTGGCTCTGGCGGGCACGACGCTGCCGCGGGTGCTCACGTGCGCTGGCAGCGTCGACATCGGCGCCGATGCGATCCTCGCCGGTGCCGTCGAGACCGTCGAGGACCGTCAGGTCGGTCGCATCCGCTTCTCCGTCTCCGGTCCCGACCAGGCGGGGGAGCTCATCGCCGCCTTCGACTCTGAGGGCATCCACGCCGAGGAGGTGGCAGCCAAGTGAACGATCCCATATGGTTCGACAACCCCGCGATCACCGACCAGATGTGGCCGGCGACGATCGAGACCCTGCTCATGACCCTGTGGTCGACGGGGCTCGCCGTCCTCCTCGGGCTGCCCCTGGGGATCTGGCTGTTCACGACGTCGAAGGGCGGGCTCAACTCGCACCCCGTGCTCTACCGGGTGCTCTCCCTCATCGTCGACATCACCCGCTCGATTCCCTTCATCATCCTCATCATCGCCCTCATCCCGTTCACCAGGTTCATGGTCGGCACGGCGCTGGGGTGGCAGGCCACCGTCGTCGCGCTCACGGTCGGGGCGATCCCCTTCTATGCCCGCCTCGTCGAGAACGCCCTGCGGGAGGTCTCCGAGGGCAAGGTCGAAGCGGCGCTGATGATGGGGGCCTCGAACGGCCAGGTGATCCGGCAGGTCTATGTCCCCGAAGCCCTGCCCGGGCTCATCGGAGCGGCTACAGTCACCGCGGTCACCCTCGTGTCGTACACGGCGATGGCCGGAGCGGTCGGCGGCGGCGGGCTGGGAGCGCTCGCGATCTCCTACGGCTACCAGCGCTACCAGTCGGACACGATGCTCGCCTGCATCATCGTCCTCGTCCTCATCGTCGCCCTCATCCAGTTCACCGGCGACCGGATCTCCCGCCTCGTCGACCACCGCTGAGGCGGCCCGACCCGCACCCTCCCGTGGTCACACCGCGGACCCGACAGACCTTCACCAACGAACGACACAATCAAGGAGAGTCATGAAGACCACGCTCATCGCAGTCGCCGCGGCAGCGACCCTGGCCCTGACCGGCTGCGGCCTCGTCGGCGGCGGCACCGACACCGTCGGGCAGAAGGACGGCGACGTCACCAAGCTCACCGTCGGCGCCACCCCGGTGCCACAGGGCGACATCCTCCGCTTCGTCGACGAGAACCTCGCCGCCGATGCCGGACTCGACATCGACGTCAAGGAGTACACGGACTACACCCTGCCGAACAAGGCGCTCTCCGACGGCGACATCGACGCGAACTACTTCCAGCACAAGCCGTACCTCGACTCCGAGATCGACGGCCAGGGCTACGAGATCACCGGCTTCGAACCGATCAACCTCGAGCCCTTCGCTCTGTTCTCGAACAAGGTCAAGGACGTCAAGGACCTGCCCGAGGGCGCGAAGATCGGCATCAACAACGACCCCGCCAACCAGGGTCGGGCGCTGAAGATGCTCGAAGAGGCCGATCTCATCACGCTGAACGACGGCGTCGACGCGGTGAGCGCGAAGCTCTCCGACGTGCGTGACAACCCGAAGAACATCGAGTTCGTCGAGGCGGACGCCGCCCAGCTCGCGCGCACCCTCGAAGACGTCGACGCCTCCGTGATCAACGGCAACAATGCGCTCGAGGCCGGCCTCAGCCCCGCCAAGGACGGCATCCTCATCGAATCGGCCGAGAACAACCCGTACGGCAACTTCCTCGCCGTGCGTACGGAGAACAAGGACGATGAGAACATCAAGAAACTCAACGACCTGCTCCACACCCCCGAGGTGAAGAAGTTCATCGAGGAGAAGTGGTCCGACGGCTCGGTGCTCCCGAGCTTCTGATCGGCTGAGCGGCTGGGCCTCACTTCGCCCACCCCGCACCGAGAGAGCGCCCGTACCGACGGTGATTCCCGTGTGGAATCCGCCGCTGACGCGGGCGCTCTTTCGCGTCGGTCAGCCGAGCGCGGCCTGCACGTCGTCGACGATGAGGTTGCCGCCGATGACCCCGATGCCGACCATCCATGTGTCGTCCTCGACGGGGAACACCTTCCCGGCCGCGACAGCAGGCTGTCCGCCCCACAGTTCGGTGACCGTCGACTGGGTCGTCGCCTCGGCGTCGGCCCCGGCCCCGGTGTGGAAGACGACGTCACCGTCGATGAGCTCATAGCGCTCGGGACTGAGCTCCATCATCGAGTACTCGTTCCAGTCGCGGACCCCCAGGTCGAAGCCCATATCGGTGAGGATCGAGCCGGAGAACGTCTCCGGTCCGTAGAGGCGGAAGCTCTCGGTGCGGAAGCGTACCATCGAAGCAGTCGTGCCCTTCGCACCGACCTCCGCGCCGACAGCGGAGGCCCGGGAGGAGAGATCATCGAGAAGTGTGTCCATCTCCTCGGCCCTGTCCACGGCGGCGGCCGTCAGCGTCGCCTGCTCGGTCCAGTTCGTTCCCGAATCAGCGGCGAAGACGGTCGGAGCGATGGCGGAGAGCTGATCGTAGACCTCCTCGTGGCGGACCTTCGAGCCGAGGATGAGATCGGGGTCGAGCTGCGCGATCGCCTCGAGGTTCGGCTCCATGATCGTCCCGACCGATTCCGTTCCACTGAGGTCAGCGGCAAGATAGTCGGGGAATCCCGTGCCCTCCCGGACCTCCGAGGCTCCGACGGGCGTGACGCCGAGGGCAATGAGGGCGTCGAGAGCCGGAGAATCGAGGGCGACGACACGCTGCGGCGCGCCGGCGAACTCCACCTCGCCCATCGCATCGGTGACGGTATAGGCTGCGGCGGATTCGGAGGCACCCTGTCCGCTCGCGGCTGCCGTGCAGCCCGAGGCAAGAAGAGCGATGCCGAGCATCGAGGCGGACAGTGTCAGGAGGCGGCGAACGCGATTCGTCTTCACAACCTCTGGATCCTAATGAGTTTGGATAGCCTAACCAAATCGCTCGCGAGCATCTCTCCGCCCGCCATCAGGGCACCTTGGCAGGGCACCTGGTCCGCAATCCTCGGGCCCTCAGTGCCGCCCGGCCCAATGGGGGGCTGCGCATGAGCCCGAGGACGTTGCCGAAGGGGTCGATCACCGAGGCGGTGACGAACTCCTCCCCGCGCGGGGTCACCGGTGAGTGCACCGAGGCGCCCCGTGAGACGAGGTCGTCGAGCGTCGCATCGACGTCGTCGACGTGCCAGTACGTCACCGAACTGCTGCCCGGTGCTGTGCCCTCCGGCGCGAAGACCCGGCTCATGATGCCCAGTTCGTCCTCGTCTGGTCCGATGCGGAACTCGATGTAGGCCGGCTCGCCCTCGGGCGGCTGTAGGAAGTACGGTGAGATGCCGAGGACGTCGGCGTACCAGTCGGCCGCCGCGGCGACGTCGTCAGCGGTGAGGACCATCGTCGTCAGACCTGTCAGAGTGCTCATGTCGTTCTCCTTAATCGGCGTCGTGTCGACGCGGGTGTGGGGTCATCGTCGATGATTCCGCCCAAAGTGCTCATCCTCTGACTACTTTTCCTGGAATACTCGGACCATGCGCGCGGACAGACTTCTCGCCCTCCTCCTCTTCCTCCAGAGCCGGGATCAGGTCACCGCCGCCGAGGAGGCCACCGAACTCGAGGTCTCCCTCGCCACCGCCCGACGCGACCTCGAAGCGCTGTCGGCCGCCGGAGTCTCGGTCCACGTCCGGCCCGGGCGCGGAGGCGGGTGGGGGCTGCTCGGGGGTGCGCGTACGAACCTCACCGGGCTCGGCGGGCCCGAAGCGCGGTCGCTCTTCTGGATGCTCGGCACGGCCGGGCTCTCCGACCCCGACACCCGGCTCGCCACGCGCAAGCTCATCCGCGCGCTTCCCGAGAGCCTGCGCGCCGAGGCGGAGGTCCTCGCCACGACGATCCACTACGACCACACCCCGTGGAGTCGGACGCCGATGAGCGACGACGCGTTCCGGGACAGACTCGAGGCTCTGCGCGCCGCTCTTATCGGTGACCGCCTCATCGAGGCCGACTACACCTCACGCGAGGGCACCGGCCGCCACACGGCCCTGCGGCCGCTCGGACTCGTCGCGAAGGCCGGCGTCTGGTACCTCGTCGCCGACCCTGCGGACACCGCGGACACCGCAGACGGAGCTCGGACCTACAGGGTCGACCGCCTCGGCGGTGTCGTCGTCGGACCCCCGCGTCCCGAGGATGACCCGACGAGGACGGGTCGCCCGCGCGATTTCGATCTCGCCGGATTCTGGGCCCGCCACGTCGCCGATGTCGAATCCCTCCGCTCATCGGTCACGGCACGGATCCGCTGTCCGGCCTGGACGCTGCCGATCCTCGAGGCCCAGTTCGGTCGGTACCTCACGGTCGTCGCTGAGGACACGGACACCGTCTTCGTGACGGTGGGCGGCAACCTCGTCGTCGCCCTCGCCGAGCAGCTCGCCGGCTGGGGACGGACCCTCGAGGTCCTCGACCCGCCGGAGGTCCGCACCGAACTCGCCCGCATCGGCGCCGAACTCACAGACGCCTACTCGCACTCCCCCACCGATGACACAATGCGAAGACACCCGCATCCGACTCGACCCACCCGGGAGGCACCATGACCACGACGATCGGAATCATCGGCGTCGGAGAGATCGCCTCGGCGATCGTCGACGGACTGTGCGCCGACGACGCACCGACTGCGCGAGGCACCGAGGCGACCGCGCCCGACATCGTCCTTTCCCCACGCAGCCGCGAGCGCGCCGCCGACCTCGCCGAACGTCATCCGCGCGTCGAGGTCGCCGCCGACAACCAGGACGTCGTCGACCGCAGCGACCTCATCATCGTCTCCGTCCTTCCCGACCAGGTCGACGACGTCCTCACCGCCCTCGAGATCCCCGCCGACCGCACCGTCGTCAGTGCGGTGGCGGGAGTGCCGTTCGACAGGCTCCGCGCGCTCCTGCCCCACGATCCCCGTATCGTCCGCGTCATCCCGCTGCCGGCCGTGCGCGAACGCCGCGGGGTCACCGCCGTCTTCCCTGCCGAGTCGGCGACCGTCGAACTCTTCGACCGCCTCGGCGGCACCGTGGTCGCCGAGACCGAGGCGATGTTCAGCACACTGTCGGCGACGACGGCGACGATGTCCGCGCACTTCGCCTTCCTCGAGGTCATCACCGACTGGCTCATCGACCAGGGTTGGGCGCGCACCGATGCTGAGACCATCGTCCGCGGACAGTTCGTCGGTCTTGGGACGACACTGGCAGAGACCGATACGCCGATCTCCGAGCTCGTCGCCGCCCACGAGACTCCCGGCGGACTCAACGCCCAGCTGCGGGCCGCGTGGATGGACGAGGCCACACGGGCACGGCTCGCGGGCGCGCTGACGGCAGTGCTCGAGCGGGTGAGAGGCTGACCGACCCCGACGCAGGTCACATACGGCGGGTCCCTATAATCGCAATCATGCCTCAGCCGTCTCCGATCACCGTCTCGATCACCCGCACCGTCCTGCCCGGACAGCACCGCCGCTTCAACGCGTGGGTCCAGGCAGGACAGGAACTCGTCCGCGAACGCACCGGCTACCTCGGGTCCGGATGGGTGCGGACCTCTCCGGACTCCGACGAATGGCACGTGCTCTACCGCTTCGCCGACGCGAAGTCGCTCAAGGCCTGGGACGAATCCGACGACCGGCAGTGGTGGATCGACAGCGCCGCCGAACTCGTCGAGACGACCAAGGTCGAGCACCGCACGGGCATCGAGGGCTGGTTCGAACCGCAGGGGGAGAACGCGGTGACGATCCCGGAGACCGTCGTCCCGCCGAGGTGGAAGCAGGCCGTGAGCATCTTCCTCCCCTTCTTCCCCCTCAGCCTGCTCTCGACGTTCCTCCTCATGCCGCACCTCGAGAGTTGGCCGCCGGTGCTCGCGGTCCTCCTCAACATCTGCATCCTCACCCCGCTGATGACCTACATCTTCCTGCCCGTGAGCACCCGGCTGCTGCGCCCGTGGCTGCAGAAGCCCCGGAACTGACGACAGGCGCGCAGGGCGGCGCGGACCGCGCCGACTCCAACCAGCCGGGTGAGCCGGGGACGCCGATCGCTCAGAACAGCCCGGTGATGTCCCCGTCCTCGGTGACGTCGATCTTCAGCGCCGAGGGCTCCTTCGGCAGGCCGGGCATCGTCATGATGTCCCCGGCGATGACGACGACGAATCCCGCCCCCGCCGAGAGCCGGACGTCCCTGACCTCGATGACATGGCCTGTCGGGGCACCGCGCAGGCTGGGATCGGTGCTCAGCGAGTACTGGGTCTTCGCGACGCAGATCGGTGCGTCCCCGTAGCCCTCCTCGGTGATCTGCTTCAGCTTGCGCTTCACCTTCGCAGGGATCTCGACGTCGGAGGCGCCGTAGATGCGCTGGGCGATCGTGCGGATCTTGTCCTCGAGCGGCTGGTTCAGCTCGTAGCTGTACCGGGCCCGCTCCGCCGGGTCGCCGTCCCCGGCGTTCCGGGCAGCCTCGACGACCGCCTCGGCAAGGCGGAGCGCACCCTTGCCTCCGTCGGCCCAGTGGATCGATTCGACGGCGGCGATACCGAGCGAGTCAAGGTGCTCGATCGCGGCGGCCATCTCCTCATCAGTGTCCGAGGGGAAGCGGTTGAAGCACACGACCGGGGTGAGGCCGTAGATCTCGCGTAGGTTCGTGCAGTGGTGGACGAGGTTGCTCATCCCCTCGAGCACCGCCTCGGTGTTCGGGGTCTGGACGTCCTTCACCTCAACGCCCCCGTGGTACTTCAGGGCGCGGAGGGTGGCGACGACGACCACGGCCGATGGCCAGATCCCGGCGGCCCGACACTTGATGTCGAGGAACTTCTCGGCCCCGAGGTCGGCACCGAAGCCGGCTTCCGTGACGACCCAGTCGCCGAGGGTGAGCGCCGCCTTCGTCGCGAGCAGGCTGTTGCATCCGTGGGCGATGTTGGCGAACGGCCCGCCGTGGATGAACGCCGGCGAGTGCTCGAGGCTCTGGACGAGGTTGGGGGCGAGCGCATCACGCAGCAGCGCGGTCATCGCGCCTGCCGCACCGATGTCGGCCACCGTGACGGGGGTGCGGTCGCGGGTGTGGGCGAGGACGATCCGTCCCAGCCGTTCCTTGAGGTCCGCCACCGAGGTGGCCAGGCAGAACACCGCCATGACCTCGCTGGCGACGACGATGTCGAAGTGGTCCTCTCGGGGCACTCCCCCATTGAGTCCGCCGAGGCCGATCGTGACGTTGCGCAGGGTCCGGTCGTTGAGGTCGACGACCCGGCGGATGTGGACGCGGCGGGGGTCGATGTCGAGTTCGTTGCCGTGGTGGATGTGGTTGTCGAGCATCGTCGCGGCGAGGTTGTTCGCGGCGGCGATCGCGGCGAAGTCCCCGGTGAAGTGGAGGTTGATGTCCTCCATCGGCACGACCTGGGCGTATCCGCCGCCAGCTGCCCCGCCCTTCATCCCGAAGACCGGTCCCATGCTCGGTTCGCGCAGGGCGAGCACGGCCTGACCGATCTCCGGATTCGTCTTCGCCAGTTCGTTGAGACCGTCGGTGAGGCCGATGCTCGTCGTCGTCTTGCCCTCCCCGGCCGGTGTCGGGCTCATCGCGGTGACGAGGATGAGCTTGCCATCCGTGGCCGACTCCGCGGCCGCGTCGAGGACATCGATGGGAACCTTCGCCTTCGTCCAGCCGAACGGGACGATGTCCTTCGGATCGAGGTTCAGCGCGGCGGCGATGTCGACGATGGGATCGAGCTCGGCGGCGAGGGCGATGTCCAGATCAATGCTCATAGTGCCCATCATGCCTGCCATAAGTCGTTTTGTGACAGCCGACACCCGGGGAATCTCCCGCACGACACCTGAGTCCCCTCTCCCCCTGTCCGGCACCGTGATCTCGTGTCAGTCCGAGGGTCTATCGTCAGACCATGGACGAGGAACGCCCGCCACCCGAGTTCGTCTCCGTGACCGTGCGCGCCGATGCCCACTCGCCGCCGACGACGGCCGAGATCGCCACATGGCAGCTGGGCCCGGCGAGCGGGGACGGCCGCGACGACGTCGTCATCTGCCACGGCACTCCGTGGTCGTCACGGATGTGGTGGCCGCTCGCGCGCACCCTGAGCTCGACTCACCGTGTGTTCCTCTGGGACATGCCCGGCTACGGTGCCTCGATCACCACCACCGCCGAGGCGGGGGTCCCCGTCGATCTCGTCGCCCAGCGCCGTCGACTGGCCGAGCTCATCCGCCGGTGGCGTCTCGAGCGACCGCACGTCATCGCCCACGACATCGGCGGAGCCGCCGCCCTCGGTGCGCATCTGCTCGAGGGAGTCGAGTTCGCCTCGCTCCACCTCAGCGACATCGTCACCCTGCCCCCGTGGGGCTCACCGTTCTTCAGGCTCGTCGCGGACAACGAGTCGGTCTTCGCCGCCCTTCCCCCGCCGCTGCATCAGGCACTCGTCCACGCCTACATCACCGGCGCCGGCGGACCGGAACTTTCGGAGGAGTGGGTGGATGAACTCGCTCGACCGTGGTCGACTCCGGACGGGCAGGCGGCGTTCTATGCGCAGATCGCCGCCCTGTCACCGGTGGACACGGAGCCGATCTCCGAGCGCCTCGGCCAGGTCCGCTGCCCCGTGCGGGTCGGCTGGGGCGAGGACGACCCGTGGCTCCCCGTCGAGCAGGCGGGCCGCCTCGCCGAAGCGCTTCCCGGCCCGGTCGATGTCACCCGCTTCCCCGGGGTCGGGCATCTGGCCGTGCTCGAGGCTCCCGAAGCGTTCGCCGCTGAGGTGACCACGTGGCTGACGATCAGCTCGGCGTGAGGTCGCCGGGAGCTCCGCTCCCGACGAGCACTACCGGGCATGGTGTGCGGCGCGGAACTCCTCCGGTACCCTGCCCTGTCCGGTGGCGAGGTCGGCGGCGAGTTCGCCGATCATCGGGGCGAACTTCGCTCCGTGACCCGAACACGCGGAGACGAGGACGACGCCGTCGGCGGAGTCGATGAGGAAGTCCTCGCTCGGAGTGTTCGTGAACAGGCAGGTCGTTTCCGCGTAAGGCTCGGGGGCGAGGCCGGGCAGGTGCTGTCGGACGTAGTCGGTCATCCGCTCGCGCATCTCGGGGGTGATCCGGCCGTCCTGGTCGAGCGCGGAGGGGATCACCCTGCCCCCATTGAATTCCGCGAGCTTGAGCCCCGAGAAACCGGCGTCGCGCCCACCCGGCAGCCCATAGGTGAAGATCTCCCCCGATTTGTGGATGAACGTCGGCCACGCTGCCGCAGGCTGTCCCGAGTCGTCTGCGTTGCGATAGGGGAAGTGGAAGGCCTGCTCCTGCCGCACGTCGAACCTCGGCAGCGCAGCCCGGAAGCCCTCCGGCAGACCGAGGTGAGGGAGGAGGGCCGGCAGGAATCCGCCGGCTGCGACGATGACGGTGTCCGCGTCGACGGCACCCCCGCTCGCCGAGGTGACACGGAAGCCGCCCCCGGACCGTCGTCCCACCTCGGCGACGGTCCAGTCCTCGAGGACGCGGACCCGATCGGTGGCGACGGCGAGGTCGAGCATCGCCGTCACCGCGGTCTCGGCGTCGATGACGCCGGCTGCGGGATGCCAGAGGACCTCGGTGTCGAACCTCATCTGCGGCCACCGCGCGGTCGCCTCTGCCGAGGAGAGCACCTCATGTTCGATGCCGACGGTGTCGAACACGGCGGCGAGCTCGCTCACGTGCCTGACCTCGCCGTGGTCGACAGCACCCGTGGCGGTGATGAGCTCGACACCGGCGGCCTGTTCGATGTCGGCCCACAGCGCGCGGGAGGCGACGACGAGGTCGACGTAGAGGCGCTGCGGATAGGCGAAGCGCAGTATCCGCGCCGAACCGTGCGAACTGCCCAGCGCAGTGGCCGGTGTGTGCTGCTCGAGGACGGTGACGTTCTCTCCGCGGTCGGCGAGCGCACGTGCCGTCGCAGCACCGGCGAGTCCGGCTCCGATGACGATGTGCTCGGTCATGGAGAGCCTCCCCTTGGGTGACGACTGCGGCTGTCCTTCGAGCCTAGTCCGTCTGGCAGGATCCGGCGAACGCGGATCGCACTATGCGGTCGGCACGAGCTCCCGCCTGTTCGCGGCCATGATCGACAGGGCCACGGCCGCCGCGGCCACGGCGATGGCTCCCCAGATGCCGACGACCGCCCAGGCCGCACCGGCGATGACGAGCAGCGGGGCGAAGGTCACCGCGGCGATCTCGACGGGGATGACGGGCAGGTAGGCGAGCGAGAAGTCCTCGAGGGTGCGCGACTTGAGCTTGGGGTCGACGATGCGCAGCAGGGCGATGCCCGTGGCCACGGCTCCCGTCGCCCAGCCCCAGGTGAAGAGCTGGCGCTCGAACCACCCTTCGCTCATCACCCGCGGGGCGACGACGAGGCCGAGGAAGAGGCAGACGGCGAGTCCGACGATGAAGAGGATGAGCAGCGACAGCCACTGGTCGGCGACGAAGCTCGGGACGACCGAGGCGATGCCGCAGACGATGAGGACGTCGGTCGCGGTGCCGGAGATCGAATTCTGCGTCTCCTTGTCGATGAACTTCGTCGTCTTCGTCGACACGAGGATGCCACGCAGCAGCAGTCCGACGATGAAGGCGATCGAGAAGAGGGGGAAGGTCACCGCGGGCATGAGGTCGCCGAGGATGAGGTTGACCCCGTACGCACCGGCCGCGACCGCGACGATGATGCCGGCCTGGAACGTCAGGGATTCGATCGCGCTGGCGGAGAACATGTGCGTGCCGATGCGCGGCTTGTCCTCGTCGTGGTCGAGGACGCCGGTGCGCAGTTCCGTGGGGACCGTGCCGATGCCGGCGAATTCGCGCGCATAGCCCTTCTTGGCGCCGAACTTCGCCTGGATGATCCCGCCGATGATGCCCGTGAGCATGCCGACGGTCGCGGCAGTGAAGGCGAGCGACTGCACGGAGGGGTCGCCTGCCTCGGTGAAGACGGTGCCGATCGCCGCCGCCGAGCCGAACCCGCCGGCCCATCCGGCGAAGAGGAGGAGTCCGACATGGTCGGGTGCGCCGAGGAGGGGGCCGAGGAGGAAGAGGACGAGCCCCATGCCCAAGGCCGTCTGGGTGGCGTAGATGAGCACCCCGTAGCTGGCGAAACCGGCGACCGAGCGGCCGATCTTGAAGATGTTGAAGTCGCTCGTCAGCGACAGGCACGCGAAGACGACGACGATGAGCAGGGAGCTGTACGTGCCGAGCTGGTCGGAGAAGGGCAGCCAGCCGGGACCGTTGGGTCCGAACGCGAGACCGATGAACCCGGCGATGACGCCCGCGGGGACCATCATCGTCTGCAGGACCCGGATCCGGGCACGGAGGATCGTGCCGATGACGAGGAGGCCGCCGATGAGTCCGGCGTCGACGAGCAGGGCGTACGGGGTGAAGGGTGTGGGATCCACGGGGCGGGTCTCCTAGCTCAGGGCATGCCTGAGGGCATGGCGGTGCGATGGGCGGCAGCCGGGGGGCCGACAGGCAGGCGCGGGGCCGGTGCCTACTTCGGGTCGGGCAGCATTCCCGCGGCGGCGACGGCGCTGCGGACGATCTCGGGCAGACCGTACTCGGCCTTCCAGCTGAGCAGGGCCGAGATCCGGGTGACGTCGGCGACGAGGGCAGGCGGGTCACCGGCCCGCCGCTGCCCCATCTCGGGGACGATCTCACGTCCGGTCGCCTCGGCGATGGCATCGATGACCTCCTTGACGGAGGCTCCGGTGCCGGTGCCGACGTTGAACACGGTTTCGGTGGTGTCCCCGGACTTCATGTAGTCGAGTGCCGCGATGTGGGCCTCGGCGAGGTCCTTGACGTGGACGTAGTCACGGATGCACGTGCCGTCGGGAGTGTCGTAGTCGTCGCCGAAGATCACGGGGGCCTTGCCGGCGGCGAGACGTTCGAGGACGATCGGGATGAGGTTCATCACCGCGGTGTCGGCGAGTTCGGGCCAGCCCGCGCCGGCGACGTTGAAGTAGCGCAGCTTGACGGCGTTGAAGTCCTTGCCGCGCATCGTCGCCGAGGTGATCGCGTTGTCGATCATCCATTCGCCGATGAGCTTGGTCTCCCCGTACGGGTTGATCGGTCGGCAGTCGAGGTCCTCGGGAACGAGCGCGACGTCGGGCATGCCGTAGGTCGCGGCCGAGGAGGAGAAGACGAGCGAGTCGATGCCGGTGCGGTCGACGGCAGCGAGCACGTTCGCCAGCCCCCCGATGTTCTGTCGGTAGTAGTGCAGGGGCAGTTCGACGGATTCGCCGACCTGCTTCTTCGCGGCGAAGTGGATGATCGAGTCGACGCCGTGCTCCTCGATGGCGGCGACGAGGCGGTCCTCGGCGTCAGAGGCTGCGAGGTCGAGGTCGAGCACGGGCAGTCCGTCGACGCGTTCGGCGATGCCCGTCGAGAAGTCGTCGACGACGAGGACGTCGTCACCGCGCTCCGTGAGCAGCCGTACCACGTGCGAGCCGATGTATCCCGCACCTCCGGTGACCAGAACCGCCATGCATCTCCTTCTTCGCTGTGTCAGTGACCGGCATCCCGGGTTGCGCCTCGGCGATGCCGGGTCAAGCTTAGACGGGCCAAGGGTCCGGGCGCCACGTGCGCTCCTGACCAGCGCTGATTCGGCGTTCGGGTGCCTTGTCCGCGGCCGGCGGGGTGACCGGTGCGGAGATCAGGTGTCGGTGACCGCGGCCGTGACGAGGTGTTCGGCGATGGCCAGCGCCGAGGTGGCTCCCGGGGAGGGTGCATTGCGGACGAACATCGTCGGTCCGGCCCGGTCCATGACGAAGTCGTCGACGAGGGTGCCGTCGCGGTTCATCGCCTGGGCTCGGATGCCCCGGGTCGCCCGGTGCCCGGTGGCCCCGGCGAGCTCGGGCACATAGCGGGCGGCTTCGGCGACGAAGCGCTCGGTGGAGAGGACGCCTCCGATCTCACGCCAGGCGGTGGCCATATTGCCGGCGGCGAATCGCCAGAAGCCTGTGTCAGCGGCGACGGCAAGCGAATCGCGGAGGCTGAACCCGAGCCCCGAATAGCCCTCCCGGGAGAGGGAGAGGAAGGCGTTGGGTCCGATCATCAGGCCGCCGTCGATGCGGCGGGTGACGTGGACGCCGAGGAAGGGGTATTTCGGGTCGGGGACCGGGTAGACGAGGCCGTTGACGACGTCGCCGGCACTGTCGTCGAGGATGAAGTACTGGCCGAAGAACGGCACCACCGAGGGCTGGCGGCTCTCTCCGGAGCGGGCGGCAAGTCGGTCGGATTGGAGGCCCGCGCAGGCGATGACGGCATCGAATTCGTGGGCGTCCCTGTCCGAGCGGACGAGGGCACGCTCCCCTCGCGGTCCCCGACGGCGCTCGATCCGGGACACCCGCGTCGAGAAGCGCACCCGACCGCCTCGGCGTCGGAAGTCGGCGACGACTGCTGCGGTGAGTCCGGGATAGTCGACGATCGCCGTGTGGGGTGAGTGGAGGGCGGCGACGCCGCGAACGCCCGGTTCGACGGCACTGAGCTCATCGGCGTCGAGCATCGCGACGTCGGGGACGCCGTTGGCTTCGGCCCGCTCGAAGATGGAGCGCAGCCGCGTGACCTCGACGTCATCGGTGGCGACGACGACCTTCCCGCACTCGTCGACGGCGACGTCGTGGGCGTCGGCGAACTCGCGCAGCAGGGTCACCCCGCGACGGCACAGCGTCGCCTTGAGGCTGCCCGGTTCGTAGTAGAGACCCGCATGGACGACACCGGAGTTGTGTCCGGTCTGGTGCGCGGCCGGTCCGCTCTCCTTCTCGTAGAGGGTGACATCGACCGCGTCGTCGCGCAGGAGAAGCTCTCTCGCGACCGCGGCACCGATGATGCCCGCGCCGATGACGGCGACACGTCTGCCCATGGGCGCCCTCCTGCGGCGGCTCGGCCGCCCTCGATCGTCACGGTTCTCGCACCCTATCGAAGGATGTCGACATACGCGATGAACGCCTCGCAGACTGGACTCCTCTCGCGGGCGTCACCTCTGTAGTTCTCATTAACGGCGCTTAAGACGGAGGTTTGGTCAGGACAGTCCGGCGGGACCGATCTGCCTTCTGAGCGCTCATCCACGCGTCGGACGCGGCCCGAATCTGCCGTCGCATCGCCACTCCTGCCAGGCAGGAAGAGGGGACTCGGCGGCCAGGTGCTCACCGATCGACCGAAGCCGCCCAGCTGGGTGTCCGGTGAATCTCGCCCGTAGTTGAATTCATAATTACTACCCACTACACCTCTGCTGGACTCTGCACTTTCTACCTTCCGGTAACAGTAACGGATTTATAACGTTATGAATTACCTCGTGATTACTTTTTCATGACTCCGTAATCTCGTGATGGAACGCTCGGCAGACTGCCGGTGCGCACTCAGCCAATGCTCAAGAATCAACGCCGATCTCTTCCGAAGTGGGGGCCATGACGACTCGCAGCCGATCCAGCAACCGACGTCGCGCCACGCTGGGCGCAGTCGCCGCCGCCACGGCGGTCGGCCTCACCGTTCTCATCACCGCGCCGGGGACCGCTGTGCCCGTCGACCCGGATGAGCTCGCCGAGGCCCACGGCCAGCTGATCGACACCGACATCATCAGCGCCGACCTTCTCGACGTCTCCTCCGCCCGAAGCACCTACCCGTCGAGTCCGACCGCGGATCACACTCCTTTCGATGTGGCCGCACTGCAGGCGCTCAACGTCCAACTCCCGAACGTCTCGCTGCCGCTGATCAGCGGTGACGATGGAAACGGTCTGCTCCACCTCGGCGAGGTCGGCGCGTTCAACGCCTTCGGTCATGCTCCGTCGTACGACAGCGCAGTCGCGAGTGCAGGCGCAGTGGGCGAGGACGGGGCGATCAACGTCGATCCTGCCAACCCCGGCGCTTATGGCAATGCTCGGGTCAGTCTCACTCCCCTGCTGCGACAGCTCGGGCTCAGCGATGTCACCGACGAGGTCGTCGATGACCTCAGCCTCGAACTCGGTGCGCTGGCCTCGCGTGCCGAGGCTGACTCCGAGACCGTGAGTTCGGATTACGTCGTCGCAGACGGCGTGCTCACGCTCTCCAGCCCTGCCCTGGCGGACCTCTCGGATGCCCTCGAGACTGCTGTCGACGGCTCCGGCAGCGCACTCGAGGATGCCATCGGCGACGAGGGGCTCGCCGGCGAACTCGCGAAGATCGGTGTCAACGTCAACGCAGGCATCGCCTCGGTGAGGGTCGGCGGAGCGGACACCACAGTCAGTGTCGAGGTCAGGGATGTTCTCAACAGCGTCGTCGAGAACGCCGTGCGGGACAAGCTCGAGGACAAGTCGGGCATCGTATCGATCGACATCGCAGAGGGGGACATCGCGATCGATCTCGCGAAGATCGTCGAGGGAGGCAACGGCGAGGATCTCAATGGACTGGCGCCGAACACGAAGGTGCTCACCTCGAGCACGATCTCGACGATCACGACAGCCGTCGCCGATGCTCTCGGGGCGCTCAGCGGTCGTGTCAACGAGACTCTCACCGAGGCACTCAACGATGTGCACGTGAAGATCGAGCTGCCCGGACGGATCTCGGCCCTGGGGGTTCCCGCGGTCACCGGCACCGTGACTGTCGACGCGACTCTGGGGCAGCTCGCGGGAACCGATTCCTCACAGCCCACGGTGACGACCGATCTCTCGTTGCTCGGAGTCCCTGTCGGGACCGTGCTGGGCGCGATCACCACGCCGGTGATCGATGCGGTCCTCGCGGTGACGAAACCGGTCGTCGGTTCGATCATCACCGCGACCGCCGAGGAGGTGTCGGGCTCCGTCACGGGACTGATCGATCCCGTCCTGAGGACTCTCGACCCAATTTTCGGGGCACTTGACGAAGTCATCGACCTCACCATCAACGAGCAATTCACTACGCCGGTGCCACAGCAGGGCGATCGGGCGGAGGCGTTCGCAGCCGCGGCGGCACCGCGGGACATGTTCACGGTCAACGCGGTCAGCCTCGAGGTTCTTCCCGGCGCCGACGCGGTCGACGTCAACCTCGCGTCGTCGTCGGTGCGCACCAGCGCCGAGGACGAAGCCGACCCGGACGCGAACACGAACGCCGCGGCATCGGCGTCCGCGTCAGCCACCGCCGACGACGACGGCAACCCCGCAGCCCAGGCTGCCTCGGAGGCCGCAGCCGACAACGATGCGAACACGACCGCGTCGGCAGCAGCTGACGTCAACGCTGAAGCGGCGGCCGAATCGGCAGCCACCGAGGATGCGTCGTCGCAGGCTTCGGCCGATTCAACGACAGATCCGAGCGCCTCGTCGACAGCGGCGTCGCAGGCTGCGGCGCAGGCGGACAACACTGACGACACCAATGCGGAGGCCTCTGCAGCCGCTGACGCCGGACCTGCGGCCGCCGCAGAAGCCGCGTCGACCGCTGACTCGTCGAATGAAGCCTCGGCGCAGGCTGCGGCCGATGCCGACGCTTCGACGGATCCGGACGCTGCGGCAGACCCAGACGCGGCCGCCGACCCGGATGCAACCGCAGATCCGGACGCCTCGGCGGACCCGGACGCAGCCGCGGATCCAGACGCGGCCGCCGACCCTGATGCAACCGCAGATCCGGACGCAGCCGCAGACCCGGATGCGGCAGCCGACCCCGATGCCTCGACTGATCCCGACGCGACGGCAGATCCAGACGCGGCAACCGACCCTGACTCAGCCGCGGACCCGGATGCCTCGACAGACCCGGATGCCTCCACCGATCCCGATGGCGCAGTCAACGTCAACGCCGCCGCTTCCGCCTCGGCATCGGCCACCGCCG
>NZ_FXZC01000007.1 GCF_900169275.1 Brevibacterium casei CIP 102111 | reverse complement strand
GGTTGTCTTACCAGAAAAAATTTCTGGCATCACATTGTTCAAACAAACACGCTATTGGATTCTCAAACCACAAACACACACCCACACCACACACGAATATTCGCGTGCTCGTTGGGGGCATCCACAGGATTGCGTCCGCCCGAACCACACACCCGGAAGTATCCCGGCCAAACTCGTGTTTGTGCTGGTGACACCCGGTGGAAACACCCCGTTGTTGTGATGTTCCCGGTGAGGCGAACGAGATATAACTCTAGACCACCAGAACACCCCCACGCAACCCGAAAACCGAAACTTCGGCTGTGACAACCGTCACCGCTGTAGTCAAGCGGGAAAGGGGCTCTTCACGAGGGCGCCCCGAGGGCAGGCTGCGGGAGGATCCCCGCAGCCGGCCCGGTGACAGAGCATCAGTCATCCGCCTCGGCGCCGGTGGTCGTGTAATAGGCGTAGCCGAGGAGGCTGACGACGATGGCGGCGATGATGCTCGGTCGCGCCAACGCCTCATAGGCGGTGTCGATCCACGCCCCCTGAGCGAAGACGAGACCGACGAGCTGGGTGATGACGGTGGTGAAGGCAAGGACGAGGAAGATCGCCATGGCCATGGTGAAGAGCGGGAGCAGGATGGTGTTCAGTGCGTTTCTCATGTCAGCCTCCCAGGGGAACAGGGACGATGCTCAGCGCGATGAGCACGCCGAGGATGAAGATGGGTACGACGTAGTAGATGACCAGGGGGATGAATGTCTTCTCCGGCTGCGCCTCGGTGAGGCCTGAGGCGACGAAGATCGATCCCGAGGCCGGCGGTGAGGCGCCTTCCGTCGAGGCGAAAACGAGGATCGCGACGACGGCGAGCAAAGGGTCGATGCCCGCCGCGACCATCGAGAACAGCGCCACCTGCCCGACCGCGCTCAGGGTCGCTGTCGACGAGAGCGGACCGGCGACGACGACCACGAGGACGCCGATGAGCGTGACCAGCAGCCAGAGAGGAAGATCGAGTGTCTCCAGGAGCGAGGTGACATCGGTGTCGAGGCCCAGTCAGGCCAGCACCTCGGAGGCCATGATCGCGAAGAAGAGGATCGCGCCGATGGTGTAGAAGCGGGGGACGGAACCGGCGAGGAACTCCCACCATTGCCGAGCGCTCTTCGGGAGCTCCTTCCGGGCGACGATCGCGCTGATGGCGATGATGAGGATCGGGATCCACATGATGAGTGAGATATTGCCCAGCGACTCCCCGATCGTGGCGATCGATGAGAGGAAGTCCGCGAGAGGTCCGACGGTGATGAGGATCGGAATGATCGCGCCGAGGAAGACGAGCACTGAGGTCCAGCCGAGGCGCAGCGATGTCCGCAGAGGGACATGGTCGGCTCCCGTCTCCGGCCTGATCCCGTCGCGGTGGACGAACCAGGCAGTCAGTCCGATGCGCAGGAGCACCTGGTACGAGCCCGCGACGAGCAGCGCCAGATACACCTGTGACGTCGTCACCAGGGTTCCGGCGAACCCGATCATGATGATCATCGACGCACTCGGCGGAAGTGCCGCGCCGAGGCCCGCGTTGCCGGCGATGACGGTGGCCGCACGTTCGCGTTTCCAGCCGGTGCGGACCATCCACGGGCCGGTGATCGACCCGGATGCGGCGGCGTTGCCTGTGTTCGATCCCCCGGCCAGTGCTCCCATGGCCGCCGAGGCGACGGTGTCGACATAGGCCGGCCCGCCGGGCAGACGCCCGAGCAGAGAGGAGAGGATCGTGATGAGCTTGTTCATCACCCCGGTCCGTTCGACGAAGTAGGTCATGAACACGAACGCGACCGCGGCGTAGAGCACTTCGTTCTCGGAGGCTTCGACGAAGGCGTCGGCGGCGAACTGTGGGGCGTTGGCACCCGCGAAGAGCAGTGTGACGATGAAGCCGAGCAGCATCGCCTCGGCCATATTCCGTTTGATGACGACATTCCAGATCACGATGACCGCGATGAAGACTGCCAGGGCGATAAGGGCGAGAGGCATCGTTGTCCTCCCCTTTCTGATCGGTGGTGGGTCCTAGGACTGGGTGCTGCTCGCAGCCGTCGCGCGGATCTCCTTCTGACGTCGCTGTTCGTCGGCGATCACCGCTCTGCCCGCTGCGACCGCCTGTTCGGCTGAGGTCGCGGGGACGACGAGGACTCCATCGGCATCGGCGACGATGTAGTCGCCGTGGTGGCAGACCGCTCCGGCGACGGAGATCGTCTCGCGGAGGCGCCCGGGTCCCGATTTGTACGGGCCCGCCGGTGAGACGGCTCTCGCCCACACGGGGAAGCCGAGCTGTGCGATCTCCGCCGCGTCGCGGATGGCGCCGTCGATGACCATTCCTGCGATCCCCCGAATCTGAGCCCGTTCAGCGATGAGTTCTCCGATGAGCGCCCGGTCGGTCTCACCGCCGCCGGCGATGACGAGGATGTCGCCCGGGCGGGTGAGTGGAAGCGCGCGATGGATGGCTTGATTGTCTCCCGGACGTGTGAGGACGGTGAAGGCCCGTCCGGCGATGGGGGCACTGTCCCACATGGGTTTGATGCCCGAGTCGAGGAATCCGAGGCGATCGCCACCGTCGCCGAGGGCGGACGTCGGAAGCGCTACGAGTTCGGCGGCAAGGTTCGAACCCTGTGCTCGCCCCACCCCGAGATGGACGGAACGGGCAGCCTCGCTCATCGGCCAGGGGTGTGCGTGTTCGGCCAAGAGGTCGATGCTGTCGCCGAGCTCGGCTGCGCGCCGGAGTGCGTGCGTCCGGGTGCCGGTGAGGAGCCGATCGAGCGTGGCCTCCCCATCGGCGAGTTCCCCTGCGATCTGGGCACGCATCCAGTCGACTTCCCCGGACTCCTCTCCTGCCCGCATCGATTCGGTGATGAGGGCGCCGAGACCCTTCATGAAAACGCTGCGGAGCAGCTTCCGCTGGGAGGCGTCACCGATGCGTCCCTGGATGGGTTCGGCGTCGGCTCCGACGATCCGCAGAAGCTCGGCGGCCTCCTCGGAGTGAGCCCCGGAGAGGAGTACGCGGACTCTGGCACCGTAGCGCGGTACGGAGCCGATGACCGCACCGTCGACGACCTTCGCTCGCGGGCCGAGCGCTTCGGCGACCTCCTGTTTGCGTGTGGGCGACGCGGCGTTGAGGTCGAGGAAGAGCGCGCCGTCCTGCAGTGCTTCCGACGCCTCCTCGGCCACCGCAACGGATGGCCTGGCCGTCGTCAGTCCGAGGACGAGATCGGCGTCGGCCACCGCCTCGGCGATGCTGCCCGCCATCGACACCCCGCTGGGAGGATCGATCGGGCGCGGATCGAACCCGACGACTTCACATCCGGCCTCGACGAAGGCCGCCGAATAGAGCGATCCGGCTTCACCGAGACCGAGTACTGCAACACGCATCTTCGCGCTCCTATCATTGTGTGATAGTTTCTATCATTGTGTAGTAGGTGGTGATCAGTGTGATCCAGCCGCTGCGTCAAGTCAAGGGCTGCAGCGACGATTCGCTCTGCGAAGATGGGTCCGTCGGCGATTTCAGGAGGACATTCGGTGGCAACGACGAACAACCAGGGACGGACGCTCGATCGAGCCCTCGATGTCCTCGAGTGCGTGACGAGCACCCACGAACCGGTGACCCTGACCGAGATCTCACGCGCAACGGGACTGCATCTCGCGACGACGCAGCGCCTCATCGGCCAGCTGGTCAAGCGCGATTACCTCAAGAGCACCCCGCGCGGCTACACGCTCGGTCCCCAGGTGCTGCCGATGTCGCACTCGTTCGTCCTCCAGGACCGGCTCGCCCTGGTCGCGCCGAGCGTGCTCTCACCACTGACGGACCACACCTCTCTGACGTCATCGGTGTTCGTCCGGGTGGCGGATCGCCGCGTGCTCGTCTCCCGGTTCGAGGCCCCCAATCCCCTGAGCTACCAGTTCCCGGTCGGACAGGTGCTCGGCCTCTTCGTCGGCGGCGGAAAGGTCTTGCTGGCACACGCCGAGGAAGAGGATCGGGAGCGCCTGCTCGCCGACTACGAGCCGGTGGCCCTCTCGAGCGGTCGCCTGCAGAACCTCGAGGAGCTGCGGAACGATCTCGAGCAGATCCGCGAGACCGGCTATTTCCTCGCCGAGGCGGAGCGAAGCAAGGACAGCCTGAGCACGACCGCGCCCATCTGGTCACCGGACGACAGCCTGTTGGGCACGATCAATCTCGTCGCGAACACCGGGGACACGACCAGGAAGGAGCTCGAGAGGCACACCTCGACGCTTCTCCAGGCGAGCCGGCGGATCACCGCCCAGATGTGACGTCTTAATCCGACAAGGCGGCATGCGCGGATCGTAGACTGGGTCCATGACCCAGAAGGAACAGCGCGAACGTCTCGGCCAGAACGATCTCGACCTCGAAGACGGTCTCGTCCAGGAGGCGTCTGCAACCGTCACCGAGGGAGCTGCGCGTCTCAATCGGAAGCTGCCCGAACTCATCGTCACCGGTCTCTTCGGTGGAATCGACGTCGGCCTGGGGATCCTGGCGATGATCCTCGTCAAGCAGGCCACCGGGTCGGATATCCTCGCCGGCATGGCCTTCGGCATCGGTCTGCTGGCGCTCAAACTCGCTCATTCCGAGCTGTTCACCGAAGAGTTCCTCCTGCCGCTCAATGCCGTCCTCGCAGGAGAGGCGAACTGGCTTCAGCTGGTGCGCCTGTGGGTGATCAGCCTGGCGACGAACCTGGTGGGCGGGGCGGCGTTCGCCTGGCTCATCGTCCTCGGCCTGCCCGACTATCACGCGGTGCTCGTCGACACGGCCCTCGGCTACGTCGATCAGCCCTCACTCGCGGTGATGATCGGGCTCTCCCTTCTCGCGGGAGCGACGATCACCCTGGCCACGCGCATGCAACAGGGGGCGACGAATCAGGTGGTCACCGCGATCGTCTGCATGGTCACCGGACTGCTCGTCATCGGGTTCAGCATGCTCCACGGGGCGATCAACGCGATCATGATCTTCGCGGCCATGTTCGCCGGCGCCGACATCTCAATCCTGCAGTTCCTCCAGTGGTTCGTCATCGTCATCGTCTTCAACATGCTCGGCGGACTGCTCGTCATCGCACTCCCGCGGGTCATTCGGACCTATCGGGTGCTCAAAGCGGTGCGTCGGGGGGAGATCTCGCTCGAGGAGCTGCAGGAGCAGGCATCTCAGGACTGAGGTCCGGTTCTCGTCACCGCTGGTGGTACCTGGGCAGCACGGCGTCGCTGTCGACGATCTGCTTGCCCAGAGGCATGAGCGAGACGGGGATGAGTTTGATGTTCGCCCATCCGAGCGGGATGCCGATGATCGAGACGAACAGCGGGATCGACGTGATGACGTGTCCGATCGCGAGCCAGATGCCGGCGACGACGAGCCAGATGATGTTGCCGATCGTCGCACCGATCCCGGCGGTCCCGGTGTCGACGACCTCACGGCCGAAGGGCCAGAGCGCGTAGTTGCCGATGCGGAACGAGGCGATTCCCCACGGGATGGTGACGATGAGGATGCAGCAGATGATGCCGGCGATGTAGTAGCCGATGGCCAGCCACAGGCCGGAGAAGATCAGCCAGATGAGGTTGAGCAGGGTCTTCACGGTGCGCTCCTCTTTCGTCGTGGAGTTCCATCGTCGTCCACCATGACCCGGGTCGGCAACTGCGGTTGTCTGCATTTCTGCCTGGGGAGATCCCTACGCGGAGGTCTGGTTCCGCCTCGCAGCTCTGCCTGCCGCAGCCCTTTCACCACGAGCTGAGACGCTCAGCTTCCTCACGCCCCGGGGCGAATACGAGTACCAGCGAGGCGATCATACCTGCCAACAGCACTGCTCCGCCCCACCCGGCATCGGACTCGTCGGGCCCGACGGCGATGAGCGAGAGGAGCACCGGGACGAGTGAGCCCACCAGCCCGAGAACAGCGACGATCCGCGAGAATCTGCGCCGGCCGCCGGTCATCAGCCCCGCGGCGACGATCGGCAGCACGACGAGGACGAGCATCGCCACGATGATCGCCAGTCCGACGAAGCCCACCAGGAAGGCGATGAGAAGCGCCTGGGAGTCCGACGAGCCCGAGTCCTCTCCGAGCAGGACCTCCGCTCCGGAGTTCGACAGCCCGGCGCCCGCGATCGCGGCCACCGAAACCGGCTCGTCAGCATCCTCGGCGCCGGTGTCCGTGAACATCGGAAGGAAGGTCCCGAGCACGAGCAGAGCGGCCGCACCGAGGCAGCACAGGGGGACCAGGGCCCGTTCGAGGCGGAGCACCCGGTAGTGAAGGCGGTAGACCTCGGCGGTCAGATCCCGCCCATCCGCACCCGGAGGACAACCGACGCCGTGCGGCGAGGCATCCCGCTGCGCGGCGTCGTCGCTGCTCATCGGCTCATCCGATCCAGGCTCATCGATTCCGGTCTCAGCTGACGATGTCGACCGCGCCGAGGGTCTTCTTGCCGCGACGCAGGAGGACGACTCCCCCACCTGCGGTGTCGAGGACGTCGTCGGCGGTGAGCGTCTGCTCCTCACCGGACACCTTGACGTTGTTGACGTAGGCGCCGCCGTCCTTGATCGCTCGGCGCGCTTCGCCCTTGGACTTGACGATGCCCGCGGTGACGAAGGCGTCGGCGACGGGCACACCTGCACCGAGCGACGCCGCAGGCACCTCGCCGCGCGGCAGCTCGGCGGTCGCGGCACCGAGGGTCGCCGGGTCGAGGGAGGTCAGCTCGCCGCCGCCGAAGAGGGCGGCAGCCGCGGCGATCGCCTGATCGTACTGCTCACGTCCGTGGACTAGGGTGGTGACATCCTCGGCGAGGGCCTTCTGCGCCAGTCGGGTGTGCGGGGCGGCCTCGAACTCGGCGCCGATGGCCTCGAGCTCCTCGAGCGGACGGAATGAGAAGACCTTGAGGTACTTCATGACGTCGCGGTCGTCGGCGTTGAGCCAGAACTGGCTGAACGCGTACGGGCTGGTCAGCGAGGCGTCGAGCCAGACGGTGCCCGACTCGGTCTTGCCGAACTTCGTGCCGTCGGCCTTCGTGATGAGCGGGGTCGCCATCGCGTGGACGCTGGTCGCCTCGACGCGGCGGACGAGGTCGACGCCCGAGGTGAGGTTGCCCCACTGGTCGGACCCGCCGGTCTGCAGGGTGCAGCCGTAGCGGCGGTAGAGCTCGAGGTAGTCGTTGCCCTGGAGCACCTGGTAGGAGAACTCGGTGAAGGACAGGCCGGACTCGTTCTTCAGGCGCGCGGACACGGACTCCTTCGCGAGCATCCGGTTGACCGGGAAATGCTTGCCGATGTCGCGGAGGAAGTCGATCGCCGAGATCTCCGACGTCCAGTCGTAGTTGTTGACGACCTGGGCGGCGTTCGGTCCGGTGAAGTCGAGGAAGCGTTCGACCTGGGCACGGATCTTGCCGACCCATTCCTCGACGATCTCGCGCGGGTTGAGCGTCCGCTCCCCCGACATCCGCGGATCGCCGATGAGTCCGGTGGCCCCGCCGACGAGCGCGAGCGGACTGTGCCCGGCCTGCTGAAGGCGCGAGGCCGTGATGAGCTGGACGAGGTTGCCCATGTGCAGGCTCGGCGCGGTCGGATCGAAACCGACGTAATAGGTCAGCGACTCCTCGTCCAGAGCTGTCTGGAGCGCGGTCTCGTCGGTCGACACCGCCACGAGCCCGCGGGCTTTGAGGTCACTGAATACGTCGGTCACTTCGGTCCTTTCGAAACTGTGTGGACTGCCGGCTTCGAACCGGCCCTCCCAATTCTACGGCGTACGTGGGACCGTCATCGTTGCCGTCCGGGGTGAGTCCTCCCCCGCCGAGGCGGCCGGGGGTTCCCCTCACACGCTCCGCGGCGACTCCGCGAAGGTCCGCAGCCTGGCCACCTCGGCGCGGGCGTTCTCGAGCTGGACGGCCACAGCCGAGCGCGCGGTCCCGCCCTTCGCATCGCGGGAGTCGATCGAGCCGAGCGTCGTGAGCACCTCGCGGACCTCGGGGGTGAGGTGTTCGGAGATCCCGGCGTAGTCCTCATCGGTGAGGTCCCACAGCTCGACGTCGCGAGACTCGGCGAGCTGGACGGCCGCACCCGAGAGCTCGTGGGCGACGCGGAACGGCACGCCGCGGCGGACGAGCCATTCGGCGATGTCGGTGGCGAGCGCGAAGCCGCGCGGGGCGAGGAATGCCATCCGCTCAGTGTCGAACTTCAGGGTCGCGATCATCCCGGTGAACGCCGGCAGCAGGAGCTCGAGCGTGTCGGTCGCGTCGAAGACCGGCTCTTTGTCCTCCTGCAGATCGCGGTTGTAGGCCAGCGGCAGCGCCTTGAGCGTGGCGAGCAGTCCGGTGAGATCGCCGATGAGGCGTCCGGCCTTGCCCCGGGTGAGCTCGGCGACGTCGGGGTTCTTCTTCTGCGGCATGATCGACGACCCCGTCGAGTACGCGTCGTGGAGCGTGACGAACGAGAACTCCTTCGTCGCCCATGCGATGACCTCCTCGCTCAGCCGCGAGAGGTCGATGCCGATCATCGCGGTGATGAAGAGGTACTCGGCGAACACGTCACGCGAGGCGGTGCCGTCGATCGAGTTCTCGACCGAATCGGCGAACCCGAGATCGGCCGCCACGGCCTGCGGATCGAGTCCGAGCGACGATCCGGCGAGCGCCCCCGACCCGTACGCGGAGACCCCGGCACGGTCGTCGAAGTCGACGAGCCGCTCGACATCGCGCAGCAGCGGCCACGCATGCGCGAGCAGATGGTGAGCGAGCAGCACGGGCTGCGCGTGCTGGAGGTGGGTGCGTCCGGGCATCGGCGCCTCAGGGTGCTCCTCGGCCTGGGCGATGAGGACGTCGACGGTGTCGAGGACGAGGCCTGCGATCTCGCGGGCGTGATCGCGCAGGTACATCCGCCCCATCGTCGCGATCTGGTCATTGCGCGACCGACCTGCCCGCAGCTTCCCGCCGAGCTCGGGACCCGCGATCTCGATGAGTCCGCGCTCGAGCGAGGAGTGGACGTCCTCATCGGATTCGGCGGCGACGTACTCCCCCGACTCGACCCGGCGAGCGAGCTCGTCAAGAGCGGAGAGCATCCCCGCGAGCTCATCGTCGGTGAGCAGACCCGCCCGATGGAGGACGGCGGCGTGCGCCTTCGACCCGGCGATGTCGTACTGCGCGAGGCGCCAGTCGAAGTCCGTCGACTTGCTCAGCGCGGCCAGCGCATCGGCCGGTCCGTCGGAGAAGCGTCCGCCCCACAGGCTCAGTCGTTCACTCACTCGTCGTCCTTTCGTGCCGTGTCACGGCCGTTCGTCCCCGTCCCATCCAGGACCGGTCATCGTCAGTCATTGTCTCACCGCCGCCGAGGCGGTGCTGGGCGCGTTCGTCAGCTCGTTCCACGCGAGGCCCGAATTCCGCGTCGCGGGCGGCGCGGATTTCCGTCGCCGCGTGGATCGGCGCAGAGTACGCGTGGATCGAGGCCGCGGGCCGATCCCGCCCCGCGCCAACGCCCGCACCCCCTCACCCGTCCGCGGCCCCACCTGCCGCCAACTCGAGGAACGTCTCCGCGAGCGCCTGCCCGCCGACCGCGGCATCGGCGATGACGAGGACAGTGTCGTCGCCGGCGATCGTGCCGAAGATCCCCGTCATCGACGACCGGTCGATCGCCGAGGCGAGATACTGCGCGGCTCCGGGCGGGGTTCGGAGCACGACCATGCTGTCCTGCGCCGCTGCCGAGACGAGCAGCTCCTCGAGCAGGCGCGGCAGCTTCGCGTCGAGACTGTCCCCCGTCGACTGCTGCAGGCTGCGGTCACCGCCCTCACCGGGAACGGCGTACACGGATCCCGAGGTCGACCGGATCTTCACGGCCCCCACCTCGGCGAGGTCGCGCGACAGGGTCGCCTGGGTCACGGAGATCCCCATCGTCGCGAGCTCATCGGCGAGCTCGATCTGCGAGTGCACGGACCGGCGGGTGATGAGATCGATGATCTTCTGCTGCCGGGCCGTCTTCGTCAGCGGCGCAGCGCCGGCCTGAGGAACGCTGTTCTCGCTCATCGCGACTCCAGGAGGAACGTGAGCAGGGCCTTCTGCGCGTGCAGGCGGTTCTCCGCTTCGTCGAAGACCGCCGAGGCGGGTCCGTCGATGACCTCGGCCGTGACCTCCTTGCCCCGGTAGGCCGGGAGGCAGTGGAGGAACATCGCGTCGTTGCCCAGATTCATGAGCTCCTGCGTGACCTGGTACTTGACGAACGGCGAGTCTTCGTCGTCACGGCCGACCGAGTCCTGCCCCATCGACACCCACGTGTCGGTGACGAGGACGTCGGCACCGTGCGCGGCGGCGACCGGATCGTCGGTGACCGTGAGCGACCCGCCCGTCGCCGAAGCGAGCGCGTTCGCCTCGGCGATGATCGCCTCATCGGGCTGGTACCCCGCGGGAGCGGCGATGCGCACGTGCATGCCGGCATTGACCCCGCCGAGGGCGTACGAGTTCGCCATATTGTTCGCCCCGTCCCCGTAATAGCTCATCGTCAGACCCGCGAGCGTCCCGCGGCGTTCGCGGATCGTGAGGAGGTCGGCGAGGATCTGGCACGGGTGGAAGTCATCGGAGAGCGCGTTGACGACGGGCACCGAGGAGTGCGCGGCCATCTCCTCGAGCCCGGACTGGGCGTAGGTGCGCCAGATGATCGCCGAGACCATCCGCGCCATCACCTGTGCGGTGTCGGCGATCGACTCCTTGTGCCCGAGCTGCGCCTCACCGGGGTTGATGATGAGCGGCTGCCCGCCGAGGGCAGCGATCCCCGCGGCGAAGGAGACCCGGGTGCGGGTCGAGGTCTTGTCGAAGATGATCGCGGCCGTCTGCGGCCCGGCGAGCGGGGTCCGCGAGTAGGGCGCGGCCTTGAGCTCGGCGGCGAGGTCGAGGACCTCGGTGAGCTCGGCGGGGCTGAGGTCGGCGTCCTTGAGGAAATGGCGGGTCATCGTGGTCCTAGTCAGTCGTGGTGAGGAGGTCGGGCAGCGCGGCGAGGAACGGGGCGATCTCCTCGTGTGTGATGCACAGCGGCGGCGCGAGTCGCAGGCGCTCGGGGGTGACGGGGTTGACGATGAACCCGGCCTCGAGCGCGCGTTTCGCCACGGCCTTGGCATCGGGGTTCTCGCCTGCCAGTCCGAGCCCGAGGAGGAGTCCCTGCCCGGTGACCTCGGCGATCCCCGGAATGGCGGCGAGTTCGGACTTCAGCTGCTCGCCGAGGCGGCGGGCATGGTCGATGAGGCCCTCGGTCTCGATCGTCGTGAGGACGGCGAGTGCCGCGGCGCAGGCGATCGGGTTGCCGCCGAAGGTCGTCCCGTGCTGACCGGCGGAGAGCAGGCCGGTGTTCTCCGCGCCGACGGTGATCGTCGCCCCGATCGGCATGCCCCCACCCAGTCCCTTCGCCGAGGTGATGATGTCGGGGACGACGCCCTCGCCGATCGCGGGGTCCTGGTGGGCGTACCAGGTTCCGGTCCGCCCGATGCCGGTCTGGACTTCGTCGAGGACGAGGAGGGCACCGGCCGCCGAGGTGAGTTCCCGGGCGGCGCGGAGGTATCCGGGTGGGTGCCGACGGACGCCGACCTCACCCTGGATGGGTTCGATGAACACGGCGGCGGTCGTGTCGTTGATCGCGGCGGCGAGCGCGTCGACGTCACCGTAGGGCACGTGGACGACACCGGGCACGCCGGGGGCGAAGGGTTCGCGGTAGGCGGCCTTCGCGGTGAGTGCGAGCGCGCCCATGGTCCGGCCGTGGAAGGCACCGTCGACGGCGATGATGATCGGGCGTCCCCCACCACCGGCGCGGCGGGCCATCTTCAGGGCGGCTTCGTTCGCCTCGGCGCCGGAATTCGAGAGGAACACGGCAGAGCCTTCAGGCAGGTCGAGGATCTCGTGGATCTTCTCGGCGAGCGCGATCTGCGGGGGCGAGGTGAAGAAGTTCGAGATGTGGCCGAGGGTCGAGGCCTGCTCGGTGACCGCCTTCACCCACGCGGGATGGCAGTGGCCGAGCGCGTTGACGGCGATCCCGGCGAGGAGGTCGAGGTACTGTTTGCCCTCGGCATCCCACACGTAGGAGCCCTGTCCGCGGACGAGCTCGAGCTGCGGTGCGCCGAAGACCGGTGAGAGGACGCGGGAGAAGTCCTCGCGCCAGGTCGCCTCACTCATCGCTCGCCTCCGCGTAGTCGTCGTCGGTGTCCTCGGCGTGCCCGCGGTGTCCGTCGCCGAGCGATGCGGGTTCGACGACGGTGTCCTCGACCATCGTCCCGATGCCCTCGGAGGTGAAGACCTCGAGGAGGAGCGAGTGCGCCATCCGGCCGTCGATGATGTGGGCCTGCTGCACCCCGTGCTCGATCGCCTCAAGCGCCGCGGTCATCTTCGGGATCATCCCCGAATCGAGGCTCGGCAGGAGTTCGCGCAGCCGCTCGGGTCCGATGCGGGAGATGAGCGAGGACGTGTCGGGCCAGTTCGCGTAGAGGCCGGGGACGTCGGTGAGCATGATGAGCTTCTGCGCCTTGAGGGCCTTCGCGACGGCGGAGGCGGCGAGGTCGGCGTTGATGTTGAGCGGTTTGCCGGCCTGACCCCCGATCTCGGCGGCGATCGAGCAGATGACGGGCACCCGTCCGGCGTCGAGGAGTTCGGTGAGGACGATGGTGTTGACCTCGGCGATCTCGCCCACCCGGCCGAGGTCGACGGACTGTCCGTCCACCTCGGCGAGGGCCTTGTTCGCGAGGAGGAGGTCGGCGTCCTCACCGGAGAGCCCGATCGCGGCGTTGCCGTTCATGTTGATGCGGGAGACGATGTCGCGGTTGACCTGGCCGGCGAGCACCATGCGGATGACCTCGGCGGCTTCCTCACTCGTCACCCGCTGTCCGGCCTTGAACTCGGATTCGATGCCGAGCTTGGCGAGCATCGCGGAGATCTGCGGTCCCCCGCCGTGGACGACGACGGGGCGGATGCCGGCGAAGCGGAGGAAGGCGATGTCGTCGGCGAACGACTGCTGGAGTTCCGGGGAGATCATCGCGTTGCCGCCGTACTTGATGACGATCGTGGCCCCGGCGAAGGTCTTGATCCACGGCAGCGCCTCGGTGAGCGCTTCGGCCTTGACCTGGGCGGCGGCGAGGCGGGCAGCGGTGGACTTAGTGGAGAAGTCGGGCTGGGTGCTCATGTGGAGTAGGCGCTGTTCTCTTCGACGTAGTCGTGGGTGAGGTCCGAGGTCCAGACGGTCGCGGTCGCATCCCCTGCGTGGAGGTCGATGACGACGTCGACCTTGCGGCCGAAGACCACCTCGGCGGGGTCGGCGTACGGTCCCGAGGATCGGCAGACCTCGGTGCCGTTGATCGTGACGTCGATCGTCGTGGGGTCGAAGTCCGCCGAGGTGGTCCCGACCTGGGCGACGACGCGACCCCAGTTGGGGTCCTCGCCGAAGATCGCGGCCTTGAAGAGGTTCGACCGGGCCACCGACCGGGAGACGGTAACCGCATCGGATTCGGTGGCCGCCCCTTGGGTGGTGATGGCGATGTCGTGGTGGGCGCCTTCGGCGTCGACGTGGAGTTGGCGCATGAGGTCGTGGCAGAGCTCGCCGAGGAGGTGCTCGAACTCCGTGGAGTCGACGCTCGTGTCCGCAGCACCCGAGCTCATGAGGATGACGGTGTCGTTCGTCGACATGCACCCGTCGGTGTCGAGCCGGTCGAAGGTGCTGTGGGTGGCTGTGCGCAGTGCGGCGTCGAGGACAGGCTGGTCGAGGGGGGCGTCGGTGGTGATGACGACGAGCATCGTCGCCAGCCCCGGGGCGAGCATGCCTGCGCCCTTGGCCATGCCGCCGATCGTGTACCCCTCGCCCTCCCGGGTCGCGGTCTTCGCGACGGTGTCGGTGGTCATGATCGCCTCGGCGGCGTTCTCCCCACTCTCGACGGAGTCGGAGGCGTCGGCGACGAGTTCGGGGAGGTGGTCGAGGATCCCGGTACGGAACTCCTCCCCGCCGACGCCGATGAGCCCGGTCGAGCAGATGAGGATCTCATCCGCCGAGGTGGGGGTGCCCGCATCGGTGAGGAGGGTCGCGGTCTCCTCGGCGGTGAGCTGGGTGGTCGCGAACCCATAGTCGCCGGTGTAGCAGTTCGCGCCTCCGGAGTTGAGGACGACGGCGCGAGCGTGGCCGGTGGCCGAAACCTGTTCGGACCAGATGACGGGGTTGGCCTTACAGCGGTTCGACGTGTAGACGGCGGCGACGGCGGTGGCAGGGCCCTGGTTGATAACAAGGGCGAGGTCCTTTGTGCCGCTGGGTTTGAGGCCGGCGGTGACTCCGGCGGCGGTGAAGCCGAGGGGTGAGGTCACGCTCATGGGGCGACTCCTGTCTGCGGCAGCGCCGTGGTCTCGTCGAGACCGAGGGCGAGGTGGATGGATTGGAGGGCTTGGCCGGCGGTGCCGCGGACGAGGTTGTCCAGCGCCACGACGACGAGGACCTTCTCAGCCCGGGCGTCATAGGTGGCTTGGATCTGGGCGACGTTCGATCCGGTCGTCGCCGAGGTGCGCGGCCATTGGCCCTCGGGCAGGACGCGGACAAAGGGTTCGTCGGCGTAGGCCTCGGTGAGCGCGGTGGTCAAGGCCTCGGTGAGCGCGTCGGCGTCGAGGGTGCCGTCGGCGCTGCGCGGGACGTTCTCCCCCGGGTCGGCGGTGATCGTGGCGAGGATGCCGCGGGTCATGGGGACGAGTGTCGGGGTGAAGGAGATCCGGACGGGACCGTTCGCGGGGTCGGCGCCGAGGACGCCGTTGAGGTTCTGTTCGATCTCGGGGACGTGCCGGTGGGTGCCGCCGGTGCCGTAGGGGGACGCGTCGCCGAGGATCTCGGCGGCGGTGAGGTGGGGTTTGAGGGCTTTGCCCGCGCCGGAGACGCCGTTGGCGAGGACCGCGTTGAGGCCCTTGGGAATGATGAGCCCGGCGGCGAGCAGCGGTGCGAGGCCGAGGGTGACGGCAGTGACGTTGCACCCGGGCACGGCGATGCGGGTGGTGTCGGTGAGCTGGCTGCGCTGCTTCGTCCCGTCGGCGAGCAGGAGTTCGGGCAGGCCGTAGGTCCATGTGCCCTGGTGGGGTGAGCCGTAGAAGGTCTCCCACGCTTCGGGACTGATGAGCCGGTGGTCGGCGGCGAGGTCTACGATCAGGGTATCGGGGCTGGTTTCGGCCAGTTCCCGGGCGATCGCTCCGGACTTGCCGTGGGGCAGGGCGAGGACGACGACATCGTGGCCGGCGAGCACCTCGGCGGTGGAGTCTTCGATGACGAAGTCCGCGAACCGGGGAAGGTGGGGCTGGTGTCGGCCGAGCTTCTCGCCCACGCTGGAATGACCGCACACGGTGGTGACGTTCAAGTGGGGGTGGGTGCTCAGCAGTCGGAGGACCTCTCCCCCGGCATAGCCGGTGGCGCCGGAGACGGCGACCGTCAGATCGTTCATATGAATAACCATACAGCATCATTAAATTATATGCAGGAGGCGTGATGACCCAGGCGGTTCGAGCAATGCAGGCCGGCGGACCCGAGGTGCTGGAGTTCGCGGAGATCGAGACGCCGAGGCCGGGGCCGGGTGAGGTGCTCGTCGACGTCGAGGCGGCGGGCGTGAACTTCATCGATACGTATCGGCGTTCAGGGGTCTATCCGATGGATTATCCGCATGTCGTCGGGGTCGAGGGCACGGGTCATATCGCCGCCGTCGGTGAGGGTGTCGAGAGCTACCGGGTCGGTGATCGGGTGGCGTGGCACGAGGGTCCGGGGTCGTATGCGACGCAGGTCGTCGTGTCGGCGGACAATCTCCTCACCGTTCCCGAGGGGGTGAGCGCCGAGGTGGCTGCGGCGATGCCGCTGCAGGGGCTGACGGCCCAATATCTGGCGACGACGTCGCATGCGATCAAGCCGGGCGACACGGCGCTTGTCCACGCTGGGGCTGGCGGCGTAGGCCTCGTGCTCACCCAGATCATCAAGCATCTGGGCGGCAATGTCATCACGACGGTGAGCACCGAGGAGAAGGCAGAGCTCTCCCGGAAGGCTGGCGCCGATGAGGTGTTCCTCTACGGACCGGGCGTCGATGTCGCAGCGACCGTGCGGGAACTCACGGACGGTCAGGGCGTCGAAGTCGCCTATGACGGGGTTGGGAAGGACACGTTCGATGCCTCGCTCGCCTCGCTCAAGCCGCTCGGGTCGATGGTGCTCTTCGGTGGGGCGTCGGGTCAGGTGCCGCCGTTCGACATCCAGCGGCTGAACTCCTCGGGCGGAATCTTCCTCTCGCGCCCGTCGCTCGTGTGGATGGTTGCGACGCCCGAGGCACTAGCGAAGCGGTGGGCGATGGTCTCGAGCGGCGTTGAGAAGGGCTGGCTCGACTTCAGGATTGGCGAGACATTCCCGTTGGCAGAGGCCGCCGAGGCGCACCGGGCTCTGGAGGGGCGGAAGACGACCGGGAAGGTTGTGCTGACGGTGTGAGGTGAGATGCCGGCCGCTGGGTTGGCTTGCGTGTGACACGCAGATCCACCCAGCGGCCGGCATACCCTCCTGGACGAACGTTGCCCCCAGCCGTCACGTCGATAACATCTGTGCAGGTAGAACCAAAGATTCCGGCCGAGTGGTTGGTATCTTGGGCCTATGTATGACGAGTCGGTTCGCGAGGAGTTGCGCGAGTTCGTTGCTGAGCGTGAGTGGCAGCAGTTCCATACGCCGGAGAATCTGGCGAAGAGCATCAGCATCGAGGCCGGCGAATTGCTCGAGTGCTTTCAATGGGGTGACGCCGACCTCTTGTCGGCGAAAGACGAACTGGCGGATGTGCTGACCTATTGCCTGTTGCTCGCCGAGCGTCTGGGCGTGGATCCCGACACTATCGTTCTTGAGAAACTCGCGAAGACTCGCGAGAAGTACCCCGTCGAGAAATCGCGCGGCCGGAGCGAGAAATATGACCAGCTTTAAGCTCGAACGATTCCCTTTCGGTCCTGACGCAGTCCGAGCGTGGGGAGCAGTCGACCCTCGTCACCGGAACTGGCCGGTCGTCTACGTCATGAACAACGACAAGCAGGTCTACGTCGGCGAATCCCTCAATGTCGAGGGGCGGATGCGCCAACATTTGGAGTCGAAGCACAAGCAACGCCTCAAGTCAGTGCGGGTCGTTCTCGATGACACATTCAACAAGTCGGCGTGCTTGGACCTGGAGTCATTCCTCATCCGCATGTTCCACGGCGACGGACGTCTCGAGGTGCTCAATCTCAATGCCGGCATCACCGACGCCGAGTACTACGACCGTGAAGCGTATAACAAGACTTTCCGCCAGATCTTCGACGAACTCCGAACGCATGAAGAGTTGTTCCAGCGGACTGTTCCGCAGATCGTCAACAGCGACCTGTTCAAACTGTCACCGTTCAAGGCACTCAACCACGACCAGGCCATCGCGGTCGACGACATCCTCGAGGGCTTCTTTGAGGATCTCGCGAGCGGTGTCAGCAACACCGTCGTGGTGGAGGGCAATCCGGGCACCGGCAAGACAGTGGTCGCGATCTATATGCTCAAGCTGCTTGAGGACATCCGGCATCACGATCCCGAAGAGCCTCTGGACATCGACTCGATTTTCAGCGACTACTTCACGCCGGAACATGCCGAACTGCTCAAGAAACTGCGGTTCGCAATCGTCGTCCCTCAGCAGTCGCTGCGTGACTCGATCGCGAAGGTCTTCAAGTTGACGCCGGGCTTGCAGAGGAATCAGGTGCTCACGCCGTTCCAGGTTGGCGAGAGCCTCGAACCGTTCGATCTGCTCATTGTCGACGAGGCCCACCGACTCAACCAGCGCGCAAATCAGGCAGCGGGCCCACTGAACAAGAAGTTCCGCGAGATCAACGAACGCCTGTTCGCGTGGGACGATCCTCAGCTCACGCAACTCGACTGGATCCAAAAGCAGAGCAGGCACTCGATTCTCATGCTCGACGTCGGCCAAACGGTCCGACCAGCCGATCTTCCGGTCTCGTTGACGAGGAACCTCGCTGGTAAGGCCAAGAATGCCGGCCGACACTACCCGCTTCAGACGCAGATGCGAATCGCGGCAGACAAGGACTACGTCGGATACATCCGTGCCCTCCTCAGCGACAACCCGCCGTTAGAACCCGAGGATTTCGGCGACTACGACCTCAGGCTATTCACCGATCTCGGGGAGATGAGGGAAGAGCTCCGTAAGCGCGAGGAGGAATACGGACTGTCGAGATTGGTCGCGGGATACGCTTGGCCCTGGCGCAGCAAGAACGACCCCGAGGCGTACGACATCGAGATCGATGGTCAGCGGATGCGCTGGAACTCGACCACGACCGACTGGATCAATTCACCGAAGTCCGTCGACGAAGTCGGTTCAATCCATACGGTTCAGGGATACGACCTCAACTACTCCGGGGTCATCATCGGCAACGACCTCCAGTTCGATCCAGTAGCCAAGAAACTGGTGTTCAACCGAACTCACTACTACGACAAGAAGGGTCGCGAGAACAACCCGAAGTTGGGAATCACCTACTCCGACGAGGACTTGCTCGAGTATGTGAAGAACATTTACAGAGTATTACTAACTCGCGGAATCAGAGGCACTTACGTGTATATTTGTGATTCCAATCTAAGAAAGAGTGTTCGTGCACTATTATAAATGCATCTAGAATTTTCTTGGAATCATTTAGAAAAGCCATGAGTTCACACCTGAAGGCAATTAAATCGCGATACGGCACATTTAGGTCTAACCAGAACTAGGAAAACCTGGATCCAAGATTGATACCTTGATCCACAGTTGTCGCTTCACGCGTTTCATCGCCATCGCGCCAATAGATCTTTTCTCCCACAGTCGAAAGAGAGTTTTGCCCTGGAACGCTGATGATAATTACTCCTAATCCATAATAGTTATTATAATCCATGCTGGAGAGTACAGAACTCTTTAAAGGATCACTAAGATTAGAATTTCGTATGCCCGTCTTCCATCGGCCAAAATACTCCTCCGCAGTTTCGCCAAGGACATCGGCCTCTCTCCGCACGCCGACCACATGGCGGCGTCCCACCCGAATCGGCTGAAAGCCATCGAGCTCTCTAATGCGATCGGCATCTGACGTCTTGTCAGTCACACCAATGAGAACTTTCCCGCTACTATTTGGGCCATTATTCGCGATAGCAGCAACAGTTTTGACGACCTTGTCGATCATATTCGCGTCGACGCCCCTCGACCCGTCAAGTCGAAGAAGTCCTTGCTTAAGCTCATAGTTTGGCAACTCAATCTCCGACCTATGCAACACCGCATCGACGTCAATAATCGTGTGGTCGCCATAGACTGCGTCCATCGAAGTAGCTGGAACAACATAAGGGGTCAGCAAACCCTTGATCATGTCGACATTTTTCCGACGGTCCTCCTTCTTAGTCTTTCGACCTTGGATTCGGGAAGCCAAGTCCGTCAGTGACCCCTTAAGAGCTTCATAGTCGCGAATCGAGTTAGATTCCTTAACGAGCTTTTCATGGAAAGCTATTACTAACAGCGTAAACGTGGCGGGAAACGCGTTCGTCGTGGTCCGAGATGAAAAGATGAGGTCTCGAAGCTTTATCGGCGACCCGGATTGTGCAACTTTCATTACTTCGCTGATTGAGAATTTTATTTCATCAGATAGTTTGTCGGAACCATACGTGTCGAGAGCGCGAGTTATTCTTTCATTCTCTTCACTATCGCGGGCATAAACCTCATCAAGCGCGCCTTTCGATCGTTCCAAAATCTGCCCTCCTACGATCGACGCTGCGATATCAGCCAGGCACTCTTCATCTAAGCTATCCCGAAGGTCGGTAGACCGTAAGATTCCAGACTTAACCCAAAAAATCTCGTCGGCTTGAACTAAATACCCATGCTTAGTCATGGGGAGGTCGACGCTTATGGATGGCATGTCACTCAAATCCAGATGATCCGACGATACGTCGCCTCGATGAAAACAGGCCGACAGGCGAATCATA
This sequence comes from Brevibacterium casei CIP 102111, assembly GCF_900169275.1. Taxonomy (GTDB): domain Bacteria; phylum Actinomycetota; class Actinomycetes; order Actinomycetales; family Brevibacteriaceae; genus Brevibacterium; species Brevibacterium casei. The sequence goes on along the minus strand of NZ_FXZC01000007.1, from coordinate 156,563 downwards.
TCGCTGAATTCGTCCTTTATCCCAGCCTGCCGACGTTCCTGATTGCTCAATTGATGCCCGTAGGTATTGATGCGCGCAAACACGTCATCAATCTCATTTTCGCTCGCACCCCGCATTACTGATACCGCCATAGAGTAGTCGAGAAAAACGTTAACTTCTCGAGGCTCAAGAAGATTGCTGGAGTTTGGAACCGTGAACTTATTTTCGTTCGCACGCGTCTGCGCTGTGGGAAACTGGGCAATGTCGAAAATTGCTCCTTGAAGAGTGGGAAAGCTTCCTTCTATAAAGGACATCATTGTGAAAAGTCTTTGAAGTCCATCGATAATTTCGTACTTGCCTTCGCCTTTCTCGGCTAGCAGTACCGCTGGTATTGGATATCGATTCAGAATTGATTCGACTAACTTTTGTTTTTCAGTTAGGGTCCAGACCAGTTTCCTCTGGTAACGCCGGTTCACCGTAAGCTTACCTTCGCTGAACCATGTATAGAGCGACTGAATGGTTTTCGGCTGCGAATCTACATCTGCCATGACACTCCTCATTTTTCCGCTTTGCGCTACGCACAATGTATCATGGGAGTAGTCTGACAGCTCTTTACCGTCCCTCAGCTGCTCAACCTTTCCCACGAGGAACACGTACGAAAGCACGCCGACTATGGTGACCGCAGCCGTGCAGACGAACGTCGGGGGCGAAGTCGATACCGGTGGCGAGGAAGCCGATGACGATCGGGCAAGGCGGTCAACGAGTGGTTTCCGATGAAGTTGAACATGCCTCCGGTCAGACCGAGCAGTCGTTTCGGTGCCAATGCTGAAACCAGCGACCAAGTGATCGCAGCGAAGACGTTGCCGAAGAACGCGATCGACATGAACACGATGACCAACGCAGTCGAGTCTGTGTAGTTAGCGCCGAGCATGAACACGGTCATCGCCAGTCCAATGATGATCGGCAGCTTCCGTGCTGTACCCAGGGACAGACATTTCTTCACCATAAGGTCAGAGACCCAACCGGAGAACAGCTCACCGACGAGCGCGGCAATGAGCAGCAGCGAAGCCATTAAACCGGTTTCGATGTAGTCCATCCCCCGGCAGTCGACGAGGTAGGTCGGGAACCAGGTGTGGAAAGACCACAGAGTCGAGGTCAGGCAGAACTGACTAGGCAGATGCCCCAGAGCTTCCGCCTAGTTAGTAAGACCTTGACGTCGGACCACTTGAGGCTCGGCTTTAACTCCTTCTTCGCGTCACTCTCAACGTCGACCGATCCCCCGCCCAAGGCGATGAGATCGATCTCGGCCTGGTTGACTTTCATCTTGTCGCGCGGCTCGCGGTAGATAAGCCATCAGATCGCGGCCCAGATGATTTCGACGACACCGGTGAGGATGAATTGATCATCCTGTGTGCACTCGACCGATCGATTCCCGTCGAATCGACGAGCCACTTCAGCGTGGTCGAGCCATGTGCCACGGCACTGACAATTCGCAGCCCCCTGGCCAGAGTCTGGGTGCTATAGGGGGATGGTATGGCTGGAAATGGTTCCGGAATCCTCGCCCATTACTCCAGTATGGACCCAGTGCCAGGTGAGTACCATCTGCAGCCAGGGCAGAACAGGTGTGAGCAGCGCCAAACCGATGAACTGGCTCGAGGTATAGAAGGCGATGACCCGTCCTCTTTCACGTTCCGGGAACCACGCGGTGGCAACCTTGTCGTTGATTGGGTAGGCAGGCGCCTCGAAACCACCGACCATAAGCCTGAGGATGATGAGGGCGACGAGCCCGCCGGACATTCCCATGAACAGCGTTGCCAGGGACCACAGCACGAGACACGAAGCATAGAGCACGCGCGGTCGCACGCGGTCGACGAGCCACCCTCCGGGCAGCTGCATCGCGGCGTAGGTCCATCCGAAGGCAGACAACAGCAACCCTTGCTGGTCAGTGGTGAGGTCGAATTTCGGAGACAGTGCCGGCATCGCGATGGACAGGTTCGCCCGGTCCATGTAGTTGATGACGACGGTGATGAAAAGCACAACCGCGACGATGTAGCGGATCCGCTTGGGGCGGGTGTGAGTGCTTACGGTTCCACGGACTTGCAAAAGTCCTTTAGTAAGGTCACGAGGTTCTTCGTCATGGCTCTCCCTCACAAACCGTGCAGTGTGACCGGTGGTCCGCCTACCCCAACGAGTCCCACGCCATCCATTGCCGCAGCGCCGGCGCCAACACCAACGCCGCCAGCACACTCCCCGCCAACAGAACCCACGCCCCGAAATACGTGAACAGCTTGAGCTCCGGCGCCAACTGCGGACCGAAGTTCGCCGCCATGAGGATCACTCCCCCAAGGATCAACGCCGTCGAGACGATCACCTGAATGAACTGCTCAACCGTCGACTTGAGCAGGTTCTTGATCATCGAGATATTCAACCCACTCGTCCCGACATCCAAGGTCCCGTCCTGCAGATGCCCGGCGATGCGCGACACCTGCGCCGGGAGCTCGGCCATCTGCGGCACCGTCGCCGCGAAGTAGAGAGTCATCTCACTGCGATCGACACCGAGTCCCCCAACCTCGCGGAGCAGATCCTTCCCGTTCCGCGTCACCAACGTGAGCAGATTGAGTCTGGGGTCGAGCTTCATGATCGACCCCTCGAGCGTGCTGATGGCCCGGAAGGTTGTCGCCACCGACGTCGGCATCGGGAACCCGAAATCGACGACGAAGTCGATGAGCTCACCGAAGAGCGCCGCTGACGTCGGCCCCGGCCGCGGCCAGCTCCAGCTCGACCGCGTCGCCACCGCAGCTAGGCGGCGTCGACGGCGCAGTCTTGTGCGAAACCAGCCGGATCACCAGACCCAGCCGGACCCCCGGACCCAACCGACGCTCACCGGCCCTGGCCGGCGATCCACTCCCGCACTTCGGTCTCCAGCACGGAGAGTGGCACGCTGCCCATCCCCAGCACACAGTCGTGGAAGTCCCGGATCGAGAAGGACTCCCCCAACGCCTCCTCGACCTCTGCTCGCAGCTTCTCGATCGTCAGCTGCCCGAGGTAGTACGCCGTCGCCTGCCCCGGCCAGGAGATGTACCGGTCGATCTCCGTGCCGATCTCATGCTCGGCGATCGCAGTGTTCTCCCGCAGGAAGTCCTGCGCCTTCTCCCGACTCCACCCCAGCGCGTGCATCCCCGGATCGACGACGAGGCGGACAGCCCGCCACATCTGGAAGGAGAGCATCCCGAGCCGTTCGAACGGCGTCTCGTACATCCCCATCTCGTCGCCGAGGCGCTCACAGTAGAGCCCCCAGCCCTCCCCGAACGCGGAGATGTAGCGCTTGCGGAAGTCTTTGACCTCGAGTTCCTCCGCGAGCGAGAGCTGGAAGGAATGCCCAGGAGCGGACTCGTGGAGTGTGAGCGCCGGCAGGGAGTACAGGGGACGAGCCGGCAGGTTGTAGGTATTGACCAGGTACCGATCCGGTGCTCCGCGCCCGAAGGTGTCGAAGGCCGCGAGTTCCTTTGGCGTCTCCATGACGGCGAAACGCTGCTGCGGCAGCCGTCCGAAGTACTCGTGGACGACTCTGTCGAAGGCCTTGCACGTGTAGGTCGCCTCGGCGAGGAGCTGACGCGGCGTCGTGGCATAGAACTGCGGATCGGAGCGCATGTACGCGAACAGCCCCGGCAGATCACCGGCGAATCCGACCTCCGCGGCGATCTCCTCCATCTCCGCACGGATCTTCCTGACCTCTGATTGGCCGAGGTCGAAGATCTCCCGCGGGGAGAGGTCGATGGTCGCGTACTCCCTGATCTGCGAACGATAGAAGTCCATCCCCCCGGGTTGGTCGACGGCCGCGATCGAGTCGGGCAGCTGCGGCAGATACTCCCCGGTGAGGAAGGTCAGAAGCCTCCGATACGCCGGGATGACCTCCTCGGTGAGGACGGTGAGGGCCTCGGCCCTCAGACGATCACGCACCTCGGCGGGCATCACCGTCGGCAGCCGACGAAACGGACCGAAGAACGCAACCTCTGTGACCTCGTTCGCCTCGGCGATCGCCCGCACCGGCTCCTCACGACCGCTCATGCAGATGCGCGCGGGACCGAAACCGCGCGTGACTCCGGCACGCATGTTCTCGATCTGCTGTGAGAAGTACCGCGGAATGTCACGGAGCATCCGCAGATACGCCTCCGCGGCCGCCTCGTCCTCGAGCACGAGCCGGTACGCATCGAAGGCCAGACCCCGCCAGAACGCGGAATCAGCGGTGACCGGGCGCTCCCACATCCGATGCCGCTGCGCCGCGATGAGCGTGACCAGCTGCTCACGGTAGACCTGGAAGTCGATCCGCTCGCTCGCCGACAGCGTCGCAGCATCGATTCCGTCGAGACGAGCCAGAGTCGCCTCCCACGTCGCCTGCCGGCGCTCCTGCGCCTCGAGTCCGACGTCCGGGAGGAAATCGACGATGGCCGCCTTGTGCGAGAGCGAACCGAACTCCGCCTCCCGCCACGCCCATTCGGCGTCGATGATCTCCGCCAGTGCCGTTCCTGCCGCGGTCGCCGAGGTGTCCCCGCCGACATCTGGTGCGCCCACCTGTGCTCGTCCCTTCTTCATCGGCTCTTTTCTCCTCCTCGCCTCGACCGAACGGCAGCACAGCCGAGGCTTCGACCCGCGCCGGACGTTCGGTCGCCTCCCTCACACGGGCTGGTTCGACTCCGGTTTGTCACCTGTCCGCGTCGACCACGCGACGAAGTCGGCGATGTCGCGCAGTTGGTCGACGCGCACCTCCTGGTTGACGTACATCATGTGTCCGGCGGGATAGTAGCGGCGCACGATCTGCTCGTGCGCCTCATCGGAGATCCGCAGGTGCGCGAGCACATGCTCCGACGCCGCGAACGGTGTCGCACAGTCGTGGTACCCGAAGCCCACATAGACCTTGAGGTCGGGATTCGCCCGCATCGCGAACGCGAGGTCCTCAGCTGTGTTGACGAGCGCGTTCTCGAACTCCTTGTACGACCACGGATGCACGCGGGAGGTGAGCACCTCGTAGGTGAGATCCGTTTCGTACTTCAGCTCCGCCCGCAGCAGCTCGTTGATGCCCACCGTGTACGGGTACTGGATGATCGGGTAGGACGGATCGTCCCCGAGGGTCTCCGCCGCGACTTTGCCCGGATGCGCGGTGAACCGTGCATCGAGCCGTCCGATGCGCAGACGTTCATCGCGCAGAAGTTCGCTGAAGAAGGTGAATTCGTCGATGCGCAGATCGGCGAGCTGCACGAAGTCCTCGTCGAGACCGATGAGGTGGGCCAGCCTCTTTCCGACCTGCTTCCTCTCCGTCTCGCCGAGGCGGTGGCCGCGTTCCAGCGCGCGAGCGTAGTCCCCGTAGGCGAACTCGGTGGCTTCGGCGACAACGTCTTCGACAGTGCGGTCCGGATGCCTGCCGTGGAAGTGCGCGACGGCGGCGAATGTCGGCAGGTAGTGGAGGTAGGGGGCTTCGTTGCCCTCGGTGAAGACGACCGTGCCGAAGTCGAGCACCGCGGAGATGAGGATGATGCCGTTGAACGCGATGCCATGACGTGTCGCCAGGTGACCGGCCAGCGCGGCCGCACGGGTCGTGCCGTAGGACTCCCCGGCGAGGAACTTCGGAGAGGTCCATCGGTTGTTCCGGCTCAGCCAGAGTCTGATCACCTCGCCGACGACGTCGCGGTCACCGCTGAAGCTGTGGAAGTCCGCCGGCTTCTCCCCTTCGGCGGTGCGGGAGAACCCCGTCGTCACGGGATCGATGAAGACGAGGTCGGCGTATGCCAGGGAGGTTTCGAGGTTGTCGACGAGACCGTAGGGAGGCGGCGTGCGGTGCCCGATGTCGTTGGTCACCACGCGGCGGGGGCCGAACAGTCCGATGTGCAGCCACGCCGAGGAGGAGCCCGGTCCGCCGTTGAACACGAAGATCACCGGTCGGCTCGGGTCCTGGTCTCCCTCGTCGGGGACGGCCGTGTACGAGGTCGTGAAGATCTGCGCTTTCGGGGTCAGTCCCTCGAAGACGCCGTCGTCGACCACTTCGGAGCCGATGACCATTCGGCCCGCCTGCGCGCGATACTTCAGCGTTCCCGTAGGAAGATCGAGCTCATGGTCGGTGACGACGAAGTCGTCGACCGGCACGGGCTTCTCCGCCCCACGAGTCGTCTCCGGGTCCTGTGTACGTGTGTCCGGCATGTCTGTCTTGCCGCTCCTTTCGATGTCGTCCCCTCCTCGGCGTCGGAGGGAACAGCTGATCACGACGGTTCCGCGTTCTCCCGCCGAGGTTCGAGTGTGGGCACCGCTGCGAGCAGAGACCGCGTGTATTCATGCTGAGGGTGATCGACCACCTCATCACTGGCGCCCTGTTCGACGTTGCGGCCAGTCGTCATCACCGCCACGTGATACGGCCGCCCAGGCGACGCGATGATTCCCAAGCAGGCTCCCTCGACCGTGCTGTCACGACACGTGGTTCCATGCGACCGCAAACACTGTTGCAGATCCCACTGCACAGAGTTGAGAATCAGAGAGACCGTAGTCCTGGAGTTTGGTCGACTTCCGTGGCCAGAATCCGGTACGCTGTGTTGTCTCGGTCACACGTCGAATATAGATCACTGCAGTATCTGTTGCAAGGGGGGACAGCGTGAATATCATCGCGACGTGGCTCGAAGGCCTGATATCCCGCCGAAAGCTGTCTCCTGGCTCGGTTGCTGTGCTCCGCGCGATCGGTGCGGATCCCGAACGGGCCTCGTACTGCAGCGGCGCGGCGCTGGCTGAGGCGGCTGGGGTCAATATCGCGACCGTTGTCCGAGCGGCCCAAGCCATCGGCTTCTCCGGGTGGCCCGAGCTGTCGACAGAGGTACGCAATCGGTTCCTGTCATCCCTGGATCCGGACAAACACTTCGCCAGAAACGCGACAACAACGAAGAAGCCCTCACTTGAACCACTGGCCAGGGACGTCGAACTCATCCATCTCCTCGCGGAAACACTGACCGAGGAGGCGATCGACGACGTCGCCACCGTGATTTCGGATGCGCAGTCGACAGTCGTCTTGGCCACCGGCGCCTACGTCGCTCCGGGAGCAGTGCTGGCGCACAACGGACTCGCGCTCGGATACCGGATTGTCCTCAGCGACGGCTCGGCGACCAGCATGATCAACGACGTTCGCAGGCTCGGACCCGGCGACTGCCTCCTCACCTTCTCGATCTGGAGAACCGACGCGAACCTCGTCCCACTGTGCGAATATGCGAAGGCTCGTGGGGTTCGGATCGTCGTCATCGCCGATCAGCGGTCGAAGCTCGCCGAGCTTGCTGATCGGCTGATTCTCGTACCGTCCGAGGGAGCAGGACCGATGGCTTCGGTGACGTGTGCTGTCAGCGTGGTCCAGTGCGTCGTGAGTGCGCTGGCGAACCTCGACCCGGAACGCTCGGAAGCGAAGCTCGAAGAACTGCAACGCCTCTGGACGCTGACCGGTGCAGTGGTCAGCGACTGAGGGGAGCGAATCACGGTCTCATCCGCACACGCGGCGTCGACTGAGCGCCTCTACCCCAGGCTGTCCCACGCCATCCGCTGCCGCAGCGCGGGCGCCAGCACCAGCGCCGCCAGCACACTGCCCGCCAGCAGCACCCACGCCCCGAAATACGTGAACAGCTTGAGCTCCGGCGCCAACTGCGGCCCGAAGTTCGCGGCCATGAGGATCACTCCCCCAAGGATCAACGCCGTCGAGACGATCACCTGGATGAACTGCTCGACCGTCGACTTGAGCAGGTTCTTGATCATCGAGATGTTCAACCCACTCGTCCCGACATCCAACGTCCCGTCCTGCAGATGCCCCGCGATCCGTGACACCTGCGCCGGCAGCTCCGCCATCTGCGGCACCGTCGCCGCGAAGTAGAGCGTCATCTCACTGCGATCGACACCGAGTCCCCCGACCTCACGCAGCAGATCCTTCCCATTCCGCGTCACCAACGTGAGCAGATTGAGCCTGGGATCAAGCTTCATGATCGAGCCCTCGAGCGTGCTGATCGCCCGGAACGCTGTCGCCACCGAGGTCGGCATCGGGAACCCGAAATCGACGACGAAGTCGATGAGCTCACCGAAGAGCGCCGCTGACGTCGACCCCGGCCGACCATCCCCGTACTTGAGCATGATCTGCCCGATCTCGCGCTGCAGCTCCCGGAGGTCGACATCGCTCGGTGTCCCGAGCAGCTCGAGGATCGCCGCGGTCGCCGCATGGGAATTCTGCGAATCGAAGGCCATGAGCAGCAGGGCGATCGCCCGCCGGTCGCGCTTGTCGATGAGCCCGATCGCCCCGAAGTCGACCAACCCCGCACGCCCCGACGAGGAGACGATGATATTGCCCGGGTGGAGATCGGCATGGAAGATCCCCTTGCCCAGCACCTGCCGGACGACCATGAGGAAGAGATCCTGCGCGATCTCACCCCGCGCGATCTGCGAAAGCCCATTGACCACATCATCGGCCCGCGAGAGCGGCACACCCTCGACGAGGTCCATGACGATGACGTACTCCCCCGACAGCTCCGGGTAGACGTTGGGGATCTCGACGACCGACGTCGTCTCCGTCCGCGCCTTGCCCTGTTCGTCTGCATCGCGCAGCGCCTCGATGTGCGCGAGCTCCCCACGGTAGTCGAGTTCGCCCTGGAGGGATTCGACGAAGCTCTGCGCAAGCTTGACGACCCCGACCTTCCTCGCCCAATCCGTCGACCGCTCGAGCCGCTCGGCGAGCGTGAGGACAATGTCGGAATCCGCGCGCACCTGCTTGCGGATCTTCGGCCGCTGCACCTTGACGGCGACGGCCTGCCCTTCCCACGTCACCGCACGATGGACCTGTGCCACCGATGCGGCCGCGAAGGGCACTTCGTCGAAACTCTCGAACACCTCGGCGACGGGACGACCCCATTGGGTCTCCAACTGTTCCTTCACCTCGGCGAAGGGAACCGGCGGAACGCCGGCCTGGAGTTTGGAGAACTCCTCGACGAACTCGTGCGGGATCATATCCCCGCGGGTCGCGATGAACTGCCCGAGCTTGACGAACGTCACCCCGGCCGCGGCCAGCGCATCACGGGTCGTCGCTGCGATCTCCCGCAGGGACACGCGCAGGGTCGGGATGCGGGGTTTGAGGTAGCGGGCGAGACCGAACTGGATGAGGATCTTCTGGACTTGGGCCAACCGGTTGACGCGGCGGTACCAGGTGGGGATCTTCGGCGCCGAGCGCAGCACGGAGGACAGGGTGCCCGTGGGCAGGACGAGTTCGATGGCGAGGAGGACGAACATCTGGAGGACGATGGCCCACGCGAAGAGGAGGAGGAAGACCATGATCGCGGGGAAGCTCATGTCGAGGCTCGGGTACGTGTTGTCCTCGGAGATGCCGAGGAGCTTGTACGCCTGAAGGGTGATGGGCCAGATCGAAAGGCCCATGATGAGGGAGACGACGGTGTTGCGGGCGGCGCCGGTGCCGATGATCATCATCCGCCGGACGAGGAAGCCGACGATGACAGCGTTGATGAGACCCAATCCGATGGAGTAGAGGATCGTCATCCGCACTCCCCCTTTCGTCGTCCGTGTCCGTGGCCGGCCGACGCCTGCGGAGGTCGTCGGGCTCAGCTGCGCGCTCTCACCACCCTAATTGATCACTCCTGACGATCTCCGCGACCAAGACTCAGAGTTCGCAGTGCGTCGAGGAGGTCGGTGATCTCCAGTGCCGTGTCGAGTTCGGCGGGGACAAGGGCGCTGATGCGCCGGGTGCCGACTTCGGCGATCGAGATCGCCGCGATCCCGTCGACCGCGGTCGTGCGTCGGGCGCTCTGCGGGAGCAGGGCCACGCCGAGGCTGTTCGACACCAATGCCTGGATCGCACCGGGATTGTCGGTGATGTGCCGCGTCCGCGGTTCGAACCCTGCCCGCCGGCACAGTCGTTCCGCGGTCGACCGGCACCGTTCGCAGCCCATGATCCACGGCAGCTCGGCGACGTCGGTGAGCGTATGGATCTGCCCGGCCCGGTTCCAGCGTTCGGGAACGAGGAGGTCGAGCCGATCCTCGCCGAGGTCGATCGTCGTCGCGCCCTCCAGGCGCGGTGGGTCCTCGTCCTCGTGGTGGAAGACGAAGGCGACGTCGATCGCGCCGCTCTCAAGCAGGGTGAGCGCTTCGGGCGGTTCGGCCTCGACGACTTCGTAGGAGTGCCGGGTGACCGTGTCCGGGTGGTCAGCGGCGCTCGTCTCGAGCGTGCCGAGGGCGGCGGCGAGGGGACCGATGACAAAGCTGGGGAAGCCGGCGAGGCGGACATTGCGTCCGCCGAGGCCGAACGCGGTCGCAAGGTCGCGGCGGAGTCCCGTCACCGAGGCGGCGACCTCGGATGCGCGGATGAGGGCGAGCTGGCCGGCGGTCGTGAGGACGATGCCGCGTGGGGTGCGGTCGAAGAGGGTGACGCCGAGATCCTTCTCGAGCGCTGACATGTGCTGAGAGAGCGCGGGTTGGGACCAGCCGATCTCCCGGGCGGCGGCGCCGAGGCTGCCGGCTGCGGCGACGGCGCCGAAGAGGAGGAGGCGTTTCGGGTCGCCCGTGGCGAGGGCCTGGTCGAAGTGCTCGGACATAAGTTCAGCTTATGTCATGTCAGTCGTAACTGGGTCTACTGCCGGGGTTCTGCGTGGTTCAGACTAGAAGGGCATAAGAAATTGGCGACTGTCGCTGGCTGAACTGTTGCGGTTCGGGATGGCAGTCGCAGTGGGAACGATGAGGAGAACGACGGTGCGGAGAATCGGACTGCTGGGTGGAATGAGCTGGCACTCGAGCATCGAGTACTACACGAAGATCAATGCGGCGATCGCCGAGCGCCTCGGCGGGCATCACTCCGCGCAGATCCTCCTCGACTCGTGCGACTTCTCCGGAATCCGTGACTACCAGATCGCCGAGGACTGGGACGGGGCCTCGGCGGCGTTGGCGGCGACGGGTCAGCGTCTCGCTGCCGGCGGCGCCGAGGCGGTCGCGATCGCGACGAACCTCATGCACAAGACGGCACCGACGGTCGAGGCGACCGTTGACGTTCCGCTCATCCACATCGTCGATTCGATCGCTGCGATGGCGAAGGACCGCGGGTATTCGACGCTGGCCGTGCTGGGGACGAAGTGGACGATGCTCGACGGCTTCTACACTGAGCGTCTCGAAGCGCAGGGCATCACGACGCTCGTCCCCGATGAGGCGACGTGTCTCGAGGTCGACCGGATCATCTGGGACGAGCTCACCCAGGGCAGGTTCACCGATGCCTCGCGCGCTCGCTACATCGAGATCATGCAGTCACTGGCCAACCGAGGCGCCGACGCTGTGGCTCTGTCGTGCACCGAAATCGGGCTGCTCGTTCCTCCGGAGGTCGCTCCCCTGCCGGCGATCGATTCGGTCGATGCTCACGTGGCGGCGATCGTCGAGTGGATGATGGCAGACGAGCTGGCTGCGGTCTGATCGTGGAGCCGACCGCGCTCTCGTGCGTGGTTGGGCCACCCTTGTGACCTGGGGCGGATAGGGTCGCGGAATCGATCAATTCGACAATCACAGTTGTCTCCGATGCGACCTTCCGGTAACTTCTCGGATTAGGGAAACACGATCGTCTGTTCGTTTCGGGGTCGAGGTCTGCTGAGATCCCGTCCGGTTTTCGAGGAGGGGCATGGACGCTCCAGGACTTGGCGGGCTCAACTGGGCCGTGATCATCATCTATCTGCTTGCGACACTGGCCATCGGTGTCTGGTTCACCCGCAAAGCGGGACAGAGCACCGAGGAGTTCTTCAGGGCCAGCGGCCGGATTCCGTCGTGGGCGGCGGGTTTCAGCATCTATGCGACGACGCTGTCGGCGATCACGTTCATGTCGACGCCGGAGCAGTCGTTCCTCAACGACTGGTCGTATGCGGCGGGCAACATTGCGATCTTCCTGCTCGTGCCCATCCTCGTCTGGTTCTACATCCCGTTCTTCCGGAAGCTCGATGTCACGACCGCGTACGAATACCTCGAGGCGCGGTTCGGGCCGAGCATCCGCGTGCTCGGGTCAGTGCTCTTCGTCCTCTTCCACATCGGCCGTGTGGCCATCGTCGTCTATCTGCCGACGCTGGCGATCAGTTCCGTCACCGACCTCAGTCCGGTGCTCATCGCCGGCGCCGTTGGTGTGCTCTCGGTGATCTACACGTTCCTCGGCGGCATGGAAGGCGTCATCTGGTCGGACGTCGCACAGGCGATCATCCTCCTCGTCGGGGCGGCAGTCATCCTCATCTTCGGCATCGCGGCCATCGACGGTGGATTTGCCACCGTGGCCGCCGATGCTGCGGCGGACGACAAGCTCATCTCCGCCGAGAATTGGACGATCGGCGGAGCGGCAGCGGCCATCCCGATCATCTTCCTCGGGTCGGTCTTCAACAATCTCCACCAGTACACGGCCAGCCAGGACGTCGTGCAGCGGTATCAGACCACCGATGCGCCGGGCGGGGCCGCCCGGTCGCTCATGGTCAACGGGTTCCTCGCGCTGCTGACGATTCCCCTCTTCTACGGGATCGGGACAGTGCTCTACAGCTACTACCGGCACGCAGACGCGTTGCCGGCGGACTTCAACACCTCGGCGATCGTCCCCTACTTCGCGGTGAATGTGCTGCCGGCTGGGATCTCGGGTCTGCTCATCGCGGCGATCTTCGCCGCAGCGCAGTCGACGATCTCATCGAGCCTCAATTCGATCTCGGCGTGCGTCACTGTCGACATCCGCGACCGGTTCTTCCCGCCGCGCGATGGGCAGGCGCGGTCAGGAGTGGGCTTCTCGCGGTTCGTCATCATCGCTGTCGGAGCCGCGTCGGTCGCCGTGGCGCTCTACCTGGTCGCAACCGATCAGGCGGAGACGTGGGATCTGTTCCTCAGCATCACAGGCCTCTTCGGCGTTCCGCTCGCTGGTGTCTTCGCTTTGGGGATCTTCACGAAGCGAGCCAACACCTTCGGAGTGCTGTGCGGTCTGCTCTTCGGCGCAGGGCTCGCCTGGTATGTCCAGAACGTCGTCGGCCTCAACCCGTTCGCGATCTCGATCGTCGCGTTCGTCGCGTCGGTGGTGTTCGGGTACGTGTTCTCGATGCTGACGAAGTCGTTCACCCTGCGCACGGATCGCGACGTGCTGCCGTTGACGATCTACGGGAAGCGGGAGGCTTATGTGCCGCAAACCAACTCGGGTCGTGTCGATGAAATGCTGCGCGACTAGGTCCTGGCGCACCAGCTTTAAGGAAACTGAGCTGAAGTGACGCGCTAAGTTCTAGGTCCAGACGAAATCGTGGTCCAGGTGCCTTTAGCAAGTTCAGGTTGCAATGCCAATGCTTATGATCGCAATAACAACTGCGGCAGGCGAGGTGACTACCCCCGCTATCGCTGACCCTTTGTTAGTAGACTCGCCTGAGTTCGCTCGACCGATTCCAATACAGCCAAAGACCAGGCCGAGGACTCCGAGCACCATCGCCGCTCCAGTGCCGCCCGCTCCGGCAGGCGAACAAATTGCGGCGGTACACGCAGCGACTCCGATGACCAAGGAAGCGGTACTCAAACCATTCTTGGGTCGCGGAGGTACTTGCCGAGGGTCATAAACGGGACGCATGTAATAATTCACTATGTAATCATAGCCGGCGTAGACGAACTACCTGACCGATTTTCAACGCTCACATGACCAAACGGTCGTCGTTCTACGATATTAATTGTTCTCAGAACTGGACGGGCTTTGACGATTATCTCCTCAAGTTCTCCAACCGAATCAGAGAGAGCGACGATCGCACCTCCCACGCCATAGCTGAGGTGTTCGTCGGCCAGTACCGTTGTACGGATGAGGACGCTGAGGTCTACAGTACCGTCGAGGGAGAAGAAGCCGATTGCTCCGCTGTAGACTCCGCGCGGGCCGTCCTCCAGGTCGTCGATGATCGACATCGTGCGATGCTTGGGGGCGCCCGTCATGGATCCCGGGGGGAACGCTGCTCGGATGCACTCGACCGGACCCGCAGTGTCCCGCAACTGAGATCGGACTGTAGAGACGAGCTGGTGAACCGTCGCGTAGGTCTCCACGTCGAAGAGCTTCGTGACCTCGACCGACCCGAGTGCGGCTGTGACTCCGAGATCATGTCGAACGAGATCGACGATCATGAGATTCTCCGACCGATCCTTCACCGACGTCCGCAGATCAGCCTTCAACGCTTCGTCCTCCTCGGGGGTGCTCCCCCGCGGACGCGTCCCCTTGATCGGCTTCGACTCCGCGACTCCACTCGCCGAGATCCTCACGAACCGCTCCGGCGACGTGCTCAGAACAATCACCTCAGACGACTTGAGGAAGGCTCCGAACGGCGTCGGGTTGTCCCGCCTCAGGTCCCCGTACGTTTCGAGCGCATCCCGCGTCCACGGCATCTCCAACATATTCGTCAGACAGACCTCGTACGTCTCACCGTCATTGATGAGCCGCTGTGCCTCACTGATGAGATCAAGGTATTCAGATCGCGAATGGCGGGCCCGCAGCTTTGGAGGAAAATCCGACAGCGTGTCCGATCCATGACTGAATTGAGAATGTACTGCCGCCGCGGGTCCCGGCTCGACTCTGTCCAGATCTGGCCCGATCGCATCGATCCGGCGAGCCGTCTCGTCGAACCACGCTCCACAGTCATCCTCAGTCACGCCGTCACCGCTAAGGGCGAGGAGGTAGGCGCGTCCCTGTTCGTGATCGATGACGAGAGCCCGGTCGAGGAACAACATCAGCGCGTCCGGGTGTTCAGAGGCATGCCTTCCCGGCGAACCGACTTCGGCTTTGAGCTCGTAGCCGAGATACCCGACCCACCCGAGACGGAAAGAGAATGGCAGTTCGGCGACCTCAGGCGTCTGCACGAGCTCTGTCGACTTCAGATCATCGTTCAGCCAGTCGAAGAAGCCGGAGTGAAGAGTCTCGGTTGCGTTCGCTGACCTGACCTCAAGCGTCCCCGCGGGGACGTCTGCAGTGAGCCGTCGGCTCAGCGGACCGGTGGGTGCTCCCATGATCGAGAACCGCGAATCCGCATGACCCGGCATATTGCCGTCAAGCCACACGGCATCAGGTTCGTCGGCGAACAGTGCGCTGAAAATGCCGGATGTCGACGCTGACAACGACATCTCACGCACGAGCAATGTATACGTCCGTTGCTCCGGCTCGGGGGTATTGCCGACAACGGCCTCGACCGCTTCATTGCGAACGAAACGCTCCCCCGAACCCGCCGCGTCGGCAGGACGCGCGCGACCGCCGCTGGTCGCCCGCGACACTCCCTGCTCTGCCCACCATTCCTCGGTCAGCCGGCGGAAGTTCCGCAACAACGCCGCCGCATGTTCCGTCACGATCGACTCCGGATGGAACTGCACACCCCACTGCGGCCGCATCTTATGCGCGAGCCCCATGAGCACACCATCATCCGACCACGCCGCCGCCTCAATGCTGTCGGGCAACTCGGACACCGCCAACGAGTGATATCGCGCCGCCACGAACGACGGTGGCAAACCTTCGAACAAGCCCGTGCCCGAATGCCGAATCTCCGACACCCGCCCGTGCCGCGGCTCCGGTGCATGAGCGATCGTGCCGCCGTGCACGTGCGCGATCCCCTGATGCCCGAGGCACACCCCGAGCACAGGAATCGCCGCATGCTCGATGACATCGGCGCAGATCCCGAAGTCAGCAGGCTCAAGCGGCGTTCCCGGCCCCGGCGAGATGACGACATTGTCGAAATCTTCAAGCGCCGCCGACGAAAACTCAGCCCAATCGTTGGGCACGACGACCGGTTCGCAGCCGTTCACCTCGGCGAGGAGATGGAAGAGATTGAACGTGAACGAGTCCGCGTTGTCGATGAGCAGGGTGCGGATCATCTCACCCGAGGACGAGCCGACGCGTCGAATCCGAGAACCCAGCAGCCGCCTCGGCGCGCAGGGACTCCTCGGTGTCGGCACCGGCACGAACGTACCGGCCGGTGAACGCGTCGAGTGACCCCGATGCGAGCGCCAGCGCCAGATCGGTGACCTGCTCCGGGGTCGTCCAGTCGCCCTCGGTGCGGAAGTCGTGGACGGGCATCGACTTCGTCATCGCCGTCTCGACGACGCCGGGCGCCATCTCGAAGATCCGCAGACCCTGGTCGTGCCCGAAGTGGACGACGGAATCGGCGATCCGGAACAGCGACGCCTTCGACGCCGAATACACCGCGTACGCGGGCGTGCCCTTCGCCCCCGACCCCGAGTTGAGGTCGATGATGCGGCTGGGACGACCGGTCGCCTCGGCTGCGGCGATGAGGACGGCCGCGAACGCGTTGACCATGAGCGCAACCCCGAGGACGTTCGCCCCGACGACCCCCGCGAGGCTCTCCGGATCGGCGTCCCAGAGCGGGCCCTCGGTCGACTCGATGCGGCCGGCATTGTTGACGAGCACCTGCAGCCGCTGCCCGGTCTCCGCCTCCAGCCCGGTCACCGCGGCCTTGAGCTCAGCGACCGACGCGGCGTCGTCGACGGTGAGTCCGAAGCCGGTCGCCTTCCCACCGGTCTCCCCCGCGATCTCGGCAGCCGCCTCACGGGCCTTGACCGCCGAGGTCGCCGTGACGACGACGCGGTAGCCGGCCCGGGCGAACGCCTCGGCGAGGTGGCGGCCGATGCCGCGCGCACCACCGGTGATGAGCGCGATCGTCTCCTCCGGCACCGCGGTCGCCTCAGTGTTCGCGGAATCGGCGGGCATCCGGGTGCCGTAGGGCAGCTTCTCACTCATGGTCGGGACTCCTCAGTAACAGCGAGCAGACGGATGGGTCAGCGAGCAATCGGACAGTTTTGGCAAGCGTTCGGACAGTTCAGCTCCGGACGACCGCACCGTGGCGTTCGGTCGCGAGCGCCGTCGCCGCCTCACGCATCGCCGAGGCCTCATCGGCCTTGAGCGTGCGGTCCGGGGCCCGGAAGGTCAGACGGAACGCGAGGGACTTCTTTCCTTCGGGCAGCTGGTCGCCGGTGTAGAGGTCGAAGATCTCGATCCCCTCGAGGTCGGCCCCTGCCCCCTCGACGAGCGTCGCCTCGAGCGTCTGCGCGGGCAGATCCTCATCGACGACGAGCGCGACGTCCTGCCGGGACACCGGGTAGGTCGAGAGCGCACCGTCCCAGGTCCGCAGGTCATCCTGCGCGAGCAGAGCGTCGAGGTCGATCTCGAAGGCCACCGTGCGCGCCGGCAGACCGAGGTTCTCGATAACCTTCGGGTGCAGCTCACCGGCGTACCCGAGCACCTGACCGTCGGCGAGCGTGAACTTCGCTGCCCGTCCCGGGTGCCACGGGGCACCCCGTTCGGCTTCGACGCTCACGTCGACGCCGCTGACCTCGGCGATCCGGCGGACCGTGTCGATGACGTCGGTCGCCTCGGCGCGGCGGCCCTTGCCCCAGATGCCGGGGAACTCGGCGTGACCGGCGACGACACCGGCGAAGTGGTACGGCTGGGCCGGCACCGAGGCGTAGATCTCCTCGAGCTCGGCCTCCGTCGGGTGGTAGCCCGGCAGGTACCGCGGTCCCGGCTTGGTCGGCAGACCCTCCGACGTCGAGACGAGCCCGGCCTCGAAGAGCGCGGCGTCTTTGGCCCCGCGACCGAAGTTGCGGACCGCGACGTCGAGCAGCGTCGAGAGCAGGGTCGTGCGCATGAGCGGCAGGTCCTCGGACATCGGGTTGGCCAACCGGATGTGCTTCCGCCGCGGATCGTCGGCCTCGAGCCTGAGTTCGTCGTCCCGCTTCGCCGAGGTGAATGGATAGCTCAGCACCTCCGTGTACCCGTCCGCGGTGAGAAGGTTCGAGATCCGCCGACGCGCGCGCTGCGCCTCGGTCAGTCCGGTCCCGGTCCGGGCGGCGGGCTGGATCGAGGGGATCCGGTCGTAGCCTCCGGTGCGGGCGACCTCCTCGACGAGGTCGATGTCCGCGGTGAGGTCGGGGCGCCAGCTCGGGACGGTCACCCGCAGGATGCCGTCACCGAGGTCGTCGACGCCCGCCCCGATGCCCTCGAGGAGGCTGACCACCTCGGCGAGGGAATAATCGACACCGACGACCGAGGACACACGGTCGACGGCGAGGTCGATGACGACCGGGGCCGGAGCCTCACCGATCTGCGTCGTCGCGGCACTGAGTGTGCCGCCGGCGAGCTCGACGAGGAGGTCGGCGCAGCGCCTGGCCGCGACCGGTCCGAGCCTCGGGTCGACTCCGCGTTCGAACCGGCGCGAGGCCTCCGAGGAGAGCTTGTGGCGACGCGAGGTGCGGGCGATCGAGATCGGGTCGAAGTGCGCGGCCTCGATGACGACGTCGGTCGTCTGGTCGTTGACCTCGACGGCGGCACCGCCCATGACACCGGCGAGGCCGATGATCTTCGACGACCCGTCCGCGCTGCGGTCGGTGATGAGGAGGTCCTCGGCGTCGAGGGTGCGTGTGATGTCGTCGAGGGTCGTGAACTTCTCCCCCGCCTCGGCGCGGCGGACGACGATCTCCTCACCGAGGAGCGCAGTGTCGTACGCGTGCAGCGGCTGGCCAAGTTCGAGCATGACGTAGTTCGTGATGTCGACGGTGAGGCTGATCGGGCGCATCCCGGCCTCGAGGAGGCGGTGGCGCATCCAGTACGGCGTCGCCTTTGTCGGGTCGATGCCGGTGACCTGGAGGGCCGTGAACACATCGGCGCCGGGCACACCGTCGATGGGACGGACGTCGTCGATCACGACAGGGAACCCGTCAGCGGTGGGGGCGTTCACCTCGGCGACGGATTCGCTTCCGAAGTCGGTGAAGGACTGCCCCTTCATCTGCGCATACTCGCGCGCGATGCCGCGCATCGAGAGCTGATAGCCGCGGTCGGGGGTGACGTTGACGTCAAGGGTGACGTCGTCGAGGCCGAGGAGGGCGATCGCGTCATCGCCGGGCTCGCCCGTGAGACCGAAGTCGGAGAGGACGATGATGCCGCCGTGATCGTCGCCGAGGCCGAGCTCAGCGGTCGAGCAGATCATCCCGTCCGAGGTGTGACCGTAGGTCTTGCGGGCGGCGATGCGGAAGTCGCCGGGGAGGACGACCCCGGGCAGGGAGACGACGACGAGGTCGCCAGGCTCGAAGTTGTGGGCACCGCAGATGATGCCGCGGCTCTGACGCTCCTCGCCCGGCTGCGGATCCTTCGGGTCGTCGGCGGCCTCGTTGTGCTCGGGGCCGACGTCGACGCGGCACCAGTTGACGGTCTTGCCGTTGGAGTGCTCCTCCTTGACGAGGTCGAGGACACGACCGACGACGAGGGGTCCGGTCACCTCGGCGCCGAAGTAGTCCTCCTCCTCGAGCCCGATCGCAGCGAACTCGGCGGCGAGGGCATGGGGGTCTGTGTCGGCCGGGTAGTCGACGTAGTCAGCCAGCCAGGAGAGTGGGACGCGCATATATCAAGCCTTCATTCCGAAACGGGCCGAGAAGCGCACATCGCCTTCGACCATGTCGTGCATGTCATTGATGCCCTCGCGGAGCATGAGCGTGCGCTCGATGCCCATGCCGAAGGCGAAGCCCTGGTAGACGTCGGGGTCGATGCCGGCGGAGCGGAGAACATTGGGGTGGACCATGCCGCAGCCGCCCCACTCGATCCAGCCGGGGCCGCCGACCTTGTTCGGGAACCAGAAGTCCATCTCCGCGCTCGGTTCGGTGAACGGGAAGAAGCTGGGGCGCAGACGGGTCGTCGACTCGGGGCCGAACATCTCCCGGGCGAAGCCGTCGAGGGTGCCCTTGAGGTTCGCCATCGTCAGGCCCTTGTCGATGGCGATGCCCTCGATCTGGTGGAAGACGGGGGTGTGCGTGGCGTCGAGCTCATCGGTGCGGAAGGTCTTGCCGGGGCACACGACGTAGAGCGGCACGCCGCGTTCGAGCAGGGACCGCGACTGCACCGGCGAGGTGTGGGTGCGCAGGACGAGGCCGGCCTCGGGCGGGTCGACGAAGAACGTGTCCTGCATCTGCCGGGCCGGGTGGTCGGGGCCGAAGTTGAGCGCATCGAAGTTGAGCCATTCGGCTTCGATCTCAGGTCCTTCGGCGACCTCCCAGCCGAGGCCGATGAAGTAGTCCGCCGCCTGCTCCTGGATGAGAGAGAGCGGGTGGCGAGCGCCGAGGCCGCGACGGTTCGACGGGAGGGTGACGTCGATGGACTCCTCGATGAGCACGGCGGCGTCGCGTTCGGCTTCGAGTTCGGCCAGGCGTTCGTCGTGGGCCTTCTTGACGAGTCCGCGGGACTTGCCGACGATCTTGCCGGCGGCGGACTTGTCGGCCTTGTCGAGTCCGCCGATCGCCCGGTTCGCCAGTGCCAGCGGGGCCTTGTCGCCCATGAAGTCGCTCTTCGCCGCCTTGAGGTCATCAAGTGTGCGGGCGTCCGCGAACGCCTGCAGCGCCGTATCCACGGCAGCCTGCACGGCTGACTCGTCCAAGGGGTCCAGCTGGTCTGTCATCGAAGTCCTTTGTCGACTGCTGTGATCTCGGCATTCGACTGGTCATTCGAATGCCTCTCTGCCGCAGATCAGTCTATCGCCTCGGGGACTCGTGGTCGGGCGGTCGTCCGGGTGGCGGTCGGGGACGATGGCGGAGTTCCGGGTCCACCTCGCCGAGGTGACCGTACGGAGCGTTCGTCCGCTCAGTCCCTGTGATCGAGAAGTCAGTGCCCTTGACGGTTTCACGCGCTACTGTCGGAACATGACGACGAATGAAAGCGATGTCCCAGTCACGGCGTCCGATGTCATGGTCCGTGCCCTCGAGAACGAGGGTGTCGAACGAATCTTCGGGATCCCCGGCGAGGAGAACCTCGACTTCCTCGATTCGCTCAGACGCTCGAACATCGAACTCGTCATCACCCGCCACGAACAGGCCGCCGCGTTCATGGCGGCCACCTACGGTCGTCTCACCGGCAAGCCCGGTGTGTGCCTGACGACTCTGGGCCCCGGCGCGCTCAACCTTGCCACCGGTGCCGCGTACGCACAGCTCGGCGGGATGCCGATGGTGATGATCACCGGACAGAAGGGCATCCTCACCGCCGAGCAGGCCCGCTTCCAGATCGTCAACACCGTCGCCGCGATGGGACCGCTGACGAAGTCGACCCACCAGATCATCTCGCCGAGGATGATCCCCACGATGGTGAGAGAGGCGTTCCGCGTCGCCGTCGACGAACGCCCCGGTCCCGTTCATCTCGAACTCCCCGAGGATGTCGCCGGCACCCCCGTCGAGCACTACGATCTCATTCCCCCGCACCCGATCCAACGGCCTACCCCGTCGAACGAGGCGCTCATTGCCGCGGCCGAGGTCATCCGCAATGCGAAGCGCCCCCTGCTCATGCTCGGGGCCGATGCCTCGCGAGCCGACTGCAGCTGGCCGCTCGCCGAGTTCGTCCCCCGCGTCGGCATCCCCTACTTCACGACGCAGATGGGCAAGGGCACGGTCTCCGGCTCGACCGGCCTCTACATGGGCACTGCGGCGCTGACCGACCGTGACTACGTCCACGACGCGATCGAGCAGGCCGACGTCATCGTCACGATCGGCCACGACACGACGGAGAAGCCGCCGTTCACGATGGACGAGCACGGCCCCACCGTCGTTCACCTCGGATTCCGTGCCGCAGTCGTCGAGCAGGTCTACTTCCCCCAGTACGAGGCGGTCGGCGATCTCGGACCCACGCTCATGCGCCTCGGCGACATGCTCGAAGGGCAGGTCCCCAACGCAGGCGCGCTGCTGCCGATGCGCGAGGAGATCCTCACGAAGATCGAACAGGGGTCGAACGACGACCGGTTCAGTCCGCAGCGGATCGTCCACGAGGTGCGCCGCGTCATGCCGGTCGACGGGATCCTCGCCCTCGACAACGGGATGTACAAGATCTGGTTCGCCCGCAACTACCGCACCACCAGGGCAAACACCGTCCTCCTCGACAATGCGCTGGCGACGATGGGGGCGGGCCTGCCCTCGGCGATCGGGGCGAAGCTCACCCACCCCGAGTGCCGAGTCATGGCGATCTGCGGTGACGGCGGGTTCATGATGAACAGCCAGGAGATGGAGACCGCGGTGCGGCTCGGCCTCGACCTCGTCATCCTCATCCTCGAGGACAACGCGTACGGGATGATCCGGTGGAAGCAGGCCGTCGACGGGCTGACGGACTACGGGATGACGTTCGGCAACCCTGACTTCGTCACCTACGCCGAGTCCTACGGTGCCAAGGGACGTCGGGTCGAGGACATCGCCGACTTCCACGATGCCCTCGAGTCGGCGTTCACCGAGGGTGGAGTCCAGCTCATCGTCGCCCCTATCGACTACACGGAGAACGTCCGCGTCCTCATCGAGGAGCTGCGGGACCGGTAAGTCGTTCGGGCGTTGCCCGGAATCAGACCGACCCCCGCCGAGGCGGCCCACCGTTATCGCCCAGCCCTCCTACTCGACGGTGACGCCGAGTTCGCGGGCGAAGAGGTCGGCGAAGACCATGAGCTGCTGCTCGTCGATCGTCGTGCCACGCAGCGAGTGGATGCCCGAAAGCCTGCGCGGGGCGAGTCCGCGCAGGTCAACGCCGCCGAGGCTCGATCCGTCGAGCTGGAGGTCGGCGATCGTCGTGTCCGGGAAGGCGACGAGCTTCGCGGTGCCCATGCCGAGGTCGAGTTCGTCGATCGCGCACCCGCGGAACTCGACGTCGGTGAGCTTCGCCGACCGCAGGTTGAGGTAGGAGATCCGGCAGTTCTCGACGACGACCTTCTCCCACACGCTGTCGACGAAGACCCCGGCTCCGATCCGGCCCCCGCTGATCTCGGTGTTGAGCAGGTTCGCTCGCGGCATCGTCAGGGTGTCCGCGCGGGAGTCGACGAGGCGGACCCCGGAGAGCCGCGCCCCGGTGAAGTCGGCGTGCGCCTCGGCGTCGCCAAAGGTCACCCTGGTGAAGGCCGAGTCAAGGAACGTCGTGCCCTTCGCATCCACCTCGGCGAGGTCGAGGTCGGTGAAGTCGCGCCCTTCGAGGAACTCGTCGGGACCGATGTCGCCGAGGAGGCCCTCCGCGAGGTTCGCATGGTCGATGGTCGGCAGCTTCGGTGCGGCGGTCGTCATGTCTGCACACTATCGCCGAGCGATGACGCGGCGTGTGAGCGCCTCTCGATCAACGGTTCGGTGAAGAATCGACGCTCCGCCGATCACTGCCACTCCTCGATCAACGCCGGGCTCGAATTCCGCGTCGCTCGCGACGCGGAATTCGTGCTGCGCGTGGATCGAGCGTCGGAGGACCGTCGCCGCGTGGAACGAGGGCTAGCGGGTCGACTGCGCGCACGCAGTCCCGGAGGACCGTCGCCGCGTGGATCGAGCACCGCGACCAGCCCATCGCGCCGCCCCTCCCCTGCTACATCCGCTGGTTGCGCGCGGATTCGAAGATGCAGATACCGGCGGCGGTGGCGAGGTTGAGGCTCTCCGCCTGACCGTAGATCGGTACGGCAACGGACGCGTCAGTGACCTCGAGGTCCTCGGGCCGCATGCCCCAGGCCTCGTTGCCGAAGACCCACGCGGTGCGGGCGGAGAGGTCGAGACCCGACTCCCACGGGTGGTGGAGGTCGTGGGCGGCGCCGTTGCCGTCGGCGGCGAGGACCTGGAGGCCCCGGGCCCGGGCGAGTTCGGTCACCTCGGGCAGGCCGACTCCGATGACGACAGGGATGTGGAAGAGGGAGCCGGCGGTCGAGCGGACGGTCTTGTCGTTGTAGACGTCGACCGATGACGAGGTGAGCACTACGGCATCGGCACCGGCTGCATCCGCGAGGCGGATGATCGTCCCGGCATTGCCCGGGTCACGGACCTGGGAGAGGACGACGATGAGCTGGGCGTCCTTCGTCACGACCGAGGTGAGGTCGACATCGAGGGTCCGGCACACGGCGACGACTCCCTGGGAGTTCACGGTCGAGGCGAGCTCGGTGAGCACCTCCTCGGTGACGATCGAGAGGAAGACCCTGCTGTCCTGGGCGGCTGCGACGAATTCGGGATGGGACTCGGCGGCCGCCTCGGTGAGGAAGAGCTCATCGACGGCGTCAGGGGAAGCCAGCGCCTCACGGACGGCCTGGGGACCTTCGGCGAGGAACCTGCCGGCAGCACGACGACCTCGGCGGTTGAGCAGCTTCGCAGCGTTCTTGATCCGCTTCGACTGCGGGGAGGAGATGACGTCGGGAAGCTTCATGGCTCGCTTTCGGGTCGGTGAGGCGGACGGTCGGAGAGACGGTGACACTGACGGGGGTAGAGGAAGTGAGGCAGACGGTCAGGGAGGCGGCGACAGGACCGCGCGGACAGACCAACGGCCCCGACGGATCGAATGAACGATCGCGGTCGGGGCCGTGGTGAAAGCGACGGGGCGCTTTCAAAGCGTCAGTCCGAGGCAGACGTCAGGCGGCCGGGGTCTTCGCGGCGTTGACGTCGGTCGGGAGGGCGTCCTTGGCCACCTTGACGAGGTGGGCGAAGGTCGCTGCGTCGTTGACGGCGAGCTCGGCGAGCATGCGACGGTCGACCTCGATGCCAGCGGCCTTGAGGCCCTGGATGAAGCGGTTGTACGTCATGCCGTTGGCGCGGGCGCCGGCGTTGATGCGCTGGATCCAGAGGCGACGGAAGTCACCCTTGCGAGCGCGGCGGTCACGGTAGCTGTAGACCAGCGAGTGGATGACCTGTTCCTTGGCCTTGCGGTACAGGCGCGAGCGCTGTCCGCGGTAGCCGCTTGCCCGGTCGAGGATGACCCGGCGCTTCTTGTGGGCGTTGACTGCCCTCTTCACACGTGCCACGTGTTACTCCTTTGATTCGTTTCGTCCGGCTGAGCCGGAGTCTGGTTCAAGCTGTGGGGATCGGCTCGTGGGAGCCGTGGACCGGCGGGTCGCTGCGACCTGGTCGGTCGCGCGGCCCCTGCGGGTCACTTGCCCTTGAGCTTGCCCAGAAGCTTGCGGGCCTTGGCGCGATCGCCGCCGGTGAGGACCTGGTCCGTACCAACTCGACGCTTGCGGCTCGAGGACTTGCCCTCGAACTTGTGCTGGTTGTTCACGCCTTCACGCATGATCTTGCCACTGCCAGTCACGCGCATGCGCTTCTTGGCGCCGCTGTTCGTCTTCTGCTTCGGCATCGTGCCGTTCTCCTTTGCATTTCGTTGCGAGCACCGGAGCGCCCACAACTACTTCACCCGCCGGACCACTCGGATCCGGCGATTCGTTACCTGTTTCTCACGCCTCGGGCGCTGCGTTCTTCTCCGCAGCGACTCGATCACGTCGGGACTTCACCTCGGCGCCGCGGCCCTTGGCATCGGACGATGCCTTGCGAGCCTCCGCCTTGGCGTCGGATTTGGACTTGTGAGGAGCGATGACCATCACCATGTTGCGTCCGTCGACCCTGGGTGCGGACTCGACGGTGCCGAGGTCCGACACATCTTCGGCCAGACGGTTGAGCAGTTTGATGCCCATCTCGGGGCGCGACTGTTCGCGTCCGCGGAACATGATCATGACCTTGACCTTGTCACCGCCGGACAGGAACCGCGTCACGTGGCCCTTCTTCGTCTCGTAATCGTGTTCGTCGATCTTGAGACGGAAGCGGATCTCCTTGAGCGCAGTGTTCGCCTGGTTCTTCCGGGCTTCCCTGGCCTTCTGGGCAGATTCGTACTTGTACTTCCCGTAGTCCATGAGCTTGGCCACGGGGGGTTTCGCCTGCGGGGCAACCTCGACGAGGTCGAGATCTGCCTCTCGGGCGAGATCGAGTGCCTTGCGAATGGCAACGATACCAACCTGTTCACCATTGGGTCCGACCAACCGGACCTCGGGAACCCGAATCCGGTCATTGATGCGCGTCTCGCTGATGTGTTCACTCCTTTTTAGCTCAAATGGTGTCGTGGCAATGAAAAAGGCTCCCATCGACACGAATGCCAAGGGAGCCTGCACACACGATCACTGCGGTCATCGAGACCGTGAGATCTTCCGTGAATACACCTCGATCCTCTGCCATCGATCCCAGCTTCCGCCGAGGTCAGACGTACAGTAGATCTTCGGACCCGATCGCTCGTCGCGATCCAGGTGGGAGTCAGACTCCGCTTCGCACCGTACCCAGTGTACTACGGTTCATGACTCTTCGCACATCGCGCCCCCTTCCCGCGGTCCCGGCTCCGCAGTTGTGGGAAGCTAGTCCCATGACCTCTGAAGACCCCAACACCGCCGAGGCGGTCGCCGACGTCACGCGCGACATCGCCGAGGTGCCCGCCGTCGAGATCATCACCTCCACGGCCGTCCATCTCATGTCCGCCGCCGCCGTCAACCTCGGCCTCGCCGAGGACACACCCGAGCAGTCGGCCGCCGACCTCATCGACCTCGACGAGGCGCGCAAACTCATCACCGCCCTTGCCGGCCTCGTCACCGGTGCCGCCACCGTCATCGGCGACCACCATGCCCGCCCCCTGCGCGACGGCCTGCGCAGCCTGCAGCTCGCCTTCCGCGAGGCCTCGACGATCCCCGACGAGCCCGGTCAGGGCCCCGGAGAGAAGTTCACCGGCCCCGTCCGCTGATCGCTCAGCGTCGTTCGAGGACTGACGTCCTCAGCGTGAGTGCGGCCCCTGCCAGTTCGGCAGGGGCCGTTCGGCATTCATGGTGAGAATTCAGGGCGACGGTTCCCTCACCACCCGAGCTGGCGGACGACCGAGGTCATGAGCGCGTCCTCGACATCGTCGAATCCGGGCCCGAACTGCCCGAAGCGCAGTGAGCTGATGAGACCGATGATCGCGACCCAGACGGTGATCGCCGCCGAGGTGGCCTCCGGGTGGACGTCGATGCCGAGCGTGCGGATCTCCTCGGCAAGACGGGCGAGGCCCTGATTCGCCTGCGCCTCAGGCGGCGCCGGCTGCGCGGTCGCACCATCGCCTGCCGTCGGCGGAACGACCCCGTCCCATGGTGACCTGCGGCCATCACCGTCGGCCGCTTCCCGTGCCGCGCGATCTTCGAAAGCCAGCGCCCTCGCCCGCAGATCGGCGACGAGGCGGATGAGCGTGACCATAACGCGGGTGCCCGGTTCAACGGTGACCTCACGCGGAGCAGAGTAGGCAGCTATCGGGGTGCCGTAGATGAGCGCCCAGCGCTGCGGGTGCTCACGAGACCATGCGAGCATCGCCAGCCCCAGCGATGCGACTGAACGGTCCTGCTCGAGCGCCGCATCGACGGCATCGGCCAGCGATGTGAACGCGTCGGCGATGAGGATGGTGAGCAGTTCGTCGCGGGTCTTGACATACCGGTAGACCGCACTCGAGACGATCCCGAGCTCACGAGCGACCGCTCGCAGCGACAACGCCTCGACACCGGATTCGTCGAGCATCCGGTTGCCGATCTCAACGATCCGCGCCTCCGTCTCCTCGCGCGCCCGCTGTCGCGGTGTCTTCGTCGCCTCGTCGCTCATGCCCTCATCGTAGATCGAGAGAGCATACGAGGTAAAAGTGAGCACTGCTCTTGTTTCGGCGGTCTGGCCGCGCTACGCTCGAAGCGCCAACACAGAGAGCAGTGCTCACACTTTTCCTCTGCTCATTCTCGAAGGGGTTTACTCATGCGCTCAGCACTCGTCCTCGGCTTCGGTCAGATCGGCACTCAGATCGCCCTTGACCTCGCGGCCGTCGGCACCGACGTTCACGTCATGACTCGGTCGCGACCCGACGGATTAGCAGTCACCGACACAGCGATCGCTCACCGCGCCGGAATCGACTCACTTGCGCCTCAGCATGGCACCGAGCACGCCCGTCCAGCCGCTGGCTCCGAGACGGTGCCCGGCACCGACCCCGTGGCGACCGCCCGCGGTGGGATCACGTGGTCTCAAGGTGACGCGTCATCAGCCGAAGCTGTCCGCCAGGCCGCGGAGGAGGTCGGCGCGGAGGCGATATTCGCGTGTGTCCACACCGCCTATGACTCGCGAGTCTGGGCGAGAATCCTGCCAGGACTCGAAGCCTCGATCCTCGACGCTGCCGCCCAGCTCGGCATCGCTGTCGTCTTCCCCGAGTCCGTCTATGCCTTCGCCGGTCTGACCACGCCGATCACGGCAGATGCGGAGTTCGCGCCCGTCGAGGAGAAGGGGCGGATTCGTCAGCAACTGCTCGTGGCTCGCTCTGCCCATCCCGCGCAGGTGGTGAGTGTGCTCGCCGGGGACCTCATCGGCGCAACGGCCTCACCGACGAGCTCGGTGGTCCGCCTCTGCATCACCGGTCGCATCACCGCAGGCCGCTGGGCAGTCGTTCCGGCACGCACCGATGTGCCCCACGGGATCACGGTCATCGACGACATGGCGGCGACGATGATCGACGCAGCAACCGATCTCAGCGCGGCCGAACAGCGCCATGCGGGGAGCCACCGGCTCGTCATCGCCCCGAGCGCGAATCCGACGCTCGCCGAGGTCACCGCCTACGCCCATGACGTGCTCGGCTCGACCTACCGGAAGCCGATCGCTCTCCCCCACGCCGTCGTTCGGGCAGCCGGTTGGTTCGACCGGTCGATGTTCGAACTCGCCGAGCTCGCCCCGATCTGGCGCCGCCCGTGCCTCATCGATTCAGGAGACGCTGATGCCGACTGGCGAGCCGGCATCGACGCGATGCTCCGGTGATCGCGGAACCGCAGCCCCACCTCGGCGGGCATGCCCCGGTTATGGGCCACCACCTCGGCGGATGTACCCACGGAACCGCGTCCCCACCTCGGCGGGCGCACACACGGAACCGTCCCCCCACCTCGGCGAGGGAACCTGATCGTCCTCAGCTCTGGTTGAGGAAGATCCCGTTGCCGGGACCGAGCGGCAGGTCGAGGAAGTACCAGAGCGCGAGCAGCGCCGCCCACGCGAGCCAGAACGGGATGACGAACGGGAACATCCGGGAGATCACGGTGCCGAGGCCCGCGTTCGGCTCGTAGCGGCGGACGAGACCGAGGAGGACGATCATGTACGGGTTGAGCGGGGTGATCACCTGCGTCGCGGAGTCGCCGACGCGGAACGCGGCCTGGATGAACGCCGGTTCGTAGCCGAGGAGTGCGAAGAGCGGGACGAAGACCGCGGCCATGAGCGTCCACATCGATGAGCCGGAGACGATGAAGAGGTTGAGCACGCTCGCGAGCAGCATGAAGCCGATGATCGCGGCGAACCCGGTCAGTCCGATCGCCTCGAGTCCGGAGGCACCGGCGACGGCGATCCACGACCCGATTCCCGTCCAGTTGAACAGGGCGATGAACTGGCCGAGGATGAACGCGAGGATGAGGAAGGACATCATGTCGATGATCGACTGGGCCATCATCCGCACGACGTCGTTCATCGACCGGATCGTGCCGACGACGATGCCGTAGACGACGCCCATGAGCATGAAGTATGCGAAGACGATGAAGACGATCGAGGACAGCAGCGGCGACTTCGGGAGGAATCCGCCCTCCTCGTTGCGCCACGGCGAGTCCGGGATGAGCACGGAGACGAGGATGACCGCAGTCAGGGCGAGCGCGGAGAGCAGCGCCCAGAGCAGGCCGCGTTTCTCGGCGGGTTCGAGCGTCGGGGAGACTTCCTTCTGTGCGGCTTCGATCTCCTCGGCGCTCACGGAGTTCTCGCTGTAGTCGACGTCCGTGGCCTGGTACTTCTTGTCCAGGCCCTGCGTCGTCGCGTCGACGTAGTCACGCGGCACGCCCTTGCGGACCATGTTCGGTTCGATGAGCTTGTCGATGATGAACCCGGCGATGATCGCGAGCATGATCGAGGCGACGATGTTGAAGTAGTAGTTCGAGACCGGGTTGACCGCCTGGTACTCGATGCCCGGCAGGGTCTCCATCACCGAGGTGGTGATGCCGGCGAAGAGCGCGTCGAGGCTGGTCGGCACGATCGATGTCGAGTAACCGGCACCGGTGGCTGCGAACCCTCCGATGAGACCGGCCATCGGGTGCCGGCCGGCGGCCTTGAAGACGAGGGCGGCGAGCGGCGGGATGATGATGAACGCCGAGTCGGCCATGATCGACCCGACGACGCCGACGAACCCGACAGCGTAGGGCAGCAGCCAGCGCGGGCTCGATCCGAACGCGACCCGCACGGCCGCGGCGAGCATACCCGACTTCTCGGCGACCCCGACGGCGAGCAGGATCGGCAGGACCGTGGCCAGTGGTGGGAACCCGATGTAGTTCTCCCCCATCGTCGTCGTCAGCCAGGCCATGCCCTCACCGGTGAAGAGACCCTTGATGGTGACGATCTCGTCGCTGCCGGGAATGGCGACGGAGACTCCTGCGATCGCCATCGCCGTCGAGATCGCGCCGGTGATGAGGAAGAGTCCGAGGAAGAGGGTGAACGGTTCGGGCAGTTTGTTGCCGATGCGTTCGATCCCGTCGAGGAGGCGCTGGCCGAAGCCGACCTTGGCTGGTGTCTGCGCTGACATGGCTCTGCTTTCTCTCGTGGCTAGGCGAAGTAGTTCTCGACGTCGATGGCGCCGCCGGCGCGGGCGAACTCGGTGTCGACCTCGGCGGCGAGGTCATCGTCGACGAGGTAGTCCAGCGCCGTGCACGCGAGCCCGTAGGCGGCGTCGTGGGCCGCGGCCTCAGCTTCGGGGGTGATCGCCGCGGCC
Source organism: Brevibacterium casei CIP 102111 (assembly GCF_900169275.1). GTDB lineage: Bacteria > Actinomycetota > Actinomycetes > Actinomycetales > Brevibacteriaceae > Brevibacterium > Brevibacterium casei. Next base: position 125,998 of record NZ_FXZC01000007.1, on the reverse strand, counting down.
GCGAATTCCCTGGTGTGCAGGGCGGTCTCGGAGTCCGCGGTCCTGATGAGCGGGTGGATGCCCGGGATCCGGTAGGAGACGTTGCCGAAGTCCGTCGAGGCGGCGATCGACTCGTCGAGGACGCCCCCGGGCAGCGGGGTCCTCCCCTGCGCGATCTCGTGGAGCGCCCACCGCTTTGTCAGCGCGGAGTTCGTCCGCACCGGCAGCGACGGCGGGTGTTCGTCCCAGGTGATCTCGACGCCGGTGCCGGTCATGAGCGCCGCCCCCTTCGCCGCATCCTCGACCCGCTGCGAAAGCTCCTTGAGCGTCTCCGGGTACTTCGAGCGCACATAGCACTGGACGGTCGCCGTCTCCGTGATGATCGACGGCCGGGTGCCGCCGTCGGCGATGACGGCGTGGAGGCGGGAGATCGGCGGCATCTGCTGGCGCATGAGCCCGAGTCCCTGGTAGAAGAGGGTCGCGGCGTCGAGCGCGTTGCGTCCCATGAAGGGCTGCGCCGAGGCGTGCGCGGCGGCCCCGGAGTAGGTGACCTCGAGCAGGCGCCTGCCCAACCACACCTGATCGGCGCAGTCGTAGCCGTACCCGTGGACCATGATCGCCGCGTCGATGCCGTCGAAGGCACCGGCCCGGGCCATGACCTCCTTGCCCGAGTGCCCCTCCTCGGCGGGGGTGCCGAGGAGGACGACCGTGCCCGGCACCGCCTCCGGGTTCTTCCGGTAGAGCTCGTCGAGGGCGAGGAAGGCCCCGACTCCGGCCGCGGCGATGAGGTTGTGCCCGCACGCGTGGCCGATCTCCGGCAGGGCGTCGTACTCGGCGAGGATCGCGATCGTCCGGCCGTTCCCGTTGCCGGTCGTCGCCGTGAGCGTCGTCTCGACGCCGTAGAGCCCGGTCTCGACGGCGATGCCCCGGGATTCGAGCACCGCGGCGATCGCTGCGACGGACTCGACCTCCTCGTAGGCGGTCTCGGCGAGCTCGTGGATGCGGTGGAGGAGCCCGGTGATCTCGTCCCCGGCACCGGTGAGGGCGGTGGCGATGGCATCTGTGCTGGTGGTCGGGGCGCCGGTGAACTCCGAGGTCCACTCGGCGGCGTTGTCCGCTCGTGCCCGGGTCTCCGCGGCGATGTGGTCGAGGTAGCTCTCATCGGGGACCGTGGCACGGCCGAGGTCTCTGGGTGCGCTCATGGCTCACAAGCATAGGAGACGCCGGTCACACGCACACCCATGACCCGTCACAGAGGGTGGTCTTCCGGGGCGGCCTCAGAGGGGTGGACTCAGACCGCGGTGAGCTGAAGGGCGAGGGAGTCCGCGCGTTCGACGATGATCGGATCGGCGGCCAGCGCCTGCTGGAACCGTTCGACCTCCTCGGCGGGGACCTGACCCGTGACGCCGAGGCGGATGCCGAGTTCCGGTCCCTCGACATGGACGCGCGCGCTGCCGGGGCTGAGGCTGATCCGGGCGAGCCAGGGGAACCGTCCGGCCAGGGCCACGGCCGCCTCGGCGACGGTGGGATCGGCCCACGCGGGAGTCCACGGTCGACCCTGGGCGAAGGCGAAGAGGGCGGGGCGGCGGAGGAGGAACGACCGGTCGGTGCCGGGGTCGAGGACGACGAGCTGGGAGTCGGCCTCGATCGCCCCGAGCGCCAGACGTTCGGACTCGATGGGCACGGGCCTCGCCTCCGGATGCCACGCCGTCAGCGGTGGGATCGCGGAGAATCCGGGTGTGCATTCGCGTCCGTCCTCGGCCTGGAGGCGGACCATCGCCATGTCCGAGGAGTTGTCGACCATGAGGCCGTTCTCCCCGACGCCGTGGTCGACGGCGATCGGGACGATCGGGGCATAGAGGCGGACGCCGGCCAGGGCGGCGACGACGCCCTGGTGGGCTGCCGGGTCGAGCGGTGACTCCGCGGCCGTTTCGAGCGCGGCCAGAAGGGTCGCATCGGCCTCTCCGGTGTCACCGGAGAACGGGTTGGGCGCGAGGTTCCGGCCCTCCCAGGGCTGGCCGGCGGAATCGGTGGGCATCGGGTTCAGCGTCCCGCGACGTCGAGCGCCTCTTCGAGGGTGAACTTGCCCGCGTAGAGCGCCTTGCCGACGATCGCGGAGTCGACCCCCGCGGGCACGAGGGCGCGGAGGCTGCGGAGGTCGTCGAGGCTCGAGACCCCACCAGAGGCGGTGATGGGCTTGTCGGTGCGCGTCGTCAGGGATTCGAGGAGCTCGAGGTTGGGTCCCTGGAGGGTGCCGTCCTTGCGGACGTCGGTGACGACGTAGCGGGCGCAGTTCGCGGCTTCGAGACCGGCGAGGACCTCGAAGAGGTCTCCCCCGTCCTTCGTCCATCCCCTGGCCGAGAGCGTCTGGCCGCGGACGTCGAGGCCGACGGCGATCTGGTCGCCGAAGCGGGCGATCATCTCCGCCGTCCACTCCGGGTTCTCGAGCGCGGCGGTGCCGATGTTGACACGTTCGGCTCCGGTGTCGAGTGCCCGTTCGAGGCTTTCGGTGTCGCGGATTCCCCCGGAGATCTCGACCTTGATGTCGACGGCCTTGACGACCTGGTTGAGGAGGTCGGAGTTCGATCCGCGTCCGAACGCGGCGTCGAGGTCGACGAGGTGGATCCACTCGGCTCCGCGCTCCTCGAAGTCGTGGGCGGCGTCGATGGGCGATCCGTAGTCGGTCTCGGTGCCGGCTTCGCCCTGGACGAGGCGGACGGCCTTGCCGTCGGCGACGTCGACGGCGGGAAGGAGGACGAGCTTGTCAGTCATGGTGGCCTTTCTTCTGTCGCGCATGCGCTGCGACGGGGTCGACGGGTGCGGGGATCGGCTCGAGGGGCGCTGGGGCCTGACGGCTGCTAGCGGCTGTCAGGTGAGCGGCCTCCGTCAGAGACGCGGTCCTCGTCGGGGAACGAGGCGATCCAGTTGCGCAGCAGGGCGGCACCCGCCTGAGCGGATTTCTCCGGGTGGAACTGCGCTGCCCACGTGGTCCCGTCCTCGACGGCGGCGATGAACTCCGAACCGTGGCGGGCGGTCGTCACAAGCGTTCCCGCGGGGTGATCGGTCGCCGCGTACGAGTGGACGAAGTAGAACTTCTCGTCCTCGATGCCAGAGAACATCCGCGACCCTTCGGCTGCGGTGATGTCCGACCATCCCATGTGCGGGACGACGGGAGCATCGAGCGCGGTGACCTCGCCGGGCCACAGACCGATGCCCGCCGTCTCGACACCGTGTTCACGACCCTGCGAGAAGAACACCTGGAGGCCGACGCAGATGCCGAGCAGCGGCCGTCCCTCCTCGTGGCGGGCTCTGATGAGGTCGAGCGCATCGACCCCTTCGAGCCCGGCCATGACGGCGGAGAACGCGCCGACGCCGGGAACGAGGAGCCCGTCGGCGGCCTCGATGTCAGCGTGGTCGGCAGTCAGTCTCACCTCGGCGCCGGCGGCCTCAGCTGCGCGGACGGCAGAGCGGACGTTGCCTGCTCCGTAGTCGAGAACGGCGATCGTCGTCATCGTGACCGGCCTCCGGACAGGACCCGGGAGATCCGCCAGAGGGCGAATCCGAGGACGACGACTCCGAGAACGGCGACGCCCCACGCCACACCGTTGCCGCTGAGCCCGAAGCTCACGCCGAAGGCGAGGACGATGCCGGCGAGGACGGCGACGATGATCCACAGCAGCGCTGTCCGCGCCAGGGCGGCCCGGCCCGGTGTCATCGTCGCGGCACTCGCCTGGAGCTTCGACATCGACGAGGTGGGGATGTTGCCTTCGACCTGGTCGGCCGTCGTCGTCTCGAGCAGGAGCTGTTCGACGACGTCGGGAAGGTTGCGCAGGGCGAGCCCGGCCGGCACATCGGATTCGCGGGCGCCATTGCGGTAGTGGCCGGCGTCGATCTGCTCGTCGCTGCGGACGAGGAGGAGGACCTCATGCTTGCCGGCGAGCTTCGAGATCGCCGCGGCCGCCTCGTTGCCGGCTGCGACTCCGGTGTCGGCGAGGACGATGCCGGTGAAGTCGCCGACGGGCACGATCGTGCCGGTGATGTTCGAGAGCACGCAGGCGGCGGCGAGCTGGTCGGGAACCCCGAACGGAGTGACGACGACGGTGGTGCTCATAGGACTCCCTTGGTGCTCGGAACCGCGGTGGTGCGGCCGTCGGGTTCGACGGCTTCGCGCAGGGCCCGGGCGAACGCTTTGAACTGGGCTTCGACGATGTGGTGGGGGTCGCGGCCGCGGATGAGGTCGAGGTGGACGGTCAGCCCCGCGTGCAGTGCGATCGATTCGAGGGCGTGCGAGGTCATCGACCCGGTGAAGTGTCCGCCGATGAGGTGGTACTGCTGCCCTTCGGGTTCTCCCGCGTGGACGAAGTAGGGGCGGCCGGAGATGTCGACGACGCAGCGGGCCAGCGATTCGTCGAGCGGAACGAACGCGGAACCGTAGCGGCGGATGCCGGCTTTGTCCCCGAGCGCCTCGGCGAGGGTCTGGCCGATGACGATCGCGGTGTCCTCGACGGTGTGGTGGACGTCGATGTCGGTGTCGCCCTTGGCAGTGACGTCGAGGTCGATGAGCGAGTGCTTCGCGAGCGCCGTGAGCATGTGGTCGAAGAACGGCACGGTCGTCGCGATGTCCGCCTTGCCGGTTCCGTCGAGATCGAGGGCGACGGACACGGTCGATTCCGATGTCGACCGCTCGCGCTGGGCCTGCCTCATAGTGAGCCTTTCGTCGTGTGCCGCGTCGTCATGTGCGGCGCGGATGCTGCGCTTCCCATTGTCCCAGGCTCACCGCCCGGCTGAGAACCGGGGCGACCAGCGGCGACTCAGTGGGCGCTGAGCAGGGTGGAGGGATCGTCAGCGACGATATCGTTCATCGCGGCGAGGAACGCGGTCGTCTCAGCTTCTGTCCCGGCATTGACTCGGGCATGGTGCGGGATGCCGATGTCGCGGATGAGGATCCCCCGGTCGAGCAGCTTCTGCCACAGTTCGGCCGGTTTCGCGATGCCTCCGAAGAGGACGAAGTTCGAATCACTCGGATGGACGGTGAAACCGAGTTCGGCCAGACGGGCCGAGATCGCGTTCCGGGAGTCGATGAGCCGGTCGACGTTGCCGAGGAGGAGATCGGCGTGCTCGAGCGCGGTGCACGCGAGCACCTGGGTGACGTCGGAGAGGTGGTAGGGCAGGCGGACGAGGCGGAGGGTGTCGATGAGTTCGGGGGCGGCGATCGCGTAGCCGAGCCGCAGACCCGCGCACGCGAACGCCTTGCTCATCGTCCGGGAGACGACGAGACGAGGGCGGCCTGCCAGCAGGGTCATCGCCGAAGGCAGCGCCGGGCGGGAGAACTCGGCGTACGCCTCGTCGACGATGACGATGCCCGAGCAGTTCTCGTACGCGGCCTCGATGACATCGAGGCCGAGCGAGGTGCCCGTCGGGTTGTTCGGGGTGCAGAGGAAGACGATGTCCGGGTCGACGCGGGAGACTTCGGCGGCGACCGCCTCGGCGGTGAGTCCGTAGTCGTCGTCGCGCTCGGCATGGATCCATTCGGCACCGGTGCCCGTCGTGATGAGCGGGTGCATCGAATAGCTCGGGGTGAAGCCGAGTGCGGTGCGTCCGGGACCGCCGAAGGCCTGGACGATGTGGGAGAGGACCTCATTCGAGCCGTTGGCGGCCCAGATCATCTCAGGATGCAGCTCGACGGCTGTGCCCGCGCGCTCGTTGACACCGGTCAGATAGTCGACGAGGTGCTCGCGCAGTGCCGTGAACTCACGGTCCGGGTAGCGGTTGAGTCCGGCCAGATGAGTGTCAACGGCCGTGCGCATCGCCTCGACGACGACGTCCGGAATCGGATAGGCGTTCTCGTTGACGTTGAGCTGGACCGGCACGTCGAGGTGCGGGGCGCCGTAGGGCTCACGCCCGACGAGGTCGGAGCGGACTGGCAGAGACTCGATGTTTCCCACACAGCGATTTTAGCGCTGGGGGACGTCGAGGCTCTGGCCGGGGTGGACGACGGGCGAGGACAGGTGGTTGAGCTCGACGATGTCGGCGACGACGTCGCGGGTGTCGCGGTCGAGGCCGAGGTTCGAGGCCACCGTCCACAGCGACTCGCCCTCACCGACGACGACGGAGTCCGCGGCGACGCCGATGACCTCGTCACCGCCGACCGCCTCGGCGGTGAACGTCTGGGTCGAGAAGAAGAGCGTGCCGCCGACGATCGCGAGGGCGCACACGGCGGTGCGGAGCAGACGCACGGCACGGCGGCCGCGGTTGGTCAGATGCAGTTCCTGATTCATCACAGACATCGCATTTACCTCTTTCTTCGTACGATTCCACCCGCAATGGGTAGAACGTCTGTTCTATTCAACACATCATTCGAACAAATGTCCAGTCCATCTCGAACATTTATGAGACAATGAGAGAGAACCAGCGTTGTTGATCGATCTCGAACAACCATCCCAGGCGGCACTGACACGAGGTCTCTCGAGGCGGTTCAACCGGTGGGAAACGGCGGGATTAGAACGAAGGGGAAAGAGCAATGGTGCAGAGCAAACGAGGCAGAGGCAGGCCGCGCAACGAGGACGTTGCCAGCGAGATCGCCGCGGCCCGCAGCGAAGAGGACGAGGTCGAGATCCCTGATGGTCCGACCGGGGCCGGGGACTTCCGTCTCTCTCCCCGACAGCGGCTCGTCCTCGAGACGATCGAGCGCGCCGTCGTCACCAACGGCTATCCGCCGAGCATGCGCGAGATCGGCGAGGCGGCGGGTCTCGCCTCGCTCTCGAGTGTGGCCCATCAGCTCTCCCAGCTCGAGCGGCTCGGCTACGTCCGCCGCGACCCCAAGCGCCCGCGGGCGATCGAGGTCGTCAATCCCTTCGAGGAGGAGGAGGCCGAGCGCGCGAAGTACGAGGAGCTCGCGAACAACACAGTCCAGGTCCCCGTCGTCGGCCGCATCGCCGCCGGTGGTCCGATCCTCGCCGAGCAGGAGGTCGACGACGTCTTCTCCCTGCCCACGCAGGTCGTCGGCTCCGGTGAGATGTTCCTCCTCAAGGTCGTCGGCGATTCGATGATCGAAGCCGCGATCTGCCACGACGACTGGGTCGTCGTGCGCAAGCAGCACACCGCGGACAACGGGCAGATCGTCGCCGCCCTCCTCGACGGCGAGGCGACGGTGAAGACCCTCAAGCGCAAGGCCGGGCGCCAGTGGCTGCTGCCGCAGAACAAGGACTACGACCCCATCGACGGTACGTACGCCCAGATCATGGGCCTCGTCGTCGCCGTCATCCGCCGACTCTGAGGCTGGGTTCCTCGCGGGCCTCTGCAGGTGGGCTCACCCCTCGCCGAGGCGGCTGACCGGAAACGCGAATGCCCACGACCCTTGGTGGTCGTGGGCATTCGGCGTATCTGGGGCGTGTCGGTGGTGGGTGCTGGTGTGCCGAAGTCGATTCGGAAGGCGCTAGCGGCGAGTGACGGCTGGCGTGCGTGTCGCCGCAGGCCGCGCACTCTGCCGACCGCCACCTCGAGCGACTAATCATCCCCGTGCACCGGGAGGTTTTGGCGCTCCGGGTGCGGGGTGTGAAATTGCGCGGAGGTTTTACCGCCGAGGGGAGGTTGTGCCACTGCAAGGATGAATGGCCGCCTCGGGGATGACACGAACAGCCCCTATATGCCCGTCATGGAGTCGGCAGTCGAATAGCCCTCCGTCCACTCCCCGTCATGGAACAATGCGACCAGGGTGAACACCATGGCGAGACCGCCCAGAACGAAAAGCACGATCGGCCAGACGTTGAGATATGTGGCACCCATGAGCAAACCGATTCCCCCTCCGGCGAGAAGGACGACACCCGAAAGGAAGCACGGCAGCCAGTATTTCCGATAGGGCTTCTTCTTCCGCTTGCGGGCCATGGCGCGAACTTTACCACCCGGCGGCGGGCCGTCACCCCTTCGCTGCGTCCTCGTCCTTCGTCGCGGCCAGGCGCCCGAGTGCTGTGCGCACGACCGCCGGATCCGTCGTCGGCCACATCTGCGGCATCGAACTGACGAGGTAGCCGGCATAGCGGGCCGAGCGCAGACGCGAGTCGAGGACCGCGACGACGCCCTTGTCCCCCGTCGAGCGGATGAGCCGCCCGGCGCCCTGCGCCAGTCGCAGAGCCGCATGCGTCGCGCTCACCGCCATGAACCCGTTGACCCCGCGCCGGTCGGCGTCCCGGGCCCGCGCCTGCATGAGAGGGTCGTCCGGGCGCGGGAAGGGGATCCGGTCGATGATGACGAGCCGGTTCGTCCGGCCCGGCACGTCGACGCCCTGCCAGAGGGACATCGTCCCGAACAGGCACGCCTCGTCGTCGGCGGCGAACCGGGAGACGAGCGACGGCAGACCGTCGTCGCCCTGGAGGAGGATCGGCAGATCGAGCCGGTCCCGCAGGTGCTCGGCCGCGGCATTCGCAGCCGCACGGGACGAAAAGAGTCCGAGCGCCCCGCCCTTCGAGGCCGTGACGAGGGCTTCGAGTTCGGCCAGCGCTTCCTCACTCAGCCCGCTGCGACCGGGTTTGGGCAGGTGGGAGGCGACGTAGATGATGCCCTGCCGGCCGTAGTCGAACGGCGATCCGACGTCGAGGCCGTCCCACCTCGGCGAGTCGGGGCCGACGAGACCGAGCGAGGCGGCGACGGCGTCGAAGTTCCCGCCGAGCGACAGGGTCGCCGAGGTGGCGACGACGGTTGACTCTTCGAAGATCCCGTGCCGCATCGTTCCGGCCACACTCAGGGGCGCGACGACGAGGTTCGTCGTCTCCCGCTCGCGGAAGGTGCTGCGGCTCAGCCACACGACGTCGTTCTTGCCGGGGTCGCAGAAGCGTTCGGCGAGTTCGAAGATCTCCTGGCACCGGGCCTTCGCCATCTGCCGGCCGGCGTCGGCGTCCTCGCTGCGTCCGCCGATGTCGTTGATGATCTGCCGGGCGGAGTCGCGGATCTGCGTGAGCGCGAGGGCGAGGGGTTCGGGCAAAGAGAGCATGAGCCCTTCGCTCACCCCGGCGGTGGCGCGTTCGAAGGCCGCCGAGGCGGTGTCGAGCATCGCTGTCACCCCGTCCTCGACCGTGGTGTGCTTGCGCACCGCCGAGGTGGCCGCCGAGAGCATGCCCGTGTTGATCTGGCCGGACAGGGCATTGGTCACCCGGTCCTTGAGCTCGTGCGCCTCGTCGATGATGATGACGTCGTGTTCGGGCAGGACGGCGTTCTCCCCGAACGCGTCGATCGCGAGCAGGGCGTGGTTGGTGACGACGATGTCCGCCTCGGCGGCGGCGTTGCGGGCCTGTTCGGCGAAGCATTCGGTGAAGAGCGGACAGTTCGAGCCGAGGCAGTCGAAGGCGTTGACGGAGACCTGCGCCCACGCTTTGTCGCTGACGCCGGGGATGAGGTCGTCCCGGTCGCCGGTCTCCGTGGTCTTCTCCCACGTGCGGATGCGTTGGATCTCCTCGCCGAGGCCTGACCGGTCGGCGGGCTTCCGTCCGGCGGCGGCATCGGCGCCGAGGTCGAAGAGCATTCCCTCGTCCTCGTCGGGGTAACCGCCGGCGAGTTTGTGCTTGCACACATAGTTCCGCCGCCCCTTGAGCAGGGCCGCCTTCGGCAGCGGGTCGAGGGACTTCTTCACGGATTTGAACAGGCGCGGGAGGTCACGGTGGATGATCTGCGTCTGCAGGGCGAGCGTCGCCGTGGAGACGATGACCTTCCCACCGGTGCGGCTCGCGTACTCTGCGGCGGGCACGAGGTAGGCGAGCGATTTGCCGGTTCCGGTGCCGGCCTGGACGAGGAGGTGGATGCCCTTGTCGAGCGACGAGGCGACCGCCTGCGCCATCTCGGTCTGACCCTCACGGGTCGACCCGCCGATGGCGCCGACGGCCGCTGAGAGCAGGTCGGCGACCGTGCTCACTCGCCGATGACCATGTCAGGCCGGCGGAACTCCTCGAGTTCGGCGGCGAGCTCGGCCGGGACCTTCGCGTGCATGCCCGTGCCGCCCTCACCGTGCTCTTCGTGATCGACGGTGCCCAGCGCATAGATCTTCGAGACGAGGTCGCCGCGCTCGTAGGGGATGAGCACGGAGACTTCGATGTTCGGCGACGGCAGCTTCTCCTCGATCGTCTCGACGAGGTCGGCGATGCCCTCCCCCGTCGTTGCGGAGACGAACCGGGCGCCCGGGTATTCGGCGCGCAGCGCCGTGACCACGGTCTCGTCGGCGAGGTCGACCTTGTTGAAGACGAGGAGTTCCGGGATGTCACCGGTGTCGACGTCCCCGAGGACCTCGCGGACCGCGCGGATCTGCCCCTGCGGGTCCGGGTGGGAGGCGTCGACGACGTGGAGGAGGAGATCGGAGTCCGAGGCCTCTTCGAGCGTCGATCGGAACGCCTCGACGAGCTGGTGGGGCAGGTTGCGGACGAATCCGACGGTGTCGGTGTAGGTGAACGTGATGCCGTCGGAGGTCCGGGACTGTCGCACCGTCGGGTCGAGGGTCGCGAACAGGGCGTTCTGGACCATCACCTCGGCGTCGGTGAGCCGGTTGAGCAGGGACGATTTGCCGGCGTTCGTATAGCCGACGATCGCCACGGAGGGCACATGGTTGCGGGCGCGGTTCTTCCGCTTCGTGTCCCGGGCGGGAGCCATGCCGGCGATCTGGCGGCGCAGCTTCGCCATCCGGGTGCGGATGCGGCGCCGGTCGAGTTCGATCTTCGTCTCACCGGGACCACGTGAGCCGATGCCGGCACCGCCGGCGACACGGCCACCGGCCTGCCGGGACAGCGATTCACCCCAACCGCGCAGACGCGGGAGGAGGTATTCGAGCTGGGCGAGTTCGACCTGCGCCTTGCCCTCACGGGACTTCGCGTGCTGGGCGAAGATGTCGAGGATGAGCGCGACGCGGTCGACGACCTTGACCTTGATGACATCCTCGAGTCCGCGCCGCTGGCTGGGCGCGAGTTCGGAGTCGATGATCACGGTGTCGGCGCCGACGGCTTCGACGATCTCCTTGAGCTCGGCGGCCTTGCCGCGGCCCAGATACGTTCCCGGGTCCGGCTTGTCGCGGCGCTGGACGATCGCGTCGAGGACTTCGGAGCCTGCGGTCTCGGCGAGGGCGGCGAGTTCGCGGATCGAGTTCTCGGCTTCGTCGAGGGTCGTGTTCCACAGTCCGGCGAGGACGACGCGCTCAAGCCGGATCTGACGGTATTCGACCTCGGTGACATCTTCGAGTTCCGTCGAGAGGCCCGCGACGCGGCGCAGGGCGGCACGCTCGGCGAGGTCGAACTGCGATTCCTCGTCAGCGGCGGCTTCCTTCGGGCTCAGCGCCTGGGCACCTCTGGCGAGGACACGGTCGAGCATCGCTTCCCGACGCTCTTTGTCAGTGGACGTCATTCATTCCTTTGTTCGTGGCAACTGCTGTACACGAAGTACAACGCACATGTGCGTCCATCTATTCTCCCACAGCCGTTTAGACTGGGACGGTGTCGGAGCACTATTTCACCGAGAGCCCCTCGAGTCAGGCCAAACGCCGCGAGATCACCCTCGATCTCGCCGGTCGCACTGTGGCCCTGGAGACGATGAGCGGGACCTTCTCCCCCACCCGTCTCGACCCCGGCACGGCGGTGCTGCTCAAGCATCTTCCCGATCCCGAACCCGGCGACCTCCTCGATCTCGGGTGCGGCTGGGGTCCCATCGCCCTCCATTCCGCGTTCCAGGCCTCCGACGCCGAGGTGGACGTCCGGGTGTGGGCCCTCGACATCAACTCCCGATCGCTCGAGTCGACCGCGGCGAACGCGGCCAGGCTCGGCCTCGATTCGGTCCGCACCGTCACCGCCGACGAGGTTCCCGCGGACGTCCAGTTCTCCGCGATCCGCTCGAATCCGCCGATCCGCGTCGGCAAGGACGTCCTCCATGAGCTCCTCGAGACGTGGCTGCCGCGCCTGGCCCCGGGCGGGCGCGCCGACCTCGTCGTGTCGAAGAACCTCGGCGCCGATTCGCTGCTCACCTGGATCCGCGGGATGCTCGGCGAGGGGTTCACCGCCGAGCGCACCGCCTCGTCGAAGGGCTTCCGGATCCTGACGATCCACAGGGACGCCTGAGCCTCCCCCGCCGACGCGGGCTCATCGAATGTTCCCCCGCCGAGGCGGTCGCTCAGTCGATCGTGCCCGTGGCGACGAGCACGGCCGGACCGGCGAGGGTGACGGTTCCCTGGTCACCGTCCTCATCAGGGGTGATGCCGATGCGCAGGCGTCCCCCGGGGACGTCGACACGCCACTGCAACGGTGAGGTCGGTCCCGCCCAATGGTGGGCGGCGATGGCCGCCGCGCACGCCCCGGTGCCGCAGGATCGGGTCTCGCCGACTCCGCGTTCGGACACCCGCATGCGCAGGGCGCCTTCGCCTCCGGCGAGGTCGCTGCGGGCCGGTTCCATGACGATGAACTCGACGTTCGACCCTTGCGGGGGCACGGGGTCGAGGACGGGAGCGTCACGGAGGTCGGCCGCGGAGAGTTCGGCCGCCTCGGCGAGGGCGACGACGGTGTGCGGATTCCCCGTCTCGACGGAGAGCCCAGGTCGGGGGACGTCGATGCCGTCGGTGGTGACGAGGGTCTCGGCGGTCTCATCGATCGACCAACGGCCCATGTCGACGGTGTACCACGCGTCCTCGGGGCCTCCGGGGGTCGACGCCGTCGACGGCTCGGTCTCGCCGAGGGCCGGGTTGAGGGTGATGCGCACGGTCTTGATGCCGTCCCGGGTGCCGACTTTGATCTCCTCGCTGTCGGCGGGGACCCGGCTGGTCTCGAGCAGGGCATGAGCGAAGACGCGCACCCCGTTGCCGCACATCTCGGAGAGGCTGCCGTCGTGGTTGTAGTAGTCCATGAACCATTCAGCGCCGGCAGCGGCCTGCTCGTCGGCGCCGGGGATGCCGCTGTCGGCTGAGCGCACGATGCGGATGACGCCGTCGCCGCCGAGGCCCGTGCGCCGGTCGGCGAGCAGCGCGACGGTCTCGGGATGGAGGGTGAGGTCGCCGCCGTCATCCTCGAGGAGGACGAAGTCGTTCTCGGTGCCGTGGCCCTTGTGGAACCGGGTGCCGGCGAGTGCGGCGAACGGGGTATTCATGACTCCAGTCTAACGATGTCCAGGGCCCGGTCGAGCTTCGCCCCCGCCTCGGCGACTCCGGAGTCGATCCAGGTCACGCGCGGATCGCGGCGGAACCATGTGTCCTGGCGGCGGGCGAACTGGCGGGTGCGCACGATCGTCGATTCGCGGGCGGACTCGGCGTCGATGGCACCTGCGAGGTAGTCCTGGATCTGCGCGTAGCCGATCGCCCGCGACGCGGTCTTCCCGTGGGCGAGCCCCTGGTCGAGGAGAGTGCGGACCTCGTCGACCCACCCCGCGTCCCACATCAGACCGACGCGGGCGGCGATGCGCTCGTGCAGAGTGCTGCGGTCGAGGGCGAGGCCGATGTGGATCGTCGGTTCGATCGCCGTGTACTCGGGCAGGGATGCGGTGAAGGGCTGTCCCGTGAGCTCGATGACCTCGAGGGCTCGGACGATGCGGCGGACGTCGTTGACGGTGATCTTCTCCGCGGCCGTGGGGTCGAGGTCGGTGAGTTTCGCGTGGGCGGCCCACCGGTCGGCGTCGACCTCGGTCTCGAGTCGGGCGCGCACCTCCGGATCGGTGCCGGGGAAGTCGAGGTGGTCGGTTGCGGCACGGGCGTAGAGTCCCGACCCGCCGACGAGGATCGGCCGGTTCCCGCGGGCGCGGATGTCGGCGATCGCGGCCCGCGCCTGCTCTTGGAAGGTCTGGACGTTCGCTTCGTCGGTGACGTCAAGGATGTCGATGAGGTGGTGCGGGACGCCGCGGCGTTCGTCCGGCGGCAGCTTCGCCGTGCCGATGTCCATCCCGCGGTAGAACTGCATCGCATCCGTGTTGACGATCTCCCCGCCGAGGCGCTCTGCGAGGTCGAGGGCGAGATCGGACTTCCCCGTCGCCGTCGCTCCGACGACCGTGATGACGGGTGGGTGCTCGTGGGTCTCGGCGTGCTCGCCCATCTCAGTACTCGATCTCGGCGCAGAGGGTGCGGACGTCGTGGACGGTCGTGTCGACGATGATGGTCGTGCGGTGACGAGGGGTCGTCGTTGTCGTACCGAGCGCGCGACCGAGGAGGTCGAGGTCGGCGTGGACTGCCGCGGCCTTGCCGACGAGGTCGCGCAGTCGCTCGACGTCACCGGCTCGCACGGCGTCGACGACGGCGGTGTCGAATTCGCGTGCTCCGGCCACCGGCGCCAGCGGTGAGTCCGCCGAAGCGGCCGCGGAGAGGTCGATCGGGATGAGGATGTCGTCACCGGAGCCCAGTGGTCCGATGGTCACTCCCGCGTCGTGCGCGTGGAGGGCCGCGACGCTCAGTCCCGGGTGGGCGAAGGCACACCGCTTGCGCTCGGCTTCGTCGAGCTCGGTCGCTGCCTCCACCCAGTCCGCCCCGTCGAGGCGTTTGCCCGTGCGGGTGTCGATGCCGCGGTCGATGCCGAACCCGCCGAGGCCGAGGAGTGTCGGGAGCGTGTCGACGGGCAGGGCCCACCGGTCGGCTGAGGTCAGGGTCGCACAGATCCCGGCGCGCACCTCGGCGACGGACTCTGTCTCGGAGAGATCGACGTCGGGAAGGAGAACGGGGGCTGAGGGGATGAGCGCGAGGCGGCCCATCTCAGCTGCGGGGGCGGATCGTCGGCATGCCGAGGACCGTGGCACCGCCGGCCGATGAGCCGGGGCTCGGTGCGCCGCACGAGTCGGCCTGGGCGCGGTCGTAGGCGTCGCCGGCGCGGGAGGGGCGCACGCTGTACCCGGTGTCGGCGAGGACGAAGTAGGGTTTTGCGTCGGTGACGGTCGCGGTGACGAAGTCGCCGGGTCGCGGTGCCGGTGTGCCGTCAGGAAGTCCGACGTGGACGAGGCGGTTGTCGGCGGCGCGACCGCTCAGGCGCGGGGAGTCGGCGCTCGGCAGTCCGGTGACGAGGACCTCGACCTCGGTGCCGATGAGGGCCCGGTTCTCCTCCCACGCGATCTCGTCCTGGACGGCGATGAGGCGTTCGAAGCGCTCCTGGACGACCTCTTTGGGCAGCTGGTCGGGCATCGTCGCGGCCGGGGTCCCCGGACGGATCGAGTACTGGAAGGTGAAGGCCTGGGAGAACCGGGCTCGACGGACGATGTCCATTGTGCCTGCGAAGTCCTCCTCGGTCTCGCCGGGGAAGCCGACGATGATGTCGGTGGTGATCGCGGCGTTGGGGATGCGGTCGCGCACGGAGTCGAGGATGCTCATGAACCGGCTCGTCCGGTAGGAGCGGCGCATGGCTTTGAGGATCCGGTCGGACCCGGACTGCAGCGGCATGTGCAGCTGCGGCATGACGGTGGGGGTCTCGGCCATCGCCTCGATGACGTCGTCGGAGAACGCGGCCGGGTGCGGGCTGGTGAAGCGGACGCGTTCGATGCCCTCGACGTTGCCGACGGCGCGCAGGAGCTTCGCGAACGCGCCCTTATCGCGGAATTCGGCGCCGTAGGAGTTGACGTTCTGGCCGAGCAGGGTGACTTCGACGACGCCGTCGGCGACGAGGGCTTCGACCTCGGCGAGGATGTCGCCGGGACGGCGGTCCTTCTCCTTGCCGCGCAGGCTGGGGACGATGCAGAACGTGCACGTGTTGTTGCAGCCAACGGAGATCGAGACCCAGCCGGAGTGCTGGGATTCGCGGCGGCTCGGCAGGGTCGAGGGGAAGACGTCGAGGCTTTCGAGGATCTCGACTTGGGCCTCGTCGTTGTGGCGTGCGCGTTCGAGCAGCGCGGGCAGGGATCCCATGTTGTGGGTGCCGAAGACGACGTCGACCCAGGGGGCCTTCTTGACGATGGTGTCGCGGTCCTTCTGCGCCATGCATCCGCCGACGGCGATCTGCAGACCGGGGTGCTGCTCCTTGACCTTGGCGAGGCGGCCGAGGTTGCCGTAGAGACGGTTGTCGGCGTTCTCGCGCACTGCGCACGTGTTGAACACGACGACGTCGGCCTGGGATTCGACATCGGCGGGAACGTATCCGGCGTCGTCGAGGAGTCCGGACAGGCGCTCGGAGTCGTGGACGTTCATCTGGCAGCCGTAGGTCTTCACCTCATAGCTGCGCGGGTGAGCGTCGGTGGCGTGCGGGGCGTCGATGAGTTCAGTCATGGCCCCACCATTCTACCGCCGTCGAGCACGCCCCTGTCTCCGACTCAGGTCTCAGCGAGGACCTCTCGTGTGACCTTGAGGCAGATCGTCGAGGAGAAGCCACGGCGGGCGAGCATCCCGAGGATGCGACGCTCGCGGATCTCATGGGCGAGACCCCGGGTCGAGCGCGCCTTCTTCTCGGCGACCTCCCGGGCGAGGTCCTCCTCGCCGTCGACCTCCTCGACGACACCGGCGATGGTCTCCTCGTCGATGCCCTTCTTCACCAGCTGTCGGCGCAGGGCCGAACGGGAGAGCTTCCGGCTCTCCCGCTGGGCTTTGGCGAACCGCTGGGCGAACTGGGTGTCGTCGAGGAGGTTCGAGCGCTCGAGCTTCGTGATGAGGCGGTCGACGACCGCAGGGTCGATGTCGCGGCGCAGGAGCTTCTCGCGCAGCTCGGTCGACGAGTGGTCGCGCATCGCGAGCATGTTGAGCGCGGTCTTCTTCGCCTTCGCATACGCCTCGGCGAGTTCCGGAGAGTCCGCGAACGGCTCGTCGGGCACGGTACCGGCCGGCTCACCCGCGCTGGGACCCGCGCCGGGCACTCCCTGAGCGGAACGTGCCGAACCCGGCCCCGGCTCGGCGGATTCGGTCGAACCCACCGCGCCCTCGGAACCGGTGCCCGACGTCTCCTCGGCGTCACCGGCGTCGAGTCGCGCGAAGAAGCCCGTCCCGCCGGCGGCCTGTCGGGATTCGAGGTCCGACAGGGCCCGGCGGAGGTCGGTGAGCGTCTTCGGGTCCTCGCTCATGGCCTCACGAGACCTCGACGTCGTCGGACTCCTCAGCGGCAGGAGCGTCGGCGGGATCCTCGTCGACCTTGATCAGCCCCATCTTGTGCTTGATCTTCAACTCGATCTCCTCGGCGAGGCCGGGGTTGTCGCGGAGGAAGTTGCGGACGTTCTCCTTGCCCTGGCCCAGCTGGTCGCCGTCGTAGGTGAACCACGAACCGGACTTGCGGATGATCCCGTTGTCGACGCCCATGTCGATGAGGCTGCCTTCGCGGGAGATGCCGTGGCCGTAGAGGATGTCGAACTCGGCCTGCTTGAACGGCGGGGCGACCTTGTTCTTGACGATCTTCGCCCGAGTGCGGTTGCCGATCGCGTCCTGGCCCTCCTTGAGGGTCTCGATGCGGCGGACGTCGATGCGCACGGAGGCGTAGAACTTCAGCGCCTTGCCGCCCGAGGTGGTCTCGGGTGAGCCGAAGAAGACGCCGACCTTCTCACGGAGCTGGTTGATGAAGATCGCCGTGGTCTTCGACTGGGCGAGTGCTCCGGTGATCTTCCGCAGTGCCTGCGACATGAGGCGGGCCTGGAGGCCGACATGGCTGTCGCCCATCTCGCCCTCGATCTCGGCCTTGGGCACGAGCGCTGCCACCGAGTCGATGACGATGATGTCAAGGGCGCCGGAGCGGATGAGCATGTCGGCGATCTCGAGCGCCTGCTCACCGGTGTCGGGCTGGGACACGAGCAGCTGGTCGGTGTCGACGCCGAGCTTCTTCGCATACTCGGGGTCGAGGGCGTGCTCGGCGTCGATGAACGCAGCGATGCCGCCGGCCTTCTGCGCGTTCGCGACGGCGTGGAGGGCCACGGTCGTCTTACCGGAGGACTCCGGACCGTAGATCTCGACGACGCGGCCGCGCGGGAGACCGCCGATGCCCAGGGCGATGTCGAGGGAGACCGAACCCGTCGGGATCGACTCGATCGGCTCCCGGACTCCTTCGCCGAGGCGCATGATCGCGCCCTTGCCGTAGTTGCGGTCGATCTGTCCGAGGGCGGCGTCGAGGGCCTTCGACTTGTCGCCGCCGGTGGGGATCTGCAGGTTCTTGGGTGTACGCGCCATGACCTCTCCTAAGGTGTCGTTTCCTGTGAGACCAACGCTAGAAGACGGCACTGACATGAGGACAGAGGAGGATTCTCCCCTGTGGACAGTCGGCCACTCGTGGTCACAGGTCCCGTGATTCGCTCACCAGCATAGCCCATATGGGAACAGGTGTTCGATATATGTCGGCGTGTCGGGCGAAGATCTGTCCGAACCACCAGGCATGCCGCAGCCCCGGATGAGGTCAGAACGGCGTCGACCGGGGCTTCTCCTTGCCGAGGCGACGGGAATCGGGGACGCCCATCGAATCGCACACGGCGATCCAGATGTCGCGGGGTTCGATGCCGCGACGGAACGCCTCGGCGGCGGTGATCGACCCGATGCTGCTCAGGGTGAGGTCGGTGTGGAGTGAGGCCGCGCGAGCCTCACCGAACTCCTCATTCATGAGGGTCCAGTAGAGGGTGTGGCGCATTACGGCTTGGCTGCCAGCCGCGGAGACGGATATCCGCCGGGGTGTCCGAGGATCTTGTCCGAGAGCTCCTGCGGGATGGTGTCCGGGATCTCGACGCCCTCTGCCAGGGCGAAGCGATCGGAGACCTCGGTGAGCAGCGCCGAGACGGGGAGATCGAGGGCTTCGCAGATCGCCGACAGGAGTTCGGAAGAGGCTTCCTTCTGTCCGCGTTCGATCTCGCTGAGGTAGCCGAGCGAGACGCTGGCTCCCGTGGAGACATCGCGCAGCGTCCGTCCCTGACGGCGGCGAGCGGAACGCAGGGCGTCGCCGATTTCAACTCTCAGTAACATTGTGCGTCCCTCCCTTTGCTCGCGCGATCGTGCATTCAACTTTACAGCCCGGCCGCGCGGACGCGCCAACCTGGGCGGGTGAGATCGGGGTATTGCCAGTCCTTTCGGAGAAACCGGCACGGTGGCATTTCAGTGCGTATGTCATGTTGATGAGACAACCGCTGAGACAGGGAACTTATTCCGCGCTCATTCACCGCCGGGACCGAAGGCGAGTTTCGTCGTGAACTCGCCGAGGCGCTCGACCATGGTCTCGACCGTGGCCCGCCGGATCGCCTCCCGGTCCCCCGTGAAGTGATGCTCGAGGACTTCTGCTCGGGAGCCGAAGGCGACAGCCGTGAAGACGAGTCCGACCTCCTTGCCGTCCTGCGGATCGGGTCCGGCGACCCCGGTGCACGAGACCCCGATGTCGGCGATGCAGGCGCGAGCGGCTCCGACGGCCATCTCCGCGGCGACGTGCGGGTCGACGGGTCCGGTCTCCTCGAGACGGTCGGCATCGACCCCGGCAAGGGTCGCTTTGAGGTCGGTGGCATAGGTGACGAGTCCCCCGCGGACGACCGCGGAGGCGCCGGGGACGTCGACGAGAGTGGAGATGAAGCGTCCCGCGGTGAGCGATTCCGCCGAGGCGACCGAGAGTCCCAGCCGCGTGCACGTGGCGATGATGCCCCGGCACGTCGCGAGAAGGTCAGCGGCCATCGTCGGACTGTGACTGGCCCGGAGTGCCGTCATCGCGAGTGCCACCAGGGTTGCGTTCGCCGAGTTTGCCGCCGCTGTCCGCATTGCCGGCAGGTGCGCCTGCCTCCCCCGCATGCGCGGCGCGGGCGAGCTTCGCCGCCTGGATGCAGTAGTCGACGCCGGTGACGATCGTGACGATGATCGCGGCGACGAGGACGAGCCACGCGATGACGAGGAGGACGACGGCGACGACACCGGGCCCGAGGAACGCGAGCGGCTTCCACAGGAGCAGGAGGCCGATCGCCACGGTCTGGAGGACGGTCTTGATCTTGCCGCCGCGGGAGGCGGGCATGACGGCGATGCGGATCATGAAGAACCGCAGCACCGTGATGCCGAGTTCACGGACGAGGATGATCACGGGCACCCACCACGGGACCTCGCCGACGACGGCGAGGCCGATGAGAGCCGCTGCCATGAGCGACTTGTCGGCGATGGGGTCGGCGATCTTGCCGAAGTCCGTGATGAGGTTGTACTTGCGAGCGAGGTCGCCGTCGATCTTGTCGGTGAGCATCGCCAGGAGGAACACCGCGAGCGCCCACCACCGCGTCGTCATGTTCTGCCCGCCGTCGCCCAGAAGCAAGACGAGGAAGACGGGAACGAGCAGGATCCGCACGACAGTCAGCGCGTTGGGGAGGTTCCAGTTGCTCGGGGCGGCCTCGGGTGGGGTCTCAGCTCGTTCGTTCACACCTCAACCCTATCGGAGACCCCTGGCAATGAGACGGAGCCGACCGCTCATCGTGGGCGATCGACTCCGCAATCGTTATGCCAGCCGCCTCACAGCGGCCCGTGGCCTCAGCGGCCGGTGAGCTGCCAGGCGTCCTCTCCCGAGGCCTCGACGACCTCGAGTCCCGTCTCCGGGTCGATGTCGCCGACCCGCAGATCCTCGGCATGGCCGACGCCGTTGCCGTAACGGTCCTCCCTCGCCGAGGCGGTCCCCCGACTGTCGTCGGACGCACCGTACTCGTCGCCGGAGTCACCGTAGTCGTCGTCGAAGTCCTCGGCGAAGTCATCGGCAGCCGAGGCACCCGCGGAGGGACCTGCCGCCTCGGCGGGTGGGGTCTCCCCCTTGATGACGGCCAGGGCCGCCGGCAGATCCTCGGGGCGGACGAGGACGTCTCGGGCCTTCGATCCCTCGGAAGGGCCGACGATGCCGCGGGACTCCATGAGGTCCATGAGGCGACCGGCCTTCGCGAAGCCGACACGGAGCTTGCGCTGGAGCATCGAGGTCGAGCCGAACTGGGTGGTGACGACCTGTTCGGCGGCCTGGAGGAGGAGTTCGAGGTCGTCGCCGATCTCCTCGTCGATCTGCTTCTTCGGCGCCTCGACGGCGACGTCCTCGCGGTAGTTCGGGGTGAGCTGGCCCTTGACGTGCTCGACGACCTTCTCGATCTCGGACTCATTCACCCACGCACCCTGGACGCGCATCGGCTTCGCCGCACCCATCGGCAGGAACAGGGCGTCACCCTGCCCGATGAGCTTCTCCGCACCGGGCTGGTCGAGGACGACACGGGAGTCGGCGAGCGAGGACGTCGCGAACGCGAGCCGGGAGGGCACGTTGGCCTTGATGAGGCCGGTGACGACGTCGACGCTGGGACGCTGGGTGGCGAGCACGAGGTGGATGCCGGCGGCGCGGGCGAGCTGCGTGATCCGCTGGATCGAGGCCTCGACGTCGCGGGGGGCGACCATCATGAGATCGGCGAGCTCGTCGACGACGACGAGGAGGTACGGGTAGGGCTGGAGGACCCGCTCGGACCCGGGCGGCACCTGCACGCGGCCCTCGCGGACGGCCTTGTTGAACTCCTTGATGTGCTTGAAGCCGAAGTTCGCGAGGTCGTCGTAGCGGGCGTCCATCTCGCGCACGACCCATTCGAGCGCCTCGGCGGCCTTCTTCGGGTTAGTGATGATCGGGGTGATGAGGTGCGGGATTCCCTCGTAGATCGTCAGCTCCACGCGCTTGGGGTCGACGAGGATCATGCGCACCTCGTCGGGGGTCGCGCGCATCATGATCGAGGTGATCATCGAGTTGACGAAGCTCGACTTACCGGCACCGGTGGCACCGGCGACGAGGAGGTGGGGCATCTTCGAGAGGTCGGCGACGACGAATCCGCCTTCGACGTCCTTGCCCACGCCCATGACCATCGGGTGGTCGGTCTTGCGGGCGGCCTTCGAGCGGAGCACATCGCCGAGGGCGACGTTCTCGCGGTCGGAGTTCGGGATCTCGATGCCGATCGCCTTCTTGCCGGGGATCGGTGAGAGGATGCGGACGTCGGCGCTGGCCACGGCGTAGGCGATGTTCTTCGACAGCGCGGTGACCTTCTCGACCTTCGTGCCCGCACCGAGTTCGACCTCGTACCGGGTGACCGTGGGTCCGCGGGAGAACCCGGTGACCTGGGCGTCGATCTTGAACTGCTCGAGGACGTCGCGCAGGGCCTCGACGACGCGGTCGTTGGCCTCGGAGCGCTCCTTCGCGGGCGGTCCGGGGACGAGGTAGTCCGAGTTCGGCAGGGTGTAGGTGACGTCGCCGGCGAGGGTGAGCTGTTCGACGCGTTCGGGCAGCTGCTCGGTCGGGGGCGGTGCCGGGGTGTTTGTCGTCGGCACCGGCGCCGAGGCGGCAGCGGAGTTCGCGGTGTGCGCGACGGTCGGCGCGTCCTCCATGCCGATGGCCTTCTTGAGCGCCGAGGCCTCGCGTTCGGCCTTCGTCGGGCGGCGCTCCCCGGGCTTGAACTGGGGTTCGGTCTCGATGACCGTGGTCGCGGCCTCCTCGTCGGAGACCTCCTCTTCGCGGATGTAGGCCTTGTCGTAGGCCTTGTCGGCGAGGTCGTCGTCGACGGGGGTGTCGAGCTCGGGGATCTCGGTCTTCTTCTTCCGGCTGCGGCGCTTGGCGCCCATGACCGGTTTGAGGCTCGAGGTATGGGTGTTCTCGGCCACGAGATCGGTCGAGTTCGCCTCGGCGGTGTCGGCATCCTCGGCGTTCGGGGTCGGCCGGGCTCCGCCGGTCAGGCGCTGGTAAAGCGCGGTGAGCCGGGTCGGGATCGCGCGGACCGGGGTCGCGGTGACGACGAGGAGGGAGAAGAGTCCGAGGAGGACGAGCAGGGGGACGGCGACGTAGACGGTCGTGGCGATGACGAGCGGGGAGGAGATGACGAAGCCGAGCGCTCCGCCGCCGTTGGCCATCGCCTCGCGGGAGTTGACGAAGCTCGGGTTGCCCGCGGCGATGTGGGCGAGTCCGGCCGCCGAGAGGAGCAGCAGGACGATGCCGATGAGGATCCGGTTGTTGCCGCGGTTGTCGTCGCCGCGGAGGAAGAGGCGGATCGCATAGGCGAGGAAGACCACCGGCAGGGCGAGTGCGACGCGGCCGAAGGTGCCTTCGACGACGTTGCGGACCACATCGCTGATCGCGCCGGGGATGTTCCACCATTCGAAGGCGGCGATGACGATCGAGAGCCCGACGAGGAAGAAGGCCGTGCCGTCCCTCTTCGTCGGTGACTGCTCGTCCGGTTCGTCACTGAGGATCTTTCGCGCACGGTTTCCGGCCATGTGGGCCACTCCCCTCCACGCACCGGTGACAACGTTTGTCCCGGGGTCTTCGGTCCCCGCTTGTCCGGAACCGCCCTTCGCCTTGGAGGCCGCCTTAGAGGCAGAGCGCTTTCCGGTACCAGAAGCGGGGGAAGTCGTTCTGGTCGCCATGCTCCATATCCTAGGGCGATTCGGCGCGCGGGGCCTGCAAATCCGGAGGTCTCGGCGCGCCTTGAGGGTCGTGTTGCTTCGACGCGGTGATCCGACAAAAACGCGGTCTGCTAACCGCGTTTTTGTCGGATCACCGCGTCGGTGTTCGGAGGGGCGTCGCGTCACCGCGTTTGTGTCGGATCACCGCGTCGGTGGCTGCTCGTCGTCGGGGCCGCCGAGGCGGTCGCCGGGAGAACTGGTGCGCGCGCTCGGGTGCATGGCGACGAAGACCGCCCACTCGCGCGCCTCGGCGCCGTCACTGCGGGCAGCGGAGTTCCGGGAGCGGAAGTCCTCGAGCAGGTCCTCGAGTCGCTGCCGGAACTCGTCGACCTCCTCAGCGGTGAGCATCGCGGCCATCCGACTCATCGTCCGCTCCTCATACGGAGCTGCCGAGAACTCCGCGGAGAACGCATCGATCATCGGGTTCGTCACGTCACCGGCGTCGATGAACCAGCTCTTGCCGGTCGCGAGGTACGGGATCTCCCGTGCGCCGCGGCGACCGCGGCGCACCTCCTGGGCCGCGAGGAACCCGGTGTCGGCGAGCATCCGCACGTGGTGGAGGGAGGTCGCAGGATTGAGCCCGGTCGCCTCGGCGATCTCACGGTTGGTCAGCGCCTCATTGAGGCACAGGCGCAGGATCCGGAGCCGCACACTCGAGGCGAGCGCCTTTGCCTCTGCGTCGGTGGCGTCGCGGCGCTCGATCGCCACGGCGACACGCTCGGCGTCGCGGGTGGGGCGCTCGGCGTCGCGGGTGGGGCGCTCGGCGTCGCGGGTGGGGCGCTCGGCGCCGCGGGTCAGGGGCTCGCTGTCGCGGCCAGTGCTTGGCGGTGGGCCTTCTCGCCCCTCGCCAGGCATTGCCGGCTTCGCGTTCATGGCGTCTCCGCATTCATGCCGTCAACGCTAGCCAACGGTTGAGAGAAGTCAATCACTTCGTAATGGGGCATTGTCCGCCGAGCGCAGTGGTGTCAGACTACTGATTGAGAGAACTCAATCACTGCTGTGATTCCCGCTGACTCGAAGAAGAGCCCATGAGCACAGACGACGCTACTGATCCGCCGACTACACCGGTGCCGACGACACCGCCCCCGATGCCTTCACCGCTGCCCGCACCGGCCTCTCAGTCAGAGCCGGCGGAATCGTGCCCGAGCACCACTCCCCCGGACTCACCGTCGAACGCAAGCACGTCGTCAAGCAGCATGCCCCCGACAGCACCGTCGAGCGACACTGCGACACAGACCGAGCCAAGGTCCTCACCCGCGGACAGCGCTCTGCCGACTTCGTCGTCGAGCTCTGGCTCTCCGACCGGACCACGCTCTCTGTGGCGCCACCACGACTTCCGGCAGCTGTGGATGGGCGACACTGTCTCCGTCTTCGGCAACCAGCTCGTCCTCTTCGCCCTCCCTCTCATCGCCGTGCAGCTGCTCGAGGCGAACGCGTTCGAGATGGGCGTCCTCGCCGCGCTCGAGAACGCCGCCTTCCTCCTCATCAGCCTCCCGGCCGGCGCTTGGGTCGACCGGATGCGCAAGCAGCAGGTCATCGTCGCAGGCGATCTGCTCCGCGCCGCGTTCCTCCTCACGATCCCGCTCGCGTGGGCGCTCGACCTGCTCACCATGGTCCAGCTCTGCATCGTCGCAGCATGCGTCGGCGTCGTCACCGTCTTCTTCGACGTCGCGAACCAGTCCTATCTGCCCGAGATCGTCGCGGGCGACCAGATCGGCGACGGCAACGGCAAACTTCAGGCGAGCCAGCAGACCGCCCTCGTCGTCGGCCCCTCGACGGCGTCAGGACTTGTCGGCCTCATCGGCGGACCACTGACGATCGCGGTGACGAGCGTGTGCATGGGACTCTCGAGCCTCTTCGTCAGCCGCATCCGCCACCGCGAAGACACGCCACAGCCCGACAGCAGACCGACGCTCGTCGCCGACATCCGCGAGGGCCTCGCCTTCGTCTTCGGACACCCGCTGCTGCGCCGGATCGTCGCATGCACGGGCCTGTCGAACTTCGCCTCCTCGGCGATCTTCGCACTCCTCGTCCTCTACGCGCTGCGCACCCTCGACCTCAACCAGTTCCAACTCGGACTCGTCATGTCCCTTGGTGCCGTCGGCGGCATCGTCGGGGCACTGAGTTCGTCGTGGGTGCAGAAGGTTATCGGCGAGGGCCGCTCGATCGCGGTCTCGGCGACGCTGTCCGGCCTCACCTCACTCGCCGTCCCCCTCGCCTCCGTCCTCCCGTCGCTGCCGACGCTGCTCATCGGGTGGCTCGTCCTCTCATGCTGCGTCGTCGTCTACAACGTCACGCAGGTGAGCTTCCGCCAGCGGCTGTGCCCGAAGCCGCTGCTCGGGCGGATGAACGCCTCGATCCGCTTCCTCGTGTGGGGTCCGATGCCCGTGGGCGCGTTCCTCGGCGGGACCATCGCGCAGGGGATCGGCATCGTTGCCACACTGTGGATCTTCGCGGGCCTCGCCGTGCTCTCCGCCCTGCCGGTGCTCATCTCCCCGCTGGTCGGGATGCGCACGCTCCCCCGCGAACTCGACGCCCTCGCCGACTCCACGACGACATCGTGACCCCGGCCCCGCCTCGGCGAGGGAACACCACTGGACCACATCGACAACAACGCGGTGACACAACCGACCAGAAACAACAACGCGGTGATCCGGCAAAAACGCGGTCTGCTAACCGCGTTTTTGTCGGATCACCGCGTCGGTGGTTGCGGAGTGTCGGATCACCGCGTCGGTGCCGCCTGATCGCCGGACGACGCCCGCGCCTCAGGCCTCAGGGCCTCGCGCCGCAGGCCTCAGGGCCTCAGGCCTCAGGCCTCAGGGCCTCAGGGCCTCAGGCCTCAGACCTCAGGCCATCTTCGCGTACGCGGGCAGGGTGAGGAAGTCGACGTAGTCGGGGGCGACGGCCACGGAGAGGAAGAGGTCGGTGGCGTCCTTCCAGTCGGATTCGTCACCGGGAAGCTTCGCGACCTCCTCGGCGACGAGCTTCTCGACGAGCTCCCGAGTGACCTTCTCACCGGTGTCGAGTTCGACGCCTGCGTCGAGCCACTGCCACACCTGGGAGCGGGAGATCTCGGCGGTCGCCGCATCCTCCATGAGCCCGTGGATCGCGACCGCACCGTTGCCCTCGAGCCACGCCCGCAGGTACTGGATGCCGACGCTGATGTTCGTCCGCAGCCCCGCCTCGGTGATGGCACCCGGGGTGGATTTGACGTCGAGGAGCTCGGCGGCGGTGACGGAGACATCCTCGCGCTTGTTGTCGATCTGGTTGGGCTTGTCGCCGAGGGTCTCGGTGAAGACCTCCTTGCACAGGGCGACCATGCCCGGGTGGGCGACCCACGAGCCGTCGAAGCCGTTGCCGGCCTCACGGGACTTGTCCTCGCGGACCTTGGCGAACGCCGCTTCGTTGGCCTCGGGGTCCTTGGCCGGGACGAACGCGCTCATGCCGCCGATCGCATGCGCCCCGCGCTTGTGGCACGTGCGCACGAGCAGCTCGGTGTAGGCACGCATAAAGGGCACCGTCATCGTCACGTCCGAACGGTCGGGCAGGAGGTAGTCGGAGCCGCGGGAGCGGAAGTTCTTGATGACGGAGAAGATGTAGTCCCAGCGGCCGGCGTTGAGGCCCGCGGAGTGCTCGCGGAGTTCGTAGAGGATCTCCTCCATCTCGAACGCCGCCGGATAGGTCTCGATGAGCACGGTCGCGCGGATCGTGCCGCGGGCGAGGCCGAAGGAGTCCTCAGCGTGCTCGAAGACCTGGTTCCACAGGCGCGCCTCGAGGTGGGACTCCATCTTCGCAAGGTAGAAGTACGGGCCCTTGCCCTTCTCGATCTGGAGCTGCCCGGCGGTGGCGAAGTAGAGCGCGAAGTCGACGAGCGACCCCGAGGTCTCCTCACCGTCGACGAGGATGTGCTTCTCCGGCATGTGCCACCCGCGGGGGCGGACGACGATCGTCGGCAGCTCCTCGTCGGGGGCGAGCGTGTACTCCTTGCCCTCGGGCGAGGTGAAGTCGATCTCGCGGGTGAGGGCGTCGAGGAGGTTGATCTGACCGCCGATGACCGAGTCCCACTGCGGGGTGTTCGCGTCCTCCTGGTCGGCCAGCCACACCTTCGCACCCGAGTTGAGCGCATTGATCGTCATCTTCTTGTACGTCGGGCCGGTGACCTCGACGCGACGGTCCTCGAGGCCGGGCGCAGGCGGGGCGACCTGCCAGGTCTCGTCCTCGCGGATCTCCTTGGTCTCGGGAAGGAAGTCGAGGTCGGCGCCGTTCGCGATCTCCTGCTGGCGCACCCGGCGGGCCTCGAGACGCTCGAGGCGGTCCCCGTTGAATTTCCGGTGCAGCTCGGCGATGAGCTCGAGCGCCTGCGGGGTGAGCACCTTCTCCGCCCCGTCGGGCAGCTCGCCCCTGATCTCCATCCCTGCGGGAACGTCGAGGTTCTCGATATGAGCAGTCATCGGTGGTTCTCCTTCTACAGCACCTCTGCGGTGCGTCGAGTATCGCTGGCAACGGGGTTTGACCGGCGAAACTTTCACATCGTGAAATTTATTGTTCACACACCGAAAAGACTATGACGTGATCCACGTCTCGTCAAACCTCTGCCGGAGCCGTGTCCGCACACCCCCTCGCCGAGGCGGGACCACCCCGAGAATGGCCCGTTCGTGGCGTCGGGGTCGGGGACCCCGGACGGGTGCCCAGCACCAGGGGCCGCGTGCCTGCGCCCCGCGAAGGGGACCGGGGGCGCCCGGTCTCAGCGTCGGGCGACGCGGCGCGGTTCTCAGTGACCGTGGCCGTCGCGTCCGAGCGAGGTCACCGGCGCCGCGCCGTGCCGCGTCCACTGGGGAACCGGGCGCGATGTCGGGCCCCATGTGGCCCGTCCCGCGTCGTCGGTGCGCCAGTACCATCCGACCGGCGACCCGCGTCCGCCGACGGGCGATCCCGCGTCGGGGACCTCAGGCCAGTCCTCGGGCACGTCCTCCCACCCCTCGCGCCGACCCAAGGGAGTCATGTCGAGGAGACCGAGGAACCCGGTCACCGGTTCGACACCCCGTCCGGTCGTCGAATACGTGAGGAACACCCGGTCGCCTCGGCGAACGAAGCTGAGCAGGGACCCCATGTCCCCACCGAGCGGTTCGTCGAGACCGCGGACGGAGAACCACGGCTGCTCGTATCCCATGAAGTGGACGTACGGGCGGACCTCGGACCACGCCCCGGAGGTGAGGACGGCGAAGGAGACGCCGCGGGCGTTGAGGTAGACGGAGTCCTGGAGGCTCCAGGCCACGGCGGTGCAGCCTTCGCACTGACCCTGATGGGGTGCGCCGTCGTACCACATGTGCTTGTAGACGATGAGTTCGTCGCGGCCGTCGAAGAGCTCGCGGAAGGCGACCGCGCCGTCCTCGCCATGGACCTCGGCGTCACCGTCGATCTCGACCATCGGCAGGGTGCGACGGGCGGCGGCGATGGCGTCCGCCTCGGCGGTGTGGGCCTTCTCCCGGTCGAGGAGCTGGGCGCGTTCGTTGCGCCACGTGTCGGCGTCGACGACCTCGGGCAGGCCGGGAATCGTCTCGTCTGACTCTCTGGGGATGAACGTCATGAGCTCCGACTCCTTCGTCAGCCGCGGGCAGCCGACTGCCAGCGGTGCGCTGTGTGCGAGCGAGCGGCCCACGCCCCTGGTGGAGGTCCCCAGCCGGAGTTCTCCGGGTGGAGCTCTCCTGCCGGAGGTCGTGTGACGCCCGACACTGACGACATTATCGGCCCTGGCGAGCCGACTCAAGACCCACAGGCGACCTTGGCGTCCGGACCAGGCCGGTTGGGAGGATGGGCTGGCGGCCAGGTTGACGGTCGGGCGGGCACAGCTGGGCCGCCTCGGCGGGGGTGGGGGCCGCCTCGCCGGGGGCGGCGGGCCACCTCGGCGGACCGATGACGCCACCCGACCGATCGACCTCACCCCGCCTCGGCGAGCGGACTGCACCCTTGACCAGGGACATCGGTCCGGGCAAAGATGACACCAGAGGCCGTGCCCACCGCGGCTCCCCTACCAGTGGCAGCGTCGCCACGGATCGGAACGACGATGGACAACCTTGCCGTAGCCGCCCTTCTCGCCCTCACTCCGATCCTGCTCGCGGGCGTCCTCCTCATCGGCTTCCGCTGGCCGGCGAAGTACGCGATGCCCGTCGGACTCATCGCCGCAGCCCTCGTCGCGAACTTCGCATGGCAGATCGAATGGGTGACGATCGCCGCCTCCGTCGTCCAGGGCCTGCTCGTGGCGATCGGACTGCTGTGGATCGTCTTCGGCGCACTCCTCCTGCTCGCGACGATCACCCGGTCCGGCGCCATCGAGACGATCCGCGCAGGCTTCGTCTCCATCTCCCCCGACCGGCGGGTCCAGGTCATCATCGTCGCGTGGCTCTTCGGGTCCTTCATCGAGGGCGCCGCCGGCTTCGGCACCCCGGCCGCCGTCGTCGCCCCGCTCCTGCTCGCCCTCGGGTTCCCCGCGATCGCCGCGGTCCTCGCCGGGCTCATCATCCAGTCGACGCCGGTGAGCTTCGGTGCCGTGGGCACCCCGATGATCGTCGGCATCGGCACCGGCCTGTCCCAGGAGGAAGGGTCCATGTCGCCCGACGTCGCCGCCCGCGCCGCCCAGCTCGGCCTCGACCAGTCGCAGTTCGTCGCCCACACCGCCGTCCAGGTCGCCCTCATCCACGCGGTGTGCGGCATCCTCATCCCGCTGCTGCTCGCGTGCCTGATGACCGGGTTCTTCGGGGAGCGGCGCCGGTTCGCCGATGGACTCGCCGTCGCCCCATTCGCGATCTACTCCGCGTTCGCGATGATCGTGCCCTACATCCTCGTCGCGATGTTCCTCGGTCCTGAGTTCCCCTCCCTGCTCGGCGGGCTCATCGGGTTGGCCATCGTCGTCACGACCTCCCGCATGGGATTCCTCATGCCGAAGACGGTCTGGGACTTCGCGCCCCGATCGATGTGGCCGGCCTTCTGGATGGGCACCGTCGACCCCGCCGACGAGGCCGCGCACCTGCAGAAGAAGATGTCACTGGCCCGAGCCTGGGCGCCCTACCTCATCGTCGTCGCCCTCCTCCTCATCACCCGCAACGTGCCCCCGATCAAGGAGTTCCTCAACGGTCCGGCCGTGATCAAGATCGAGGGGATCTTCGGAACCCCGATCAACCAGAACATGGATCTGCTCTGGTCGCCCGGCGCGATCTTCGTCCTCGCGTGCGGACTGACCTACCTCATCCACCGGATGACGAAGGAGCAGATCGGGTCGTCGTGGCGGATCGCCGGGGGCCAGATCGCCGGAGCCGCCGTCGCACTCCTGTGCTCCCTGCCGCTCGTGCGCGTGTTCATCAACTCCGGGTCGGACTACAACAACGCGGGCCTCGATTCGATGCCGGTCACCCTCGCCGAGGCGGCCGCCTCCACCGTCGGCGACGCCTGGCCCCTGCTCGCCCCCTTCATCGGGGCGCTCGGCGCATTCGTGGCGGGATCGAACACGGTCTCGAACATCATGTTCTCCCAGTTCCAGTTCTCCACCGGCGTCGCGATCGGCGCGGCCTCGCCGGAGACGGTGGTGGCCGCACAGGCCGTCGGCGGGGCGGCGGGAAACATGGTCGCCGTCCACAACGTCGTGGCCGCCTCGGCGACGGTCGGTCTCATCGGGCGCGAGGGCGAGCTCATCCGGCGCACGTCGATCCCCATGCTCGTCTACGCGCTCACTGCCGGTGCGCTCGCGTTCATCGGCATCAACGGCCTGGGCGCGAATTCGGGCACGGTGGTGCTCAGCGCGGTCGTCGTCGGCCTCATCGTCCTCGTCGTCCTCGCGCGGAAGTCGGCAGGAAAGCCGCTCGTCGCGAACGCCTGACGTGGTGGGCACTGGGCGCGAGCGGGCGCTCAGCCTGACGCCGGCGGGCGTCGGCCGCCCTCCCCCGCGACTTGAGGACCCGCAGTGTCGATTCGAGCGTCCAGAATCGACACTGGGCGTCCTCGACTCCGGGCAATCCGCCCGCCATGCCACCGCACACACGGCAAAAGCGCGGTGAACCGACACAGGCGCGGTGAAATCACCACGCGCGTGTCGGCTCACCGCGCTCAAGCAGCACCCAGCGGCCGCCGACAAGCGACCGGCCGCCGGCGACCGCGCAGATCCTCAGACGATGACGACCATGGGGACGATCATCGGCTTGCGCCGCAGCTTCGAGGACACCCAGCGCCCGACCGTGCGGCGCACGACCTGCTGGAGCTGGTACTGGTCCGTCGTCCCCGACTCGAGGGCCTCCTCGACGGCCTTGGTCACCTTGGGGATGATCGAGTCGAAGACGGAGTCGTTCTCGGCGACGCCGCGGGCATGGATCTCAGGGCCGGCGATGAGCGTCTTCGTCTGCGAGTTCACGGCGAGGAAGATCGTCACGAAGCCCTCACCGGCGAGCACGAGACGGTCCTTGAGATCCGCCTCGGTGATCTCACCGACGGACGAACCGTCGACGAAGACGTAGTTGCAGTCGACGGCACCGACCACCTCGGCGTGGCCGTCCTTGAGGTCGACGACCCAACCGTCGTCGGCGAGGACGATGTTGTCGGGATCGACCCCGGTCGCCTCGGCGTGGCGGGCGTTGGCGAGCAGGTGTCGCCACTCGCCGTGGACGGGCATGACGCCGCGGGGCTTGACGATGTTGTAGCAGTAGAGGAGCTCGCCGCCGGACGCGTGACCGGAGACGTGGACCTTCGCATCGGCCTTCGAGATCACCTTCGCGCCGAGCTTCATGAGGCCGTTGATGACCTTGAACACCGAGTTCTCGTTGCCGGGGATGAGCGAGGAGGCGAGGATGACGGTGTCGCCGTCGCCGACCTCGATGCGGTGGTTGCGGTTGGCCATGCGGGAGAGCGCTGCCATCGGCTCGCCCTGGGACCCGGTGCACATGAGCACGACCTGGTCGTCGGGCAGGTCGTCGACGTCCTTGATGTCGATGAGCACGCCCTTGGGCACGTCGAGGTAGCCGAGGTCGGCGGCGATCTTCATGTTGCGCACCATCGACCGGCCGACGAGGGCGACCTTGCGTCCGTGCGCGCTCGCGGCGTTGAGCACCTGCTGCACGCGGTGGACGTGCGAGGAGAACGAGGCGACGATGATGCGGCGCTCGGCGTGGCCGAAGAGGTTCTCGAGCACCGGGCCGATGTCCTTCTCGAGCGCGGTGAAGCCGGGGACCTCGGCGTTCGTCGAGTCCGTCATGAACAGGTCGACGCCCTCCTCGCCGAGGCGGGCGAAGGCGCGCAGGTCCGTGATCCGGCCGTCGAGCGGGAGCTGGTCCATCTTGAAGTCACCGGTGTGGAGGATGTTGCCGGCACCGGTGCGGATGAAGACGGCGAGCGCGTCGGGGATCGAGTGGTTGACGGCGACGAACTCGAGGTCGAAGGGCCCGAGCTGGTCGGTGTCACCGGCCGCGACGACGCGGGTGATCGGCTTGATCCGGTGCTCCTTGAGCTTCGCCTCGATGAGCGCGATCGTCAGCTTCGAGCCGAGGATCGGGATGTCGGGCTTGCGCTTGAGGAGGTAGGGCACGGCTCCGATGTGGTCCTCGTGGCCGTGGGTGAGGACGAGGCCGACGATGTCGTCGAGGCGGTCGTCGAGGTAGGAGAAGTCGGGGAGGATGAGGTCGACGCCGGGCTGCTCCTCCTCGGGGAAGAGGACGCCGGCGTCGACGATGAGGATCTTGCCGTGGTATTCGAACACGGTCATGTTGCGCCCGACCTCGCCGAGGCCGCCGAGGGCGACGATGCGGACCGCTTCCGGGTCCATCTTCGGCGGTGGACCGAGCTCTTGGGTCAATGCGTTATTCACTGAGGTAACCACTCCTGGTCAGTTGGGCGGTGACGAACGCCGTCTGCTCCTCATCTGCTGGGAGCAGCGGCATCCGGGTACCGCGGTTGGTCAGTATTCCCTGGGCCTGCAATGCGGCCTTCGCCGAGATCACTCCCGGCATGTGGTTCATGAGGGCGTCGACGACGCCGGCGGTCTCGTAGCTCAGCCGCCTCGCTGTGTCGAGGTCGTTGTCGTAGACGGCCTGGACCATCGCCGCGAAGCGGTCGGAGCACACGTGTCCGGCGACGGAGACGAGTCCGAGGGCGCCGATGGCCAGTAGCGGAAGGTTGAGGGCGTCCTCCCCCGAGTAGTAGACGAGGGACGATTCGGCCATCACCGTCTGCGAGGCGAAGAGGTCGCCCTTGGCGTCCTTGACCGCGAGGATGTTCGGGTGGTCGGCGAGTCCGAGGAGCGTCTCCGTCGTGATCGGCACCCCGGAGCGACCGGGGATGTCGTAGAGCATGACGGGCAGGTCCGTGGAGTCCGCCGCCGCCCGCATGTGCGCGGCGATCGCCGGCTGCGTCGGCTTCGAGTAGTAAGGGGTGACGACGAGGAGGCCGTCCGCGCCGGCGGCTGCCGAGCGCTCACTGAGGTCAACCGTGTGCGCGGTGACATTGTTCCCGGTGCCGGCGATGAGCTTCGCGCGGGTGCCCACGGCACCGCGGACGACGCGGAGGAGTTCGATCTTCTCGTCGTCGGTCGTCGTCGGGGACTCCCCCGTGGTGCCGGAGACGACGAGCATGTCGTTGCCGAGGTTCACGAGGTGGTCGGCGACCTTCTCCACGCCCGCCCAGTCGATGGTCCCGTCGTCGTTGAACGGAGTCACCATTGCCGTGCCGACGGTGCCGAACGCTTCGATCGCGGCGGTCGCCGCACTGTCCCCGAGAATCGCCATGGAACCAGGATACCGCCGCCGCCCTCACCTGCGGGGAACCGGTCCAGGCGCGCCGAGGTGGTCGGCTGAGACGCAGATCACATAGGCTGTGCTCACGCCCCGTGACGACTGCACCGAAGGAGAGTTCGATGAGCCGCACACGCATCCGCGATTTCCACGACGACGACCTCGACGGGATCGTCCGCCTCTGGGAGGCGGCGCAGGCCTCCCCCGCCGCCCCCGTCTATTCGCTGCCCGAGGTCATCGCGTCGTGCCAGAACGACCATGCCGTCGTCGCCGTCCGCGGTGAGGAGATCGTCGGTGCCGCCGTCGGCCGGGCCGCGCACGCCCAGGGGTGGATCGTCTTCTTCCATGTCCTCGCCGAGGTGGCCGATGAGTCCGGACAGGGTGAGCACGCCGAGGCGGGGCTGCTTGACGCCCTCGAACGCCATTTCATGCCGCTGGGGCTGGGGAAGCTCTCGATCCTCGTGCCTGAGGAGTCCCCGGCGTTCGCGGGGCTCGAGTCCAACGGCTTCCAGGTCCGCTCGCAGCTGCGCTATCTCGAACGGCAGATGCCGGTGCAGCGGCGCGAGCTCGATCTGCTCCGCAGCGTCGGCGGCCGCATCCTCCCCCGCCATCTGTGGGATGCGGTGAGCGGAATGCAGGAGGAGAAGGACATGCTCGAGGATCGTCTCGTCGTGCCCCTGTCCGAACCCGACCTCGCCGATCACTTCGGTGTCGTCCCACCACGGGCGGTCATGCTCTTCGGTCCTCCCGGCACCGGGAAGACGACGTTTGCGAAGGCGGTGGCCTCCCGTCTCGACTGGCCGTTCGTCGAGCTCTTCCCCTCCCGCCTGTCCGGGGAGCCCGGTGGGGTGGCCGCGGGTCTGCGGACCTCGTTCGAGCAGATCGGCGAGCTCGAGCATGCGGTCGTCTTCATCGACGAGGTCGAGGAGATCGCCTCGAAGCGCGGCGGCGAACCGCCGTCGCCGACCCAGGGGGTGACGAACGAGCTCCTCAAACAGGTCGCGGAGTTCCGGGACCGGGAGGGCCGGCTGCTCATCTGTGCGACGAACTTCGTCCGGGCCCTCGACGCCGCATTCCTCCGGCATGGCCGCTTCGACTACGTCATCCCCATCGGCCTGCCCGACGAGACCGCCCGGCACGCCATCTGGTCCCGCTACATCCCCGACCACGTCATCGGCGACATCGACGTCGACGCACTCGTCGATGCCAGCAGCGGGCTCACCCCGGCCGACATCGAGTACGCGGCCAGACGGGCCTCGCAGGAGGCCTTGGCCGCCTCGCTCGGCAAGGACCGGGTGCCCATCGACGCCCGCACGGACGTGCTCACGACGGAGAACTACCTCGACGCGCTGCGGGCGACCAGGGCGACCGTGTCCGAGGAGACGGCCCGGGAGTTCCGCGACGACGTCCAGACCATCGCCAGGCTCTGACAGCGGGGCTCGGCCAGTGCCGGACTGAGGCCCGGGGCGAGCCGCGTCAGTGCAGCGCTGATGCCAGGGTGAGCCGCGTCACCGGTGAGCCGCCGCTGCGGCGTCGACGCCGAGGAGCGACGCGGCCGTCGCTTCGAGCGACGTGCTCATCCGGTCGGGTCGCAAGTCGGTCCGTCCCGCCGCGACGGCGAGATCGAAACCGTCGATCTGCGCGATGAGGGTGTCGACGATGAGGTCGATGCCGATGCGCGGGGTGAAGGAGCCCTCGGCGATTCCCCCTGCGATGAGATCACGGAGGTGGGTCCGCCACCCGGCGAACACCTCGGCGACGGAATCCTTGAGAACGGGACTGCGGCGGGATGCGGCGACGAGTTCGACCCAGACGATCGCCCGCTGCTCGTGGGACCCGACGGTCGGGACGGCGGCGAAGGTCGACCGGAGCCGCTGCCATGCGGTCCCCGATCCGCCGGAGAGGTCCGCGATCGCCGCGATGACGGCTCGGCTGTGGGCGGAGAACGCCTCGACGAGGAGGTCGTCGCGGGAGGCGAAGTAGTACTGGACCGTGCCGACGGAGACTCCGGCACCGGCGGCGACGTCCTTCATCCGCACGTTCTCGGGTCCGCGCCGGACGATCTCGTCGATCGTCGCCTCGAGGATCGCCGAGCGTCTCGCGGCAACCTCGGCGGGGTCGAGCTGAGGTCGCGGGCTCACGCTCCGACCGCCTCGGTGCGGGAGAGGTTTGTCGCGGCGACGAGCCCTTCGTAGACGGCCTCTTCGACGGTGCGCGGGGCCAGGGCATCGCCGATGACCGTGACGTCCGCTCCCCTGAAGTCGAGGTCCGGGGTGGACGAACGGGGCGCGGCGGAGACGAGGGTCGCCGTCACCCCCGCGACCTCGTGGACGATCTCGCACAGCGTCGACTGGAGGTAGCCCGTGTCCTCGTCGATGCCGACCAGGCGCGCGTCGGCCAGGAACTCGACCCCGGCCCGCATCGCCTGCGAGACGAGCAAGGTGCGCGTGTACTGCTGGATCGCTGCTCCCGCGAAGTTCGCGGCGGTGGCGAGCGTGACGGGCCGGCCCGCCTCGGCGAGGCGCAGCGCGATTCCCAACCCGATCCAGTCGCCCTTCCAGTCGGCGACGAGGATGCGCCCGGTCGGCAGGGTCGGCTCCTCGGTGAGGTAGGTGCGGGCCCCGATGACGAGGGCGTCGTCGGCGATCTCGAGAGCGGGCATCCGCTCGACGGCGCCGGTGGCGACGATGACATGATCGGGGGCGAGATCGTCGAGGACGTCCTGGGTCACCGGCGTCGACGTGCGCAGCTCGGCTCCGGCGCGGGCCGCCTCGGCGGTCAGGTTCGTCGCGGCCCCACCGAACTCCGCCCGGTACGGCAGGGTCTGGGCGAGCAGGACGGCCCCGCCGAGGTGGGGCTTCGCTTCACAGACGACGACGTCGTGTCCTGCTTCGGCGGCGACGGCGGCTGCCTTGAGACCGCCCGGTCCCCCGCCGATGACGAGGACGCGCTCGGCCCGGCGCACGCGCGGGCGGGGCAGGAAGGTGAGCTCGCGGCCGGTCTCAGGGTGCTGGATGCACGAGATGGGCACGCCCATCTGGAAGTGGCCGATGCAGGCCTGGTTGCAGCCGATGCACGCGCGGATCTCGTCGACGGCGTCGCGCGCGGACTTCTCTGCGATGTCCGGGTCGCAGATCATCGCCCGGGTCATGATCGCCATATCGGTGCGGCCTTCGGCGATCGCCGCTTCGGCCTCGTGCGGCTGGTTGATCCGGCCGGCGACCATGACCGGCCTGTCGGTGACCTTCTTCACCTGTGCGGACAGGGTCGTCGCGTATCCCGGGTCGATCTGCATCGAGGGGACGATGTGGACGGCGCCCTGGAGGGTCGAGGAGTCCCCGGCGGTCACGGAGTAGTAGTCGAGACAGTCGAGGGCATCGAGGTGGCCGATGAGGTCGAGGATCTCGTCGGCGACGAGGCCGTCCTCGGTCTTCTCCTCCCCGGAGATCCGCAGGCCGACGACGACATCGTCGCCGACTGCGGCGCGGACGCCCTCGACGACCTCGGTGAGGAAGCGGCGTCGGTTCTCCGGGGTTCCGCCGTAGTCGTCGGTGCGGGTGTTGATGCGCGGGTTGAAGAACTGGATGGGCAGGTAGCCGTGGCTGGCGACGATCTCGACGCCGTCGATGCCGCTCGAGGCGATCCGCGCCGCGGAGTCCGCGTACCCGGCGATGATGTCCTTGACCGTGGCGGTGCTCAGGGCTTCGGGGACGACTCTGAACCGCTCCTCCGGGACGTCGCTCGGAGCGACGGCACGGGGTGCCATGCCCTGGTCGCCGTCCATGACCTCGCGGCCGGGGTGGAAGAGCTGGGCGAAGATCGTCGCGCCGTGGCGGTGGACGGCCTCGGCGACGGCGCGATAGCCGGGGATCGCGGAGTCATCGGTGGCCATGAGGACGTGGTTGGTGTAGCGGGCGGTCTCGTGGACGCCGGAGACCTGGAGGACGATGAGTCCGCAGCCTCCCTGTGCCCGGGCCTCGTGGTAGGCGACGAGGTCGGGGCCGATCTGCCCATGGTCGGCGAGGACCGTGTCATGACCGGATGAGACGATGCGGTTTCGGATGGTCCGAGGACCCAGGGTGATCGGCTCGAAGAGGTGCGGAAAGAGGTGAGACATGGATCGTCCTTGATGCATGCGGGTGCTGACCCGTAATTCATATCACGGTATGGATAACCGCGGAAGAGGTGTCTCGTCTCTGTGTGCCGCGCGGCCAGGGCGGGCTCGCCGCGCGGTCAGGGCGGGCTCGCCGCACGGTCAGGGTCTGCTTCGGGAAACGGTCAGAGCTGGCTGCCGGGTACGGCGAACGCGTCGCAGCTGCCGAGGCCCTCGTTGTAGCCGCTGGTGAACCAGCGCTGACGCTGCTCGCTCGTGCCGTGCGTGAAGCTTTCGGGGTTGACGAAGCCCGACTGCTGTTGGATGTAGTCGTCGCCGACGACGAATGCCGCGTTGAGGGCGTCGTCGAGCTGCTTCTGCGTCGGCGGCTCGAGGTACGGAGTGCCGTTGTCGTCGGTGAGCGTGGTGACGTCGCCGAGCCACGCTCCGGCGTAGCAGTCGGCCTGAAGCTCCGTGCGCACACCGTTGCTCTCCGGTCCGGTGCCGTTGTTCGGGTACTTCTCCATCGTGCCGGTGATGTTCTGGATGTGGTGGCCCCACTCGTGCCCGACGATGTAGAGCTGCGCGAGGTCGTCGGCGGAGGCGCCGAACTGCTGGCGCATGACGTCGAAGAACGACGGGTCGATGTAGACCCCGCGCTCGGGTGGGCAGTAGAAGGGGCCGACCGCGTTCGAGGCTGTGCCGCACTGGGTGGGTGTCTGACCGTCGACGATCGTCAGGCGCGGCGGGGTGTACCCTTCGACATTCTGCGCCCAGTAGTCGTCGAGGACGACCTGTGCGCCGGCCATCCGGCAGTCGGTCGAGCGGTTGGCGTCCTCGCCGGTGTCGCACTGGAGCATCGCCGCTTCGTTCGAGGTTCCCTGCTGCTCGCCGCTGTCGAGCATCGTGCTGCCCATGAGCCCTGTGAGGTCGACGCCGAGGAGGGGACCGATGAGGAAGACGAGGAGGCCGACCACACCGACACCGCCTCCGGCGATCGCCGTATTCCGGCCGCGGCGGCTCGTCCGGTTGGTGCTGATGTCAGCGTTCGGGTTGAAGGTCATGGCAATAAGATACCCAACGTGCCCTGATATCTGGGCAACCATGTGAGAATCGTTCCATGAGCACTCAACCGGCGACCACCTCGGCGGGGATCCTCGCCCGCCTGAGCCCCCACGGTCGCCTCGTCGGCCTCGATGCCGCCCGCGGACTCGCGCTGCTGACGATGATGATCACGCACATCTTCCCCCTCACCGATGAGGCGATGCCGACGTGGGCGACGGTCTTCTCCGGTCGGGCCTCGGCGCTCTTCGCGGTGCTCGCGGGGTGTTCGCTGGTGCTCTCGACGCGGAGCACGCTGGCTGCGACCGGGCGTCTGCGCGACGTCGCGCCGGGTGTGCTCGTCCGAGCGGCCTCGATCATCGTCATCGGCCTGTTCCTCGGTGCGATCACGACGAACCTCGCCGTCATCCTCGTCAACTACGGGGTGATGTTCGGCATCGCCCTCCTCTTCCTCCGCCTGCGGGCCTGGGCGCTGTTCACGCTCGCCGGCGTATGGATGGTGGTCAGCCCGATCGTCTCGATGTGGCTGCGAAGCAGCTTCGGCCTGGAGCCCTCATACCTGCCGATGTCGTGGACCGACCTCGGATCCCTGGAGAACGCGGCACTCGAACTCGTCCTCACCGGGTACTATCCGATCCTCCAATGGATGGCGTACATCCTCCTCGGCATGGCGGTGGCGAAGATCGACATCGGCAAGCACCTCACTGCGCTGTTCGTCGCAGGAGTCGCGCTCTTCCTCATCGGCCGCGGAGCGTCGTGGCTGCTCCTCAACGTCGCCGGCGGCCTGCAGGAGCTCGAAGCCGTCGCCGCGGCCAGCGGCGCCGACCTGACAGCGGCGCTGTACGTCAACAGCTACGGCGTCACCCCGCCGGACTCATGGTGGTGGCTGGCGATCGCGGGACCGCATTCGGCCACGCCCTTCGACCTCATCTCCACCGCCGGCACTTCGCTTGCGGCGATCGCCGTCTGCCAGGCCGCCGCGATTCTGCTGGGTAGGCGGTCATGGCTCCTCGCTCCCCTCAGCGCACCGGGGTCGATGCCGCTGACGGTCTACGCCGCTCACGTCATCCTCGTCGAGATCACGCACCCGTACTTCCAGCCCGCGCCGATGGTCGAGTCGGGCGACCCCGTCAAGCTGACGACGGAGTACGCCATCCATGCGGTGAGCTTCATCGTCTTCGCGATCGTGTGGAAGCTCTTCGTCAGCCCGCGCGGACCGCTCGAAGGGGTGATCGCCTCGCTCGTCAAAGCGGTCAGTCCGAAACGACCGGAGCGAGAGGAGTCCCGCGAGGGGTCCGGCGGAGTCTGAGCCGCGAGGCCTGAGCCCTCGGAAACCTCCGTGCAGACGTCAGTCCCGACGCGCAGGCTTCAGGCCCGGCCAGTCCGCTCCATCGTGATCGCCTTGCGCATCGTCGACCGGGCTCGCCTGCGGTCGCCGCTCGCGTCGTAGGCACACGAGAGACGGAACCATGAACGCCAGTCCTCGGGTGCGGCCTCGGCCTCCGACTGGTACTGGGCGAAGGCTTCGTCGGCGGCCTCCTGGACGATCCGGCCGCCCGGTGTGCGGGGCAGGTCGTCGACGGGCAGGCCGCCCTCGGCTTCGAGGATCCGGGCGAGCTTCTCCATGCGCGCGCCGAAGAGGAGCTCCATGATGAGCGCCCAGGCACCGACGACGGGCAGGACGAAGAGCGCCACCCCCATGAGCTTGGGGACGAGGTCGGGTTCGCGGATGAGGATCCACGCCCGCTGTCCCATGATGACGAAGTAGAACGCCAGGAGGACGGAGACGACGATCGCTCCGATCTTCGCCTTCGACATCAGAGGTCGAGCATGTTCTCGAGGCCGTGGATGATGCCGGTGCGGTCCCCGATCGCGCGGACCGCGGTGATGATCCCCGGCATGAACGCCGAGGTGGAGAACGAGTCCGTGCGGATCGTCAGGGCCTCCCCTGCCGCACCGAAGTGGATCTCCTCGGAGGCGGTCATGCCGAGCTGGCGGATGGCGTGGACGTGGATGCCGTCGATGACCGCTCCGCGCGCACCGTCAGGATCGGAGTCGGTGGCGTCGGGAACGGCTGGCAGGTCGGCGGCCTTCCTGGCAGCGGCGATCCGCTGGGCGGTGTGCACGGCCGTGCCGGAGGGGGCGTCGAGCTTGCGGGGATGGTGGATCTCGACGACCTCGGCGGAATCGAAGTAGGGGGCGGCCACCTCGGCGAAGCGCATCGCCAGCACCGCGCCGATCGAGAAGTTCGGGGCGATGAGCACGGCGGTGTCAGGGTGGTCGGCGAGGAGGTCGCGGAGGCGGTCGAGCCGGTCCGCGTCCCAACCGGTGGTGCCGACGACGGTGTCGATGTCGTGCTCGACGAGGAAGCGGACGTTGTCCTCGGTCGCCTTGGGCACGGTGAGCTCGACGGCGACGTCGACATCGAGGTCGGTGAGCGTTTCGAGCGAGTCGGAGCTGCCGAGCGCGGCGACGAGGTCGAGCCCGTCGGCGTCCTTGACTGCCTCGACGGCCTGCGCACCCATGCGCCCGTGTGCTCCGATGACGGCGACCTTCATGTGCGCTCACTCCCTCTGAGAACCTGCTGTGTCCGGACGCATTCGTCCGCAGGACAGTCTAGCGACTCGGGTTCGGTGCCGTTGTCAGCGATCGAGCCGCGCTCAGCCACCTTCCGGGCACTCGGCAACCTCACGCTGGGTTGCTGAGCGCCCCGGAGGGTTGCTCGGATGGCGGGGTCGACACGAGCAGCACACTCAGCAACCGCGACGTTGCGTCACTGCCGAACCGGGAGGCGGCGACCCGGTGACCGCGGATCGCCGGAGAGGCGGGCGCACACCTCAGTGTCGAAGCGGACGCCGTCATAGAGCAGCTTCTCGCGTTCCCGGCCTTCGACGAGGAACCCGGCAGCCCGTGCGACAGCGGCCGACGCGGGATTGTTCACCCGGTAGCCGAGTTCGAGGCGGTAGACGTCGAGCTCGTCATGGGCGACATCGACGAGGGTGCGCAACGCCGACGATGCAAGCCCGCGACCGCGCGCCGAGGCGGTGAGCCAGTACGAGATCCACGCCGTCGAATGCCGCTGTTCGATGCATGAGGCCATGACATTGCCGAAAAGGTCGCCGTCGGCTTCGACGATTGCGAGCGCCCACCCGGTACCGTCGGCTTTCGCAGCGAGCACGCGGTCGAGCCATTCGCGGGCCCCGGAGATTCCGCGGTCGTCGGGGATATTCGATCGCAGCTCAGCGTCGGCGTTCGCGTAGATGTCGACGAGCGCCTCGGCGTCGTCCGTCGACCACGATCTCACGTGCACGGTCATGGTCTCACCCTAGCGGTGTCGACTCCAGCCACCCTCCGGGCACTCGGCAACCTCACGCTGGGTTGTTGAACGCCCCGGAGGGTTGCTCGAATGTGTGCGGGCAGACCGCGATGGTGCCGCTGGTGCTCCGCAGACACGACGACGGCTCGGACTCCGCCATGGAGTCCGAGCCGTCGCGCGAGCGTGATCGCCACCCACCTCATACCCGGTCGGGGCGAGCGCTCAGATCAGAAGGGCCTCAGCCGAGGAGCAGACCCTTGGTCTGGTTGACCGCGCGGTCGAAGCGGGCACCGGCGTCCTCCCAGTTGACGATGTTCCACCAGGCCTTGACGTAGTCCGGCTTGACGTTCTGGTAGTCGAGGTAGAACGCGTGCTCCCACATGTCGAGCTGGAGGATCGGGGTTCCGCCCTGCTGGATGTCCGACTGCTGGTCGTGGAGCTGTTCGACGAAGAGGTTGCCGCCGAGCTGATCGTAGACGAGCACGGCCCAACCCGAGCCCTGGATCGTCGTCGCAGCGGTCGTGAAGACCTCGCGGAACTTGTCGAACGAGCCGAACTGGTCGTCGATCGCGGCAGCGA
Source organism: Brevibacterium casei CIP 102111 (assembly GCF_900169275.1). Classification (GTDB taxonomy): domain Bacteria; phylum Actinomycetota; class Actinomycetes; order Actinomycetales; family Brevibacteriaceae; genus Brevibacterium; species Brevibacterium casei. The sequence continues at coordinate 82,910 of NZ_FXZC01000007.1, read as the reverse complement.
GCTCGCCGACGGGCTTGTCGCCGCCGTCCGGGGACATGTTCTGCCAGAAGATCGAGTGGTTGACGTGACCGCCGAGGTTGAACGAGAGGTCACGGATGAGCTTGGGCAGGTTCGCGAGGTTGCCGGATTCGCGCGCCTCGGCGATCTGCTCGACCGCGGTGTTCGCGCCCTTGACGTAGGTCGCGTGGTGCTTGTCGTGATGCAACTCCATGATGCGAGCCGAGATGTGCGGCTCGAGAGCGGAGTAGTCGTAGGGCAGTTCCGGAAGCGTGTACTGCTCAGCCATGTGATTCCTCCTGAAGAGAATTGATGCCCGCCTGGTCCGGCGGCTTCATTTTCGACCCTATATCAGGGCCTCATCTCGAACAACACACCCATCGACCGCGCTATTCCGGTTCTCACGAGAAATGATCGTCGCGCGTCGAGTCGTCGCTCGACGCCTTCTGCCCCGCTCGTGCGCGGGCACAACCCCACCTGTGCCGGATCTCGGCCCCCACCCGTGTGAGGCCCGCTGCCGCGCCTCACACGAGGTTGCGGGAGATGAGCACGCGCATGATGTCGCTCGTGCCCTCCTCGATCTCCTCGAGCTTGGCATCGCGCATCCACTGCTCGACCGGGTGCTCGCGCGAGTAGCCCCAGCCCCCGAGCGTCTGGACCGCCGCCCACGTGCAGAACATCGCCGTCTCCGAGGCGTTGAGCTTCGCCATCGCCGCCGAGGCGGTCACCCGCTGACGCGGCACCGCGGACCCAGCGTCGATCATCCGCGCCGCATTGAGCACCTGCAGCCACGCCGCGTCGATGCGGGCGGACATATCCGCGAGCCGGAACGCCACCGCCTGATGGTCGATGATCGCCTTGCCGAACTGGGTGCGCTCCCGCGCATAGTCACGCGCGTACTCGTACGCGGCCCGCGCGGTCCCGAGTGCCGCCGCCCCGAGGACGACGCGGGAGATGTCGAAGGTGCGCATGAGCCCGTAGAAGCCCTCTCCCTCCCCGCCGAGGCGGTTGGCCTCGGGAACGAAGGCGTCGGAGAGGAAGATCTCCCGGCAGACGATAGCCCGCTGCCCCATCTTCTTCATGGGCGCCCCGAACTCCATGCCCGGGGTGTCCTTCTCGAGCAGGAACGCGGTGACGCCGCGGGAGCGCTGGGCGGGGTCGGTCTTGGCGAAGACGACGTAGAAGTCGGCGAGGCCGGCATTGGAGATCCATGCCTTCTGCCCGTTGAGGACATAGCCGCCGTCGGCACGGTCGGCGCGGGTGATGATCGACGCCGAGTCCGACCCCGACCCCGGTTCCGTCGTCGCCAGTGCTGTGAATTTCGGGTCGTCGCCGGTCAGCGGCCGCAGCCACGCCTCCTTCTGCTCGGGTGTGCCGAGCGCGAGGATCGGGTCGGCGAAGAAGCCGTTCGAGCATACGAAGTTCCCGATGCCAGGGTCCCCGAAGCACAGCTGCTCCTGGACGAGGCACTGGGTGAAGACGTCGGTGAATCCGCCGCCTCCGTACTCCTCGGGGATCATGAAGTCGGTGATCCCGACCTTCGCAGCAGCCCGGAAGATGCCGACCGGGGACTCGGTGTCGGCCTCGTCGACGGCGCGGGCAGCGGGTCGGATCTCCTCGGCGGCGAAGGACCGGCAGAGGTCGATGACGTCGCGCTGCTCGTCGCTGAGCGGCCAGGGGGTGTAGCTCATGGTTCTCCTTCGTCTCGCCCGGTCGGCGGGCGGTCGATCGTGGGGTCGGGGTCGGCCGGGGTGGGTCGCCTTGGGTCAGGGTCGGTCGTTGCGGGTCAGGGTCAGCCGGTACGGGTCAGGGTCCGAGCATGTCCGCGGCGGCGCGGGAGTCCTCGAACAGGTGGATGAGGGTGGGACCGGGACGCTCGACCGCCTCGGCGAGGGCGGCGGCGAGCTCCTCGGCACTCTCGACGTGGACGCCGTGGGCACCCATCGCCGTCGCGAGCGCCGGGAAGTCGGGGGCGGTGAGGACGACGCCGGACGGGACGTCGCCCCTGTCGGCCATCTCATTGCGGATCTCCCCATAGCCGCCGTTGTCGACGATGACGAGGGTGAGCGAAACCTGCGCCTGGACTGCGGCGGAGAGCTCGGCGATCGTGAACATCGACCCGCCGTCGCCTTCGACGGCGATGACACGCGACTCGGGGGCTGCGATCTTCGCCCCGATCCCCGCGGGCAGCCCGTAGCCGAGGGTGCCGGCACCGGCGGGATAGAGGAAACGGTCGCCGTGTCTGGCCCGCCACCCGGTCTGCACGCCGTAGTAGCAGGCCATCGTCGAATCCGCGGCGATGACCACGGGCGACTCCGAGAGCGCGGTGAATGCGTTGAGCCCCTCGCACAGCGGCGCCCAGGGCGCGCCCTCACGGGCGGCGGCGATCGCCTCGTCCCTGAGTCCGACCCGCCACGACCGTGCTGCGTCCGTCGACCCCGCCTCGCGCACCCTTCCCGCCTGGGCCGTCAGTGCGGCGGTCGCCTCCTTGGCATCGGCGACGATCGGGTGGGTGACGACGGCGTTCCTCAGCATCTGCATCTCGTCGATGTCGATGCGCACGACGGTGCCGGGCAGGGGCAGTGGCTGGGGCCAGAAGTCGCTCGGCGCGAGTTCGGTGCCGATCGCGACGACGGCGTCGGCCTGCCCGAGGATCTCCGGCAGCTCCGGGAGGAACCCGATCGCCCCGAGCACGACCGGATGGTCATCGGCGACGGCGCCCTTCGCGTTCGACGAGAGGACGATCCCCGCCCCGAGCGCCTCGGCGAGGTCGATGACCTCCTCCCCCGCCCCGTGGGCCCCGGCCCCGACGATGAGGAGAGGATGCTGGGAGTCGGCGAGCGCCTCGGCGGCGGACTCGATCGCGGACACGCTCACCTGCGGCAGCGGACGGGTCACGGACGGGTGGAGGACGCCGGGGCCGCTCGCCTCGATGAGGTCGAGGGGGATCTCGATGAACGCCGGCCGCGGCCGTCCCGAGCGCATCACGGTGAGCGCCTGACCGACGGCGAGGGAGACCTCGGGCACGCTCGTCACCCGGTGGCTGTCACCGAGGATCGCCTCGATCGCGAGCGCCTGGTTGCGCACCTCGTGGAGGAGTCCGGTGCCGCGGCCGGGGTGGGTCAGCGGCATGCCGGGGCCGATGAGGAGGACGGGGACGGAGTCGGTGAACGACTGGAGCAGCGCGGTGAGCGCGTTGAGCACGGCTGGGCCCGTGGTGGTGACGACGACCGCGATGTCGCCGGTGGTCCGGGCCGCACCGTCGGCCATGTACCCCGCCCCCTGCTCGTGGCGCGGGGAGACGATGTCGATGCCCTCGGCGCTCAGCTGCGCAAAGACCTCGAGGTTGTGGGTGCCGGGGATGCCGAAGACGCGGGTGACGCCCTCGGCCGCCAGTGCCTTGGCCAGGTGGCCGCCGCCGGTGAGTTCGGTCATGCTCGCATCTCCTCTGAAACGTCGTTCGTGCGGTGGACGGGAGCCGCCGCCGTGGAGGCGGCGTCCTCGCTGCCCGCCTCGGCGTCCTCTCCGGTCGCCTCGGCGTCGTCTCCGGTCGCGGTGAGGACGAGGGCATCGACGGCGATGGCGCCGGATTCGGCGACGCGGACGGGGTTGATCTCGACCTCGGCGATCTCGTTGTTCGCGGCGATGAGCCGGGAGACGGAGACGACGACGTCGACGAGGCTCTCGACGTCGGCCGCCGGCCGGCCCCGCCAGCCCTGGAGCAGGCGGTAGCACGTGAGCTGGGTGAGCATGTCGTGGGCCTCCGCGCGCGAGACCGGGGCGAGCTCGAGCCGGGTGTCGTTGTAGAGCTCGGTCTCCGTGCCGCCGGCCCCGACCATGACGATCGGCCCGAAGTTCTCGTCCTGCCGCCCGCCGACGAGGATCTCGACGACGTGATTGCGTCCGTCCATCTCCTCGACGATGTACTCGCCGGCGCCGAGGCGGGAGACCATGTCCTTGTGCGCTGCCTCGAGTGCGGCGAGATCCCGCAGGCCCAGGGCGATGCCCCCGACCTCGGTCTTGTGCGCAGGCCACCCCGCCTTGAGGACGAACGGCGGGGTGAGCTCGGCGGCACCGACCGCCTCGGCGAGGTCATCACCCTCGGCCACGGTCACGGCACGGGGCACCTCAACACCTGCGGAGATGATCGTCTCGCGCGCCGCCGAGTACCCGCGGCCCCACGGGGTGACGGTGCCCGAGAGCTCGAACGCCTCGGCGATCCGCCCCGCATGGGAGGAGTAGAAGGCGGCGCGGGAGAGCACCCGCATCGTCGTGTCGATCGACCGGTAGCAGGGCACGGCGCGGGCCCACATGTCGGCCACGGCCTGGGAGTCCGCACTCATCGAATGGACGAGCAGCGGCTTGCGGTGCTCCATCGCCGCCCGGCCGAGCTCCTCGACCTCGGCCAGCTCCGCCTCGAGGAGCTCGGGGGTGTTCTCCCCGTAGCACCCGAAGTAGCCGCTGAGGACGACGGCGTCGACGCGCTCGTCGGCGAGGAGTTCGCGCACGACGCGGACGTAGATGCCGAGGTCCGACTCTCCTGCCCCGTCGAGGTCGACGGGGTTCTCGACGTGCCCGGCCTCGGGTAGGAGCGCCTCGACGCGGGCGCGCACGGGCTCGGCTACGGGGTCGACGGTGAGCCCGTGAAGTTCGGCGATGTCCGCGGCGATCGCCCCTTGACCGCCGGAGTCGGAGACGATGCCGACCCGACGCCCGCCGGGCAGCCACGACGAGGCGAAGAAGCCGGCGAGTTCGACGATCTCCGAGGGCGAAGCGAGGCGGATCGCGCCGGCCTTCCGGCACGCGGCGTCGACGGCATCGATCGCCGAGGTGAGCGAGCCCGTGTGCGAGCGCGCGAGTCGCTGTCCCGCATTCGACGCCCCGGTGGTGAGGATCATCGTCGGCTTCCCTGCCGCCCGCAGGCGCTGCATCGCCGCCACGAGGGCCGTGCCTCCGGTGAAGGATTCGAGGTAGAGCGCGACCTGGCTCGTGTCCGGATCGTCGACGAGGGAATCGAGGATCTCTGCGGCGCGGACGTCTGACTGTCCGCCGATCGAGGCGAAACGGGAGATGCCGAGTCCGCTGCGCGCCGAGAGCGTGGCGATCTCCGAACCGAGCTGTCCGCTCTGGGTGACCACGGCGAGCGATCCCGGGGTGAAGTGCCCCCACGCGAGGAGGAGCTCGTTGGCGGAGTCGACGAGCCCGAGCGACCCGGGTCCGATGAGACGGGCGCCGGCCGCGGTGATCGCCTCGGCGAGCTCCTCCGCCTGCGGAACCCGGGTCGAGATGATGAGGAAGGCGCGCACGCCGAGGTCGAGCGCCTCGGTGACGACGCCCGCCACGGCGGTGCCGGGGATGGAGACGACGAGGAGTTCGGGCACTTCGGGCAGGTCGCGCAGTCGTGCCCACGTCCGCTCCCCCTGGATCGAGGTTGCGCGCGCATTGACGAGGAAGACCCGGCGTCGTTCCGCTCCGGTCAGCGCTCCGGCGGCGAGCCAGAACCCCCACTTCGCGGGGTCGTTCGAGGCCCCGAGGACGGCGACGCTGCGCGGATCGAAGAACACGTCCACGTCGGACCTACCTCCCGCCCGCTGAAGCTGTGACAGCCTCGAGCTCGACGAGGTTCGCGTCGACCTTCCGCTGCGCGGCGGCGCGCGGGCTGATGCCCTCGTCCTTCGCCGTGGAGAGGGCCTCGCTCGTCAGCGCCCCGAGGGTGTCGGTGATGATCTCCCGGCTCTGCTCCCAGCTGCCGTCGATGTCGCCGAATGCGACCCACCACCACCACGCGTTGGTCGCGGAGTTCGCGAGGAAGTCGGGAACGACGACCACACCGCGCGCGGCGAGCAGCTCCTCCGCCTCGGGCAGGACGGGCATGTTCGCGGCTTCGACGATGTACTTCGCTGTGATCCGTCCCGCGTTCTCCGGGGTGATCGCATAGCTCACGGCGGCAGGGATGAGGATGTCGGCGTCGGCGGCGAGCCAGTCGTCGCGGTCGCCGACCTGGTCGCCGGGGCGCAGGGCGTCTCGGGAGACCCCGCCGAAGGGGTCCCGGGTCGCGAGCAGGGTCTCGACGTCGAGGCCCTCGGGGTTGGAGACGAAGCCGTCGGCATCGGCGATGCCGACGACCCGGACCCCCGCCTCGGCGAGGAAGCGGGCGGTGGCCCCGCCCATCGACCCGAACCCCTGGATGACCGCGGTCGCCCCCTCCGGGGAGCGTCCGTCGGCCGCAAGTGCGGTGAGCGCCGCGGTGGCGACGCCGAGCCCGCCGACGAGCTCGTCCTGGGGCATGCCGTCGACGACGGTGTCGAATGCGGCGAGCGAGCGCCTGGCGGAGTCCTCGGGATCGTCCATGAGCTTCTCGACGGCGGCGAGTCCGCTGCCGAGGGCCCGGCGCTCGAGGATCTCGTCGATGTCGTCCTGGCGCACCCCGAGGTCCTCACCGAGCGCCCAGTACGCCCGCATGATCGGGTTGACGGCGACGAGGAAGCGCTCGAGGACGTCCGTGGCACCCTCGGCGCGCGGGTCGAAGTCGATGCCGCCCTTCGCGCCCCCAAGCGGGACGTAGCGTCGGCCGGGCACGAGGTGGATCGCCTCCTTGCGGGTCATCCCTTCGGCGAGACCGCGGACCTCCTCGAGGGTGCAGCCCTCCCGCATCCGCAGCCCGCCGGACGCGCTTCCCCGCACGAGCGTGTCGATGACGACGAATCCGTGGGTGCCGGTGACGGGATCCTGCCAGGTGATGTCCAAGAACATGGGGCCTCCGAGTCTTTAACTGAACCGCGGTTCAGTAACGTCTGAGACCCAGTCTGACGCGCCGGAGGACCGTGCGTCAAGAGTGCGGTGGGAGTGATTCCCCGGGTGCTCTGCCGCCCGGTGCCGCGGACGTGGCATCGCGGGCGAGGAGGGTGTCAGCGAACTCCTCGACCCACGCGAGCATCGTCGCCCGCTCCTCCTCTCCCGGGCCGACCATGAGGCGGACGGAGAGGCCGTCGAGGTAGGCGAGCAGCCGGGTCGCCGCGACCGCGGCAGGCTCCCCCGGGTCCTCGCCGTCCAGGGCGAACTCCCCGGTGGCGACGCCGTCGGCGATGACTCTGGCGAAGACGTCCTGCCATTCCCGGTCGAGGACGGTGAGCGTGCTCTGGATCTCCGCATCGAAGAGCGCCGAGGACCACGCGTCCATCCAGATCGTCCACGCCCGCGTCGACCCGCTGGGCAGGTACCACGCGAGGAGGTCGGACAGTCGTGCCGTCGCCGGGGCGTCGGTGTCGACGATCTCGCGGGCGCGGTTGAGGTCGGACTCGCCGGCGTGGGCGAAGCCGGCCGCGACGAGGGCTTCCTTCGTCTGGAAGTGGTAGATGACGAGGCTCGCGCTCAGGCCGAGGCGCCCGGCGACGTCGGCGACGCGCAGCGCACGCAGTCCGGTCGCCTCGATCTCGTCGACGGTCGCCGCGAGGATCTCCTCCCGGCGCACCGATGCCCGCTTCCGGCCCATTGCCATCCCCTCGACGGATCCTTGCTCAGTCCCGGACGCTGCCGTCCGGTAGCGGGGCGGAGTGCCCCATGAGCGTCCATCGTACTCAACGGTCGTTCAGGCGCGGGACGGTCTGCTCAGATCGCGACGTCGGTGGGAGGTCCGACGAGGGAGAGCGCCTTGGGCTGGCCGAGCAGCTGTCCGGCCATGCCGCTCACCTGCTCCGGGGTGACGGAGCGGATGCGCTCGATGAGGTCGAGCGGAGGTTCGATGGGGATCCCGAAGATCTCGGCCCGAGCGAGGCGATTCATCCGCGCCGCCGAGGATTCGAGTCCGAGGACCATCGAGCCCGAGAGCTGGGAGACGATCTCGTCGAGTTCGCTGCGACTCGGCGCGTGCTGCGCGAGACGGTCCCATTCGCTCAGCGCGAGGTCGAGGACGGCCTGCCCGTTCTCGGGGCTGCATCCGGCATAGATCCCGAACGTCCCGGTGTCGGTGAATTGGCTGGCGGTGGTGTTGACCGCGTAGGCCAGCCCCCGCTCCTCGCGGATGCTCTGGAACAGCCGCGACGACATCCCGCCCCCGAGGAGGGTGAGCAGGACCGAATAGACGAACCGGTCCGGGTGGCCCTCGGGCAGCCCCTCGCATCCGAGCAGCATCCCCAGCTGCTCGGTGTCCTTGGCCGTGTGAGAGCGTCCGGTGAGGAAGTCCGGCCGGGTCCGCGCCGAGGCGGCAGCGTGGGGATGTCCGCCCCCGACGGTCCCCGGGGTGAGGATCTGCGCCCCGCCGAGGCGGTCGGTCGTCTCCGCGTCCCGGGCGACGGTCGTGGCGAAGGCCCCGGTCTCGGCCAGCGCCCGCTCGACCATTCCGACGACCTCGGCGTGGTCGGCTCCCCCGGCGGCGGCGATGATGAGCCGGCGGGGCACGTACGTCGACGCGTAGTGGTCGAGGAGGGTGTGGTGTCCGAGGACGCGGATCTGCTCCTTCGTCGCGCCCACCGGGCGGGCGAGGGGGTGGTCGCCGAAGACGAGGGTGTCGAAGTCCTCGAAGAGGACATCGCCGGGATCGTCGGCGGCCATGGCGAGCTCTTCGATGATGACGCCGCGCTCACGCTCGAACTCGGCGCTCTCGAGGGTGGAGTCCGAGACCATGTCGAGCAGGAGCGCGGTGATGTCGGGCAGGTCGGTGACGAGGCACCGCGAGTAGTAGCAGGTGAATTCCTTCGCCGTGATCGCGTTCGAGTCCCCGCCGGTGCGGTCGAAGGCGGCGGCGATGGCCAGGGCGTCCTTCGTCGAGGTGCCTTTGAAGAGCATGTGCTCGAGGAAGTGGGTCGATCCGGCGGTGTCCGCGGATTCGTCGCGGGAGCCCGCTGCGACCCAGATGCCGATGGTCTCCGAGGCGAGACCGGGCATGTGCTCGGTGATGACCGTGAGACCACCGGGGAGGACGGACCGAGCGATCGGTGCGTCCTCCCCGGTGTGGGCAGACTGGGAGATCAGTTCTCCGACTCCTCGTCCGATCCCTCGGAGTCCTCGTCCTCACCGTCGACGACGGGAGCGAGCGAGAGCTTGCCGCGGTCGTCGATCTTCGTGATCTCGACCTGGACCTTCTGGCCCACGCCGACGACGTCCTCGACGTCCTCGACGCGCTTGCCGTCGTTGAGCTTGCGCAGCTCGGAGATGTGCAGGAGGCCGTCCTTGCCCGGGGTGAGCGAGACGAACGCGCCGAAGCTCATCGTCTTGACCACGGTGCCGAGGTAGCGTTCGCCGACCTCGGGGACCTGCGGGTTGGCGATCGCGTTGATCATCGACCGGGCCGCCTCGGCGGAGGTGCCGTCGGTCGCGCCGATGAGCACGGTGCCGTCGTCCTCGATGCTGATGTCGGCGCCGGTGTCCTCCTGGATCTGGTTGATCATCTTGCCCTTGGGGCCGATGACCTCGCCGATCTTGTCGACCGGGATGTTGACCGAGATGATCCGCGGGGCGGTCGCCGCCATCTCACCCGGGGCGTCGATGGCCTCGGCCATGACGTCGAGGATGACCATGCGGGCCTCGCGGGCCTGCTTGAGGGCGGCGGTGAGCACCGAGGAGGGCAGACCGTCGAGCTTCGTGTCGAGCTGGATCGCGGTGACGAAGTCACGGGTGCCGGCGACCTTGAAGTCCATGTCGCCGAAGGCGTCCTCGGCACCGAGGATGTCGGTGAGTGCCGCATACGCGGTCTGCTCGCCCTGGTCGGTGGAGATGACGTCGGAGACGAGGCCCATGGCGATGCCGGCGACAGGCGCGCGCAGGGGCACACCGGCCGAGAGCATCGACAGGGTCGAGGCGCAGACCGAGCCCATCGAGGTCGACCCGTTCGAGCCGAGGGCCTCGGAGACCTGACGGATCGCGTACGGGAAGTCCTCACGGGAGGGCAGGACCGGAGCCAGTGCGCGCTCGGCGAGGGCGCCGTGGCCGATCTCGCGGCGCTTCGGGCTGCCCACACGGCCGGTCTCACCGGTCGAGTAGGGCGGGAAGTTGTAGTGGTGCATGTAGCGCTTCGAGGTCACCGGGGACAGCGAGTCGATCTGCTGCTCGAGCTTGAGCATGTTGAGCGTCGTGATGCCGAGGATCTGGGTCTCACCGCGCTGGAAGAGAGCGGAGCCGTGGACGCGCGGGATGACGTCGACCTCGGCCGAGAGCGGACGGATGTCCTTGAGCCCACGACCGTCGATGCGGATCTGCTCGGTGAGGATGCGCTTGCGCACGATCTGCTTCGTCAGCGCGTTGAGAGCCGCCGCGATCTCCTTCTCACGGCCCTCGAAGCGCTCTCCGAGCTTGTCGAAGAGCTCAGCGAGGAGCTCTTCGCCCGCGGCTTCGCGCTCCTGCTTGTCGGCGATCTGGAAGTTCTCGGTCTGCTTCGCCTCGGCGAGGTCCTTGACGGCCTCGAAGACGTCGTCCTGGTAGTCGCGGAAGACGGGGAACTCGACGGTCGGCTTCGCGGCGAGGTCGGCGAGCTCCTGCTGGGCGCGGCAGAGTTCGGCGATGAAGGGCTTTGCGGCCTCGAGCCCCTCGGCCACGACCTCTTCGGTGGGGGCCTTGGCCCCGGTCTTGACGAGGTCGAGGGCCTGGTCGGTGGCCTCGGCCTCGACCATCATGATGGCGACGTCGTCACCGACCATGCGACCGGCGACGACCATGTCGAAGACGGCGTCGTCGAGCTGCGAGAAGTTCGGGAACGCGACCCACTGGCCGTCGATGAGGGCGATGCGGACACCGCCGATGGGGCCGGAGAACGGCAGACCCGAGAGCTGGGTCGACATCGACGCGGCGTTGATGGCCAGGGCGTCGTAGATGTGGTCGGGGTTGATCGACATCACGGTGACGACGACCTGGACCTCGTTGCGCAGGCCCTTGACGAAGGACGGGCGCAGCGGGCGGTCGATGAGGCGGCACGTGAGGATCGCATCGGTCGAGGGACGGCCCTCGCGGCGGAAGAACGAGCCGGGGATGCGGCCGGCGGCGTACATGCGCTCTTCGACGTCGACGGTGAGCGGGAAGAAGTCGAAGCCCTCGCGGGGGTTCTTGCCGGCCGTCGTGGCCGACAGCAGCATGGTGTCGTCGTCGAGATAGGCGACGGCGGAGCCGGCGGCCTGCTTGGCCAGGCGACCGGTCTCGAAGCGGATGGTGTGCGTGCCGAAGCGACCGTTGTCGATCGTTGCGACCGTGGATTCAGGGGTGGTTCCCACGTGATCTCCTTGTTCGGTGCCGAGTCCGGGCGACGGGTGCTCGCCCTGTCGGCGGACAGTGTGGAAGACGCCATGGAATCAGGGCCGGTCATCGATCGGGGCCCACGGAAGGTTCCCTCCGGAGGCCACTACCGAGGACCGAAACGTCCATGGGCGTCCGCCGGTCAGTCTACAGCAGATGCCGATGACGGCCAGTGAGCCTGCTCCCAGGCCCGGAGACGACGAACGCCCCGCCGGTGAGGGCGGGGCGTCGGACGAGATCGGATGCGATCAGCGGCGCAGACCGAGGCGCTTGATGAGCGAGCGGTAGCGCTCGATGTCGACCGCCTGCAGGTACTTGAGCAGACGACGGCGCTGGCCGACGAGGAGCAGCAGGCCGCGACGCGAGTGGTGGTCGTGCTTGTGGTCCTTGAAGTGCTCGGTGAGATCGGTGATCCGGCGGGTGAGCAGGGCAACCTGAACCTCGGGAGAACCGGTGTCGCCCTCGTGAGTCGCGTATTCCTTGATGATCTCCTGCTTGGTGGCAGTATCGAGAGCCATGGAGTTCTCCTGACGTATCGTTGCGCGGCGCCGGAACCTGTCTGTTCCAGCCCTATGGGACCGCGGCCGGTGAAAACGGCAGAGATCAGCTTATCAGGTGTGGAGCACCTCGCGCACATCGGCGATGTCCTCGTGCATCTGCGCGATGAGGTCGTCGAGGCCGGAGAAGGCGACCTGACCGCGGATGCGGGCGACGAACTCGAGGACCATGTGCCGGTCGTAGACGTCGAACTCCCCGAACTCCTTGTCGAGCACATAGGCCTCGACACGGCGGTCACAGCCCTCGAAGGTGGGGTTGGTGCCGACCGAGATCGCGGCGGGGAACGGGTGGTCCTCCCCCTCGAAGCTCGCCCAGCCCGCGTAGACGCCGTCAGCGGGGATGAGGCCCTCGCCGTCGGCGGAGAGGTTCGCCGTGGGGAAGCCGAGATCGCGTCCGCGGGCGTCGCCGTGGACGACGGTGCCCTCGACCCGGTGGTAGCGGCCGAGCTGATCGGCCGCCTCGGCGACATCGCCTGAGATGATCTGGTCACGGATCCGCGACGACGAGTACCGTCCCCCGCGTCCGACCTCGTCGATCGTCACGGTGGTGAACCCGAACTCCTCGCCGAGGCGGCGCAGGGTCTCGATGGTCCCGGCGTTGTCGTGGCCGAAGCGGACGTCGTCGCCGACGACGACACACCGGCAGTCGAGGCCGTCGACGAAGTAGCGGGAGACGAACTCCTCAGGGGTCTGAGCGGCGAAGTCGAGATCGTAGGGCTGGATGAAGAGGGCGTCGATGCCGGTCTCAGCGATGAGCTGCGACTTCTGGCGCACACTCGTGATCATCTGCGTCGGCGTCTCGGGCTGGTGGACGGTGCGCGGGTGCGGGTCGAAGGTCATCGCGACCGATCGCAGGGAGTGCTCGTCAGCCTCGGCGGCGACGGCGCGCAGCACGGTCTGGTGGCCACGGTGGACGCCGTCGAAGTTGCCCAGGGTGATGACGGTGCCGATGCCGTCCTGCGGGACCTCGTCCAGCCCGTGATAGATCTCCACTCGAGCGCTGCTCCTTCCGTGCACCGACTCAGAGTATCGCAGTGGGATGATGCGTGCGAACCGGTCCTCAGCGGGGGCTCTCCATGCGCGCGGAGCGGCCGCTGTGAGTCGGTTTCCGCCCGATCGGTCGGTTCGCGACGCCCCGCGGCGGCTCAGGCGAGGCCGATGGCGAACGCGGTGCGGGACTTGAGGCTGCCGTCTGCGCGGACCTCGGCGACGGAGACGAGTTCGCCGGCGCTGGTCACGGCGACGTCGCTGCCGTCGACCCCGGTCGTCGTCCACGGTCCGGCCAGGGACTTGCCCTGCATGAGGTCCCTCGCCCCGGCCGCATCGACGGTCACGGTCGGGAGCAGCTGGGAGGCCGCCTCGGCGAGCGGGATGAGTGGCGGGGCGGGGGTGTCGAGGTCGTCGGGGATCGTCACAGCGCCCTGGAGGTCGAAGGGCCCGACCCGAGTGCGGCGCAGTGCGGTGAGATGACCGTGGACCCCGAGGCCCGCACCGAGGTCGCGGGCGAGGGCCCGGATGTACGTTCCCGAGGAGCAGTCGACGACGACGTCGAGGTCGATGTGTCCGCCCCCGGCACTGTCCCGCCGGGTCTCGAGGACGTCGAACTGCGTCACCTCGACTCGGCGGGGTTCGAGGACGACGTCCTCGCCGGCTCGGACACGCGCATACGAGCGCTTGCCGTCGACCTTGATCGCCGAGACGGCGCTCGGGACCTGGTCGATGGGCCCGCGCAGGGCGGTGACCCCGGAGGCGATGTCGGCGTCCGTGACCGCAGCCAGGCGCGCGGGGTCCGCGAAGACGTCCGGTTCGGAGTCGGCGTCGTCGGTCGGGGTGCCGGCGCCGAGGCGGATCGTCGCTGCGTAGGTCTTCGACACCCCGGTGATGTGGCCGAGCAGCTTCGTTCCCCGACCGAGGCCGAGGACGAGGACGCCGGTGGCCATCGGGTCGAGGGTGCCGGCGTGGCCGACCTTGCGGGTGCCGTACCAGCGGCGGATGCGGGAGACGACGGCGTGGGAGGACAGCCCCTGCGGTTTGTCGCAGACGAGGATGCCCTGCGGGGAAGTCTCGCTCACCTGGTCAGTTGAACGAGGCGTGGACGTGGTCCATGTGGTTCTGCGTCGCCGAACCGCGGTCCTCCATCGACTTCCAGCCGCGGCCGGGCATCCAGATGCGCTTCTCGAAGATGACGTACTTGACGTTGAGCGCCTTCGCATTCTTGATGAGGTACTCGGAGATGCGGTCGCCGGTCGAGCCGGCGATCATGATGTCGACGGCTTCGCCGGTGTTGTGGTCCGAGCCGGTGCCGGGGCGACGGCCACCGAAGGTCTTGACCTCGGGGAACTTCGCGCACACGGCACGGTAGCCGTTGACGGCGTTGGGCAGGAGACCCGACTCGATCGAGGACGAGACCTTGCACGGGGGCGTCTCGACGCCCGACGGGGTGCTGCCGCCGCCCTTCGACTCCGACTTCTCCTCGCCCTTCGAGCCCGACGCGCTCTTCGAGGCCTGCGCGCTCGACTCCTGGGTCGGCTTCGGCTTCGGGGTCTTGACGTTGAGGGTGGTCTTCGAGGAGGTCTTGTTCTTGTACTTCGGGTCCTTCTTGACCTCTTCGATGTACTCCTTGCCGGCCTTCTCGCGCTGTGCGTCGATCTCCTCCTGGCTCACGCCGGTGGAGGCGGGCGCCTCCTGCTGCTGCGAGGTGCTCGCGGCCTCGGTCGTCACTTCCCCGGTCTGCGGGGGTCCCATGACGACGCTCGAGCCGACGACGGCGGCCGTCGCGGCGGCCGGCACGGCGATCGCTGCGACGACGGGCCGCTGCTTGACCGTGGCGAGCACGGACGTGGCCGTCGAGGGGGCCTCAGCCGAGTGCCGACCGGTCGAGCGCTTGGCCGCGGGAGCGAGGTCCCGGATCAGTTGCTTGGCGAAGCCGGGCTTTGGTGAAGAGTGCTTACCCAATGCAGAAATCCCTTAACAGAGTCGTAATCAGATCGTTACCCGAAAAAGTCTAGGGCATCGCGGAAAGATAACAAAACTGTTACGCAGGATTTTTCTGCCCATCGTGAGCAAGGTCGCTTCCGCTCCCCCACCCGGCTACCGCCTCGGCGAGGGCGCGGCACACGGGTCGGCGCCGGGACCGCCCGCCCTCACCTCGGCGGATGTCTCAGGACTCGTCGGACTCGACCTCGGACCGCTTGTACGGGTCGGCGTCGCCGGCGGGCTTCGCATCCTTCTTGAGATCGGCGATGCGCGCGTCGTCGGCGGCCGCTCGGGCGAGGAGGTTGTCGAGGCGCAGCGCCTCCTCGGGGACGGCGTCGGCGATGAACTCGAGGCTCGGGGTCAGCCGGATCGTCAGACCCTTGCCGACCTCGGAGCGGATGAAGCCCTTCGCGGATTCGAGCGCCTTGGCCGTCGACTCGAGGTCGGCGCCGTCACCGTAGACGGTGTAGAAGATCGTCGCGTGCTGGAGGTCGCCGGTGACGCGGACATCGGTGACGGTGACGAAGCCGAGCCGGGGGTCCTTGAGCCTGCGTTCGATCGTGCTCGCGACGATGACCTTGATCTGGTCGGCGATCTTGCGTGCGCGGGTTGCGTCTGCCATGTGGTGTCCTTTGTCGTGGCCGGTCGGGTGCCGGTGAGTGCTGGGAAGAAGTCTATAAGGAGCGAAGCGGCCGGTGCGTGATCGCACCGGCCGCTTGGCCAATCAGCTCACGAGAGCGTCAGTCGCGCGGCTTCTCGCGCATCTCGAAGGTCTCGATGATGTCGCCGACCTTGAGGTCGTTGAAGCTGCCGAGTCCGATGCCGCACTCGTAGCCTTCGCGGACCTCGGTCGCATCGTCCTTGAACCGCCGCAGCGATTCGACCTTGAGGTTGTCGCCGATGACCACGCCGTCGCGGGTGACCCGCGCCGCCGAGTTCCTCGTGATGACCCCGTCGCGGACGATCGAACCGGCGATGTTGCCGAACTTCGAGGACCGGAAGACCTCGCGGATCTCCGCCGAGCCCGTCTGGACCTCTTCGAACTCGGGCTTGAGCATGCCCTTGAGCGAGTTCTCGATGTCGTCGATCGCCTGGTAGATGACCGAGTAGTAGCGCACGTCGACGCCTTCGCGGTCGGCCAGGTCGCGGGCCTTGGCCTCGGGTCGGACGTTGAAGCCGATGACGATCGCGTTGTCGACGGTGGCGAGGTTGATGTCGTTCTCCGTGATCGCACCGACGCCGCGGTGGATGATCCGGAGGTCGACCTCGTCGCCGACGTCGATCTTGAGCAGCGAGTCCTCGAGCGCTTCGACGGCACCGGAGACATCGCCCTTGAGGATGAGGTTGAGCATGTCGACCTTGCCCTCGGCGAGTGCCTTGGTGAAGTCCTCGAGGCTGATCCGCTTGCGGCCGCGGGCCTGGGCGGCGTTGCGCTCGATGGCGTCGCGCTTCTCCGCGATCTGGCGTGCGGTGCGGTCGTCATCGGTGGAGATGAACGAGTCGCCGGCGCGCGGGACCGAGGAGAGTCCGAGCACCTGGACGGGACGCGAGGGTCCCGCTTCGGAGACGGAGTTGCCGTTCTCGTCGAACATCGCACGCACACGGCCGAACGCGGTGCCGCAGACGATCGCATCGCCCTGGCGCAGCGTGCCCGACTCGACGAGGACGGTCGCGACGGCGCCGCGGCCCTTGTCGAGCTTCGCTTCGATCGCGATGCCGCGGGCTGCCTTGTTCGGGTTCGCCCGCAGGTCGAGCGCGGCGTCCGTGGTGAGCAGGACCGACTCGAGGAGCTCGTCGATGCCCTCGCGCTTGAGCGCGGAGATCGGGACGAACATCGTGTCGCCGCCGTACTCCTCGGCCACGAGGTTGTACTCGGTGAGCTGCTGCATCACCTTGGCCGGGTTGGCGCCGTCCTTGTCGATCTTGTTCACCGCCACGACGATCGGCACATCCGCCGCCTGAGCGTGGTTGAGCGCTTCGATCGTCTGCGGCATCACACCGTCGTCGGCGGCGACCACGAGGATCGCGAGGTCCGTCGACTTCGCACCGCGGGCACGCATGGCGGTGAACGCCTCGTGACCCGGGGTGTCGAGGAAGGTGATGCGACGCTCGGAGCCCTCGTGCTCGACCTCGACCTGGTAGGCACCGATGTGCTGGGTGATGCCGCCGGCCTCACGGGCGACGACGTTGGCCGAGCGGATCGCGTCGAGCAGCTTCGTCTTACCGTGGTCGACGTGACCCATGACGGTGACGACCGGCGGGCGGGCGACGAGATCGTCGTCGTCCTCCTCGGCGGCTTCCGCATCGAGGTCGATGTCGAAGGTCTCGAGCAGCTCGCGGTCCTCGTCCTCGGGTGAGACGATCTCGATCTTGTAGCCGAGCTCCTCACCGAGCACCTGGAAGGTGTCCTCGTCGAGGGACTGGGTGATCGTCGCCATCTCGCCGAGGTGGAAGAGCACCGTGACGAGGTTCGTCGGGTCGGTGTTGATCTTCTCGGCGAAGTCGGCCAGCGACGAGCCGCGGCGCAGGCGCAGCGGCGTCTCGCCGTCGCCGCGCGGAACCGTGACACCGCCGATCGACGGTGCCTGCATCTGCTCGAGCTCGGCGCGCTTGGCCCGCTTCGACTTCCGGCCCTTCTGGCGGGGACCGCCGCCGCGGCCGAACGCACCCTGGGTGCTGCCGCGACCGCGACCCGAACCGCGACCGCCGCCCGGGCCTCCGCCCGGTCCGCGACGTCCTGCCGGAGCGCCGCCGGGTGCGCCGGCGGGACCGCCGGGTCCACCGGCGGGAGCGTTGCCGCGACCGCCTCCGCGTCCCCGGCCCGGAGCGGGCTTGTTGAGCGCGGAGTTCTTCATCATCGACGGGTTGGGGCGGGGGGCGCCGGGCCGAGGACCGGCTGCGCCTGCCTCACCGCTGGGGCGCGGAGGACGCTGGCCGGGCTTGGGCATGCCCTGCGAGTTCGCGAACGGGTTGTTGCCGGGACGCGCACCGCCCTGACCGCCCTGACGGCCGCCGGGCTTCGGGGCACCTGAGCGTCCACCGGGCTTCGGCATGCCCTGCGAGGGAGCGAAGGGGTTGTTGCCGGGACGAGCGCTGCCCGCACCGCCCTGACGACCGCCGGGCTTCGGAGCACCGGGCTTGGCCGCACCCGGCTTCGGGGCTGCTGCGGGCTTCGGAGCCGCCGGACGTGCCGGGGCTTCGCCGGCCGCTGGGGAGGCCGGGGTCTCGGCCGCAGGCTTCGCGGCAGGCTTGGGTGCCGACTTCGCCGCCGGCTTGGCAGCGGACTCGGACTTCGCCGCCGGCTTGGCGCCGGGCTTCGCTGCGGGCTTGGCAGCCGGAGCGCCGGGCTTGGCCGCGGCCTTTCCGGGCTTCGCAGCCGGCTTCTTGGTCGAATCGCCTCCGGCCTTGCCGCCGGCAGGCGCGGAATCGGCGAATGCCTCCTTCACCCGTCGCACGACGGGGGCTTCGAGCGTCGAGGAGGCGGACGAAACGAATTCGTCCATGTCCTTGAGTTTCTCGAGGACGATCTTGCTGGTTGTGCCGAGCTCTTTCGCGAGCTCATGGACACGGGGCTTTGCCACAGTTCTCCTGTCCGGGTTCCTTCCCGGTCAGGAAGAAACCTCATCAATGAAGAGCAGGTCTCATTACACTGCTCTCTCGAATTCCGGTGAGGGTGTCATCGCACGACACTCACTACTTGTCATCCATTCTTGGCTCACCCGTTCTGTCTGGGTTCGGTGTCCAGCTCCGGAAGGTCCGAAGCGGTGATCTTCGTCCGAAAGGCTCGGGCGAAGGGAGCGGATGTCCGCGCCTTCTCGAGGCACTTCGCATCCGGGTGCATCCAGGCCCCTCGTCCCGGCAGTGTCTTCGACACGTCGGGGACGATGGCCGGCCGCTCGTCGGGGCGATGCACGAAGCGCATGAGCTCGTCCCGATCCGCTGTCTGCCTGCAGGCGATGCACGTCCGTTGAGGTGCACTGCCAGCATTCACAGTCAACAATTCTACAGCACTTCCATTCCCGGTTCCGCCACCGGCGAACGTGGTCGGGATCACGCCGAGGTGTTCGGGCGCCTTGTCGGGACCGCAGCACGCCTCGCCGAGGCGGTCGCCCTCAGTCCTCGGCGACGATGTCGATCTTCCAGCCGGTGAGCTTCGCGGCCAGGCGCGCGTTCTGGCCCTCCTTGCCGATCGCGAGCGAGAGCTGGTCGCGCGGGACCACGGCCCGGGACTCCTGGCTGCCGGCGTCGAGGATGTCGACGCGGGTGGCCTTCGCCGGGGAGAGCGCGTGGGCGACGAACTTCGCCGGGTCGTCGCTGTAGTCGACGATGTCGATCTTCTCCTGCCCGAGCTCGTTCATCACCGCACGCACACGGGAGCCGAGTTCGCCGATGCACGAGCCCTTCGCGTTGACGCCGGGCTTCGTCGCGCGGACCGCGAGCTTCGTGCGGTGGCCCGCCTCTCGGGCGAGGGAGACGATCTCGACGGTGCCGTCGGCGATCTCGGGCGCCTCAAGGGCGAAGAGCCGGCGGACGAGGTTCGGGTGGGTGCGCGAGACGGTCACCGAGGTGCCCTTGGGTCCCTTGTGGACGTCGGCGATGTAGACCCGCAGACGGGTGCCGTGCTTGTACTCCTCGCCGGGCACCTGCTCGTGCGGGGGCAGCACCGCTTCGACCTCGCCGAGGTCGACCTGGACCATCTGCGGGTCCCGACCCTGCTGGATGGTGCCGGAGACGATCTCTCCCTCCCGCCCCTTGAAGGAGCCGAGCAGGGTCTCGTCCTCGACATCGCGCAGACGCTGGTGGATGACCTGGCGCGCGGTCTGCGCGGCGATGCGTCCGAAGCCTGAGGGGGTGTCGTCGAATTCGCCGATGGGATTGTCGTCGTTGTCGAATTCGACCGCCCAGATGCGCACCTCTCCGGTGGACTTGTCGAGTTCGGCACGGGCATCGGGCCACGCGCCCTCGGTCTTCTGGTAGGCAAGGAAGAGCGCCTGCTCGATGAGTTCGATCAGAGTGTCGAACGGAATCTCGCGCTCACGTTCGATGACGCGCAGAACATCGAGATCGATATCCATGGCCCTTATCCTCTCCGGCCCCAGGCGGTGCGGTCGTGCCGCTGACCGCCTGACGCATTGAATTGTCGGTGTTCACTTATCAGGCGAACCAGTGTATCGCAGTTGCCCTCACCGGAACTTCAGCTCCACCTGGGCCTTGACGATGTCGCCGAGGCCGACCGTCCGCTTCTCCCGCCGGGCGGGGTCGGTACCGCTGATCGCGTCGTCGGCGACCTCCTCGAGGTCGAGCTTGAAGCTCTCCTTCTTCGTGCTCACCTCGAGCCGGCGCCCGAGCACCCGCCGGAAGTGACGCGGCTGTTCGAGCTTCCGGGTCGCTCCGGGGCTCGTCACCTCGAGCTGGTAGGGCTTGTCGCGGAAGACCTCCACGGAGTCGAGGGCATCGCCGACGATGCGCGTGGACTCAGCGATCTTGTCCATCGACATCGGCTCCGCGGTCGACTCGTCGAGGTCGACGACGACCGTGAGCGTGCGCCGCTGTCCCGCGGCGACGGCCTTGACGGTCTCGAGGTGGAACCCGGCCTCGGCCAGGGGCTCCCTCAGCAGCGCCTCGATCCGTGCGACGTCCTCGTCCATGCTCTCTCCGTTCCTCTCGTGACGACTGCTGACCACACCGATCGGGAGCCGTCCCGCCCTCGTTTCCGAGGGCCGCCGAGCCGGTCCCGTCACCGGTGCATCCCACCCTATGCGAGACCCCGGGCGAAGGTTAAGCATCCGCTACGATTGCCCTATGCGTTCTCCCCTCACCCGTCGTTCCGTCCTCATCGTCGGCGCGGCGGGGGCAGGGCTCGGCCTCCTCTCCGGGTGCGGACTGCGCCTCGACACTCCCCCGGAGATCCCGACGCTCGATGCCTCCCAGGAGCTGCGCAACCGCATCGCCCGGATCCTCGCCGAGGCGTCGGTGACCGACGGCGATCCCGAGACCGCCGGTGAGGACCTGCAGAAGCTCCGGGACGCGATCGGTCCCGTCTGGGCCCCGCCGAGCGAGTTCGCGACCGAACCTCCCCCCACGGAGCAGCCCCGTTCCTTCCTCGATGCCGCCGAGGCGGTGTCCACGGCCGTCTTCGACGCCGTCTCCCAGCTCGGCTCGGGTCTCATCCCCGTCCTCACCGACGTCGCCACCGGGTGCGCGCTCACCGCGGGAACTGTGCGCGCAGAGATCCGTGAGGGCGCCGAGGAACGCCTCCGCGAGGCCTTCGCCGATGCCGACGACGATGCCCGGGCCACCCCCGCCGAGGCGGCCCCGGATTCCTCCCCCGGTCAGGACGGCGGGGCGAAGGACTGGAACACGATCCTCGATCAGGCCCGCGCCGCCGCGTACGGCTACGAGCGCCTCGCCGTGCACTTCGACCGGAAGTCCCGAGAGCGGCAGAGCGCCCTCGACCGGCTCGAATCGCTCGGATCGCTGGTCGGAGAGATGCTCGAGAACCTCGGTGAGAAGGCGGCCGGCCCCGACGCCCCGGCCTGGAAGCTCGATCCGAGCCCGACGGATGCGGAGTCGGCCGCGCAGCTCGCCCTCTCCCTCGAGGACGCGGTCGCCGCCTCGCTGCTGCCGTGGCTGCGCACCGATCCGGCCGCGGCCCTGCGGGTGTGGGAGTCGGCGCGGGCCAGGGAGGCCTTCGCCGCACCGCAGCCGCTGCGCTACACCTATGACGCCGGGCCGGAGTCGCCGAAGGCCGGGACGTGAGGGTCCCGCCCGTCCTCTACCGGTCGACGCGCGACATCATCGGCACCGCGCGCACCGACGCCTGGGTCGCAGCCCTCGACTTCATGGCCCATGAGCTGGGTGAGCGGTGGAATCTGCGCTTCGACGAGGTCCCCGGCGCCCCCTGGGCCGGATGCGAGAGTCTCGTCATCCCCGTCCTCACCCAGGAGAACTACCAAGGCGTGCTTCGGTTCGCGGCCCCCACCTCGGCGCATACGGCCGCGCACGCGCAGGCGCTGCGGGCGCTGAAGATGTGGAACGGGCACGGAGCGGTGCGGGTGATCCGCGACGACCGCAGCTTCCGGGTCACCCTGCAGGAGCGGCTGCGGACGAAGGCGAACCTCTCCGTGCTCCCCCTCGCCGAGGTGCCGCCGGTGTGGGGTGCGCTGCAGAAGTCCCTGGAGATCCCCGCCGGGCCCGACTTCATGCGCGTCCAGGACATGGCCGCGGGCTGGCTGTCGACGTTCGAGGCCGATGCGACGCTGCTGAGCGGATGGTCGCAGACCGTGCGCGAGGACGCCCACGTCCTCGCCCATGCCCGCACCTGGATGCACACGCTCGCGACCTCGGAGGAGAACTGGCTCATCCACGCCGACCTCCACTACTACAACATCCTTGCCGGCAACCCCGACGCCTCGGGCGTCTCGACGTGGAAGGCGATCGACCCGCAGCCGCTGTCGGGGCCGACGGCGTACACGATCGCCCCCGTCCTGTGGAATCGGCTGGCCGAGATCCCCTCCCGCATCCCCCGGGAGCAGGCGGCCTGGCTGCGCGGCTTCGCCGCCGACCTCGCCCGCCATGCCGGCATCGATCCGCAGTACGGCATCGGTGCGGCGGTCGCCCGTGAGGTGACGAACATGTTCTGGTACCTCCGCTCTGCCCGCGGCGGCACTGCGGAGTCCCTCGCCGATGCCGCCCGCTCCCTGTGGGTCGCCCGGGCGCTCACCGGTGCCGACGTCCTCGGCGTCGACGCGCACGCCCTCAAGGCCATCGGCTAGGCGGACATCAGTCACGCGCGCCTCCTGCCCGCTGCGGCGCTCCCCTACCGGATGAGGTCGGAGACGACGTCGGAGCCGAGTTTGAGGATCATCGCCGAGACCACGACGACGAAGACGATGCGCACGAACCCCGAGCCCTTCGCGATCGCGGTGCGCGCGCCGATGATCCCTCCGACGACGTTGCCGGCGGCGACGACGAGTCCGAGCAGCCAGACGACCTGGCCGTCGGGGACGAAGTAGACGAGTGCCCCGAAGTTCGTCGCCCAGTTGACGACCTTCGCCGTCGCCGAGGCCTGGAGGAACGAGAAGCCGATGATCGAGACGAAGGCGATGACGAGGAAGGACCCGGTGCCGGGGCCGAGCACTCCGTCGTAGACGCCGATGATGAGCCCGATGAGCCACGACAGGGCATGGTGGCGCTTCGAGGTCTCCCCGTAGCGGAGACTGACATCGGCGCCGAGGCTGGGGTTGAGCAGGGTGAAGAGCCCCACCCCGATGAGGGCTGCGAGGATGATCGGGGTGAAGAGACCCGCGGGGACGAGGGTCGCGAGCTTGGCCCCGAGGACGGCGCCGAGGAAGGCCGTGGCCGCGGCGGGGATCGTCGCGGACCGGTCCGGGGTGATCCGTCTGAGGTACGTCACCGCCGAGGCGGTCGTCCCCGCGATCGACCCGACCTTGTTCGTCGCGACCGCCTGGACCGGGGTCATTCCCGGGACGAGGAGGAGCGCCGGGAGCTGGATGAGTCCCCCACCGCCGACGACGGCGTCGATCCACCCGGCCAGGGCTCCCGCGGCGAGCAGCCACAGGAGCATGACGAGGGTGACGTCGATGCCGCCGGTGAGGACCTCGCTCATCGGCGCCCGGTCATGCCTTCGGTGCGGACTCGGCCTGGGCGCTCGCGGCGGCGGCCTCGGCGTCGTCGATCGCGGCCTCGATCGAGTCCTCGACGACGGCGGCGTCGCCGGCGGCGGCAGCCCGGGCGTAGGCGGCACGGACGTTCGCCACGGTGGTCGGGACCACCTCGGCGAGGGGAAGCTCACGCTTGTCGTCGGCGAAGCGGTCACGGACCTCGACGACCCCGTCGGCCAGGCCCCGGCCGACGACGATGAGCGTGGGGATGCCGATGAGCTCGGCGTCGGCGAACTTGAACCCGGGCGAGACCTTCGTGCGGTCGTCGAGGAGGACGCTGACCCCCTCGGCCTCGAGGTCGGCGGTGAGCGCCTCAGCCGCCTCGGCGATGTCCTCACCCTTGCCGGCGGCGATGATGTGGACGTCGGCCGGGGCGAGGTGCTGGGGCCAGAGGAGGCCCGCCTCGGTGTGGTACTCCTCGGCGATGCACGCCATGACCCGGGTGACGCCGAGGCCGTAGGAGCCCATCGTCACGGCCGCCGTCTTCCCGTTCTGGTCGAGGACGGTGAGGTCGAGGGCTTCGGCGTAGCGGCGGCCGAGCTTGAAGATCTGGCCGATCTCGACGCCGCGGGCGAGTTCGAGCGGTCCGGAGCCGTCGGGGGCGGGGTCGCCGATGACGACCTCGGCGGCCTCGATCGTGCCGTCGGAGACGAAGTCACGGCCGGCGACGAGGTCGAAGACGTGCTTTCCGTGCTCGTTGGCCCCGGTGATCCACCGGGTGCCGGGGACGATGCGGGGGTCGAGGAAGTAGCGCAGCTTCGTCGAGCCCTCGAGGCCGAGGACCGGGTGGTCGAGGTCGAGGCCGGGGCCGATGTAGCCCTTGACGAGTTCGGGGTGCATCGCGAGGTCCTCGGCGGTGGCGGCCTCGAGGTCGACCTCGCCGGTGCTGAGCATCCCGGTGCCGGCGGCGCGGTCGAGGTCGACCTCGCGGTCGCCGGGCAGGCCGATGACGATGACCTCGCGGGTGCCGTCGGGGTGGGTGAGCGCGCAGACGACGTTCTTCAGCGTGTCCGCGGCGGTCCACTCGCGGTCCTCGCGGGGGTGGTCGGCGTTGGCGGCGGCGACGAGGGTCTCGATCGTCGGGGTGTCCGGGGTGTCCTCGACATGGGCGGCGGGGATGCCGTCGAACGGGATCGGATCGGGGACGATCGAGGTCACGGCCTCGACGTTGGCGGCGTACCCGCCGGCCGAGCGGACGAAGGTGTCCTCGCCGACTTCGGAGGGGTAGATGAATTCCTCGGTGCCCGATCCGCCCATCGCACCCGGGGTCGCCTTGACCGGCAGGCAGGGCAGGCCGAGGCGGGCGAAGGCGCGGAGGTAGGCGACCCGCATCGCCTCGTAGGAGGCGTCGAGTCCGGCGTCGTCGATGTCGAAGGAGTACGCGTCCTTCATGATGAACTCGCGCCCGCGGAGGAGACCGGCGCGGGGGCGGGCCTCGTCGCGGTACTTCGTCTGGATCTGGTAGAGCGAGAGCGGAAGGTCCTTGTAGGAGGAGTAGAGGTCCTTGACGAGGAGGGTGAAGAACTCCTCGTGCGTGGGCGCGAGGATGTAGTCGTTCTTCTTCCGGTCCTGGAGGCTGAAGAGGTCGGGACCGAAGGCCTCCCAGCGCCCGGACTGCTTGTACACCTCGGCGGGCAGGAGGGAGGGGAAGTGGACTTCCTGCGACCCGGCGCGGGCCATCTCCTCGCGCACGATCGCCTCGATCTTCCCGAGCACGGCGAGTCCGAGCGGCAGCCACGTGTAGATGCCGGGGGCCGAACGGCGGATGTAGCCGGCGCGGTGGAGGAGCTTGTGGCTGGCGACTTCGGCGCCGACCGGGTCTTCCTTCTGGGTCCGGACGAACAGCGACGACATGCGCAGGGCCATGGGCGTATCTCCTTGGGCGACTCGGGTGACAGATCGAAGACTATCCGCCCGCGTGCGCGTGCGTCCATTCGCCTGGCCGTCCCCGTCCGGCGGTGCGAGTCCGACAGGTGAGCTGGACCGTTTTCTCCGGTGGATCGGGAGCCAACTAGACTGGTCAGCGCTGTCGATTCCGTTGACCCGATCGTGAAGAGCATGCCTGACACCACCCAGCTGTCCCAGTTCCCCCGGCCCTCGGTCGCCGTCGACACTGCCGTCCTCTGCCCCGTGCCCGACCGTGGGCTCCACGTGCTCCTCACCCTCTCCCGCGACGGACGCTGGCAGCTTCCCGGGTCGATCCTCCGACCGCAGGAGCGTCTCGCCGAGGCGGTCGCCCGGTGCCTGCGGGAGAAGGCTCAGCTCGTCGACCGCTCCCCCGTCCAGCTCCACGTCTTCGACCAGCCCGACCGCGACGATCGGGGCTGGGTGATCTCCGTGGCCCACCTCGACGTCCTCTCGGCCGCCGATGTCGGACTCGGTGAGAGCGCCGACGACGGGAGCGTCGCCGGTGGGGACGAGGGCGTGCCCCGCAAACTCGTGCCCGTGCACACGGTCGCCGAGCTCAGCGACGAGCACCAGGAGATCGTCCGCGTCGCCGTCCACCGGCTCCGCGCCCTCCACGAGCGCACACCCGACCCCTTCGGGCTGCTGCCCGAGGAGTTCTCGCTGCGTCAGCTGCGCAGCCTCCACGAGGTCGTCGCCGGCGAGGAGCTGCAGGCCGATACGTTCCGCCGCACGATGCTGCCGCTGCTCGACGCCACCGGCCGCGCGGTCACCCAGGGGCGGGGCCGGCCGGCGCAGACGTTCACGAGGCGCTCGGAGATCGCCCTGCGGCAGGACTCCAGGGGCGGTCTCGACGGGCCGGGAGTCGGCATCCATGCGCAGTGAGGGCGGTTGCCGTGGACATTGACCGGACACCGGGCGCGACGGTGCGCATCGACGTGTGGCTGTGGACCGTGCGGATGTTCAAGACCCGCAGCCTCGCCACCCAGGCGTGCCGGGGCGGCCACGTCCAGGTCGACGGGCAGCGGGTCAAGGCCGCGCAGAAGGTGACGATCGGCCAGGAGGTGCGGGTGCGCAAGGCGGGCACCGAGTTCGTCTGGAGGATCACCGGCATCCTCCCGACGAGGCCGGGGGCCGCGATCGCCGTCGGCGCCTACGAGGATCTCACCCCGGCCCCCGACCCTGCGCTGCGCGGGTTCGTCCCCAAGCGCGACAAGGGGCTGGGACGGCCGACGAAGAAGGACCGCCGGGACCTCGACCGGCTCCGCGGCCGCCGCCCCGAGCGCTGATCTCAGCAACCCTCCGGGCGCTGCGCGTCAGTACATCACGGTCGCGAAGGTGCCGACCTGGTCGAAGCCGACGCGCCGGTACATCCGCAGCGCCGCCTCGTTGTAGTCGTTGGCATAGAGGCTCACCGTCGGGTGCCCGGCAGCGCGGGTCTGGACGACGACGGCGGCCATGCCTGCGGCACCGAGTCCCTGGTTGCGCGCCTCGGGGTGGACCCACACGCCTTGGACCTGGACGATCCGGGGTGAGCGGATGCCGATGTCGGCTTTGAAGAGGACCTGTTCGGTACGGTCGGTGGCCGGCCACCTCGGCGCGGGCTGGCCGGAGGGCAGGGAATCGGAGATGCGCACGAACGAGTTCCCGCCGCGGATGATGCCGCGCACCCGCGCGAGATAGCTCGACTCCCCGCCTTCGATGGGCGAGAAGCCGACTTCCTTGGTGAACATGTCGACGCTGGCGGGGAACACCGTCGGCAGCTGGTCGACGGTCGCGAGGCGGACGTCCGGGTCGGGGTCGACGAGCGGATCGGAGCTGATCGCGAGCAGGGGCTGGCGTCCCCGCACCCCGCGCGGCCTCCCCCACTTCAGCCGGGAGTCGAGGTCCATGATGACCTCGCGCCGGCCGATGAGGGAGCATGACGACCGGCCGTCGGCGTTGAGCTTGCGCGCGAGCACCTCGTTCGTCGCCGGCGTGGCTGCGACCGGGATGATGTTCCCGCCCACCCAGTACGCGGCGACCGGCCGGTCACCGTCGAAGACCCCGTAGAGGGCTCCCGCCGGGGACCCGGTCTGCGCGGTGCCGGTGACGTTGAGGAGCGCGAGCAGGTAGACGTTCTCGCACGGATTGAGGGTCAGCTGGCTCTTCAGCCACGCGGTGTGCCGATGCCCGAGTGGAGCGATTCTCAACACATCGGGATCTCTCAGCCGACGACGACTTCCGGCGGACCGGAGGGAACGTCGGAGTCCTCAGCGATGCGCATGGCCTCTTCGATGAGCGTTTCGACGATGAGGGACTCGGGCACGGTCTTGATGACCTCGCCCTTGACGAAGATCTGTCCCTTCCCGTTGCCGGAGGCGACTCCGAGGTCGGCCTCGCGGGCCTCGCCGGGTCCGTTGACGACGCAGCCCATGACGGCCACGCGCAGCGGCACCTCCATGCCCTCGAGTCCGGCGGTGACCTTCTCGGCGAGCGTGTAGACGTCGACCTGGGCCCGACCGCACGAAGGGCAGGAGACGATCTCGAGCTTGCGCGGTTTGAGGTTGAGGCTCTCGAGGATCTGGTTGCCGACCTTGACCTCTTCGACCGGGGGCGCGGACAGCGAGACCCGGATCGTGTCGCCGATGCCCTTCGAGAGCAGGGCGCCGAAGGCCGTGGCCGACTTGATCGTGCCCTGGAAGGCGGGGCCGGCCTCGGTGACGCCGAGGTGGAGGGGCCAGTCGCCGCGTTCGGCGAGCATCTCGTAGGCCCGGACCATGATCACCGGGTCGTGGTGCTTGACGGAGATCTTGAAGTCGTGGAAGTCGTGCTCCTCGAACAGCGAGGCCTCCCACACGGCGGACTCGACGAGCGCCTCCGGGGTGGCCTTGCCGAACTTCTCCATGATCCGCTTGTCGAGCGATCCGGCGTTGACGCCGATGCGGATCGAGGTGCCCGCGTCCTTGGCCGCGGCCGCGATCTCCTTGACCTGGTCGTCGAACTTGCGGATGTTGCCGGGGTTGACGCGCACGGCCGCGCAGCCGGCGTCGATCGCGGCGTAGACGTACTTCGGCTGGAAGTGGATGTCGGCGATGACGGGGATCTGCGACTTCTGGGCGATCGCGGGCAGAGCGGCGGCGTCGTCGGCTGACGGGCAGGCGACGCGGACGATGTCACAGCCCGAGGCGGTGAGCTCGGCGATCTGCTGGAGGGTCGCGTTGATGTCCGTCGTCGGCGTCGTCGTCATCGACTGCACGCTGATCGGGTAGTCGGAGCCGACTCCCACCTTCCCGACGTGGATCTGCCGGGTCTTCCGCCGAGGTGCGAGGACGGGAGGCGGGGGCGCTGGCATTCCGAGGTTGACCGATGTCACGAAGACGATCCCTTCATTTCGGCTGTCGGCGGCTGGATCGCAGCCGCCTCGGCCCGATAGTACGAGTCATTCTCATTGTAGGTCGATCGGTGCGTCCGCGACCGGTCGCCCCCGGTGGGATCCCTCACGACCTGGGCGTTGCCTGTCAGCGCCGCGCGGTCCGCACCGGCCCCGACCCCGTCGTGTCAGTGCCGGATGAGACACTGATCACATGGACGAACAGGCGCAGGCGGAGAGCATGACGATCGCCCCGGCGCGCCCGGACCTCGACGTCATCGCCGACCGGCTCCACCGTGCCGAGCGGGAGCTCTCGGCCGTGGGCGGGGAGATGGCGTTCGGCATCGTCGTGAGGAACGGGCCCGGTCACGCCGAGGCGAAGCTGACCAACCCGTACCGTCCCTTCCGGATCGCCTCGATGACGAAGTCGTTCACCGCAGCGGTCATGGGCTCGCTCGAGAACGGCGGGCTCAACTACGACTACCCGATGTACTTCCTGGTCCCCGACCTCAAGGGCACCGCCGTCGGCGAGCTCACCGCCCGCGAGTGCCTGACCATGGGCACGGGATTCGGCAGGGACGACCCGTGGGCGGACCGGATGGAGTCGATGAGCCGCTTCGACTTCCTCACCTTCCTCCAGCGCCCGCTCGTGCCCATCGCTCATCCCGGCACCGGATTCGAGTACTGCAACCTCGGCTACGCGCTCCTCGGTCTCGCCGCGGAGTCGGTGACCGACCGCACGTTCCCGGAGATGGTGACCACCGAGGTGACCGGACCCCTGCAGATGCCCCGCACCGGTTTCGATGTCGCCGACTTCCCCGACCTCGTCCCCGGTCTGCGCATCGACCGGCTCGGCAGAGCGCACAGACTGACCCCGACGCGGCCGGGCGCCTTCTCGGCGATCGGCGGCATGGTCTCGACAGCCCACGACATCTGCCAGTGGATGACCATCCACATGGACGCCCTCGACGCCGAGGCGAACACGGCACCGGGTGCGTGGTCGCACGTGCTCGCCGCGAACCAGCGGCCGCACCGTCCGATCGCCGTCGAGACGAGCCGGCTGCACACCGAGGAGGTCCACTACGGCTACGGCCTCATGCACCGGCAGGACTCCCGCTTCGGCCGTGTCCTCTGCCATTCCGGCGGCTACCCCGGATACGGCTCGCACATGCGGTGGTTCCCCGACCTCGGCTTCGGCATCGTCGTCCTCGGCAACACGACCTATTATCCGGCCGAGCGCATCGTCCGCGACGCCGTCGACGCCGCGTGGCTGACCGCCATCGGTCGCGCCGAGGAGATCCCGCGCCTCCGCCGGGACGAACCCGTGACACGGGCCTCACCCGTGCTCGAGCGTGAGACCGCACCTGCCCCGACGCACCCGCTGCCGCCTGGTCCGCGCACCGGACGCACCGTCCTCGGTGCCGTGGCCGCGACCCTGAACTGGGATGACGCGTTCGCCGATGCGCACTTCGCGGTGAACATGGACCTCGACGAGCCACGACAGGAGAGGAGGGAGCGCACCGCAGCCTGGCTCGAGTCGCACCGGGTCGATGCGACCCGACCGGTCACCGTCGACGACCTGACGATGGAGACCCGACTGCTCGGAACCGTCTCCGTGGCAGAGGGGGCAGCAATCACCGTTCGACTCGACCACCTCGGCGATGTCCAGGCGATCACCCTGAGCGAGTGAGACCGCGGCCGGAAGCCTAACGGCTGGGGCGGCGTACCGGCTGGGACTGCGGCCCGGCGGCGCGCCCGCTGGGGCAGCGCCGGCCGACCTACCCGGCCGAACGGAAGATCGCGTCGAGGGTGATCGGCTTGACGAGGTCGACGTAGACGAGCAGTGCCGTCATGGCGAGCATGAGGCTGATGACGACGTAGGTGAGCGGCAGCAGCTTCGCCGTGTCGAAGGGCCCGATCTTCCCGCGTCCGCGCCACCGGTTGATCCGCCGCCTCGCCCCTTCGTAGAGGGCGACGGCGATGTGCCCGCCGTCGAGCGGCAGCAGGGGGATCATGTTGAACGCGAAGAGGAAGATGTTGAGGGAGCCGAGGACCCCGAGGCCGAGCTGGGCCTTCTCGACGACCTGGAGCTCATCGGTGGAGACGATCTCGCCGGCGACGCGGCCGACGCCGACCATGCCGACGAGACCCTCGGCGTCACGCTCCTTCGCCCCGGTGGCGACCTGCGCGATGTCGACGAGCTTGACCGGGAGGGTGACGATGGCCTTGAACACGCCGGTGACCTGATCCCACACGGCGCCCGGGAATTCCGCCAGCGGCAGGGGCTGACGCTCCTGGACCGGCCCGATGCCGAGGAAGCCCTCGGTCACGGTCTGCGGGCTGCCGTCGGGGTTCGTCAGCGGACGTCCCCGGTCGTCGACGCGGGGACGCTCGTGGGCGATGATCGGCACGGACACCGTCTGCGCCTGCCCGTCGCGGACGAAGTCGACGTCGACGCGCTGGCCGGCGTGGTCCTTGATGACCGAGGAGAGCTCATCCCAGTTCTCGGTCGGGACACCTGCCACCGCGGTGATCTCGTCGCCGGGTTCGAATCCGGCCTCCCACGCGGGGGTGAGCTGATCGCCGGGCTGGCATGAGTTCTTCTGTGATGCGGGTCGCTCTGCCGCCTCCGAGGCGGGCACCGCGCACTCGACGACGGTGGCGACCGTCGTCGTCGGCGTCATCACCCCGATGCCCATGAGCGAGATCGCCATGATGATGATCCCGAGGACGAGGTTGACGAAGGGCCCGGCGAACATGACGACGAGGCGCTTGGGCACGCTGAGCGCGTAGAACGTCCGATGCTCCTCCCCCGGTGCGATCTCGTCGTTCGACATCTCCCGGGCATCGGCCATCGTGTTCTCGAACAGCCGGCCCTTCCGCTTCTTCGGGCGCCGCTCGGCATCGCCGAGCATGTCCTCATCGGTGACCAGGCCATCATCCGGCACCGTGTCCGGGGGGAACTCCTCCCCCTCGCCGAGGCGGTCGCCCGACTGTGCGGCGGCGCCGTCGGTCCGCCCGGCGACGGCCGGCTCGCCCACCCGCTGCTTCGTCGCCTCGAGCGGCGGGTACATGCCGGGCATCGCGATGAACCCGCCGAGCGGCAGGGCCTTGATCCCGTACTCGGTCTCACCGCGGCGGAACGAGAACAGGGTCGGCCCGAAGCCGACCATGTAGTGGGTGACCTTGACCCCGAACCGCTTCGCCGGGATGAGATGACCGAGCTCGTGGAGCGCGATCGAGATCGAGATGCCGATGAGGAAGAGGACGATCCCGAGGATGAAGAGGACGACCGTCATCGCCTCACCTCGCTCGACCGCCCGGCGGCGACGACCGCGGGCTGAGCGTCGGGCTGTGCGTCACCGGTCTGTGCGGCGACGTGATCGCGCGCGAACCCACGGGCCCACGCGTCGGCGGCGAGCACGGTCTCCACGCTGTGTTCAGAGGCCGGCTCGTGGGCGGCCAGGGCCCGTTCGAGACCCGAGTCGATGCCGGTGAACGGAATGTCGCCGGCGATGAATGCCTCGACGAGGACCTCGTTGGCGGCGTTGAACACCGCAGGGTAGCTCCGGGCCCGCTTCCCCGCCTCGATCGCGAGGCTGAGCGCGGGGAACGCGACATGGTTGACCGGTTCGAACGACCAGTGCATGGGCTGACCCCAGTTGTTCGGCACGGCACCCGAGGGGATCCGGCGGGTGGTGCCGTCATCCTGGGTGCCCAGGGCGTAGGCGATGGGCAGCCGCATGTCCGGAGGGGAGATCTGGGCGATCGTCGAGGCATCGGTGAACTCGACCATCGAGTGGATCTGGCTCTGCGGGTGGACGACGACCTCGATGTCGTCGAAGTCGATGCCGAAGAGCAGATGGGCTTCGATGACCTCGAGCCCCTTGTTGACGAGCGTCGCCGAGTTGATCGTGATCATCGATCCCATCGACCACGTCGGATGCTTGAGCGCCTGGGCCGGGGTGACGCGGCGCAGCGCTTCCCGGGTCATGCCGCGGAAGGGTCCGCCCGAGGCGGTGATGACGAGCCTGGCGACTTCGCCGTGCGTGCCAGAGCGCAGGGCCTGCGCGATCGCCGAGTGCTCGCTGTCGACGGGGATGAGGCGGGCGCCGGTGCGCTCGGCGGCGTCGAGGACGAGGGAGCCGCCGATGATGAGCGACTCCTTGTTCGCCAGGGCGACGTCGGTGCCGGCCTCGAGCGCCGCGAGCGTCGCGCCGAGTCCGGCGGCTCCGGTCACGGCATTGAGGACGATGTCGGCCGACCGGCTCGCGACCGCCTCGGCGGCGGTCTCCCCCAGATGAATCTCACGAACGGGATCATCGATTCCGCGGTCTGCGGCGAGTTCGGACAACCGTTTCCGCACGTCGTCCTCACCGCCGGCGGGAGGAGAGGTCAGCCCGATGACGGGGACGGAGAAGTCGAGCGCCTGGGTGAGCAGAAGGTCGACCTGGGACCCTGCGGCAAGGCCGACGACTGCGAAATCCGTTGCGTTCTCGGCCAGTACGTCGAGGGCCTGAGTGCCGACCGACCCGGTCGACCCGACTACAATGACATTACGTTCGCTCACGCCTACCGATGATGCCAAAGTTCTCTGGGAAATGACTCGACAAGGGACTTCTCGGCGTGGGCGGAGCACACCAGATCAAAGGCGAGAGAGGTATAGATGAGTGCAACGATGAGCCCCGACGAGATCCTGGGACTGGATTCGGTCTTCGACGCCGATGACCTCGAGTTCGCGCACGTCGTCCGCAAGTGGCTCGACGAGAACGTCCGCGAGAAGATCGGCGACTACTTCCTCGATGCGACGATTCCCGCCCGTGAACTCGCTGAGGGCCTCGGGGAGCTCGGCGTCCTCGGCATGCACCTCGAGGGCTACGGCTGCGGCGGGTCGACCGCCACCCAGTACGGTCTCGCCTGCCGTGAGCTCGAGGCCATCGACGCGGGTCTGCGCTCCCTCGTCTCCGTCCAGGGGTCGCTCGCGATGTTCGCCATCCACCGCTACGGTTCGGAGGCGCAGAAGGAGGAGTGGCTGCCGAAGATGGCCGCCGGCAAGGCACTCGGCTGCTTCGGACTCACCGAACCCGACGTCGGCTCCGACCCCTCGGGCATGAAGACGACCGCCCGCAGGGACGGTTCCGACTGGATCCTCAACGGTTCGAAGATGTGGATCACGAACTCACCCGTCTCCGACGTCATGGTCGTGTGGGCGAAGACGGAGGAGACCGACGACAAGGGCCGTCCGGTCATCCGCGGCTTCGTCGTGCCGTCGGACACCGAGGGCGTGCAGACCCCGGAGATCCACCGCAAGATCTCCCTGCGGGCCTCGATCACCGGTGAGATCGTCCTCGACAACGTCCGCCTGCCCGAGGATGCGATGCTGCCCGAGGCCAAGGGCCTCAAGGCTCCGCTCTCGTGCCTGTCGGAGGCGCGCTTCGGCATCGTCTTCGGAGTCACCGGTGCCGCCCGCGACGCCCTGCTCTCGGCGATCGAGTACACCGGCACCCGGATCCAGTTCGACCGCCCGATCTCCTCATTCCAGATCACGCAGCAGAAGCTCGCGAAGGCCTTCGGCCAGTACTCGCAGATCACGCTGCTCGCCGCGCACCTCGGTGAGCTCAAGGACTCCGAGAAGGGTGTGCGCCCCGAACAGATCAGCCTCGGCAAGATGGTCAACGTCGACACGGCGATGAACGTCTGCCGCGACCTGCGTGCGCTCTTCGGCGGTTCGGGAATCACGAGCGAGTACCCGCCGCTGCGCCACGCGGTCAACCTCGAGACCGTGCTCACCTACGAAGGAACCCATGAGGTCCACCAGCTCACGCTCGGCCGGGCCCTGACCGGGATCAACGCCTTCGCGAACTGAGGTCGGCGCCGGTCGGCGTCCCCGACCGGCGCACCTGGTCATCCGACCGGTCGCATCCGCCCCGCCCTTGTGCGCCGCCATCGGCGCCGAGGTGCGGGGCGGTCGGCATTCACCTCTGTTCGCGGAGGAACTCCTCGAGCCAGGGCAGGCTCTCAGCCGCGCTGAGGGGACCGTCGTCGGTGAGAACAAGGGTCTGAGACGGGTCGAGCGGGGCGACCTCGGCGGATTCGACGCGGGAGTCCCGCATCGCCTGGTCGAGGTTCGCGGTCTCCCCCGCGATGCTCACACCGACGCCCTCGAAGCGCGAACGCACGACCTTGACCGAGGCCCGTCCGGGTTCGATCGGGTCGGCGTCGATCGCGACGATGCGCACCTCGGCGGGGTCGGTCTCCGAACCATCTGTGCGGGCGTCGACGACGACACCGAGGCGCATCGCAGCAAGCACACTGAGCGCCCGGGCGACAGCAGGGACATCGGCGTCGACGCGCACCCTGCTCGTCCCGGTGTCGACTCCCATCGTCCGGAGGATTCCGGCGAGCTTCGCGCTGCGGTCGAGCGCCTCGGCGCGGTCGAGTTCGACGGGCACGGCGAGTGCCTTGAGCAGGCGCGGATCGGTGACCTCGCGCCCGTCGATGAGGGGCGTGTCCGGGACGTCCCCGGTGATGACGGTGTCGTCGGCCCGACCGAGGACGATCAGGTAGTCGAGGATCTCGAAGACCGGATTGAGGGTGCCGGGAGTCCCGTCACCGGGCTTGGTGAACCAGTGGAAGTCAGTCAACGGAGGCCATCACCTCGACGACGCGGTCGATGAAGGCATCGACCTGATCCTCGTCGTAGGCCTTGTTGCCCTTCGCGGTCTTGAACAGGACCCTGCGGACCTGGTCGACGCTCATCGCCACGCCCTGCGTGAAGTAGGCGTTGACCTTCTCGCACATGTCGTCGACCTGGGCGATGTCGTAGCCGATGACACCGGCGGGCGGGCTGTCGAAGCGCTCCCCCGCCTCACGGACGAGGCGTCCCCGCAGGGACGCGGCGACGCGGGTGAGCTCCTGCACCCAGGCGTCCTGTCCGGACTGGGCGATGAGACGGTCGCGGGCCTGCTTGGCGAAGGCGTCCTCGAGGCGGTCGAGGGCGGCGTCGACGACGGCGACGTGGTAGCCCTTGCGGACAAGGTCGAAGCCGACCGTGCGCACGGCACGGGAGTCGAGGTCGCCGGGCTGCGGCGTGGGTCGTTCGAATGACTCGCGTGCCCTCTTGAAGAAGCTGTCGACCTGCTTCGGGTCGTAGCCGTTCTTCCAACCGGACATGCGGGGGAACGTCGTGTCCGCCATGATTCCTCCGTACAGAGTGTGTCGTTTCCACCATGATAGTTCGAGCATCGGTGGTCCGCCGCAGTCGCTGCGGCGCGAAGTGTCGGTGGCTCGGGCCCGGGTCGGGTCCGGCCTCGGCCGGGTCAGGCGTCAGTCGGCGGCGGCGAGCTGTCCGCAGGCGCCGTCGATGTCGGAGCCGCGGGTGTCGCGGATCGTCGTCGGCACGCCGGCGTCGACGAGCCGGCGGACGAACTCGTCGGCGACAGCAGGGTCCGAGGCCGTCCACACGGATCCCGGGGTCGGGTTGAGTGGGATCGGGTTGACGTGCACCCAGCCGCGGCCGCGGGCGTTGAGCTTCTTCGCGAGCAGGTCCGCCCGCCATGCGTGGTCGTTCATGTCCTTGATGAGCGCGTACTCGATGCTCACCCGGCGGCCGGTGACCTTGTAGTAGTTGAAGGCCGCGTCGATCGCCTCGTCGGCCTTCCACCGGGTGTTGACCGGGATCATCTCGTCGCGCAGCTCGTCGTCGGGGGCGTGGAGGCTGAGCGCGAAGGTCACGGGGATGTCCTCGGCGGCGAGCTTGTTGATGCCGGGGACGAGCCCCACGGTCGAGACGGTGATCCGCCGCGCCGACATGCCCAGGCCCTCGGGCGCGGGGGCGACGAAGCGGCGGACCGCGTTCATCACCCGCTTGTAGTTGGCCAGGGGTTCGCCCATGCCCATGAAGACGATGTTCGTCACCCGCTCCGGTCCTCCCGCCGAGGCGGCTGCCGGGTCGGTCGCGGACTCGCCGGGGGTCTCGCCCTGCTCCTCGTCGGCTTCCGCACCGAGGGCGACCTCGTCGTCGGCGTCGGCGCTCGGCTTGGACGGTGCGAGTTCACCGGCGGCGATGGCCTGGTTGGCGCGGATGACCTGTTCGACGATCTCGGCCGTCGACATGTTCCGGGTCAGACCCTGCTGGCCGGTGGCGCAGAACGGGCAGTTCATCCCGCAGCCGCACTGGCTCGAGACGCACAGTGTGATGCGGTTGCGGTAGCGCATGAGGACGGATTCGACGAGCGCACCGTCGAAGAGACGCCAGAGGAATTTGATCGTGTCGCCGTTGCCTGTCGTCAGGCGCCTGACCTCGGTGAGCAGCGGAGGGAAGAAGCGCTCTGCAAGGGGTGCGCGCAGATCCTTGGGCAGGTCGGTCATCGACTCGACGTCGGTGTGGTAGCGCGTGAAGTAGTGGGTGGAGAGCTGCTTGGCGCGGAAGGCGGGAAGACCCATCTCGGTGACGGCTTCGATGCGCTCGTCCATCGTCATGTCCGCGAGGTGCTGCTGAGGTTGGGCGACGCGGGGGGACTTGAAGTTGAGCAGCGGGCGACCGTCGCGCATCGGGGTCGTCGACGTCGTCCCGTCGGCGTGTTCGACGACGGGCCTGACCTGTCTGCTTCCGGCTGGAGGTATCACTCCCCCATTGTCTCATGCCGGTCCCGGCGACGCTGTGTGGTCGGGGACACGGGAGCCCGCGATCGCCTCGGCGAGGGGATGCGACGACCGGGCGGCCGTCCCAGCCTCACATGAAGCCGGGGAGGAAGGAGAAGAGGACGAGGGCGACGGGCGCGGTCGGGAGGATCGAGTCGAGGCGGTCCATGACGCCGCCGTGACCGGGCAGCAGGGTGCCCATGTCCTTGAGGTGGAGGTCGCGTTTGATCATCGATTCGCTGAAGTCGCCGAGGGTGGCGAACGCGGGGATGACGACGCCGATGACGAGCCCGGTCCAGAACGGGGCGTCGAAGAGGGTGATCGCCAGCGTCGTGGCGACGGCCGTGGTGAAGACGACGGATCCCAGGTAGCCCTCCCAGGACTTCTTCGGCGAGATCCGCGGGGCGATGGGATGCCTGCCCCAGAGTACGCCGAAGACGTAGCCGCCGATGTCGGAGGCGACGACGCTGGCAAGGAAGATGATGACGTAGAAGTTGCCGTTGGGCAGGGTGAGGAGATAGACGACGAAGCACGCCATGAGGCCGACGTACGTGAGCGCGAAGAGGGAGAGGGAGACGTCCTTGACCGCGTTCTTGCGCCGCTCGACCATCGTGAAGAGCATGACGGCCCCGGCGCTTGCGGCGAACGTCACCCACAGGGCCTCCCGGCCGCCGAAGTACGTGGCGACGACCATGCAGGCCGCGGAGATCATCGTCGGGATGCGGGAGACGAGCGATCCGGACCGGGAGAGCGCGTTGGCGAGCTCCCACATCGCGGCGACGATCGCGATGAGGATGATGAAGAGGAAGGTTTCGGGAAGGAGGATCAGCGAGGCGAGCACGATCCCGCCGATGAGGAGGCCGATCCCGATCGCCGCCGGGAGGTTGCGGCCGGCCCGGCCGTAGTCCTTGGGTGCAGGCGCCGTCTCGACCTCGACCTCGACCGCCGCGGTCTCCTGCGTGAAGACCGTGTCGGTGCCGCGGAGGTCGCGCCGCTTCGGGAACGGTGTCGGCTCTGGGGTCGCCGCGGTCTCCCGATCCGACCCCTCGTCAGGGGTCGGATCGGAGGTGGGACGGTCGGGCCCGGTCAACGCGATCATCAGACCTCGAGGAGCTCGGCTTCCTTCTGGCCGAGCAGCTTGTCGATGGCGTCGACCTTCTTCTTCGTGATGTCGTCGAGTTCGGAGATCGAGCGGGTGACCTCGTCCTCGCCGGCTTCGCCGTCCTTCTTGATCCGCTCGAGGGTGTCCTTCGCGTGGCGGCGGATGTTGCGGATCGAGACCTTGCCGTCCTCGGCCTTGCCCTTGACGATCTTCACGTACTCCTTGCGGCGCTCCTCGGTGAGTTCGGGGAGGACGACGCGGATGACGTTGCCGTCGTTGGCGGGGTTGGCGCCGATGTCGGAGTTGCGCAGGGCGTTCTCGATGTCGCCCAGGGTCCCGCGGTCGTAGGGAGTGACGAGGATCGTGCGGGCCTCGGGCGTCTGGAACGACGCGAGCTGCTGGAGCGGCGTGGGAGCGCCGTAGTAGTCGATCTCGATGTTCGCGAAGAGCGCGGGGTTGGCCCGGCCGGTGCGGATCGACGCAAAGTCCTCTTGCGTGAATTCCACGGCCTTGTCCATCTTCTCCCTGGCCTCTGCCAGTGTTTCTTCAATCACGAGACACTCTTTTCAGTCGATTGGAGCTGTGTGAACATTCTATGGGTCCGAGGTGGTTTTCTGCTGACCCGGACCGGTGCGGTGTGGGCTACTTGACCAGTGTGCCGATCTTCTCACCGGCGATGGCCTTGCGCAGGTTGCCCTCACCCTGCATGCCGAAGACGTGCATGGGAAGCCGGTTGTCCATGCAGAGGGAGAACGCGGTGGCGTCGACGACCTTGAGACCCTTCTGGAGAGCCTCCTGGTAGGTGATCTCGTCGATCTTCGCAGCCGTCGGGTCGAGCTTCGGGTCGGCGGTGTAGACGCCGTCGACGCCGTTCTTGGCGATGAGGACCTCATCGGCGTGGATCTCGAGCGCGCGCTGGGCCGCGACGGTGTCTGTGGAGAAGTAGGGCAGACCGGCGCCGGCGCCGAAGATGACGACGCGGTTCTTCTCCATGTGGCGCATCGCCCGGCGCGGGATGTAGGACTCGGCGACCTGGGACATCGGGATCGCGGTCTGCACGCGGGTGTCGACGCCGAGCTGTTCGAGGAAGTCCTGCAGAGCGAGACAGTTCATCACGGTTCCGAGCATTCCCATGTAGTCGGCGCGCGTGCGGTCCATGCCGCGCTGGGAGAGCTCGGCGCCGCGGAAGAAATTGCCGCCGCCGACGACGATGCTCACTTCGACGTCCTCGACGGTGGGGGCGACTTCCCGGGCGACGGCAGCGACGACGTCGGGGTCGACGCCGATGCTGCCTCCGCCGAAGACCTCGCCGGAGAGCTTGAGGAGCACGCGGCGACGATGCGTGCGCACCGGTCGGCTGGCGTGGCTCGATTCGTGTACCGGGGTGGATGTCATGAGGTCCTTCTTCCATGCGTTCGGCGCCGCCGCAGGCAGCGCCGATCCGGGTGGTTCGTCTGGGTCAGTCTAGCGAAAACGGGGCCGGACCCATCGGTCCGACCCCGTCATCGGATCCTGTGGGGGTCCTCACGGACCCCCACAGCGATCACAAGCGGATCAGGCTCCCACGCGGTAGCGGAGGAAACCGGTCGCCTTGAGGCCGGCGGCCTCGAGGACCTTGCCCACGGTCTGCTTGGGATCCTTGGCGAATCCCTGGTCGAGCAGGCAGTTCTCCTTGAAGAAGCCGTTGACGCGGCCTTCGATGATCTTCGGCAGAGCCTGTTCCGGCTTGCCTTCGTTCTTCGCGGTGTCCTCGGCGATGCGGCGCTCGTTCTCGACGAGCTCGGCCGGGACATCCTCACGCGAGAAGTACTTCGGCGCGAGGGCGGCGATGTGCACGGCGACGTCGTGCGCGACGGCCTGGTCATCGCCTTCGTAGGCGAAGAGAACGCCGACCTGCGGGGGCAGGTCCTTGTTCGTGCGGTGGAGGTAGGACTCCACCTTCTGGCCTTCGAGACGACCGACGCGACGCAGGTCGACTTTCTCGCCCAGGGCGGCACCGGACTCGGTGATGAACTGGGCGACGGTCTTGCCGTCGGCCTCGACCGAGAGCAGCGACTCGGCCGACTCGGACTTGTTCGACACGGCGAGTGCGAGGACTTCGTCGGCGAGGTCGATGAAGCGCTGCGACTTCGCGACGAAGTCGGTCTCCGAGTCGAGCTCGATCATGGTGCCGACGCCGCCGTCGACGGAGGTGGCGACGAGACCGTCGGAGGTGGCACGGCCTTCGCGCTTCGTGGCGCCCTTGAGGCCCTTCACACGGAGGAGCTCGATGGCCTTCGCCT
This sequence comes from Brevibacterium casei CIP 102111, assembly GCF_900169275.1. Lineage (GTDB taxonomy): Bacteria > Actinomycetota > Actinomycetes > Actinomycetales > Brevibacteriaceae > Brevibacterium > Brevibacterium casei. Next base: position 42,192 of record NZ_FXZC01000007.1, on the reverse strand, counting down.
GGTCGCCGTCGGCCTCATCGAGGGCCTTCTTGACGTCCATCATTCCGGCGCCGGTCTTCTCGCGCAGTTCCTTGATGTCAGCGGCAGTGTAGTTTGCCATTCTTTCTCCTAGTGGTGGTGGAGGTGAGTGAGATCAGGACTCGGTGGAGTCAGCGGCAGCGTCGGCGGCTGCGGCCTTGCCCTCGGCGTCCGCTGCCTTCGCATCGGCGTCGGCGACGGCACCTTCGGCGGCGGCGTCCGTCGCGTCGGTGGCGGTGGTCTCCTCGGACTGGGCCTCGGCTGCGGTGGCAGCGGCGGAGGCTTCGGTCGAGGCGTCAGCGGCGTCGGCGTTCGCTTCGGCGGCGTTGCCCTCGAGGAGTTCGCGCTCCCACTCGGGCATCGGCTCGACGGCGGAGACGTTCTTCTCACCGGACTCGTCGTCGCCGGAGTGGCGGGCGATGAGGCCCTCGGCCACGGCGTCGGCGATCACGCGGGTGAGCAGCGAGACCGAGCGGATGGCGTCGTCGTTGCCCGGGATCGGGTAGGTGACGTCGTCGGGGTCGCAGTTGGTGTCGAGGATCGCGATGACCGGGATGCCCAGCTTCTTCGCCTCGTCGACGGCGAGGTGCTCCTTCTTCGTGTCGACGATCCACACAGCGGACGGGGTGCGCTGCATGTCGCGGATGCCGCCGAGGGTCTTCTCGAGCTTGTCCTTCTCGCGACGGAGGATGAGGAGTTCCTTCTTCGTGTGCGAGGAGCCCGCAACGTCGTCGAAGTCGATCTCTTCGAGTTCCTTCAGCCGGCGCAGACGCAGGGAGATGGTCTGGAAGTTCGTGAGCATGCCGCCGAGCCAACGCTGGTTGACATACGGCTGGCCGACGCGCTTGGCCTGCTCGGCGATCGATTCCTGGGCCTGCTTCTTCGTGCCGACGAAGAGGATGGAGCCGCCGTGGGAGACGGTCTCCTTGACGAACTCGAACGCGGTGTCGATGTAGCCCAGCGACTTCTGCAGGTCGATGATGTAGATGCCGTTGCGCTCGGTGAAGATGAAGCGCTTCATCTTCGGGTTCCAACGACGGGTCTGGTGTCCGAAGTGAACGCCGCTGTCGAGCAGCTGGCGGATGGTGACGACGGCCATGCCGACGCCCTCCTTTCTCGTGCACCCTGCGGGTGCGTTGTGCCATGGTTCGCGGCCAACACGGGGCTGGCGGCGACGATGGCGGTTTCGGTTGATTCCTGGTACCCGGTTCGCCCAACCCACATGCGCGTACGCATGCACCATGGGATGGAGAAGAGATCGGATACGCGTAGTCAGAAGACACGCTTCTGCTGAGGGCAGTCTATCGCGGGTGGCCAAGCCTGCGCCAATCGGAGGATGTCCCTCGCCGAGGCGGCCGCCGGGTGTGCCTGTCCCGTGCCCGGGCGGCTGCGCCACCTCCCGCCGAGGCTGCCGTCGGGTTCGCGTCGCCTCTGCGCTCTCGGGCGGGCTCCCCGCTTCCGCGACTCGTGCGCATTCGGCTGTGGACGCGCATTGCGCTCAGCATGCCTCCCCGCGGTGTGGGGCACCGGCGAGGGTGAGCGGAGCCCGGCCCATCGGGGGTCCGGTGGTCCCACTCGTGTGCTCTCTCCTGTGCATGCGGCACCGACTCGTGTGCGCGCGGCCTGTGGACGCCCGATGGTCGTCCACAGGCGGAGAATCCTCTGCTGACAGCACCGGCGGCATCGATTTCCATGGGCGTTATGGCCGTTCCCGAATCGACTCGTCCGCCCCACCGCAGCGCTGCCCCTCTTCCGCGACGGCGACTGTCGGCCCGTCCGACTCGGCGTCCGTCTGCGCGTCCGCCTCGGCGACGCAAAGCCGGTCCCCTGCCGAGCAGGCCGCTGCTGTGGATCAGCGTCCTCGTCACCGCGGTTCTCGTCGCCCTCGGCGGCGTGGGCGCAGCTGACGCCTCCCCGCAGGCTTCCCGAGCCGCGGGCACCACCTGGGTCACGCCGGTACCGGCGATGGAGATCGTCACCGCCTTCGATCCGCCGCGGGAGACATGGCTGGCCGGGCACAGAGGCATCGACGTCCGGGCCGTACCCGACGAACCCGTGCGCGCCCCGACCGCGGGCACCATTCGCTTCCGCGGCTCGGTGGCGGGCACCGAGACGATGAGCATCACGACGGAGTCCGGTCACGTCGTCTCCTTCCAACCGGCGCGTTCGGATGCCTCCGTCGGCGACCGCTTCGCAGCTGGTGAGCAGATCGGCACGGTCTCGACGGGCGCGCACTGCCAGGAGTCCTGCCTCCACATCGGCGTCTGGCCTAAGGACAGCGACCGGGCGTATGTCGATCCGGCGCCGTTCTTCGGTCAGGATGCGTCCCTCCTGCTGCCGCTCGCACGCAAGCCGGCCGAAGAGCCGGCCGGCGATGACACGGATTCGGGTGCGGGCGGGTGGGGCGGACACCGGAATGGGCGCATTCCCGCCTCGGCGCTGTGCCCGCTCACCACCGCCCCCGGGCACATGCTCCGATGCGATGCGCAGGCCGCATTCGACCGCCTCTCCCACGCGTACTCCGCGCGGTTCGGCAGGCCGATCTCGGTCACCGACTCCTACCGGGACTACGACACCCAGGTCATCCTCAAACGGCGCAAGGGAAAGCTCGCGGCGACGCCGGGGACGTCGAACCACGGGTGGGCGCTCGCGATGGACCTCGGGGGCGGCATCAACTCATTCGGCAGTGCCGAGCATCAGTGGATGCGGGCGAACGCTCCGACGTTCGGATGGGTGCATCCGTCGTGGGCACGGCAGGGAGGGTCCCTGCCCGAGGCATGGCACTGGGAGTTCAGGAAGTGAGCGCGTGCCGGACGTGAGCGAGTCGCTCAGGCCCGCGGGTGGGCCTGCCGGTAGGTCTCCTGCAGGCGCTGCATCGACACATGGGTGTAGATCTGCGTGCTGCTCAGCGTCGAATGCCCGAGCAGCTCCTGGATCTGGCGCAGATCGGCACCGTTGTCGAGCATGTGCGTGGCAGCCGAGTGGCGGAGACCGTGCGGTCCGATGTCGGGGGCGTCGGGGTTGTTCGCGCCGTAGCGGTGGACGAGCTCGCGGACCTGGCGGGCGCCGATTCGGCCTCCACGCAGGCCGAGGAAGAGCGCGTCACCGCTCCTGTCGGTGGCGAAGCGCTCCCGCAGTCTCAGCCAGATCGCGAGGGCATCGCGTGCCGGGCCGCCGAAGGGCACCCGGCGCTCCTTGTCGCCCTTGCCGAGCACGGTGATCATCGACCGCTGGTGGTCGACGTCGCTGCGGTCGAGGCCGCAGAGTTCGGATACGCGCACGGCCGTCGCATAGAGCATCTCGAGGATGGCGGCGTCCCGGGCGAGCAGCGCCTGAGCGTCATCGTCAGACTCTGCGGCCTCATCCTGTTGGGAGTCCGCCCCCGCTCCCCTGCTCGCTGTCGCTCCGGCCCCCTCACGCGCGCGGTCCGACCCGGCTCCTCCCCGCCGATTGCCTCCGTCACCACTGCGTCCTGCCGAGACGAGGGCGGCCGCCTGCTGGGGTTTGAGCACGGTGGGCAGCCGTGAGTCCTTCTTCGGGGTGCGCAGACGCGCGGCCGGGTTGGACGGCAGTCCGTGGGTGCTCACGCAGTAGGAGAAGAACGATTTGATCGCCGCGATCTTGCGCGCCACCGTCGACTTCGCCGCTCCCGCATCGTCGAGGGCGATGAGCCACGACCGCAGATCGTCGAGGCTGATGTCGGACACGGCGATCCCACGTCCGGACCCCACTGACCCAGCGCCACCCGAATCGTCGGTCTTCCGTGACCGGTCGGTCTCCCGTGACTGTTCGGGGGTCCGGGTTGCGCGTCGCCCCGGCAGATGGGCGGCGTGCGCGAAGAAGTCGCCGACATCACCGACGTAGGCGCGGCGGGTATGGGCGGAGACGTCACGCGCGCGCAGGTGGTCGGCGTAGTCGTCGACCACCTCGGGGAAGCGAGGCGATGAGGTCACGCTTCAAGCGTACTCGTTCAGCGCCGGCGCAGCTTCTTCCACCCGGGCCCGTCGCGTTCGCTCAGTCCCTCGATCTCGAGGAGGGCGAGCGCCGAGAGCGCATCGGCCACCGTCAGGCCCGCTCTGGCCGCAAGCGTGCCGACATCGAGGGCTTTCGTCGCCGAGAGCGCGTTGAGGCAGATCCGCTCCCGTTCGCCGAGGTCGTCGACCCGGTCATCGCGGCCGCCCGCTCCAGAACCCCCACCAGCTCGAGAGGAATCCCCGGCTGCACTGCCGCCGAGGTCGCCCAACGGCAGCTCCTCGGGCCGGACGAGGTCGAGGACGTCGGGGGCGCCGGTGACGAGGTCGGCTTCCCTCAGACGGATGAGCCGGTTCGTTCCGGCCGATGACGCCGAGTACACCGACCCGGGGTAGGCGGCGACGACGCGGGAGAGTTCGAGCGCGTGCCTGGCGGTGTTGAGCGCCCCGCTGCGCCACCCGGCCTCGACGACGACCGTGGCAAGCGCCGAGGCGGCGATGAGGCGGTTGCGTAGGAGGAACCGGTGGCGCATCGGAGTCATCCCGGGTGCGGTCTCGGAGACGAGGAGACCGTGCTCGAGCACCTGTGCGAAGAGGTCCGAGTTCGCCGCGGGATAGAACCGGTCGACTCCCCCGGCCATGAATGCGACCGTCGTGCCCTCCCGGGCGAGCGCCGCACGGTGAGCGGCCGCGTCGATGCCGAAGGCTCCCCCGGAGACGACGGTGTACCCGTCGGCGGCGAGATCCCAGGCAAGGTCGGAGGCGCACTTCGTCCCATAGCCGCTCGCCGCCCGCGCCCCGACGACGGCGACCGCCTGCGCAAGCGCCTCGCGCAGGGTCGCCGACCCGCGCACCCACAGCCCCAAGGGCGCTGCGGGACCGAGTTCGTCGATGGCGGTCGGCCATTCGTCGTCGGTGGGGATGACGAGACGTCCGCCGAGGCGGGCCATGCCTTCAAGGTCGTGTTCGCCGTCGGCGTCGGCGGCGCGCACTGCCCACCGGGCGAGCGCCTCGGGGAGTCTCCCCTGACCGGTGATGTCCCCGAGCTCGGCGGAGAGCCGTCCGACGACCTCGTCGACCGCGACCGCCCCGGAGGAGATCGCCCGGATGAGTTCGACCGCGGTCACAGGGCCCGCGGCATCGACGAGGGCCTTGAGCAGGCCGTCACCGGGTTCGCCGATCCGCAGGAGTGCTGCGACGGCGATGCGCTGCGGGGTCACGTCCATCATGTCTCCTGGGTCCGCAGCGCGAGGGCCGCAGCGATCCGGTCGGCGTCGGGAGCCTCCGCCCCGGCGAGGTCGGTCAGGGTCGTGGCGACCCGGAGCACTCGGTCGTAGCCGCGCATCGTGATCCTCCCCGTCTCGAGCGCGCGGTCGAGGCTGCGCAGAGCTGCCGGTCGCATCCCGAAGTGGTCGCGCAGCCACGGCCCCGGTGCCATCGCATTGAGCGACCAGTCGCAGTTCGCATACCGATCCGCCTGCGCGCGCCTCGCGTGCTCGACTCGTGCGGCCACACCTGCGCTCGACTCCTGCTCCCCGCCGAGACGCAGGTCGGCCGGAGTGACGGGGTAGAGCTCGAGCTGGAGGTCGACACGATCGAGGAGAGGCCCGGAGAGGCGATTGCCGTACCGGCGTCTGTCCATCGGCGTGCAGTTGCACACCGTGTTCGCGCCCGCCTGCATGCCCGCCCCGCACGGGCACGGGTTCGCGGCCATGACGAGCTGGAACGATGCCGGCAACACCATCGACCCCCAGGCCCGGTGGATGTGGACCTGACGGGCCTCGAGCGGCTGCCGCAGCGCTTCGAGCACGTCCCGGGAGAACTCCGGCGCCTCGTCCATGAAGAGGACACCCCGATGGGCTTTGCTGAGGATGCCGACCGTGCCGGGCTTCCTGCCTCCCACGAGCGCCGAGGCGGTGCTCCGGTGATGGGGTGCCTCGAACGGCGGCCGGTGATCGAGCTCCTCACCGGGCACGAGTTCCCCGCGCAGAGAGCGCACCGCGGCGACTTCGAGGGCCTGGGCGTCGTCGAGCGGTGGGAGGATCCCGGGCAGGCACTGAGCGAGCAGGGTCTTCCCCGCGCCCGGGGTGCCGCGCATGAGGAGGTTGTGACCGCCCGCAGCGGCGACCTCGAGCCCGAACCGAGCCTCATCCTGCCCCTGCACCTCGGCGAGGTCGTGGAGTTCGGTCGGATGCGCTCCCGGTCCGGGAGCCTCGACGACCGGTGGCAGGGCGGGAACGGCGAGGCTGCCGCCGTAGGCGTTGACGAGTTCGGCCAGCGAGGACACCGCGAGGACATCGACGTCTCCGATGAGCGCGGCCTCCGCCCGGTTGCCGGCGGGAACGACGAATCGGTCGAAGCCGGCGAGCAGGCCGCAATGGAGGCTCGGCAGCACGCCGCTCACCGGTCGGATGCGGCCGTCGAGGCCGAGTTCCCCACAGTGGATGACCGCCTCGGTCTCGGCGGAGCTGATGATCCCGCGGGCCTTGAGCACGGCGACGGCGATGCCGAGATCGAAGCCGGTGCCGATCTTCGGCACACTGCCCGGGGTGAGGTTGATCGTCAGATGCTGGGTGGCGACCGGGATGCCGAGGAAGGCGAGCGCCGCACGCAGCCGCTTGCGCGATTCGCTCACCGAGGCGTCGGGAAGGCCGACGATGTCGATGCCGGGAAGACCTGCGCTGACGACGGCTTCGATCGAGACGATCTTTCCGGCCAGCCCCCAGAGGGCGACGGCGGCGGCCCGTCCGACGACGGTCTTCTCCGGTGTCGTCTCGCCACTCCTCGCGTCCTCGACTCCCAATGGTTCGTCGCCGTCGGGGCTCCAGTCGGCGTCGACAGCATCGCAGTCATCCCCTGGGTCATCGACGATGTGCAGCTGTTCGCTCATGCGTCGACCTGCACATTGCGCACATGGGTGACGGTCGGGCGCGGTGACATGACGATGCCGATCGCGTCGATGCGGGTCGCAGGGTAGAACTCGGCCTGCTCGCGCAGCCACAGTCCCGAGAGCATCCTGATCCGACGCAGCTTCACCGGCGTGATCGCTTCGAGCGGTGAGCCCTGCCGCATCGTGCGGCGGGTCTTGACCTCGACGAAGACGATGGTCGCTCCGTCGCGGGCGATGATGTCGATCTCTCCCTCACGGCACCTGACATTGCGGTCGAGGACGACCATGCCCTCGGCCTCGAGGCGGGCGACGGCGAGGTCCTCACCCGTCCGGCCCAGGGCGAGCTGACGGTCACCGCGGGTCGGGGTGTCCGTCGGCCGCGCAGTCCGTCCTGTCTTCGTCGTCCGTGCCATGCCGTCCAGGCCACCACAGCACGTGGTCGTCTGGAAGCATCAGAGAACGGCCTGTGGACAGCGGTTGAGCCTCCACAGGCCGTGAGCACATGAGTGCGCGACGCTCCACACCCGGATCACGCACGAGTCAGGGCTGTCAGCCTCGGCGCCGACGGCATTCCGTTCAGCGGCGGCTCAGCGCCCGATCGAGGTCGGCGGCTCGAGGTCGGACTTGGCGATCTCCTCAATGTTGACGTCCTTGAACGTGAGCACGTGGACCATCTTGATGAACCTGGCCGACCGGTAGCTGTCCCACACCCAGGCATCGCGCAGGGTGAGCTCGAAGTAGACGTCGCCGGCGTCGTTGTGCGCTTTGAGGTCGACGTGGTTGGCGAGGTAGAAGCGGCGTTCGGTCTCGACGACGTAGGCGAAGAGACCGACGACATCGCGGTACTCCTTGTAGAGCTGGAGTTCGAGCTGGGCCTCGTAGTCGTCGAGATCGTCTGTGCTCACGTCGTTCCTCTCTTCGCGTCGTTCTCGGGGTGCAGCCGGAAGCTCATCCGGTGGTGGAGGCTCGGTCCGTGCTCGGCGATGGCCTGCCGGTGGTGAACGGTTCCGTATCCGACGTTCGACTCCCAACCATACTGCGGGTGCGCCTCGGCGAGGCTGATCATCGTTTCGTCGCGGTGCACTTTCGCCACGATACTCGCCGCCGCGATGACGGGAACGCTGCCGTCGCCCTTGATCACGGTGCGCACGGGCGGCAGCTCCATGTCGGCGGCGGGCCCGAATATCCCCAGGCAGTCGAGCGTGAGTGGAGCCGAGAGCCAGTCGTGCTTGCCGTCGAGGAGGATCATCGTCGGTCGCGACGACGCACCCGCACCCGGGCCGCCGGACGCTGTGCCGAGCGCACCCTCGAGTGCCCGCCGAGCCGCGAGGTTGAGGGCCATGGTCATCCCGAGGGCGTCGATCTCGGCAGGCAGGGTCGATCCGACGGCCGAGGCGTGCGCCCATGCCTGGACGCGAGCGGTCGCCGCCGACCGAGAGGGACCGTCGAGCTGTTTGGAGTCGTGGATGCCCTCGGGCACGTCGGCGGCGCACAGGGGGCCGAGTTCGAAGACGGCGACGCCGACGCTCACCGGTCCGGCGAGCGCTCCGCGTCCCACCTCGTCGACGCCGATGACGATCTCATACCCCTCGGCGGCGAGTGCGCGTTCGACGCCGAGGTCGTGCAGTCCTCGTCCGGTCATCAGCTGACAGTGATTCCCTGCGGATCGGGCACGTCTGCGAAGACGTCCTTGGGGGTGGAGACCCACCGGACGTGGCTGAGCGGCCAGTTGACGAAGAACACGGTGCCGACGACGTTCTCGGCGGGAACGAACGGCTGGGTGTCCTGGTGGTAGCGCGAATCGGCGGAGTTGCTCCGGTTGTCGCCCATCACCCAGTAGGAGCCTTCGGGCACGGTGACGGAGAACTCCATCTCGGAGGGCGCAGTGTCCGGCGGCAGATACGTCTCCTCGATGGGGGTGCCGTTGACGAGGATCCTCCCCTGGGCGTCGCAGCATTCGACGGTGTCCCCGCCGACCCCGATGACGCGTTTGACGAGCTGGTTGCCCGCGTCGGAGGGGGCGAGGCCGAGGAATTCGAGGACGGGGTTGGGCTGGTAGGCGGACACCTCGGCGTCGGTGAGCCAGTCGTCGGGATCGTCGAAGACGATGATGTCACCGCGGTTGGCCGGGCCGAACTTGGGGGCGAGCTGGTTGACGAGGACCCGGTCGTCGATCTGCAGGGTGTCCATCATCGAGCCGGAGGGAATGTAGAACGATCGGACCACCCAGGTCTTCAGCGCGGTGGAGATGAGGAGGGCGATGATGATGATGACCACGGTCTCGGCAAGGCCGCGCAGGAGCTTCTTCGACTTGGGCGGGGAGGGCTGAGGTTCGGTGGTCATTCGTTCGCTTTCGCATGGGTCCGCGACCGGCGCGGGGTGGCTGGAACGAGCGTATCAGTCGATGCTGGAGCCGTGACCGATGACCGGGCCGATGACGCGGTCGACGGGGATGAAGCCGCCGCCGGGGCGCCCGAGCAGCGCCCGGGAATCGGCGGAGTCGTTCCGGTTGTCGCCCATCACCCACATGGTGCCTTGGGGGATCCGGGTGGAGAATTCGGTCGCCGAGGCGGGCAGCGGCGCGTACTCCTCGTTCAGGGGTTCGCCGTTGAGGAGCAGTCGGCCCTGCGCATCGCAGCATTCGACGGTGTCCCCGCCGAGGGCGATGACGCGTTTGACGAAGTAGACGTCGCGGGGACCGACGCCGACCCACGAGCCGATCTTCTGCAGCGGGGTGGGCAGGGCGTCGTCGACGAAGGAGCCGCGTCCGTCGAAGACGACGATGTCGCCGCGGTCGATCCGACCGCCCAGCGCATCGGGGCGCCACACGGAGATCGTGTCGCCGGCCATGAGGGTCGGCTGCATCGACTCACTGGGGATGGTGAAGCGCTGGATGACGAAGCCGCGCGCCGAGGCGCCGAGGACGACGATGACGACGGCGATGGCGGCGAGGACCTTCCACACCGTGGGCGAGAGGCGGCGGGACGAGGACGCGCCGCCTTCGCGCGCGCCTCCTCGCCCCATCCCGGAAATGCGAAAACGCGACCCGGAGGTCGCGTTCTCGTCATGCTGCGGCATGTCGTGTCCGTGCGGCGCTGAGCCGGACGGTCATCAGGCCTTTTCGCGGATGCGAGCAGCCTTGCCGCGGAGGTTGCGGAGGTAGTAGAGCTTCGCGCGGCGGACGTCGCCGCGGGAGAGGACCTCGATCTGCTCGACGATCGGCGAGTGCACCGGGAGGGTGCGCTCGACTCCGACGCCGAAGCTGATCTTGCGAACGGTGAACGTCTCGCGAACGCCGTCGCCCTGGCGACGGATGACGACGCCCTTGAAGACCTGGATACGCGAACGGCTGCCCTCGACCACGCGGACGTGGACGTTGAGGGTGTCACCGGGGCGGAAATCGGGGACGTCGGACTTCAGCGAGGCTGCATCGACAACATCGAGCTTCTGCATAGTGCTTCTCCTGTGGCCTCTGCTTCAGGTCGAGGACACGCATATCGGACCGGTCTGACCGGTGATCGGATTCGTCTGCCGGGATCGCTCCCCTGGCCGCCGGAGTCCATCCGGCGGGCGATTCGGGCACCCATCCCCCTGAAGCAGGTGGATGCCAACAAACGCGACGATCTATTCTGTCACGGTTCCGTCCCCGGACTCAAACCGATCGAGGACCTCCCGGTCCCGGGCGTCGAGGTCACCGAGGCCCGTGAGCAGGTCCGGCCTGACCTCGGCGGTGCGTTCGAGACGTCGGTCACGTCGCCACCGGGCGATCGCGGCATGGTTGCCGCTGAGCAGGATCTCCGGGACGTCGTGGCCGCGCCAAGTGGCGGGCTTGGTGAAGATCGGGTATTCGAGGAGGCCGTCCTCGTGGCTCTCTTCGGTCAGGGACTCGGGGTTGCCGATGACGCCGGGGATGAGCCGGCTGACCGCTTCGATCATCACCATCGAGGCGACCTCGCCGCCGTTGAGGACGTAGTCGCCGATGCTCATCGGCCGCACCTCGAAGGACTGCCCCGCCCAGTCGAGGACGCGCTGGTCGATGCCCTCGTAGCGTCCGCACGCGAACGTGAGGTGCTCGGTGTGCGCGAGCTCCTCCGCGATCCGCTGATCGAAGACCTCACCTGCGGGACTCGGGACGATGAGGATCGGCTTCGTCGCCTCCCCCGTCCCCTCGCCGAGGATGTGCTCGAGCGCGAGTGCCCACGGCTCGGCCTTCATCACCATGCCTGCCCCGCCCCCGTAGGGCGAGTCGTCGACGGTGCGGTGGCGGTCGAACGTGAAGTCGCGGAGGTCGTGGACGGTGAGGTCGAGGAGTCCCTGCTCGATGGCCTTGCCGATGAGGGAGAGCTTGAGCCCCTCGAGATAGGCGGGGAAGATCGAGACGACGTCGATGCGCATGCCCGGGCTCACTCGGCGTCGAGGAGGCCGGCCGGCGGGGTGAGCGCGATGCGTCCGGCGTCGGTGTCGACCTCGGGGACGATCTCGGTAACGAACGGGATGAGGACCTCGTGGCCGTCGGTGTGCCTGAGGTGGAGGAGGTCCTGGGCGGTGCCGTTGGTGACGTCGACGATCTCGCCGACCTGCTCATCGCCGACGAACGCCTTGAGTCCGATGAGGTCGTCGAGCAGCCACGCCTCTTCGTCGTCGGCTTCGTCGTCCTGCTCGGCGAGGAGCAGCGTGTTGCGGATCTCCTCGGCGCGTGTCCGGTCGGGGACCTCGTCGAAGGCGAGCAGCAGGCGGTCGCGGTGCCAGCGGGCGGACGTGAGCGTGAGTTCGCCGATGTCCGGGTCGGTCGCATAGGTCATCCCGGGCACGAGCCGCTCGTCGGGCCGGTCGGTGCGGACCTCGACGGTGAATTCGCCTCTGATGCCGTGCGGTTTGCCCAGCCGGGCGACCACCAAGTCCATGCGTGCTCCTTGTCGTGTGCGAGTGCTCGTTCAGCACTCAGTGTAGTTCTCCGGCCGGGACCCTCTGCGGCTGCACCCGCTCGGTTCCGATCCGCATGGCATGGATCGATCCGTACCATGCGGACTCAGACCGAGCGGTTGCGTCGGCACCGACCCGAGCCCCGCCTCGGCGGTGAATGCACGAAGGGGACGTCCGGCACGCGGCCGACGTCCCCTTCGCGGTGGTTGGTCTACGCCTCGATGAGGTCCACCCGCACCGACTCACGGCCGGCGAGGGAGTTGATCACGGTGCGCAGGGCCTTCGCGGTGCGACCCGCGCGGCCGATGACACGTCCGAGGTCGTCGGGGTGAACCCGGACCTCGAGCGTCGTCCCACGCTGGGACGACCGGGACCGAACTGCGACGTCGTCGGGATGATCGACGATGCCGCGGACCAGGTGTTCGAGCGAATCAGCCAACATGTCAGGCGTTGTCCTCAGCGGCTTCGGCCTGAGCGGCGTCCTCGGCCTCGACGGCCTTGGCGACGTCGTCGGCAGCGGTGTCCTCAGCCTCGACCTCAGCGGCGTCGGCCTTGCCGGAGCCCTTCTGGGTGATGGCTTCCTTGATCACCGAGTCGGCGTTGGGAGCGACGTAGGCTTCCTTCTCCGGCTGCGGCTTGACGGTGTTGACGGCTTCGCCCTCACCGGTGAACTTCTGCCAGTCGCCGGTCAGCTTGAGGAGGTTGCGGACCTGGTCGGTCGGCTGGGCGCCGACGGAGAGCCAGTACTGCGCGCGCTCCGAGTCGATCTTGATGACCGAGGGGTCGCTGAGCGGCTGGTAGATGCCGATCTCCTCGATCGCGCGACCGTCGCGACGGGTGCGCGAGTCGGCGACGACGACACGGTAGAAGGGTGCATGGACCTTGCCGATGCGGGTCAGACGAATCTTGACTGCCACTGTAGTGGTGTCTCCTTTTGTGTTCTGTTTGCACAGAGGCACCGCACAGTCGTGGGGTTGACGTGGCGGAGTCTGCGACCTGGACTATCGACTCGAGGCAGAAGAGAGGGCCCGCGCCGAGGCGAAAGTACAAGAGATCATTGTGCCAGAAAGGGCTACTTCTTTCCACCTGGGAACATGCCGCCGAATCCCTTCGGCAGCTTCGCGAGATCGAAGTCCTCATCCCCGCCGAGGTCGACGCCGCCGAACGCGGAACCGACCGGGTCCTTCGTCTTCCCCGCCTTCCGGTCCTGGGCGGCCTGGGCCTGCTCGGCGCGCTTGGCCGGGTTGCCCGACTGGCCGGCCTTGCGGCCCTTCTTCTTCCCCGCGGCCTTCTTCTTCCGGTTGGGGCCTCCCCCACCGGGCAGTCCGCCCATTCCGGGCATGCCGCCCATCCCGGGCATCCCCGGCATACCGCCGCCGCGGCCCATGCCGCGCATGAGCTTCTGCGCCTGCGTGAAGCGCTCCATGAGCTGGTTGACCGCGGTCACCGTGGTGCCGGCGCCCTTGGCGATGCGGGCGCGACGTGATCCGTTGAGGACCTTCGGGTTGCTGCGCTCGTACGGTGTCATCGATCTCACGATCGCCTCGACCCGGTCGACCTCGCGCTCGTCGAAGTTCTCGATCTGGTCCTTGTACTGGCTCATGCCCGGCATCATGCCGAGCATCTTCTTCATCGAGCCCATCTTCCGCAGACCGGCCATCTGGGTGAGGAAGTCGTTGAGGTCGAAGTCCTCGCCGGACTCGAACTTCTTCTGGAGCTTCGCGGTCTCCTTCTCGTCGAAGTTCTTCTCGGCCTGCTCGATGAGGGTGAGGATGTCGCCCATGTCGAGGATGCGGTCGGCCATCCGGTCGGGGTGGAACGGCTCGAAGTCGGTCATCGACTCACCGGTCGAGGCGAACATGATCGGCTTGCCGGTCACCTCGGCGACCGAGAGCGCGGCACCACCGCGGGAGTCGCCGTCGAGCTTCGAGAGCACGACACCGGTGAAGTCGACGCCCTGAAGGAACGCCTCGGCGGTCGTCACGGCGTCCTGACCGATCATCGCGTCGATGACGAAGAGGACCTCGTCGGGGTTGACCGCCGCGCGGATGTCCGCGGCCTGCTGCATGAGCTCCTCGTCGATGCCGAGGCGGCCTGCGGTGTCGACGATGACGACATCGTGGAGCTTCGACTTTGCGACGTCGATGGCGTCGGTGGCGACCTTGACCGGGTCGCCGACGCCGTTGCCCGGTTCGGGCGCGTAGACGACGGCACCGGCACGCTCACCGACGATCTGGAGCTGGCCCACCGCATTGGGCCGCTGGAGGTCGGCGGCGACGAGCATCGGGCGGTGGCCCTCGGACTTGAGCCAGTGAGCGAGCTTGCCCGCGAGCGTCGTCTTGCCGGCACCCTGGAGGCCGGCGAGCATGATCACCGTCGGCGGGCGCTTGGCGAAGGTCAGCCGCCGCGTCTGTCCGCCGAGGATGCCGACGAGTTCCTCATTGACGATCTTGACGACCTGCTGACCCGGGTTGAGGGCACCCGAGACCTCTTCCGACAGCGCCCGTTCGCGGATCCGCCCCGTGAACGCGCGGACGACGGGCAGCGCCACGTCGGCGTCGAGGAGCGCGCGGCGGATCTCGCGGATAGTGGCATCGACATCGGCTTCCGAGAGCCTGCCCTTGCCGCGGAGATTCTTGAACGTCGCGGTGAGCCTGTCGGAGAGGGAGTTGAACACGTGCAAGCCTTCTTCGTATGCAATGGTCGACTCTCTAGACTAACAACTCCGCCTGGGAGGCTCCGAATCCCGCGGCCCCCTTCCCCGACGCCAGAGCACCCCACCCGAGTCGTCTGCTGGGACCTCGGGTGGGGTGGTCTGTGAGCACTCCGGCGTACTCCCCCGTCGAGGCGGCCGGCGAGACCGACCGGCCCCCTGACGGGAGTCTCGGGTCAGCGGAAGGAGTAGGCCCGCTCCGCGTGTTCGATGGTGTCGATGCCGTCGAGTTCGTCGCGCGGATCGATCCGCAGTCCCATGGTCTTCCGCAGCACGAGCGAGATGACGAGGGTGACGGCTCCGGCGTAGACGAGGGCGACGAGGCAGGCGACGATCTGGGCGACGAGGAGTCCGAAGCCCCCGCCGTAGAAGAGTCCGGCCGCGGTCTCCTCGGTGGGGATCGCGAAGAACCCGATCATCACCGTGCCGATGATGCCGGCGACGAGGTGGACGGCGACGACGTCGAGCGCGTCGTCGTAGCGCAGGCGGTTCTTCGCGACGACCGCAAAGTAGGCTCCGGCGCCGGCGGCGACGCCGATGAGGATCGCGGCGTAGGGTTCGACGTCGGCGCAGGCCGGGGTGATCGCGACGAGACCGGCGATGAGGCCCGAGACGCTGCCGATGCTGCTCGGACGCGAGGCGCGCAGACGTTCGATGGTGATCCACGTGATCATGCCGGCGGCAGGAGCGACGAGGGTGTTGACCCAGATGAGCCCGGCCTGCTCGATCGTCGAGGCGGCGCCGCCGTTGAACCCGAACCAGCCGAACCACAGCAGTGCTGCGCCGAGGACGGTGATGGGGATGTTGTGCGGCTTGTGCGGCGTCGAGTAGCGGACCCGGCGGCCCATGACGACGACGAGGACGAGGGCGGAGATGCCGGCGTTGATGTGGACGACGGTGCCTCCGGCGAAGTCGATCGCGGCACCGAAGACGCTGCCGATCGCGCCGTCGGCGGTGAGTATCCCATCACCCCAGACCATGAAGGCGAGCGGGCAGTAGACGAAGGTGACCCAGAGGGCGGCGAAGACGAGCCAGGTGGAGAACTTCGCCCGGTCGGCCACGGCTCCGGCGATGAGGGCGATCGCGATCATTGCGAAGGTCGCACCGAAGCCGATCGAGATGAGCGTCTCAGGTTCACCCGCCACCGCGCCGGAGAGGCCGATCTGGCTGAGCGGGTTGCCGACGATGCCGCCGATCGACTCGCCCGAGCTCAGCCCGTACCCGTAGAGCACCCAGACCAGCGCCCCGACGGCCATCGCCGAGAAGACCATCATCATCATGTTGATGCTCGAGCTGATCCGAGTCATCCCTCCGTAGAAGAAGGCCACACCGGGGGTCATCAGCAGCACGAGCCCTGCGGCGACCATCATCCACACATTCACTGCATCGAGTTCCATGTCGTCGTCTCTCATTCGTCTCAGTCGGCTCCGGTTCGAACCGAACGAGACCAGTCTCGACTGGCGACGTCACAGGAATGATTCGCTTATGTTTCGAGTATGTGACACGGACCTCAGGAGAGGTGGAATCCCAGGTCAGATGTGGTGAATGCAGTCGCGAACTCGTTCTGAAAGCCGTCTCAGCGGCTGGACAGAGGCAGAGTCGCCGCCTCAGTCGAGGGTGCCCGCGGCCCTCAGTCGAGGAGGGCGTCGACGAAGCCCTCGGCCGTGAACGGGGCGAGGTCGTCGGCTCCCTCGCCGAGGCCGATGAGCTTGACCGGGACTCCGAGCTCCCGCTGGACTGCGATGACGATGCCGCCCTTCGCGGTGCCGTCGAGCTTCGTGAGCACGATGCCGGTGATGTCGACCGCCTCGGCGAAGACCTTCGCCTGCTGCATCCCGTTCTGACCGGTCGTCGCATCGAGGACGAGGAGGACCTCGTCGATGTCGTGGCCCTCCCCGAGGGGACGGGTGGCCACGCGCTTGACCTTGCGCAGCTCGTCCATGAGCCCGACCTTGTTCTGCAGACGCCCGGCGGTGTCGATGAGGACGACGTCGGCGTCCTCGGCCTTGCCCTGCTCGACGGCGGCGTAGGCGACCGAGGCGGGGTCGGCACCCTCCTCGCCGCGGACGGTCTCGACGCCGACACGCGAGCCCCACGTCGTCAGCTGCTCGGCGGCGGCCGCACGGAACGTGTCGGCGGCACCGAGGAGGACGGACTTGTCCTCGGCGACGAGGACGCGGGCGATCTTGCCCACGGTCGTCGTCTTCCCGGCGCCGTTGACGCCGACGACGAGCATGACGGCCGGGTCGCCGGCGGTGTGCGCAGTCGCGAGCTCGCGGTCCATCGTCGGGTCGACGAGCTTGACGAGCTCCTCGCGCAGCAGTCCCCTGACCTCCTCGGGGTCGCGGGTGCCGAGCACCTTGACCCGCTCGCGCAGGGTGTCGACGAGTTCGGCGGTCGGTTCGACGCCGACGTCGGCGAGGATGAGGGTGTCCTCGATCTCCTCCCACGTCGCCTCGTCGAGGGTGTCGCGGGAGAGGAGGTTGAGCAGACCACGGCCGAGGCCGGAGTTCGACTTCGCGAGCCTCTCGCGCAGCCGGACGAGGCGGCTCGCCGGTTCGGTGGGAACCTCGGAGCCGGCGGCTTTCTCCCTCTCCTTCGTGACGGTCTCGGAGATCTCATCGATCGAGAGCTCGCCGGTGAAGTCGGCGT
This sequence comes from Brevibacterium casei CIP 102111, assembly GCF_900169275.1. GTDB lineage: Bacteria > Actinomycetota > Actinomycetes > Actinomycetales > Brevibacteriaceae > Brevibacterium > Brevibacterium casei. The sequence goes on along the minus strand of NZ_FXZC01000007.1, from coordinate 25,025 downwards.
CGATCGACCGGTCCTCGCCGAGCCCCTTGCGTCGGGCGTTGATGCGCAGGCTGATGCCCAGCGCCACGACGAGGATGAAGACGATGGCTGCGACGATGAGCAGGATGATCGGCTGGTCCATTGCGGGACGTCCTCCTTGGTCTGCTGTCTTGTGCACCGTAACGCGTTACGGTCTGGGCCCCGTGACTGTGCCACGGGCTGGACCGCGCGAGGGCAGGACAGTGCCCACGGCGGTGAGGTGTGGTCTCAGGTGCCGCGGGAGCTGAAGAGCAGACCGGCGGTGGTGCGCCAGCCGGTGCCCGATTCGGGGATCTTCCAGTGGCGGGTGCGCGGCCTGACCGTGAGCAGCGACGGGGCCGCATGGCGGCGCGGCTGGGGCCGGAGCACATAGGAGTGGTCGCGGATCGCGGTGACGGCCGCCTGCTCGCGCGTGGCGAGGTGGGAGGTGCCGTCGTCGTGACCGAAGAACTCGTGGACTTCGTCGTCGTAGCCGGTCCACTGGCCCGGCAGACGGAACCGCTGCACGTCAGAGGAGTACTTCAGGCGGCCTTCCGCCCGCAGCCCGGGGAGGGCGACGAGGAGGACGACGACGAGGGCGAGGGCGAAGGAGATGGCGAGGCCGACGATGACGACGAGAACTGCATTCATGCCGGGCAGTCACCCCGTGGTTCAGCCGACTCGGCCATGGACGTCCCGCTCCTCATGTTCTCCGACAGTGCTCCTTCGTCCGACAAGTCTATAGTCCCTGCACAGGGCATGAGCGATCCGGGGTCGTGTGGCTGCTGGAGAATTCCCTGGGACTCCCCTGAGCATCTCCGGTTCGGAGCCTCCGACGAGGCATCAGTGACCTGCTGGCGCGGACTGCTCGGACTGGGAGGGGATCCGCTGGGAGATCACCTTCGAGACCCCGTCGCCGTGCATCGTCACCCCGTAGAGGGCGTCGGCGATCTCCATCGTCCGCTTCTGGTGGGTGATGACGATGAGCTGGCTCGAGTCCTGCAGCTCCCGGAACACCGTGAGCAGGCGGGAGAGGTTGAGGTCGTCGAGGGCGGCCTCGACCTCGTCCATGACGTAGAACGGACTCGGCCGGGCCTTGAAGATCGCGACGAGCATGGCCACGGCCACGAGCGAGCGCTCCCCGCCGGAGAGCAGCGACAGCCGCTTGACCTTCTTCCCCGCGGGCCGGGCGTGGACGTCGACGCCGGTGGTGAGCATGTCGTCGGGGTCGGTAAGGCTCAATCGTCCCTCACCGCCGGGGAAGAGACGGGAGAAGATGTCCTCGAATTCGCGCGCGGTGTCGGCGTAGGCCTCGGCGAAGACGCGTTCGACGTGACGGTCGACCTCCTCGACAAGCTGCATGAGGTCCTTGCGGGAGGATTCGATGTCGGCGATCTGCTTCTCGAGGAACTGGTGGCGCTCCTTGAGCGCTTCGTACTCCTCGAGCGCGAGCGGGTTGACTGTGCCGATCCGGTTGAGCTGCTTCGTCGCCTCCTTGTGCCGCTTCTCGACCTCGGCGCGGACGTAGGGCCGCTCCTCCTCGCCGTCTTCGAACCCGGGAACGGGGGTGTCGGGGCCGTAGGCCTCGATGAGGCGCTCGATCGAGAGCCCCGTCTCCTGTTCGGCGCGGTGCTCGATCTCCTCGAGCTTGAGCCTGTACCTCTCCTTCGCGAGTTCGGCTTCGGCGGCGGCGTCCTTGAGCCTGCCGAGTTCCTTCCGCGTCGTGCTCAGCTCCTCGCCGAGGCGGCCCTTCTCCTCCCGCAGGCCCGCGCGCTCGGTGACGAGGACCTCGATGGACTCCCCGAGCTCGGCCACCGTGGCGGTCGCCAGCGCCGCCGCCTCCTCGGCGACTTCGGCGATCGCCTGCGCCGAGGCGGCTGCGGTGGTCTTGCGGGCGATCGTCCGCTGGGCCTGTTCGCGGGCCGCCTCCTCGGCGGTGGCCTGGCGCAGCAGGGAGTCGACGCGGTCGCGGAGGAACCGCGCCCGGTCGGTCGCGGACTTGTGCGCGATGCGGGTCTCGATGACGTCCTCAGAGGTCTGGGAGACCTGCCGGCTGAGGTCGTCGCGGCGGGTGGTGTCGACGACCTCGTCGACGTCCTCGGCTCCGGCCAGTGCCGCCTCGGCGGCGTCGGCCTCCTGCCGGGAGGCGGCGAGTCGGCGGTGGAGTTCTGCGTCGTTGTCGGCGGCCCGGGCCAGCCGGGTCTCGTCGGCGCTGATCTCCCCAGCGATGCGGGAGACCTCCTCGGCGGCGGCCATGATCTGCGCGTCCGAGGAGTGGAGGGCCTCGAGCGCTGCGGCGGTGACGGGCTTCGCCTCGGCGAGTTCGGCTTCGGTGGCGGTGATCTCCGCGTCGAGTCCGGCCACGGTCGCCTCGAGGCCGGCGATCGTCTCCTCGGTCTCGGCGAGCGCCGTCTGGGAGGCGAGCCTCGTGCCCGAGGCGGTGCGGGTCCGGCTCACCCTGGTCGAGGTGATGACCTCGCCGTGGACGGTGACTGCGGTGAGCTGCGGGTGCGCGTCGACGACGGCGAGCGCGGCGGCCGCATCCGGAGTGCAGACGACGGAGGAGAGGGCGGACTTGACGAGCCCCTCGAGGTCGGGATCGTCGGCACCGACGACGTCGGCGAGGCGCGTCGCCTCCGGTGCTTGGTCTCCACCCTTGCCGGATCCCCCCGCCGAGGCGGTCGCCTCAGCGAGCCCCGGAGCACCGTCGGGTTCGGGGCGGGGTCCCGTCGGGATCGTCAGGGACACGTTCGTGTCTTCGCCGAGGTGGTCGAGCACCGTGAGCGCGGCCTGCGGGGAGTCGACGATGACGCCGCTGACCGTCGTCGACAGGGCGGCGGCCACGGCCATCTCATAGCCGGTGGTCACGGTCAGCCGCTCGGTCACGGCGGTCCGTACGCCGGGCAGTCCGGAGGAGACGATGTCGTCGAGGTCGGCCTCGAGCGCGGTGCCCAGGGCGAGCGCCTCCGCTCGGGCCCGGGCAGAGGCGAGCTCCGAGCTCGCGTCGGCGCGCCTGGCCTTCTGCTCGGCGAGTGCGTCTTCGAGCGCGGTCTGGGCGGCCTTCGCCGTCTCGTAGGTCTCATCGAGGGTGCTCTCGCCCTCTTCGACGTTCTCGACCGCGTCTTCGGCCACGGTGAGGGCCTCACGGCGGTCGGCGAGGCGGGCTTCGATCGTCGTGATCTCGGTGCGCCCGGCTTCGATCCGGGATTCGAGGTCGGTGATGCGGGCCTGTGCCTGCTCCTGGCGGGAGTGGAGGGTCGAGCGGTTCTTCACCGCCTCGGTGATGGCGATCTGCGCGGACTTCACCTCGGCCTCGGCCTCCCGCAGGGCCGCGGTGAGCTCCTCCTTGCGGGTGTTCGCGGCCTCGAGAGCGGTCGTCGATTCGGTGACGGCCTCCTCGGCGGCGCCGAGTTCGTCCCTGATGCCGTCGGCCTGGCTGCGCAGCTCGGCGGGTGAGCGTCCCTCCCGGCGGCCGAGGCTCGTGACCTCGGAGAGGAGGTGGGCGCGCTTGTCTCCGGCGCGGCTGGCCAGGCCGCTGGCGCGCACGGCCTGGGTCTGGGTGCGGGACTCCGCGGTTCGCATCGCTTCGAGGTCGCCCTCGACGGTGGTCAGGCGGGTCTCGATCTCGTTCAGCCGGGATTCCGTCTGCGTGCGGCGGGCTTCGAGGTCGGCGATCCGCTCGGTGTGGTCGCCACCCCCGTCGGAGGCGGCGAAGAGGGAGGCCTGGAGGCGCACGGCATCGTCGGCCAGCAGCCGGGCGGTGGAATCGCGAAGGGTGGCCTGGACGGTGGCGGCCCGGGCGGCGGCCTGGGCTTGGCGTCCGAGCGGTCCGAGCTGCCGGTTGAGTTCGGTGCGCAGATCGCCGAGGCGGTCGAGGTTCGTCTGCAGGCCGGTGAGCTTGCGGACGGCCTTGTCCTTGCGGCGGCGGTGCTTGAGGACGCCGGCGGCCTCCTCGATGAAGCTGCGGCGCTCGATGGGGTCGGCATGGAGGATCGCGTCGAGGCGGCCCTGGCCGACGATGACGTGCATCTCCTTGCCGAGGCCGGAGTCGTTGAGGAGCTCCTGGATGTCGAGGAGGCGGGCGGGTGCCCCGTTGACGGCGTATTCACTGCCACCGGTGCGGAAGAGGGTGCGGGAGATCGTCACCTCGGTGTAGTCGACGGGGATGGCTCCGTCGGAGTTGTCGATGGTCAGGGTCACCTCGGCGCGGCCGAGGGCCTGGCGCTTCGAGGTGCCGGCGAAGATGACGTCGTCCATCTTCCCGCCGCGCAGGTTCTTCGCGCCTTGTTCGCCCATCACCCAGGACAGCGCGTCGACGACGTTGGACTTGCCTGATCCGTTGGGTCCGACGACGCAGGTGATGCCCGGCTCGAACTTCAGGGTCGTGGCCGAGGCGAAGGATTTGAATCCGCGCAGGGTCAGGCTTTTGAGATGCATCGTGCCCTTAAGCATAGCGGGATTGCGGGCATCGCCCCGCTCACCCTGTTGCCCACGTCACACATTTTGGTAGTCTGCCTCTCACGTCGCCTATCCGGTGCCGCCTGCATAAGCTCCACCGCCGTCGAGACCAAGGAAGGATCGCCGCACAGAGGCGCAGTCGCGGCAACCGAACCCATGAGCGATTCCCCCGACGAGTCCACGACCACCTCAGCGACGAACGGCTTCGACAGGACCCGCGAACTCATCACCCATCTGCAGAACCCGCCGACGAAGAAGCGCTATCTGCGCCGGATCGGACTCGACAAGACCGTCTTCTTCACCGCCGGCTTCATCGCCGTCGCCTTCGTCGTCTGGGGGTTCATCTCTCCTGAGAGCCTCGGCGTCGTCGCCGGTGCCGCGCTGACCGGGGTGATGGACAACTTCGGGTGGCTCTTCGTCATCGCCGCCACCGTGTTCACGATCTTCGTCATCGTCGTCGCCGTCAGCCGCTTCGGCCGGATCCCGCTCGGCAAGGACGGCGAGACCCCGGAGTTCCGGACCTCCTCGTGGATCGCGATGATGTTCGCCACCGGCATGGGCATCGGTCTCGTCTTCTCCGGTGTGGGCGAGCCCCTCTTCTTCTACATGTCTCCCCCACCGGCGACCGTCGACGGTTCGACCGCCGAGGCGATGGGCACAGCCATGGGCACGACGCTCTTCCACTGGACGCTCTACCCGTGGGCGATGTACGCGATCGTCGGCCTCGGCGTCGCCTACGGGTCGTTCCGGCTCGGGCGCTCGCAGCTCTTCTCCTCGATGTTCACCTCGCTCTTCGGCGAGCGCGTCGTCAACGGCATCGGCGGGAAGTTCATCAACATCCTCGCGATCCTCGCCACCCTCTTCGGTTCAGCGTGCTCGCTCGGGCTCGGCGCGATCCAGATCGGCGGCGGCATCGAGACCGCGGGCATCCTCTCCGACGTCTCCTCCCCCATCCTCGTCGTCATCATCGCGATCCTCACCGCGGCGTTCGTCGCCTCGGCGGTCTCCGGGGTGGAGAAGGGCATCCAGTGGCTGTCGAACATCAACATGGTCCTCGCCGTCATCGTCGCCCTCATCGTCTTCATCGGCGGGCCGACCCTGTTCATCCTCAACGTCGTCCCCTCCGCCGTCGGGTCGTTCATCGAGGATCTGCCGCAGATGGCCTCACGGACGGCAGCGAACGGAGTCGGCGTCAACGAATGGCTCTCGTCGTGGACGGTCTTCTATTGGGCATGGTGGATCTCGTGGTCGCCCTTCGTCGGCCTCTTCATCGCCCGTATCTCCCGCGGTCGGACGGTGCGCCAGTTCGTCACCGGCGTCCTCATCGTCCCCTCGGTCGTCTCGACGATCTGGTTCGCGATCTTCGGCGGCGGCGCCATCGGCATCCAGGAGCGCGCGGAACGCGGTGAGGGCACGGTCAGGGCGCTCGCAAGCATCGTCGACGGTGAACCGGACATCAAGATGGACACGATCCTCTTCGACCTCCTCGGCGCGCTTCCCCTGCCCAATCTCATCGCGATCATCCTCATGATCGTCACCGTCATCCTCATCGCGATCTTCTTCGTCACCGGTGCCGACTCCGCGTCGATCGTCATGGGCACGCTCTCGGCCAACGGTGCCCTCGAACCGGGCCGGCGGCTCGTCATCTTCTGGGGTGTCGCGACCGGTGCGGTGGCCGCCGTCATGCTTCTCGCCGGGGGCAGTGACCCCGCCGAGGCGCTCAACGGGCTGAAGAACATCACGATCGTCTCCGCGCTGCCGTTCGTCATCGTCATGCTCCTCCTCTGCGTCGCGCTGTGGAAGGACCTCTGCCAGGATCCGCTGGTCATCCAACGGGAGCTCGCGACCCACCTGCTCGACCAGTCCGTGGCCACCGGCGTCAACGAGTACGACGGTCAGGCCTTCGGTCTGGCGACCTCGGAGCTCAGTCAGGTCCCGACCGACGGGGACGGGCCGGACGGCTCAGACGGTTCGGACCGTGTGGGGGCCGGCCGGGCCCGGACCGGGGTCGGGAAGGGCGGGGACGCTCCCCCGCCGATCGGGCACGAGCCCGATGATCCCGACGCCGAGGCGGACGGTCGTCGGACGTGAGACGACCCCGGCCGTGAGGTGAGCGCACGTCAGCTCACCGGTACCGCGGCGCCTTCTGGCACTGCGGGCAGAAGTGGGTGCCGCGTCCGCCGACGGTGAGCTTGACGATCTCGCCGCCGCAGCGCACGCACTCCTGGCCGCCGCGACCGTAGACGAGCAGCGCCCGATCGAAGTATCCCAACTTCCCACGATAGATACATTGAAAGACTGGGGGTCTCCAAAGGTGACGTATCCGCTGGTCAGAGGCTACTTCACTACGAAGTGACGTACGGACGACGTGCGTTGCCTACACACCAGAGTACGGCCTCAAGACTTCAACATGCCAACGGCGCGGTCGAATGTATAACCGGGCATCCGCGACCGTGCGCACAGGACTCCTCCGCCATCGAGGATGGGCACTGCGTCACCTATGACGCACTCCCGGTCACCCTTGCTTCTTCTTTTGGCGTCCTGTTCGAGCTAGTGGTCCGTGAAGACCTTGGCGATGGACGTCGTCCGCTCCCGCGTCAGAGGCGGCGCGGTCCGGACATTGGCCCACTCCCCTCGCTCCACTGAGTTCAAGGGAAAGGTCCGATCTGTGCGTGGGCTGCGCCATGCGGCCACCTGGTGCAGGAACGCGGTGCGTCATCCGGATTTGAGGGCGTAGGCGCATCCAATGCACGCCGCCATGCGGCCGCTCCAACCCTGGCGGGTGCGTGGTGCGGCGACATCCAAGGTGAACATCGAGTGAACCCTCATGTGCCAGCTTGACCCATTGATTCGACATCCTTCAATATAGAAACATGTCGAATCAAGATACTGAGTTGGTCATCGTCGGATCGGGCCCTGCCGGATACACTGCCGCGGTCTACGCGGCGCGAGCAGGCCTCGCCCCAGTGTTGATCGCCGGTTCGGTCACGGCCGGCGGCGCGCTGATGACGACGACCGAGGTGGAGAACTTCCCCGGCTTCGTGGACGGCGTCCAGGGACCGGAGCTGATGGAGGCGATGCGTGCGCAGGCCGAGCGCTTCGGTGCCGAGATCGTCTATGACGATGCGATCCGCCTCAGCCTCGACGACGGCGTGAAGATGGTCGAGACCGGGAATGGCGTGACGTATCGAGCCCGCGCGGTGATCCTGACGATGGGCTCGGCCTACCGGAAGCTCGGCCTCCCCGAGGAGGATCGTTTGTCCGGGCACGGCGTCTCCTGGTGCGCCACCTGCGACGGCTTCTTCTTCCGAGATCAGCAGATCGCTGTGGTCGGCGGCGGAGACTCCGCGATGGAGGAGGCCTTGTTCCTCGCCCGGTTCGCTTCGAAGGTGACCGTGGTCCACCGGCGTGACGAGTTCCGGGCGTCGAAGATCATGGCCCAGCGCGTCATGGAGCACCCGAAGGTCGAGGTGGCATGGAACAGCGAGGTCGCCGAGATCCTCGGCGACGAGCGAGTGACCGGGTTGCGGCTGCGCGACACCACCAGCGGGGCCGAGCGCGCTCTCGACGTCACCGGGGTATTCGTCGCGATCGGGCACGATCCGCGCTCCGAACTCGTGGCCGGTCAGGTCGGCATCGATTCCGACGGCTATGTACAGGTGGCCCACCCGTCGACGCGGACTAGCCTGCCGGGCGTCTTCGCGGCCGGCGATCTGGTGGATCACACGTACCGGCAGGCGATCACCGCCGCCGGCACCGGCTGCGCCGCCGCGCAGGACGCCCAGCACTACCTGTCGAATCTTGCTCCTGCTACCCACGCGGAGCCCGTCCTGGAGGTCTCCGCATGAGCACCATTGCCCACGTCACCGACTCCACTTTCCAAGCCGAGGTGACTGAGTCGGAACTACCTGTCATCGTCGACATCTGGGCCACCTGGTGCGGGCCGTGCAAGGCGATCGCTCCGATCCTGGACCAGCTCGCCGAGGAGTACGACGGTCGTGCCCGGATCGTCAAGGTGGACGCCGACCAGAACCCGGAGACCGTGACAGCAGCCGGGGTGACATCCATCCCGACCCTCGCCTTCTACAAGGGCGGAGAACGGGTCGATGTGCTGATCGGCGCGCATCCGAAGCCTGCCATCGCCGCGAAGCTCGAGGAGCTGCTCGCATGACCGCCGCATCCACTGCTACTGCCCGCATCGCGCCGAAACGGCTCTCCACGCTCGACAAGTGGCTGCCGCTGTGGATCGGCCTCGCCATGGTCGCGGGACTCCTTCTAGGCCGATTCCTCCCTGCACTGTCAGACCTGCTGAGCCATCTGGAGGTCGGCGGGATCTCGGTCCCGATCGGGCTCGGGCTGCTGGTGATGATGTACCCGGTGCTCGCGAAGGTCCGCTACGACAAGGTCGCCGCCGTCACCGGCGACAAGAAGCTGCTGGCCTCCTCGCTTGTGCTGAACTGGCTGGTCGGCCCCGCCGTGATGTTCGCCCTCGCGTGGATCTTCCTGCCAGACCTGCCCGAGTACCGCACCGGCCTCATCATCGTGGGCCTCGCGCGCTGCATCGCCATGGTCGTGATCTGGAACGACCTCGCCTGCGGCGACCGCGAGGCGACCGCGGTGCTCGTGGCGATCAACTCGGTGTTCCAGGTCGTGATGTTCTCCGTGCTCGGCTGGTTCTACCTGACGGTGCTGCCCGGCTGGCTGGGCCTGGATGCTCAGGGGCTGGAGGTCTCGGTCTGGCAGATCGCGCTGAACGTGCTGGTGTTCCTCGGCGTGCCGCTCGTCGCGGGCTTCGCCTCGCGATGGATCGGCGAGAAGCGGCGCGGACGGGATTGGTACGAGGAGAAGTTCATCCCGAAGGTCGGTCCCTGGGCCCTCTACGGCCTGCTTTTCACCATCGTGCTGCTGTTCGCCCTGCAGGGAGACGCGGTGCTGGGCAAGCCGCTGGACGTCGCACGGATCGCGCTGCCGCTGCTGGTGTACTTCGGCCTGATGTGGTTCGTCGGGCTCCTGCTCGGCAAGGGCATCGGCCTCGGCTACGCGCGGTCGACGACCCTGGCCTTCACCGCGGCGGGCAACAACTTCGAGCTCGCGATCGCCGTCGCGATCGGCACCTTCGGGGCGGCGTCCGGCCAGGCGCTGGCAGGCGTCGTCGGGCCCCTCATCGAGGTCCCTGTCCTGGTGGGGCTCGTCTACGTCTCGCTCTGGGCCGCCCGCGCATGGTTCCGCACAGACCCGTACGCCGCTGAAACCATCACTGAATCGAGGACATGATGAGCGAGGACATCCTGCTGCCCGAGCCGTGCGCGCCGACAGCGTCGCACGCGATCAGCACTGAGGTCGCGGCCACGGTCGCGAGCGCGTTGAAGGCGCTGGGCGACCCCTTCCGGCTGCGGATGCTCTCGGCGATCGCGGCAGACCCGCGCGGAGAGTCCTGCGTGTGCGACCTCGCCGAGCTCGCCGAGGTCTCCCAGCCCACGGTCTCCCACCACCTGAAGGTCCTCAAGAACGTGGGCCTGTTGGACGCCGAACGCCGCGGCACCTGGGTCTGGTACCGCATCAACCCGGCACGCCGTTCGGCGGTGACCGCACTGCTGGACGCCTTCGCGCCGGCGGCCATCGCCGAGGCAGCGCCCGAGGCACTGCCTGACGAGGACCCTGCGGACACGGACGCGCAGATCGCCCATCTCGCCGCGGACCTCGCGGCCGCGACCCCGGCCCTGCCGCCCGAGACCGTGACTGGCATCGTGCGGGAGTCCTACGCCGCACTGGCCCGCAGCGCGAAGATCACCCGCTACATCGTGCCGCTGACCGAACGGTTCGCGAGGCAGCGCCTGGCCGACCTCACCCGAGACCGCGAGAGCGCCGCACCCCAGGTGCTGTTCGTCTGCGTCGCGAACGCCGGCCGCTCCCAGCTCGCCGCCGCCCTGGTCAGCCGGCTCTCCGGCGGACGGGTGATCGCCCGCTCGGCCGGATCTACCCCGGCCGCGGACGTGCACCCGCACGTCAGGTCCCTGCTCGCGGAGATAGAGGGAGACGACGCATCTCAGCGCTTCCCGAAGCCGCTCACCGACGACGCCGTGCGCGCCGCCGACGTGGTCGTGACCATGGGATGCGGCGATGTGTGCCCGGTCATCCCCGGAGTCCGCTACGAGGACTGGGCCGTGGGAGACCCGGCCCTCGCCTCGCCCGAGGGCGTCGCGGCCATCCGCGACGACATCGAATCCCGTGTCCGCAAGCTGCTCGACACGCTCCTCACCGACTGAAACCGAAGGAACCTCATGACCGACCAGAAGCCCTCCGTCCTGTTCGTCTGCGTCCACAACGCCGGACGCTCCCAGATGGCCGCCGGCTACCTCCGCGACCTCGCCGGCCACCGCATCGAGGTCCGCTCCGCAGGATCGATGCCCGCCGACCAGATCAACCCGATCGCGGTCGAGGCCATGCGCGAAGAGGGCATCGACATCACCGCCGAGCAGCCCAAGGTCCTCACGACCGAGGCCGTGCAGGACTCCGACGTCGTGATCACCATGGGCTGCGGCGACGCCTGCCCGTTCTTCCCCGGCAAGCGCTACGAGGACTGGAAGCTCGAGGACCCGGCAGGGCAGGGCATCGAGGCGGTCCGGCCCATCCGCGACGAGATCCGCTCGCGCATCGAAGCGCTCATCGAGGAACTGCTCCCCCCGGCCGCCCCGCAGCAGCAGGACGAGCGCCAGCCTTCGGTGCTGTTCGTCTGCAAGAAGAACGGCGGGAAGTCCCAGATGGCCGCCGCGCTCATGCGCAAGCTCGCCGGCGACGCCGTCCAAGTCCACTCCGCGGGCACGGCCCCGGGGTCCGAGCTCAACGCCATGTCCGCCGCGTCCGTCTCCGAGGTCGGGGCGAGCATGGACGGCGAGCACCCGAAGCCGATCGACCCGGGCCTCCTGCTTTCCGTGGACCGCGTCGTCGTCGTCGGCGAGGAAGCCGTGGTCGAGCCCGTGCCGGGAATGGCCGGGGTCCTCGAGACCTGGGTGATCGACGAGCCGTCGACGCGGGGCATCGAGGGCGAGGATCGGATGCGCCTGATCCGTGATGAGATCTTCGGGAAGGTCCGCGAGCTCGCCACGGAGCTCGCATCTGAAGACTGAGCGAACCTCTGCAAGAACGAAAGGCGTTCGCTCGCGCTGCTGGGGATCGAACTTTCTCGCACCGGAGCAGAAGCCCCCGCCGTCTCGTGACACTTCAGCTGTTCGTTGAATCATCGAGACAGGCGACTCCGAGTCCTTGACTCACTATCTGTAGTCGATATCGATGCACGTTGCTGACATGGAGTCCAACGACGACGCTTCGACGGAGTTCGAGCACCACGACCTATTGTCCGGGCTCGTGCGCATGCACGTCCTGCACCACGCAGCGCAGGAGGAGATCTACGGGGCGTGGATGATCGAGGAGCTCGCAGGCCATGGCTACCGGCTTTCGCCCGGGACGCTATACCCGATGCTGCGCCGGATGGTCGCCGACGGATATCTGACCATGCGCTCCGAGCGCGACGGACGCACGGTGCGCAAGTACTACTCCGTCACCGACAAGGGACGCGAAGGGCTCGCCCAAGCGCGGGAGCGCGTCCAGATCTTCACCCGAGAGGAACCCGAACATGACTGATGCCGTGTCCGCACCGACGAGAGCCGTGGGAGGCTCCGCCTGGGAGGTGTTCCGCGTCTTCCTCAGGCTCGGCGTCACCTCCTTCGGCGGACCGATCGCGCACCTGGGCTACTTCCGCACCGAGGCCGTCGAGCGCCGGAAGTGGCTGGACGACAGGGAGTACGCCGACCTCGTCGCGCTCTGCCAGTTCCTGCCGGGCCCCGCGTCGAGCCAGGTCGGGTTCGCGATCGGCATGCACCGCGCCGGGGCCCTCGGCGCGCTGGCGGCGTTCCTCGCCTTTACGTTGCCATCGGCGGCGCTGATGGTCGCGTTCGCCTACGGGGCGTCGCTGTTCACCGGCCCCGTCGCCGAGGGACTGCTCATCGGGCTGAAGATAGTCGCGGTCGCCATCGTCGCCCAGGCGGTCCTGGGGATGGCGAAGAGCCTGGCTCCCGACAGGCAGCGCGCGTCGATCGCAGCCGTCGCCGCGGCCGCGGCCCTGCTGCTGGCCGGATCGTCAGGGCAGGTCATCGCGATCGCGCTCGGCGCGGTCGCCGGGTACTTCTTCTGCCGTGCTGCGAGCATGGCGACCGGCGGGGCGCTGCACTTCCCCGTCCGGCGCGGCGTCGGCGCAGCGAGCCTGGTCCTGTTCGGGATCCTGCTGCTCGGCCTGCCAGTGGCAGTGATCGCGACGGGCTCAGGAGGTCTAGCGCTCTTCGACGCCTTTTACCGCGCGGGCTCCCTGGTCTTCGGCGGCGGGCATGTCGTCCTGCCGCTGCTCCAGTCCGGAGTCGTCGAGACCGGGTGGGTGGGCGACCAGCAGTTCCTGGCCGGCTACGGTGCTGCGCAGGCGGTGCCCGGGCCGCTGTTCACCTTCGCCGCGTTCCTGGGCACGGCATCGACCACTGGGCCCGGCGGAGTCCTCGGAGCGGCGATCGCCCTTGTCGCCGTCTTCCTGCCCGGATTCCTGCTCCTGGTCGGCGTGCTGCCGTTCTGGAACTCGCTGCGCCAGCGCCCCTGGGCCCAGGCCGTGATGCGCGGAGCCAACGCCGCGGTCGTCGGTATCCTCGCCGCAGCCCTGTACTCCCCGGTGTTCTCCACCGCGATCACTGGCCCCGGCCCGTTCGCTCTCGCGCTGGTCTGCTTCGTGCTCCTGATCGCGTGGAAGCTGCCGCCGTGGGTCGTCGTGATCGTCGGCGCTGCTGGAGGAGTGCTGCTCTCGCTCGTGCCCTGAACGGACAGCTTGTGTCGTCCGCGGGAGCCCTGAGCACTTTCTCCACATCTGTCTGCTCAACGTCCGTGACCTGGCCTCCTCAGGCAAACTCCTCATCACGCTAGGGTCGTTGTCGATTTTCGCTGGCAGATCGGACACGAGTGGCTCGAGCGGTTCATGAATTGTTCCCGCACGATCGGCGTCCCGCAGCGCGTGCAAGGCTGGCCGGTACGACCGTAGGCATTCAGGCTGCGGGCAAAATAACCGCTGCTGCCGGCCACGTCGACATAGAGGGAATCGAACGAGGTTCCGCCTTGGTTTAGCGCGGCGGCCATGACGTCGCGCGCAGCATCGATCAGCGTTGAGATCCTTGGCTTGCTCAAGGACGATGCCGCCGTCTCCCCGTGCACCTTGGCAGCCCAGAGTGCTTCGTCGGCGTAGATGTTCCCGATGCCGGACACTACCGTCTGGTCCAGCAGCACGCGCTTGATGCCGGTTTTTTTGGCCTTGATCAACGCAACTGCTGCCGGCTGGTCGAACAGCGGATCGAACGGATCCCGCGCGATGTGGGCGATCGGCGAGGGTAGCACCGCTCCGCCTTCGTCGTACATCAGATGCCCGAACGTGCGCTGGTCATCGAACCGCAGATCGTGGCCGCCGTCGGTGAAGGTGATCCGCGCCCGCTCGTGCGCAGCGACGGCAGCATCAGGCGACGTGATGAGCATCTGCCCGCTCATCCCCAGGTGAGCCAGTAGTGCGTCCTCGCCGTCCAGGATCAGCCACAGGTACTTACCGCGGCGGGCAGTCCCCGTGATCGTCGCCCCGACCATCCGTGCGGCCAAATCCTCCGTACCGCGCACATGACGGCGGGCCGCACGCGGATGCAGAATAGTGGCCGAGGCGATCGTCCGGCCACGGACATGATCGTCGAGTCCACGGCGCACGACCTCGACCTCAGGAAGTTCAGGCACGGGTAGCACCTCGCAGTGTCCGGGACCCAGGGCTACGGCGGTGCGCTACTGAACAGGTCGGGCTATCGAGGCGCTTGGTCAGAGCCTGTCGTGCCAAGTCAGACCGGGGTATGATTCGTTGACGCCGGCCCGCTGACCGGCACTGCCAATCGCGACATTGGAGTGAACGGCCTCCTTCGACCCGCTTTAATGCAATGTTTAAGTAGCCCTACTTCCCACGATAGATACATTGAAAAACTGGGAGAGTAAGACGATGGCGTTTTCGCTGGTCAGAGGCTACTTCACCGCTAAGTGACGTGCGTATGATGTGTGCTGCCTCCACACCAGAGTACGGCCTCACGACGTCAACCTACCAACTGCCCGATCGAAGGAAGGATCGGGCATCCGCGACCCGTGCGCACAGGACGCCTTCGCCATCGAAGCAGTCCCGGCCTCCACTTCTCCTTCTCTTGGCCTTCTGTTCGATCAGGTGGTAGTGGGGACCTGAGCGACGCCCGCCGGCCGCCCTGACGAGAGCCGAGGCCCGCCTTCGGCACTTCTCTGATTGAGGGATCCCGGCACCCCCGTTGCACGAGGCTTCTACGACACGGACTTCGCCGGTCCTATCTCAGGATCGTGAGCCACGCGGATGATCCACGGGATCAGTCGCACGAAAACCACCATGACGACCAGCTCGACCAGGGTCTGCGTGACGACCACGAGGGGCGCGAGGTCGAACGCCGCGGGCAGCGCGAGCACCAGCGGCAGCACGACGAGTGAGTTCCGGGTCGCGCCGCTGAACACGATCGCCCGTCTGCCCGGCACGTCGAGGCCCGCGACTCTGCCCGCCAGCATCCCGACCGGCACCATCACGGCGGCGAAGAGGACGTAGACCGGCACCGCGAGGAGCAGAGAGCCGAGCCGCGCGCTCACGCCAGCGATCTGCGAGGCGACGACGACCGCGAGCGTGGCGACCATGAGCGGCACCATCGCGCCCATGACCGCCTGTTCGACCCTGCGCGCGGCGCGCGATCTGGCCGCGGACAGCTGGGTCAGCGCCGCGCCCACGAGGGGCAGGGCGATGATGAGCACGAAGGCCTCGACGAACGGCGCGAACTCCACGGACCCCACGAACTCCGCTCCGACGAACAGCCATAGGTACAGCGGCAGCAGGAGCATTTGGGTGAGCATCAGCAGCGGGGCGGCTGCCAAGAGCTTCTCCTCGTCGCCGCCGGCAAGCCCGGCGAAGACGATCACATAGTCGATGCACGGGGTCAGCAGCACGAACAGCACGCCGACGAGGAGCACCTGGTCGTGGGCCACGATCCCCGACAGCAGCCAGACGACGGCGGGCACCAGCACGAAGTTCACGACGAGGATCGCGGCGAGGAAGCGCCAGTCGCGGAAGGCGTGCCCGATTCTGCCGAACGGGATGCCGAGGAACGTGGCGTAGAGCAGCAGCGCGAGCACTGGGTGGATCGCCAGCTCGGCCGGGTAGGCGACCACGGGCCAGGCCAGCCCGACGACGGCCCCGATCGCCAGCCCCGCGACATAGAGCGCGACCTGGTGCCGCTCCATCCATTCCACGCTCATCTGCATCTGTTCTCCCTCATCACGTGCAAGGGCGGGCAATCCCGCCTACAGAAAAACGTTAGACCTTGAACCCGGGTTGAAGGTCAAGCTAGCGAAGCATAGGCTCGAAGCATGAAGATCTCCGAGGTCGCCGAGCGCAGCGGAGTGCCGGCGAGCACGCTGCGCTACTACGAGCGCCTCGGCTTCCTCGCGGCGCGCCGGAGCCCGAACGGATACCGGGACTTCGACGAGGGCCACCTCGAGCGGCTCGACTTCATCGCTTCAGCCAAGCGGCTCGGACTCGAACTGCCCGAGATCCGCCGCCTCTTGGAGCTCGCCGACACGGGCACCTGCACCGGCGTCAAGGTCGCGCTGCAGCCGCTGCTGGCCGAGCAGATCGCCGCCGTCGAACGGCAGATCAGCATCCTGACCGTACTCCAGGAACAACTGAGCGCGGCGCAGGCCCACGTCGACGACTGCCCGGACAGCGACGAGCAGTGCCGGTCCGAGTGCGCGTTCCGGGCCTTCGCACGGACCGCGCCGGTGCCCCATCAGTAATAGCCAATAGGTCAGCCATTGCTGTATAGTTCAGTGCATGCTGACTATTGCTTCTCGCCTCGACGTCATGAACCGGCTGGGCCGGGCCATGGCGGACCCGACGCGCTCCCGGATCCTGATGACCCTGTTGGACGGGCCGAGCTACCCGGCCGTGCTCTCGCGCGAGCTGGAGCTGACGCGCTCGAACGTGTCGAACCACCTGACCTGTCTTCGTGACTGCGGGATCGTGGTCGCCGAGCCCGAGGGGCGGCAGACGCGCTACGAGATCGCCGACCCGCACCTCGCGGCGGCGCTCACGGCGCTGGTGGACGTGACGCTGGCCGTGGACGAGCACGCGCCGTGCGTGGACGCCGAGTGCACGGTGCCGGGCTGCTGCGGGACTGGAGCGGGCGCGTGAGCGCGGCGTGCGGGTGCGACGAGCCGGAGACCCGGGTCGGCGAGGAGGCCGAGGAGGAGCGGGAGCGCCCGTGGTGGCGTGACCGCGGGATCATGGTCCCGGTGCTCTCCGGCGTCGCCTTCGGCACGGGCCTGGTCCTGGAATGGACGGGGGCGGAGATCCCGTCGCTGGTGGCGTTCTGGATCGGCCTGCTGCTGGGTGCGTCGACGTTCACCCCGGGCGCGGTCCGCAAGCTGTTCAAGGGCAAGCTGGGCATCGGGCTGCTGATGACGATCAGCGCGGTGGGCGCGGTCATCCTCGGCTACGTCGAGGAGGCCGCGGCGCTGGCGTTCTTGTACTCGATCGCCGAGGCGCTGGAGGACAAGGCGATGGACCGCGCCCGCGGCGGGCTGCGGGCGCTGCTCAAGCTGGTCCCGGAGACCGCGACCATCCGGCGGGATGGCGCGTCCGTGGAGGTCGCCGCGAAGGATCTGGCCGTTGGTCAGCTGATGCTCGTGCGTCCGGGTGAGCGGATCGCGACCGACGGGATCGTCCGCACGGGCCGGTCGAGCCTGGACACCTCGGCGATCACCGGGGAGTCGATCCCGGTGGAGGTCGAGCCCGGCGACGCGGTGTCGGCCGGGGCGATCAACACTGCCGGTGCCCTGGAGGTCGAGACGACCGCGGCGGGTACCGACAACTCGCTGACCACGATCGTGGAGCTGGTGGAGCAGGCGCAGGCCGAGAAGGGGGACCGTGCCCGCCTGGCCGACCGCATCGCCCGGCCGCTCGTGCCTGGCGTGCTGATCCTCGCCGCTCTCGTCGCGGTCATCGGCTCGCTGCTGGGCGACCCGGAGCTGTGGATCACCCGCGCCCTCGTGGTGCTCGTCGCCGCGTCGCCGTGCGCGCTGGCGATCTCCGTCCCGCTGACCGTCGTCGCCGCGATCGGCTCGGCGAGCAGATTCGGCGTGATCATCAAATCCGGTGCCGTGTTCGAGCGGTTCGGCGTGATCCGCCACGTCGCCGTCGACAAGACCGACACCCTCACCCGCAACGAGCCCGCCGTTACCGCCGTCCTCACCGCCGACGGAGTGGACGAGGCGCGGGCATTGGCGTGGGCGGCGTCCCTGGAGCAGCACAGCACCCACCCGCTGGCCGCCGCGATCACCGCCGCCTCGCCCGGAGCCCCCGCCGCCCTGGACGTGACCGAGCAGGCCGGGCACGGCATCGAGGGCACCCTCGACGGGGCCCGGGTCACCGTCGGCAGCCCCCGCTGGCTGGACGCCGGGACGCTCAAGGACCAGGTCGCGGGCTTGGAGGAGCAGGGCATGACCGTCGTGATCGTGCACCGCGACGACGTCCCGGTCGCCGCGATCGGGGTCCGCGACGAGCTGCGCCCCGAGGTCCCCGAGGTGGTCCGCACCCTCGCCGCCCAGGGCGTCGGGGTGACGATGCTCACCGGCGACAACGCCCGCACCGCCCGGGCGCTGGCCGCGCAGGCCGGGATCGAGGACGTCCGCGCCGAGCTGCGTCCCGAGGACAAGGCCGCCGCGATCAGCGAGCTGGGCAGGCACGGCTCGGTCGCGATGATCGGCGACGGCATCAACGACGCCCCCGCCCTGGCCGCCGCGGACATCGGCATCGCGATGGGCGCGACCGGCTCCGACGCCGCGATCGAGTCCGCCGACGTCGCCTTCACCGGCCACGACCTGCGACTCCTCCCGCGCGCGTTCGACCACGCCCGCCGCGGCAGGCACATCATCAACCAGAACATCATCCTGTCCCTGCTGATCATCACCGCGCTGCTGCCGCTGGCGCTGTTCGGCGTGCTCGGCCTCGCAGCGGTGGTGCTGGTGCACGAGATCGCCGAGGTGATAGTGATCCTCAACGGGCTCCGCGCCGCCAGGACGAGGAAGACCGCCTCGTGAACGTGCCGGATGCCGTCGAGACGGCTGACGCCGGCGTCGCGGACGAGAAGGCCCCGCCTCCTCCCACCCGGCGGGCGGTCGGCGCAGCTCTCGCCGTCGGCGCGCTCGGCCTCGCTCTGGACCAGGGGACGAAGGCCCTCGCGGCCGCGCGGCTGACGCCGGGCGAACGGGTCCCGCTGCTCGGCGACTTGTTCGGCCTGTCCCTGGTCTACAACCCCGGGGCCGCGTTCTCGCTCGGCGCGGGATCGACGTGGATCTTCACGGCCGTCGGCGTCCTCGCTTCGGTGGCGGTGGTCGTGTTCGCCGCGCGGCTTCGGGGCTTGCGGTGGGGCCTTGCCCTGGGCATGGTCCTCGGCGGTGCGGTCGGCAACCTCGTCGACCGGCTCGGTAACCCGCCCGCGATCGGTCAAGGGCACGTCACGGACTTCCTCGCCTACGGGAGCCTCTTCGTCGGGAACATCGCGGACGTCTTCGTGGTCGCCGGTGTCGGCCTGGTCTGCCTGAACCTCGCCTCGCCGAGGCCGGGCGAAAATCATCGCGTACGAAATGCCCAGCCGTGATGAAACTGGAACAGCTGAACATCGCCACCCACAGGAGATGTTTCGTCACGAAAGTGCGACCTCGGTCTTCGGAGTCCGGTTCAGTTCTACTTCACCGAGTTCTTGCATCCGGCGGGGCGTATTCGATCGATGCTGGGGCCTACGTGCATTGATCAAGGCGCGTCGAAGCAACACTCATCGCGTGAAGCAGGGCCTCTATCGTTCCAGCTGGCAAACCGGGCAGAGGTGGCTCGATCGGTTCATGATCTTCTTCCGTACTATCTGCGTTCCGCAGCGCTCGCACGGGTGTCGAGCGATCCCATAGCCAGCCAGAAGGTGCACCCCGTAGCCTGCGTCACACAATAGGAGCAATGAATTACGGGAGGTGTGACGAAGGGGTCTGAACTGTTCACCGGCGGATTCACGCCGGCGGGCGTGGTGACGTACAGTGCCTATGTTACGAGAACGGAGCCTCAGGACTTCAGCCTGAGAGGAACGGGCGCAGTCGAGGAAAGAGCCGGCCACAAGCGATCTACGGTCCAGGAAACCTCTGCCATCGACGGATGGACATTACATCCCTGCTGCGAAGACCCAGCTTCGACACCTCATTTTCGTTTGCCATCACATTCGAGCAGGTGGTCAGCGAAGATCCGGGTGATGTCCTCGCCTGTTCGCGCGTCAGCCGCAGCGCAGCTTTGCCGATCTTCTGGACGTGCACGTCGTGCACGACCGAGCCGAGCGCCTAGTCCAAGACCGAGACTCGGATCATTGTCCTGATGAGCGGGCGTCCGTCGCGTCCACTCACCTTCTCGGTACGGGCCGGAAGTCTTCCCCGCCATATTCGCCGCCAGATGATCTTGGCGCTGTAGTTTTGGCGCTCGGCGGTAGTTACGACGTCGAGTCAATCGTCCTCAGATTCCGGCAGAGTCGTGCTCACTCCGTCGTCGCGCTCGGCCGGTCGTCGGCAGAGTGCGCTTGCTCGGCGTCGCAGCAGTCTCCATTGGCCTTCCAGATGGACATAGGACGGCGTCCGGCGAGGGTTCCGAGCAGCAGCGCGACGAACACGGCCGCGACGGACACTCCGGTCACGACGCCGACGTGCCCCTGGACCCAGTCAGACACCGAAGTTGCGACCGCGGCGACGGCATTGGTGCGGCCGAACGCTGAAGCGTCACCGGTGACGGCCGGGTACCAGTACCAGGCCAGGTAGGCCCCGGTGAGGATGAGCACGGCGGCGGTGACCCTGGGGCCATAGCGTGCCAGTGAGGCAATGCGTCGCGAGAGCGCCGTACCGGCAGCGGCAGCGGTGACGGCGACGAGCAGCAGGACGCTCGCGGATCCCGCGGCGTAGACGGCGAAGACGAGGAGCAGGCCGGCGAAGCTGGCTGTGGCCTGCGCCTGCGCGACGACGGCGAGGAACACTCCGAAGGTGCACGACAGCGACGCCGCGGCGTAGCCGACCCCGAAGACGACCATGCGTGCGGTGCTCGGCGGACGCGCCGTGACCCGGCTGGGGATGCCGGGCAGCCGGAGCGAGAACGAGCGACCGGCCAGCATCGCCGCGCCGAACAGGACGAGCACGACGCCGACGGCGAGCCCCAGTGCTGGAGCGGCCTGGATCAGGCTCCGCGCTCCGGCACTCACAGCGATACCCGCCAGCGCCAGCGTGCCTGCGAACCCGATTGTCACGGCGAGGCCTGCCCGCAGCGATCGCAGGAGGCGCACCGGGGCCGGGGAGGATGCGGCGTCGCCCAGCGCGTGGGTGATCCATGCCGGAAGCAGTGCAAGACCGCAGGGGTTGACCGGGGCGATCATTCCGGCAGCGAAGGCGAGGGCAAGGAGTCCACCCATGGCTCAGGCCCCGGCCTTTTCGAGCTCGCCGATGATCGTCTCAGCGTCGGGGTCGGTGGCGCGGAAAGTCACCCGGCCGTCGGAATCGACGATGATGAGCGTGGATAGCGCGGCGACGTCGAATCGCTGGGACAGGGTTGCGCCCTGGTCGATGGCGGCGGGGACGCGTTCAGCCTCGACGTATTTCATGAAGCCTTCGATAGTCTCCTTGGTTTCGCGCGGATCCATGTCGACGGCGAGGAATCCGGCACCGGTGCCGTTCGCTTCCGCGCTGGCGGCGGCCTCGCCGAGGGATCGGACCCCGCCGACGCATTCGCCGCAGCCGACAGAGAAGAAGAACACCGCGGTGGGCTTCCCCGCGGCGGGCAGGCTGACCTGCCTGCCGTCGATGCTGGTCACGGCCGCGGGCGAGCCGACATCGGCTGTGGGCGCGGCGTCGTCAGATTTGCCGCAGGCGGTCAGGACCAGCGGTCCTGCGACCATGAGGCCTGCGAACGAGAGCGCCGCGCGGCGGGTGAGGGGGGGTGGTCATAGGTTCTGGTCTTCCTTCGTGTCGGTGGCATGATCGGAATCAATGGTCGGGCAGCAGTCGTGGCCGGTGCGGTCGCTGCGGGTCCGGCGGTGGGCGGCGGCGAGTACGACGAGCACCACGAGCGCCATGCCGGTGCCTACCACACAGGGGTTGGCGAGGATCCCGCCGAGGCCGGCGAGCACGCCGCCGGCGATGAGCAGCGGCAGACCGCAGCACAGTGCCATGAGGAGCACGACCCCTGCCCCGAGCACCAGGCCGCCGCCGGGTCGGTCGTCGCGTCTGGTCGTCATCGGTGTTCTCGTTTCATTCGGGGCCCGGCTAGCAGCAGCGGTGGCAGCGGTCGGCAGTCTGGGCGTCGGCCCGGAGCCGGTCGAGCAGGTGGGAAGCGAGTTCGATGCCGATCCGATGGGCTTCGATCACCGGCACCGCTTGAGCCCCTGGGTGCTCAGCGAGCCATCCGGCGGCGTCGTCTGCAGATGTAAAGTAGTGCACCTGGTCGCAGAACGAGGAGCGGATCGAGGTGATCTGCTCCGGGTTCACCAGGGACACGACGGCGCTCGCGGGTTCGACGCGGGTGACGCCGGTGGCAGGGTCGACGTTGACGGCGACGACGATCCTCTCGCCGCTGGCCGGGGAGACAGACTCCACGCGGGCCGCCCGGTCGAGGAGGCCAGGGAAGACCAGGGTGTCCAAGGCGCACCAGGTGTAGAGCTCCTGATCGGCCACGGCGAATCGGTGCGGGGTCGGGCGCAGGGTGAGGCCCTGGCCGACGATGCGGCCCTGGTCGTCGTACTCAGTGTCGGGCACGGCGGCCAGTCCGTTGCAGGCCTGCTCAGGGGTGCGGCCGGCGGCGGTGGCGAGCTGCTCGATCGTGACGGGGTCGCCGTCGACGAGCAGCCGCAGCAGCGGGACCAGCAGGCCGGGGTCGAGGCCGGTCTCCTCGGGCCTGTTGAGCCGATCGGGCAGTTGCGTGCTGAGGTCGGACATTTCGGTTTCCTCCATTTCTGAGTTCGGGCAGGTGCTGCTTCCGGGTCGGGTCAGGCGCAGCAGGACAGCTTCGAGACGTCGGCGGTGAAGGCCTTGGCGGCGATCCGGATGCCCTCGGCCATGGTCAGGTACGGGGCCCAGGCGTCGGCGACCTCCGCGACGCTCTTGCCGAGCACGTGGACTCCGGCAGCGGCGAGCTCTCCGGCGTCCTTGGCAACGGCGGTGAGGCCGAGGATCTCTCCGGTGTCCGCGTCGGCGACCATCTTGATGAACCCGCGGGTGTCCCGGTTCACCAGCGCGCGGGGCACGTACTCCAGCGGCAGCACCCGGCAGTCGCAGCGGATGCCTGCGTCGAGGACCTGCTTCTCGGTCATGCCGACCGCGCCGATGGCAGGCCCGGTGAACGTCACACGCGGCAACCGGGCATAGTCCACCGACCTCTCGGCGTCGGCGAAGGCGTTCTCGGCGACCAGAGTGCCGTGGTGGGCGGCGACGTAGACGAATTCGGGGTGCCCGGTCACGTCGCCGGCGGCCCAGATCCGGGGGTTCGAGGACTGCAGCTGGTCGGAGACCACGATCTGCCCGGATTCGCCGGTCTTGACCTCCACCGCCTCAGGGTTCAAGGCATCGGTCACGGGCCGGCGGCCGAGCGCGACCAGGAGCTGGTCGGCGCGGAACTCCTGCGAACCGCCGGACACGTCGGCGGCCACGATGACCTTCCCGTCGGCGCTGCGAGCGACGCTGGTCGGGACCGCTCGGCGGACCACCCGGATGCCCTCGTCGGCGAAGACCTCGGCCAGCGCCTTGGACACCTCCGGCTCCTCCTTCGAGGCCAGCCGGGAGCGCACCAGGAGGGTGACATTCGATCCGAGGCGGGCGAACAGCTGGGCCTGCTCCAGCGCCACGTATCCGCCGCCGAGCACCAGCAGCGACTCGGGGACCTCGGTCAGCTCCATCGCCGTCGTGGAGGTCAGGTACCCGGCCTCCTCCAGCCCGTCGATCGGCGGGGCCCAGGGATGTGAGCCTGTGGCGACCAGGTACTGGGCGGCCTCGATCGTCTCGACAGCGCCCTCGGCAGACCTGACCTCGAGGACCGGAGCTTCAGGGGTGCCGGCGAACGCGGCTTCGCCCTGCCGTACGTGCCAGCCGTACGACTTGGCGACGTCCACGTACTTCTCACCCCGCAAGCCCTCGACGAGGTCCTGCTTCCCGCCAATCAGCGTCGGCATGTCCACCGGTCCCGCGGCCGTGGCGATGCCGGGGAACCGCTGCGAGGCGTCTACGGCAACATGCCGGGCATCAGCGGCGGCGATGAGCGCCTTCGACGGCACGCAGCCGGTGTTCACGCACGTGCCGCCGAAGGTCCCGCGCTCGATCATCGCCACCGACTTGCCGAGCGTGGTCGCGCGGATGGCGGCGGCGAACGCGCCGCCTCCGGATCCGATGATGGCGAGGTCGTACTTGGTAGGCATCGCTGCTCCTGTCAGTCCTTGGATTTCTGCTCCGTCTCAGCCATACTGGACCTTCCAGTACAGGGGAAGGTCAAGCGCGGCCGCGACACGGATGGAGGAGGCCATGAGGATCGGGGAATTCGCCGAGGCGGCCGGCACCACGGCGAAGACGCTGAGGTTCTACGAAGAGCAGGGGCTGCTCCCCCCGCCCGACAGGACGTCGTCGGGGTACCGCGACTACCCGCCGGACGCAATCGCGCGCGTCGACTTCGTCCACCGCGGCCAGGCTGCCGGCCTCACGCTCGCCCAGATCCGCCAGATTGTGGACATCCGCGACGCCGGCCACGCCCCGTGCGCCCACGTCCGAGACCTGCTCGACGCGCGCCTGCGCGACATCGAGCAGCAGATCGCCCAGCTCACCGCCTTGCGCGACACCATCGCCAACCTCCGGGACGACGCGGCGCACCCCGAGCCCGAGACCTGCAGCGCGGACCAGGTCTGCCGGTACGTATAGACAAGAGAGCCGCGACCGGCGAATCCGACAGACCGCTGTTCCAGGGCGCACGACGATGCGCAGTGGCGCAACGATGCTGCCCCCTTCAGGGATGGCGGCAGGGACGATGGCCAGAGGAGCCGTTCTGGCATCGACATCTCGGTTTGGTCGATTGGCGAGCACCACGTCAGGACACGAGGACAGACCGGTTCAGAAGGGCCGGATCTGTTCACTCGGGACTCGCCGAGCTAGCAGAGCTGACCGCGGTCCACCATCCACGGCGATGAGACTCGCTATATATCTATGTACAGCGGATCGAGCCGAACCCCACTGCGACCGCGGTCCGCCTGCAACTCGAGAGACGACCTCTCGACTAGTGTCCTGCGCCTTAAATTCGGTCTGTAAGTTGTAGGATTGGAGTATGGCGCGAACTGGACGACCCAAGGCCGAACTGATCCTGACGGATGAGGAGCGGGAGCAGCTTGAGCGCTGGACTCGGC
>NZ_FXZC01000022.1 GCF_900169275.1 Brevibacterium casei CIP 102111 | reverse complement strand
TGGGCCGCCCCCGTTGTTAGGTCCGGTCTCTGTGTGAGTCGTCGGGTTCCATTTCGTGGGTGCAGTGGCGAGCATAGTCGGCCGGGGTGAGGTAGCCCAGCGCCGAGTGGCGTCGCACGGTGTTGTACTCGACCTTCCAGTCGCCGATGACGACCTGGGCGTGCAGCAGTGAGTAGAAGCTGTTGATGTTCAAGCACTCGTCGCGCAGGCGGGAGTTGAACGACTCGACGTAGCCGTTGAGCCACGGCGAGCCGGGCGGGATGTACGACAAGCCGGTGCGGGTGCCGGCCCAGTCGGCGATCGCCTGGCTGATGAACTCGGGCCCGTTGTCGCTTCTGAGGACCGCGGGCGGTCCGTGCAGCTTAACGAGGTCGTCGAGATGGTCGGTGAGACGGTCGGCGGTGATGGAGCGTTCCACGAGGCCGCCGAGGCAGACCCGGGTGTGCTCGTCCACGATCGACGCGATTTTGATCGGACGCCCGGCCTCGTCGACGTCGAACTGGAAGTCGATGGCCCACACCACGTTCGGGGCGCACGCCTTGGGGGCGTCCGTGGTCGAGGAGCCGATGCGCTTACGGCGACGTCGCTGGGGCACGCGTAGGCCTTCCTCGCGCCATAGCCGCTGGATCTTCTTGTGGTTGACCTGCCAGCCCTCGCCGCGGGCGTCGTGGCACGCGCGCCGGTAGCCCCAGCGGGGGTGCTTCTTCGCGTAACCGCGCAGCCATTCACGCAAGGCGGCGTCGGGGTCGGCGACGGTATCGGCCTTGAGGGTGCGCCGGTAGGCGGACCTGGATAGCCCGGTCAGCCGGCACGCCATCCGCTCGCTCACCCGCATCTTCGCGATGAGGTGAGCGACAGCGGCGCGCCTCCTGCCCGGGCCTAGAAGTTTCCCTCTGCCAGCTCCTTCAGCGCCGCCTTCTCCAGCTCTGCTTCAGCGAGCAGACGCTTGAGGGTGGCGTTCTGCTTCTCGAGCTCCTTGAGGCGCTTGGCGTCGTCGGCCTTGAGCCCGCCGTACTGGTTGCGCCACCGGTAGTACGTCTGTTCCGACACGCCCAGCTCGCGGCACACCGCCGCGACGTCCGCGCCATCGGCCAGCATCCGGTCGGCCTGTCCGAGCTTGCGCACGACCTGCTCAGGCGTGTGCCGCTTCCTCGTGTTCGTCATGATGAGACCAGTCTTCCTGCCCGCAGCAGCGAGCATCAAGACGACTCACACAACGACTGGACCTACATCCCGGGGTCAGCCCA
>NZ_FXZC01000023.1 GCF_900169275.1 Brevibacterium casei CIP 102111 | reverse complement strand
CTAGTGTCCCGCGCCGTTGATTCGTTGTAGAAGTCGTCCGATGGAGGTGAGAATCTCGTCGGCGGTCTTGGTCCAGATGAAGGGTTTCGGGTTCTCGTTCCATGCTTTGATCCAGCCGCGGAGGTCTTTCTCCAGTGCTTGCACGCTGCGGTGATCTGAGCGTTGGAGGAGTTCGCGGGTGACTTCGGCGAAGAGCCGCTCGACTTGATTGATCCACGATGAGTACGTCGGCGTGAAGTGCATGTGGAACCGGGGGTGCTTTTCGACCCACGCTGTCACGGCCGGGTGCTTGTGTGTGCCGTAGTTGTCGCAGACAACATGCACATCCAGATGCTCGGGCACGTTCTGATCGATTTTCTGCAGAAACTTCTTGAACTCCACCGCACGGTGTCGGCGATGGGTGGACGCGATCACCGTGCCGTCAGCGACATTCATCGCCGCGAACAGGCTCGTCGTGCCGTGTCGGAAGTAGTCGTGCGTGCGCTTTTCGGGCATGCCCGGCATCATCGGGAACGCGGGCTGTGACCGCGACAGCGCCTGCACTTGAGATTTTTCATCCACCGAAAGAACGACGGCGGATTCGGGCGGGTCGAGGTAGAGGCCGACGATGTCGTAGACCTTCTCCACGAACAGCGGGTCGTTAGAGAGCTTGAATCCGTCCGCCTGGTGAGGTCTCAAACCGAACGCCTTCCATACCCGTCCGATCGTGGACTTCGACAGTCCGGTGCGCTCGGCCATCTTCGCCCGCGACCAATGCGTCGCGTTCGCGGGCGTCGACTCCAGCGTCGCGACCACGACATCCTCGACCTGCTCCGCAGTGATCGTCGCCGGGCGCCCCGGGCGAGGATCATCAACGAGACCGTCCAGACGGGCCTCCACGAACCGAGAGCGCCACTTCGTCACCGTGGGATCCGAGCAACCCACCAACGCGGCCACGTCCTTGTTCGACATGCCATCCCCACACGCCAACACGATCCGCGAGCGCAACGCGAGCGCCTGAGACGACTTACGACGCCGAGTCCAGCGCTCAAGCTGCTCCCGCTCCTCATCCGTCAGGATCAGTTCGGCCTTGGGTCGTCCAGTTCGCGCCATACTCCAATCCTACAACTTACAGACCGAATTTAAGGCGCAGGACACTAG
>NZ_FXZC01000024.1 GCF_900169275.1 Brevibacterium casei CIP 102111 | reverse complement strand
GGGCGTTGAAGGCGAGGACGTAGGGAAAGAGTGTAGATCTCGGTGGTGGACGAATCATTAAAAAAAAGAACTTTGGCCGTGCTTCTCGTCATTGCCCTGACACCGGTGGCATTCGGCGATGAGAACTACATCATGCGAGTGATCACAGTCGGTCTGTGCTCGGCGATCGCGGTCTACGGGCTGAACATCATCCTCGGCTTCACAGGGCAGCTGTCTCTCGCCCCGGGCGGCTTCTTCGGCATCGGAGCATACGCAGTCGGCTTGCTGACGACCGATTTCGACTGGTCGTTCTGGCAGGCTTTCCTCGTCGGTGTGGTCGGCACTTCTGCCATCGGCTATCTGTCCGGACTGATCGCCCTGCGCACGAAGGACGAGTACTTCGCCATCTTCACGATGGCCATCGGCTTCATCATCTATCTTACCATCAGCCGATGGGAATCGGTGACTCACGCCCATTCCGGAGTCAACAATGTGAAGTTCCCCGAGGCTGGGGATCTGATCGATTTCAGCAACCCGACGGCGATGTTCTATCTCGTCTTCATCATCCTTCTGGCCTGCGTCTACGTCACGTATGCGATCCGTCGCTCCAGCGTTGGTCGCACACTGCTGACGATTCGAACCAGCGAGGACCTTGCCGACGCGATCGGCGTGAATGTGGGGCTGAGCAAGCAGCTCGCCTTCGCTGCGTCAGCCTTCTTCGGCGGCATCGGCGGCGGCCTCTATGCCTCCGTCGTCGGTTTCATCGGCCCCGATGCTGCGACCGTGGACAAGACATTCGAGTTTCTGATGTTCATCCCGCGCGGAGGCATGGGCACCGTGGCCGGGTTCATCGACAAACGAGCGCGAAAGCGACGAACCGGCTCCGCTCGCAAGGACGGCTCAACTCCTGCCGGCACTCCGAGCAGCGCTGACGCTGCCGGTCACCGAGGAGCTCCCGCCGACACCATCACCACGACCGAGGAGAAGAAGTGACGCTGCTCGAAATCAGAGGCCTCGGGAAACGCTTCGGCGGACTTGATGCCGTGAAGAATGTCGACCTCGATGTG